>JARLIO010000013.1 GCA_031291675.1 Azospirillaceae bacterium
CCCGCGTTACCTCCGGGAATGGGCCTATCGCTTCAACCGGCGAAATCTCCCCGCCGGCATTGCCCCCTATCTCATTCGCCGCGCCGTTGAATGCGCCACAATCACCTACGATCAGATTGTCGCCGGGGCTATGGACAGTGGTGCTATCCGAAATCCGCGTATTCCCGCAATGGTAGCCGCACCTGCCTTAGCCGGATAGGAAGATCATTGCAACTGCGCGGGATGCACAAACTCCGTGAAGGCGGTGGCGATTGCCGGAAGATGTCGATTCAACCTGCCGCGTTGGCAACGGGAGGCAGGGATTGACACATCTTCGATCGAAATCACCGGTGGATCCGACCTCGTCTCTCAGCATGGAGCACGCAAAGGAAATGCCTGGCCGCCGTAGCGTTGGCACTTCGGGCGATTTTGAAAGGATTCCTGTTCACTTCCATCGTAACCTCCAAATATTTCTTTTTTCGACGACAGTGTCCGAAACTGTGGTACTGCCACCATGAGCATCTTCGATGCTCTTTTTCTGCCAAACGGTCACCAACACCCAAGGTGACTATTATGACAGATCGATGCTTCGCGCCGCTCTTGCGTCTTTTTCGACCAGATCACGGTCCGACGTTCGACCCGCGGCCATGCGATCGGGGTCGGTCGGATTGACCCTGATCCTCCGCCGCTGAGTCTCGGTCGCAAGCACGGTCATCTCGCCGCCCCTCCGCGTCGACGCATGAGGAGCCTTGCCATTGACCATGACGTGAAGAAGAGCTTGTGCCCCGTCCCCTTCGGCAAGGCCGAACACTGTGGCGGAAAGGCGCGGTACACCTGGAATTCGGGAATTTTTCTTCATGAGCTCCCTCCAGATCATTGTCGAAATGTTACAACCACTTCGACATTTGTCTGATTTTTATTTTTTGAGCGCCGACATCTGCGGCGATGCGGGCGGCTTGTACCGCCAAATCTGACCTCCGCATGTTAGCGTTAACATTGCCTGCTCTCAGTGTTACCGCTAACATCGTCCTTTGGCAAGGGCGACTTGCAAAAAATTTGCCGCAGGCTATCGTGCAGGCTCCGAACGGGACAAAAGCACGAGACTTGGGCCTGTCGATTGCGGGTCCGGATCAATCGAAAATCATGAGCGCTCAGTCAGGATGCTGTTTTGCCGCCAACGCCCTCTTCTCCAATGTCCCGCCAGCGGGCTAAAGACAGCGCGACATCCCCCGAGAACGCCAGCCCCCGGGGTGCGCGGCCGTCCCGGGGAACCGTAACCCTCAGCGATGTCGCGAAATTGGCGGGTGTCTCGGCGATGACGGTCTCACGCGTGCTCAATCGTCCCGAGACGGTGGCAGCGGAAACGGTCGAGACGGTGCGCAAGGCCATCGCCCGCACCGGCTATGTCCCCAATCTGCTTGCCGGGGGTTTGGCAACCACGCGAACGAAACTGGTCGCGGCGATCGTTCCGACCATCAGCGGCTCGATTTTCGCCGCCTGCATCCAATCCTTGACCGACCGGTTGGAGATCGCTGGGTACCAGATGCTGCTGGGCCTATCCGGCTATCCGGCAGCCCGTGAAGAGGGATTGATCAACGCCATTCTCAGCCGACGTCCCGATGCCCTTTTCCTGACCGGCACCAGCCACTCGGCGCAGAGCCGACGGCGTCTGCGCGGGGCGAAGATACCGATTGTCGAAACCTGGGATCTGTCAACCAGGCCGATCGACATGGCGGTCGGTTTTTCCCACGCCCGGGTCGGACGGGACACCGCCCAATTCCTGTTTGACAAAGGATATCGGCGGTTTGCGGTGATCGGCGCCGAAGACGAGCGTGCCAAGATCCGGTGGCGAAGCTATCTGGCGACCCTGACGGAATTGGGCGTGACCGATGTCGCCTCGATCACGACACCGGCACCGACCAATTTATGGATGGGTCGCGACGGCCTCGGCAAGCTGCTGGGCGAGGGCTTCACACAGGGCGCCATCTTCTGCAGTTCGGATGCTCTGGCCCATGGCGTCCTTCTCGAGGCGCAGGCCCGCGGTTTATCGGTGCCCGGCGACATCGCCGTGGTCGGATTTGGTGATCTTGATTTCGCCGCCTTCACGGTTCCGGCACTGACCACCGTGCGCATCGACCGCTTTGCCGTCGGGCGCCTCGCCGCCGAGCTCATTCTGGCCCGCCTTGCCGGCGAACGGGTTGCTGAAAAAACGATCGATGTCGGCTTTCAGATCATCGAACGGGAGAGTACCTGACCGGGCCGGTGACGAGGCCCGCTAATCCTCGGCCCGGTCGGTCCGTCCCCGTTTGATCTGACCCCGTCGCGACTTCTCCTCAAGCCGGCGCTGCTTCGATCCCAGAGTGGGTCGCGTCGGCCGGCGCGCCACCGGGGCAACCGAGGCCTCCCGGATCAGTTCGACCAGGCGGTCGAGCGCGTCCAGGCGATTGCGGTGCTGCGAGCGGTGGCGATCGGCAACCAGAATCAGCACGCCGTCCAGCGTCAGGCGACTTCCCGCCAATCGCTCCAGGCGCCGGCGGACGCCGTCCGGCAAGGACGGCGAATGACGCACGTCAAAGCGCAACTGAACCGCGGTTTCAGTCTTGTTGACATGCTGGCCGCCCGGCCCCGACGCCCGGATGAAGCTCTCTTCGATTTCATCGTCGTCGAGCGCGATGCTATGGGTGATCCGGATCGTCATGCCCCAATCTAGCTCAAAATCCGCTGGCCGTGCCAGGGGAACGGCAACCGCTTGACCATGGTCAAGGCAGGGTTATTGCCGACCGCGCAACCTGATGCTCACAACAGTCCGCAATCATCGGGCCACAATCATCAGGAGGATGCTTCATGTTCTGTTATCAGTGTGAACAGACAGCCCATGGCACCGGTTGTACCGTCCAGGGAACCTGCGGCAAAGACCCGCAGACCGCAGCACTCCAGGATCTGCTGCTCCATGCCGTTCAGGGCATCGCGCAATACGGTCATCGCCTGGCAGGGCTCGGTGTCCGCTGCCCCGAACTCGACGCCTTTACCCTGGATGCCCTGTTCGCCACGGTCACCAACGTGGATTTCGATCCCGATCGGATCGCGGCCCTGGTGTCGCAGGCCGTGACGCTGCGCACCGGCGCGCGCGAACGCTATGTCGCCGCGGCCCAGGGCGGCGGGCAAACCCCGGCAATGCCCGATGGTCCCGCGCTTTGGCAACCCGCCGCCGACCGTGCCGGCCTGGTGGCCCAGGGCGAGGCGGTGTCGATCGCCCTGCGCAGCGCCCGCCTCGGCGCCGACATTGTCGGGCTTCAGGAACTGCTGACCTACGGCATCAAAGGGATCGCCGCCTACGCCTGCCATGCCCGGACGCTGGGCCGCGAAGACCCGGCGATCATCGACTTCATTTACGACTCCCTGACCGAACTGGCCGAAGCGGCACCGACGACCGAAGCCCTGCTTGATCGCGTGATGCGCTGCGGGGCGGTGGCCCTGACCACGCTCGAACTCCTCGACGCCGCCAACACCGGCGCCTATGGCAATCCGGAACCGACGCCGGTGCGCATGGGACCGATTGCCGGCAAGGCGATCCTGGTCTCCGGCCATGACCTCAAGGACCTTGAGATCCTGTTGACCCAGACCGCGGGCACCGGGATCAATGTCTATACCCATGGCGAAATGCTGCCGGCCCATGGCTATCCCGCGCTCAACAAGCATCCCCATCTCGCCGGTCATTTCGGCGGCGCGTGGCAGCGCCAGCGCAGCGAGTTCGCCGCCTTCCCGGGTGCGATCCTGATGACGACCAACTGCATTCAGGCACCGCAATCAGCCTACCGTGACCGCCTGTTCACCTCGGGCCTGGTCGGCTGGCCCGGCATCCGCCACATCGCTGATCACGACTTCACCCCGGTGATCGAGGCCGCCCGGCACGCCGCCGGCTTCACCGCCGCCGATGCCGCGGCCCCGGCAGCGGAACATCTGGTCGGCTTTGGTCATCACGCGGTGCTCAATGTCGCCGGCACGGTGATTGACGCCGTGAAATCCGGCGCGATCCGACGCTTTGTCCTGATCGGCGGTTGCGATGGCGTGGAACAGGGCCGCTCCTACTACACCGACGTCGCGGCACAGTTGCCGCCGGATACCATGATTCTGACCCTGGGCTGTGGCAAGTTCCGCGTCCTGGGTCCTGATTACGGAACCGTCGCCGGCCTGCCCCGGCTGCTCGACCTGGGTCAGTGCAACGACAGCTATTCGGCGATCAAGGTGGCCCAGGCGCTGGCCGAGGCCTTTGGCGTCGGTATCAATGAACTGCCGTTGTCGCTGCTTCTGTCCTGGTACGAGCAGAAGGCGGTCACGGTCCTGCTGGCACTGCTGCATCTGGGCGTCCGCAATATCCGGCTCGGGCCCAGCCTGCCGGCGTTTGTCACCCCGGCGGTGCTGAAGGTTCTGGTCGATCTGTTCGCGATCAGCCCGATCGGCACCGCAGACGGCGACATCGCCGCGATGGGCCTCGCCGCGTAATCCGCGCAAGCCTTGCGGGTTGTCAAAACTCTTTGACACTATAATGGATGTACTATAGGAGAATTCACCAGCAACGAATGACGCTGATGCCCGCCATGATCCCCCGGCCGCCGATGCCGCGTCGCCCGGGGTGAGATGGCGGGTTCTTCTTTCCGAGGGCACGGATGATCGAACTCCAGCAGATCGAGAAACGATTCAGTACCCGGACCACCGGTGATGCGGTGCGGGCCCTGGACGGGATCGACCTGACCATCAACGCCGGTGAGATCTTCGGCATCATTGGGCGCAGCGGTGCGGGAAAAAGCACGCTGTTGCGCGTCATCAACATGCTGGAACGGCCAACGGCGGGCCGGGTCCTGGTCGACGGTGTCGACATGGCGCGGCTCAACGCCACCGACCTGCGCGCGGCACGGCGCCATATCGGCATGATCTTTCAGCACTTCAATCTGCTGTCGTCGCGCACGGTGTTCGCTAATGTCGCCCTGCCGCTGCAACTGGCCGGCACGCCGCGCGCTCAGATCGGCGCGCGGGTCGCGGCATTGCTTGACCTGGTCGGGTTGACGGCGCTGCGCGACCGCTATCCCGCCGAACTGTCCGGCGGACAAAAACAGCGGGTGGGTATTGCCCGCGCCCTGGCCAGCGGCCCCAAGGTCCTGCTGTGTGACGAGGCGACCTCCGCTCTTGATCCCGAAACCACGCGCGCGATCCTGCGCCTGCTGGCCGACATCAATGCCAAGCTCGGCCTGACCATCGTGCTGATCACCCATGAAATGCCGGTGATCCGCGAGATCTGCCACCGCGTTGCCGTCATCGAGGCCGGGCGGATCATCGAGCAGGGCACGGTGTTCGACATTTTCACCCGGTCGGAAAGCCCGATCACGCGGTCCTTCATCGACCAGGTCATGGGGCGCGCCCTGCCCGAGCATCTCCAACGCCTGCTGCGCGATCAGCCGCAGGATGGCGATCAGACAGTGCTGCGTATCACCTTCACCGGGAACACCGCGACCGACCCGGTCATCAGCATGCTGAGCCGCACGCTGGGCGTCGACCTCAATATTCTCCACGGTCAGATCGACTATATCCGCGATGAGCCGTTCGGGATCCTGGTGGTGGCCACCCGGGCCGACCCGTCGCAACGGACCGCAATCGAACAATTCCTGACCCGCAATCAGCTCGGCCTTGAGGTTCTTGGTTATGTCGCCGCAAATCCTGTCATTGCTGTTTGATTCGCTGCTCCAGACTCTGTGGATGGTGGCCGTTTCCGGCGTGCTCGGTACGGTGATCGGCACCCCGATCGGCCTGCTGCTGGCAACGACGGGCCGCGGCGAGCTGCTGCAATGCTGGACCTTCAACCGGATCGGTGGCGTGATCATCAATGCGACCCGCTCGACACCGTTCATCATCCTGGTTGTCGCGATCATCCCTTTTACCCGGCTGATCACCGGCACGTCGATCGGCACCAACGCGGCGATCGTCCCGCTGACCGTGGCCGCGGCCCCCTTCATCGCCCGGATTGTCGAGGCCGCCATCCGTGCCGTCGAACCCGGCCTGATCGAGGCGGCCCAGGCCATGGGCGCCACGCCGCTGCAGATCATTGGCAGGGTTCTGCTGCCCGAAGCCCTGCCGGCGATCGTGCTGGGCCTGACCCTGGCCGCGGTCAGCCTGGTCGGCTATTCGGCGATGGTTGGCGCTGTGGGCGGCGGTGGTCTCGGTGACCTGGGCATTCGTTACGGCTATCAGCGCTTTCTGCCTGACGTCATGGCCGCCGTCGTGATCGTCCTGATCCTGCTGGTCCAACTGATCCAGTCCCTGGGCGAGGCGATCGCGCGCCGGGTCAACAAGCGCCAGATCACGCGCTGAGCCCCTCGCAGCGCCAACAACGCGCTCAAGATCGTCAAGCCGTCCGTCAACAACCGCATGTTTCTGACAACCGCATTGACAGACCACCATCGCCACCACATGATATACATGGTTTATGGAGATGTGGCATGTTGCGGTTTGGCTCTTATGATCTTCAGCGCAAGGTCGCGGAAGTCCAGGAAGCGGCGATGCGGGAACCCGTGGTGATCAGCTACCACGGCCGCGATCGCCTCGTGATGATGTCGATCGACGAATTCGAAAGGCTGAAACGCCGCGACAAGATGGTGATCGCCATGGAGGAGGTTCCCGAAGAATTTATCCTGGCAATGTCCGAACCCTACGATGACGCCGAACAGGCTGCGCTCGACCACTTGATGGAAGAGTGACCGAATGCCGCTGCCGAGGGTGCGGCCTGGCCTCGTCTTCCGCTACGAATATGTCTGGAAAAGACAGTCGCTCGCCGGCCGTGACATCGGGGAAAAGGAACGGCCGGTTTGTTGCGTCGCGCTGGCGGTCAGCGCGGTTGACGGCGGTCAAAGGATTCTGATCGCGCCGATCACCACACAGGCTCTGGAATCGTCAACGCCGGCCGTCGAAATACCGATGGCGGTCAAGATCCATCTCGGCCTCGATGTCGATCGGCGCTCCTGGATCATTCTGAACGAGGCCAATGTCGATAGCGGACCGACGCCGGACATGCGGCAGGTGCCCGGCAAGCCGGGATGCTTCGAATATGGCGTGTTGCCGCTTAAGATGGTGAAGATCATTTGGGAAACGGTGGTGTCGGAACGGGCCGCAAGGCGGTTGGCCCTGGTGAACCGCGATGATGAAGATCCGCCGAAACCAACCGACCGGGACCCTGGCTGAATACCAGGGGTGATACGCTCCGGACTGACACGCTCCGAACTGTCACGCTCCGGACTTGTTCCCGTCCAGGGCCCTGTCTATAATTTTGAACTTTTCCAAGACCAGACCGCCTCGCAAGGGCATGGAGACGGTGGAACCGGATCCGGGAGCAACCCGGACCGCAAAAAAGAACGGATGCCAGGGAGGCCCAGAACCACCGATGACGACCCTGCTGATCACCCATCGCGCCTGCCTGCAGCACGACACCGGCGATTTCCATCCCGAATCCGCCGACCGTCTCCGGGCGATCATGCATATTCTGGAGCATGAGGATTTTTTCTATCTCGATCGGGACGAGGCGCCGCGCGCCACCCCGGAACAGTTGCTGCGGGCGCATTCACAGGGGCATATCGATCACATCCTGACACCGGTGCCCGCCGACGGCAGCATCCGCGAGCTCGACCCCGACACCGTCATCTCGGCCGGATCCGCCGAAGCCGCGTTGCGCGCCGCGGGCGCCGGCTGTGCCGCCGTTGACGAGGTCATGGCGCGGCGCTGCCGCAACAGCTTTTGCGCGGTGCGCCCGCCGGGCCATCATGCCGAGCGCGCCACGGCGATGGGGTTCTGCCTGTTTTCCAACGCCGCGATCGCCGCGCTGCATGCCCGCGACGCCCATGGGTTGCAACGCGTCGCCGTCGTCGATTTCGATGTCCATCACGGCAACGGCACCCAGCAGATCCTGTGGGACCAGCCCGGCATGTTCTATGCGTCGACCCATCAGCGCGACGCCTTCCCCTACACCGGCACCGCGCGGGAAACCGGGGGTGTCGGCGGCGCCACGGTGGTCAATGTCCCGCTGGACCCGGGCGCCGGTTCGCCGATCTTCCGCGACGCCTATGACCGAATCATCCTGCCGGCGCTGCGCCGCTTCGCCCCGGAATTGATCGTGGTTTCCGCGGGGTTCGACGGCCATGCCGCGGACCCGATGGCCCATCTGCGGCTGCAAGTCGCTGATTTCGAGTGGATGACCCGGCGGCTGGTGGCGATCGCGACCGAATGCTGCGATCAACGATTGGTCTCGCTGCTGGAAGGCGGCTACGATACCCGGGCCCTGGCCGCTTGCGTCGCCGCGCATCTCCGGGTTCTGATGGGCGGATGAAGGCGCCGCCACTGTGATTGCACAACGGGCCTCGGCCGCCATTGGCGCCGGGGCCGCACGGGGGAGTCATGAACGTCGTCGAATGGACCAAGGACATGTCGGTGGGCTCGGAGGTTCTGGACGGGCACCATCAGATGATCATCGATTGCCTGAAGCGTCTGCAGCCCCTGATCGGATCCACCGGTCATGATGACGAGGTCAATGCCGTGCTGGCAAAGCTGGAGGACTTCGTCCTGGTCCACTTCAGTGAAGAAGAACAGGCGATGAAGAAGGCCGGCTATCCGGATTGGCGCCGCCATAAGGAATTGCACGACCGGATGTACGACATCGTCTTCAACCTGAAGTCAGATGTCGAACATGGCCGTAACATTGATGCCGCCCGCCTGCACGAATTGATCTACAACTGGCTGATCCAGCACATCCTGGGCGAAGACCGCCAATACATCCCCTATCTGGAACATCCGGCCCCCGAATCCGCCGGCCTCTGGACCCGTGCCAGCGGCCGACCCTACTGAGAAGGATCTCGCCACCCGGGGCCACCCGGGTTCACATCAATGCCGTGGCGACACGAAAGACCATAAAGGCCGCGCCATAGGCCATCGCCGTCATGTAGAGGAACATCACCACCGGCCAGCGCCAGGAATTGGTTTCGCGGCGCACCACCGCCAGCGTCGAGGCGCATTGCGGCGCGAACACGTACCAGGCCAGCAAGGCCAGGGCCGTCGGCAGTGACCATTGCGCCGCAAGAATCGGCTGCAAGGCGGCGCCCGCCTCCTCCCCGGTCGCGCTGAGCGCATAGACCGTCGCCAGCGCCCCGACCGCCACCTCGCGCGCCGCCATGCCCGGGATCAGCGCGACAACGATCTGCCAGTTAAAGCCGATCGGCGCAAAGAACCCGACCAGCGCGTGGCCAACGATCCCGGCGATCGAATAGTTGATCGCCGGCTCCACCGCATCCGCCGGTGCCTGCGGGAACGAGCTGAGGAACCAGATCAGTACCATCATCGCCAGGATGATGGTGCCGGCACGATGGAGGAACGCCGACACCCGCTGCCACAGGCTGAGCAGAATATTGCTGGCCCGGGGCCATTTGTAAGACGGCAGCTCCATCAGGAACGGCTCGGCAACCTGGCGCCACACCAGGCGCTTCAACACCCAGGCCACCAGCAACGCCGATACGATGCCGACGGCATAGAGCCCGAACATCACCAGCCCCTGCAGCCCCATGCCGCCCCAGACCGCGCGATGAGGCACAAAAGCCGAGACAATCAGCGTGTACACCGGGATCCGGGCCGAACAGGTCATCAAGGGCGCGACCAGAATCGTCGTCAGGCGGTCGCGCGGGTTTTCGATGACCCGGGCGGCCATGACCCCGGGAATGGCGCAGGCAAAACTCGACAGCAGTGGAATGAAGGCGCGGCCATGCAAACCCGCCCCGCCCATCAGGCGATCCATCAGGAACGCCGCGCGCGCCATGTAGCCAAAATCCTCGAGCAGGATGATGAACAGGAACAGGATCGTGATCTGCGGCAGAAACACCAGGACGCTGCCAACGCCGGCGATCACACCATCGGTCAGCAGACTGCGCAACAGAGTATCGGGCATCAGGGTCTGAACCTGACGCGCCAACAGGTCGAACAGTGCGGTAATGCCGTCCATCAGAGGCGTCGCCCAGGCAAACACCGCCTGGAACATCAGGAACAGCACCGTCAACAGGATCAGCAGGCCGAACACCGGATGCAGCAGCACCTTGTCGAGCCGCCCTGTCAGCTTCTCGTCACCGGGCCGAAAGGCGCAGGCCTTGAGGATCCGGTCGGCTTCGCGGTGGGCGGCGCGGATCTCCGCGGCCTTGGGCTCGCGCCAGCCCGCCGCCGGTGCGGATGCGGCGACGGCAACATCGCCGGTATGGCGATCGATCGCCGCAAGCAATCCGTCTATCCCGCCCTTGCGCACGGCAATCGTCGGAACCACCGGGATACCCAGCTCGACCGACAGCCGCTCGACATCGATCTCGCAGCCCTGGCGCCGCGCAATGTCGATCATGTTGAGGGCCAGGATCAGCGGCCGGTTGAGTGACTTCAGTTCCAGGACCAGGCGCAGAAACAGCCGGAGATTCGTCGCATCGGCGACGCAGACCAGAACGTCGGGCAGCATTTCACCGTCCAGGCGCCCCAATACGACATCGCGGGTCACCGCCTCGTCCGGGCTGCGGCCGCGTAGCGAATAGGTTCCCGGCAGATCGAGCACGCGGACGGTCCGGCCTCCCGGGGTAATCAGCCGGCCTTCCTTGCGTTCGACGGTGACCCCGGCATAATTGGCAACCTTTTGCCGACTGCCGGTCAACGCATTGAACAGGGCGGTCTTGCCGCAGTTGGGGCAACCGACCAGAGCGATCCCTGACATCACTGTCGCAGATGACATCGTGCTTATTCTTTCCCGACAACGATGATCGCGTTGGCATCGCGGCGGCGGATCGCGATCGTGGTGTCGTCGAGCCGGACCGCGATCGGGTCCCCGTGGATCGGGCCCTCATGGAGGACCTCAACGGCCGCTCCCTCAACGAAGCCCATTTCCAGCAGACGGCGTTCCAGTTCGGGCCAGGCCATGCCGCCATCGCCGGCCTGCGCCAGCCCGACGATCGAGCCTCGCCAGCCTTTGCGGCACGTCCCCAATCGCAGCATCGTTGCAGCCCCCGCCGACGCATCGGTGGTCGAAAACGAAACCGACATCTGCACATTCCCTTCGCCCAGGCCCGGGCGCGCGATCCATAGCCGAAACAATGATAATCATTATCAGGCGCAAAACAAGAATTAGATGAATAACCCTAAAAAGAAATCTTCAAACAATATTCGCAGTAAATATGCATTAACGGTCGGCACTGCCGGATCTTGCGATCGCGAATATTTCGTACACCCGGCAGCCGTCGCCCTGTCCGCCGTCAACCGGTCCGGCTGGCCTGCAGCGCCCGGCATAGTGCCATTGTTTCGCTTTGCAAGCGCTGAAGCTGACCAAGGCTCATCCCCGACGCCGCAAGAATGCAATTTGGGATCGCGTTCGCCCGCTCGCGCAACGCCCGGCCGGCGTCGCTCAACTGCACCCGAACCTGACGCTCGTCATCCGGATCGCGCGACCGCCGCAGGTAATTCGCGGTTTCCAGGCGCTTCAACAGCGGCGTCAATGTGCTCGATTCCAGTGAGAGTTTGTCGCCGATGCTGCCGACCGTCTGATCGTCGCGTTCCCACAAGGCGACCATCACCAGATATTGCGGATAGGTCAGGCCCAGCGGATCGAGCAGCGGCTTGTAGACCCGGGTGAACGCGTGGCTGGTCGCATAGATCGCAAAGCAGAGAAAGTCATCCAGCGACGGCATCACGTCGGGCGGCACGGGCGTTTCGGCCATCATGAACCTCAAGGGCAGATCACCCGCAATTTATATCGCACGCAATCAAATCGCAAGCGCTTGACACCGCGCGGCGCAACAGGCTATACATCGCCAACAAAACAATCGCGTACGATATGACGACCAAAAACGTTTGAGGGGGATCGGATGACGCCCGATGACGGCGACGGTATTTCTCATTTTCCGTGGCGCCCCGGCATCCCCGGTGATACCAAGGCCAGGCAGCAAACGGGACGCACACGGAAGAGTCGTAACGGTTCGCATCCCCGATGTATCGCTTTGGTCCCGCGACTCCCGGTCCCGGCTGGGGCAGCGACGCCGCGGTCGCGCTGTCGAACGTGAACGTTTCCCGGGGCCCCGGACGCCAGGCCGCACGCCTGGCCGCGACAAAGCCCCGATCACCGACGCCCGATGTGCGGGCGCCTTTTTTGCCAATGTCGAAGAAGGATCGTGAAAATGTCTGTCAACGTTCTCTATCGCACCACCGCCCGCGCCACCGGCGGCCGTGATGGCCATGCCGCCACCCTTGACGGCACGCTCGATGTCAAGCTGACGACCCCCAAGGAGCTCGGCGGCGCCGGGGGTGCGGGCAATAATCCGGAGCAACTGTTCGCCGCCGGCTATTCCGCCTGCTTCCTGGGCGCGATGAAGTTCGTCGCCTCACAGGGCGGCCCCAAGGTTCCGGCGGACACCAGCGTCACCGCGACGGTCGGTATCGGCCCGCGTGCCGAGGGTGGCTTCGGCATCACGGTATCGCTCGACATCGCCCTGCCCGGCCTGGATCACGCCGCGGCCGAGGACCTGGTCGCCAAGGCCCACCAGGTGTGCCCCTACTCCAACGCGACCCGTAACAATGTCGACGTCAAACTGACCGTCGTCTGAGCAACCCGGGATCCGCGCGGCCGGCCCTTCTGATCCCGCGGGACGCATCGCGGCGGGATCAGAGGGGCGCGGATGCGACCCCCGGCCTGACCAGAACGATCCGGAGGGCGCGGTGGGGGACCGCTCACGCCTTCAACCGCGCCCTCCGGCCATCGCATCGTCAAGCAGAATCCGGAGCGCCCGGGCGCGCGCCGTGAGGCGATATTCCCGGTAGGTTCCGCCATCGGCGGCGGGAACCGCCTCCAGAATGCCGCGCGCTTCCATCTTTGCCACGCGCATCAGAAGCGCCTTCTTCGCAAGCGCGAGACGGTGCCCGATTCTCTCAAAGTGCTGCCTGCCCACCGATGCACCTCTCCCGTCTTCAACGGACGCGGCGTCAGCCTAGCGCGATTGATGAGAGCGGCGCAGCAACAAAAGCGGCGCGGTTCGACAAAGGGGAGCGCCGCCTGGCATCGCGCGCAACGCGCCGAGGCCGGGTCTCACCATCGGCAAACCTCAACAACGCAGACCTCAACAACGGGGTCCGCGGTCAGCCGGGTTGTCGAATCAAGGACTTCATCAAGGGTCTGGCTGCCCGGGGCGTGGTCTCGTGGGGTGCGTCATCGAATTTGCGACCGTCGCCCTCGCGAACGCGGGGGCCCAGAGCCGCAAGCTCCGAACGATGGCGCCTGGGTCCTGGATGCCCGCGTTCGCGAGCATGACGGTGGCGAGAGACCCTCTCATTGTCAGCGACGCGAGCCAGTCGCCGCCCGGGACGTGGTCCAGGCCCGCTGCGGCGATGACCGCACGCGGTAGCGAGCAAGGGACCGGCGATCCGGCGGGTCCCGGCGCAAACCTCACTGCGGTCATTCCCGGTTTCACATTGAAATGCTCGCGAGATCGTCTTGAAACCTTTCCGGTCCATGATCCGCTCCACGATCACTTTGAAGGATGGCTGATCATGTCACAGAATCGGTTTGATGAATTTTTGCGCCAATACGCGACGCAAGCGACGGCAGCCCTGTCGGTGATTGTCGCGGTCACCGGGGTCATCCTGTTCTTTTTCGCCGCCCATGGTCCGATCACGCTGCTGCATGAGTGGCTGGGGCTGGTGTTTGTCGTCGTCGCGATCCTGCATGGCTGGCGTCATCGCCGCGTCATCGCAACCTATCTCGGGCAAAATCGGACCCGGGTGATGGCGGGAACCCTGGTCGCCGTGGTCGCCGCGGTGTTCACGATCGTGCCTTCGGAAAATGGCGGTGCGCTGCGCAAGCTGATCACCCGGGTCCAGGCGGCGCCGCTCGCCGACGTCGCCCCGGTGCTGGGTGTTTCGGCCGAAGACATGATCGGCGCGCTGACGGCCAAGGGACTGCGGATTGATGCCGAAAAACCGACCCTGGCCAGCATCGCGACCACCAATCACCTGCCGCTGCGCCGTCTGCTGGAGATCATGGCCGAGATCCAGCCGTAACCTTTATCCGCCCATAAGCATACCGGCCTCCAGGGCCGGCTGGCGGGTTTGTTCCCAGACCTGCCCCGGCGTCGCCGCGAGCAGTTCGGCGGTATAAGGATGCGACGGCCGCGCCAGCACGGTGAGCGTGACGCCGTACTCGACAACGCGACCCCGGCGCATCACCAGGATCCGGTCGGCGATCTGGGCCGCGACCCGCATGTCGTGGGTGATGAACAGCATGGTCAGCCGGGTTTCGCGCTGGATCTCGGCGAGCAGGTCAAGGACCTGTTTTTGCACCGACACGTCGAGCGCCGAGACGCTTTCATCGGCGATCAGGATCGACGGCCGCATGGCCAGGGCCCGCGCGATGCCGATACGCTGGCGCTGACCGCCGGAGAACGCCAGGGGTTTGCGCGCCAGAGCCTCGGGCTTGAGGCCGACCCGGGCGACCAGGTCATGGGCCTGTTGCACCGCAGCATCGTGATCGAGCCCCCCCAGAACGCCGGCGCGGACCAGCAGCGCACCGACGCTGCGATGGGGATTGAGCGAACCGAACGGATCCTGGAACACGATCTGGATCAGGCGGCGCTGACGCGCCAGCGCGCTGCCGGTGATCGTCGCAAAATCGTGCCCGCCAATGGTGATGCTGCCCTGGCTCGGTTCGATCAGGCGGATGATCGCCTTGGCCAGGGTACTCTTGCCCGAGCCGGACTCGCCGACGATGGCCAGCGTGCTGCCCGCCGCGACCTCAAGCGTCACGCCGTCGAGCGCCCGGACCGCGCCGTAGAATTTGCTCAGACCGGTAATCCGCAGGCTGGGGGCGGTGTCGATCGGCGCCCGCGCCACCGCGGCAAACCGCGGCACCGCGGCAACCAGGCGTCTGGTATAGGGATGGATGGCGCGGTGGAGAATGTCATCGACCGGGCCAATCTCGACCAGTCTGCCCTCCTGCATCACCGCGACCCGGTCGGCGATGTCGGCAACAACGCCGAAATCATGGGTGACGAACAGGATGCCGTGCCCGTGGATGCCACACAGCCGGCGCACCAGCTTCAGGATCTGCGCCTGGGTCGTGACATCGAGTGCCGTGGTCGGTTCGTCGGCCAGCAGCAGTTTCGGGTTCATCGCCAGCGCCATCGCGATCACGATGCGCTGGCACTGCCCGCCGGACAGTTGATGGGGAAAGCGCCGGGCGATAGCCGGGGGATCGGGCAGATTGGTATCGGTGATCAGGTCAATGACCCGCTGGCGCCGTTCCGCGACCGGCATCGTCGGCGCATGAATCTCCATCACCTCTGCGATCTGCCGGCCGACCGGAATCGCCGGGTTCAGCGAGGCCATCGGTTCCTGGAAGATCATCGCCATGCTGTTGCCGCGCATCCGGCGCAGCTGGCGTTCGGACAGGGTCGCCAGATCGACGCCATCGACCGTGATCCCGCCCTTCAGGTGGCCGAGGCCGCGCGGCAGGGCCCGCATGATGGCGCTCAGCAGCACCGATTTGCCCGATCCAGACTCGCCGACAATGCACAGGATCTCCCCCGGAAAGACCTCCAGCGAGAGATCATTGACCGCGAGCGCCCGATCGCTGCCGCCGGGCAGACCGACCGTGAGGCCGTCGATGCGGAGTACCGGTTCCGTCATGGCAGGTTTGTCCCGGTCGATTTCAGGGGTCGCTGCTCGCCATCGCGCAACCCGTCGGCGAGCAGCGACAGGCCGAGCATCAGCGAGGAGATCGCGATGCAGGGGAACAGGATCAAATGGGGAAACGCGAAGGCCAATGGGCGGCCCTCATTGACCATGCCGCCCCAGTCCGGAGTCGGTGGTGGCAGGCCGAGGCCCAGGAAACCCAGGACGCCGATCGTGATCGTGGTGTAGCCCAGCCGCAGGCAGGCATCGACGATCAGCGGCCCGGCGGCATTGGGCAGCATGTCGAGCACCATGATCCGCAACGGCGTTTCCCCCTGGCTGATCGCCGCCAGCACGAAATCACGCTCGCGCAGATCAAGGGCCAGAGCGCGGACGATCCGGAAGATCGCCGGCGCACTCGCGAAGGTCACGGCGAGCACGATGTTGAAGCCCGAGGCGCCCACTTTGGTAATGATCAGGATGTAGAGCACCAGGACCGGAAACGACAGCACGACATTGGCCAGGAACGACAGCAGGCGGTCGGCGTGGCCGCGATAGAAACCGGCCACCAGGCCGCCGGCGATGCCGATGACATAGGCGGTCGCAGTCGCAAAGCCGGCCCAGACAATCACCGCGCGGGCGCCGAAGATCAGGCGTGACAGGATATCCCGGCCCAGCATATCGGTGCCCAACCAGAACATGCGCCCCGCACCCGCATCGCTCAACGGCGGCACGAGCGGCTGCAGGCTGTGCAGCGGATCAAATGGCGCCAGCCAGGGTGCCAACACGGCGCACAGGACCCAGAGCAAAACGATCAACGCGCCGAACAGCACCGGCAGGCGCGGCAGCATGCGGCGCCTCATGGTGCCGCTCCGGCGGCCGGGGTCTCGCTCGGGATGCCCGCGGCGTCGGCTCGGGCCGTCTTGCGGTTCAGCCGCGGATTGAGCCAGGCATAGATCAGGTCCGACAGGAACTGGGTCGCCAACACGACAGCGACACTGATCATCGCGCAGGCCTCGATCAACGCGATATCGCTGTTGAGGCCGGCTTCGTAGAGCAGCGAGCCAAACCCGCGATAGGCGAAGAACACCTCGACCACGATCACCCCCGACAACAGCCAGGGGATCTGCAACATGATCACGGTGACCGGTGCCACCAGGGCATTGCGCAACGCGTGGCCCAACACCAGCCGTGCCGGCGGGACCCCGCGCATCATCGCCGCGCGGATATAGGGCGCCTCCATGACCTCAACCATCGAGGCCCGGGTGATCCGGGCCAGATAGCCGGCGGAATAAAGTGCCAGCACCAGCGTCGGCAACACCAGTTCCCGAATCGCAAAACCGGAGGTCATTGAACTGGCACCCGGCAGCACCCCCAGCCAGAACACGAAGATCGCTGCCAGAAACACCGAGCTGGCGAATTCCGGGATCGAGGTTGTGGCGACGCAGAAGAAGGAGATGATCCGGTCGGCGACCGAACCCTTGGCCATGCCGGCCAGGATTCCGAGGCTGAAGCTGACCGGGATCATCACCACCAGGGTGGCGCCGGCGAGCATCGCGGTACGGCCCAGCCGCTCGGGCAGCAATTGCCACACCGGAACACGGTAATGGGTCGACATCCCCCAGTCGCCGACGGCGAAACGCGCCAGCCATTCCAGGTAGCGCCACAGGAACGGCGCATCATAGCCATTTTGATGCATCCACAGGGCGCGCTGGTCCTCGGTCGAAAACGGCCCCAGAACCTTGACCGCGACATCACCCGAATTCGCCTCCAGCACCAGATACACGATGAAAGAAACCGCCAGCATGGTGCCGGCGATCTCCACGAGGCGTGCGAGGATCGGGGTCTTCATCCTGCCATCCCGTTCCGGTCAGGCGCCGCCGTCAGGCGAGCCATGTTTTGAAAAGATTGAAATAGTCGGACGGATGCTGCTGATAGTCGCGGACCTTCGATGAGATCGCGGTGAATTTGTTCGACCAGAACGGCTGCACCATGATTGCCTGATCCTGAAGGATGCGTTCGACCGCCTCCATCGCCTGGCTGCGCTGCTTGACGTCGACGATCGCCATCGCCTTGTCGAGCGCGGCATCGAAAGCCTTGTCCGCGAGATGGGTCTCGTTCCAGGCGGCACCGCTGCGATAGGCCAGATCGAGGGTCTGGACCGCGAGCGGACGATGGGCCCAATAGGTCAGGCCGAACGGCACCTTGTTCCACACCGGCCAATATTCGGTCGACGGCACGACGTTGAGATTGATGCGGATCCCGGCCTCGGCACAGTTCTGCTGCAGCACCTGGGCGGTGTTCTGTTCCCAGGTGCCCTGGGTATTGCCGACCATCAGGGTGACATCGACGCCATTGGGATGCCCGGCCTCCTTCAGCAGCGCCTTGGCCTGGGCGATATCGCGCTTCACCGGCGGCAGCGGGAAATATTCCGGCTGGACCTGGGCAACGTGATAGTCGGCGGCAACCGTGCCCTCGCCGCGATAGCCGAGTTCGAGCATCTGCTGATTGTCGGCGGCCAGCAGCACCGCCTTGCGTACCCGGATATCGTCGAACGGCTTCTGGTCGACCTGCATGCGCATCACGATGGTCTGCGCTGCCTTACCGGTCAGCAGTTGCACATTTGGCAGACGTTTGACCAGATCCAGATCGGAGACACCAATCCGGTACAGAATGTCGACCTGACCGGCCGAGAGCGCCGCCAGATGCGCGGCACTGCTGGTGCCCATATCGATGAAGCGGATCTCGTCAAGATAGGGTTCCGTGCCCCAATAGCCGGCGCGGCGCCGGAACGTCGCCTTTTGGCCGATGGCAAACTCGGCGAGTTCGTAAGGGCCGGTGCCAATCGGATTCTTGGGCCAGTCGGCGCCCATGTCATCAAACTTGCGGTGCAAGATCGGACAGTTATAGGCGTACAGCATTTCCGGGATCGCCAGGATCGCCCGATCGAGATGCAGGCGGATCGCCAGCGGCCCGATAATCTCGACCTGGGTCACCGCGGCGAACGAGGTCTTGTTGGATGATTTCGACTCCGGCGCCAGCCAGCGCTTGATGGTATAGGCGACGTCCTCAGCGGTGAAATCATCGCCATTCGACCATTTGACCCCGGACCGCAGCTTGAAATCCCAGGTCTTGAGATCATCCGACGGGGTCCAGCTTTCCGCCAGATAGGGATGGCTGACATTATCGGCGTCGACCAGGGTCAGATATTCCAGCGTGTTGCGAAACACCACCGACGCCTCGATCCAGGACACCGCCGCGGGATCGGTCATTTCCTGGATTTGACAGACGAAGCGCAGCGAACCGCCGCGCTTGGGCGCCTCCTGGGCGCGGGCTGCCGTGGGGAACAGCGCGTCACCGACCACCGCACTGGCAAAGACACTGGCACTGGCGGCAGAAACGCCGAGCCAGGACATGGTTTGCAGGAAATCACGGCGGCCGATTTCGCCGCGGATCAGACGGTCACAAAGTTCGGGTGCAGCCGCGTGAAGGCGGCGGCCGCTCAACATCTTCAATCCAAACATTCGATTGTGCCTTCCCTGTTGCTGGGAGTCCCGTTGCCGGGGACCCGTTTGGTTGAGGCCTTTTCGCGGGGAACCCGGTCATTGCGGGTCCGTCGGTCAAGGCGGTGTCTCGAAACGCCTTGCCGACATTGGCTCTGTGCTCTGCGGTGCCGCGACAGCTGGCGCTGTCGCCGAATTCCTCATTCATTGTTGGTGACGGCGCGTCCGCCGGATCGTCAAAGCCCGGCTCGGAAACCGCGATCCGGCCCTGGATCCCGGCGAAATGGCGGATCATCCAGGACCGGAACACGGCGATCACGGGATCGGCGAGATCTTCGACCTGGAAGTTCAGGTAATAGCCATAGCCGTCCTCGAAGGTGGCCTCGAACGGGGTCACCAGGCGACCCGCGGCAATGTCGTCGGCAAACAGGTCGATATCGAGCAACGCCACGCCTTCACCGCCCTGGGCGTATTGCGCGGCAAGAATCGCGGTATCGAAGGCCAGGCCGCGCTCGGAATCGACATTGAGCTGATAATGGCGGGAATAGGCTTCCCACAAGACACCCGGGGGCTCGCCCTCGAGCTTGACATGGAGCAGCTCGTTGGCGGCGATGAATTCCCGCATCGTCTTGCCGGCGTGGCGCCGCGCCAGCGCCGGACTGCAGGTCGGGGCGACCCGGTTCATCCAGAGCAGATCGGTGATGGCATCGCCAACCGTGGGCCGGTCATAGATCACGGCAACATCGGTGTCGGTGCGCGGCAGCCCGGTAAAACCCAGGCTGGAAAAGTCGACAAAGATGTCCGGAAAATCCTTGCGAAAGCCCTGAAGGATCGGCAGGGCCAGTTTCTGGGCGAAAGACGGCGGCAGTTGCAGACGCAGCGTCTTTCGGCCGCCCCCCTCACGGACGATATCATTGAGCGCCTGTTCCATCCGGTCGAACGAACCGCGGACGATCGGCAACAACGCGGCGCCAGCCTTGGTCAGGACCAGCATCTGGGGCTTGCGCTCAAACAAGGGGCGACCCAGCAGCTTTTCCAGATTGATCACGTGCCGGCTGATCGCGCCCTGCGAGACGTTGAGCGCATGGGCCGCCGCGGTGAAGCTCAGATGACGCCCCACGGCTTCGAACGCGCGCAACGCATTCAGGGGCAACCACCGTCGATCGAATCTGACCATGTACGCCTGCCTCAGGTCTCCGGTGCCCATCCCGCCTCAATCCTTGTGCTGAGTGTAGCAAGACTCGTGCCGCGTACCATTCTTGTCCTTTCGTCGATCCTCCGCGCGTCGTTCCCCCTGTTTTATCGCGTCTCCGGTCCCGGCCCCGCTGCCGTGATCACCCTCGATGCGATGTTGACGGTCATTTTCGCCACAACCGTCAAATCACGATCCAATTTTGTCATGCGGGGATCAACGCTCAAAACGAGATAACCTCATGAGAATTTAAGATTGCCCTCGACGGCCCATCCTATGCCAAAATCTTCGCTGTCAATGAATGTCCACCGGCATCTCGGCATTCATTTGGCATTTGCCATCGAAACCCTGACGATGAGGCGAAGGATCTCGGATGTACGATCTCAACCGGGTCAAGTCCCTCTTGCAGCAGCGCCGGCCGGGACACTCCCTTCCGCAAGCCCTCTACAATGATGCTGACATTTTTGATTTCGATATGGCGGCGATATTCCTTCGGTCATGGCTGATGGTCGGGTTCGAGGTCGAACTTCCCGATCCCGGTAGTTACCTGAGTCTCACAATCGGAAAATCACCGGTGGTGATCCTGCGCGATCGCGACGGCATCATTCGCGGCTTCCACAACAGTTGCCGCCATCGCGGTGCCCAGATCTGCGCCACCGGCCGGGGCAAGGCGGCGCGGCTGGTCTGCCCGTATCATCAATGGACCTATGACCTTGCGGGACGGCTGGTCTATGCCGGACGGATGCCCGAGACCTTCGACCGGACGCCGCACAGCCTGGGCCCGATCCATGTCGAGACCGTGGCCGGCACGATCTATATCTGCCTGGCCGCGGAGCCGCCGCCCTTCGATGCCTTCCGCGACAAGCTGACCCCGCTGCTGGCGGTCCATGACCTGCGCCACGCCAAGCTGGCCTTCGAAAGCACGCTGGTCGAGAAGGCGAACTGGAAGCTGGTGATGGAAAACGGGCGCGAATGCTATCACTGCGTCGCCGGCCACCCCGAACTTTCGCGCAGCTTTCCCACCGGGGCCAAGGCCCATTTCGAACCGGACGAGGCCGGTCAGGTCGACCGGTTCAACGATCGCATGGCGCGGGCCGGTCTGCCGGTGGGACCGGTCGAAGGCGAATGGTGGCAGGCGATTCGTTTCCCGCTGAATGAAGGCTATGTCTCGTTGTCGGTCGACGGCAGGCCGCTGGTGGCCAAACCGATGTGCCCGGCCGAAGGGGGCGATATCGGCTCACTGCGCTGGGCGGTCGAGCCGAACAATTTCAATCACGCCCTGGGCGACCACACCTTCATGTTCACGGCCCTGCCGGTGGGGCCCGAGGAAACCATCGTTACCGCCAAATGGCTGGTCCACCAGGACGCCGTCGAAGGCGTCGACTATGACCTCGCGGCGCTGACCCATCTGTGGACCCAGACCAATCTGCAGGACCGTGACCTGGCGGAGAACAACCAGCGCGGGGTTCATTCGATCGGATATCGGCCAGGGCCCTATAGTGACGACGCCGAGTCGTTGGCACGGCGTTTCGTCGACTGGTATTGCAGCCAATCGGCCCGCTTCATTGATGCCCATGCCTGAGATGGCCGTTCCCTGGCGGGGTGGGTCGGACGAGCTGATTTGCGTCGACGTCCAGGATGAGGCCCCCGATGTCCGGACCTTCTGGTTTGCCGCCGCCTCGGACGCCGACTTCGCCTTCCGCGCGGGTCAGTTCGTGGCGCTGGCGCTGCCGACCCGCGCCGGTCCGCTGTGGCGTTGCTTTACCATCGCCTCGCCACCGACACGGCCCCGGCGCATCGCATTGACGGTCAAACGTCAGCCCGACGGCCAGGCCACCCGCTGGATGCATGAAGAGCTGCAACCCGGTATGCGGCTGCGCGGCCAACCCCCGGCGGGCCGTTTCGCGTTGGACGCACCCCCGGCGCGCAAGCTGGTGCTGATCGCCGCGGGTAGCGGGGCGACGCCGATGATCGCGATCGCCCGATGGCTCCAGGATCTGCGAAGCCACAGCCCGGTGCACTACCTCCATGTCGCCCGCCATGCCGCGGACCACCTGTTCCACGCCGAGGTCACCCGGATTGCCGGGGATCTGGGCGGATGGCGGCACGACTGGCTGAGCACCGGGGCGACCGGCCGCCCCAGCGCGGCCGTGCTGCGCACCCGGGTCCCCGATCTCGGCAACGCCGTGGTGTTCTGCTGCGGTCCCGCCGCGTTCATGGCGATGGCCCGGACCGCCTTCGATCAGGCCGGCGGTTCCCCCGCGGACTGGCACGAGGAATCCTTCGCGATCGGCGCGACCGGCGCGACGGCGGAACCGGAACCGCCGGCCACGGCATCGGGCTTTGCCATCCGCTTCGAACCCGCCGGGGTCACGGCCATGGCCGGACCGGGCGAGACGCTGCTCGCGGTCGCAACCCGCGCCCGCCAGACCATTCTGCATGCCTGCCGCCAGGGGATCTGCGGCAGTTGCCGCATCCACAAGATTTCGGGAGAGGTCGAGATGACACAGCAGGGCGGAATTACCGCGACGGAGATTGCCGCGGGCGACATACTGGCCTGTTGTTCGCGGGCCCGCTCTCCGCTCGTGCTGGAGCTGCCGTGATGACCGGCGATCCCCACGCCCCCGGCCCCACCCTGCATCCGGAAACCCTGACCGTGGCTGCCGGCTATGATGCCCAGGCCCACCATGGCGCGGTCAAGCCGCCGCTGTTCCTGACCTCGACCTTCGTCTATCCCAGCGCCCAGCATGCCAAGGCGGCGCACGAGGCCTATTTTGCGCCGGAGCCGCCGACGGCGGGTCCGCGTCCGGCCTTCATCTATGCCAGGCTCGATCATCCCAATCTGGTGATGGTCGAGGAGCGGCTGGCGCGGCTCGATCGTGCCGAGGATGCCGCGGCCTTCAACTCCGGCATGGCGGCTATCAGCACCGTGATG
The DNA here is from genome assembly GCA_031291675.1 of Azospirillaceae bacterium. Lineage (GTDB taxonomy): Bacteria > Pseudomonadota > Alphaproteobacteria > Azospirillales > Azospirillaceae > JARLIO01. The sequence goes on from JARLIO010000013.1 coordinate 23,318, forward strand.
CACGCCTTCCTGCGACCCGGCACGACGATCCTGCACACACGACCGATCTATGGCGGCACGGATGTTCTGATCCACCGCCAGCTCAGCCAATTCGGCATCACCCCGGTCGGGATCGAGGACGGACTGGACGCAGTGTCCGTCCGCCGCGCGGCGGCGGCGGCCCGCGCGATCGGGCCCCTGGCGCTGGTGCTGATCGAGACCCCGGCCAACCCGACCAGCGGCATCGCCGACATCGCCCTGATCGCGGCGGTCGCGGACGAAATCGGCCGGGACCAGGGTCAGCGCCCGGTCGTCGCGGTCGACAACACCTTTCTGGGGCCGTTCCTGCAGACGCCGCTCGAACACGGCGCCGACCTGACCATCACCTCGCTGACCAAATATGCCGGTGGCCACAGCGACCTGCTGGGCGGCGGCGTCAGTGGCCGGGCGGCCCTGATCGCGCCGCTCAAGCAATTGCGCACCGTGCTGGGCAGTCCGATGGACCCGCACACCTGCTGGATGCTGCTGCGCTCGTTCGAGACCCTGCATCTGCGCACCGAACGGGCGGGCAGCAACGCCCGGGTCCTTGCCGAATTCCTGCGCGGTCACCCCCGGATCGCCCAGGTCAATTATATCGGCTTCCGGGAACCGGGCAGCGCGGCGCGGACCACCTTCGACCGCCAATGCCGGGGCGCCGGATCGACCTTCTCGTTCCGGATCCACGGCGGCGAGGCCGAAGCCTTCCGCATGCTTGACCGGCTGCGCGTGATCCGCATGGCCGTCAGCCTGGGCGGCACCGAGACCCTGATCTGCCATTCCGCCAGCACCACCCATTACGCCGTGCCGCCGGAACGGCGGGCCCTGGTCGGCATTGACGACTCATCGCTCCGCATCTCGGTCGGCATCGAACATTGCGATGACCTGATCGGCGATCTCGCACAAGCCCTGGAGGCGATCTGACATGGACGGCAGCGCTGTGACACCGATCGATGCCAAATCGATCACCGGGAAATATCCCGAGATCACCCGGCGGAGCCAACTGCTGGTCGTCGGTGCCGGTCCGGCCGGGATCGCGGCGGCACTCGAAGGCGCACGGCTCGGTCTGCAAGTGACGTTGGTTGACGAGAACCCGGTGCCGGGTGAGATGATGGGGCTGGATGTGCCCCAGTTCTATGGCCAATGCATGACCGGCGCGGTGCAAAATCCCGGACGGATGGTCGAGCAGATTCTGGCAACCAGCCCGGGGCTGGAGGCGGCGTTCGACGCCGGGGTCGAGGTGCTGCTGGGCACCAGCGTCTGGGGCGCGTTCGTCAATGGCCCGGCGGTCCAGTCGCTCCCCGGGCGGGTCGCCGGGCTCGCCGACCAGAGCCAATCCTGGCTGTGCGGCTTCGATGCTCTGGTCCTGGCAACCGGCGCCCGCGATCTGGTGCTGTCCTTCGCCGGGATCGAGCGGCCGGGCGTGATCGGCGCCAATGCCTTCCACGCCCTGGTCGCCCGCTATGATGCCTTCAAGGGCCGGCGCCTGGTGATCCTCGGCAGCGACACGCTGGCGATCGAAACCGCGTTCCTGGCGCTTGACCACGGCATCGAGGTCGCGGCCCTGGTCGAGGTCCGTGGCGAACCGCAGGGGTCGCCGGCCGCGGTCGCGGCCATCGAGGCGCGGGGTGTCGCGATCCTGACCCGCCATGTCATTGTCGAGGCAACCGGGACCCTGGAGGGCGTCGACGCTGCGGTTGTCGTCGCGCTCGATGCCGGCGGCGGTGCGAGACCGGAAGGCCGCCGCGTGATCGCCTGCGATACCATCTGTCTTGCCATCGGGCTGGTGCCGACAGTGGAGCTGGCCGATGTGCTGGGCTGCCAATTGGCGGCGCGCGCGGACCGCGGCGGTCACGTCGCCACGCGCGATGCCAGCGGCCAGTCCTCGGTCGCCGGCGTGTTTGCCGTGGGCGATTGTGCCGGCCCCGCGCCCGATGCTGCGGCCGCCGGCGCGGCCGCGGCCCGGGCCGCGGCACACTGGCTGGGCGTCGCGGTCCCCGACGAGCCACCGTCCCCGACCCCCGATCCGGGCAATTCCGATACTTTCGCCTACCGGATGGATTGGATGCGCGCCCTGACCGCAACCGGATCGCCCCGGGTCCTGGCCTGCCTGTGCGAGGAGGTCACACGGGCCGACCTGCTGGGGGTCAAGCCACCCCGCTATCTCGACTGCACCTCACCGCAGATGGTGGCGCGCGACGCCCGCAGCCTGCTGGCCGACGGACCGCTGAACCACGATCAGTTCAAACGGCTGACCCGCGCCAGTATGGGGCCGTGCCAGGCGCGCCGCTGCCGCGAACAGGTGGCGATGTTGTTGGCCCTGGCCTCGGACGTCCCGGTCGAGGCGGTGCCGCTGGCCGGCTATCGCGCCCCGGTGCGGCCCCTGCCGCTGAGCCTGCTGGCCACAACCGGGGAATCCCCGGCGATGACGGCCGGCTGGGATGTCTGGTTCGGCATCCCGGGGCAATGGACGCCCTACGCCGATATCGGGACCGAACGGGAAGTCCTGGACGACGATGGCAGCGGCGACAGCATGCATCTGTGATGCGCGGGATGATCCAGACGGACACGCCGTGGGGGAGAATGCGGAAATGACATCCAATAGAGGGGCCGCGGTCGTCATTGTCGGCGGCGGTGTGTCGGGCCTCAGCGCCGCTTGGTGGCTGGCCCGCTCCGGTTATGATGTGCTGGTGCTGGACAAGGGGATCGTCGGCTGGGAGGCCTCGGGCCGCAATGGCGGTGGCGCCACCCATTATCAGAGCCCGCTGTTCCATGAAGAACAAAGGCTGTGGCCGCAGATGGACGCGTTGCTGGGCTATCCCACCGAATACCGGCGCGAACGGATCATCATCAATCTGACCCCCGCGCAGCAGGCGCGGACCCGCCACATGGCGACGGTGTGCCGCGACCTGGGCTATCCGTCGGTCGAACTCGACAATGGCCAGCTCCGCACGCTGGTGCCGCTGGCCGGGGATGATGCGCTGGGGGCGACGCATTTTCAGTTTGGCGGCCATGCCAACCCGCAACGCACCGTCCAGGCCTATGCCTGGGCGTTGCAGGACCATGGCGGCCGGGTGATGCAGCATTGTCCGGTGACCGGTTTTGTCACCGCGGGCGGGCGGGTCACCGCGGTCGAAACCCGGGCGGGCCGCTACGGCTGCGATGCTCTCGTGATCGCGGCGGGGCCGCAGACGGGGGTGCTGCTGCGTCAGCTCGGCATCACGCTGCCGCTCGCCGCGGCGCGGGCCGAGATGATCGTGACCGAGCCGCTGCCGCTGATGCAACATGGCGGGGTCGATGGCAATGGCCTGTATGGCCGTCAAACCCTGCGCGGCAACCTCGCCTATGGCGGCGGTCCCCACGAATGGCTCGACGAGAATGACGGCACCGAAATCGCCCGGCCGTCGACCCCGCTGCTCGGCAGCCTGTCCCGGCGGCTGGCAGCCCTGTTCCCCAAGGCCGCCCACGCCCGGGTGATCCGCAGTTGGGCCGGGATCATCGAAAATACCCCCGATGGTCGCCCGGTGATCGACCGCCTGGGCGATCCCGACAATGTCGTCGTCTGTACCATGTCGAGCGTCGGCTTTGGCCTGTCACCGGCAACCGGCCATGCGATCCATGATCTGGTGCTCGACGGGACATGCAGCTTCGCCAACATCGACAAGCTCAGTCTTCGGCGTTTTGACGGCCTGCCCGCCGATTGGCGGCAGCGCCGCGGCTGGGTGCCGCCCCTGGCGGTCGCGGATCCGGTCGGCAGCGCGGTGGATCGGCGATGAGCGGCGATTGTTTCTCGATCTTCACCCTGCTGCGCCAGGCCTGGACCGGCCAGGGCGGCCTGAAGCCGATGTGGCGGGAGCCGGAACCGAAATCCGCCTATGACGCGGTCATCGTCGGCGGTGGCGGCCACGGGCTGGCGACCGCCTACTACCTGGCCAAGGAGCACGGGATGAGCAACATCGCCGTCCTCGAAAAGGGTTGGATCGGCTCGGGGAATGTCGGGCGCAACACCACGATCGTCCGGTCCAATTATCTGCTTCCCGGCAATATCCCGTTCTATGAACATTCGCTGAAGCTGTGGGAGGGGTTGGAGCAGGAGATCAATTACAACGCCATGGTCAGCCAACGGGGCGTGATCAACCTGTTTCATTCCGATGCCCAACGCGACGACCATGTCCGGCGGGGCAATGCGATGCGACTGCACGGCGTCGACGCCGTGCTGCTCGATCGCGAAGGCGTGCGCCAACGGGCACCGTTCCTCGATTTCGACCATGCCCGGTTCCCGATTCACGGCGGCCTGTTGCAGCCGCGCGGCGGCACCGTTCGGCATGATGCGGTCGCCTGGGGCTATGCCCGGGCGGCGGATCGCCGCGGCGTCGATATCGTGCAGAACTGCGCGGTCACCGGCATCCGGGTCGAGGCCGGGCGGGTGATCGGCGTTGAGACCAGCCGCGGTTTGATCCGGGCGCCACGGGTCGGCCTGGCCTGCGCCGGCAATTCGTCACGGGTCGCGGCGATGGCCGGCCTGCGCCTGCCGATCGAGAGCCATGTCCTGACCGCCTTCGTCAGCGAAGCGCTGAAACCGCTGATCAACACCGTGATCACCTTCGGTGCCGGGCATTTCTATATCAGCCAGTCGGACAAGGGCGGGCTGGTCTTTGGCGCCAGCATCGACGGCTATAATTCCTACGCCCAGCGCGGCAATCTGCCGACGATCGAGGATAGCTGCGAAGAGGCGATGGCGCTGATCCCGGCCCTGGGCCGGTTGCGCCTGTTGCGCCATTGGAGCGGGATCATGGACATGTCCATGGATGGCAGCCCGATCATCGACCGCACCCCGATCGCGGGGCTTTATCTCAATGCCGGCTGGTGCATCGGCGGCTTCAAGGCGACCCCGGCATCGGGCTGGTGTTTTGCCCATCTGATCGCGCGCGACACCCCGCATCCGGTCGCCGCCGCCTATCGCCTGGACCGCTTCGCCACCGGCCACCTACTCGACGAAGCGGGAACCGGCGCCGACGTCACGATGCATTGAAGGGACCCATCCGATGCGCATCCCCTGTCCGCATTGCGGCGACCGCAGCCACGACGAGTTCAGCTATGGCGGCGCGGCCGATCGCCGGCGTCCCACCACGGCGGACTTCGGCCCGGAATGGCTCGACTATGTCTATCTGCGTGACAACCCGGCCGGGCTGCATCGCGAGCTGTGGTATCACGGCTCGGGCTGCCGCTGCTGGCTGATCGTCGAGCGCAACACCCTGAGCCACGCGATCACGGCGGTCCACGCGGTTCTCCCGGCATCGAGTCCCGCGATGGAGGACGCCTGATGACCGGTGACCAGACCTATCGCCGTGCCGACGGCGGTGCGATCGATCGCAGCCGCCCCCTCAGCTTCCAGTTCGACGGGCGGCGCTATCGCGGTTATCAGGGTGACACCCTGGCCGCAGCGCTGCTGGCCAATGGCGTCCGGCTGGTCGGGCGTTCGTTCAAATATCATCGGCCGCGCGGCATTCTCTCGGCCGGACCCGAGGAGCCCAATGCCCTGGTCGAATTGCGCGGCGGGGCGCGACGCGAACCCAACAGCCGGGCCACGGTTGCCGAGTTGTTCGATGGTCTTGAGGCCCGAAGCCAGAACCGGTTTCCATCGCTGTCTTTCGATGTGCTGGCGCTCAACGGCCTGTTGGCGCCGCTGTTCGCCGCCGGGTTCTACTACAAGACCTTCATGTGGCCGGCGGCGTTCTGGGAAAAGCTGTATGAACCGCTGATCCGCCGTGCCGCTGGGCTGGGCCGGGCCTCGGGCCTGCCCGACCCGGACCGCTATGAAAAGGCTACGGCGTTCTGCGACCTGCTGGTCATCGGCGCCGGCCCGGCCGGGCTGGCCGCTGCGCTGGTTGCAGGGCGGAGCGGTTTGCGGGTGATTCTGGCGGAACAGGACTTCGCCCTGGGCGGTCGCCTGCTGTCCGATCGCCGGTGGATCGATGGCCGGCCGGCAATCGACTGGGTCGCCGGCGTCGTCGACGAACTGGGCACGATGACCGACGTCCGGGTGCTGACCCGGACATCGGTCATTGGTGCCTATGACAGCGGCACTTATGCCGCGGTCGAGCGGGTCGCCGACCATCTGGCGGAACCGCCGCCGTTCCAGCCGCGCCAGCGCTTGTGGCGGATCGTGGCCCGGCGCAGCGTGCTGGCCGCCGGTGCGATTGAACGACCCCTGGTGTTCGGCGACAATGACCGCCCCGGCGTGATGCTGGCCGGCGCGGTGCGCGGCTATCTCAACCGCTTTGCGGTCCGGCCCGGGGCGCGCGCCGTGGTGTTCGCCAACAATGACGAGGGCGCCCGCACCGTCGCCGATCTGGCCGCCGCGGGCGTCGCGGTCGCCGCCCTGGTCGATCCCCGTCCCGAGGCGGCGGCGGAAACGCGCCGGATCGTCGAAGCCGCCGGAGCCCGGCTGCTGCGTGGCGCCCAGGTGGTCCGGGCCCGGGGCGGCACACGGCTTACCGCGGTCGAACTGGCCGGCGTGGCGCCCGGCAGCGGCATCGACCCGGTGATCCCCTGTGACCTGCTGGCGATGTCCGGTGGCTGGAACCCGACGGTTCAACTGACCTCGCATCATGGCGGCAAGCCGGTGTGGGACGCCACGATCGCCGGCTTCGTTCCCGGTACCGTGCCACCCGGGATGGTGGTCGTCGGCGCCGCGGCGGGCCATTTCATCCTGGCTGATGATCTGGCCCAGGGCGCGCAGGCGGGCGCCGCGGCGGCGCAGGCCCTGGGGGTGACGGCGGCACCGGTGCCCGGGTTCAGTGCCGACCCTGAGACGGCGGCGATCCTGCCGCTGTGGCGGGTCCCGGGCGCCCGGGGCAAATCCTTCATCGATTTCCAGAACGACGTCGCGGTGTCCGATGTCGCCTTGGCCGAACGCGAGGGCTTTCGCGCGGTCGAGCATCTGAAACGCTACACCACGCTGGGCATGGCCACCGATCAGGGCAAGACCGCCAATGTCAACGGCCTGGCGGTGATGGCCGAGTTGACGGCACGCAGCATCAGCGAAACCGGCACGACGACGGCACGGCCGCCCTTCACGCCGACGGCGCTCGGCGCGCTCGCCGGGCACCATCGTGGGCCGGATTTCCGTCCGACGCGTCTGACCCCGGGCCACGACTGGGCGGCGGAACAAGGCGCGCGGTTCATTGAGGCGGGCGCCTGGATGCGCGCCCAGGCCTTCCCGCAAGCGGGCGACGCCGATTTGCAGGCCACGATCGATCGCGAGGTCCTGGCGGTCCGCCAGGCCGTCGGGCTGTGCGACGTCACGACCCTGGGCAAGATCGATCTTCAGGGACCGGATGTCGCCGAATTCCTGGACCGCATCTATATCAACGGCTGGAAAACGCTCGCGGTCGGTCGGGTGCGCTATGGCGTGATGCTGCGTGAGGACGGTTTCGTCCAGGACGACGGCACCACGGCGCGCCTCGGTCCCGACCATTATCTGATGACGACGACGACCGCGAATGCCGGATCGGTGTTCCGCCATCTGGAATTTTGTCACCAGGTGCTGTGGCCCGACCTCGATCTGCGCTTCATTTCGGTCACCGAGCAATGGGCCCAATATGCGCTGGCGGGTCCGCGGGCCCGGGACGTGCTGGCGGGGATCGTCGATCCGGGCTTCGACCTCGACAATGCCGCCTTTCCCCATCTGGCCGCCACCGAAACCAGGGTGTGCGATGGCGTCCCGGCACGGTTGTTCCGGATCTCGTTTTCCGGCGAGTTGGCCTATGAAATCGCGGTCCCGGCGCGCTATGGCGACGCGCTGGCCCGCAGGCTGATGCGCCAGGGGGCCGATCACGGCATTACACCCTATGGGCTGGAGGCGCTCAATATCCTGCGCCTGGAAAAAGGCCATGTTGCCGGCGCCGAGCTCAATGGCCAGACCACGGCACGGGATCTGGGGTTCGAGCGGATGATGTCGACGCGGAAGGACTATATCGGCCGGGTCATGGCGCGGCGTCCGGCGCTGCTGGCACCCGACCGCCCCTGCCTGGTCGGCCTGCGCCCGGTTGCGGCCACCGCGACGCTGAGCGGCGGTGCCCATCTGATCGCGCGCGGCGCTGTCGCCAATGCGGCTGCGGATCAGGGCCATGTCACCTCGGTCGGGGCCTCGGCAACCCTGGGTCATTGGATTGGCCTGGGCCTGTTGGCCAACGGTCGGGCGCGCTGGGGCGAAATCGTCCGGGCCGTCGACCCGCTGCGCGGACAGGATACCGAGGTCGAGATCGTCTCCCCCCTGTTCTACGATCCGGAAGGAAAGCGGCTTCATGCCTGACACCGCGCTGTTGCCCCGTTCGGTTCTTCACGACCGCCTGCGCCCCGGGCGCCAGGGTGCGGCCACCGGTCCGGCCGGTGTCGTGATCCGCGAAAAGACCGGGCTGACCCTGGCGGCGGTCGCGGCGTTGCGCGGCCGCGACGGCGCGGTCATCGCCGCCCTGACCGCCCTTTTCGGCGTCAGCCCGCCGACACGGCTGCGCCTGGTCCGCGACGAGGGGCTGGCCGTGATCGGCACCGGACCCGGTCAATGGCTGATTGCCGTCGATCCGATGCCGGATGGTTCCCGGGATCTCCGGCACGGCGATCTGACCACAACCCTGCGCGACCGGCTGGGCGGCTTGGCCGCGGTGACCGACCAAAGCGACGCCTGGGTGGTTTTCGATCTGGCCGGAGCCCGGGTGCGCGACCTGCTGGCCCGATGCGTGGCCATCGATCTCGACCCCAGGCGGTTCGAACCGGGCGATGTCGCGCTGACCCGGGCCGGGCCTCTCGACGTCCGTCTGTGGCACGGGCCGAAGCCGGGGCGCTACACCCTGTCCTGTTTCCGGTCCTATGGCGCCTATCTCGCCCGGTGGTTGACGGACTCGGCTTTGCCTTTCGGGCTGGAGCTTGTCGAAACGCGATAGCAGGACTTTGTGGCGCTGGCGCCGGGCCTTCGATATCGTCCGCCTCCGGTCGGTGACGGGTCGTACCGACAAGATCGCGTTTCCTTTCGACCTCGATCAACTGAGAGACCTTGGATGCCTGGTACCCGCTATATTCTCACCCTGTCCTGCCGCAATCGTCCGGGCATCGTCGCCGCGGTCGCGGCCCACCTGTTCGAGGGCGGGGGCAACATCCTCGACGCCCAGCAGTTCGACGATACCGAAACCGACCGGTTCTTCATGCGGCTGGTGTTCGATCAGGTCGACGACGGGGGATCGATCGAGACGATGCGGACCACTTTCGCGCCACTGGCGCAGCGGTTCAAGATGTACTGGAGCCTGCGCGACCAGGGCGAGAAACGGCGGGTCATGCTGCTGGTCTCCAAATTCGATCATTGCCTGACCGACCTGCTCTATCGCTGGCGCATCGGCGAGATGGCGATAACGCCGACAGCGATCGTCGCCAACCATCCGCGCGACACCTATACCCATATCGATTTCGACGGCATCCCGTTCCACTATCTGCCCGCGACGCCCGATACCAAGGCCCAGCAGGAGGCGCGGATCTGGGATCTGGTGCAACAAACCCGGACCGAACTGGTCGTGCTCGCGCGCTATATGCAGGTGCTGTCCGATGATCTGGCGGGCAAGCTGACGGGCCGCTGCATCAACATCCACCACTCCTTCCTGCCCGGCTTCAAAGGGGCCAAGCCCTATCACCAAGCCTACGCCCGTGGCGTCAAGCTGATCGGCGCCACGGCCCATTACGTCACCGCGGCGCTCGATGAGGGTCCGCTGATCGAGCAGGATGTCGAGCGCATCAGTCATCGCGACACCCCTGACGATCTGATCCGCATCGGCCGCGACATCGAACGGCGGGTGCTGGCCCGCGCCGTGCGCAACCACCTCGACGACCGGGTCCTGCTCAATGGCAGCAAGACCGTGGTCTTCGGTTCCTGAGCCGGTCACAGGCTGTGGGATGCGATCAGGTGGCGATAAAAATCAAACGAGTCCTTCGGCGTTCGCTTCTGGGTCGCGAAGTCGACATGAACAATGCCGAAGCGTTTGGCGTAACCCGCAGCCCATTCGAAATTGTCGAGAAGCGACCACAGGAAATAGCCTTTCAGATTGACCCCCGCCTTGATCGCCTGCTGCGCCGCGTCCAGGTAGCCACGGTGATAGATGATGCGCTCGGAATCATGGACCTGGCCGTCGGCACCGGGTCCGGTGCCATAGGCGCAGCCATTCTCGGTCACCAGGATCGGCAGGTCGCCATAGCGCTCGCGAACCATCAGCATCGTGTCGAAGAACGCACCGGGATCGACTTCCCAATTCATGTCGGTGACGGTGGCGCCGGGCGGCGGGCCGGCGGAGGCCGTACCGAGCAGGCCATCGGGATCCGCCTGGACATAGTCCGGGAAATAGTGGTTGAGCCCCAGAAAATCGACCGGCGCCGCGAAGGCGGCCTCATCCCCGGCCTGAACGATCCCCTCGAGCCAGGGCCGCAAACCTTCGGCATGGTGCCCCAGGATCGCGGGATCGGCGAAACCGCGATTCCATAAGGTGTCCAGGGTCTGGGCCGCGGTTTCACAAGCCCGATTGAACCGTGCCGGGCGGTATGTCGTCATGGTGATGACGATCCCGACCTGGAGCCCCAGGCCTTGCGCCCGCATCATCGTGGTTGCGAGACCATGGGCCCGGTTGACATTGTTGAGCGCCTGAAACATCGCGGTGCGATCGCGGCGCCCCGGGGCATGGACCCCATTGCCGTAGCCGTGAATCACAAAGACATTGGGCTCGTTGAACGTGGTCCAGCGCCGCACCCGGCGCCCCAAACGATTGACGACCGCTTCGGCATAATCAGTGAACCACCCGGCGGCGTCGCGATTGGTCCAGCCGCCACGGTCCTCCAGGCTTTGCGGCAGATCCCAGTGGTAAAGCGTGGGAAACGGCTCGATCCCGGCCGCAAGCAGGGCGTCGACCAGACGATCGTAAAAATCGAGTCCCTTGTCGTTGACCGCCCCGGTGCCGCCGGGCACGACGCGCGGCCAGGCGATCGAAAAACGGTAGGCCTGGACCCCGAGCGTTTTCAACAGCGCGATGTCATCGCGCCATCGATGATAGTGATCGCACGCGACATCCCCCGTATCATCGCCATCAACGGTCCCGCCCTGGTGGCTGAAATCGTCCCAGATGCTGGGCAGCCGGCCGTCTTCCGCGACGGCACCCTCGATTTGATAGGCAGAGGTTGCAGTTCCCCAGATAAAATCGCTACCAAAGGTAGACATCGCTGCCATACTCCCTGCTGAATGCGGCGCCGCCGCGACAGATGGATTTGCCTTTAACGTTAAAGCGCTTGCATCAGGTGAGCAATAGCAATCATCAGTGTCATTTTTCGGCAGAGGATCGCCAAAGCCGTCTTGACAGTGGATCACCATGGGCGTTAGCGTCATTAACGTTAAAGCCCAACAAGGGCCAATCCCGCGAAAGCGGACCATGCGACCGACCGGTTACCGACCGGGCCCGGGGTGCCGGCCATCGGGCTTCGCATGAAGGGGGGAAAAGCTTGATGCGTAGGCGAAATTTCCTGTGCCTTGCCGTGTGCGTCGCGCTTCTCGGGCTCGCCGCGACCAATATACGGCCGGTTGCGGCGGCGGAGCCGACCGAAGTGATCCATTGGTGGACCTCGGGTGGTGAAAGCGCCGCCTTGAAGGTCCTGGTTCAGGCCTTCACGGCGGATGGCGGCATCTGGGTCGACAGCCCGGTTGCGACCGGTGACGCTGCCAAAACCGTGGCCCGGACCCGGTTGTTCGGCGGCGAGCCACCCCAGGCCATGATGTGGCAGCCGGGGCGGCAATTGCTGGCGATGGCCGGTGAAGGCGTTCTGGCCGACCTGACCCCGGTCGCGGTCGCCGGGAACTGGGATGGCGTCCTGCCCCCGCTGCTGCAAGCGGCGATCAAGCTGGACGGCAAATACTACGCGGTGCCGACCGACATTCATGGTTTGAACTGGCTCTGGGCCAGCAAGGCGGTGTTTGACAAGATCGGCGCCCCGGTTCCGACGACATGGGAGGCGTTCAATCAACTGGCGCCGAAAATCAAGGCGGCGGGCTATATCCCGCTCGCGCTCGGCGGGCAGGCCTGGCAGGAAACCCTGCTGTTCTTCGACGTCGCGCTGGGCGTCGGGGGCGAGGATTATTATCGCCGGGCCTTCGTCCAACAGGACCAGGCGGCTCTCGACAGCGACACCCTGGTCGCGATTTTCAGCCAGTTCAAGAAGCTCAAGGAATGGGTTGATCCGGCCAGCCAGGGGCGGGACTGGAATCTGACGGCGAATCTGATCATGAGTGACAAGGCCGCCCTGTTCATCATGGGTGACTGGGCCAAGGGGGAGTTCGTCAATGCCGGAAAGGTCCCGGGCAAGGACTATATCTGTCAACTGGCGCCCGGAACCGCCGATACCTATCTGTTCTCCGCCGATGTCTGGGCGATGCCCCGGGGAAAACAGGGAAACACCCTGTCCGACGGCCAGAAGCTGCTGGCTGAGGTCATGATGAAGCCGGCGCTGCAGGAGAAACTGAGCCTGGTAAAAGGATCGATTCCGCCGCGATCCGATGTCCCGACCGACAAGTTTGACGCCTGCGCCCAGGTCGCCATCCATCAGGTGACCCGCAACCAGGACCATATGCTCCCGGCCGCCGATGTTGCCCTGCCATCCGCGGTGGTCCAGGCGATCACCGACACCGCGACACAGTTCTTCAATTCTGATACGACACCGGCAATGGGGGCGACCCAGTTGCGCAAGGCCATCGAGCAGGCTGCCGATTAGGCGGGGCACGACATCGGGTCCCGTGCGGGGAGGTCAGTGTGTATCGCTGGATATGCCGACGGATGAATATCCTGGTTCTGGCGCCAACACTGGTGGCGATGATTGTGGTCTATTATGGCTTCGTCGCCATCACGATCTGGATTTCGCTGACAAGATCGGCCGCGGTGCCGAATTTCACGATTGTCGGCGGATATCAATATGCGAAGCTGTTCAACAATGATCGCTGGCACGTTGCCTACACCAACCTGTTCATCTTTGGTCCGCTCCTGATCGGGTGCAGCCTGTTGATCGGCCTGGTTCTGGCCGTGCTGATCGATCGCGATGTCAGAGGCGAGACCCTGTTCCGGACGATTTTCCTCTATCCCTATGCGCTGTCGCAGATTGTCACCGGCCTGGCGTGGCAATGGATTCTCAACCCGGCCTATGGCATCGAAAAGCTGGTGCACGACCTGGGCTTCGCCAGCTTCAAATTCGATTGGCTGATCAACTCGAACCGGGCGATCTACACGCTGGTCATTGCCGGGACCTGGCAGGCGACCGGGCTGGTCATGGCCCTGTTTCTGGCCGGGCTGCGCGGCATCGACGGCGAGTTGTGGAAGGCCGCCCGGGTCGACGGCATCCCTTTGTTTCAAATCTATCTGCGCATCATTTTGCCGATGCTGCGCCCGGTTTTCCTGACCGCGATCGTGTTATTGTCGCTCAGCGTCATCCGCTGCTTCGATCTGGTGGTGGCCTTGACTCAGGGCGGGCCCGGTTTCGCCTCCGACCTGCCGTCACGCTTCATGTTTGATTACACGTTCCGGCGCGATCAACTGGGCATGGGTGCCGCCAGTGCCGTCGTGATGATGACGACGGTGCTGGTGATCGTCATCCCCTATCTTTATACCGAGGTGAAACACAAAGCGTGACCGCCGCAACCGGCCGCCCGCCCCGCAAAGAAACGGGCTTGTCGGAGCGCAGGATCAAAGTTGAAGGCTCTTATGGCGAAGGCTGTTGGTTGTCACATTCACCACCGTCATGCCCGCGAACGCGGGCATCCAGAGTCGCAGCCTCGATGGTTCTGAGCTTGTGCCCCTGAACCCCCGCGTTCGCGAGGGTGACGGCGCAAGAGGACGTTAAGTTAGCGCCTATGGGGCGCGGTGATCTTACCAACAGCCTCCGCCATAAGAGCCAAGTCGCGACCAACGACGTCACTCGCCGGGAACCATCAATGCGCCCCACGCTCAAGACCGTTGCCCAGATGCTCAATCTTTCGGCGACCACGGTGTCACGGGCCCTGAAAAATGCCAATGACATCAGCCCGGAAACCATCGAGCGGGTCAAGGAGGCTGCCGAACGCCTCGGCTATTCGCCCAACCTGCGCGGTGTCAATCTGCGTACCGGCAGGACCAACAGCCTTTGTGTCGTGATCCCGATGCCCCTGCCGGACGGGCTGGGCGATCTCGGGCATATCAATCTGATCACGGGCATGTCGTCGGTGTTGCGCCAGAGCAGCTATTCGCTGACCGTCGTGCCTCAGCCGATCGAAGAGGATGACATGGCGCCGATCCAGCGCATTGTCGAGCGGCAATTGGCGGACGGCATCATCTTTCAGCGCAGCAAGCCGCAGGATGTCCGCGTCAGTTATCTGGTCGAAAAGAAATTTCCCTTCGTCATCTTCGGGCGAACAGAAATGTATTCACCCTATGCCTATGTTGACGTCGACCATGAGACGCTAATCCATCAAACCGTGACGCGCCTGCTGTCGCGCGGCCATCGGCGCATTGCCTTGCTCAATCCGCCGCCGGCGCTGACCTATAGTCACCACCGGATCACGGGTTATCGCCGCGGCCTCGCCGACGCCAATGTGCCCTTTGCGCCTGACCTGGTCGTCGCCGGGGAACTGGATGGCGAGGCCGGAACGGCGGCGACCCAGGCCTTGCTGGCGCTGCCGGAACCGCCCACGGCCTTCATCTCGCCCGGCGAACTGGTGACATTGGGCGTGCTGGCCCAACTGCGCGATGCCGGGATTGTCGTGGGCCGGGACGCCACGGTCATCAGTTTCGACGGAACGCCGATGGCCTGTTTTCAATCGCCGAAGGTCACCGCGTTCTTTTCGTCCCTGACGACGATCGGTGCCGACCTGGCCCATTTCCTGATCCGACTGATCGAGGGGGAGGACCCGATGACCCTGCGCCGCTTGCATCAGGCCACGCTGATCGAGCAGGGCCAGGACGCGCTGGGTGGCTGAGCGTTTGGCCGCGACGTCATCGAGCGTATGTCCGGGAGCAACAGGACTCGGGATATCGGTACGAAGACGTAAGCATAGCATCGCTCCCGCGGCTGCCGAACGATGAGAAACCCGAAACGACGGGACCATGATGACAAGATTCCGGATTGCCACGCCCCAGACGCGCAAGAAATTGGTTGGCCGTATCTTCATTTATTTCGTTTTGATCGTCGGGGCCGCGTTTTTTCTGGCGCCGCTCTATGTCATGCTGACGACATCCCTGAAACCGATGGACGAGATCCGCCAGGTCCATATGCTGGCACTCCCGACCGCCTGGACGCTGGCGCCCTGGCTGAAGGCCTGGGGCTCGGCCTGTATCGGTGTCGCCTGCGGTGGCCTCAAAGGCAGTTTCCTCAACACCTTCGTGATCACCATACCGTCGGTTGCGATCTCGGTCATGCTCGGTGCCATCAACGGCTTTGCCCTGACCAAGTTCCGTTTTCGCGGCGACCGGCTGATCTTCGGCCTGCTGCTGGTCGGTGGCTTCGTGCCGTTCCAGGCCGAATTGCTGCCAACGGCGCGGCTGCTGGCAACACTGGGCCTGTTCGGCACCCTGCCCGGCCTGATCCTGGTTCACACCCTGTTTGGGTTGCCGGTCACCACGCTGTTGTTTCGTAATTTCTACGTCAGTTTCCCCGACAGCATCATTCAGGCGGCGCGGATCGACGGCGCCGGTTTCTTCGATATGTTCTTTCGCATCCTGTTGCCGGTCTCGGGGCCGATGCTGATCGTCGCCGTGATCCTGCAATTCACCGGCGTATGGAACGACTTCCTGTTCGGCCTCAGTTTCGGCCGCCCCGACACCGCGCCGGTGATGGCCGCGCTGAACAGCCTAGTGTCCACCAGCTTTGGCGAGAAGGAATACAACGTCAATATGGCAGCGACGATCCTGACGGCGCTGCCACCGCTGGTGATCTACATCGCGTCCGGCAAATATTTCGTGCGCGGCCTGACGGCCGGTGCCGTGAAAGGTTGATGCCATGCCCGCTTTGTCAATCCGCGGCCTTTCCAAGGCCTTCGGCACCCAGGCCGTGCTGCACGACATCAATCTGGAGGTCGAGACCGGCGAATTCCTGGTGTTGCTGGGGCCATCGGGATGCGGCAAATCAACCCTGCTGTCCGCGATTGCCGGACTGGACCCGGTGACCCGCGGCCGCATCGTGATCGGCGCGCGCGACGTGACCGATCTGGAGCCCAAGGATCGCAACATCGCGATGGTGTTCCAATCCTATGCCCTCTATCCCTCGATGACGGTCCGCGAGAATATCGGTTTTGCCCTGAAGATGCGCGGTTTGCCCCGGGCCGCCGTCGCGGCGGCGGTCGACCAGGCGGCGCAGATCCTGCAACTGGAGTTGCTGCTGGACCGCAAGCCATCGCAGCTTTCCGGCGGACAGCGCCAGCGCGTCGCCATCGGCCGGGCCCTGGTGCGTCAGCCGGATCTGTTCCTGTTCGATGAGCCGCTGTCCAACCTGGACGCCAAGCTGCGCGATGCGATGCGCGGCGAACTCAAGATGCTGCATCGGCGCCTCGCGGCGACCATCGTCTATGTCACCCACGACCAGATCGAGGCGATGACCCTGGCCAGCCGCATCGTGGTGATGCGCGCCGGGCGGATCGAGCAGGTCGGAACCCCCGATGCGCTCTACAACCGCCCGGCCAATCTGTTCGTCGCCGGTTTCCTTGGCACCCCCGGAATGAACATCATCCCGGGCCGGCTCGCGACCCGGGGAAGCGGGGTCACCTTCCAGCGTCCCGGGCTCGACCTGCCGCTGGCCGATTACCGGCCCGCGGCACCGCTGGCGCCCGACCGCGAGGTTCTGCTGGGCATTCGCCCCGAAGCGATCCTGGACGGTTCGCGGCCGTCCGACACGGCGATCCAGGTCAGCCTGCCGCTGACTTGGCTTGAGGCGACCGGCGCCGATACCTATGCCCGCCTCGACGCCGGCGGCCAGGAAATCGTTGCCCGTCTTCCGGGACATGTTCGACCCGACGGCGATCAACCCCTGGCGGTGTGGCTCGATCTGAGCGCTGTTTCGTTGTTCGATCCGGAAAGCGGCGTGCGGCTGTAGGCACGGGCGGCCGGTCAAACGACCCCGATGTTGAGTAGTTTCCGATCCTGCCGACGCTGTGGAACGCGTGCTACCCCTCAATCGTTGCTGAGCGTCAAGCACAGCGAATAGCTATCCCGAGGAGAGCACCATGCCCAAATCCGATCACAAGCACGCCGCTGAACACCACGACAAGGCCGCAAAATCTCACCGTGCCGCGGCCGAGCAGATCGAAAAGAGTGATCCTGCTGCCGCAGCGAAGCTGGCTGAGGAAGCCCACGAACATTCGACCAAGGCGCATGCCGCGTCTGCAGAGGCTCACTCCAAGGCAAAGTGATCGACTGGCCTCTCATCGCCGGCTGATTTCGGGATCCCGCCACCTTTGTCACCGTGATGCGGTGGCGGCATCTTCGCCGGGGTGCCGGCCAGGTCAAGGCCCCGCCTGAAACGCGGCATCAAAGAAATGGGGACCAGGATCCGAAACCAGATCTGGCTCGCCGCGACGGCTGGCATCAATTCTCAAAGGAGGTACGTCATGAACAAGTCAATTCAATATATCTCCGCGACAGCGCTTGTTATTGCGGCCCTGATGAGCGGCTCGGCCTATGCACAGGGCGCGCCGCAAACAGTAACCTTGATGAAAGTCGACCCCGCGACAATCGCGACGGGGTACCGGACATCCAAGGTCGTCGGCGCCACCGTCGTCAACGATACCAACGAAGCCGTCGGTATCGTTGACGATCTGATCGTCACGCCGCATGACACCGTTCCGTACGCCGTCCTGTCGGTTGGCGGATTCCTGGGCATTGGAACCAAATATGTCGTGGTCTCAGCCAGTGCCCTCGAAGTGCAAGACAAGAAGATGGTGCTTCATGGCGCCACCAAGGAATCCTTGATGAGCCTGCCGGAATTCACCTACGCGCGCTAGAGTTGCTTCCAACCAGGTTGGTTTTTGTTGGGTGTAGACAATGCGACGCAAGAGATAACGAGAGCCCTGTCCGATCTGACTTGATCGGAAATGGCTCTCGATTTTCTGTGCCAATGAGCCAAATCCGCTTTGGCAGCCGAGGCTGACGACCAACCCGCTCGTCGCCGCGACCGGGGCCGAGGCATCACGGGCGTTGCGCGATCACAGGCGCTGGAATTCGCTATCCAACTTGTCCCCGGCATTGCCCAGGTCGAGGGAGAAGCCGGTAGCGCCGCGCCGCGAGGCAACAGCGCGGCTGGCCACCGTGGCCGGCGCCGCGACGGGACGGGCCGAGGCCGATTTGAGCGTTCGGGGCGCGCTGCGCGCGGTTTTCGCCGGGCGGCCCGTCGCTACGGTCATCCCCCCGGTCGTCAGGTCACTGCCGGTGCGGAAATAACCGATGGTGGCCTGCAATTCCTCCGCCTGGCTCTCCAACTCCTCCGACGTCGCCGAGGTCTCCTCCGACGCGCTGGCGTTCTGCTGAGTCACCTTGTCAAGCTGCTGGATCGCCAGATTGATCTGCTCGGCACCGAGATCCTGTTCCCGGCATGCTGCTGTGATCTCCTCGACCAGTTCCGCCGTCCGCTTGATGTTGGGTACCAGCTTGGCCAGCATCGCGCCGGCCTCCTGGGCCGCCGTCACCGTGCCGGATGACAGGGTGCCGATCTCGGACGCGGCGGTCTGGCTGCGTTCCGCCAGCTTGCGGACTTCGGACGCGACCACGGCAAAGCCTTTGCCATGTTCACCGGCCCGCGCCGCCTCGATCGCGGCATTCAACGCCAGCAAATCGGTCTGACGCGCGATCTCCTGCACGATCGTGATCTTTTCGGCAATGGTCTGCATCGCGACGACGGCACGGTCGACAACCTCGCCGCTCGATTGGGCATCGACGGCCGATTGCCGCGCGATCTTCGCGGTCTGGCTGGCATTGTCGGCATTCTGCTTGATGTTGGCCGCCATCTGCTCCATCGAGGCCGAGGCCTCCTCCATCGACGCCGCCTGTTCGGTGGCCCCCTCCGACAGTTGGGCGGCGCTCGCCGACAATTCCTCGCTGCCTGCCGAGACATTGGCCGCCGCCGACGTCACCTCGGCGACGACGCGGCGCAGCGACTCGACCATGGCATTGATGTGATGAACCAGATCACCGATCTCGTCGCGCGTCGTTTGTTTTGCGGTCTCGCTCAGATCACCACCGGCGACCGTGGCGGCCAGCGTGATGACACGACGCAGACTCCGCGTGATCGAGAGACTGATCCAGGTCCCGGCGGTGACGGCAATCACCAGCGAGATCAGGACCAAAACGGCCAGCAACAGACGGGACGCCTGATATTGCGCCGCGACATCAACCATGGTCGCCTGCATTTCCGCCTCATAGCGGCCAAACAGATCGGTGATGGTCTTCTCGGTATCACCAATCAGCCGGGTGCCTTCCGCTTTGGCAAGGGCAAACGCCTCGGCCTTCGCCGGTTGGCGGGCGATCTGCAGCACCTTATTGTGAACCGCGATCCAGCCGTTGAACCGGTCGCCAAACTGGTCAAGCAAGGCGATATCCGAGGCACCGAGCAGGGGGCGCAGCGCCGCGGTGTCATCATGCACGGCGGCCAGAACCCGGCTCATGGGCGCGGTCACGCTGTCACGACCCTGATCATCATCGGCAAGCAGGTAGTCGGCCTCGTCGCCCTGAGCGGCCGCCAGGCCCAATCTGATCCGGGTCGTCAGGGCCGTGGCCTGAAGGGTCTCTGGCGTCGGTGGCGCCGCGGCCACATGCTCCGCGAGCTGCCGCATCGCGTCGGTCGCCGCGGCCAGGGCCGGCTGCCCCGATGAACCGCGCAACGCGCGGGCATCGAGGGCATAGTCGTTCATGGCCAGCCCCAGCGCCTTGTTCTGGTAGGCGGAAAACTGCTGCCACATCGCGTCAACCGCAGCCAGTTTCTGCAGACCGGCCTCGGATGACTGCCCCTTCAGCTTATCGAGAACCGTTGTGAGGTCCTTGCGGTATTCCTGGATCCGGACTGCATAAGCGGCGATGCCTTTCGCATCGGTTTCAAGCATCAAATTGCGTTCAATCCGGGTGATCTGAAGAAAATCCCTGTCCAACTGATGGGCCAATTCCCGTCGTTGCACAGGTCCCCGCAATGTTTCGTCCAGCGAATCGTTCAGCGCGGCCAGTTTGACGATCCCGACCCCGGCCGAGACCACCGACAGAATGATGATCGCCGCGAAGGTCAGGCCGAGCTTCAGCTTGATGGTAACGCGCATGATTAGTCCTTTTCACGAAGCGGCCCGGGCCAGCCGGAAACCCCTTCCGTAATCGTTACGAATCCGACCGGGCTCATCGAGCCGCACGGGCCGCCACGCATTCGTGACGTCAGCTAAGCAAAAAAGTCCTAATACTTAATTGATAAATTACCGTTTTCACATTCCGTTTACGACATTCCGCAGCAATTTATCCTTCTTTTTACCGATCACGGCGTTCGTCGCATCATGTCATGATCTCCCATCTTCGCCTCATCATCAGCATGATCATCGCCGTAACATCATGGCTTGATTGATTGATGGCCTTTGACCGCGGTATCTTCCGCCTATTCAAAGTCGGGATCAGTGTGCGCGGTCACCCGCAACAACGCCGAAATCATGCGGCGCAAACCAATGCCCCCATTTCAACGAATTTACGATGACCTGTCGATGCCATTATCGTGCCCCCGGGTCGCCGCAACCCCCGGCAGGAGTCCCATCCGATGAAACCGCAGACAGTGATCGTCAATGACAGGATGCAACAGGGCTACCAGTACATCCTGTCCGAAGCCGAAGGCGCGAATTTCGATCCGGAATTCCAGCCCGACCTGACGCCGCCGGCGATGCTGAGCCTGGGTGTGTTCGGCGGCAAATACATGACCGATACCCGCGATGAGTTTCCGGCCGCCTGGTTCGAAAATGCCCGGCTGTCACCGCAGCGCCATGACAAGCGCTTCAACTATTTCGGCGTCGACGCCAGCCAGCCGCTCTCGGTATGGCGGGACAAGGGCTGGTTATCGCCCGACGATCCGCGCGGCTGGTTTCAATGGTATTGCCGCTATTATCGCGGACGGCGCCTGCCGGTTGAGGACGCCCGTCAGATCCGGCGCTGGAAGGCGATGCGCCGTCACGTCCGACAGATCCAGAAGAATTGCGAACCCTGTGATCTCGCCTGCCGGCCCCGGCAGCGCCAGGCGCTGCTGCAATGGGCCTATGACAGCCGGTTCCTGTGAAAGCCCACCGGTTCGAGCATCTTGCGACCCGGTGGGCTCCGGTTTGCCGGAGAAAAGATGACAGAACTGACAATCAAGCGCGGTTTTCGACCCGGCATGACTGGAAACAGCGCCAGAGCATTTTCCGACCAAGTGGGTTCCGGTTGGGCGTAGAAAATGCGACAAAACAAAGATCTAGAGCTGCTTCCGATCCAACGTGATCGGAAATAGCGCTAGAAGAGCCGCGTTTCCGGAGTCGTCGCTTTCGATCGTCCCAGGGATCCGGCGCGCGCTTTGGCCGACCCGGCATTAAGCGCCTGGGCAACGGGTTCAAGAATGGCAAAGACCTGATCGGCGGTGAGATGATCCCGGCGCATCACGGCCTGAGCGACAGGGTCATCCAGAAGATCGGCAACGCGGTGGCGCCACGTCGTCGGTGATCCGATGTCGTGCATGGGCGGCGTTCCTGGCGTTTGAAGAACAAGACCGACACGAGCCGGCACCGTTGACATAGGTCGCCGGGGTCAACCGATCAATCGGGCGCGCATTAAGATTTCGTTGAGGTTTTCGGGCCGCCGCCGAATCACGAAAATCCTACGCTTCCTAACTTGAAACATTACCTATCATAAGCTACCTCATCGTAGGCACTGAAGGGTATTAACCGGCCATGGATGATCAGCAACCGACACGAACCTTGGGCTTCGTTCTTCACGACGTCGCGCGGCTGATGCGCCGTGATCTGGAACAGCGGGGACGTCTCGCCAATCTCACGATGACCCGGGCGCAATGGTCGGTGCTGGCGCATCTGGCGCGCAATCAGGGCATCAATCAGTCCGCTTTGGCGCAGATCCTGGACATCGAGCCGATTACGCTGGTCCGGCTGCTCGACAAGCTCGAAGCCGCCCATTTGATCGAGCGCCGCCCGGCGCCGGGTGACCGGCGGTGCCGGCGCCTGTTTCTGACCGATCAGGCCACCCCCTTTCTTGAGCAAATCCACGCCCTGGCCGTGCAAACCCGGGCCCGGGCCCTGCACGGCCTGTCACCGGCGCAACGTGAACAACTGATGGAACTGTTGCTGGTCATGCGTAGCAATCTTTCAAACCAGAACTGTGATCCGGCCCCGGACCATCTGCCTGACAAGCTGCCTGACAATCTGCCTGACAATCTGGAGGATCCCGCTCATGGCTGATGGCGGCGACATCGCAAGCACAAGCGAGGACGGGTCGGCGGCGGCCCCGGATTTCGTCATGCCGGTGCGGCGACGACGGGTGCGGCTGCGCACCCTGATCCGCCCTTTGCTGCTGATTGCCGGACCGCTGGCCGTGCTGATCGGCGTTGGCTGGTTCTGGGTCACCGGCGGCCGCATCGTCGCGATCGATGACGCCTATGTCCGCGCCGACAAGGTCGCCTTGTCGACCGACGTTTCCGGCATTGTCAGCGCCGTATTGGTTCAGGACAATCAGCCGGTCAAGGAAGGCCAGGTCCTGTTCACGCTCGATGATGAGCCGTTCCGTTTGACGCTGCAGCGCGCCGATGCCCAGCTCGGCAGCATCCGCAACCAGATTCAGTCGGCCAAGGCCAATTATCGACAAAAGCTGAGCGAACTCCAGCTCGCCCGAACCAATATCGACTACAGCCAGCATGAATTTCAGCGCCAGCAAAACCTGCTGCAACAGCACGTGGCCTCGCAACAGGAATATGACAAGGCCAAAAACACGTTCGATCTGGCCCGCCAGCAGGTACCGGTGATCGAACAACAGATCGCCGCTCTGGTGGCGGCCCTCGACGGCAATCCCGACCTGCCGGTCGAAGCCTATGTCAGCTATAAACAGGCGCAGGCGCAACGCGACCAGGCGGCGCGCGATCTGCGCCATACCACGGTCCGCGCGCCGATGGACGGCATTGTCACCAATGTTCCGGCCCTGCGCCCCGGGGCGTACCTGCCGGCGGCGACCCCCGCCTTTGCCCTGGTCGCCGACAGCTCGGCCTGGATCGAAGCCCAGCCCAAGGAAACCGAACTGACCTTCGTCAAGCCGGGAGATCCGGTCACGGTGACCGTCGACACCTATCCCGACGCGCAATGGCACGGTCACGTCGCCAGCCTCAGTCCGGCCAGCGGCTCGGAATTCAGCCTGCTGCCGGCACAGAATTCCAGTGGCAACTGGGTCAAGGTGGTGCAACGTATCCCGATCCGGATTGCCATCGACAAACGACCCGACCAGCCATCGCTGCGCGCCGGGATGAGCGCCGTGGTCGAGATCGACACCGACCACCACCGCACGCTGCCCTGGGGCATCGGCGTCGCGCTGGGGATGGAGGCGCACTGATGGCCGAAGCACGCACCCCGCATCTCGGCATGATCACCGGGTGCGTCATGCTGGCCACCATCATGCAGGCGCTGGATACGACGATTGCCAATGTCGCCCTGCCCTACATGCAGGGCAATCTGTCGGCCAGCCAGGACCAGATCAACTGGGTCCTGACCTCCTACATCGTCGCCGCCGCGATCATGACGCCGCCCACCGGCTGGCTTGCGGCGCGGTTCGGCCGGCGCCGGCTGTTTCTGATCTCGGTGTTCGGCTTCACCATTGCCTCGATGCTGTGCGGTGCCGCGACATCCCTGGCCCAGATCGTGTTGTACCGACTGCTTCAGGGTGTGTTCGGGGCCGCCCTGGTGCCGCTATCCCAGGCGGTGCTGCTGGACAGCTATCCGCCCGAACGCCACGGCGCGGCGATGGCGATGTGGGGCGTCGGGGTCATGGTCGGTCCGGTCCTGGGGCCGATCCTGGGGGGTTGGCTGACCGAGACCTACACCTGGCGCTGGGTCTTCTATATCAACCTGCCCTTTGGCATCCTGGCGTTCCTGGGGATTGCGACCTTCATCACCGAAACGCCGGCGCGCTACGGCGCCCGTTTCGACTGGTTCGGCTTTGGCATGCTGAGCCTCGGCGTCGGCGCACTGCAAATGATGCTGGACCGCGGTGAGCAGAAGGACTGGTTCTCCTCGACCGAGATCATCACCGAGGCGGTGCTGTCCGCGGTCGGATTCTATCTGTTCCTGGTCCAGATCCTGACCAGCCGCCAACCGTTCATTTCGCCAAAGCTGTTTCGCGACCGCAACCTGTCGGTCGGGCTGCTGCTGATCTTTGCGGTCGGCATCATCCTGCTGGCGACGCTGGCCTTGCTGACGCCGTTCCTTCAGACCCTGATCGGCTATCCGGTGTTCGCCGCGGGCCTGATCCAGTCACCACGTGGCATCGGCACCATGTTTGCCATGCTTGTGGTCGGCCGTTTGGTCGGCAAGGTTGATACGCGCCTGCTCCTGACGATCGGCTTCGGGCTGACCGCGGCATCGCTGGCCTGGATGACCACATTCACCGCCGATGTCAGCAGTCACGATCTGGTGCTCGACGGCTTGCTCCAGGGCGCCGGCCTGGGCTTTACCTTTGTTCCGCTCTCGGCGATGACTTTTTCCACGATCGCGGTGGAATTTCGAACCGAGGCCACCGCCTTGTACAGCCTGATGCGCAATCTGGGCAGCAGTATCGGCATCTCGGTGGTCAGTGCGCTGCTGGCCAGCAACACCCAGATCAACCATGCGCTGCTGGCGACGATGATCACGCCCTATAACGCCGCGTTGCGCCTGCCTGAGATCGCGCGCGCCTGGAATCCCATGACCGCGGCCGGCCAGACCGCCCTCAACAGTGTGGTCACCCGCGAGGCCACGCTGATCGCCTTCATCGATGATTACAAGTTGATGATGATCGTGGCCTTGGCGGTCATTCCCCTGACGCTGCTGCTGCGCCAGAAATCCCGGCGACCCGCCGGGGCCCCCGATGCCGGGCATAGCGCCGCGGCCGCGCTCGAATGAACCACGGTTCGCGCCTCGACAACCCCTGCCAACCGCCTCCTGTTGGACCCCATCGCATCATGCCTCTGGCTCTGCCGACCACGACCCGCACGATCATAAGAATGGCCCCGATCGCCGCGGCGATCGCGCTGACCGCCTGCACCGTAGGGCCGGATTTCACGCCACCGGCGTCGCCGGGAACGCCCGGCTATGTCGCCGCCGGGGACACCACCCAAGCCGACGGCCCGGGTTCCGCGACACAACATGTCGCGTTGGGGCAGAAAATCGCCAGCGACTGGTGGTCACTGTTCCATTCCCAGGCACTGGACGACGTGATCCGTCAGGCGATCGCCGGCAACCGGACCCTGGCCTCGGCCAAGGCGACGCTGTCCCAGGCGCAGGAACAGATCGCCGCGGCGCGCGGCGAACAGCTTCCGCACGCCGATCTGTCCGTGGGCGCCGCGCGCGAGGAGGAGGACTACGCCGCTTTTGGCCTGCCCACCAAGAGTGCCACCTTCAACCTGTTTTCGGTCGGCCCCAGTGTCAGCTATGCGCTTGATGTCTTCGGCGGCCTGCGCCGCGCGCTCGAATCGGCCGAGGCCGATGCCGAGGCGCAACGCTTCCAACTGGCCGCCGCCTATCTCGTGCTGACCGGCAATGTCGCCGATGACTCGATTGACATTGCGTCGTCACGGGCCGAGCTGCGCGCCCTCGACGATATCGTCGGCAATGATCAGCAGAATCTCGATCTGGTCCGCGCCCAGGTCGGCGCCGGCAGCGGAACCGAGGTCGATGTCGCGACGGCACAGAGCCAGTTGGCCAATGACCGGACCCTGATCCCACCGGTACGCCAGCGCCTGAGCGCGGCGCGGCATGCCGTGTCATTGCTGGTCGGCCGCGCGCCGGCCGACTGGTCGCCGCCGGCCTTCGACCTCAGCGAATTCACGCTGCCCCGGGAACTGCCGATCACCCTGCCCTCGGATCTGGTCCATGAGCGCCCCGACATCCTGGCGGCCGAGGCGCAACTTCACGCCGCCAACGCGACGATCGGCGTCGCCACGGCCCGGCTATATCCCCAGATCAACCTGACCGCGGCGATCAGCCAGGGCGCGCTGAGCGCCCAGAACCTGTTTGACCCCGCCTATACCGGGTGGAGCGTGGGCGCCGGTCTGGTCGCGCCGCTGTTTCATGGCGGTGAGTTGGAAGCCGGACGCCGGCGCGCGATTGCGGCGCTTCAAGGCTCAATGGCGACCTATCAGCAGACCGTGCTGCAGGCCTTTACGCAGGTTGCCGATGTGCTGCAGGCGCTGATCCATGATGACGAGGAAGTCACCGAGCAGCGCCGCGCCCGTGACGCCGCCGATGAGGCCCTGCGCCTGACCCGTCTGCGCTATGCTTCGGGAAGCGTCGGCATTCTGCCGGTCCTTGATGCGCAGCGCCAGGTCGCACAGTCCCGGCTGGGCTATATCCGCGCCGATGCGCAGCGCTACCACGACTCGATTAAACTCCTCGTCGCAACCGGGAGTGGCTGGAGAAACGCGGCCCCCGCCGAGGCGACCACGCCGGCGACGGCCACGGTGCACGACATCGCCATGCCCTGAGGCGGCGCATCATTCGACCGTCAGGGGGGCCCGCGCGCCACCGTCCACGTCCGCACCTGCGGGTCGGCGTCGCCAAGCGCCCGACGGCATGAGTGTGCCGAGCAAGCCGCTGTCCGCGCACGGAATCCGTCCGGATGGATGCACCACGGCTCCCCTCGTCTTGTGGCTATGGCGCTTCTGAAAGCGAACCCAGTGCGGCTTCCAAGAGGGCTTCGGAGCCAACACCAAAGGGATTGACGATCGTCACCGCGCCGAGGGTGCGCCCCACCTGGCCGTCCTCCGAGAGCAGGAGCCGGCAGCCATGCCGCTTGGCAGTTGCCCAGATCATCGCGTCCCAAAACGACCAGCCATGGTGTGTCACCGCATCCATGGCGTCGATCAGGCTCGCATCGTCGGCCGCGACGACCGGGAAGACATCCCGCCATTGCTGCACGATGTCAGCCGCCCGAGCCGATGGCACGCGGATTTTTGGCCCCGTGAGGGTCCGAAATAGTTCAGCGAGGGCCTGAAGCGTCAAAACGCAATCGCGCCCGCGAGCACGACGCGTGATGTCGAGGGCCGCGCGGTGGCGGTCACCGGCATCACGGTCGACAGCATAGACCAGGATGTTGGTATCGAGCGTGAAACGCATGATTCAACGTTCGTAAAGGCCGTCGCGGTCGCCAGGGGCGCCGCCGAGAGACAGGCCCTTTTCCAAAGTGGCGAGCAAACGCCCCCACGCCGCGTCACGGGATTCGTCGGCAGGAGGCCGACCGAAGGGGACGAGTTGGGCAACAGGGTCGCCACGGCGGGTGATGATCACGGTTTCGCCCTTGGCGGCTTGTCCCAGAAGTTCCGAGAACTGGCGGTTGGCATCAGCAGCCGATACGAAACGGGGCATCGCAGCGCCTTTCTGTCGCGTGATCACGATCATCAGGCAGGCAGGAGTCCGGGTCAAGCCACAGTAGTGATAACACTATGTACCGCCTTCGTCTCGCTCTCGCCGCCGGCGCCGGTCGCGACCCGCTTTGGTCCTCGACCCGGGTCCGCCGGTGGAACTACCCTGCTGCAAATTGAACCGAATTTTAATGGTTTCTGTGCGAAAATCATCTCAATCGAATTATCCATGATCAGACACGGGATCAGTTTTGCCTTTGGGGGCTCTCGCCCTGTCATCGCCGGGAAAGCTTCTTGATGATTCCCTTTAATCGACCGTTTCTTAGCGGGAGGGAGATTGAATATATTCGCCAGGCTCATCAGCTTGGCCAATTGGCCGGAAACGGGAAATTTACCAGCGAATGCCAGCACTGGCTCGAACACAAGACCGGTTGTATCAAATCCCTGCTGACCCATTCCTGCACCGCGGCCCTGGAGATGTGCGCGATCCTGGCCGGGATCGCGCCGGGTGACGAGGTCATCATGCCGTCCTTCACCTTTGTCTCAACAGCCAATGCCTTTGTCCTGCGGGGCGGCGTGCCGGTGTTCGTCGACATCCGGCCCGACACCCTCAACCTGGACGAAGCCAGGATCGAGGCCGCCATCACCCCGCGGACCCGCGCCATTGTCGCCGTCCACTATGCCGGCGTATCGTGTGACATGGACGCCATCATGGACATCGCCCGGCGCCACGATCTGCTGGTGATCGAGGATGCCGCCCAGGGTCTGATGTCCACCCACAAGGGCCGTGCCCTCGGCTCGATCGGACATCTCGGGACCCTCAGCTTTCATGAAACCAAGAACGTGATCTCCGGCGAAGGCGGCGCGCTGCTGATCAATAGCGCCGATTTCGTCGAACGGGCCGAAATCATCTGGGAAAAGGGAACCAATCGATCCCGGTTCTTTCGGGGTGACGTCGACAAATACAATTGGATTGATGTTGGTTCATCCTATCTTCCAGGCGAGATCACCGCTGCGTTTCTCCTGGCGCAATTGGAACAGGCCGAACCTCTCACGGCAAAGCGCCAGCACTGCTGGCAGCTTTATCATGATTTGCTGGAACCGCTTGAGGCAGCCGGAGTTCTCCGCCGCCCCGTGGTTCCCGGCGACTGCGGCCACAATGCGCACCTCTATTACGTGCTCCTCGCGCCATTGTTCAGCCGGCGGGCGGTGCTGAAGCAACTCGACGACCACGGCATCACGGCCGTGTTTCATTATGTCCCGCTCCATTCCTCGCCGGCCGGCCGGCGCTTCGCCCGAAGCCACGGCACGCTCGCAACGACCGATGATCTGTCCGAACGTCTGGTTCGCCTGCCGCTATGGATTGGCCTTGAGGAACAACAGCAGCGCTTCGTCGTCAAGGTTCTCGGCGAGGCGCTCCATGTCCTATGAAACAGGTGGTTCCCGGCCATGATCCGCCACGCCCGACGACCTTACCGGTTGGCGAAACCATGCCTGGCCGGTTATACCCGGTTCGAACCGCGGCAGCCGGCACATCCTTGCGTCGAAGGTTTCAGCAATTCCATGCCTTATCTCTCCGTCGTTGTTCCGGTCTATCGATCGGCCCCGGTCTTGAAGGAACTGCATCGGCGGCTCTCGGCGGTACTGACCGACGCGAAGGTTACGTTCGAAATCATTTTTGTCGAGGACTGCGGCGGCGACGGCTCCTGGGACGTGGTCCAGGCCCTGGCCCAGGCCGACGACCGGGTCCACGGCCTGCGGATGAGCCGCAATTTCGGTCAACAGAATGCCCTTCTTGCCGGGGTCCGGGCGGCCCGGGGCGAAGTCATCGCAACCCTGGACGATGATCTGCAACACCCCCCCGAAGAGCTG
Source organism: Azospirillaceae bacterium (assembly GCA_031291675.1). Taxonomy (GTDB): domain Bacteria; phylum Pseudomonadota; class Alphaproteobacteria; order Azospirillales; family Azospirillaceae; genus JARLIO01. The sequence continues at coordinate 52,835 of JARLIO010000013.1, forward strand.
CCGAAGCTCCTCGCCGTGTTTGGCCAGGGACACGATGTTGTCTATGGCTGGCCGGAACGGCAACAACACGGGTTGCTGCGCAACGCGGCATCACACGTCACCAAGCTTGTCCTGCAAGAAGCGATGGGACTGGAAAACGCGGTCCGGATCAGCGCTTTCCGCGTCTTTTCAACCCGCCTGCGCGAGGCCTTCGCGGAGTTTCGCGGCCCGCCCGTCAATCTCGACATTTTGCTGACCTGGGGCACGCGGAATGTCACCGGAATTCCCGTTCGTCATGACCCGCGATGCCACGGTCGATCCGGCTATGATGCCGCGAAACTGCTCTCTATCGCCATCAACCTGCTGACCGGGTTCTCCGCCATTCCGCTGCGCCTCGCCAGCGCCATGGGCGTGCTGTTCGCCGCCTTCGGAATCCTGTTGATCGCCTTCGTCCTGCTGCGCCTTCTGATCACGGGCTATTCTGTTCCGGGCTTCCCCTTCCTCGCGGCCAGCATTTGCCTGTTCTCGGGTGTCCAACTGCTGACACTGGGAGTTTTGGGTGAATATGTCGCCCGGATTTACCTGCGTTCCATGAACCAACCCGCCTATCTCGTGCGTGAGACAACCCCATCGAAAGACCGGACATGACGCAAGCCGATCCGATTTTCCGCTGCGCCATCGGCGACGACGTGATCGAAGCATCGATCGTCGCCTGGGACAGCGAGGTCCTGGGCGCACCGGTTGCGCAGATCGATCGCATCGAAATCAGCGACAACGGCGCCTTCGCCGCGACTTTGACGGAATTCGAGCGCTGGCGGGATGCGCTGGGCTGCGCTTTCGTCAGTTGCCGGCTGCCGCACACCCGCCTGCGTGAATCAATGCAGCTCGAGGACCGCGGTTTTCGCTTCATCGAAATGGTTTTCTGCATGGAACTCCGCCATCTCGACCGGTTGGAACTGGCCGACAGCGACCTGCAGATCGTCGCGGCTGATCCCGCCGACATCCCGGAATTGGCCCGTATCGCCGAAACAGGTTTCCGTTGGGACCGGTTCCATGTCGATCCAAGGCTGGGTGCCGGCTTTGGCGGTCGCCGCTACGCCCGCTGGGTCACCAGCACGCTGGTACACCAGCAGCAACGTTTGCTCAAGATCATCAAGGACGAGCTCACGATCGGCTTCTTCATCTATGAAGAACTGCCCCGACAAACGATCCATTGGCAGCTGATCGCGATCGCACCAACCCATGTCGGCCAGGGCTACGGCCGACAATATTTCCTTGCACTCCTGCACCACCATCGTGACCGCGGCTTTTTGACAATCAGAGGTATTGTTTCGGCCAACAATATGCCCATCGTCAACTTGTTGTCGTCACTGAATTTTCGGGTTACGAAACCGCAGATCACACTTCATTGGATCCGTCCGGGTCTGACCATCTCTTAGAGCTGTTTCCGATCACGTTGGATCGGAAACAGCTCTAGATCTTTGTTTTGTCGTATTTTCTACGCCCAATCGGAGCCCACTTGGTCGGAAAATGCTCTAGCGCCACGGTCACCCTGGGCACTGCACCCAAGCATCCCCGGGCCGCCAGGCCCGTCCGGCTCAGAGCGCCCGGTGAAGAAACTGGTTGAACGGGCTGGCAACATAATCAGCAAACGCCGGGCCGTTGACGAACCCCCGGGCACGATAGAGCGCCAGGGCTGGTTCGAATGCCGGGCCGCTTCCGGTCTCCAGGCTCAGGCGTTTCATCCCGCGGATCGCAGCCTCCCTGACAAGGGTGTCGAGCAAGAAGGAAGCCACGCCAGTCCTGAGATGGTCCGGATGCGTCCGCATCGACTTCAACTCGCCGTTGCCGTCGTTGAGCGCCTTCAAGGCGCCGACGCCGGCGAGGGCGGATCCCCGCCATACGCTCCACACCGTGATCTCGGGAACCTGAAGCCCGGACAGATCAAGCGCAAACACGTTTCCCGGCGGGGACCCGGCCTGCATTCCGGCCAGATGCAGCGCCAACAGCGCGCGCGTTGGCTCGCCGGCAAGGTCGTCATGACAGATGCGGAGCGGAATGACGGCGGTGACGTCATCGTTCGAACGCGGCGGCGAATTCAGTGTGCGCATCTCGGAAACCACGCCAGCAAAGGGACAGTCAATCACGAATCCAGGGCACGAATCCAGGGCACGAATCCAGGGCACGAATCCAGGTTACGAATCCAGGTTACGAATCCAGGGCCGGCTCACGCCGCCGCATTAACCCCGGGTCAGGCAACCGGATCGGGGGCTATTTGTGGGGTTCCGCCTGATCGCCACCACCAAACAGCAGGGTGCGCAGAAAACCCGGCGCCAATGTCGCCAGCGGGTTGACACTGACGTCGGGATCGCCAAGCGCACCGCGGACATGATAAGTCGCCGCAAACAGGCCCTGCCCACTGCCCCCGGCCAACAGGTCGCCAATCACCGGAATTTCGTCGATCAACGTGTTGACATCATGAAGCGGCACGATCGTTCCTTCCAGGTCGATGGTCTCGGCACCGGTATCGATGGTCCCGGCCGTCGTCAGCCCCAGCGACGACCCCGTCGTCCGCAGGCTGCTGATATGGATCACGTCATCGTCGGTATGGCGGTAACGGGCGTCCAGCCGCCCGAAGCGAATCCCGCCGCCGTTGACGAGTTCGCTGAGGCCGCGCGGCGAGGTCGCGTTGAGCAGCCGGGCCAGGATCGGCGCCTTGTGAACCGTATAGTCCGTGACCACCAGTTGACCGTTGGTCGGCGTCCCCGCCTGAGCCGTATCCGTTGTTCCGGTCAAACTCAGATGCCCACCGTCGACGCCATCAAAGATATCGAAGACGCGCAAGGTGGCGCCGGCATCGGCTGATTCGACGGTCAACTGGCGCAACGCTCCCTCGGGAACCATCTTGACCGACAGTTCGGGGCCGGCATGGTCGCCGATCTGGCCCACCAGCATGATCCGGTTCCAGTATTTGCCAAGATGGGCGACGCTGCCGGAGACGCGCGACAGGACGCGGCCGTCTCCCAGGATCACCCGCCCCAGATCCGCCGACAGTTTCAAGCCGAAATCACGATCGGGTTTTTTCTCCCGGTGGTGCGGTGGTTTCGCGCCCGTTTTCTCGGCGGCGGCCTTGTCAGCATCCGTGGTGTGCAGCACCGGCCGAAGATCCAGCACCGGCCCTGACAGCTGAACCACATAGCCACCACTGGGGCCGCCACCGGGACCGCCACCGGAGCCACCCTTGGGGCCGGTGGCGGCCGAGGCCTCGACATCGCCCCGCACCCGGGTCTCGCCCAATGTCAGATCGCGAATATGCCCCCGCGCAAAATGGCCCGCCGCGCCGGTCAGATCGATATCGCCGCTGGCCGCCAGCCCCGGCGCATTGAGCTGGATATCGGTGACGCGCACCGGAATCTTGTTGGCAAACTGCACGGTGAACTGTGCGTCGCCGGCGATGTCCGGTGGTTTGCGCCATTCCAGATCCGGCAGCGCCACGGTCGCCCCCGTCAGGTCCGACACGACCGTCACGGTCGAGGATGCGGCCCGGGGTTTGAGGTAGGTCAGGTTGACCCCGATCGGACCGGTGACATAGGGCGCGAGATCGGCGCCGAATTGCTGGCGTACCGCGTCCGAAACGACACCCTTGACCGCCATCCGGGTTGCCACCGGCGCGGTGTCCGAAAACATCTCCGTCCATTCGACCTGGGCCGGTACATCGGCGATCCGGGTCTGGCCCGACAAGGTCAGATGCTCATTATCGACGGCGAGATCGAAATTTCCGGCGCTGACGCCGGTGGTGCCGACCACATTTTCGATGCTCACGCCGCTGAGCCTGGAGGTGACCTTGACCACGACCTCGTCGATATCGAGGCCTTCCTCCAGCGGAAACTTGAAACGGGCCTCGGTCTCTGCGGTGCCGGTCACGCCGGCCGGCTTCAGGTCGAACCGCGCCGCATAATGCAAAGGCGGATTGTCCAGCAAAGCCAGCGCCGCCGCCAACGGTCCCGTTATCGGAACATCGATGTCAATATCCTGATCATTGATATTCAGACCATTGATCACGACCTTGGATTGTCCCAACTTCAGCTTGCCGAATTTGGCGTCGACGATATGGCCGCTCTTCAGCGCCAGGGCACAGGTCGAAGGCGACAGCGTCGCCGTGCCCGAAACATGGGTAACCGCCGGCAGATCCTTGAAATATTTGACGCTGACATCGTCGAAATCAATATGGCCGTCCAATGCGACCAGGTCGGCATCCGCCGGATTCGCCAGGGGAACCGTGAGTTGGGCACTGGCGGTCGCGCTATCGATGTCTCCCACCGACAGGTTCGCCGTGATCCAGCGCCGCGCGGGTCGCGCCACCGATTCCGGCCACCAGACCGCAAGCTGATCAACCGGCATGGCCGTGACCACCGTCCGCAACTTGACCTCGGCCTGGCCCGCGCGATCGGCGGCCTGGAGCGACATATTGATCACCGGCCCGCCCAGGTTCAGCGACAGGCTCTCAATGTCGAGGCGGCGATCGCCGGGGGACAGAACACCCCGGATCCCGGCGCCGGCGATGGTCAGGGGCGCCCGGTAGAACTGCGGCAAAGTCACCGTCCCCGGTCCGGCCGACGCCTCGAACCGCACCGCCGTCATTTCAAACCCGGCATTCAGATCCAGCTCGACGCGGCCGGAAACACGCAATGCCGCCGCGGCCAGGGGCTGCAACACCGGCAGGCGCGCCGCCAGTTCCGGCGGATCGATACCGGCAACCTTCGCCGTCACGCGGGTCGCTCCCGAGGCCGAATCGAATTGCAGTTCAACCTCAACCGTGGTCACGGTGCGCGACGAGAGCGATAGATCAAGCCGGCCGTGACCGGTGACCCCGGTCCGGTCGCGGGTCAACTCCAGATCCGCCCGGGGAGCGCGCCACACCTGGCCAGCGGCCCGATCTTCAACGCGGAGCTCGGCATCGACGATGCTGAGCCGGGTCAAAGCACCGATCGGGCTTTCCGGCGATGGCGGAACCCGCAAGGTCGCGATCAAATCGCCGATCCGGTTCAGCACCGAGGGCGTATCGGGCGCGGCCGAACCCGATGTCGGGCCCGCGGCGGGTGACAGCGTCGTCGGCGCGCCCGTGGGATCGGCGCCGGCCACGTCATCAATGCCCAGATCGATGGCGCCGTCCTCGTGACGCACGACGCGGATCGCTGGACGAATCAGCTCGATCCGCGTTGGCGCGATCAGGCCCCGCAGCACCGCCCGCAGGTCGAATCCGACACCGACAACCGGCACCGTGGCCACAATCGCGCCGTCACTCCGGGTGACACGGAACCCGCGGGCCTCGATCGACACCGGATCGTCCCAACCGCCCCAACGCGCCATCACCGTGCCGACCGTAACCCGCACGGATGGCAGAACACCCTGGCTGAGAGCCTCCTGTACGACCGGGGTCAGGAAATCGACCTCGACCGGGCCCTGTTGCAGACGCCACGCCACGCCCCCCGCCGCCAGAAGCAATCCGGCCAACAGCGCACCGACGATCTCAAGACCAATCCGGATCACGGGCCGGATCACGGGACGGATCACGAAGCAAAATCCCCGTGCTCCGGGTCACGACCCCCGGCCGAATCAACCATGCCGGATATCGGGCAGGGCGTCGCATCGACCGCCGGTCGGGCGCGAACCGCGGTGATCTGTCTTGAAGAGGGGGCGCTGCGTGCCAAAGAACGACAAAACTCCTGTGACTTCGATCCGGCCTTGTTTCGGCCGCGGCGTGCCGGCAGGAACGCCGCGGCCCCGTGGTTTCGCCTGCATTATGGATCACGGCACCGGTAACGGCTATGTTTTCCATTGCGACCTGTACCTCTGAGCCCCACCGTGCCATCGCGGTGAGGCGGGCCGGGCGTGATGAGGACATGATGCCCAGACTGCAACGCCACCCGTCACCCTGCGTGCGAAACAGCGCCGCAACCCGGCCGGACGACGCGACGGCGATCCCGACCCCGGACGGATCGCCGAGCGCGGCTTGCCCGGCCCCGCAAGGCCTGACGTCATGACCGCGGCGCCCCCCCCGGCCGCGTCCGGTCCGATCTTCGCCGAACTGAACCCCGACCGGCTGCCACGTCCCGTCGATCCGGCGATGGCCGATCGCTGGCGCGAGGATTGGCGGATCGCCGCCGATGCCGCCGTCGCCGCCGGGTTGGCCTGGGGGACCGTCGCGCGCGCCCTCGCCTTGGGGACCGGCAACGCCGCGGCCGGGCGCCGCCTGCTGGACGCGGTCATGGGAAACAGCCCCTATCTGGCCGGCCTGATGATCCGCGAGGCCAATTTCGTTGTCGACATCGCCACCACCGGTTTCCAGGCCGCGCTGGATCGTGTGCTGGACACGCTCACCCACGAACAGATCAACCAGACCGACACCGATCGCCTGATGACCGCGCTGCGGCACGCCAAGCGGCACGCGGCCTTGACGATCGCCCTCGCCGACATCGGCGGTGCCTGGACCCTGCAACAGGTCACCACGGCGCTGAGCCGGACCGCCGACACCGCCCTGCATCTCGCGGCAACCCATCTGGTGCGTCTGGCCGTGGCCGCGGGCCGGATCGACGTTGACGATCCCGCCGACCCCCTGGTCGGCTCGGGTTTGATCGTCCTGGGCATGGGAAAGCTGGGGGCCAACGAGCTGAACTATTCCAGCGACATCGATCTGATCGTGTTCTACGACGACACGGTGGTGCGAACCCGCAGACCCGATGATCTGACCCAGACCTTCGTCCGCCTGACCCGGGATCTGGTTCGCATCATTGATGAGCGGACCCGTGATGGCTACGTGTTCCGCACCGATCTGCGCTTGCGCCCCGACCCGGGCGCGACGCCGCTCGCGGTCTCGGTCTCCGCCGCCGAAGCCTATTATGGCAGCCTGGGCCAGAACTGGGAGCGCGCGGCGATGATCAAGGCGCGCTTCGTGACCGGCGACGCGAGCGCCGGCGCGGCAATGCTGCGGTTCCTGCGCCCGTTCGTGTGGCGGCGCCATCTGGATTTCGCGGCGATTCAGGACATCCACGCGATCAAGCGGCAGATCAACGCCTATCGCGGCTATCATGCCGCCACCGTCGAAGGCCACGACGTCAAGCTGGGCCATGGCGGTATTCGCGAGATCGAATTCTTCGTCCAGACCCAGCAATTGATTTTCGGCGGCCGCGAGCCCGGGCTGCGCGCCCCGCAAACGCTCGCCGGTCTCCAGGCCCTGGTCGCGGCGGGACGTGTCCCCGCCGACGCCGCGGTCGAGCTGACCGCCGCCTACCGCTTCCTGCGCTGGGTCGAGCACCGCCTGCAAATGATGGAGGACCAGCAGACCCATCGCCTGCCGGAGACCCCGCAAGGGGTTGCCGCGTTTGCCGGCTTCCTCGGCTACAGCGACCCGGAGCGGTTTCGCGCCGAACTGCGGGCTCATCTCGCCCGGGTCGAGGACCATTATGCCAGCCTGTTCGAAGACGCGCCGCCCCTGGCCGATGCCGGTAATCTGGTGTTCACCGGGACCGACGACGATCCGGCCACCATCGCGACCCTGCGCGCGATGGGCTTCACCAACCCGGCGGCAATCGCAACAACCGTGCGCGGTTGGCACCATGGCCGCTATCGCGCCACCCGCAGCACCCGCGCCCGGGAAATCCTGACCGAGCTGATCCCGTCCCTGTTGCGCGCCCTGGCGGCAACCCCGCATCCCGACGACGCCTTCATCAATTTCGACAGCTTCCTGGCCGGGCTGCCCGCCGGGGTTCAACTGCTGGCGCTGGTCTACAACAACCCCAGCCTACTGAACCTGGTTGCCGAGATCATGGGCACGGCGCCGCGGCTGGCGGCCGCGCTCAGCCGCCGCCCCGGCCAATTCGACGCGGTGCTGAGCCCGGGCTTCTTCGACACCCTGCCCTCCGCCGGCCACCTTGCCGATGACTGGGCACGGCTCCGTCCCCTGGCCGGATCGCTGGAGGAGACGATGGACCTGTGCCGACGCTGGACCGCCGACCAGATCTTCCAGGCCGGCGCCCATATTCTGCGCCATGTTACCGAGGCCGATGCCTGTGGCCCGTTCCTGTCCGATGTCGCCGATCTCGGCCTGACCATCCTGACCGACGCCGTGACCGAGGACTTTGCCCGCCAGCATGGCCGGTTTACCGGAACCCGGATGGCGGTGCTGGCGATGGGGCGGCTGGGGAGTCGGGAGATGACGGTCCGATCCGACCTCGACCTGATCATGGTCTATGACGTGCCTCCGGAATTGACCCAATCGGACGGCCCCCGGCCGCTGTCGCCCGGCGAGTATTTCATCCGCCTGTGCCAACGCCTGATCACCGCGATCACCGCGCCCACCAGCGAGGGCCGGCTCTATGAGGTCGATATGCGGCTGCGCCCCTCGGGCAATGCCGGGCCGCTGGCGGTCAGCGCCGCGGGTTTTGCCCGCTATCAGGCCGACAGCGCCTGGACCTGGGAGCATATGGCCCTGACCCGTGCCCGCGTCGCCACCGGCCCGTCGAGCCTGCGCCAGCGCCTTGAGGCCATTGTCGCCACCGTGCTGACGCGGCCGCGCGATCCCGACCGTCTGCTCTATGATGTCGCCGCCATGCGCCGCCGCATCGACAAGGAATTCGGTCACGACGACCCCTGGGATTTCAAATATTGTCAGGGCGGCTTCATCGACATCGAATTCATCACCCAGTATCTGATGTTGCGTCACGGTCACGAACATCCGTCAGTGATCGCCCGTGACTGCCGAACCGCATTGCGGCACCTGGCCGAGGCTCATTTGATCGCGGCCGACGATGCGGCAACCCTGATCGAGGGCTTTGGTCTATGGCGCCGCCTGCAGGGCTTCCTGCGCCTCACAACCGAAGGCCGGTTCGACCCGGAGACGGCGACGCCGGGGCTGCGGCTTGGACTGATCCGTGCCGCCGCCGGCGCGGCCCCGACCGTAGCATTTGACTTCGGCGCGCTTCAGGCCAAGATCGCAGCGACCGCCGGGCGTTGCCATGCCATCTTTGATCGCCTGGTGGCACAACCGGCCGCCGGCCTGCCGCCGCCCGGCGATCCCAGCCCTCAGCCATAAACCCTTAGCCATAAACCCTCAGCCATTAACAAGGACAGTCGCAGCCCATGACCCTCGAAACCGGTTCCTCCGCCCCCGACTTCACCCTGGCCACCGACGGCGCGGGCTCGGTCACGCTGTCCGCCCTGCGCGGCAAGCCGGTGATCTTGTATTTCTACCCCAAGGACGATACCTCCGGCTGCACCAAGGAGGCCTGCGGCTTTCGCGATGCGCTTCCCGATTTCGGTGCCGTGGCCGCCACCGTGATCGGAATTTCCAAGGACAGCGTCGCCAGCCACGACAAGTTCAAGGCCAAATACACCCTGCCCTTCACCCTGGCCTCGGACGCGGACGGCGCCGTCTGCGAAAGCTATGGCACCTGGGTCGAGAAGAGCATGTATGGTCGCAAATATTTCGGTATCGATCGGGCAACTTTTCTGATCGACGGCGACGGCGTGATCCGGCAGATCTGGCGCAAGGTCAAGGTCACTGGCCATGTCGAGGCTGTGCTGAAGGCGCTACAAGCGTTGTAGTCCAGGCGAATCCGACGAAGGGGTGGTGGAGAGAATCATGCGCAAGACGGCAACGGTGGTCGCGACAGTCGCGCTGGCGGCGTGCAGCCTGTTCAAGGCCGAGGATCTGCCGGCGCGGCCGATCGAGGCGGCGCAATGCCGCGCCGATATTGTGCTGCCCCATGTCAGCACCGAACTGGACGGTACGCACACGCCGTTCATCTCGGCCCTGGCGTTGCTCAACACCAGCGGCGATCCGGGCCCCAACACGGTCACGCTGTGCGCCTATACCACGGACGGGACCTTCCTGGGCGGCGGGGCCGTCGACCTGGCCCCCAACCAAAGGATCTATGCGACAACCAGCCCGCCCAGCCCAGGCACGGTTTCGCTGAGCGCCCTGGTCAACAACGCCATTCTCGGGGAACGCCCGTTCCAGCTGCACCTGGGCGTGACCAAGCCGATCGCCCCCATGGTCGGTTTTGCAGGAAACAAGGGGCAGTTGATCGCGCTCTACCAACCGGTGCAACGCTGCGAGACGGGAAATTGCAGCAACACCGCCGCCAGCCTGCATTTCGCCCATCTCGGCCACACCGGTGGCATCGACAGCGTGATCTACATCGCCAATCCCAGCGTGACCAAGAGCCAGCCGGTCGACGTGATTTTCCGCAGCGACAACGGCCAGATCCTGAAAACGGTCGGAACCCGGACGCTGGCACCGGCCAGTCGCATCGCCATCGACGCCCTGCAATTTGTCAATGATTTCGGCAGTGTCAGCATCACCACCCCCGACGGCGGATCGGTCGCCGCGGTCGCCGCCGTGGTCTACCAGAATGGGGCGCTGGGCGGTTCCGACGCCGCCATGGTCACGCCGACCACGCCGTGACCCCCGGAGGCCATGGCCTCCGGGGGCCGGTGCGCTGTCGTGTCAGGTCCCCGGGGCCGCGCCATGGTCCCGCAGGAAGTCCTGTGACGGCGCAAAGAGCGCGGCACCGGTTACCGCCCGGGTGAAGTCGAGCAGGCGGTCATGGTGGCCGTCACTGTCGCTCTCGATCATGTTCCGCAGCATGCGGCGGAACGGCTCCGGTGTCGCGCCATAGGCCACGAAATACAGGCCGTGCTCGCGGGTCGTGCCATAGGGCAGGCTGTGACGCACGATCTGCAATTCCTCGCCGTCTTCCTCAATGACGACCCGGGCGATATGGGCCGAGGGCGGCTTGACCGCGTCGTCCATCTCCTGGTCATCCGCCTTGGTCCGACCGATCGCGCCTTCCTGGTCGGCGATGCTCAGCCGCTCCCAGCGGCCCAGCTCATGGACATAGCGCTGGACACTGACATAGCTGCCAGCAGCGAAAACGGCATCCGCATCCGCCACCAGCGCCGCTGGCGCCCGCTCCTCCCCCTCGGGATTCTCGGTGCCATCGACAAAGCCGGTCAGGTCGCGACCACCCCGGGTGCGAAATCCGTGAATCTCCTCGACGACCGCGACGGCATCGCCCAGGTCGCGGATCACGGCGCGGGCCAGCGCGAAATTCGCATCGTGGCGCTGGGAATGGATATGCAGGAAAACATCCGCCGGGGTCGCCGGGGCAACGCGCCCGCCCTGCGCCAATGGTGCGAACGGCTCCAGACCCGGCGGCTGCGGCTGGCCGTAGAGACGCGGCCAGATCCCCGCGCCGAAGGCTATCGCAGACACCAGCGACGGCTCCGCGACCTGCTTGGCCAGCGCCACCGTCAGGTCCGGCAGCCCGCCGGCCACGCGCCGGAGCGTGGTCACCGCATCGACGGCGTCCTTGACCGTCAGGGTCAGAAAGATTGCAAAACTCTCATCCGCCGCACAAATCGCCAATTGCGGATCCGCCATCACCTGTCCCTCGCTCTTGCAAAGCCGGGGACAGCTATAGCCCGGGGCATGGCGCCGGGGGAAGAACAACAAAACATAAGCCGCCCGTGACGCAGGCCGAAGGCGCAAGCGCGATGGTTGGCAGGTTGACGGATTCCATCATTGATGTTTATGACACGGACGGCGCGTCCTTGGCCTTCATTGCGGTCGTTCTGGCTTCAACGGACCGCCTCAGGGGGTACAAGCCCAAACCACCGAAAATTCCATCATTCAGCGCTCTGTGGCTCCCACGGATTGATGACGGTGACGCAAGCGGCCTCGTAAGGGGCCGTGTCGCGTGACGCGACGATGAACCCACGCGAGACAGCAATCGCGGCAATGTAGCCGTCAGGTGTTGGAAATCCGCGTCCGCCGGCCTTCGCCGTCACGGCCAGCTCGGCATAGCGCCGCGCCGCATCGGTGTCGAATGGCAGCACCCGATCCCTGAATAGCCCCATCAGACCATCAAGGGCTTGCGCCAACATTTCCTTGCGCTTACCGGACGGGAGCGCGCCGATGCCAAACAGCAGCTCGGCCAATGTCACACTGGACAGATACAGCGTTTCGGCGACTTGATCGTTCAGCCAGGCGCGCACGGACGGGTGCGGCTCGGGCTTCATGGCCTCGGAAACGACGTTGGTATCGAGAACGATCATTCAAACCTCAGCGGCTCGGCCGGGGTCTCGTCTCTCATTTGGTTCAAGACTTCGAGATCCTGGTTCGTGAGGCCGATCTTGCGGCCCAATGCCGCGAGGGCGTCACCCAGTCGAACGCGCGTCTCTGCCTTGACCGCATTCGCCAGAATTGCGCGAACTTCAGCCTCGGTACTGTGCCCGTGTTGAGCAGCTCGCACCCGCAAGGCGCGGTGTACCTCATCAGGCACATTGCGGACTGTCAGCATTGCCATCGCAGTACCTCAAAAAAAACGCACTCAATGCATTCATTATAGCGTATTGCATTCAACACTGCAAGACCGAGTGAAAGCGGCGGCCATGTCCGAGAATACGTGTTCCCGACACGGCGAAGAATTCGAGAAAGCGCAGCGCGGTGCGGTTGCCGGCAGCGGTGATAAGCGCGGGAAGGCTGGACGCGTTGACGGAGACGAGTTGGATCGGCGACGAAGCCCCCAGCGTCCCGCCACGACCGCCACATCGCGCGCGCCATGCAACACATCTCCAACCGGCGGCTGGCCGCTCAGGGCGCGCATTTACGATTGCGGTACTCGGTCGGGCTCAGGCCCATATGCTTGCGAAACACCCGGGAAAAATACAGCGGGTCCTCATAGCCGATATGGATCGCGATTTCCTTGATCGGATCATTGGTCACCTGCAGATACTGACAGGCGAACTGGACGCGCTGCTCGTCGCGCCATTGGACGATGCTCTTGCCCAGCTTGGCCGAAAACAGATGGGCCAGGCGGGACGGCGACAGGCAGGCATGTTGCGCGACCTCCTTGACCGACAGCGAACGGTGCAGATTCTCGTTGAGGAACTTCACCGCGACCAGCAGGCGTTCGTCGAAATCGGCGTCCAGGGCGGAACCGATCTGATTCTGTTTGGAACATAACAGGATAATCCGTTCCAGCAGGTTCATCGCCAGCTCGATCGAGACCGGGTCGGCCTGTGCCGACCATCCGACAACTTCGGCAAACAGGTCGTCGAGTTCGGCCACCAGCCCCTGGTCGACATTGCGCTGGACGAAGATCCCGTTCTGACTGTCGCGCCACGACAGCCATCCCGCCCAGAACGCCCGCGGCTGGAAAAAGATCCAGCGATGCCACCACGACTCGGCATCGGGATCGCGCTCATAATGATGCAGCAGGCCCGGGGGAAACAGCGCCAGATCGCCGGGCCCGACCTGCCAGCTCCGCACACCGTCGAAAATCCGGCCCTGGCCTTTGACCGTCAAATTGATGATCCAGCCGCGCATGCCCCGACTGCGCTCGATCACCGTGTCCAGCGGACCGCCACGCTCGATCGGGGTGATCCCCGCAACCAGACGCGGGCCGAACTCGTATCCCGGGAACAGCGGCGCAACCTCTGGATCGCGCTGACGCTCGGGTCCTTGCTGGACCAGGGCAAGCTTGCGGATGATCCGCTCAACCTGCGACGCCAACGACCCCACAATAGCAGGATTATCCATCTACATAGCCGAATCTGAACTGTCCCGCCCCATGGCGGAATGATATAACACACGGCATTGAGATTAAAGAAGATGCAAAACGCACGCGGACAGGCGTCACGGCCTCGTCTTATGTGGGGAGCAAACGGTCGCCATGAAGAGCAATATCCAAAAAGTCGTCATCGGTCTCGATTTCGGATCGGACAGTGTCCGGGGCGTGCTGTTCCGCGTCGAGAATGGCGAGGAGTTGAAGCACGCCGCCGAGAACTATGAGCGGTGGGGACGGCAGCAATATTGCGACCCGGTCCAGCGGCAGTTCCGTCAGCACCCGCGGGACCATGCCGAGGCGATGACCCGCGTGATCCGCCGTCTATTGGCCGATGGCAGCGTCGATCCCCGTGATGTTGTCGGCATTGGCGTCGACACCACCGGTTCGTCGCCGATGCCCGTTGCCGCGAACGCCCAGCCGCTGGGCATGTTCCCGGAATTCGCGGACGATCCCAACGCCCTGTGCGTGCTGTGGAAGGACCATACCGCCGTCGCCGAGGCGGAAGAAATCAACACCTTGTGCCACAGTGGCCGCATTCCCGATTACACGCGCTATGTCGGCGGAATCTATTCCTCGGAATGGTTCTGGGCCAAATTGTTGCATGTGTTTCGCGCCAGCCCCAAGGTCCAGGCGGCGACCGCGTCCTGGGTCGAGCTGTGCGACTGGATCCCGGCTTTGCTGACCGGTGTCAGCGACGCCCAGGCGATCGTGCGCAGCCGCTGTGCCGCCGGGCACAAGGCGTTGTGGCACCCTGAATTCGGCGGTTTGCCGGGGCGCCCGTTCCTGGCCGGGCTCGATGAACGGCTGCTGACCCTGCCCTATCCGCTGTACACCACAGCGGTGCCGTCCGATCACAGCGCCGGCCGGCTGTGCCCGGAATGGGCCGATCGCCTCGGCCTGCCAGTCGGTGTCGTCGTCGCGGTCGGCGCCTTCGATTGCCACATGGGCGCAGTCGGCGCCGGGGTGACGCCTTATACTTTGGCACGGGTCATGGGAACGTCGACTTGTGATATTCTGATCGCGCCGGATCAAGAAGTTGGCAAGCGCATCGTCCATGGCATTTGCGGCCAGGTTCCCGACAGTGCGCTCCCCGGTTATATCGGTTTCGAGGCCGGACAATCCTCGTTCGGCGACTGTTTTGCCTGGTTCCGCGATCTGCTGACCTGGAACGACCCCTCCCCGGCGCGGCGCGACACGCTGTTGCGCGACCTGGCCGAGGCGGCGCGGCTGCTGCCTCCGGGGGCCCATGGCGAGGCCGCGATCGACTGGCTCAACGGCCGGCGGACACCGGATGCGGACCAGCGGGTCAAGGCCGCGATCATGGGCCTGCAACTGGGCTCCACGGCGCCGGCGATCTATCGCGCCCTGCTGGAGGCGGTGGCCTACGGCTCACGGGCCATCGTCGACCGCTTCGAAGACGAAGGCATTCCCGTTAAACGGATCATCGCCCTCGGCGGTATCCCGGCGAAATCGCCGTTGCTGATGCAGATTTCGGCTGACGTGCTCAACCGCCCCGTCGAAGTCGTGGAATCGACCGAATGCTGCGCCCGCGGTGCCGCGATCTTCGCGGCGACCGCAGCCGGTGAGTATCGCTGGGCCGCCGAAGCCCAGCAGGCGATGCAAAGCGCGATCCAGACCACTTACACCCCGGATCCGGCGACGGCGGCGCGCTATCGCGAGCTTTATCAGGGCTATCAGGCCTTGGCGACCTTCGCCCAAGGCCGCGCCACCCCGCAGGGAAGCTGAACCATGAGCCTGAAAAAACTACGTGAGAGTGTTTGCGAGGCGAACCTCGAACTGCACCGTCAACGGATCGTCCTCTACACCTGGGGCAATGTCAGCGGCATCGACCGCGAGCGCGGCCTGATCGTGATCAAGCCCTCCGGCGTGGCCTACGAGGACCTGACCCCCGACAAGCTGGTCATCGTCGATCTCGACAACAAAGTCGTCGAGGGCGATCTCAACCCCTCCACCGACACCAAAACCCATATCGTGTTGTACCGGGCATTTCCGGCCATTGGCGGCGTCGCCCACACCCATTCGCCGCACGCCGTCGCCTGGGCCCAGGCGCGCCGGGAAATCCCCTGCCTGGGCACGACCCACGCCGATTATTGTTTCGGACCGGTTCCCTGTACCGAACCGGTCTCGGGCGAACAGGTGCGTCGCGATTACGAGGCGGAAACCGGCGAGC
The DNA here is from genome assembly GCA_031291675.1 of Azospirillaceae bacterium. GTDB lineage: Bacteria > Pseudomonadota > Alphaproteobacteria > Azospirillales > Azospirillaceae > JARLIO01. The sequence continues at coordinate 68,636 of JARLIO010000013.1, forward strand.
AGATCGTCAAGCGGTTCGCGGGCCTCGACCCCCTGGCTCAGCCGATGGTTGTTGTCGCGGGTCATGGTCCGTTTACCTGGGGCAAATCCGCTGGCGACGCGGTCCGGAACGCCGTGATCCTGGAGGAGATCGCCCGCATCGCGGCGGCGACCCTCGCGATTGCGCCTCACGCCCCCGCCTTGGAGGACGAGATTCTGTCCTACCATTATGAACGCAAGCACGGCCCCGGTGCCTGGTACGGCCAGAAGAGCTGAGCACGCCCGCGCCGGCCCGCCGGGCCCGGAACATCGTCCGAAAGCCGTCGTCGTCAGCCCGCGCGACGACCCTTGCCTTGAAGCCGGGCTTTTGAAGCGCCGACGAACGTGAAGCGCCTACGAACGACCCCATCGACCGCCCCGGGGGCCACCACGGTCCGCAGACCCGGCGGCGGCCTCGGAACTGACAAGGATAGCCCCATGTCACCACAGAGTGTCACACAGCGTAAACCGCTCATCGGGTTCCTCGGCATCATGCAGGAACTCTACGACAAGATGTTGCCCGGGATTACCGAGCGCCAGGAGCAATACGCCCGGCAGATCTGTCGGCAGCTCGGCGACGTCGCCGAGTTTCAGTTCCCGGGCGCGGCGCGGAATCGCGACGACATCGAACGCTATATGAGCGGCTTCGAAGCCGCCAAGTGCGACGGCGTCATGATCGTCATGCTGACCTACGGTCCGGGTCTGCGGCTGGTCAACGCCTTCCGCGACACCAAGGTCCCGCTGCTGCTGGCCAACATCCAGCCGGAGCCCGAGGTCACCACCGCCTGGAACATGGGCGATCTGACCTACAATCAAGGCGTCCACGGCGCGCAGGATACCGCCAACACGCTGTTGCGCCTCGGCAAGGAATTCTCGGTGTTCTCCGGCGACTGGAAGAGCCCGGCGTTCCAGGAAAGCGTCGAGACCTTCGCGATCGCCGCCCGGACCAAGGCGGTCCTGCGCCGCGCCCGCATCGCCGTATTCGGTCAAATGCCCGGTATGGGCGATATCCTGACCGACGCCCACGCTTTCATGCGCCGGCTCGGCCCACAGGTCGACCATCTCGGCATGGGGCAGATCGCTCGCGCCATGGAATCGGCACCGGAACAGGCCATCGACGCCGTGGTCCGCGCCTGCCGCGAAAATTTCGACATCGATCCCAAGCTGACCGATGCCGCGATCCGCGAAGCGGCCCGGCTCCAGGTCGCGATCCAGAGCGTGCTGGATCAAGGCGGATACGACTCCTTCTCGCTCTATTTCAACCAGATCGGCTATGACGGCCGGTTCCGCCAGACGCACATGATGGCGGCGTCCAATCTGATGGCCGAGGGCTATGGCTACGCCGCCGAAGGCGACAGCACCTGCGCCAGCCTGATGGTCGCCGGCCGCGCCATCGCCGCGGATCCGCATTTCACCGAAATGTACGCCATGGACTTCAAGCGCAATGCCGTGCTGCAGAGCCACATGGGCGAAGGCAACTGGAAGGTCGCACGCAAGGACCGCCGGGTCCGGCTGATCGACCGTCCGCTGGGAATCGGCGGTCTCGATAACCCGCCGACCGTTCTGTTCCAGGGTCAACCCGGGCCCGCGACCCTGGTCAGCCTCGTGGCACTCGAAGGCGAAAAATACCGTCTGGTTGTCGCCCAGGGTGAGATTCTCGACACGGAAGAATTGCCCACCGTCGAGATGCCGTATTTCTTCTACCGCCCGGCCACGGGGGTCACCGAATGTCTCAATGGCTGGCTCAAGGCGGGAGGCACCCACCACCAGGTCCTGCATCTGGGTGACGTGCGCGCCCGCTGGAAGGCGTTCTGCGCCATGGCAGGCATCGAATACACCGAAGTCTAGCGTTCCCCGGCTGACGAACTGTCGCCGGTCCGTTCGGTTGTCCTCCTGGCTTCTTGTTCGATCTTGTGTTCCGGCCCGGACGTGGCGGCGGTGCGCGCCAGAGTTCTGCGCCGGAACAGCGGGATCGCACAACAGCCATCGCGGGGTGACCATCCCGGGGTGATTGAACAACCGTCGAAGGCGGGTGCAACCCTGTCGTGTTATCCGCCGCAGACGGCGTTCACCTCATGTTGTTTTACGCAATCCATTGATCATTTGGATCCGGCGCCGTCCTGGCGTGCGGTCCGAAGCAGAAGACGAACGAACAATCGAGGGAAAGGAAGCGTCAATGAGGAAGCAATTGGTGGGTCTTGCCGTGGCATCGGCGATGGCGGTGACCGGGATGATGGGTGCCGCCCATGCCGCGGACAAGGTGAAGATCGGCTTTCTGGTGAAGCAGGCCGAGGAGCCGTGGTTCCAGACGGAATGGCGTTTCGCGCAGAAGGCGGCGGACGAGCACGGCTTCGAACTGCTGAAGATCGCGGTTCCGGACGGCGAGCGG
>JARLIO010000062.1 GCA_031291675.1 Azospirillaceae bacterium
ATGGCGACATCAACCGCTTCTTCGCCGGCGACCCGACCGCCGGCATCCTGTCGGGCGCGTTCCTGTTCAAGATGTGGGGGCTGCCCGCCGCCGCGTTCGCGATCTGGCACACCGCCAAACCGGAAAACCGCGCCAAGGTCGCCGGCTTCATGATCTCCGCCGCGCTGACCTCGTTCCTGACCGGCATCACCGAACCGATCGAATTCTCGTTCCTGTTCGTCGCGCCGGTGCTCTATCTGGCCCATGCGGTCCTGGCCGCCTCGACCCAGTTCGTCGCGAACACCTTTGACGTCCATATGGGCTTCACCTTCTCCCAGGGCGGCATCGACTTCCTGCTGTTCAATGTGCTGGGCGACAAGGCCCACAACTGGTGGGTCACGCTGATCGCCGGCCCGATCTATGCCGCGATCTATTATGGCGTGTTCCGCGCGGTGATCGTGAAGTTCGGCCTCAAGACCCCCGGTCGCGAGGACGAAACCGAGGGCGAGGCCGGTGAGGCGGTCGATGCCGGCGACCATTTCGCGACGGCGCGCCAACTGGTGCTGGCCTTCGGCGGTCGCGACAATATCGACAGCCTGGACGCCTGCATCACCCGGTTGCGCGTCGGGGTCAAGGATGTCGCCAAGGTCAACCAGGCCCGGTTCAAGGACATGGGCGCGGCCGGCGTCATGGTGGTCGGCAACGGCCTGCAGGTCATCTTCGGCACCCGCTCGGAGAACCTGAAGACCGACATGGATCTCTATCTGAAGTCCAGCACCGCCGGCGACGACACCGCGGTTCGTGCACCGGCGGCAGCCGCGGCAGCGAACCCGGCGGTCGCCGCACCGGCGGTGACGGTTGCGGCGCCCACGGCGGCAATCGTGCAGGCCGCGCAGGCCTTGCGCCAGGCCCTGGGCGGAGCCGACAATATCCGCGAGATCGAGACCGTCGCCGGCACCCGGTTGCGCGTGGTGCTGGTCGATGAGAGCCGGTTCGATCGCGCGGCGGCACAGCAGGCCGGCGTTCTGGCTTTGGCACCGCTGGGTCACGGCATCTTCCATCTGATCGTCGGCGCGCAAGCCGCCGCTTATCGTCAGGCCCTGGCGACCAACCGCTGAACCTCGGGCGCGCCGCTCAATGCGGCGCGCCCGATCGGCTTTTGAAGTCTCTGACGAGATATTTCCGTCGCATTGCCATCTGGTGCCCTTTCCGATCCGGGTGGATTGGAAAGGGCACCAGATCTCCGCTTCGTTGCATCGTCGACACCCAACCGGAACCTTCCGGCCTCAGCCTTTCTCACCGAGGGGCTTTCAGGATCGCGGCCCGATTTGCGCACCGACATCGGTCTCAGGCCCCGCTTCAAACCAGGAAGCGATTGAAATCGACATAAAGAACGGTGGCGAGATCGTCGCGCAGCGGCTGCCAGAGATCATGTTCCGCGACAAGTTCATCATAGGTCGTCCGCGGCACGCGCAAGACCCCGATTGAACGCTCGTCGGCGGGATCGATCCAGGCCAGAACCAACTGATCGTCCGCGACTTCAACCACACGAAGTTCCATGTCCTCGTCGAGTGGCGGGTTCGAGACAGAACGCAGGACCGCCAGCTTCAGCAACTCGATTTCGACATCGTCGAGGCCGTGCTCGTCACAAAGCAGCTTTTCCAGCAATCCACCCCAGCCAAATGTCGCGCGAGCCCGCAGCGCGGCGCCGATGCTTTGCGCCGCATAGGGGGCAAGCCGGCCAAAGGCCTTGTCAAACGCCGACCGTGCCAGCGCCTCGAAACCTGTCCAGTCGTCAGCATCCTCGCTGGAACCAACCATGATCCACCGGCCCCGTCCCACGTCGAGATAGACAAGCCGCGGCGGCGGGCGGAACAGACAGCCGCAATGGTCGCACGCCTGTTTCTGAAAAAGACCGGCCAGGATGGCTTCGCGCAAATCCGGGCGCCGGTCGGCGTTGACGCTGGCGACCAGATCAAAGGTCTTGACCGTGCCGCACACCGGGCAGGGCGTGTTCGCCGAATTGAACAAAGACATGGGTCGAACCTTTCACACTCGCGGCCCGCGGTCAAAGAGGCGTCTGAGCGTCGAGCCATTCTCTCAAGGGAATGTCCGGCATCGCCTCGGGATGGAGGTAATAGATCGCGTAAAGCTCGGCAAACCATTCACCGGGCGCCCGCCATTGATATTCGCTGACACCGGTCGCTTCGCGCTCGTCAAACGCGTAGCTGACCCATTGCCCTTCATAGGATTCCTGATAAACCCGGCCGCCGACAGTGATGCTCCTGGCGAGCACCTTGCCGCCATACCAGGGCGTCTGGCTCATGACGATGCGTTTACACGCCGTCACCGTCGGATCGGCGAGAATCGCGTTCCACTGACCCCGCAGGCTCCCCAGCCGATCCTGCGGTCCGGCGGGCTTCACCAGCGGCGCCTCATCCAGGACCGCCGTCAGCAACACGGTAAGGTCCGCTTCCGTCGCGCCCCGGGGCGTAAAGCGGGAGAAGAAATCTTTGCCATGGGCGGCAATGACCGCCTCCCGCGTTTCCTTCTTCCAATTGCCGTATTTCGCCAGCCCTTTCTTACCCTCCATGAAGCCCGCCTTGTCATCGACGGCGTGACCCACTTCGTGCAGCGTCGTGGAGTCATAATAGGTTGGATTGACGGCATCACCCCGGTCGGGCTGATAGGGCGTCAGGTCATCATTCTCGTCCATGGCGTTGAAAGCGATCTTTTTCTTGCTTGCCATATAATAGTTCTCGAAATCCCGGGGTTCGGTCTTGAACTCGATGACCTCCAGACTCCGGTTGAGCGCCACATGGTCGACGGGAACCGCATTGAGAAGCGTGTAGAGCTTTGGCAGCTTCCGGGTCTGGAGCCCGGGAGCGATCTTGATCGTCTTGCCAAAACGCACCTCGATCGCCGCCCGGCACAGGATTTCGGAATCGCGATCGACGGTCGTGCCGTGCATATCGCTAATCTGCTGGTCGATGGCGTCGACACCGCCGGGCTGCGCCAAAACCTCGCGCATTTTCAGGGCGCGGGCCTGCTGCAGCGCGTTCCGGGCTTTTTCGACACCATCGGCAAGCAGGACTTGTGACACCTCCCTGTCCTCCACGCGGGTGGGATCGATCTTGCCCAACCTGTTGGCCATCACATCGAGGGCGATTTGAAGATCCTGAGGAACCGGTGTGTGGGCGAGACTCTCCACAACGGCGCGGATCATCTGATCCAGACGTGCAAGCTCCCGTGTTTCGGCCACAACATCAATCGATCTGATCGAAAGCGCATCAAGATCTTCAAAAACACGCTTCAAATCGCGGTGGAACGCGACAAAACTGACCTTCAATGCCTCGATCGTCTCGCCACGCAAACGGCCCGCTTTCGTGTCGGTGAGCGCAGCGAGCCGCGTCGCGATCTCCCTTGTATCGACCGTCTCACCCAACGTGCTCATCTTGGTTTTAATATCGTGCTCAAGCTGGCCGATCTCTTCGAACCGCTCGCTCGCCTCCTTGGCCACTCCCAGGAACGCCTCGGCATCCTTCAGCAGTGTCTCCAGCGCGGCGCGCTTTTCGGTGGGATCGGCGATGGACACAACGGGCGCTTTCCTGTCCTCAAGCCGCGCCAACGCGGCCTGCAACGGAACCCGCGCCGTGGCAACTTTGATCTTCTTGGTCACGCCCGCGGCCTCCTCCAGATCGATCCTGATCTTGCTGGAGAGGTCAGGAACCTGGCCGGTGTCCTCGACATCCTGGCGCACATCCACGGCCAGTTGTCTCAGCGCCAGCGCCGCGCTATGAAAAGCGGGAAAATCGGCTTTGGTCGCAAGCGCGGCGAAGCCGATCTCAAGTTCCGTAAGCCGGTCCTTGGACGCGTCGGAAAAATATGGGTTGCCCCGAATATTGAAGTTGCTCGCGAATTTTGTTGCCATGACGATCTGAGTAACCACCTCGTCGCTCGCCCGGTAGTCCGGCGCCCAGACATCGATCTCCTGCTTGAGGGTCTCCGCCGTAACCTTCAACGTGGCCATCCCCGACGCCAGATCCGGCGACCCGAGCGCGCCAAACAGCTTCTCCCCGGCCTTCTCGATCACCAGGAACCGGTCGTTGTAAGCCTCGAAATGGTCTTTCACGGGCTTGAGCGAGGAGGAAACTTCAACTTTCAGTTTTGCAATCCGCTCTCTACACATGGAAAACGCCTGCAACAGGGCCGCCTTGTCATCCAGCAGATCGTCCTGGCCCTTGCCGACCCATTCGATATTCGCAAAGGCCGCGGCGATCCGGTTCGCGGCATCATCGAACGCCTTGCCCAACGCGTCGGGCGACGCACCGTTTGCCGGCTTTCCCAACGCGTGCTGGATCGAGTCGAGTTGTGCCGAGAGCTTGACCTTGGTCCCAGGCGCGCCGTCAATCTCATGCTTCAATTCCGCCAGTCTTTCAGCGATCGGTGCCCCCCGCGTCACGCATTTGACCAGCGCCGCCGCAAGCGGCCGCACGGCGGCAATGCCGGCTTCAAAGCCAACCGGATCGCTCAACGCGGTGGCGGCCTGCCATGCCGCCACCACGGTTTGCCAAAGCGCCCGGGCTGCGTCCCGCACCACGCCCTCGTTGATCGCGGTGATCGTGCTGTCGGCCAGCATCAGCGCGGCCTCGACCTCCTTCCGGGTCGTGGCAGCCGTTTCCGCGGCCTTCCCGGCCTTGACAGCAACAATCCGCTGCACCTCGGCTTTCCGTTCCATCCTGGCGAGCAGGAGAGCGCGTTGCTCGACATCCCGCTCGCCAAGTAGCGCCTGCCAATCCTCATCGACCGCGGTTTTTCGCCTGAGCACGGCTTGCTGAAAGACATTCTCGCCGACTGACCCCATGATGTCAGCGGCTTGTCGCAGTTTTTCGGCGGTCACCTTCAGGCGTCGATCCTGATCAACCGCCATCCCCTGCAATTTTTTCGCGATATCCCTGAATTTTTCCGCGTCGCTTGTCAGCTTACGCAGCGATTTGTACTTATCGCCCGATCCTGCCTTCGAGGCGTCGATCGTCTTCAATACCCCATCAAATGTGACCATCTTCTGGTCAATCAGGTCCGACCTCGCCTGCAGGTCCGCGATCGCACGGTTGATCGCCGCGATCTCTTTGATGGCCGCAACGGCCTCATCCCGGGCGAGATCAACATCGCTGCTCTTCACGAAGAGGCCGACGAACAACGAATATCCCTTGGATTTCTCAGGCAATGACGTCATTTTGAGCCAACCTCGATGGGGTCGATCTTGACAGGAAGCCGGTCGACAGCGTCGACCCGGTTCACGGACGGATCACAGTCAGGCGACGCGCTGAAGCAGCGGTTCGAGCGCATCAAGGACCTCGCCAAGCGTCGCCTTGACGGCGACTTTGACATTGAACGGATTGCTGTCACAGCCGGTGATCCGGTCTTCGCTGTCGAGGTGATGACGCAACGTTGCCGTTTGTTTCAAGGCCGCCGCCGCCGCGCGTTGGTACGCCGCCGCGGGCGCATCGGCGGCAATGCCAATCTCGGCCACCAGGGCGGCCACGAACCGCGCGACATCCTCGGCGACCGGAGGGATCCCGGTCTTGGAGATCCGGGTCAGATCACCGTCGTCGTATTTAAGGAGCGTCGCCTGCAATGCCGCGAATTGTGCCGCGACGCGGTCACCTTCCGCTTGCAAACGCTCCCGCATCGCGGCCCACTGGGCACGAAACGCCGCGGCTTGCGGATCCGCCGCCGGATCCTGCCCCATCCCGGCGTCGCCATCGCCAGGGCTGGCGCCCGTCACGGGGGACGCCAGTTCGCGCAGGCGTGCCAGCGCGGTTGCCGCCATCGTCGCATCGCGACGTTTCAGCGCCTCGTCCGCAACCCGCCATTGTTCGCGGATCGTCGCGGTGCGCTCGGTCTGGCCGGCGGCGGCGGCCTTGAGCACCGGCAGTAATTCGTCGCGTTCGCGGCGCAGGTCGGTCAGCGCGCGGGACTCCGGATCGTCGTCACTCGCCAGCACGGTCAGGCGCGCCAGCAAGGCGGCCGCCTGCCCGGCGTCGCCAGCCTTGACGGCACCATCGCAGGCACGGTAGACGGCGCGGATGTCATCGGCGCGATCGGGACGGGCAACAAACACGGCCTTCAATCCCGGCAGGGCGGCGTCGAGCTGCTGGCGCAAGGCCGCGAGCCGCGCCGCCTCATCAACAGGATCGGCCGCGGTCCCCGCGCTGCCGTCATCGTCGGCCTCGTCATCAGGTTCCTCGACCACGCCGCCGGGTCCGACGATGACGACCTTGACGTTCAGTTCCCAGGCCTTCAGCAAAGCCCGGATCATTTTTTTCAGGCCGGAGATCGGCTCTTTCTCGCACGCGAAGGTCGCGGTCGACGATGTGACGCTGACCGTACCAAAATTGCCCTTGGCGGCCCCGTTTTCCTTCTTGATCAGAAGCGCGAGCTTCGTGCCGGCCCGCTTGGGGTGCAGGGCCAACAGATTTTCGCCGGCGGTCCGGCCCCGCCCGAAAGCAAAGAACACCGGCCTGGTCTTGGCCCGCGCCAGTTGTGCCTTGATCACTTCGGCGGAAAAGATCGATCCGGCGGGGGTGTCCTCGCCCGCCTCGTCCTCATCGCTCTCCGCCTCCCCGCCGCTTTCCGCGTCGGCCTCGCGGCCGGGGGCTGCCCGCGCCTCGCCGGAAGGCGGTTTGACAGGGCCGGCCTCAGGCGTCTTCTCCCCGGTATCGGGCGGGGTGCCGGGATCCGTGTCGTCACCGATCACCGGCTTCATCGACAGCTTGTTTTTGCGGAACCAGCCCTCCAGCAGCTTCTTCTGTCCTGATGCGGGCTTGTCGCTGACGAACACCGCGCGACTGCCGTCACAGGTGACCGTGCCCCAGAATCCCTTGGTAAGACCTTCCTTCTTGATCAGGGCGAAAAGCTGCTCCCCCGTCTTCTGTCTATCGACAACCAGAAGTGCCTTGTCGGGTGTGCCGCCGTCACCAACCGCGAATGAGGCCGGTCGCTCCCGCGCTCCCTTCAACGTCTTGAGAACCTGCGCAACGTCGAACAGGGCTTCGTTCGCCATCAGGAACTTCCATTATCGCGGATTGTATAAGGTTGGACTGGCCGTTTCCCGGAAAGAGACCTAACAGAGCGAGAACGATAATGCAATCAGACACCTGACGTCTACCCGGGCTCACGACGCCCAGCGGTTCTCATTTTGGCGGCGAAGCGTTGGGCTTTCGCCCAAACCCAACGGGGGCCATGCCCCAGACCCCTTTGTTTTTGTCAAAATAGAGGGGATTCGGAGTTCACCCCGAGCGGGTGCGGGCGGCAGCCCGCCGGCCGACAGCCAAAATGAGAACGACTGCACAACGCCGGGGCCTTCCCCTGTCTCGTACCGGTCAATGCTCGAAGTGGCTCTGCGGGTTGCCAATGCAGGGGATCGTGACTCAAGGGATTATGAGGATTTGTGAGGTGGCCGGAACGCGGCATCCGCCTTGTCGGCTCTTGCCGCTGCTCTTCGACGGCATTATACATAGCTATATACATAGCTATGTTATGGAGCGCGATGATGGGGCTGGCATCCGAACGATTGATCGTGCCGATCTCGGTTGAAGATAAACGGATGGTGACGGCCAAGGCCGCTCGGCTGGGCCGCATGTCCACGGCTGAGCTGGTGCGCCGAGCCGTCGCGGCCTATGACCCGCAAGAGCCTGAGGCGGAAGCCGCGTTGAAGACACTGCTCGCAGCGTTTCCCGCGATACATGCCCAAACCATCGCCCAATTGGACAAGACCGACGCGGCGCTGGATCGCTGTCTGTCGCACTATCACGACAGGACAGCCGCGTGAGCACGCTTTCCGATGCGCTTTCCGCCCTAAAAACTGCCTTCCTGCTCGAAGAAAGAGTTTCGTCACAAGCGCGCAAGGTCGAAAAGCTTGCCGACATGGTCGGAGACATCGATCGCCGGTTGGCGAAAATGGAAGGTCAGATGCAGGGTTTCGTTGCGGCTGCGACGGCATTCTCGGGCGGTGGTGCTACGGGCCTCGGCCACCGCATCATTGGCAATCCAGGGCCGGAGAAATTGCCTTCGCCGAAGGGTGCCGGCCCCTGACGCACGGTGAGAAGCAACAGCCGATATTGTTGATGAACCAAGCGCCTGTTGGTCAATAAATGAATCGGGGCCGTTCTTTTGGCGGTTTGGGGATTCCCCTGGTGGCTCCACGCCTATAGAATCGCGTGGTGGCGGGCCGCGCAGGCGCTCTTGCGGGCCCTGGGCAGAGGTGCGGCATCGGTGTCGAGGTTATGAGGAAGCCTTTCGCACGGCGCCCCATTCCCGCGGAACCGAGGCGCAATGCCCTGCATACAAAGGAGTTTCTCCAGTGGATATTCCACGGATATTCAACATTACCGAAAGTGCTCATCGCATCCATAATCCGTTCACACCAGAAAAGCTCGCCACTCTCGGCGCGGCGTTGCGCTTGGAACCGGGGACCCGTGTGCTCGACCTCGGCAGTGGTTCAGGCGAGATGCTGTGCACCTGGGCACGCGATTACGGAATTGGCGGCTCCGGTATTGACATGAGCCCGTTCTTCACCGAACAAGCCAAACGCCGCGCCGACGAACTCGGCGTCGCGGATCGGGTCGCGTTCATCCACGGAGACGCTGCCGGCTACGTCGCTGACGAAAAGGTCGGTGTGGCAGCCTGTGTCGGCGCCACCTGGATCGGTGGGGGCGTCGTCGGCACCATCGAGCTTCTGGCTCAGAGTCTCCGCGCGGGAGGGATCATCCTGATCGGCGAGCCATACTGGCTGAAATTACCGGCGACGGAAGAGGTCGCCAAGGGATGCCGCGCCGGTGCCATCTCAGACTTTCTCTTGCTTCCAGACCTTCTCGCGTCTTTCGGCAAGCTCGACTACGACGTCGTGGAAATGGTTCTGGCAGACCAAGATAGCTGGGACCGGTACGAGGCAGCCAAATGGCTCACCATGCGCCGATGGCTCGAAACCAATCCCGACGATGGCTTTGCGAAAGATGTTCGGGCCGAACTGACCTCGGCGCCGGCACGCTACGCCGCGTACAGCCGTGAATATCTGGGCTGGGGTGTGTTCGCGCTCATGTCGCGGTGATGTGAGACCACTGCCACGCAACGACCGGTACGGAGCTTTACGCGGCTGCCCGCCGATGTGCGCGCGTCTGCACTCACTTGTCCCGCGGTCGAGCAAATGTGGTCTGAACGACCGGTCAGAACACGAGTTGGTGATGATATTTTGCGCTGTTGTCGGAATGGAACCTGACGCAAGGCGCAGAAAACCGCTATTCTCGTTCAGCGGATTCATGAGAAGCGACAAACGCCATGCCATCGAGCCGTAACGCCACGCAAGCCGCTGTCGACACCTTCCACAAGGCGCACGGACCTTGCCGCGTCGGATGCCGCCCTGCGTACTCGGACGCTCTCGGCCAAGAAGGTCGAGGCCAGGCTCGCCGGCGAGGTTCTCAGCCGCATGACCGCCCCCGGAATGCCGATCTCCGGCAAGGTCGCCTGAAGCCACGGATTTTTACCGGGTGGGGTGCGTCATCGAATTTACGACCGTCGCCCAAATCTTCCGGCACTTGGACGACAAACGCGACGCTGGCTATTGACGATCCGGGATCGCCATAAAAAATACGGTAAGGAGCTTGTGCCATGACAAAATCCAAGAAATCGGGCAGGAATGCCAAGGCATCGCCGGGTGAAACAGAAGTCTTGCGGGAGGCCACGGAGTCGGCCTTGATCGAGGATGGCTGGCAGGTGGCGGGCACGCCCGATCACCACACCGTGCCGAAGAAATACAAATATGTCGAGGAACTGACCCATCTCGAATTTGAACTGATCAAACTCCAGGAATGGGTCAAATCAAACGGCCTGAGGGTTGCGGTATTGTTTGAGGGACGGGATGCCGCCGGAAAGGGTGGCGTCATTTCACGCATCGCGCAGCCGCTGAATCCGCGAATTTGTCGGATCGTCGCGCTCGGCACCCCAACCGAACGGGAGCGCGGCCAATGGTATTTCCAACGTTACGCCGCCCATCTTCCCGCCAGGGGCGAAATCGTTCTGTTTGACCGAAGCTGGTACAATCGCGCCGGGGTCGAGCACGTCATGGGTTTCTGTACGGACGCCGAATATAACGCGTTTCTCCGGGATTGCCCGCTGTTCGAGGAAATGCTGATTCGTTCCGGCATCGTCCTGATCAAATACTGGTTTTCGGTCAATGACGAAGAACAGGAGAGGCGTTTTCTTGAGCGGATGCATAATCCGATCAAGCGCTGGAAACTCAGCCAGATGGACCTTGAATCCCGCAAACATTGGGTGGAGTATTCAAAGGCCAAGGATGACATGTTCGCCGCCACGGACACCAAACATTCGCCCTGGAACGTCGTCAATTCCGACGACAAGAAAAAGGCACGACTTAACTGTATCGCACATTTGTTGGACCAGATTCCCTATCAGGATATGAAACCGGTCGAAATTGAATTGCCCCCGCGCCAGTCCGACGTCGGCTACAAACGGCCAAAGATGTCGACCCAGAAATTCGTGCCGGAACGATATTAGGCGACGCCCAAAAACTATCGCGTCATGTTGCGTCCCTCGGCGAGACCGTATAATTCCACTCGGGATGGAACAGGCTCGCCGTGATATTGAGTGATTCCATCTCGGCATCGCTGACCTTGATACCCTTCGCGCAAAGACGGGTGTCCAGTTCGCAGCGTACCGTCAAGCCGGTCTTCGTCGTGGTGGAACCGATCAGTTCCACCACGGTCTCCCGGCTGATCAGTGGCTTGCCGCGCCAATTCTGAGTGATATGGCAAATCAGGCCCGTCTCGTCGGCGAGCTTCTGCAGTTCGACCTTGAACAGCCGCACGCGCGAACCGTTGGAACCGCCGCCGTCTGCCGTGATCATCAATTGGTGCATGTCCGGATACCGCTCGCGGCCCATCGTATCCAGCCAACGTCGGATCGAGTTGACGGCGAGCTGTACTGTATCGTCGTCGATGCCGACACTGACGCAACCTGTGTTGGCGGCGATGTCGTAGACCCCGTATGGGATTGCCTTGCCAAGGTTTTTATCGACAAAATCATGGACGTTGACGGTGTCTGGACATTCCGGCCGCTAGTGTTCCGGCGCAGACGCTTGGTACCCACCAATGTGTCGCAGCCGGAACACAAAACCGAAGAATAACCTAGGGTTACGGCCTAACGGACCGGGTACAGTCCGTTAGAGTCGGAACGCTAGAGCGGCTTCCGCCATTCTTGAATTGGCCGACCCGTTCTTTTTTCTTGGTGTCGATCGAGATCACCGGCTGACCCGCCCCTTGCATGGCGGCCACAGCCCTTCACGCGCCGGGGACGATCGTCCCTGGACTATGCCGATTGTTCCCCTCGTCTTCTCAATGAGTACAGAGTCCGCTTCAACAGGCGCTTCCACCCGTTCAACGCCTTGCGCCCTCTGCATGGAATCGCAGGTTCAATAAATGGCCCAACTTGTGATGATCTATACGGGAGGAATTGGCAGCACGCTAAATGTAGTGGGTGGGGCTGTTAACGGGATAGCCAAGGTATCAACGTCGCGTCAGCCATCCATTCGGACAATAGGTCGCGTTATATCCGTAGAAATCGCAGATGTCCGTGTCGATGCGATACCTATCTCGCGTCCTGGCGATGAATTCGGCGACGGCGCGGTTGGGGCCATCGTTGTATTGGCGATAATACTGGTCACGCAGATCTGCGACCACGCCATCCTCTACGACGATATAGTCGTTCGACACCATCAACTCGTCAAAATAGGATAGGACCGCGCTTACGGAATCGTAAGTGTGCGCGCTATCTTCAATGACAAGCCACGGATGTGGCGTGGAACGAATGTCAGCGGTTGGAAACGTCTCGCCGGGCCGTGTGCTGTCGGCCTTGAAGAAGGTTATGCCCTCCTCTTGCAGGGGAGGTGTCACGAGGTCGAGGCTCAAGACTTGGGTGTCGAGTTCGAGCGTACGGCATTGGTCGCGAAACCAGATCGCGCTGCCGCCTTCCGATGTCCCGATCTCGATGATGGTTCGCGGCCTGAGATTTTGCAAAAGGCGCAGATAGAGCGCCAGATCAAAAGGATTCTTCGCCAGCCTCAGACCTCTGTAGCGCGTGCGCAACGTTCCCGTCTGCACGCTATCCATGAGATGCGGTGGCAGGCTCACCGCAAAGCGGCGCGCTCCAATTGAATACACGCGCCGCGGCGGGTCGGCACGCGCGCCCACCCGCCGTGCCATCAACTCCGCGTCGAGATGGCCGACGAATTGCGGCTTATAGCGCGGAATTACGAATTCGCAACCACGGATCCGTCGATATTCCTCGAACATTGAGGCCCGCGCCGCATCGGTTCCATTGCTCGCCGCGCCGCCATGAATTTGGTGGAAAGTCGCCTCACCGAGGACAATCCAGGGGCGGTTGCCGGAAGCATTGACCGCCCGTTCCCAGAAATCGAGATTGACGCACCCACCACCCGGCGCGGCAAAACGCTCATCCAAGCCGCCGAGCGTATTCCAGATTTCCCGGTCGACAAAAACCGCGTTCGATTCAGCGATGCACCCGAACCAACCTTCCATCGACGGTCCCGCCAGGGCCGAAATATTGAACAATGTGTAGCCGTTCTCCCGCCAATTGATACTTTCGAGCAATTCATCTTCGATTGCTCGATCATAGCCGGCGTAAACCGACCGCATCTGCGCATCCGGACCGAGGTGAAAGGCCAGAGTGCCGATGACTTTGGTTGAATCGGAGTCGTAGGCTTCCAATGCGCGGGCGATGAGGCCGGGCGAGGCCATGCGGGCACCATCAATGAATAAGCCGACGATGTGGCCGCGGGAGCCCGCTGCGGCGGCGTTGATCGCCTTGACCGGCGATTGCGGCGCCGCGCGCGTCGATAAGACGCGCAGATTTGGCGCAATGCGCCGCAACTCGGCTTCGTCGACGGGCTCGGGCGAACCATTGTCCACGACAATAATTTCGTAGTCGACATCGACAATATCGCGCTGATAATTTCTACTCAACGTATATATTGTTCGCAGCAGTTCTCTGGGCATGGCGTAAGCGCAAACAATCAAACTGACCCGCATGGCAAAACCTCGATAATTCACTTTCCCGTCGATCGCCAAGGTTCCGGGCCGTTACCGCCCCGAAACAAAAACAGCGTGCCGGTGGACGCCCGCCGAAAAATCACTTTTCCGGCAGGTCTGGTGTTCCGGCTCCGACACATTCGTGGGCACCAAGCGTCTGCGCCGGAACCCTGGGGTGTATCATCAGTTAAGCCAGATTAGCACGGGAGATGAGCTGGACGGCAGCGAGGAAGGTGCTGGCGATGCAGGGTTTCATTGCAGGCGCGGCGGCATTCTCGGGCGGTGGTGCTGCGGGCCTCGGCCACCGCATCATTGGCAATTCAGGGCCTGAGAAATTACCCTCGCCGGATGATGGCGGCAACTGACGCGAGATGAAGAGCAATGGCCGATCTTGTTGATGAACTCTCGTTTGTGCACCAAGGCCGCATCAACGGCGATTGGGAGGATGATTGGGCAGACTTCGCCGCCAACCCGCCAACACCGAAAAATTGCAACTGGCCAAACCTTTCACGAAACCGTACCACCGGATTGCCCAGCTTTGGTTCACACCCATAACGCGATCAGCGTTTTCACGGATTTAACAAACATGACAAAAAAGCCCCGCGCCTCAATTCTCATACCGGTTTGGAATTGTGGACGGTATATTGAGGTTGCTCTCCGTTCCGTCTTCAGCCAGGTCGACGATGATATGGAGGTGTTGATCTTCGACGACGCTTCCACGGACGGGACATTCGCGTGCATTCAGCAGACTGTCCGGGATTTCGGCCGCGGCATGGTCATCATCAACCGGCAACCGTACAATCAAGTCTACCCGAACTTTCGCGAGGCCCTGGCCGCCGTCGGCAGCGATATCATCATTCTTGTTCATGGCGATGATGTTTCCCTGCCGGGCCGTTTTGAGCGGATTCTGTCGGTCTTCGCCGACCCGGAAATCCTTCTGGTCAGCTCCAACGCCATCATCACCGACGCCCTCGGCCATCACCAGCGCCTGCATGTGGACGACACCACCGACCAACTGATTTCCGACCCGCGAACCGACCTGGAAACGTTGTTCGTGCCCAACATGCTGGGTGCGACGCTGGCCTATCGCCGTCGACTGATCACCGAAATTTCGTTCCATTGGGACCTGTTCGGTTTCGACGATATGGTACTGCCGTTTCGGGCCCAGCTTCTGGGCAAACGCTATTTCATTGGCGAGCCCCTGATTGAATGGCGGATTCATGGCGCCAACGGTCATTTGCGACTGGGCGCCGGCGCGACGGACGAGGGCGCCGCGGAGACGTATCAAGGGATTTTGCTCAATACCCTGGTGGCGCGTCGCCGGGACATCGACGCGGTGATTGCCCAGGCCGGCGCGACACCGATTCTCGAAGAGGTGCGGCGGCGCTTTGCGGTGTTCGCCGACAACCATTTGGAGCAATGGGCACAATCCCGGTCGCGGCTGATGATCGAGGGTTCCTGGCCAACCTGGCAACGGCAAGCGCGGGTCGAGACCACGCCCGGCCGGACCGGCTGTTTTCCCGCAGGCGTCAGCATGCCCTGCGCCGCCGGAACGATTGCGGCCAACCTGGTCGCGGCGCTTCCAGGATGGCAGCAACCGGAGTTGTGGGGTGTCTGGAGCGATCAAACGGCGATCATTGACCTGACGCTGGCGGGAGCGATCGACGACGGCGCCTGGGTTGCTCTGGACGTCGTCGCCGACCGGGATGGACCACAGGGTGGCGATGCCGTGGAAATCGTCATTGCCTGCCATGACGAAGAGCTGTGGGTCGGCACCCTCACGGAGCGCGACGGCCAGACCGATCTCAGGGTGTTCGTGCCGGCGCGCTTGATGCCGGCCGGACGCATCATCCTGGATCTATCGGTGACACGGGCACCGGGGGCGCCGCAAGAGACACCGGACGGCGCGACAAGACGGAAACGGGGGCTTGGACTGGTCGCTCTGACCGTTCGGCCGGCCAGGAATGTCTCGCTGCCCGATGCGTTGACGATCCCGGCGGAAACCGGGGTTCCAGGCTGGTTTTCGCTGGCGGAGGCCAGCCTGCTGATGGCCTGTGTCGCCTGTTTCCGGCCCCATTTGACGATCGAGATCGGTTCTTTCGCCGGACGATCCAGCTTGTTCCTGCATCAGGCCTTGCGCCAGTTGCCCGGGCGACGCGATCTGGTCTGCGTTGACACCTGGCAAACCATGCTTGATGACGCTTTTCTCAGCCATCCGTTCGTCGGCGACATGGCGGCGGCCTTTCCCGGCAGTTGGGCCGCTTACGTCGAGACCGGCCGCGGTCGGGATAGTTCCGCATTGTTTGCCAAAACCCTCGCGGATTGGCCGGATTTCGCCGAAATGACGGAGCGGCGCCGGGAGGATTCGGGCTTTGTCGATTTTGGCAGCCGAAAAGCCGGACTCGTCTTTATTGACGGCGGCCATACCAGGGCAGAGGTCCACCGTGACTTCATGAATATGGCGGCGCAACTGCAGCCCGGCGCCGTGGTGCTGTTCCACGATTACGGCGGCGACTATCCCGATATCAGAACATTCGTCGACAGCCTGATCAGCCGGCCCCAGGTTCGGTGGTTGCGCATCGTCGATTCTCTGGTCGCAATCCAGATCATGGATCCCGTCACCCTGGTCGCCGACCTGTTGAAAATATCGCGAGCTTTGCCGGCGGATGTCCGTCAAGCTCGTGCCGCGTTGATCAAGCGCACGGTCGAACTGGAAGCGACCAGAGCCGCCTTGGCCGCCCTGCATGTCGAACTGGCGACCCGAACCGCCGAGGCCGACCGGGCACGCGCGGATCTGATCGAACGCACCGACGATCTGGTTGCCACGCGGGCCGCGCTGGTTGAACGTACCGTTGCGCTGGAGGCGATCCTGGCCGGAACAAAGGCGCCGACCGCTTGAGCGGAAAAGGGCTCGATCGAATGTGGTCCCCCCCTCGCCGTCAGGCGCACCGCTCCAGCACCTCGGACAGGGGCGTCAACGGATCGATCGCCTTGACGCGCGCGAATGCCGCCTCCGCGCGGGCACGGCGTCTTTCGGGGTCGAGAACCCAGGCGCGGGTCGCCTCGCCCGGATCCTCTCCCGCCTCCCAATACTCGCACAAACCCTCGATCTCCCGCTGGGGAGCGGCGGGCGGCTCGGACAAGACGAAACTGCGAAGATGAGCCATTTCCACCAGCCGCATCGGACCGATATGGGTGAAGGGGCGCGCGCGCCCCAGGCTGAGAACGACCTTGGTCCGCGAGGCTCTGGCATTGCGGAGGAACAGCGGGGTCACCTGGGACGGAGTTTGGACCACCACCGGCACCACTCTGTCAATCCGCCGCAAAATTTCGGCGCGGTGCGCATCGACATTGCCGAAAAAATAAGCGTCGATGGTCTTGTCGCTTTCGCCGATCACCTGATCGGGTTCGAACTGGGGAACGAAACCAGGCGTGACGCACCGGGAAAAAACCCCCAGATCCGTCATCATGCGAACGCTTTCGTTGAAATACGACAAAAAAAACCGGCAGCGATCCAGAAACGGCCGTACGCCGGTGCCAAAAATCCAGGACGTGTCAGACTTGAAATTCACCATCCCGCACGCAATGTATTCGACATCGAACAGCCCGTATTCATGCGATGATTCCGCGATATTATTCAAATCCTGTTGTGTCAAATACTGCAATCAGACGATTATATTGATCGCATTTCGTTCAAACATGCGGCATTCCAGGGTAACAACATGGCCTAGCTCAGATAACCAATGAGCAAGACTGATATAGATATCCTCTTTCATGACTGTCCATTGCGGCGAGCGGTCGAACACTGCGATGTGAACCCGGGACATGTGTTCCCTTTTCCTCACTCAACCACGAAATAGCCAGGGCCGTTCAGAAAGGGCACGCGCCGAAGCGCCAGACCGTTCAATCCGAAGACCTCACGCAAGGCCGTCGTCTCCCCGGGAAAGCCGGCATCGTTGATCTCGTCCAGGACGACGACGCTGCCGCGCGCGAGCCGGGGCTTGAGCGCCAGCAAGGCGTCCCGCGTCGGACTGAAGAGATCCATGTCGAAATAGGCCAAGGCGACGATCGTTTCCGGGTGGACGTCCAAATATCCCGGCAGAGTCTCCCGCACGTCACCGGTTACGATTTCGAATTTGCGCTTGTGGGCCAACGGCGCCATGGCCTCGCGCGCCGCGAGCAATCGTTCCAGATAGGCGTCGTACCCCTGCGTCGTCCGCACATTCCCGGGACGCGCGTAAACACTCTGGCCGTCCTCCGCCGCGACATCAACGAACCCGGTGAAGGTGTCGAAGCCGATGATCCTGCGCGAATGATGGGTCGGTTCATAGAGGGTGCGAAGATTCATGAAAAACGAGAGATTTTGCCCCCAACGGCAGCCGAGTTCCATGACCACACCCGGGATACCCAGGATAAGCTTATAGATGTGGTCCATGAAAAGCGCGCGCCCCAGGGCCAGATGGTCCATATGCAAACCAAGGTTGTCGAGGCGCTCCCCTTTCGGAACCGGAGAACCGTCGAACAGCGTCGCCAGTTCGCATCGCGCCGCACGCTCATTCTCGCTCAATGCCCGCGTGAAACCGAGCAAGTTTTCCTCCTCAGGATCCGCCATATCATTCCCCTTCTGCGAAATGTTTGACAAAGCAATTCAGACATAACGGGAGATCAACGCCGTTTATCATCCGCGCAAGGCCGGGGACCATACGCTACATCTGGGATTTGGTCGCGTCAATCCGGCCCGGAGGGTAAGAAATCCAAAACATGACACGCCCACCAGCGATAGGGAGCGGCACCGATCAGATGATTGATCAGTGTCAAATCAGGTTCGGCGTCGTGCTCTCGCCCGGTCGATCGTTCGTGAGAGACGTCATAGCGCCCGTGCCGATACGTGCATGCCGTCACCGTCCATCGGGCCCCCGTCGCGCGCATCAGCGCCCAGGCGCCGCGAGCCAGGGGCAGCGACAGGGACCGGGAAGGTCGACCGTCACCGACGGTCCGTTGGCAACAGTGCGATCGACGAGGATGACGACATCCTCGCCAGCAAGCAATTTCCGATAGAGATTGCGGATATTTTGATTTGTCAATATGACGTCGCCGCCGTTCACATGGCGCGACAAATTACTATTGATCTCGATGTAGATTTTCTCGATCCACGGCGATATGCCGGGTATTCTCCGATAGACATCAGACGTCAAGAAATTGACCGTGGCGCCGCCTTTTGCCAACCAGGTGATCGTGGGATAGACCGCCCCGTAATGAAACATGAAGTGCACCGTCCCCCGCTGATCTGTCGCATCTTCCCCGGCGCTCGCGTCCGGAGGGACAAAGGCCGGGAGCCTGTCGATCAGGCGGGGCAACGCCAATCCCTCCCATTGGGCGATCGAAAACTCGACGTATCGCCCGACGAGCGCGAGAAGCCGGCGCCACGGCGGCTGTTTCGGCGCCAAACGTCGCAACGACCGCCAAACCATGGGACGAACGCGATAACGCCCGGTTCCGCTCGATAACCAGTCGTAGCCCAAGCCGGCGTGAACCACGCCCCGAACCGTCGCCCAGGCGCGTCCGATGGGAAGGGGAAGATGATGCGCAGCGACTATCAGCAACGCGGCATCCATCGCGATCAGTTTTCCCAGAAACCAACGCCAGATCGACACTGTCGCCCCACTTCAATCTCAAATATCGACCTGTCTCCAGCGTCGAGTGCCGAATCACGACAGCGCTCTTACGCCACTCCGCACGAGGAATCCACATCCTTAATTGCGATGGCCGGGCGTGCAGCCGAGACAACCAAGGTTCTCCGGCCCTTGGATCGATTGCTTCATTTTGCAAAAAAGCGGGTCCAGGGACTGTGTCCCTGGCCGGTGCGGGGCGGCGCCCTGCTGCACCTGTTTTTCGTGTTCTCAACCAGACAGGATGTTGTTTTTGATGCCGCTTCGAATCCGACGACGCCTTGCCGGCCTCGCCGATCGGACCCGGCATCGCCGACGAAACGCGAAGGGCCCGCGGGTCGAAACCCGCGGGCCCTCCAGCGCGTCCCCCGGCGGGGTGATTATTCCGCGGCGTAGGCGGCGGAGCGCTTGCGGGCGCCCCATTCCCCGATCATCAGCCACAGCGCTGCGGCGGCGACGAGATCGAACAGGAACAGCAGCGCGAACAGCGGTTCGTAGCCAAGGGTATCAGCGAGTTGCCCAACCACCAGGGTGAACAGCGCACCACCGAGATAGCCGAACATACCCGCCGCACCGGTCGCGGTGGCGATATCCTGTTTTTCGAACACGTCGCCCATAACGGCATAGAGCATGCTCGACAACATCTGATGGGCAAAGCCACCCAGACAAAAACACATGATCGCAAGGACGGGGCTGACGGCAAAGCTGATCAAGGCCGGACCGATCATGCACAAGGCACCAAAGGTGATGACGGTCAGGCGCGCGTTGACCAGGGAAAGCTTGAGATGCTTGTGAACAAACGGCGCCAGGTAACCACCGCCGATGCAGCCGAGATCGGAGGTCAGGAACGGCATCCAGGCAAACAGCGCGAACTGCTTGATGTCCATGCCCCGCACCGAGACCATATAGAGCGGGATCCAGAAGGCGAAGGTCTGCCAGGCCGGTTCGGTCAGGAAGCGGGCGATCAGGATGCCGTAGAATTTGGGCTGGCGCAGCACATGCTTCAGGGAGGGCCTGGGCAGGATCACCGGCGCCGCACCGTCGCCGATATAAAGCCGTTCCGTGTCGGTCAGGCGGGTGTCGTCCTCGGGGTTGCGGTAGAACCAGAACCACACCGCCGACAG
This sequence comes from Azospirillaceae bacterium, assembly GCA_031291675.1. GTDB lineage: Bacteria > Pseudomonadota > Alphaproteobacteria > Azospirillales > Azospirillaceae > JARLIO01. Next base: position 19,897 of record JARLIO010000062.1, read on the forward strand.
CACGGCACTGAGCAGGCCGATGATCACGAAGGCCGGCTTCCAGCCCCAGTGCAGCGACAGCCAGATCACAAACGGCGGGGCGATCATCGCGCCAACCGAGGTGCCCGAATTGAACCAGCCGGTCGCAACCGAGCGCTCGCGGGCCGGGAACCACAGGGTTGAAACCTTGGTTGCCGTCGGCATCGTCGCCGCTTCGCTGATGCCCAGCAGACTGCGGAATCCCGCCATCATCTGCCAGTTGCCCGAGAGGGCATGGAGCGCGCAGGCGGCGCCCCAAACCAGGGCCGTGGCGGCATAACCAAAGCGCGGCCCCACCACGTCGATCACATAGCCGGCGATCGGCTGGGTAAAGCTGTAGCTGATTTGAAACGCGCTGACGACGAAAGAGTATTGTTCCGTCGAGAAATGCAGCGCTTCTTTCAAAACCGGGGCCAGGACGCCAAGCGTGTTACGGTCAATGTAGATGATGACCGTACCGACGAGCATCAACGCAAGCATTCGCCAGCGTAGGTTCCTGATCTTCTTCATAGCGTCCTCCATGGGCAGCGTTGCTCGCTCTTAGGCCCGTGTATGCCGCTCGTCCGTCGCGATGGGGCGGCACGGAAAAGCCGAGGGGGGGGGAATGTCGCGAAAACGCTGGGATCTGCGGTAAAACTGTCCTGCAATCGTGTCATGTAGCCGGGGCCACTGGCGAAACCGACCCGCGGCGCCCAAGGGGGGTGGCGCGGGATGGATCGTTCGGCGCCGAAGCATCTGCTAGAGATATTCTAGTATATTAATATGACAGACAAGCACGAAGAGGGACGAAAGCTAAGTATCGACAAAATGCCGCAAGCCCGCCCGATCGCCCCCCGGAACCCCCGATCCCGGCCCGATCGATCAACTCCGCGTGATCACCCCGGCCAGCGCTTGGAAAGCCGCGGCGCCCCTTTACTTATGGGGGGTGATCACGACCGGGCGCGAGGGACGCGGCGGTCGGACAAACCAGACCGGGGCGGGCGGACATGCTGACACGACGACATCTCTTGGGGGCGGGGGCAGCGGGCCTGGCCCTGATCGGCGCGACGCGCTGGAGCCGATCCCAGGCGCAGACCACGGCCGGTTCTTTCGAGGTCCGTTATAGCGACGCGCAATGGCGTCAGCGGCTGACGGCGGAGCAGTATTCGGTGCTGCGTCAGGAGGGCACCGAGATCCCATTCACCAGTCCGCTCAACAATGAGCATCGTGCCGGCATTTTTGCCTGTGGCGGTTGCGCCCTGCCCGCCTTCGACGCCGCGACCAAATTCGACAGTCGCACCGGCTGGCCCAGCTTCTGGAAACCGCTGGACAACGCGGTGGCAACGACCGTGGACACCACTTTCGGCATGACCCGGACAGAGGTTCATTGCCGGCGCTGTGGCAGCCATCTCGGCCATGTCTTCGACGACGGTCCGCCGCCGACCGGCTTGCGCTATTGCATGAACGGCGTCGCCCTGACCTTTACGCCGGCGGCCGCCTAGTGGAATGCATCGCTGAACTTGCGACCGTCGCCCGCGCGAACGCGGGGGCGCAGGGCCGCAAGCTCCGGACGATGGCGCCTCTGGCCCTGGATGCCCGCGTTCGACGGTGGCGAGAGATCCTCTCATTGTCAGCGACGCGAGCCACCAGGCTGGTTTTTTCGCATTTTCTACGCCCAACCGGAATCCACTTGGTCGGAAAATGCTCTAGACACACCGGCCGCGATGCGGTTTTCGTGATGGAGACGTCACCATGATCCTGTTTGTGCTGGCCTATTTCGGCGGGATCCTGACGATCCTGAGCCCGTGCATCCTGCCGGTGTTGCCGTTCGTGTTCGCCCGGGCCGATCGGCCCTTCCTGCGCAGCGGCCTGCCGCTGTTGCTGGGCATGGCGGTGACCTTCGCCGGTGTTGCCAGCCTGGCCGCGGTCGGGGGCGGCTGGGCGGTCCAGGCCAATGATGCCGGCCGGCTGGTCGCGCTGCTGCTGCTGGGGCTGTTCGCGGTGACGCTGCTGCTGCCCGCGGTCGCCGATCGCCTGACCCGGCCGGTGGTTGCCGCCGGGGCGCGCCTGTTGCAGGTGGCGCAGGCGGGGGACCGGCCCGGTTCGTCGCTGCTGCCCTCGTTTCTGGTCGGGATTGCCACCGGGCTGTTGTGGGCGCCGTGCGCCGGGCCCATCCTCGGGCTGGTCCTGACCGGGGCGGCGCTTCAGGGCGCCAGCGTCGCCACCTCGCTGCTGCTGCTGGCCTATGCTTTGGGGGCGGCGACCTCGCTGGCCGTGGCGCTGCTGATTGGCGGCCGGGTGTTTGCCGCCCTGAAACGCTCCCTGGGCGCCGGGGAATGGCTGCGCCGCGGCCTGGGGGTTGCGGTGCTGGCGGGGGTCGTAGCGATCGCCTCCGGTCTCGACACCGGGCTGCTGACCCGGCTGTCGCAGCAGGGCACGGCGTCGCTCGAACAGGCGCTGCTCGACAAGGTGCGGCCGCGGTCGGCCGGGATTGTCGCGCCGCAGCTGGTGGCCGCAACGCTGCCGGGCGAAGGGCAATTGCCATCGCTGGCCGGTGCCGTGGCCTGGCTGAACTCACCGCCGCTGACCGCCGAGAGCCTGCGCGGCAAGGTAGTTCTGGTCGATTTCTGGACCTATTCCTGCATCAATTGCCTGCGGGCACTGCCCTATGTCCAGGCGTGGGCGCAACGCTATCGCGATCAGGGATTGGTGGTGATCGGGGTTCACGCGCCCGAATTCGCCTTCGAGCGCAATCTCGACAATGTCCGGACCGCGGTTCGCGACCTCAAGATCGACTATCCGGTCGCGATCGACAATGACTATGCGATCTGGCGCGGTTTCGACAATGAATACTGGCCGGCGCATTATTTCATCGATGCCCAGGGCCGGATCCGCCATCATCATTTCGGTGAGGGCGATTATGCCGGTTCCGAACAGGTAATCCGGCAACTGCTGACGGAGGCCGGTCGCGAGGCCGATGCCGGGACCACCGTGTCGGTCGCGGCCGGCGGTGTCGAGGCCGCGCCGGCGATCGACGATGCGACCTCGCCCGAGACCTATGTCGGCTATGACCGCGCCGACAATTTCGCCTCACCCGGGGGTCTGGTCCACGATACCAGCCATGGCTATACCGCGCCGCAGCCGGTGGCGCTCAATCAATGGGCGCTGGCCGGGGACTGGGCCGTCGATGGTGAAAAGGCGGTGCTGAGCGGCGCCGGGGGCGGGATCACCTATCGCTTTCACGCCCGCGATCTGCATCTGGTGTTGGGACCGGCGCAAGCCGGTACGCCGGTGCATTTCCAGGTGCGGATCGATGGCGCGGCGCCGGGCGGCGACCATGGCGTCGATACCGACGATCAGGGCCGCGGCACCGTGACCAGCCAGCGACTCTATCAACTGGTTCGGCAGAGCGGCGGCCCGCGCGACCGCACCTTCGAGATCGAATTCCTGGATCCCGGCGTCCAGGCCTATGCCTTCACTTTTGGTTGAGCCCGCCGGGCACGGTTTGTCGCCAATTCCCCCCTCTTCAGACAGGAGCCGATCAATGTCCGCCTCTTCCTCCGGGTTTTCGATGATCGCGCCCGCGTGGCGCTTCCTGACCGGCTCAACGCTGGGCCGGGTCGCCCTGGCGGTGCTGATCCTGCCGGCCGCCGCGGCGCTGATGCCGCGGCTGGCGCAATCGGCCGAGCCCGCCGTCGTGGTTCCGGCCCCGGTCGTCGACGAGACGGCGCCCGGGACGGCCACCACCGAGACCGCCGTCCTGGCCGGTGGCTGCTTCTGGGGCGTCCAGGGCGTGTTCCAGCATGTCAAAGGCGTCGAGCGGGTGCTCTCGGGCTATTCCGGCGGCGCCAAGGAGACCGCGGAGTACGAAACCGTCAGCATGGGCACCACGGGCCACGCCGAATCGGTCGAAATCCACTTCAACCCCGCGGTCGTCAGCTATGGCCGGATCCTGCAGATCTATTTTTCGGTCGCCCATAATCCGACCGAGTTGAACTTTCAGGGGCCGGACCAGGGGACGCAGTATCGCTCGGCAATTTTCGTCCGGGATGACCAGCAGCGGCGGATCGCCGAGAGCTATATCACCCAGCTCGACCAGGCCGCGGTGTTCGGGCACAAGATCGTCACCCAGGTCACCCCGTTCCAGGCGTTCTATGCCGCGGAGGACTATCACCAGGACTATGCCACACGGCATCCTGACAATGGCTACATCGCCTATAACGACCTGCCGAAGATCGAAAACCTGAAGCGGCTGTTTCCGGAGCGTTATCGCACCGACCCGGTGCTGGTGATGGCCTCGGGTTCGGTCAACTGACGGGCGCGATCACGGCAATGTGATCACGCCCGCGGCCACGTCCGGGAGCGTGGGAACGATGTGGTTGGCCAGGCTCCAGTCGGCGATATCGGCGATCTGGGCCTGGTCGGCCGCGGTCACGGCCCGGGTCGGGACGGCATTATGGGCACCGATCTCCGCGGCCAGCGTCTCCGGGATGGCCATTTCGCCGGTCCAGATCGCGCCGGCTTCGGCCTGATGGCTTTGCGACCAGGTATTTTCGGCAATCAGCGTCTCGAAGATCACCTGCAACAGCGCGCGCTGGCCGGTGGCGAAATCGCGATGGGCGATCAGGACCACCGCATTCTCCGAGCCGATCGCGGCACCATCGGCCAGGACCCGGGCGCCGTAGGCGTGCACGGCCATGGCGACGAACGGATCCCAGGTCGCCCAGGCATCGACATGCCCTTGATCGAACGCCGAACCGCTGTCGGCCGGGCTGAGATAGCGCCGGGTCACCGATGCCGGATCAATGCCCTGCATTTCCAGCGCCCGGACCAGCAGATATTCCCCGGTACCGCCGCGGTTGACGGCGACGCGGCGGCCAATCAGGTCCTTGAGGCTGTGGATCGGCGAGTCCTGCTTGACCAGGATCGCCTCGGCCCCGGGTGCCATCTTCTGATAGGCGAACACCACCATGGGAATATGCGCGGCCAGGGCGCTGACCGCCGCGGTCGAGCTGCCGGCGGTGATGTCGATGCTGCCGGCATTGATCGCTTCCTGCGCCGGCGCCGCCGCGGCGAACGGCCCGACCCATTCGACCCGGGCATTGTGGGGCTGGAGTGCCGCTTCCAGGCTGCCATGGGCCTTGGCCAGGGTGATGTCGTTGGGCGCCCGCAGCCAGCCGATCCGCACGACCGTCGGGGGCGCCACCACAGCGGGCGGCACGGTTTCGGCCTGCAGCGCCGGCGCCGCGGTCAGCAGGATCAACAGCACAAGGGCGGCGAGGCGCTGGCCCCAGGCGTTCAAAACTATCAGCATCGTGGTGACAAACCGGCACCTGCCGGCCTCTCGTGATCGGGGGTCCGGGCCGGCCACCCGTCACGGGGATGGTGGCCGCGCCGGTTTCTGCTATAGGCCTGCTTTTGCGCCCTGTCGACCGCTACGGGATACGCCGGGGCAACCGCCCCCTCGCGAACCCGAATGCAGGGTCCAGGTTGCCCTCACCACAGAGCGTAACGCCCTATCGAGTAAGTCCGATTGTCGGGCCTCGCTGGTTGCAAATTCTGCCATGGTCTTCCCTCTCCTTCCTGTCACCCCAGCTTGCGGGGTCGTCCCCCCCGTTTGCCATTCGCCCGTGACGCGGCCGCTTTAGCCTTGCTCGTAACCGAACCGCCCGCAGCACCAAGCCGGGACGCAGACCACGGCACAGATCCCAGAAAGCCTTCGAGCAAAGCCGGAAGGTAAATATCCGCATCGAGCTTAGGAAAGTGCAACCCAAAGCCTGAAGGTGTGATTTCGATTGTGTCAAGTTGCTCCGGCTTTGCTGTCTCTAATCCCTGGGCCGCATGGGGAGGAAATGTGATATCAATACCTGTGCTCAAACTGACAACCACGCGACCGATGTCGCTATCATAGCGGACAGCGGTTGCCTTCGGTCCTTTCGCCAACTCGGCGGCCCTGGCATTAGCTTGATTGAACGCCTCAAGGCTGACCATGGATTTCTCCCCATTTTATACAGAGCAAGACCAGGTTGGTTTGTATATCGCGCTGAATTTCGGTCAGCTCCTGCAGTGCGAAACCGAAATTCTCGCGTGGGTCCGGGGGGCCATCGGGACAATTGAGGTTGAACGCAGCTTCGCAGCCATTTCCGATAACGTGGACATGTGCGGGGCGATGGTCGTTTGGATACACCACGACGCGGTAAGCCCCGATCCTCAACACCGTCGGCAACAGGCTGTATCCTATCCGAAAAACCCAAACGCTTGGGAAAGAGATTTGCGGATATGCTGAACCGGGAGAATGTTCAAGGGGAAACGTTGTGGTGGCCGGATCGAGAAAGACGGATAACGGAGCTTGTGGCGCAGCAAATGTGTCGCGTTGCCCCATTTGCGAACAGGGAGGGCGAACAGGTGAAACTGTCCATCAGTGACAGCGGCTCGCCGGGCTGGCACGGATCGAAGCGCCGTCTATCGTAAAATCAAGGCTTTGGAGGACATGATGATGGTGGTGACGACCGGGGACAGCGAGGCGCTGACGGCGCTGCTGATCAGCGGCGGCGACGCCCGTCTGGCGCTCGATCCGGCGACGGGCCTCAACAAATATTACTGTCCGCCGCGACCCGACCCTGAAATCCTCTGTTTCTCGTCCTGCACCGCGTCACCGATCACCCTTGAGGGGATGGCGGCGGCGCGCGCCGTCTGGACCCGGCTGCGCGCCGCCGGCGCAGCACCCGCGGAGCCGGAGGCGCGTCAGGCCGTGGCGGCCGAGATCGCGGCGCGGCTCAGCCGTCTGTATGGGCTGGAGGGTCTGGCCACGGTGCTGCTGTCACCCTCGGGGACGGACGCGACGCTGCTGCTGGCGGGCCTGCTGACGGCGGAGCAGCCCGGAATTCCCTTATGCAATATCATGGTGGCCGCGGCCGAGACCGGGGCCGGGGTCCCGTTGGCGGCGGCCGGCCGGAATTTTTCGCCGACCACGGCGGATGCGCCGGGCCCGCGGTTCGGTGAGGCCGTGACCGGCTTTCCGCCCGGCATGGTGACGATCCCGATCCCGCTGCGTCGCGACGATGGCACGGTCCGCCCGGCGGATGAGGTTGATGCCGACTTCGCGGCCGCGGTCGCCGCGGCGCCGGGACGGCCTGTGGTCCATTGGATGGAAGGATCCAAGACCGGCCTGCGGGCGCCGCACCAGGTGCCCGCCGGGACCGAGGTTGTTGTCGACGCCTGTCAGGCGCGCCTGACGCCGGAACGCCTGACAGGCTATCTGCGCCGCGGTTGGCCGGTGCTGCTGACCGGGTCGAAATTCTTTGGCGGGCCCTCGTTCAGCGGGGCCGTGCTGTTCCCGCAATCGCGTTGGGCGGCGCTTGACCTTGACGCACTGCCGGCGGGGCTCGGCACGGATCACAGCGGCAGCCATCCGGCCCCGGCCGCCGGGACGCTGTTGCGCTGGGCGGCCGCGCTGGACGAGATGGAACGGTTTTCGGCGCAGACACCGGCCGCGGTCCGCAGCGCGATGGCCCGGCTGTCGGCAACCCTGAGCGACCGCATCGCGACGACACCGGGCCTGGTGCCAGCGCCGCCGGCGCCGGCGGATGATCCGCTGGCCTGGCCGGAGACCATCCACAGCTTTGCCGTGCGCGATCCGGCCGATCGGTCGCGCTTGCTGACGATCAGCGAATTGCGCGGCCTGTACCAGGCGCTGGCCGGCGCCGGGATTCTGGTCGGCCAACCGGTTGGCATCGGGGCGGCGTTCGGCGGGCTGCGGCTTGCCATCGGGGCCCGCAACCTGCGCGATGATGATCCGGCCGCCTCTCTCGACCGCCTGTTCACCACGCTGCGCCGGCTGATCGCCTGATGCCGGGATAACACGCCGGCGTCAAGCTCCGCTCAGGCGATGGCAAGGCGCCGGAACAGGATGGTCTTCACGCCGTCGAGGCAAAAGGCCAGGACGATGGCGGCACCGAACAGGCCGGCGACGATCATCGCCGGCAGCGGCGTCATCAGGATGCCGCGGATCGCCAGCGTGCTGAACAGCGCGACGTCGAGAATCGACGAGGCGATCAACCACGAACCGGGCCGGGACGCCCACAGATGCCGGCGTTCGCGCGCGACATAGAAAATCGCCTGGCCGCTGAACACCAGCGTGACCACGGTCAATGTGCGCAACGCATCATCGCCGAGGCCAAGGGCAAAGCGGCCGACCACGAGCAGAGCGACACAGAAGACGAGATCGCAAACACCGCGAATGACACCCGCGATGGTGATGTTGCCGATGCGCCAGACATTGGGCGCCGACGACGCCCGGACATTGTCGGTCGCCGATGACAGCGCCAGGAAATCCCCGGCCACCATCATCAGCACCATCAGCAACGGTGTCAGCACCGCGGTTCCGGTGATGGCCAGCCCCGCCAGCAAAAGCAGGACCTGGACCACCTTGTGGATGATCGAGCGCAGCGTATAGGTCAGAACACGCTGAAAGGTGGTACGCCCTTCCTCAATGGCGGCCACGATACCGCCGAGGCCGGGTTCGGTCAGGACGATCCCGGCGGCCGATTTGGCGATATCGGTCGCGGTGAACACGGCGATACCCATTTGCGCCTACCGCAAGGCCGGGGCGTCGTTGGCGCCGTCGCCACACATGCCGACGACATGGCCACCGCGTTGAAAGGCCTGAACCAGCGCGTATTTATCCTCGGGCAGGACGCCGGCAAAGACGCCGAAATCGCCAGTGTCGATATCGCGCGGCAAGGGCACGGTCGTGAAACTGGGGCCGGTGATCCCGACGGCGTCGGCAACCACGCGGGCGGTCATTGCCGCGTCGCCGGTCACCATCACCGTGCGAACGCCCAGGTCGCGCAACTGGCGGATCAGAGCCGCCGATTCGGCCCGGGGCGGATCGCTCAGCGCGATCACGCCGGCAAGGCGCAGCGCCCCGGGCGATCCGATCGCAACAGCCAGAACGCGCAAACCCTTGGCCGAAAAGCCTTCCGCGATCGCCGCAGCCGGCGGCGACGCCGCGGCGATCGCCGCGACGACCGAAAAGGCGCCCTTGACGATTGTCATCGCCTGGCCCTGGGCGTCGGTGACCGCGGCCTCGGCCATTTTTTTCGCCGGATCAAAGGGCGTGAATGTGACGAGGGTCCAACCCGGCCCGGCTGTCGCCCGGGACGCGGCGCGGATGGCGGCATCCAGCGGATCGGCACCACCGTCGGAACTCGCCAGCGCCGCCAATGTCAGGACCTGCGCCTCATCAAACCCCGGCAGCGCCCGGCAGGCGGTGACCGCGAGCGCATTGCGGGTCAGCGTTCCCGTCTTGTCGGCACAGAGAATATCCATGCCCGCCGCTTCATCGAGCGCCGAGAGGCGCGTCGGCAGCACGCCGCGCCGTGCCACGGCCCGGGCCCCGACCGTCGCCGCCAGGGTGAACATCGACGGCAGGGCCACCGGAATCGAGGCCAGAATGGCGACCAGCACCAGGGGGACGATTTGCGCCCAGGGCAGCGACAGATGGACGGCAAAGGCCATCAACAGGAGGGTCACGCCGCCGTTGAACACCGCGAGATTGCGCACCACGCGGAACACCGCCTTTTGTTCGGTACTTTCGATATGGGCGGTGCGGATCAGTTCGGCGCTGCGCCCGAATTTGCTGCGCGCTCCCGTTGCGGTGACGACCGCCACCGCCTCGCCGCGACGGATCAGGGCGCCGGCATAAGTCTCGAACCCGGCACCGGCGTCGATGGCCACCGATTCACCGGTCAGCATCGATTGGTCGACCAGGACCGATCCGTTGATCAAACGCACATCGGCAGGGACGATGGCACCGAGCGACAGCTTGACCACGTCACCCTCAACCAGCCCGGTCGCGGGCTGTGTCGTCCAGACACCGTCGCGGCGCACCGACGCGGTGACGGCCAGGCGGGATTTCAGGGCTTCGAGCGTCGCCTGGGCGCGGCCTTCCTGGAAAAAACCCAGGCCGGCATTGAACAGCAGAAGGCAGGCGATCGCCGCGGCTTCGGCATCGGCGCCGATCACCACTTGCAGCACGATCGCCGCCTCGAGCATCCAGGGCACCGGCGCCCAGAATTTTTTCAGGGCCCGGTCGATCGGATGCGGGGTCGCATCCTGAACCGCATTGGTGCCGTCGGCGGCGAGGCGTCGCCGCGCCTCGTCGCTGGTCACACCGGCCGCCGGATCGCGGGCGTTCATCGTCATGGACGACCTCTGTTGTCTTGAGCCGCGCCCGCTGGGCAATGCGGTTTCGACTGTAGGCGTTGTCGCCGAAGCGGTATGAGCCTCGGAATCTACGCAGCCGGAATATCGGACGTCATTTCGCTCATGATCGGGTCGTGCAGCGCCATCATGGTGCCCATGGCGTTGCGGATTTGGCAGCCACCGCACCAGTTCTCATTTTGGCTGTCGGCCCGCGGGCTGTCGCCCGCACCCGCTCGGGGTGAACCCCGAATCCTCTTCTATTCTGACAAAAACAAAGGGGGTCTGGGGCATCGCCCCCGTTGGGTTTGGGCGAAAGCCCGACGCGTCGTCGCCAAAAGGAGAACCGCTGCAGCCACCGCACGAAATTTGCTTTACACCCCCGCCCATGCTACAAATCAACCATGAGTAATTGCGATCCCCCCAAAGCTTCGCCAAGCACCATGCACGTCCCGCCACGGCGTCCCGGCTCGCCCGGACCACGGGGCGTCATTCTTGGCCGCGCCGCCTTCGCCCGCATCAGCGCCGTTGAAGGGATCGAGCTAACCCCAGAGATGCGCGAGACGATGGAGCGATTTGACCACGACGGTGTGGATGCCGAAGACCGCCGCAGCCAGATCGTCGCGCGGTTCGCACAACCGGGCCGCTGACGGGAGCAATGTACGAAAGCGGCCCCGACCCTTACTGTTATCCGGGCACCCGCGTTCTCAAAAACCGCCTTGGCTTGCACGATCAGGCTGAACTCGATGCCTTCGAGGCGATCATTACGGCACAACGCGGCGAAGAGCCCTTGCCACAGGGGCGCTTTGGCTACGCCCATTACCGGGCGGTTCATCGGCATCTGTTCCAAGATGTCTTCGCCTGGGCGGGTCAGATTCGCACCGTGCGTATCGCCAAGGGCGACAGCATGTTCTGTTATCCCGAACATATCGATGCGGAAATGCGCCGCTTGTTCACGCACCTGCGGGATGAAAACTTCCTGCGGGGGCCTGTCCGTAGCGGCCTTCGCCCGTGGCGCGGCGCACGTTCTCGCGGAATTGAACGCGATTCATGCTTTCCGCGAAGGCAATGGGCGCACACAGCTTGCCTATCTGGCCTTGCTGGCCCTGCAAGCAGGGCACCCGCTGGCGTTCGAGCGCATGAATCCTGCCGCCATGCTGTCGGCGATGATCGCGAGCTTCAAGGCGGACGAAAAGCCCTTGGCGGCGCTGTTTGAGGAATTGGTGAAGCCATGAACCAACGCGTTGCTGTTTCCTCAATCCACCCCGTTTTCGGCGGAATTCTGCGACCAACCCGTCTTGGCGTTCTCATTTTGTTCGCTTATGCGTATCAGAAGGCCGTTTCGTTCGTTCTGGCCAAGTGAGCGGATTGCTTTCGGTGAGCCCGCTTTGCTGCTGACCGCCGCGGGAGGTCGCTTGTCCCCGCGGCGATCGATGGATGTCGCCGTTTTACTGTTTCAGGAGATACGAGAGCGGGATCGGCTCGGCGATGGTCCAGTCGCCGACGACACTCGGTTTGCCCTTGTTGACGTCGACGATGAGATACTTGCCCTTGTTTTGATGGTGCAACTCACTGGTAAACGTACGCGGTCCGAACAGGGTGGGCTCGTCCTTCATGGCTTCCAGCTTGGCGGTGACCGCATCGGCGTCGGTCGTGCCAGCGCGGGCGACGGCCTTCGCCCAGACGTCGATCAGCACATAGCCAGGATAGACATATTGGCTGGAGGGATCGCCACCGGTTGCGGCCTTGTACTTGGCATTGAAGACGGTAACGTCCTTGTTCGGGTCATCGCCGTAGATCGAACCCTGCACCGGTACGTAAAAATCGGAGAGGTCGGGCGTGGCGGAGAGCCAATAGCTGCCGTCGACGCTGGAGCCATTGAGGATCATTGAGGTGATGCCGGCCGCGCGGATCTGCTTGATGGCACTGACGACGCCAGGCATCATCGAGCACAGCATGATGGCGTCAGGCGGCTTGGGCAGGCTCTTGATGCGCGTGATTTGTGCGGCGATGCTCGTGTCTTCGTTCTTGAAGGTATCGCTGCCGACCAGCTTGGCGTCCTTCATTTTCGGGAGCTGCCAATCGAAGCCATCGCAAACGCCCTTATTATATTCGGTCCAGGTATCGAGAAGCCGATAGTAGGTCCGGGCGTTCTTCTTGTTATAGGACCAGTCGACCATCGTCGCACCCTGAACCGCCGCCAATATCGACGCCGAGAAGCTATGCGGACCGACGCCTTGGATACCGGCCTTGACCGATTCAGCGCAGAGGAACATGGAAATCTTGCCGGCCGCTTCGGCGGCCAGCGCGGCCGGCGAACCGAAGTCATAGTCGCAGGACACGATGACGAGATCGGCGCCCTTATCGATGACCTCAAGGCCGGCCTTGGCGCCTTCGGCGCGGTCGGTCTTGGTATCGGCGGTCACGACCTTGATCTGGCGACCCAGCAGACCGCCCGCCTTGTTGATCTCATCGATACGGATCAGGGCCGCATCCTGGGCGGGCTTGTCATAGGCCTGCATGAAGCCCGATGACGCGGTTGCAAATCCGACCACAATATCGGCGGCTTGGGCGGACGCGCCGAGCGAAAGCCCAGCCATCAGCATTCCGAATGCAATTTTCGTAAGATGTCTCATGATGGTCTCTCCACTAACGCTCATGCACTTGCTCCTTCCGATACCCCGTCCTTGATTGAACTTTTCTGGCGTGAGGATCGTTCCGAGAAGGGCCAACCAGACCAGGACAATTCCTGGTTCCGGGTGAGCCCCGAAGGCCGGAAGATCAGAATGACGATCATCACCCCGCCGATCGCGATCTCCTGCGTACCGTGCGGCAGCGCCCAGGTCTGGTTGCCGATCGCGATGCCTTTTTCGAGCGTGCGCAGCAGTTCGATGATCGCCGAGAGGACGACCACGCCGACAACGGCGCCGGACAGGCTGTTCATGCCGCCGACGACGAGCATCGACAGCGAGATGAAGGTGAGCCCGAGATAAAAGGCGTCCGGCGTCAGGACGCCGAGGAAGTGCGCGTAGAGGGCGCCGGCGGCGCCCAGGATCATCCCGCTGACAACGAAGGCCTTGAGGCGTTCGCGAGCGATATCGACGCCCGATGCGGCCGCGGCGATGGCCTCGTCGCGCGCAGATCGGAGTGCCAGCCCCGAGCGGGAGATGGCGTACAAATAGGCGACGATGACGGCAAGTTCGGCGCCGGCAAAGCCCGTCCACAGGTCGGTCTTGCGCGGGATGCCGACAATCGAACTGGTGGCGCCGGTGACGGTCTCCCAGTTGGAATAGACCGTGTTGATCATCGCCAGCATGGCGAAAGTGGCGATCGAACCCGTAATGCCGGACAACCGGACCAGTATCTTGCCGAAAAGATAGGCGAAGATGCCGGCGAACAGTGTGGCAAGCGTAATCGAGAGCGAGAAGGACAACTGGTTGTGGGAGATGATCTCCGGCAGGCCGCGCAGCGAATATTTCTTCATGGCCGGCGGGATCGTGAACCAGGCGGTCGCATAAGCGCCCATGCACATGAAGCCGATATGGCCGAAGCTGACGACGCCGGAGTTGCCGATGAACGTATAAAGCCCGACGACGACCATCACGCGGATGAAGACTTCCACGATTGTGCGCGTGAAGATGCCGTTGTTCACCCAGAGCGAGAGGCCGGCGACCGCCAGCAGGATCAGCGTCAGGATGATCGGGGTCGAAATCGTGCGGGCAAGGACCGATTTGCGTGCCACCATGATCAGACCCTCTGTTTCGCTGATCTGGCGACGAACAGTCCGTTCGGCCGCCAAATCAGGGTGACGATGACCGCGCCGTAGACGAAGGCATCGCGGAATGGCCGGGCATCAAGCGGCAGCACAACTTGCATCAGGACGCTCGCAGCGCCGATAAGATAGCCTGCGGTGACCGCGCCGGTGAGACTGCCGAGGCCGCCGATGACCGTGGCGATGAAGGCGATAAGCATGACCGAGGCGCCCATCTGGATGTCGACCGTGCCGGTCTGGGTCACCAGGATGAGCCCGGTCGTGGCGGCCAGCATGCCGGAGAGCGCGAAGGCAAGCATGATCACGCGGTTGGCGCGAACGCCGAGCATGCGGGCCATGGTGAAGTTCTCCGCGGCCGCCCGCATTTCCAGGCCATAGCGGCTGCGCTTCAGGAACAGCGTCAACAGGCCGAGGATGCCCAGCGTGATCGCAACGGTGACGATCTGCAGCAGCGGCACGCGGGCGCCGAGAAAGCCGATCGATTCGCCGAGACTCTCCCAGAGGTTGATCGACTTCGGCCGGCTCGAATAGAGCATCAACAGGAAGTAGCGGATGACGAAGCCGAGTGCGAAGGAGGCGATCATCATCGTCGCCGGATTGGCCTTGCGGAAGCGGCGAAAGACGATGATCTCGGAGAGCACCGACAGGCCGGCGCCGATCAGCAGGATCAACGGGATCAACAGCACCGTCGGCAGGTGGCCGGCGAAGACGACCGCGGCCGCATCGATCGAGGGCCACAGCAGCGCGAAGACACAGAAGGCGATCGTGTCGCCGTGGGCGAAGTTCACCAGCCGCATGACGCCGAAGATAAGCGCGATGCCGAGCGCGCCCAGCGCATAGAGGCTGCCAAGACTGAGTGCATCAATGATGATCTGGATGATTTCGGTCACGGTCAGTGGTCTCCATAGCCGAAATAGGCCTTTTTCAACGCATCGCCCCGGACCAGTTCGCGCGCGTCACCTTCCAGGACCACTTCACCGGAGCGCATCAACACCATGCGGCCGCCGGTCAGCATGGCGCGCGCCGAGCTTTGCTCAACGATGAGCAGGGTGAGGCCCTGGGCGTCGCGCAGCTTCAGGAGGGTCGCATAGACATCGTCGATGACTTTGGGCGCGAGGCCGAGCGACGGTTCGTCGATGGCGATGAGCTTGGGCTTTGCCATCAGCGCGCGCCCGATGACCAGCATCTGCTGCTGGCCGCCGGAGAGCACGCCCGCCGGCCGGTGCCGGCGCTCCGCCAGCATCGGGAACACCGAATAGACCGTCTCCAGATCGCGGATGGCGGCGTCCTTGTCGGCGCGCATACCGACCCCGACCCGCAGGTTTTCGTCGATCGTCAGACCGCTGAAGACGTCGCGCCCCTCGGGCACCATGGAAAAGCCGAGCCGCGCGATGTCCTCGGGCGCCTTACCGGCGACGGCAGTGCCGGCAAATGTGATCGCGCCTTCGCGGATTGGAACGACACCGGCGATCGCCTTCAACAACGTCGACTTGCCGGCGCCGTTCGGGCCGGTGACGAACAGGCTCTCGCCCTCCTTCACCGAGATGCTTGCCCGGCGCAGGGCGGTCAATTGGCCGTAGCGGACGCTGATGCCGTCGACTGTCAGGAGCGTCATAGCACCTCTCCTTCCGTCTCGACCTGGGTGCCCATATAGGCATGGCGCACCTTCTCGCTGGCCTTGATCACCGCGGGCGGGCCAACTTCAATAATCTTTCCGGAATCAAGCACGTGGATGTCGTCGCAGGTCTTCAGCACCATGCCGATATTGTGCTCGATGAGAAGAACGCCGCAGCCGATCTCGCTGACGATCCGGGCGATCAGCCTGGAGAGATCATCGGCCTCCTCGGCGGACATGCCGGCGGCGGGCTCGTCGAGCAGCAGGTATTTTGGTTCCAACATCAGCGCCCGACCGATGGCGACACGACGCTCGTCGGTGTAGGGCAGGCCGCCGGCGGTGCGCTCGGCCAAGGACGAGATGCCCATCCAGTCGAGCATCTCAACGGCCTTGGCAGAGGCTTTTCGCCGGGACAGCCCCAGTCCGACGCCCGTCACCTCAAGGTTGTCGACGACACTCAGGTCACTGAACAAGCGGCCGGACTGGAAGGTTCGGGCAATGCCGAGATGCCGGATCTTGTGGGCGGGTTTCGCCCCGAGATCGGCGCCATCCATCGTCACTCTGCCCGCCGTCGGCGCCTGAAAGCCGGTCAGCACATTCACCAGGGTCGTCTTTCCGGCACCGTTGGGCCCGATCAGTCCGGTCACGGACCGTTTCGGCACCGAGAGATCGACCTTCGATAAAGCGGTAAGGCCGTCGAAGGTTACAGTCACGTTTTCGGTGGTCAGCGACTCGGTCATGTCGTCGATCAAGCCTCCTTGTGGCGCGTGATGACATAGGATCCGCTGGCATGCAGCGTCGCCGTCCAGTCGGGTTCGATGACGATCGTGGTGGTGACTTCCTCAATGATCGCCGGGCCGGCAATGGTGCTACCGGCACCGAGCTTCGACCCGTCGTAGATCGGCGTTTCGAGACCGACGCCGGATGCTGCGAAGATCGCATTGCGATGGCCCTTCAGCGCCGTTTCGACCGCAGCGCCGGGGGCGAGCGTCTGCTGGCCGGGCTTCTCGATCCGCCCGAACAGCGTCGCCTCGATGTTGATCACCTCGACGGCGTTGTGGCGCTCCGCGTAGGTGTAGAGTTCCTCGTGGCGGCGATGGAATGCGTCCTTCACCCGCTCGATCGAGCTGGCATTGATGTCGAAACGCGGGATATCGACCGTGCATTCATGCACCTGACCGACGTAGCGCATATCGAGACTGCGCTTGATGCCGATGGTTTCGGCGTCAAACCCGTCGGATGCGAGACGGGCGATGCCACGCGCTTCCAGATCGGCGTAAAGCGCATTGAGGCGGGAACAGGCGACAGCGTTGTCAAGGCGCACCGGGATCGTGGCCATGTCGTTGTATTTCACGTCCGAGATGATCTGGCCGAAGGCGCATAGCCCGGAGGCGAGCTTCGGCAGGATGATCGTGTCGATGGCCATCTCGCGCGCCAACGCCGTGATATGGGCCGCCGTGGCACCGCCGGCGCCGACCAACACGAAGTCGCGCGGATCATAGCCGCGCTCGACCGAGACGCGACGTATGCCATTGACCATATTGCTATTAACGATCCTGTACATGCCGTAGGCGGCCTGTTCGACGGTGAGACCCATCGGCTCGGCGATGATGGCGATGGCCGTGCGGGCCGCCGCCACATCGAGCGGGACTTCGCCGTCCAGCAATCCCTTGGGGTTCAGATAGCCGAGCACGAGGTTGGCGTCGGACGTGGTCGGCTCGACCCCGCCACGGCCGTAGCAGGCGGGTCCGGGTTCGGAACCGGCGGATTGCGGTCCAACCTGCAGGATGCCGAGGCTGTCGATCCAGCCGATCGAGCCGCCGCCGGCACCCAGCGTTTCGACCTGGATCATCGGCACGCCGATCCGGTAGCGCAGGAAGTCGATGTTCTTGTTCAGGTTGGTCTGCCCGTCCTTGGTGAGCGTGATGTCGAACGACGTCCCGCCCATGTCGACGGTGATGACGTTGGTCTTGCCAAACGGCGCGCAGACATAGAGCCCGGCCTGTGGCGCGGAGGCCGGCCCGGAGTTGATGGCATAGACCGGGCGGGCGGTCATGACCTGGCCGATGGCAAGGCCGCCGTTGGACTGGAAATAGCGCACCGGCTGCCGCGCGCCGAGCGACCTGAAATAGCTGTCGACGGCGTTGACGTAGCGCCGCATCACCGGCGCCAGATAAGCGTTCACAACTGAGGTTGAGGTGCGCGTGTACTCGCGGATCTGCGGGTAGAGTTCGCTGCCGACCGTCACGATCACGTCCGGCATCATTTCCCGGACGATCGCGGCGGCGCGCAACTCGTGGGTGTTGTCGAGCACCGACCAAACAAAGGAGATTGCGACCGTCTCGACGCCTTCGGCCAGGAACAGCCGGCAGGCGGCGCGGACATCCTCCTCCACCATCGGCGTGCGGATGGAGCCATCCGAAATCACCCGTTCGCGTACGCCTTTGCGCAAGTAACGCGGCACCAGCATGGTGGCGGCTGGATAGTCGGGATCGTAACGGAAACCATCTTCCTTGTGGCCGTTACGGATTTCGATGGAATCCTCGTGCCCCGCTGTGCAGATCAGTCCGGTCTTGCCGCCGCGATGGGTGATCAGCGCATTGAGACCAACGGTGGTGCCATTGATGCAGAGATCGCAATTGGACACGATCTCGGCGGCACTGATGCCGAAATCGTCGGCGATGAGCTTCAGGCCGTTCTCGATGGCTTTGGTCGGATCCGAGTGGGTCGACAGCGCCTTGAAAAGCTTCACGGCGCCGGTGTGGCGATCGGCGATGACGAAATCGGTGAAGGTGCCGCCGGCATCGATTCCCAAACGCCACTTGGTGTGCTGAAGAGGCGCGTTCATCGGGCGACCTCCTCGACAGCAATGGCCCGCAACGCGGCCGTAGCACTCAAATCGACCTGTAATGTTTCCGGATTGGTGATAACGACACCGTAGTCCTCGCGGGCGCCGTTCACCGAGACGAGGCCGTTCCTGACGTCCCAGACGACCTTTGCGACCGGTCGTTCGCGGGGATCGCCGTAACCGCCACCGCCGGGATTCATGTTGGTGACGGTGTCGCCGGGCTTGATATCCTGGAAGATATTGGTGCGGACGGTCTCGACCTTGCCATCGATCTTCAGTTCGACACGGCCGACCTTTGCGTCGATGTCGTGCGACCACGCACCCGCCGCCCCCACTGCCGGGATGCGACGGCCCTCGCCGAAGCCAATGCAGGTCATGGGGCGATCGAGCGGCTCCACCTCCCAGGCGGTGCCCGATCCTCCACGGAATTTTCCCGCGCCGCCGCTGTCGGTCATCAGCGCGTAGCGGTGGATGATGATCGGGTAGGAATATTCGAGCAGTTCGACGTCACCCGAGGTCAACGCGCCGAAGCAGCATTCCGGGCCGACGGCGTGCCAGCCGTCCTGTTTGGGCGTTGCGCCGCCGCCGGAAATGATCGTCGCCAGGACCATGGTGACGTATTCCTCGTTGCTGCGGCTATCCCAGCCGGCGACATTGAGGCCGTTGGCATGGCCCCAGGAGGCCGAGACCCGCGACGGCATCGCGCGCTCGAAAGCGAGCCGGACAGCGTCGGTCAGCGTCTCCATGGGTGTCGTCGTACAGTTCATATGCGGGGCGGGCTCCGCGGCGTTGCAGATCGTGCCCTTGGGGCCGAAATCGATGCTGACACAGCGATATAGCCCCTCGTTGTAGGGCGGCGGCAGGGCCGCAAACATCATCAGGCCGAGATAGACGCCGGAGTGGGAATTGCCTTCGTAGGAATTGATGAAATAGGGGATCTGCGGCGGGCTCGAGATGGCGATATGGACGCTGTCGCCGGTCACGGTGATGGTGGCCCTGATCTCAAAATCGCCGAAGCCGTGGCCGGCGTCCTCCAGGATCGCAACACCCTCATAGGTGCCATCGGGCACGGTCGCGATGAGCGAGCGCATGTGGCGGTCGGCCATGGCGAGGAGTTCGTCGATACAGGCATCCACGGTGGACTTGCCGTATTTGTCGAGCAGGGCGATGAGATTGCGTTCGCCAACCTGGCACGCGCCGATGAGCGCGTTGAAGTCACCCTCCTGGTCGCGACGGGCGCGCATGTTGGTAAAAATCATGTTCAGGACGTCGTTGCGCGGCTTGCCCTTGTCCCAGATCTTGACCGGGGGGATGCGCAGACATTCGGCGTAGATGTCCTTGGCGTGGGGATTGTATCCGGCCGGCACCGGGCCGCCGATGTCGGTCAGATGCCCCTTGCAGACGGTCCAGTAGACGAGTTCGCCGTGATAGAAGACCGGTTTGTACAGGCATGTATCGATGGCATGGCTGCCGCCGAAGGTCGGATCATTGTGCAAGATGAGGTCGCCATCGTGGATATCGCCATCGAAGAACCTGGCGACGGCCTTCATGGCCGGGATCAGCGAGCCCAGATGGATCGGAATGTCCTGGCCTTGCAGGATCATTTCAGGACGCGCGTTGAAGAGCGCGGTTGAATAGTCATGCGCCAGATTGAAAACCGACGATCGCGCGGTCTTCTCCAGCGTCAGGGTCATTTCGCGCTGGGTGGTTTCAAGCATGCCCCGCACCACGGACAGGGTGATCGGATCGACTTTGACTGGGTTTTTCATCGGTCCCTCGCGGTCACGGGGCGATGGGTCACGACGGACCCATCGGGTTGCGGCTCGTCGATCGTCTCGCGCTCGCGGTCAAGGCCGACGAGCGCACAGGCGGGATTTCATCATGCCCCTCTCAAAAGCTGGCGCGGATCCTGGCGGCCGTGGCCTGCGCGTCCTTGCGGGCGGCAAGCGCTTCGTCCATCGTGACTTTGACGAAACGGACCTTCTGGTTCGGCTGCAATTGACCGATCAGGTCCATATCGGCGGAAATGACGGTGCCGATCATAAAATAGCCGCCGCCCGAGACGGCATCGCGATGCAGCACAATCGGCTCGGTGCCGCCCGGGACTTGAATGGAGCCATAGGGGTAGCAGCTGTCGACGATGTTCGACGGATCCGATCCGGCACCGAACGGCGGTTCGCGCGGCACGAACTCAAGCGGCCGGCCACCGCGAAAGCGATAGCCGATGCGGTCAGCTTCCGGCGCGACCTTCCAGGTATCGTCGAAGAAGCCGTTGCCGGCCTCGGCGGTAATCCGGTGCCAGTAGAGGCCGGGCAGAACACGCAACACCGGGCTGGTGCCAGGGCCACGACGCCGTTCCGGCGCGATGGTAGAGCCCGGCGCCATCGCGCGTTTCGGCGGCAAGGTCGCAAGGGCATCGCCGGCCTTCAGCGTGCGTCCCTGGTGTCCGCCGAGCGCACCGAGCGGGTAGGTCGAGCGCGAGCCGAGCACCACCGGAACATCGATGCCGCCGGCAACAGCGATATAGATGCGGGCCCCGGCCTTCAGGAAGCCGAACGACAGCACCTGGTCGGCCTTGATGGCGAGCGTCGTCCAGGTCGACAGCTCGACGCCGTCGATCTTCAGCGGCATGTCGGCACCGGTGACGGCAATGACCGCGTCCGTCGTGAAGCGGATTTCCGGTCCGAGGAAGACGGCTTCCAGCACGGCATCACCCTCGTCATTGCCGACGAGCAGATTTGCAGCGGCGAGCGCCAGACGATCCATGCCACCGGAAAGTGGAATGCCCAGGTGGTAGTAGCCTGGGCGCCCGAGATCCTGGACGGTGGTGGCAAGGCCGGGTTTCAGGATCTCAAGCGCCATGGAGAACCCCCAAGAGTTTAGCGTTGGCGGCGGCAGGATCGGCCTTGAATTCGTCGAGCGAGAAGGTCACCGGCTTGATCCGCGGTACGAAGCTGCCATCGCCAACGGCGGCGAGCAGCGCGTCATATTCGGCGCGGTCGACCGGCTTGAACTTCACGATGTCGCCGGGCTTGAAGAAGATCATGAAGTCGCGGAGGTAGCTGATCTCCTGAGCGGGGTCGTAGATCGGCATCGGCGTGATGCCGAACATCTGGTACCCGCCGGCGCCGCGCACCGAATAGATCGCGCTGAAGCAACCGCCATGGCCAATGGTGAGCTTCGGGGTATCGGTGCGCGGGCGCAGATATTTCGGTGCCTGCAATTGCTTGTCGCGCTCAACCATCTGGTAGAGGAATGGCAGCCCGGCGACGAAGCCGACCATGGAGACGAACCAGGGCGAGCCGGCATGCGCGGTAATGAAATCCTCGACCGAGGCAAAGCCATTGATACGGGCGGCATACTCAAGATCGGTGCCGGTCGGATCCTGATGCCGCTCGCGAAAGCGCATCTGGGTCTCATGGGTCCAGGGATCGTTGTAATAGACCGGCATTTCGATGATCCGGGTCGACAGTGTGGACTCCGCGGCATCCGCCACGCTTTCAAGCCGCTTCAGCTCAGACAACAGATCATCCGGCGCGATCACGTCGGGATCGTACTTGACCTGGAACGAGGCGTTGGCCGGGCAGATCTCGATAACACCGGCAATCCTCATGTCGCGGACCGCGTTGGTCATCGACAGGGATTTGAAGAAGGCATCGAGCGACATTTCGTCTCCGACCTCGACGAAGATGTGCTCATCGCCCCCGAAGGCGTATCGCGTGGTCATGTGATCACTGCTCCCATCTTCGTGTTCGATCATTCAGGCGACCGAGGCGATGAAAGCCCTGGCGTCGAGCCAGCCTTCCAGCCATCGCGTGTGGAAATCACCGGCCTTGACAGCCGTATCGAGCGCCAGCGCCTGATGCAGGCCCTGCGTCGTCGCAAGTCCGGCGATTTTCAGTTCGGACAGCGCGCCGATGAGGCGCCGGATCGCGGCCGGGCGGTCGTCGTCCCAGACGATCAGCTTGCCCAGCAGGCTGTCGTAGAAGGGCGGCACGGTGTAGCCGGGGTAAAGCATCGTATCGAAGCGGACGCCCATGCCGCCGGGCACGGTCAGGCCGGCGATCGTGCCGGGAGCCGGTGCGAAATCGCGCGAGGGATCCTCGGCATTGATCCGAACCTCGATGGCGTGCCCGCGCGGCCGGATATCGGATTGCCGCAGGGCGAGCGGCTCACCGCCGGCGATCCGCAGCATGGATTTGACGAGATCAACGCCGGTGATCATCTCGGTGACCGGATGCTCGACCTGAATGCGGGTGTTCATCTCGATGAAGAAAAACGCGCCGGTCGCGGCGTCATAGAGATATTCCAGCGTGCCGGCGCCGCGATACCCGACGCTCTCGGCCAAGCGAACCGCCGAGGCGCAAAGCGCGTCGCGGACGTCGGCCGCAAGACACGTCGCCGGAGCCTCCTCCCAGACCTTCTGCCGCCGCCGTTGCAGCGAGCATTCGCGCTCGAAGAGATGCACGGCGCGGCTTCCGTCGCCAAGGACCTGCACCTCCACATGGCGGGCGCGATGAACGAAGCGCTCGAGATAGAGCCCGCCATCGCCGAAGGCGGCGAGCGCTTCAGCGCCGGCCTGCGGGATCAGCTTTTCGAGATCCTCGGCCGTGTGAGCGACGCGGATGCCGCGTCCGCCGCCGCCTGCGGCGGCCTTGATCATGACGGGATAGCCGATGTCCATGGCGGCCGTCAGCGCCGCCGGCACATCCTCGACGCGGCCCTCGGAGCCCGGCACCGTGGGGACGCCGGCCCGCATCGCCATCACGCGCGCTGTCGCCTTGTCACCCATGGCCCGGATGGTCTCTGGCCTCGGGCCGACGAACACCAGTCCCGCCCGTTCGACCATCTCGGCGAACCCGGCGTTCTCGGACAGGAAGCCATAGCCCGGATGAACGGCATCGGCTCCGCTCGCGACCGCCGCCGCCAGCACGGCATCCTTGTTCAGATAGGACTTGGTCGCATGCGCCTTGCCGATCTCGACGACTTCATCGGCCAGACGGGCGGCGAGCATGTCGCGATCGGCGGCGCTGACCGCTTGCACGGTTCGCAAGCCCAGCTCGCGCGCGGCGCGGATGATCCGCACGGCGATCTCGCCCCGATTGGCGATGAACAGCTTGGAAATTGCCATTGCGTCAGGTCTCGATGTCGTAAAGGCATTCGCCCGCCATCACAGCGTCTTCGTTTTCCAGATGGAATGCGACGATCTTGCCGGCCTCTTCGGCGACGACCGCCGTGAACGTCTTCATCACCTCAATGAGGCCGATCGTGTCGCCGATGGCGATCATGTCCCCCTCGCTCTTGAAGGGCGGCTGATCCGGCGCCGGCTTGCGATAAAAGATGCCGGGCAAGGGGGACTGAACTGTTTTCAGTGGCATGCGCGGAAACTCCTGGTTCGACGTGTCAAGGGACCACGGATTGGTTGGTACGGCAGGGCTGCCGTCACTTGTGGATGCGGCCGTCCATCCCGAGTGCCTTATGCACGGCAGCCGCAATCAGATCCGCACCGGGGGTATCGGAATGAAGGCACATTGTTTCGGTGCCGACGCGGATATCCTTGCCACCAACCGAACGGACCAGGCCTTCGCGCAGGGCCCGCAGCGCCCGTTCCGCTGCGGCATCCGGATCGACAGCGGCGTGTTCGCGCGTCACGATCAGCCGGCCCTCGTCGGAATAGTCGAGATCAAGATAGAATTCGGGGATGAACGCGTGGCCGCGCTCCCGGTAGACGCGCTCGTGTTCCGTCTCGATCAGGCCGATCAACGGCACCTTGAAGACGTCGGCCGCATCGCAGATCGCATGCGCGATGACCGGATCGCACGATGCCATGACAAAGAGCGATCCATGCGGCTTGATGTGATGCAGGGTCATGCCTTCCGCCTCAAGGAAGCCTTTCAGCGCGCCGATCTGGTAAATGACGCAATTGGCCAGTTCCTCGCGGCCGATCTTCATTTCGCGCCGGCCGAACCCCTGCCGGTCCGGCAGCGATGGATGCGCGCCGACCTTGACACTGTGCTGCTTGGCGAGCCGGACGGTTGCCCGCATGTGGTTGAAGTCGGAGGCGTGGAAGCCGCATGCGACATTGGCAATGTGGATGGCCGGCATGATGCGACTGTCATCGCCCAACCGCCAGATCCCGAAGCTTTCACCCATGTCACAATTGATCAACGTCATTGGCATCTCCCATGGCGGCGAACGGCCATGGCGCAATCGTGACAAGAAGCGGTCACTATTGTAAAATTCAAATTTTCCGTTCAGTGTATCGATAAAATTGATACTGTTGTTCGAATTGAAGGCAGCAGGTGCTATGCGCATAAATAATAGGCAGAAAAATCGGGTGACATCGGCGATACGCTCGGCGGGCCACCCCTTCGGGGATCTTGAAAAGCGTTATTTGTCAATAGAATAACGGAGATTTCCGGGAGCGCGTCAAGATGTGCGCCGCAGCAAAACACCGGTAAGGCAATAGGCAGTAAACATGAGTTTTTCGCTGAAGCAGATCCGATACTTTATCGCCGCCGCCGAAACCGGCCAGGTGTCGCAGGCCGCTGTCGAGCTCAACGTTTCGCAGTCCGCCGTCACCTCCGCGATCCAACAACTTGAAGCCAATCTCGATCTGCAGCTTTTCCTTCGCAATCCCTCGGGTGTCACGCTGACGCCGCAGGGCGCCCGCTTCATGCTGCAGGCGCGCAACGTGATGGCCGCTGTCGAGGAGGCGATGCGCGTACCGAGAACAGCGCACGAGACGATCACCGGATGCGTCCGCGTCGGGGTCACCTATACGGTTTCCGGCTATTTTCTGCCGCGTCAGCATGCCCGCTTCCAGCGAAACTTCCCGCATGTGGCGATCGAGATGTTCGAGGCACCGCGCGTTGAAATCGAGCAGGCGTTGCTGGACGGCGCTCTCGATATCGCGGTCATCCTGATCTCCAATCTGGGCGCCGACAACCGGCTGCACTCGGAACCGCTGATCCGGTCGCGGCGCCGGCTGTGGACCCCGCCGGACCACCCCCTTCTGAAGCGGCAGGAGATCAGCATCGCCGACGTTTCGGGCTATCCCTTCATCATGCTTTCGGTGGATGAGGCGCACCAGACGGCGGCGCGGTATTGGGCCCGGACGCCCTATGAGCCAAACGTCATTTTCACCACCTCGTCCGTTGAGGCCGTGCGAAGCATGGTTGCCGCCGGCATGGGCATCACGATCCTGTCCGACATGGTCTATCGGCCGTGGTCGCTCGAGGGGCAGCGCATCGAGACACGTCTGCTCGTCGATGAGATCCCCACCATGGACGTGGGACTTGCCTGGGTCCGCGGACAAACATTCTCGGATGCCACGAGCGCCTTTCACGATTTTTTGGCGCTCGCATCCAGCAGCGGTGGTATGTCGGTCGCCTGATCGCCGACCCGCTCTCCGCCCGGTTTTAAAACCGATATTGAAAAGGGGAGACTCCAGAAGATAACATAAATAATAAATCACGCGTGTGATACCTATGGTCGGGACGATCATAGAACCGCTACACGTTGCCGCGAGCGTTTGAAAACGTCCATGCTTGTGCATTCCGATGTCAGTGGGCTCAAGGCCAAACACCTCTGCTTTCGGTGCACCACGGAAGGAGGGCGGTCATGCGGTTGAGAACCTTGCAGGCGATCCTGGCCTCGACTTTTTGGGCGGGCAGAGTCCGGGCGCGCAGGGTCCGCCCGATGACTGTCTTGTAACGAAACATCGCCGTTTCGACGAGAGAGCGCCGGCCGTAGCCGACGACCTGTGGAAAAACAATGTCACCGAAAAAATCCTCAGGCCGGAGCAGACGCCGCGGTAGCGGCGCACAACGGGTAGGCTGAAGATACACGTATCTTCGACCGACCCGTTCGGCATCGAGCAATCAAAAGCAGAAGAGGCTGGGGCGGAAGGCGACCTTATACCAACGGTCATAGGAAATGACCGTTGCGTTCAGACGCCACGCAGGCTTTCAGGATAGCCACCTGATTTGTGCGCCAACGCCCTCCATCCCGACAACCTCAAAACAACTCTATTGCAACAGTCCCTGCCTGGTGGCGAGAATCCCGATCAGGCGACGGGTCGTGATTGGCCTTGAGTTCGGCGATGATGGCGGTGACCGCTTGATCAAGCTCGGATCGTATGAGTTGATCAACTTCCCCAGAGGCGTTGGCCGTAGGATTGGTTGCTTCGTCGATCGTTGTGGCAATGGTTTTAGAAATCCGGTCGAAGCAATGAACGAGTGACGTCAAGCGGTGCTTCACCACGTCCTGAAACTGGATAGACCCGATCATTTGCATAATCGGTATGCTCAAACTTTCGTTTTCACGTTGTACCTTGGTCAAGATATCGCGTTGATAGTCCACGAGTTTGTGCAAGTTTTCGGTCAATTCACCGACGGCTGTCGATATAACGGCGAAGCCGCCCTCCTCCTTCCGATTGCGATCCCCAATTACGGTGCTCAGACTTGCCGCCACCACGTCTCGCAACTCATCGATTCCAGCGCCAATCTCGACAGCGGCCTGATCCGACTGCTGCGACAAAATCTTCACCTCGGAAGCGACAACAGCGAATCCCGTCCCGGCTTCGCCGGCACGCACCGCCTCAATGGTGGCGTTCAAGGCGAGCATGCGCGTGGACTTGGCGATGCCACGAACCGTCTGAACCATTTTCCCGAGATTGGCGACCACAGCGCTGATATCTGCCATTGCTCGCTGAACATTTTCGGCATCGCGACTCCGTTCTGCAGAAAACTGCTCAACCAATGATCGACTACGACCGAGTTGCAGCTCTGTCTTCTCATTGATCTTGGCGACTTGATTGTTTGTTTCATCGATGTGCGATAGTATATCCTCCAAACTACATTCAACGATATTGAGATTTGTCATCAATTTAATAGCATTGTTGTCCGTATCCGTGATAATTGTGCTTGTTTCTTCTTTCATTGATTCAGAGAGTTTGATAAAAAAAGAGACATTCTCACCTTTATAGAATGTCGACTGAAAGAAAGCGGTGTCCGTCGACGCCTGTCCAGTTCGATTTGGAACGGTTCCTATAACAGGCAGGGCGGAAGGAAATTCACGGATCTGCCATGTTTTTTTCGTTCTATAGGACAATGTGAGATAGGCCGTCACAATAATCAGCGCAGATGTTACGAGCGGGGCAATAACCATTGAAGACATCATCGCCGGTAGCAGGACACGACTCATTTCATCGAGCAGAACGCCCAGAAACGCCATGATGGCAAGCGAAAATCGGGACTCGGCGACAAACTTCTTCATTTTTTTCACTCATCTTCCAGACTTGCCACTAAAATTCTCTGCATAACTACTCCCTAATACATCTCGATTTTTGGTCCACTCGGCTCATGGAGATCGAGTCCTACGGCGGTATGGTGGTCTTCGCGTTGGCTGGTCATGACGCAGTCGTCGAGGGCCTTGTCGAACATGTCTTTGAAGTTTGTCATGCGATCCATCGACCGCCTGTTACCCAACTGTCGTGCAAGGTTGATCATGTGCTGGTCAACGATAAGAGATAGACGCGCCAGGAAAGCAATCTGCTGCTGTGTGACGTCCTGAAACTGGAGTTGTCCCAACATCCCGATCACCGGGGCACCAACAGCGTCAACCAGAGGACGCAATTCGTCGGCTTCGATGTGAGCGGAACAATCGATCATGGCCCGGAGGCGGTCGACATTGGCATCCATATCCCTGAGCCCGGTGGCGATCACGGTGGCCGCTTCGCAAGTGCTTTCGGTAATGCGGGTTCCCTGGGCACGGAGCAGCCGCGTGAACGCGGGGTACTGGGCGAGATCGTCGGCAACCTTGATCATTTGCGTGCGGATGGCGGCCGGCATCGAGCGATCCTTTCGGCCCAGCGCATATCCGATTGCTGCGGCGACAAGCGAACCCGTCGCGGCCAGTGCCGCGCCGGACGCGCTTCCGGATGCGGCAAAGGTTGCGGCCGCGGAGGTCGTCGCCAGTAGTAATGCGACCGTGACTATCCTTATCAGCATCAACTTGTTGTTCCTGCGGCTCTGACAAACGCGGGCAATGGGGTCCGGCCACTCATCCGTTGGGCAGTATTTGTTTCGCGACCTTCAGAAGATCGTCCGGCTGCACCGGCTTGACCAGCCACCCTGTCGCCTTGGCGGCGCGGGCTTCATCCCGCTTGGCCTGCTGCGATTCGGTGGTGACCACCAGGATCGGTGTGAACTGGAAGCCCGCCATGGCGCGAACCTTGCGGATGAGCTCGATGCCATTCATCCCCGGCATATGGATGTCGGTGATGATCATGTTGGGCTTGAGACCGCCTTGGAGCTTGGTCACGGCTTCCTCGCCGCTGGCCGCCTTGGCGACCATAAAACCAGCCTTGCGCAGGATGGCCTCCATGCTCATCTGGGTCGTCGCCGAGTCATCGACGATGAAAATAGTTGATGGCATCACGGAACCTTCCGTTGTAATTCGAGGGAACCCATTCCCACCCTGTCTGTGCCGACGGGCGACCAATGCCAGAAACTCGCCAACGCGGTGGCGAGCAGGTTGTAGTCCAACGCACCGCGCGAGCGTGGCGCGAAATATCGGATTGGTTGGCGCGCTCCAAAAGCGGCAGCCAACTGAATGTCGGTGCGAATAGGATGCAGCATGCGCTCGGGCCCGAACTGGCGGGAAATATCGGCAATCACAGCCCGATTGTGTCCGATTCTCTCGTTCGCCATGACCGGCAACAGTCCAATCAGTTTCAAACTGGGGTTGACAGTGGTTACCGTCTTGTAGAACAGACGCGACAATTGCCTGACACCCTCGGCGGACAAGGCATGCGCCAACAACGGAATGACAATGCCATCGGCGGCCGCCATGGCATTGGTCAGGACCAGATCAAGGGATGGGGGCGTGTCAAGAACAATGATGTCGTAGATGTTCATCTCCGGGCGGCGTATTTGGCGGTCCAGGAGCGACGCATCGCGAATAGAGACCATTCCATCGTAGAGAGGATCGGCGGGCACGCACCAAAGATTGGCCCAAACCGTTGCATGCACCGCTGAAGCGATATCGAATTCGGGATGGTGGAAGAGGTCGTGGGCGCTGGGCGCCGATTTGTCCGCGTCCACACCCAGTCCGAAGCCGGCATGTCCCTGGGTATCGAGGTCGATGACCAGGACGCGCCGGCCTTGGGACGCCCATTCGGCGGCCAGGTTGACGGCTGTCGTGGTCTTGCCACTGCCCCCCTTGCGATTGGTGATGGCCAGGACAAAGGGCTGCGTCATTTGGTTTCCTTCTCCCCTGATGCCCCCAGCGCCTGCGACAGCAAGCCGGACAGGACCGGGTCTTGCGGGAGAACCGTGATTTTCGGGCGCGCCGCCAACAGAACCTGGAGAACCGCTGTATGCAGATGGCGGCAAGGACCGAGGTCGACCTTCGCTCCCCGATGAGACTGAAGATATTCCAACAGCGGCAGCGCATCCTCGACGGTGCACAACGTCTCGGCGGTTGCCGTATTCTTGGCGAAGCTGAATGGCATGGCTAAAGAAGCTCCCGGAGGTTGAGGACCAGCAACACCCGTCCATCGCCCAGCAGCGCCGAGCCGGAATAGCCTTGGATATCGGCAAGAATACCGTCGAAGGGCTTCAAGATGATGTCCATGCCCTCGCGAAAGTGATCGACCAAAAGGCCGACCAGGCCGCCGCCGACCCGCACCACCAGCACGGCATCCTCGTCGCTGCCGTCGCCGAACCAGGCCGACGGCTCGACGCCCAACAAGCGGTCGAGCCGAATGATCGGGACGATGGCGTCACGGAGGACGAAGGCCTCGGACTGCTTGAAGCGGTGTACCGCGTCGCGATGCACGCGCACGGTTTCGGCGATGTGGTCCATGGGAATGCCGAACAGCATGCCGCCGCCGGCTTCGACCACCATGACCCGGGTCACCGCCATACTCAGCGGCAGGGACAGGCGGACCGTCGTCCCCTGGCCCATCACCGAGATGATCGAAACGCTGCCGCCGACCTTTTCCACGCCATTGACCACCACATCCATGCCGACGCCACGTCCTGACAGGTCGGAAACCTGGGCGGCGGTGGAGAAGCCAGGAGTGAACACCAAGTTCACCGCCTCCTGATCGGTGAGGCGGGCTGCCCGCTCTTCGTCGATGACACCCTTGGCGAGGGCAGAAGCCTTGATCTTTTCCGGATTGATGCCGCGGCCATCATCGACGACCTCGATCACCACCTGATCTCTTTCCTGAAAGGCCCGCAAGAGGACGGTGGCTTGAGTCGACTTGCCGCTGGCGTCGCGCTCGTCGGGCAACTCGATGCCATGATCGATGGCGTTCCTGACGATATGCAGGAGAGGATCGCCAAGGGCCTCGATGATGTTCTTGTCGGCGGCGGTGTCGGCACCCTCAATAGACAGTTCGATTTGTTTGCCCAGTTTGCGCGCCACGTCGCGGACCAGTCGCGGGAATCGGTCGAACACCTCGGAGACCGGAAGCATACGCACCGCCATGATGGCGCCGTGCATCTCCTGCGCCAATCGGTCGATCACCGCATGGAGATCCTTGATTTCGCGGCTCATCTCGCGAGAGCCATGAACTTCTTCGGCCCGTTTGGCGAGAAAGGGCAGACTGTTCTTCGATACGACCAACTCCCCGATCAGGTTCATCAAGGTGTCGATCTTGGCCTGGTCCACCTTCAGGACGCGGCTCGTCTGCTTGATTTCCTGGATGAGATGCTCGCCGGCTTCCGGCCTGACCGATGCTGCTGACGGGTGGTTCGCCGCGAGCCATCGGTCCAGGACCTCGATCACCGGGGCCGCGTTGTCTTGCGCAATGGCCGCATCGACCGCCCTCGACCAGGCCGCCAGATCGTCGGCTCGGTGGCCTTCGGCCGCCAGCAGATTGGTGACAGTCTGCGCCACCGATCCGAGGCGCGCTGCGATATCACCTCCCGCCGTCAATAAACCGAGGATGGCACGCTGGCTTTCCAGAATGCGGACCGCCGTGGAAGACACTTTGCCCGGATCAGTGCGTCCGGGGGCTTCCGGGACGGCGGTCGGGTCGGGCAAGTGCCGAGAACCCGAGTTCGCCAATGCGGCCGGTTGAGCTGCCTTCACAGGCCGGAAATTGGACTCTCCGTCAGCTATGCAGGCGATAAGAGCATTCACCCAGTCTGAATTCGGCACCGGCACAGCGAGAATGGCGTCCAACCAGCGTAGCGCCGAAGCCAAGAGCAGGGTCGGGGCGGTGAGTTGCAGCAACGCACCGACCGCGCGCCGAAGCGGGGGCCAATCCCCGGCGGCGATCAGCGGGTATGCCTCATCGACGAAGTCGCCATAAACCGGGCCACCATTGGGATCCCCGGTCAGCGAAATCAGGAGTTCGGGAGGCACGGAAGCCACCCGCACTTGCTCGACGACATAACGGAACAACGTCTCCACTTCAACGCGCGGCATCGCCGCAAGCGCACGAAAGCAAAGAACGCAGCGATAGGGGTCGAGATGATCGATCACCGGCCATGGCTCGGTCGGTTCGATTGCAAGGCTTTGAAGATCCGCCAATTGCCGGACCAGGGCCAAGGGGTCCTCGCCGCTGAAAAAGCAATCTTGCAACGGCGCATACTCAATGGCTTGGATCTCGGCGCCATCCATCGCTTGGGCGAAGGCCGCCAACCTGTCCTTTTCGGGAAGCGCCGCCAACCAGTCGAGGCCGACCAGCTCTCCGGTGCGGACGGCAGAAGCGGTTGCCTGAGACGCCCCGAAATCGGCCGGCAAGACCGCTCGCAGACCGGCAGTCATCTCCCTGGACGCCCCATCGGCATCTTTCGGCAGCGTGCCGGTGGTGTCGATGGCATCGACCCACGCGCTGACCTGATCAAACGTATCCAGCAGCCTGTCAACCAGTTCGGACGTCAAAACAAGTTGGCGGGCGCGGACGAGGCTCAACACATCTTCACCGGCATGCACCAGTTTGGTGAAGGCGGGAAAGTCGAACAGTCCTACGGAGCCCTTCAGCGTATGAACGGAACGAAAGACCTCATTGACGGCGGCTTCATCGCCCGGTTGCCTTTCCAGGATCAACAGGCCGGTGGCGGCTGCCTGCAGCAGGTCGCGCGCTTCGCTGACAAAGCGTTCGAGCAGCGGGGTGCTCATGGCACCGTCACCCCCGCGACCAGTCGTGCCACCTCGGTCAGTTCATCGGGAGGAATCGGCTTGACCAGATAGAAGTTGGCTCCAGCCTCATAGGCTTTGGCGGCATCCCTGTCACCCGCCTCGGTGCTGATCATCACGGCCGGGACCCCGCGCACGGCCGGTTCGCCACGGATCAACTGCATCAACGCGTATCCGTCCAGTTTCGGCATGTTGATGTCGACGATCATCAGATCAAAAGCCTGGGTCAGGACCTTCTCGTAGCCCTCCATACCGTTGGCGGCTTCCTCGACCAGGAAGCCGGCCGCTTCCAGCACCGAGCGGTAGAACATGCGCATGGTGATTCCGTCATCGACCACAAGCACGCGCGGTCGCCTTCCTCGCATGTCGCTGTCATGGCCTCTCGCCAACGGTTTGTTCAAGGCAGTCACTCCACGGACAGGGGCTTCTGGTAGACGATGGTTTCCCCGAACTTGCGCGGCAGGAAAATCGAGGACATTCGGCTCATGCTTTCAGAATGGCCGAGGCAGACAAATCCGCCAGGCCCCAGGGCATCGAAAAACATCTCGACGGTTTCACGTCGGCCCACATCGTCGAAATAAATGAGAAGGTTGCGGCAGAAGATAACGTCGATATTGCGAAAACGGTGAGTCTGTAGCGAATCGATGACGTTGACCAAAGAAAAGTCGATGGATTCACGCAACTCGTCACAGATCTGGAAATTTCCGTCGGGTCGGGGGATGAAATACTTTGACCGCAACGGGGCCGATACGCGTGACAGCGATCGTTCGCTGAACATCCCGGTCCGCGCCGCGTGAAGGATTTTGGAATCGATGTCGGAGGCGGAGATTTCGATATCCCAGGTATCGGCCTGAGACCAGCGCTCAAGGATGCTGATGGCGATGGAATAGGGTTCCTCGCCCGACGAACAGGGAATCGACCATATGCGGATCGGCTCTTTGGGACGTTTGGTCCGCGCGATCTCTGGCAGGATCGCGTCGACCAGGGCGTCGAACTGGTAGTCCTCGCGAAAGAAATAGGTCTCGTTCACCGTCATCGCATTAACCAGGAGCTGCAGTTCCTCGCCGGTCGTCTGAAAACGCACCATGGTGAAATAATCTCGAAACGATTCCGCACCTGTTTTTTCGATACGATCCGCAATTCTCCGTTCAACGAAGTATTTCTTGCCAGCCTGGAACTGGATTCCGGATTTCCGGTAGAAAAATTCGCAGAACTTTGCGTACTCCTCGTCGGTCATCGCGGGAGACTGATCCTTCAGGCGAGCGGCGGTTGAAGCGGCCATCATTGCCCCTCAATGCGGCGCATGGCCGCGTCGATGGCGAATTCCATGAAGGCGTTGCCGTCATACCGGCGACGCAGGTTCTCCAGATCGATCAGCGTCTCTAGACTGCCGATCTCCGCCAAGGCGTCCACTGCGGCGGCGCAGACATTGATGTGAGGATCGGATCGCACCACCTCGGCCAGCCATTCGGGGGCTTGGGCATGACGCAACGCACCCAGGATATTGACGGCGAAAATGCGCACGTCGCTGTCCTCATCGGCCAGTAAATCCTGCAGATGGGGAGCGATGGCATCGGGCATCTCCTGAAGAGCCTCGATAGCGGCGTTGCGCAACGGGACGTCCTCGCTCCTCAGATGGGCGGCCAGGCGGACCGCTACCGCTGGGGATTGGAGATGGATCAGGGTGGTCAACAGCACCGCCCGCACACTCGGGCTGGCCTCGATTTCCAAGCGGTCGCACGCCGGCATGGCGGCTTCCGGATGGGCGGCAAGATCACGGGCGGCGGCGCGGCGCACCGATGGCTCGGCGGCGGACAGATCATCCAGCAAAGCCGCCAGATCGCGCACCGGCGTTTCCGCCGTCGTCAACATGTTCTGCCTGCTAGACTTTACCAGGGCCATGACGCTCCCTTTTCGCTGCGGCAGCGGGAGCCAGCCACGCAGCCAATTGATTGGCGATACGGCCGGCCGGCAAGACCACGTTGGCGCCGCCACGCTTGGTTAATTCTCCAGGCATGCCCCAGATGACGGCGGTCGCCTCGTCCTGGGCGATGGTGCGGCCGCCGCGGCGTTTCAGCTCACACATCGCATCGGCGCCATCGTCGCCCATGCCGGTGAGCATGACCCCGATCAGACAATCGGGGGGCATGGCGTGCATGGCGCTTTCGACCAGACGGGCGACGCTGGGATGCCAAAGATATTGAGTGCCGCCCGGCATTGGATTGACCACCCAGCCGGTGGCCCTTTTTCCGATGACGACGTCGGCGTCCCCCTTGGCGATATAGATCACCCCGGGCTTCAGGGGCATCATTTGCGCGGCCTCGACCACCGGAAGGCGGCATATCTCATCAAGACGGCGCGCGAAGACCGTGGTGAAACTGCCCGGCATATGTTGCGCCACCACCACCGGCCAGGGGAAGTCGGCGGGAAGATCGGGCAAAATCTCCTCCAATATCCCCGGTCCTCCGGTGGACACGCCGATAATCACGAGACCGAATCCGTCAGCCGCCAAGAGGGGCAGCGTCCCGGAGGCGCCGCGCGACGGGCGCGAGGGACGACCGTCGTCCTCCGCCTGCTGGCTGCGCAATCGCTGCTGCAAACCGGTGGAACGGCGCAGCCGGGCGCGGGTCGCCGCCTTGACCTTGTCGAGGATCTCGCGTTCGACCCGATCGACGTTGAGCGAGATGGTACCGTCAGGCTTGTGAATGAAATCCACCGCACCAAGCGCCAAAGCTTCGAAGGTGACTTCGGCCCCGCGGACGGTCAAAGATGACACCATGACCACCGGCGTGGGGCGGCGGGTCATGATGTGGGACAGGCAGGTCAGCCCATCCATTTCCGGCATATTGACATCCAGGGTGATGACGTCGGGTGTGAACGCTTCCAGCGCTTCCAGTGCCTCCGCGCCATTACGCACGGCGACGACCTCGTAGCCGCCCTTGGCTTCGAGTATTTCCCTCAGGTGGCGCCGCATCAGCGCCGAATCGTCGACGATCAGAACCTTTGCCATGATTTCCCGGTCACTTTCCTTTCGTCATCCCCGCGAAAGAGCGTGTGAAGAAGTCAGCGCCCGTGGCACCGGCGTTTCCGCCCGCGATGCCATCGGGGCCGGCACATCTGCGCACTTCCTTGGGCATTCCGGGCGTTCCCCCCAGGTTTTTCGGCTTTCGCCGAAACCGCGGGTGGAGACGCCCGCGCCACGGATCAGATCCCTGCTTTCGGGGATGACGAGGAAAACGGTGACAACGCGTCACATCACCGCCTTGCTGGCGGCATTCAGCTCCTTGGTGTCGAGCAACTGATCGGTGTCCAGCAGCAGGATCATTCGATGCGTCTTCTCGATATTCGCGACCCGGCGGATCAATCGTTGCTGCTCCTCCGACAGGTTGGGCGACAGGCCGATGACCGAGGCGGGGATCCGCATCACCTCGAGCACCTGGTCGACGATAAAGCCGGTCCTCACGCCGCCGATGGTGTAGACCATGATCCGTTGGCGATCGTTGCGTTCCATCGACGGCAGGCCAAAGCGCCGGCGCTGGTCCACCACCGGCAGGACGACGCCGCGCAGATTGACCACCCCTTCCAGAAAGTCCGGCGTTTTCGGCACGCGGGTGAGTTCGTCGGGAACGCGAACGATCTCCTGGACCGATTCGATGGGAACGCCATATTCTTCATTCATCAGGCGGAAGACGACGAATTGCTCCTCGTCGTCGATGACGCTGGTGCGAACGTCCACGCTTTCATCGGCCATCACCGCTTTCTCCCCGCCATCGCCGCCGCCATCGCCGCTGACGACGGCCCGGATGTCGCCCGTATTGAACATCCTCTCGGAAGCCAGGATCGACACCAACCGCTTGCCTTCGTTCAAACGGCAGATCGACTGGAACTCGCTGAGATTGCCGTTGCGGGCCAGCAAGGCCGGCATGGGATCGATGACCGATCGTCCGACCCGCAGAACTTCCTTGACGCTGTCCATCATGACGCCGACCGACATGGCCGAGGCGTCGTTGCCCAAGGACACGACAACGATTTTGTTGGTGTCGGTGACGTCCTGAGGCGGCAAGCCGAACATGTCGCGGAGGCTGACCAGGGGCAGCAGCCGGTTCCTCAGCGTCATCACGCCCAGAACATGCGACGGGGTGTTGGGAACCTCAGTGATCTGCTCGGGGATCTGGACGATTTCCTGGACCTGCTCGATGGGCAGGGCATATTCCTGCCCGGCCACCTCGAAACTGACCAATTGGCTTTCGTCGCTGCCGTCTTCGGCAAGTTTGGTTTCCTTGCGGCTGTCCGCGTGAGTGCCCGGTCCGCCCAAGGTCTGTTTGATCGCCTTGCCGACCGCCTTGAACTCCCGCGCCACCACCTTTGCGGCATCCAGGATCATCACCATCGACCGTCCGTCGCTGGCCTTGATCATGCCCGTCATCAGGTCGTTGTCGACAGTGCCCTGGATGCCTTCAACCGACTCGATGCGGTCGGTTTCCACGGTCACCACATTGGCGACGCGATCGACCACCAGGCCGACCGGGCGTCCCTGGTCGAGGATGACGACGCGTGTCGAATCGTCGTGCTCGACGGCGCTCATGCCGAAAATCTGGCGCAACCGGATCACCGGCAGCATGGTTCCCCGCAGATTGGCGAGACCTTCGAGCGCACCCGGGCTCAACGGAACCTTGACGACTTCGGGCATGCGGATGATTTCCTGCACCTCGGCCAGAGGTACGGCGAACATTTCTTCCGCGACATGGAAGATTACAAACTGGCGGGAATCGCCGGCACTGGCGGTGTCTGCCGCGGCCAATTCCGCCTCGTCACGCACCGCTTCCGCAACTTCGGACATGGGTGTCCTCCTGTTGGCCAAAATTGATTGCGGAAACGTCAGGCGGTGGCTTGCAGTTCATCGGCAAGCGAGGCGATCTCTTCGATTGCCGCAGCCAGTTCTTCGGCCCCCTTGGCCTGCTGCTTGGCAGCAACACCCGCCTCGCCGGTAGCCCGGGTGGTCTGCTGGGCGGCGGCGGCGATCTGTTCGACGCCGGTTTGAACTTCCTTGACGACGCGGACGATCTCGTCTGAACCGTCGAGGATTTCCTTGTTGCCGGTCACCACGACGGCCATGTCCTTGGTCACCGTTTCCAGATCGGCGCTGATCACCTTGTTCTTCTCGACCTCGCTGGCGGCGGTATTGCCGATCTCCTCGAGGTCGCGGCGCACCCTGCCGATCTGGTCCTGGATCGCTTTGACCGTGTCCTTGATGCGATCGGCGTTCTCGGCCGAGTCACGGGCAAGGTTGCGGATGTCGGTGGACACCACGGCGAAACCCTTGCCGAACTCGCCGGCCCTTGCCGCTTCGACCGAGCCATTGACCGCCAGCATGTTGGTCTGGATTGACACCGTGGTGATGGCATCGACGATCTTGTCAATGCGGCGACTGATTTGCTCGAGTGCTGTCATCTGTTCGCGGCTTTGTTTACCGGCTTCGACCGAAGCCAGGACGCCGTCGATCAACTCGTCCATCGCCCTCTTGTTGTTGGCCAGCAATCCCGAGATGGCCTCACCCTTATCGACCGCGGTCTTGGCATTGGTGGCCGACAACTGCGCTGCCCGTTCGATTTCGGCGATCGCTGCCGAGGATTGCTGGGTCGCCGCTGCCTGCTGCTGGGCGCCTTTCTGGATCTGTTCCAACGCGACCATGATCTGCGAGGCGGCGCGGTTGATCTCCTCCACCGCCGAGGACAATTCTTCGGCCGCCGAGGCGACCTCCTCGCTGCTCTTCGAGATATCGGTCGAGTTTTTCAGTTCATCGGCAAGCTCCGACAACTCCTGCGATGCCTGTTCTGACTGAGTCAGTGCCACGGTCTGCTGGTCGATGGTCTTCAGGGATTCCTGGCAGGCGGCGCTTTGCTCCTCGGCGGCGGCGGCGATGATCTCGGATCCCTTTTGCGCTTCGCTGGCGCCCGTGTTGGCTTCCTCGGATGCTTTGGCAATCTCACGACCACCATTGGCGATCTCGACGATGTCGAGGCGGATCTGCTCCAACTGGGACGTGACGATTTTGCCTTTCTCCACCTCCTGTTTAGCATTGTTGGCCGAGGTGCTGATGCCCTCCGCGATGACCTTGACGTCCTTTTGAATCTGGGCGATCAGGTCCTGGATCTCACGGGCGCTCTTTTCGCTGGTTTCGGCCAGCGTACGCACTTCATCGGCAACAACGGCGAAGCCTTTGCCGTGCTGACCGGCCCGTGCCGCCTCGATGGCGGCGTTCAATGCAAGAAGGTTGGTTTGGTCAGCAATGCGGGCCACGGCCTTGACCACTTCCGAAATCGCCGCCGCCTGGCGCTCAAGCTCTTCCACCATTTTGACCGAGGTTTCCTGGCGCTCCGCAGCACGGCCGATGGCGACGATGGAGTTGGTGAGTTGGACAGAGACGTTCTGCAACAGTGTCTGCAACGCCTCGGCCTTGGCAACCGAGAGATCGGCATTTGCTTTCGCCTTAAGGATCAGGGCGCCACCGTGGGTTACCGCTTTCTGCGATTCCTGGGCTGCCCCGGCCGCCTCCTCGGCGCCCTGGGCGATCTGTTCGGACGCCTTGCGCAGTTCCTCAGCGGCCGACGTCGCCTCAGCGATGCCGCTGGCCAGTTGAGAGGTGGCGGCGGCGATCCGCTCGGCCGCCTTCTGCTGACGGGCGAAAGTCCGCGCCTTGCGCTTCTGGGCTTCAGCCAGCAACTTGCTTCCGTTTCCGACACCAGCGTCACCGGTCTCAGCCACTCTGGCCACGACGGATCCACTGATCTGGTTTCTCTTCACAAGAGCCATGCTTATTTCCTTTGCACTATCGTCACGAGACGTAGCCAATCAGAGAAATCCTTATTTGCGCTAGGAACCTAGTCCACAAGTATTTTGGTAGACAAGTGCATCAATGGATCTCAATGCAAACGATACCTAAGCGTATCAAACGATCTCTCTCTCCTCTTCGGCCAGAAGTGCTACGACCGCTTGTGCACGGTTGGTGGCGTTGACTTTTTTGAATATTCGACGGAGTCGAGACTTAACGGCCGACTCTGGGATATCGAGCTGCGTTGCCATGAGCTTGTTGGGTAACCCGGTCAGCAATAACGAAATGACATGTCTTTCGGCACTCGAAAACCGTTCCGACACTGTAGATCCGGGGAAGACTGTTTTCGGCTTGCGCTTGATCCCCACCCCCTCAGCAAGTGAGAGCAGAATTTCTGCTGGAAGGTAGATTTGCCCCTCCATCACAACATGAAGCGCTGCGAGCATGCCGTTAACGGAAATGGTCTTGAAAATCACCCCCTTGGCACCAGCGCTAATGGCCTCCAGCATATGCGTAGAGTCGGCGATAGATGTCAGCAAAACAACTTTAGTTAATGGAAATTTTTCAACAAAATTAACGATTCCAGACGTATTATCCATTCCTGGGAGAGTGTACGAAAGTAACGATAATTCGAATGTGCTTTCAGATGACGACTTTGAGAGTGCACCTTCGAAATCATCAACCTCAACAATATCAACGCGAGAGCTAAGTCTTGGCAAAAACTGGCAGATGCCCTCTCGTAATAGTCTATGGTCGGAGGCTATTAGAACCCTCATGCCGGAACAACCTATCTGAATGTGACATGGTCTTATTTATCGTTCTCAATAACATTGGCAATATGTCGCGGCGAGGCATTCGATTGAAAGCGTCGGCTATCGAACGATATGACTGGCTATCAGATGAAAGTCTGAATGCATTTCAATGACCTTGTCAGAGGAATTGGGTAGTGGCTGAGTTTTCCCGTCTGTTCGAGCCAGTCAGAGGGCGACCATTTCGGTTGATATCATGGCTGCCGCAGTGTTGGCGACGGGGTGTCGTCCGGAGGAGCAGGAGATGAACGGAGGACGGTGGCGTTGGTGCAGGAATCGGACGCGATCCTGAAAGCCCGGTGTCAGCCAGTTTCCGATCGCCTTCTGCCGCTCTGGTTGTGATCGCTCGATGCCGAACAAGCACTACAACGAAGTCCGCTATTAATTTCCCAAAGCCCGGTATCGGGGTGAGAACTGGCGGACGTCCCGATGCGGCGCCTGGCCTTTGGGCGACCCTGGTGGCAGACCGAAGGTTTGCTGCGTTCGGTGGCGATGCTGCTGGGTTTGGCCAGCGACATTCGCGACTCTGCGACGCTCTGTCCTTGGCCACCGCCCTGAGCCAGACGGTTGGCCCCGTCATTATGATGATCGACAGCACCGGGCTGAAGGTCTTCGGCGCCGGCGAGGGAATGGTCGCCAACCATGGCGGCCGCGACCGGCAGACTTGGCGCAAACCGCATCTGGCGGTCGATCCGGACAGCGGTGAGATCCTGGCCTCGGCCCTGACCGGCACCGAGGACGGCGACGCCTCGCTGGTCGGGCCGCTGCTCGATCAGATCACCGCGCCGATCACCACCGTCCTGGCCGATGGCGCCGACACCGCGCGATCGTCACATCGCGATGATCGCCGGCAAAGGTCGGCTGGCATGGCGGAAAGCTGTCGGCTACGGCCGGCGCTCCCTCGTCGAGACAGCGATGTTTCGTTACAAGACCGTCGTTGGGCGGACCCTTCGGACCCGGAATCTCTCTGCCCAAAAGATCGAGGCCAGGATCGACGATCCCCGTGCTTTGGCAAGCCCCAGAGTCACAGCCCCAGAGTCACATCGAGCGTTCACTGGTATAAAATATACGTTCCTATATTGTTCTATACTGACGTATCAGCGGCGCCTGCGATGATGATGCAGCGAGAATTCGGTTTTTGGATGCAGACACCGCTTCGCGGTGAGCGGGCGCGGAGACCCGCTCCCCTCAGGTCGCGATGTGTCAAGATCATGGCGGACTGGTCTTATACCAATCCGCTTTGATCGTGACCGATCAAAGCGAAGCCTCAGGCGCCGGCGCGCCCGTCCGGGCGCTTGGCTCCGCGCCACGTGGCGCGCGGTCGCCGTCGCGACCGTACCAGTCCGCCATGAGTCAAGATCATGGCGGACTGGTCTTATACCCCTGATGCGGTCTGTTGAAACCAGAACGATTGCAATGGAGGCCACGGGCGCGCCGTCAGTGTCATAATCACAAATTCTGGAAATTTACACCGTCGTGGCGATACCCTGGCCCACAAGGGCTGGCGCGATCGAACAGCCACCTGCCCGGAGACGCCCGGATCATCCGCAACGGCCGAAGCGATCGAGCCCCAGGCCGGTCATGTCGATGTCGGGGGCACGCCCGGACAGGATATCGGCGAGGATCCGCCCGGAACCGCAGCTCATGGTCCAGCCCAGCGTGCCATGGCCGGTATTGAGAAACAGCCCCTCGATCCGGGTCGGTCCCAGAATCGGCACGGAATCCGGGGTCACCGGGCGCAGGCCGGTCCACAATTCCGCCTGGGCGAAATCGCCCGCGCCCGGAAACAGCGCGCGCGCCCGGCGGACGATCAACTGCGCGCGTTCGGTCAGATCGCCGTTCCAGCCGGCCAGTTCCGCGGTTCCGGCACAGCGCAACCGCGCCCCGAGACGGCTGTAGACCATCTTGTGTTCGTCATCGGTGATGCTGACCTGCGGAGCCCGCCCCTCCGGGCCGACCGGCAGGGTCGCGGAATAGCCCTTGGCCGGATAAATCGGCAGCGACAGGCCGAGTTGGCGCGTCAGCACCGGCGACCAGCTACCGAGCGCGACGACCACGGCGTCGGCGCGCAGCCGGCCGCGGCTGGTCGCCACAGCGATCACCCGCCCCGCCTCGGTCTCCAGTCCCCGAACAAGGGTATCATACTGGAA
Organism: Azospirillaceae bacterium; assembly: GCA_031291675.1. Taxonomy (GTDB): domain Bacteria; phylum Pseudomonadota; class Alphaproteobacteria; order Azospirillales; family Azospirillaceae; genus JARLIO01. The sequence goes on from JARLIO010000062.1 coordinate 62,283, forward strand.
TCGGATGCCCCGCGCAGCACCCCGGGCGGCGAGACGCTGGGTGAATTTGTGGGCATCGCCCGATTCATCGTCGGGGGTGAAAATGGCACCGGCCAGGGTGGAGCGGACATCGTTCAGCGCCGGCTCGATGGTCACGGCTTCGTCCGGGGTCTTGACCTGACGGCGCAGGCCGAACGCCGTCATCAGCGCCGCGGCATTGACCGCATGAGCGAATTCGCGGGAATTCCGATAGATATGCAGGATCCCCAAAGTCTTCTGGTCATAGTCAATGCCCGTCTCGGCCCGCAACTGTTGCAGGCAGGCCCGCGAATAGAGTGCGACCCGCAAGGTCCGGTCGGTGTTGATGCGGGTGCGCCCCGGGGTGCAGTTCCGCAAAAATCGGGCGGTCCAGGCCCACAGCGCGGGGTCGCGCCGGCGCCACCGAAACACCAGCGGCGCGTCGTCGCGGCCCAGCCATTTCAGGGCTTTCAGCGGGGTCGACGGATTGGCCCAGGGCTCGGCGTGACAGGGGGACACCTGGCCGCCATTGGCGAAGCTGGTCTCCAATCCGGCGGCGGGCTGGCGCTCGACCACGACCACCTCGTGGCCGGCTTCGCCCAGGTACCAGGCCGTGGTCACGCCCACGACGCCCGCCCCCAAAACAATAACCTTCATGATGCGTTCGCTTCCGATGATGCCGAAAGACGGCGTCGCCTTTCGGAAAGAGTTGAAAAATCACTGAAATGCCGCGACCAGCCGCCGGGCCGCCGCCGTGATGTCCGGCGCCGTCACCAGATCCGAGATCACGGCGATACCCGCGGCACCCGCAGCGCGACAGGCCGCGGCGCGGCTGGCATCGATCCCGCCCAGCGCGACGACCGGTGTCGTTGTCGATTGGCAGCGGGCGCGCAATCCGTTCAGGCCCAGCGCCGGGCCATAGCCGGGTTTGCCGGGACTGAGGAATACCGGGCTGACCGTCCGGTAATCGGCCGCCATCCCAGTGCCGGCGCCGTCGTTAGCGTGGGTTGACAGCCCGATCAGGGCCCGCGGCCCCAGACGCTGCCGCGCGATCCCGGGGTCGCCGGCCCCGGGCAGATGCAGCCCCAGTTGCAGAAGCGCCGCGGCCTCGATGTCGTCATGAACCATGATGACCGCACCATAGGGTGCCGCCCGAACCACCAGCCGCTCCAGGATCGCCAGCCGCTCGGACGCGGCCAGGTCCTTTTCCCGCAATGACAGCCACTTTATGCCGCCGTCGAACAAACGGAGCGCCAGATCCGTCATCGCCACGGCGCAGCGACGGCGGTCGGTGATGGCCAGGATCGGCGGTTGCGGTAACGAAACCATGGCGAACACTCTGAAGCAAAGGGCGGCGGCAGATCAGGACTTGATCATCCCGGTCTGGGGACTGGAGGCCTCGGCCTGGTCCCGTTTGGCGATGCGTCCGGCAAGGCGGGCGGCCCGGCCGGCGGCGACGGCATCACGCATGGCCCCGGCCATGGCGACGGGGTCCCGGGCCTTGCCGACCGCGGTGTTGAGCAGCACCGCGGCACAGCCCAGCTCCATGGCCAGGACGGCATCGGAGGCGGTGCCGATGCCAGCGTCCAGGATCACCGGAACAGGGCTGCGACGGCACAGCCGTTCGATCGCGGCGGGGTTGGCGATGCCGCCGCCCGAACCGATCGGCGATCCGAGCGGCATCACCGCGGCACAGCCCAGATCGGCGAGTTTCCGGCAACTGACCGGGTCGTCGTTGCAATACGGCAGGACCGTGAAGCCATCGCGAACCAGTTGGGCGGCCGCGATCAGGGTCTGTTCGAGATCGGGGTACAGCGTTTCGCTGTCGCCGATGACCTCCAGCTTGATCCACGAGACGTCGAGCGCCTCGCGGGCCAGTTGCGCCGTCAGAACGGCATCACCGGCCGTGGTGCAGCCCGCGGTATTGGGCAGCAGGGTGACCCGTCCGGCCAACAGCTCCAGCAGGCTGCCCGGCCCGCCCGCCAGGTCGATCCGGCGAATCGCGGCGGTGACGATCTCGGTGCCGCTGGCGGCGATGGCATCCAGCAGGACTTCCGAACTGGGATAGCGGGCGCTGCCGAGCAACAGGCGGGAGCGGAAGCAACGTCCGCCCAGAGCAAAGCTGTCATCTGTCATCTTTGGGGGTCCTTGATAAACAAAAACATGAATTCGGCGCAGCCTGCGGGCAAAGCGGCTTTCGTGGGGTGCGTCACCGAATTTGCGACCATCGCCCTCGCGAATGCGGGGGCCCAGGGCCGCAAGCTCGCGAACGATGGCGCCTGGGGCCCTGGCTGCCCGCGTTCGCGAGCATGACGGTGGTGAGAGGTCCTCTCATTTTCAGCGACGCGAGCCGCGTTAGCCGCCGGTCAAGGCGCGGACGACTTCGATGTCATCGTCGGGCTGCAACGGGGTTTCGCCCCAGACCGTGCGGCGCACGACTTGGCCGTTTTGGGCAACGGCGACACCCCGGCGATCCAGGGTCATGCCCAGCGCCACAATCAGCTCGGCAATCGTGCCGGCTGTGACGCCCATTGTTTTGCCGTTGAGGCTAATGGTGATGGCGCCGGTCATCGGGTCGTGACGGCGTTCCGTCCCGGGAAAATCGTCCCGACAAACGGCATTTCACAGTGTTGGGGAAGCATCATCGGGTACAGCGGGCCTCCGTTGGGACCAGGGCCGTACCGCAAAGAAAGGATCAGGGGCAGTTTGCGAATGACAAAGGCAACGCCGACCACCCAGGACAATCCCTACGCTGGTACGACCCAGGTCAGGTTCAATGGGTATGATCTCAGCCCGCAATGCGGGCACCCCATGTCATGGACGTCATAAGGGTGATCCCGGATTCCGCTTGGGGTCAAGAAGATTCGCGGGATCGCCCGGGTGACGGTCGCCGCCGATCCCCGCCCGCAATCCGCTATCGCGGGTCGGGGTCGACCAGGGTGATTTCGACGCGTTCCTTGCCCTTGCCCGGATTTCGCCGTTTCAAATCCAGTGCGCCGACTTCTCCGGTGGTCTTGAGATGGGTTCCGCCGCAGGGGACCCGGGCAAACCCCGCCACCTCCCAATAGCGGTATTGCCGCTCGCGATCACTGAAGGCACTGATGATGGGCAGATCGGCGGCGATCAGAGCGTCGGCCTGGCCCTGCAGCTCGGCAAACAGCGTCGCGAGATTGTGATCCCAGGCGAAGTCGATCCGCGCCTTGTCGGCGGCGATATGGGCGCCGATCTTCGCGATCCCGGGTGCCGCCCGCAGGATCAGCACCAAAATCACCTCGGCGGCGAAATGCAGGCGCATCAGCCGCCGGCGCCGCACGCCATCGATCGCGATCGTGACGGCGTCACCAGGACGCAGGCCATGCCCCGCCGGCAGGGTGTAGTCGATATCCTGGCCACTCTTGGCGGCCTTCAGCACCGGGACGCCGCCGATGGTGCCTTGGTCGCTCTCCTGGCCTCCGGAAAAGGCGTAGAAGATCGTCCGTTCGACCGTGACAATGTCACCGGCAACGCCGGCGATCCGGGTCTCCAGTCGGGTGAGGCAGGGATCGTTCCAGAAGACTTTTTCGGTCATGGCGTACCCTGTCGCGGGCCCCGTTCGGCCAGGAATTGCGCCAGCGTCGCCCCGGCCCGTTCGATATGGCGGGCCAGCAGCGCGCCGGCATCGGCGATCCGCCGTTCGGCGACCGCCGCCAGTAGCGCCTGGTGTTCGTGCTGCGACATCTCCGCCCGGCCCAGAGCCGCAAGCTGATAACGCAGGGAGCGGTCGGCCGCGGCCAGGTGCTGTTCGACCAGGGCCAGCAACCGCGGCCGGCCCGCCTGGGCATACAGCGTCATGTGGAAACGACGATTGAGTTCGCCCATCCGCCCGGGATCGGGCTCACTGTCCATGTCCGCGATCAGGTCGCGGGCCCGGTCCAGGTCGGTGGCGGTCAGATGAGGGATCGACAGGGCCAGCGCCACCGGCTCCAGCGCGGCGCGAACCGCGGTGACGTCCAGGGCATCGGCGGCCGAGATCTCGGCAACCACGGCACCGCGGTGCGGCAGGAATTCAACCAACGCCTGGGCTTCGAGTTGGCGCAGCGCCTCACGCACCGGCATCCGGCTGGTCCCGAAGCGGGCGGCCAGATCCTCCTGGCGCAGCGGCGTGCCGCCGGCGATCCGGCCCTCAAGGATCGCGGTGCGCAAGGTCGTCTCGATCATCGTGGTCGCGGTGCGGAACCGCGGCAGATCGCGGCCCTGCCCCGCGGTCGTCGTCGCCGGGGCGGCGGACGGGCTCGCCATGATGCGACTGTCCTTATCCAAAATCCGTTGATTGGCTATTGGATCCAATTTAACATCCGTGCTTTCCGGTGTCGAGCACCGGGTGCCGCCTTGTCCCAGGATCGTTCCCGCCATGCCCCTGATCCCCGACTTGCCTCTGCCAAAGGCGCCGCGCCGGAGCCTGCCGGTCCAGGCCGTGACCGCCGGCATTCTGACCGCCTTTGTCGGCTTCGGCGGTTCCTTTGCGATCGTGCTCCAGGGCCTTGCCGCGGTCGGGGCAACGACCGCCCAATTGGCCTCGGCGCTGCTGGCCCTGTGCCTCGGGATGGGTGTGGTCGGCATGGGCCTGTCGCGCTGGACCCGGATGCCGATCAGCATCGCCTGGTCAACGCCGGGCGCGGCATTGCTGGCGTCCAGCGGCGCGGTGACCGGGGATTTCCCGACGGCGATCGGCGCCTTCATCGTCGCCGGGGGGCTGATCGTGCTGGCCGGGGCGTGGGCACCGTTGAGCCGCCTGGTCGCCGCCGTGCCGGCGTCCCTGGCGAACGCGATGCTGGCGGGGATCCTGCTGCATCTGTGCCTGGCCCCGTTTGCGGCGCTGGCCGTCGCCCCCCTGCCCGTCCTGGCGATCCTGGTCGTTTTTCTGGTGGTGGGCCGGTTCGCCCGGCTCTATGCGGTGCCGGCGGCGGTGATGACGGCCTTTGCCGGACTGGCGCTGACGGCGTCCATGCCCGCCGGCGTCACGGGAACATCCTGGTCGGACTGGGTGCCGGCCCTGGTCCCGATCGTGCCGCATTTCGGCTGGCAGGCGACAATCGGCATCGCGCTGCCTTTGTTCATCGTGACAATGGCATCGCAGAACATCACCGGGGCCGCCGTGCTGGCGGTCTATGGTTTTCGGCCGAAACTGGCGCCGCTCCTCCGGGTGACCGGGCTGGTATCGATGCTGATCGCGCCGTTTGGCGCCCATACCATCAATCTGGCCGCGATCACCGCGGCGATCGCCGCGGGACCCGACGCCGATCCACGGCCCGAGCGACGCTATATCGCCGCGATGGTGGCCGGAGCGACCTACATCCTGTTTGGCGCGCTGGCGGGAATCGCGGCCACGGTGGTCAGCGCCTCGCCGCCGGTGCTGATCGAGGCCGCGGCGGGTTTGGCGCTGTTGGGGGCGTTTGGCGCGTCGATCGTCGCCGGTTTCAAGGACGAGGCTGACCGGCCGGCGGCGCTGATGACGTTCCTGATCACCGCGGCCGATGTCCGTTTCGCCGGGATCGGTTCGGCTTTCTGGGGCCTGGTTGCCGGCCTCGCGGTCCTGGCCCTGCATGGCCGGTTGGCGAGGCGCACCGTCTGAACGCGGGCTTCGGCGCTTCCGATCGGCCCTTCGCGATGAGGCAAGCGCATCGCGGAGGGGCATGAGATCGCGCGCCGGCACGGGACCCCGCGCCCGGACGCGGTGACGACATCAAAACAACTTTTCGGTATTTCTTAAAAGACGTGCACCGGATATAATATTTCCGGTCTTCCTCCGCAACCCGTTAATTATTTATTCTCAATTTCATGCTTTTATCTGTCGTCATAGATGTTTTTCGGCCATGGCAACGCACTCCCGACAATTTTCTCTGTTGATGTGACACGATGTTTCGCACCTCCGATACCGGGGTCCCGCGAGTCGTCACTTTTCCGTACGCTTTCTATGGCTTTTCTTGTTTCGAGGGCCGAATGACGAGAATTCACCTGAGACCGACAATCGCGCGGCGCATTGCCGTGGGTTTTGCCATGGTTCTGCTGTTGACCTGTTGCGTTGCGACGGTCTCCCTGTGGGGCTTCACGACCGCTTCGCGTGCCTTCGGCCTGTTTTCGCAACAATCCCAGGTTAATTCGCGCGTCGCGACCGCCGCGGCTCTGCTGCAGCAGTTGCGGCGCATGATCGCGGAGTACGGCGTTTCCGCGGAGGCCGCCCATGACCGTGCGTTGCAGACCGGCATTCATGACACCGAAGATCAGATCTTCGCCCTGCTGGATCAGGCCGCCACCGATGTCAGCGATTCCGGGATCGCCGGCGAAATCGGCGCCTTGCAGGAACTGTTGGTCAGCTACAGCGACGACATCGCCAAACTTCAGGAGGTCCGCCAATCCCGGGACCTGATGTTGTCGTCCCATGTGTCGTCGCTGCCCCTGCTGGCCAATGATACCATCGGCGATCTGCTGCGCGACCAGGTCGTCGCCGGCAATGACAAGGTCGCGGCCCTGGCCGGCAATCTGCTGCGCTGGATCAGCGGCATCTCGATTCACGCGATACGGTTCGTGGTGTTGTCGGACGGTTCCGACCGGGCGCTGGTCGATAACCAGGTCGCCGGAGCCCAACACGCCGCCGCCAATCTGCGCAAACGTCTCGACAGTGATGATTTGCGCGCCCGGCTGGACCAGGCGATGAATTCGATAACCGAGTTCGCGCAGAGTTTCGATGCCAGCGCCGAGGCGATCAGCGATTACCATACCTTGCTGAACGAAACCCTGCCGGCGGATTCCGACCGCTTCGACAAGGCCATCACCGCGGTGACGACGTCGGAAAATCAGGCCCTGACGACAATCCAAACGCTGACCGGCGCCCACATCCAGCGGCTTCGACTCTCCAACGCGGCGGCCGCGGGCGCGGCGCTGTTTCTGGGCAGCTGGCTGGCCTGGGCGATCGGCCGCGGGATCACCCGGCCCCTGGTGGCCATGACACGGGCGATGACCGAACTGGCCGCGGGAACCACCGGGATCGTGGTCCCCGCACTGCAACGCCGCGATGAGATCGGCGAGATGGCGGCGGCGGTGGCGGTGTTCAAGGACAGCATGGTGCACAACGCCGAAATGGAGGAGGAAAAGCGCCGCGGCATCGAGCAGACCTTGGCGCGGGCCGAGATCCGCCGTCAGCGGACCGCGCTTTTCGAAGGTGCGGTCTCGACATTGCTGGCGGCCGTCGGTGACGCCGTGGATGAGGTCCATCGGACCTCGGACCTGGTCGCGTCCGGGTCGGAGCAATCCTTTGGCCGGACCCGGGCGGTGGCCGCGGCGGCGGAACAGGTGTCCGTCGCGGTCGGCACCGTGGCCGCGGCCACCGACGAATTGCGCACCGTGGTCGAGGATATCAACCACAGCGCCGAGGCCGGCGCGACGATCAGCCGGCGTGCCGTGGTCGGCATCAATCACGCCAAGGAGACGATCACGACGCTGGATAGCGCCGCGAGCCGGATCGGCGAAATTGTCGGGATGATCCGGGCGGTCGCCGCCCAGACCAACCTGCTGGCGTTGAACGCCACGATCGAGGCGGCGCGCGCCGGCGATGCGGGCAGGGGTTTCGCCGTTGTCGCCGGTGAGGTCAAGAACCTCGCCAACCAGACCACCCAAGCCACGGCGGACATCGCGGTTCAGATCGCCAATATCCAGGCGACCGCCCGCGACGCCGTCGCCGCGATCCATGGCATTGATGAAATCGTCGGCCAGGTCAATCAGATGATCGAGGATATCGCGGGTTCGATCCGGCTCCAGACCCGCTCAACGCAGGAGATCACCACCAATATCAGCGACCTGTCACGAACCAATCAGGAAGTCAGCGGTGAGGTCTCCGCGATTGCCAACCAGAGCGATGTGGCCGGCCAGCAGGCGCGTGAACTGTTTGGCCTGGCCGACGGTCTGCGGCACAAGGCCGATAACCTCAGCCACACCGTGACCGATTTCCTCAGCGAAATGCGGGTCGGGTAGGCCGGAGCGGGCCGCCTCACGGGTCTCGCCCCGGGGAGACAGTGCCCAACCCCGAGCCACCAAAAACGCTCACCCTGCCGGGAGGGCGATGACGAAGGCGATCGTCGGCGAGCCTTTGCGAGAGAATCCGAAACGACTCTCGTGGCTCGCGTCGCTGAAAATGAGGAGGCCACTTCCACCGCCACCCCGGCAGAAGCTCCCAGGCACTCCGATAAGCCCTCTCCCCGCCGTCATGCCCGCGGCCGCTTGCGTCCAGCGGAGCAGCCCCAAGGTTTCGGAGCTTGTGGCCCTGGTTTGTCCGCTGACGTCCCAACGGGTCGATGCGCCCGATTTCCGCATCAGCATTGAGCCTCGTCCCGACAATGGATTGCGAGACCGTTCGCAGATCATGGTGGACAAACCCGTGACCGTCCGCTGCGAGAGAGTTGGTCAGATCATCGGCCGCCTTGCGCCGGATGAAGTCGTCAAACTGGATACCGCCGTGGCCTTCGTCATGGGCTTGGCAGATTGACGCAGCGGATTAGGATGAGGTCCGGCGCCGACACCATGCCCTCGAGCCGGTGTCGGTGCCGCCCGGTCAGAAGCGGAAGCGCTGGATCGGCACCTGGGTGCCCGATGGCAGGGTCAGGGTCCCGGCCAAAGTGCTGGTGAAACTCACCGCGATCTGCCCCAAGCCGGTCTGGCATTGGCTCGCGCTGTTGCCGGACACCGGATCGCCGGTGCAGACCATGAGGCTGCCGGTGAATTGGCTCAGGCTGGTCATCGCGCCCGTCGCTGTGGCCCAACTGGCCTGGCCGCGGTTGTCATAGAAGAAGCCGCCGAAGAACATCGAGTTGCCCGCGCTGTTGCCCTGGACCTCCAGGAACCAGCCCCGGCCCGGTTCCGCCGGGTTCCACCACCAGCCGGTTTCCGGGGCCCCGGCCACCGGCCCGGCGCTCAGACCACCGGTCACGAATTCGTCGCGCTGCACCGGCTCGCTGATCAGCGGGCCGGTCAGGGTTCCGGCGCTGGCGCTGTTCAGGGTCAGGCTCTGAGTCCCCAAGACGGCCAGGACCTGCGCGGCCCGTTCGCTGCCATTCAGGGTTTGTCCGCCCTGATAGGCCAGCAGCGACCCACTGGCCACGGTGCCGCCCGTCAAACTGGCGTACTCCGAATACCAGACCGGTGTGCTGTCGCCGGCATAGGTCGCATTGGCCAGATAAACGACATTGCCCCACGCTTCCACCGCATAGCCCCGGCCCGGGACCGATGGGTTCCACCACCAGCCGTTTGCCACCGGCGCGGTCAGCGGATTGCTGGCCAGATAGACCTGGGTGATCCCCGCCGGCGCCGTGATCGTCAGATAGCCGGCAAGATTGGTGGCGACGCTGACGAAGCCCAGGGTCCGGCCGTCGGCGGCGAAGGCTGGCAGGCTGCTGTCGCCGTTGCCGGCATTGCCGCTGGCGTCGGTACTGACCAGGGCCGTCGTGCCAATCAGGACGTCCTGGACCACGACCTGGGCGGCGCTGTTGCTGCCCCCGGTCAGATTGGCCGCCGCCGTGACATAGGCGACAAAGCGGCCATCGCCCGAAACCGCCGGCGTGGTCGCCGCCGCCTGGGCCATCTGGCCCGTGGCGTCCGCCGAGACCAGCGTCGTCGTTCCGCTGCGCCGATCGCTGCGATAGACCTGAGCGACCGCCGGGACCGTGGTTGTGGTCACCGCCGCCGTGCTGTCGAACACCACGAAACGGCCGTCGCCGGAAATCTGCGGATGCGTGCCCACGGCCAGCGCGGTCACCAGACCGGTGCTGGTATCCGTGACATAGACCTGATGGAGCCCCGCCGCGGTTCCCGCCACCAGGGTGGTGGCATCGCTTTCAAAGGCGACGAAGCGGCCATCGTCGGACACCGAGGCATTGACACTGGCGCCGTCGCCCGCGATCCCTTGCGCGCTGGCGCTGACCAGGGTCACCAGCCCGGTGCCCAGATCCTTGCGATAGATCTGGCGCACCCCTGCCGGCACCCCGGCGACCAGATTGCTGGCCAGGCTTTCAAACACCACCACCGTGCCATCCGACGATAAAGCCGGTCCATCGGACAGGCAGTTGGCGACACTGCCATCGGCCGCGGTGCTGACCAGGGTCGGCGACACGGTGGTATAGGTCACCAGCGCGCTGTCATCGCGGACAAGATAGACCTGACGCTGCGCCGGCCCCTGGACGATGATGTCCGAGGCATCGCTGGCGAAGGCCAGGAACCGGCCATCGCCCGACACCGCCGGCCGGCCGCTCCAACCGTCGCCCGGTCCCGCCATGGTTCCCATGAAGGTCGCATTGGAAAAGCGCTGGGACAGGCCGCTGTCGCCGGCATAGCGGTACACCTGCGGCGTCGCGTCGGTCTGGCCGCTGGTCAGGTTGGTCGCCGCCGACGGCCAGGCGGTGAACCGGCCATCGCGCGACAAAGCGGGACGCCCGCCATTGCCATTGCCATAGCTGGTAACATCGGCGGTGACACTGATCGCGATCACCGGCTCCTGAAGCCGCGGCAGCACCACCGTAATCGGGACCAGGAAGGTCCAGCTGTTGCCCGCACTGTCCTGCACCACCACCTTCAGGTTCAGGGTTTTCGAGCCGCCCGCCGCCGTCGCCAGGGTCCGGCGCGTCGTGGTCGCCGCAGTGGCTTGGGCGGTCGTTTGCACGGTTGCCGCGCTGCTGCTCGTCGTATCGGTCAGCCAGCTTGCCGGCGGCGTGCCACTGAAGCTCAGGCTGCTGGCATCGAACGTCAACCAGGACGGCAGTGCCGCACCATTGGCCTGGCTGGCGGTGATGGTCAAGCCGGTGGTGCTGGTCAGTGAATTGGCCGGCAACGCCACGGCCAGGGTCGCGCTGCTGCCGCTGGACAGATTGGACCAGTCCAGGGTCTCGGGCAGGGTGGTCTGGCCCCCCGTGCTGGTATAGGTCACACTCGCATTGGCGTTGCCCGTCGGATTGGTCGCTCCCGATCCGACCCAGCCCGGCGCGGTCGAAACCGAAACCGTGGTGAAGGCCACGGTGCAACTGGTGTCCGCGGTCACCGACAGGGTGACCGAAGCGCTCACCGTGGCGCTGGCACGGCTCGACGTCGCGGCCGTGGTTTTGGTTGCGGTTTTGCTCACCGTCGTGGTTGCCGCGGACGTCGTCGCGGTCGTGGTTCGGGTCGAGGCCGTCGAGGCTGTCGCAGCCGTCGACGCGACGGCGCAAGCGCCGCCCCAACCGGTGAGCGAAGCCCCGCTGGTCGGGGTCGCGGTCAACGTCACCGTGTTTCCGGCGGCAACCGCCTGGGTGCAGCTGGCACCGACACAGGTCAGGCCGGCCGGGCTACTGCGGACCGAGCCGGCACCGCTGGTGGTCACGGTCAGGACATAGCCAACCGTCAGGCTGAAGCTCCGGGCGGTGGTCAGGGTGGTGGTGGCGTCGGTCGCCGTAATGGTGAAGCTGGAGGTGCCAACAACGCTCGGTGTCCCGCTCAGGGCGCCCCCGGTGCCCAGCGTGACGCCGGCCGGCAGGGCACCACCGGTCACGGCATAGCTGATGGTCCCGGTACCGGTCGCGACCACGGAAACGCCGCTCAGGGCCTGATCATGGGCGACAGTGCCCAGGCTGCCCGCCGCGGTCTGGAATACCGGTGCCGCGGCGTAGCTGAACTGATCGGCCGCAGTGACGGTGCTGGTGCCAGCGGGGCCGGTCACCGTGATGTCCACGGTTCCGGTGCTGCCCGCCGGGGACGTCGCGGTGATCGAGGCCGCGCTGACCACGCTGAAGGCGGTGGCGCTGACGCTGCCAAATCGGACCGACGTCGCACCGGTAAAGCCGCTGCCGCTCACCGTCACCGCCGTACCTCCGGTCTTGTCGCCGATTTTAGGGATGACCCCGGTGACGACCGGCGCCGCCGTATAGGTGAACTGATCGGCGGCGCTGGTGGTGCTGGTGCCGGCGGCGCTGGTCACCGTGACATCAACCACGCCGGCGCTGCCCGCCGGCGAAGTCGCGGTGATCGAGGTCGCACTGACCACGGTGAAGCCGCTGGCGCTGGCGCCGCCAAACTTGACCGAAGTGGCGCCGGTGAAGGCAGTGCCAGAGATTGTCACCGCCGTGCCCCCGGCAACCGGGCCGGTGGCCGGGCTGACGCCCGTGACCGTCGGCGCCGAACCATAGGTGAACTGATCGGCGGGACTGGTCGTGCTGGTGCCGGCGGCGGTCGTCACTGTGACATCGACCCAGCCGGCGCTACCCGCCGGACTGGTCGCGGTGATCGAGGTCGCGCTGACCACGGCAAAGCCGCTGGCGCTGGCGCTGCCAAACTTCACCGCGGTGGCGCCGGTGAAGTTGGTGCCGGAGATTGTCACCGCCGTGCCCCCGGCAACCGGGCCGGTGGCCGGGCTGACGCCCGTGACCGTCGGCGCCGAACCATAGGTGTACTGATCGGCGGGACTGGTCGTGCTGGTGCCGGCGGCGGTCGTCACCGTGACATCGACCCAGCCGGCGCTGCCCGCCGGCGAAGTCGCGGTGATCGAGGTCGCGCTGACCACGGCAAAGCCGCTGGCGCTGGCGCTGCCAAACTTGACCGCGGTGGCCCCGGTGAAGTTGGTGCCGGAGATTGTCACCGCCGTGCCACCGGCAACCGGGCCGGTGGCCGGGCTGACGCCCGTGACCGTCGGCGCTGAACCATAGGTGAACTGATCCGCGGGACTGGTCGTGCTGGTGCCGGCGGCGGTCGTCACCGTGACATCGACCCAGCCGGCGCTACCCGCCGGACTGGTCGCGGTGATCGAGGTCGCACTGACCACGGTGAAGCTGCTGGCGCTGGCGCTGCCAAACTTGACCGCGGTGGCGCCGGTGAAGTTAGCGCCAGAGATTGTCACCGCCGTGCCCCCGGCAACCGGGCCGGTGGCCGGGCTGACGCCCGTGACCGTCGGCGCCGAAGCGATGTAGGTGAACTGATCGGCGGCGCTGGTGGCGCTGGTGCCAGCGGCGGTCGTCACCGTGACATCCACCACCCCGGCGCTGCCCGCCGGAGCGCTCCCCGTGATCATTGTGGCACTGATCACGTTGAAGCTGGTGACGCTGGCGGTGCCGAACTTGACCGACGTGGCGCCGGTGAAGCCGGTGCCGGTGATCGTCATCCATGTGCCACCGGCGACCGGGCCGGTGGCCGGGCTGACGCCCGTGACCGTCGGCGCCGAAGCGATGTAAGTGAACTTATCGGCGGTGCTTGTGGTGCTGGTGCCGCCGGGTGTCGTCACCGTGACATCCACCGCGCCGGCGCTGCCCGCCGGACTGGTCGCGGTGATCGAGGTCGCGCTGACCACGCTGAAGCTGGCCGCGCTGGCGGTGCTGAACTTGACGGCGGTGGCCCCGGTGAAGTTGGTGCCGGTGATCGTCACCGACGTGCCCCCGGCGGTTGGGCCGGTCGCCGGGCTGATGCCCGTGATCGTTGGTGAAGGAACAATCTTATACACCGCCCCCCCACCATAATTGCTGAAGAAGACATTGCCGCTACTATCGACGGTGACGCCGGTGAGTGCGTAAGTGTAGGTGCCAATCGTCTTGACCGTGCTGGTTGAACCAACCTCGCCATTGACGGCCACGATCTCCTTCACCGCGAAGTTGCCATAATCAGAGACGAAGACATTCCCGCTGCTATCCACCGCAACCCCATTGGGGCTGCTAAACCCACTGCCGACAGCGTTAACCGTGCTGGATGTACTGACCACGCCGTTAACGGCCACGATCTCCTTCACCAGGCTGTTCGTATTATCGGTGACAAAAACATTGCCGGCGCTATCCACTGCAATAGCGTTGGGGTGAGTAAACCCGCTGCCGATCGCTTTGACCGTGCTGGTCGAACTGACCACGCCGTTAACGGCCACGATTTCCTTAACCGTGGTGCCCCCGAACACATCGGCGACGAAGACATTGCCGCTGGCATCCACCGCGACGCCGTAGGGCTCAACAAACCCGGCTCCGACCGTTTTGACCGTACTGGATGCACTGACCACGCCGTTGACGGCCACGATCTCCTTCACCGCGGTGTTCCCGGCGTCGGAGACGAAGACATTGCCATGGCTATCGACCGCGACGCCGACGGGTTTATTGAATCCGTTGCCGACCGTTTTGACCGTGCTGGTCGAACTGACCACGCCGTTAACGGCCACGATTTCCTTGACCGCGTTGTTGCCGTATTCGGCGACGAAGACATTGCCGGCGCTATCGGCCGCGATTCCGTACGGGCCGGTGAACCCGGAGCCAATCGTCACCGCTCCGGCGATAGCATTCGTGGAACCGGCAATCCACGCCATCAGGGAAAAAACGATCAGAATGACGAGTCGGGACGGTGACCTGAAATTGCGAAATAACATCAATTTCTCCATAATTCGCTTTGGGCAACCGTGCCAATCATCATTGATGCTGATCATTTCTTCCGGTTACGGGCGTTGACCGGTTCAACCTTTATTTACAAATTTAAATAGTCGTAACATTCGAAATCACATTTTGGTCTCGCCCCATACCGAACGCACGGGAGCCTAACCAAACGTGGTCGGGGAAATCACCCCGCATACGCTGACCGATGCTGACCGAACCTGCATGGAGGATCCGGCTAACCGGTTGCAAACAAATGATAGTATGTCGAACGGGTTGGCGATGCTGACGCCACCTTGCCAAAACAGACCGTAACTGAGCGTTGTCAGCGGTGACCGGTGCGGGCTATCTTGGCGTGCGGCGATAAAATGTGCTGGCGGATGAAGGCGGTATGAAGCAACCGGTCAAGATTGTCGTTGTCGAAGACAACCGAGAGCTGCTCGACGATGTCGTGCTGTACCTGCGTCTCACCGGCTTCGACACCGTGGGCATGAGCGATGGCCGCTCGCTGGACCGCTGGCGCGCCGAGGTCGGGTTCGACATCCTGATTCTCGACATCAACCTGCCGGGCGAGGACGGTTTCTCCATCGCGCGCCGTCTGTCGGGTGACCCCGGACTCGGTATCATCATTCTGACGGCGCGTTCCGATGTCGGGGACCGGGTGCTGGCGTTGCAAGGGGGAGCGGACGTCTATTTGTCCAAGCCCGTCGACATGCAGGAGCTGGTGGCCACCATCGGTGCGCTATGGCGGCGATTAAGGCATTCCACGCCCGTTGAGATCCAATGGGTTCTGGATCCGCTTGGTTACTGGCTGACATCCCCCGACGGCGACAAGATCGCCTTGTCCCCGCAAGAGTCCCTGCTGCTGTCCGCCCTGGCGCAGCAGCCCGACGGTGCCGATCGGGTCGACATCATCCGAGCCCTGGGCGAAACCCCCGAGCTTTACGACCCGCGCCGCCTGGAGGCGCTGGTCAGCCGTTTGCGCCGCAAATTGAAGGCCGCCGGCGAGGATGGCGAGGTGCTGCGGGCCCGCCGCGGCTCCGGCTACCTGTTCGCCGGCCGGCTGGTCCGGGCCGGTTGATGGCGCCGGGCCGATCTCCACCCGGGCGGCGTTCCGGCTCGGCGACGGCTTGGGCTTTGCCGTTCCTCCCGGCGCTCTTGCTCGCTGTTTTGCTCGGCACCGCCTTCTGTCATCGAACGGCCGCCGCCGAAGACGCGCCGCCGCCGCTGGTCCTGGCCGGCGAAGCCCCGAGCTTTGCCCTGCGCGGCCATCTCGCCCGCCTTGACGACACGGATGGCTTGCGCGGCATTGGTGACGTGGCACACAGCAATGCTTTTCGCGTCCGCCCGCCCGACGCCGACGAGCGCAACTACACCAGCGGCGCCATCTGGTACCGGTTCACGGTGGTTCGGACCCCGGAGATGCCGGCGGAATGGCTTCTGACGATCGGCGAGCCGTTCATCGAGGACATTCGCATTTTCACGCCGACCGGGGATGGCGGCTTCCGGGAGACCCGGCTGGGGCGATTGATCCCGAACGACCGCCTGCCCCTGGCTTCCCGCCAGCACGTCGCCCGGATCGATCTGGCGCAAACCACGCCAACGACGGTCTATGTCAGGCTGGCGTCGCGCAACGAGATTCAATTCATGGCGCAACTGTGGCGGCCTGAGACCGTGCTGTTTCCCGAGGCGCGTCTGTCGATGATCCTTGGCATGCTGCTGTCCATCTCGATCGCCATTGTCGCTGTCTACCTGATGTTCGGGATTTGGCTGCGCGATGCGACGATGCTGGCCTATGCCTTCTATGTCGCGACCATCGCCCTGATGTCCGCCTGTCACACCGGCACGTTGGCCTTGCTGTTTCCCGCCATGGGAGGAAACAGCAATCATCTCCTGAGCGGGTTCGGGGTTGCCGGCAATCTGGCCGCGCTGACCGTGATGTGGGACCGCGTCCTCGATCTGCGAACAATGTTTCCCCGCATCCACCGCCTCTACCGGTTTGTTTGCGCCATAGCGCTGCTGTTCCTGTTCGCCGTGCCGACACCCTGGTTTCCGGCGTTGATCCAACCGAGCTTTCTGATCACCCCCGTGGTGACCCTCACCAGCCTGACCCTGGCGATCATCCGGTTGCGGCGCGGCAACAGCGGCTATCTGGTCAAATACTACATCCTCGCCTTCGCCCCTTTCCTGGTCTTCTCTCTGTTCCATGCGGCGGAGGCGCTGTTCCCGTCGCAGGTGGACATTCTTTCGGTCCGTTACATCGGCAATGCGGCGATGCTGACTCATATCACCATCCTGTGCGTCGCGCTGGGCCATCGGATCGCGCTGATCCAACAGGGAAGACTGCGCGCCGACGCCGAAGTTTCCGCAACGCGTGCGGCCATGCACGCGCACAACAACTTCGTTTCCATGCTGAGCCACCAGCTCCGCACCCCGATGGCGATTATCCTGACCTCGGTCGGCCTGTTGGAACTGGATCAGCCCGGCAATCCACGAACGGCCCGGATCCGCGGGGCGGTGCGGCAGATGCGGGACTTGACGACCGATATCCTGGCCGATGCCCGGATGACCGAGGCCGCCGAAACGATGGCCGTGGAACCGATCGAACTCCTCCCCGTGCTGGTGTCCCTGTTGGAGGGGCGCCGCGACGGCGCGGCACGGGTCTTCCGGCAGAATTTTGACGTCGCCGCCGGTGTCATCGTGGATGGCGACCGCACGCTCCTTGGCGTGATGTTCGCCAATCTGATTGACAACGCCATCAAATACTCCCCGCCCGGAAGCGAGATTCGCATCGACGTGACCTGCGCTCACGGCGCGGTCGCCGTTACGATTGCCGACGACGGCCCGGGCATCGCACCCGGCGAAGCCGATCGGGTCTTCGAAAGATTTTACCGCTCGCCCGCGGCATCATCGTATCCGGGAACCGGATTGGGGCTGTACCTGGTGCGCCAGATCGCACATCGTCACGATGGCAGCGTTTCGCTTGCTTCGGAGCCGGCTCGGGGCACGGCCCTTACGGTGACCCTGCCGCTTCACCGCGACCCGCAAAAGCCGAAGCCGGCCCGGCTTCATCGTCCGCATTTGATCCCGCGCTTTTACCGTGGGACGTCTGATGCCACTTCGCTTTGATCGTGACCGATCAAAGCGAAGCCGGCGCCGGCGCGCCCCCGTGGCGCGCGGTCGCCGTCGCGACCGAGATCCGCCGATCATGCTTGATCGCCGCGGTCTATGCCTGTTTCGCGGGGATCGATCCGGCCTGCCGCAGCCCGGCGCTCAGAGGGCCGGCGGCTCGATGCTGCCCAGGGCCGCGATGGTCTCGGCCAAGGGTTCCAGAAGCCGGTTGATATCGGATGCGCCGATCCGTTCCGCCTGTTCCAACTGTTTGGCGATGCCCCCGAGACGCCGGGCGCCCAAATTGGCGGCGATGGCCTGGATCGAATTGGCGATGATCCGATGATTGCGGGCGCCATCACAGGTGGGGACCAGGGCGGCCAGCAATTGGTTGGCGGAGCGCGAAAAGGCGATCACCAGTCTGTGCCAATGATCCAGCCCCTGTTCCGCGGCGATCGCTGTCGCCTGGGCGGTATCCAGTAAAGGTTCGACCACCGGCGATGGCGGCGCCGTCTCGACCGGCCGTTTCCCGGCGGCGGCCTGCAGCGTCGCCCACAGCTTTTTCGGATGAATCGGCTTGGTCAGATAATCGGTCATGCCCGCGGCCAGGTATTCCTGACGATGATGCGGTGACGCATGGGCGGTCAGGGCGACCACCGGGGTCCGGCACATCGGTTCGGGCATAGTGCGGATCAGCCGGACCGCGGTGACGCCATCCATTTCCGGCATCTCGATATCCATCAGCACCACGTCATAGTGTTGCTTGCGCACCAGGGCCACGGCCTCGACGCCATTGCCGGCGACAGCGACATCGTGTCCGGCCCGGCCCAGGAGAATGCGAATGATGTCACGGTTGACGATGTTGTCCTCGACCACCAGCACCCGCAAGGATCGATCCCGCTGGCCCGCCGCGGCCGTTGCGGTCAGGGTCGGCGAGACCGTATCGGTGACCAGCACGGGATCACCGGCGGTAACGGGAACGGTGAAGCGGAACGTGCTGCCGTGACCCATCTCGCTTTCGACCTCGATCGTGCCGCCCATCAGTTCGCACAGTTGCTTGCAGATCGCCAGGCCGAGACCATTGCCGCCATAGCGGCGCGTCGTTGAGCTGTCGACCTGGCTGAAGCGCTGAAACAGGCGGGGGAAAGCCTCGGGCGGAATTCCGATCCCGGTATCTTCGACCTCGATGATCAGCGCAAAGCGCGCATCGCGAACCTGGTCGCCAGGCTCAACCCGAATTATCTCCGGTTCGACACCGCGGCGGGCGCGGACGGCGACGGACCCTTTCACGGTAAACTTGATCGCGTTGCCGATCAAATTGAGCAGGATCTGGCGCAGGCGCGCCGGGTCGCCGCGGATCAGCGGCGGCAAGTCCGGGGTGATCGACCAGGTCAGCTCCAGGCCGCTGCTTCGGGCCCGGGGCCTCAGAAATTCGACGATGTTGTTCAACAGTATGTCGAGGCTAAAATCGATGGGTTCGATCACGACCTTACCGGCCTCGAGCTTGGCGAAGTCGAGCAGGTCATCGAGCAGGCTCATCAAGGCGTCGGCGGAATCCCGGGCGACGCGGTGCATATGGTTCTGCTCGACGGACAGACCATCCTGTTCGATCAACATCAGAGCGCCGATCAGCCCATTCATCGGCGTGCGGATTTCATGGCTAATGGTGGCCAGGAACTCCGATTTGGCCTGATTGGCGGCTTCGGCTTTGTGGTGCTCGGCCTGAAGCTCGAGTTCCATGCGTTTGCGATCGGTGATATCGAAGGTGATCGACAGAACGCCGGAAACGGTCTCGTCTTCTCTCACCAAGGGGATCTTGGTGCTCAACAGGGTGCGCTGGCTGCCGTCGACAGCGCGGTAGCTTTCTTCCTGGTTGATCAGAGGAATGCCTTGGTTGAGGACGATATTGTCGCGTCCGGCGACTTCGCTGGTATGAACCCGGATATTGGCGGGATCGATTGGCTTCAGGTCGATATCCTCGTGCCGGCGCCCGATAATCGCGGCACGCGAGATGCCGGCATAGACCTCCCAGGCGTGATTGACGAACAGATAGCGCCGGTCTCGATCCTTGATGCTGATGGTTGCCGGTAGCAGATCGATAATCTCCTGAAACACCACCGAACCGATTTTGCCGGGTGTCCCGGTTCCGGGTGGCGGCTTGCTGCGTCCGATCTGGAGCCGCTGGGGCTGCTCCTCACCGCCGATTGCGGTCGCAATGACGATGGGGGTGTCAGCGTTTTGAATCAACCATTGCCGGGTTGCCGGTGCGTCGGGATGTTGCGCAACTGTTTTCAGGAGACTGAGGATCGGCGCGATGTCCGACTCCTCCGGGACCGCGCACGCGGCAAGCAGGCTCGGCCAATCGATCGTGACGGCGGGGCTTGTCGCATCGGAGCGTTCGATCCGGTGTTCGAAAATGATTTCGATCGGTATGACATCGCGTCGGTCGGCCTTCCGGTCGGACGGTGTCATCGCTGATTTCTCCTGATGCGCGGCACGCGGTTCGTCACGGCGATGGATTGGTATGACAAGCTTTACAAACGAAGTGCTTAATATTTGGTTGAGATTCGCAGAGAGAGATAGCAAATCCATTTTTTCACTGTGAGATCACCGGAGGGACCTCACGCCTGGTATTACTTTCATTTCTTTATTGCTGGAGCACCGCGCGTTTTAGAAGAAGATAATCATCCTGATCTGGTGCTGGCGCCCTCCGACTTCACGTTTTATCGTGATGATTGAGATCGAAACTTAGTTTTTGCCCCTAAGCGAAGGCGAAGTTGAGTGTTCGTTCGAATCGGAGTCTTGGCGGCTAATCGACGCGGCGGCAGCTTCTCGGTGTATTTTGGCACGATTTTGTTCGTGTCGTTTGATTCGGGCGTGATGGGCCCGGGCATCCTCATTCCAGCGATGTCGCATCTGGATTGTTTGCAAGCGCACTGACAGTGATTTGAGATGGGCGATCTGGCGCTGCGCTTCACGGAGATCGTCATCGATATAAACCCGGAAATCGGCAGCGGTTGGAACGCGGCGATGGGGAAAACATTGCCAGGCGGCTGCGAAGGCTTTGCGGAACAGTTGTTGCGGCCAGGTGGCCAGAGCTTCGATGTCGAGGTCGAGACCGAGGCCCTGGGGTAAGGGCAGGCCCCGCCGGGATGACCAGGTTTCCAGTGCCGCGACGATTTCGGCGGGGTCGGCGGGGGCCTGGTCCCGTTCCGCTGCCGCAAGCGCGCTCGGCAGAGCCGCTTCAATCGCGCTGATGTCCTCGTCCGTCAGCAGAATTGAGGCTTCGTCGTGCCAGGACTCGCTCAAGGCAAGCATGCGCCGCAACGCGGTTGCTGGTGGCAATTGCGGCAGGCTCGCCGATGACAGCGTTGCTGGTGGAGTGGCGGGGCCGGGGCTGACGGGGTTGGCGGTTCTGTCGCTGGGGCGAGATTTGGGCCGGGATCTGGGGTTGAGGGCTGCCGGGGCCAAAGAATGGGGATGATGAGACATGGTGGCAGGTTTTTCTTTCACGCAGCAGCCAGAGCCGCCAGGCGGCGGAGATGTCGCGGTGGTGTCGTCCCTGGGCGCGGCTGGATTGGCGGAATTTCTCGGTAATGATCGTCAGGTCGGTGAGATCCGGGCGTTGCGTGTTGGCATAAGCGAGATCGGCTGGTGAGGGTTGCCAGTCGTTCAGGGTTGGCGGTGCCGGGGGCGATGCGCCAGAGAGAGATGTTGAATCTGAAAATTGGTTCTGTTCTGTGTCAGCGGGCAGACAGGGTTGGGAGTCAGAGGACTGACTCTTCAGGTCCGGACCTGAAGGCGCTGGCGCTGCGGATGGCGCGGTTTCGGCGCCCGGGTCCGGTGAGATGTGGCCATCAGAACCATAGCCGGTCAGTCGGTAGATCCAGGCGCCGGTCGCGCCGGTCCGGCGGCGGACGCGGGTGATCAGACCGGCGGCGCTGAGCCGGTCAAGTGCCGCCAGCGCCCAGGTTCGGGTCCGTCCCAGCGACTGGGCGATGGTGGCCGGATGCGGCCAGCATTCGCCGGTCTGATGATGAGCAAAGGTGGCCAGTGAGCACAGAACAGCGATCTCGGCCGGTCCGACACCCGGTCGGCCAAACCAAGACGCATAAACAATGCCGTACCGGCCCCGTCCGCAATGCGGGTCCATGGTGCGATTCCCCGTCAGATGGGTGAGGACGAACCGCAGGCCAAGCATCCCCATTCACGAACTGCCAGATTCGTGCTTGAGGGAACGAGTCGACACAGGTAGAGTATGAGATGGATCTGGCGGTGAAATCAGATCTCGGTTCTCAGCCTGGGCCTCTCAGCCTGCGAGAACACCAAGGCCCGCCCTGCCAGGGGTGGGCCTTCGGCGTTTCATAAGGTTATTCAGGTCAGAAGATCGCGAAGCGTCTCGCTCATCCGTGGTTTTTCCTGTCGTTGTTTTTCCGGGTTTGTGGTTGTCCCTGTCGGTTTGCCGCGGACGGGATCACGACGTGACCAGCCGCGGCGCTGCCAACTGAGGGGTTGCCGGTCGCCACACATCGGTCCGGTTGCGCAGCGCACGGCGATGCCGTTCCGGTCCGTTGGGGGTCGCGACGGTGATGAAAGCCCGCTTGAGTTCGGCGGGGTCGGAATAACGCATCAGCAGGCCCTCGTCGGTCAATTCAACATTGGCCTCGGGATAGGCGCGCAACGCCGAGCGAATGCTGGCCTCGAAGGTTTCGCGGAATTTGCTCGGGCTTTCCTTGTTGCCGAACTGGGCCACCAACGATTTCCAGCGCGTCAATTGGGAATCACCCGGGGTGATTTCGGGCAGCCGGTAGCACAGATAGACAAACAGATCGATGGCCATCGCGGAATGACTGACTTCGGCCAGACGACTGGTCGGGATCGGGATCGAATCCCGACTGGTGAAGCGGTCATAGGCGCGCTGGGTCAATTCCAGGCCCAAGGGCCAGCGAACCTTGCCCAGTTGCCCGGTGGCATATTGTTCCAGATCCCCGGTGCCGAAGGCCGCGGACTCGATCAGCTTGTCCGATTTGAACAGGTCGAGATTCTCGCCCTTGAGGAACATCGAGAACAGCGAGAAGGTCAGCCGCACCAACTGGTCCTTGGCCTTGGCCGCACCCTCCCCTTTGGCATTGATACCGACACCGCGCAGCCAATCCTCGATGCGGCCGATCTCCAGCCAGCGGTCGCCGGAGCTGCGCAGCGGATCGCGGGCCTGGGTCGTCATCCAGAGGATCAGCAGGCGCGCCTTGGGTCCATAAGGCACGCCGACCATCAAAGAGGTCCCGTCCGGCAGGGTTTGTTCCGGAACGGTGACATTGATCGAGAACGTGCCGTCGTTGCGGGCAAAATGGTTGCCGGCCCGTTGCTTGATCGGCAGACCGGCGACGCAGAAGCTGCGGTGCAGGAAGGAAATGTCGATCCGTTCCCCCGACGTCGCCGGGGGGTTGTTGAGCGACAGTTCAAGTTGTCGCACCAGTTTCTCATGGGCCGTCACGTCTTTGATCATGGCCTGACCTCCTGTGCCAATTATTGCAGTGTTGCCGTTGGCGATCCACTGGCGGTGTGTCCGTAATCCGAGGGCTAAGGGAAAAAAGTGATCCGAAATCCGAGGGTTAAGCGGAATCCGTCCGAATTCAGAGGGCTAAGGGACCCGGCGGCGGCGCTTTGCGAGGGCTAAGCGCGGAGCGGCGATGTCCGGTCGTCCGAAAACCGAGGGCTAACGGGGTTTGCCGACTCATTTCGACCGATTTGATCGCAGGAGCAGCTGGCCATCACGACTATAGCGATTGCAAATCAAAAAATTCGACTCCACGGGGCGCTTAGCCCTCGGTTTTCGGAAGCGGGGGGTGCCCTTAGCCCTCGGTTTTCGGAGTGCCGGGTCCGGCTTGACCCTCGGTTTGCGGATCTGGGGCCCTGCCCTCTCCGGAATATCGCGCCGGTCGCCCCGCAATCGCCTTTTGATTCGGCTTAGCCCTCGGGTTTCGGACGTCACGACCGGAGCCTCTTGACACGCCCCCGGTCGTGACCCGGCGCCGGTCACGCCGGCTTGACCGGGTAGCGAATCGTGATCACCTCGAGCATCTCCGTCCCGGCCGGCGTCCGGACCGTGACCGTGTCGCCTTCCTGTGCCTTCAGCAGGGCGCGGGCCACGGGGGAAATCCAACTGATATGGTGGCGATCGGGGTCAACCTCGTCGGCACCAACGATCGTGACCGTGTTCTCGCTGCCGTCCTCGCGGGCATAGGTCACCGTGGCGCCGAAAAACACCTGGTGGCGCCGCGGCTGCTGGGCCGGATCGACGACCTGGGCGATCTCCAACCGCTTCGACAGGAAGCGCAGCCGGCGGTCGATCTCGCGCAGCCGCTTCTTGCCATAGATATAGTCGCCATTTTCCGAACGGTCGCCATTGCCCGCCGCCCAGGACACGATGTCGACGACGCGCGGCCGTTCAACCCGATGCAGGTCGCGGAGTTCATCGCGCAGGCGCTGGAAACCCTCGGGCGTGATGTAGTTTGCCGTTCCGGTCGGCATTTGCGGTGCCGCATCGGGCTCATCATCATCGCCATCGCTGTCGCGCGTAAAGGCCTTGCTCATGTCCTGTGTCCTGCAACCGGTGGCGCGCTGCCGATCCGCCCTACCCGGCCGGTCGTGGCGGCTGCCAATCTGCCAGAGTCGGCAAGCGTGGCGTCGCTGTCAACAGGGACCCGGGCCCGGCACAGGGCAATCGGGTGAAGCCACCAGTTGTGGCAATCCCTGTGGCGGCGTAATCGCGGCTTCGAGCCGAGGTCGCACCATAATATCAGATGGCGATGATCATGACATATTGCCGGTAACGATCGTCGGTGGCTCCGGCCGCGGGCCGGCCGGCTCCTTCGGAGTCCGGCCACACGGGTTTCGACCCGCGTGCCGTGCCCGCGCGTCAAGAGCCCGGGAAGCGTTGGTTCCATTGCGGGCTGGTATAACGCCTCACTCCGCGGCGCCCGTGGGCGGTTCGACCAGATCCAGCCGGCGCTTGATGCGATCGACATCGTCGTGGAGTCGGTCGATTTGCGACTGGACGTGAGCCAGGGTTTCGGCATCGCCGACCTGATCCCGACGCAACCCCACGACAGCCCGCGTCGTGTCGTTCTGGCACAGCTTCAATTCGGCGATTTCGTTGATCACGCGGTCGAGCTTGGCATCCATGCGCCGCAGATAGACCGAGGTGAGGCTTTCGGGTTCGTCGGTCATGCGGTTTCCGCGATGTTCAGTCGATATGCGATCCGTTGAATGCGATCGGCGAGGCGATCGATACGGACTTGAGAGCGGGCATCGGCCTCCCCTCGCACGCGCCATCGTCACCAAGCCATGATAGCCGGGCGGGCAGGACGTGTCGAATCGGGGCTCTCCACTTTCGCCGAAATCGCCGAAGTTGAATCGCAGCCCGCACCCCGGCGGTTTGCAGCACATGATCGTCTTTGGCCCGCGGGGTTTCGGCAAGTCGTTTTTCGACAACCGTCGGATCCGCGACGGCATGGGCGGGCGGTCAATAAAATTCAGGGAGACGTTCCTGATGCGCCTGGTGCAGATCGAAATCGCGCGTTGGCGCGATGACGCCCAGGCCCTTGTCCCCCGATCAGGGGGCCGGTGCGGCCGCCGGAGCGGGCGCGAGCTCGTAAGTCAGCGGCTGGTCGTGCTCGAAGGCCGTGAGGTTGGCCAGCGTCACCCGGGCGATGTCGGACAGCGCTTCGCGGGTCAGAAAACCCATATGCGACGTCACCAGCACGTTGCGGAAGGTCAAGAGGCGCGCCAGCGTGTCATCGGCCAGGATCTCGTCCGACAGATCGTTGTAGAAAACGCTGGCTTCGCGTTCATAGACGTCCAGACCGACGCCGCCGATCTGGCGGTCCTTGAGGGCCGCGATCAGGGCATGGGTGTCGATCAGGCCGCCGCGGCTGGTATTGATCAGGATAACGCCGGGCTTCATTGCCGCCAGCCGCGCTGCGTTGATCAGGTGGATATTTTCGGGTGTCAGCGGCGCATGCAGCGACAGGATATCGGACTGGGCGATCACCGTGTCGAGCGGCAGGAACGCGATCGGCGGGCTGTCCGGCGCGACCGGCGGTGGAAACGGATCATAGGCGATGATCCGGCAGCCGAACCCGTGGGCGATCCGGGCGACCTCGCGGCCGATTCGGCCGGCGCCGATCAGGCCGAAGGTTTTGCCGTACAGATCAAAGCCGATCAGCCCCTCGACGCTGAAATTGCTGTCGCGGACCCGGTTGTAGGCCTGCGGGATGCGCCGCACCAGCGACAGCAGCAGGGCGAAGACATAGTCGGCGACCGAATGGGGCGAATAGGTCGGAACATGGACCACGCGCAGGCCCAGGCGGTGCGCTGCTGCCAGATCCAGATTGTTGACGCCGGTACAGCGCATCGCGATCAGCCGGGTTCCGCCGGCGGCGAGGCTCGTGAGCGTCACGACATCGAGCTGATCATTGACGAACGGGATCACCGCGGGGAAACCCTGGGCCAGCGCCGCCGTCGTCGGGTCGAGGCGCGAGTCCAGGAAGGTCAGCGGGTGGCCGAACGCCGCATTGGCCCGCTCCAGCGCGATACGGTCATAGTCGCGGCTGTCGAAAACGATCGCTTTCATGGCGGTCGGGCCTCCCGGCGGTGTCACAGAGGCTGGGCGCACATGACCCCCGAATCAGGGGCCGACCCGGGCCGCGGCCATCCTAAACCCTGTTGACGCCGGGGCCAAGGTTGCAGCCGTTCTCATTTCGGCTGTCGGCCCGCGGGCTGCCGCCCGCACCCGCTCGGGGTGAACCCCGAATCCCCCTTTCTTTTGACAAAAACAAAGGGAGTCCGGGGCATCGCCCCGGTTGGGTTTGGGCGAAAGCCCAACGCTTCGCCGCCAGAATGAGAACGGGTGCCAAGGTTGGTTCTCCGTTGCGGGTTGCAAAGCACCGTGAGATATTGCCGCCAAACGCGATCCGCGGCGGGCCATCGGGCCCTGGCGTGTGGGGCTGTGTGGATAGGCGGCGATGCGTCGGACATGGGTCTTGGGTGGCTGCGCGGCTCTGGCGATCGCGGCCGCGCTCTCTTTCAGCATTGCCACCGGCCGCCTCACCGCGGAACCGCTCGACGCGGGCCGGCGCTGGCTGGGTGCACGCAGCGGCTGGCTCGCGGCCTGGCTGCTGCTGCCGGTCGCGGCGGCGCCGACGCCAGCACCGGTGATCCCGGTCAAGGTCGCACCGGTGGCCGTGGCCGATGTGCCGATCAATCTGATGGTCATCGGAACCGTGCAGGCCACCAACACCGTGGCGGTCAAGACCCGGGTCGACGGTGAAATCAACCGGATTCTGTTCACCGAAGGCCAGGACGTTCATCAGGGTGACCCGCTGGTGCTGATCGACCCCCGCCCCTTGCAGGCCCAATTCCAGCAGCAGGAGGCGGCCCACGTCAAGGATCAGGCCCTGCTGGCCGGCGCCCTGCTCGACATGAAGCGCTATGACGAGCTGGTGCAGCGCGATTCGGTGACCCGTCAGCAGGTCGACCAGGAACATGCCCTGGTCGATCAATACCGCGCCCAGGTCAAGGCCGATGAGGCCCAGATCGATTACGCCCGCGCCGAGCTGGATTATACCACGATCCGGGCGCCGCTCGACGGCCGCGTCGGCATCCGTCAGGTTGATCAGGGCAACATCGTCCATGCCGCCGACAACACCACGATCGTCACCGTGACCCAGCTGCAACCGATTTCCGTGGTGTTCACCGTGGCCGCGGTCGCGCTCGAATCAACCCGGCTGAGCCTGGGCCAGGTTCATGCCCCGGTGGTCGCGCTGGCCGGCGACGGCAAGACCGTGCTGGACCGGGGATCGGTCGATCTGGTCGACACCCAGGTCGATCAGGCCACCGGCACCATCAAGCTGAAAGCCAGTTTTTCCAACACCGCGGTGAGGTTATGGCCGGGTAATTTCGTCAATGGCCAGATCACCGTCGATCAGCGTCATGACGGCCTGACCGTCCCGGCGGTCGCGGTGCGCCATGGCCCCTATGGCGACTTCGTCTGGCTGGTCGGCGCCAATGACACAGTGCGCAGCCACCGCGTCACGGTCGGCAGTGCCGTCGATGACCGTATCCTGATCGATCAGGGGGTGGCCCCGGGTGATCGGGTGGTGATTGACGGCTATTACCGCCTGGACGATGGGGTTCGGGTCAGCATCGAGGCGGCGCCGCCGCCGGCGGAAGAAAAACCGGCAGCGGCATCACCTGCGGCGAAACCTGCGGCCCCGGGTACGCCGGCCCGGCCCAAACCGCCCGCCGCGGCGAAGCCCGCGCCCACAGCCCCGACCGCGGCGAAGCCCGCGGCGGCCCCCTGAGCGGCGGCGGCGGTGTCCGCGGTCTTCATCCTGCGGCCGATCGCGACGACATTGCTGATCGTCGCGATCGTGCTGCTCGGTCTGCTGGGCTACCGGTTTCTGCCGATCGCGGCGCTGCCTTCGGTTGATTTTCCGACGATCCAGGTGGTGACGCCCTATCCCGGCGCCAGCCCCGATGTGATCGAGACCTCGGTCACCGCGCCGCTGGAGCATTATTTCGGCGCGATTTCCGGGCTGGAGCTGATGAGTTCGACCAGCTCTTACGGCATCAGCCAGATTACCCTGCGCTTCAACCTGTCGCGGCGCATCGACGCCGCGGCCGAGGATGTCCAGGCCGCGATCAGTGCCGCCGAGGGCTGGATCCCGACCAACCTGCTGCCCGGGCCGCCGGTGTATCATGAGGTCAACCCGGCCGACACGCCGGTGCTGATCCTGGCTCTGACCTCCGACAGCCTGCCGCTGCATGAGGTCAACGACAACGCGGTCGCGGTGATCGTTCCCAAGTTGTCGCAGGTCCCCGGGGTCGGCGCGGTGACGATCGAGGGCGGCCAGACCCGCGCGGTACGGCTCCAGGTCAATCCGACCCGGCTGGCCGGGCTGGGGCTGGCGCTCGACGATGTCCGCCTCAGCATCGCGGCGACCACGGCCGACAACCCCAAAGGCACGCTCGATGGCGCGCGCCAGGCGTTCCAGGTCGACGCCAACGACCAGCTGTTCAGCGCCGCTGCCTATCGCGATGCGGTGATCGCCTATCGCAACGGGGCGCCGGTGTTCCTGCACGATGTCGGCACCGCGGTCGATGGTGTCGAGGACGCACAGCAGGCGGCGTGGTTCCAGGGCAAGCCGGCGGTGATCCTGGACATCCAGCGCCAGCCGGGGGCCAACACGATCGCGGTCGTCGACGCGGTGCGTGATCTGCTGCCGCGGCTGCGCGCGGTGCTGCCGCCGGCGCTCAAGATCGCGGTGGTCAGCGACCGCACCGTGACGATCCGGGCCTCGGTCGCCGATGTCCAGTTCACCCTGGTGCTGACCGTGGTGCTGGTGGTGATGGTGATCTTCCTGTTCCTGCGCAAGGTCTGGGCCACCGTGATCCCCAGCGTCACCCTGCCGGTGTCGCTGGTGGCGACCTTTGGCGGCATGGCGGCGCTGGGATTCAGTCTCGACAATCTGTCGCTGATGGCGCTGACGATCGCGTCCGGCTTCGTGGTCGACGACGCGATCGTGATGATCGAAAACATTGTCCGGCATATCGAGGCCGGGGAGGCGCCGCTGGCCGCGGCACTCAAGGGTGCGCGGCAGATCGGCTTCACCATCGTGTCGCTGACGGTATCGCTGATCGCGGTGTTCATTCCGCTGTTGCTGATGAACGGGGTCGTGGGCCGGCTGTTCCGTGAATTTGCCATCACGCTGTCGCTGGCGGTGATCATCTCGGGCGTCGTGTCGCTGACCCTGACGCCGATGATGTGCGCCTGGCTGCTGAAACCGCATGATCCGCGGCCGGCGACCGGCCGGCTGTTCCGCTGGAGCGAGGCCGGTTTCGACGCGCTGACCCGGCTCTATGCCGTCGGGCTGGATTTTGTGCTGCGCCATCGCGCCGCAACCCTGGTGGCGACACTCGCGACCGTGATCCTGACCGGTTCGCTCTATGCCACGATCCACAAGGGGTTCCTGCCGCCGCAGGATACCGGGCTGGTGATCGGCGTCACCGACGCCGCACCCGACATTTCGTTCCCGGCGATGGCGGCGCGCCAGCGCGCGGTCGCCGAGATCCTGGCCCGTGACCCCGCGGTCCAGGGCGTCGACAGTTTTGTCGGCACCGGGACCGTCAACACCGCGCTCAACACCGGCCGGCTCTATGTCGATATCGGCGCGCCCGGGGCGCGCCGCGACCCGCTCGACGTCGTCCTGGCGCGATTGCAACAATCGGTCGCGGGCGTCACCGGGATCACCCTGCATCTGCAGCCGGTTCAGGACATCCAGATCGAGACCCGCACCAGCCGGACCCAATACCAGTATGTGTTGCAGGATCTCGACGATGCCGAGTTGACGCTGTGGAGCAACCGGTTGATTGCGGCGCTCCGCGCCGACCCGGCCTTCGCCGACGTCGCCTCGGATCGTCAGGATAACGGGTTGCGGTTGGGGATCGCGATCGACCGGACCCTCGCCGCCCGTTATGGCATCACCCTGGCCGCGATCGACGCGGCGCTCTATGACGCCTTCGGCCAGCGCCAGATCGCGACCGTGTTCGGGCCGCTCAGCCAGTACCATGTCATTCTCGAGGTCGATCCGGGGCTGCGCGACGATCCCGCAATTCTCGACAAGATCTATCTCAGCGCATCCGCGGCCCAAAGCGCGACCGCGACGCAGGCGGCCAGCGGCATCGGCAGCGCCTTCGGCCAGGCCGCGGCGTCGGTGCCGTTGTCCGCGGTGGCCCGGGTGGTGCGCCAGCCGGGACCTCTGACGATCAATCATCAGGGGCTGTTCCCGGCGGTCACGGTGTCGTTCAACCTGGCCCCCGGCGTGGCGCTGGGTTCGGCGGTTGACGCCTTGCACCGGGCCGAGCGGCGCATCGGGATGCCGGATGCGGTCACGACCAACCTGGCCGGTACCGCGGCGGAATTCGCCGGATCGCTCGACAGCGAGAAAATGCTGATCCTGGCCGCGATCGTGACCGTCTATATCGTGCTGGGCGTGCTCTATGAGAGCTTCATCCATCCGATCACGATCCTGTCGACCCTGCCCTCGGCCGGGGTCGGCGCGCTGCTGGCTTTGATGCTGACCGGCCAGGCGCTCGACCTGATCTCGCTGATCGGCATCATTCTGCTGATCGGCATCGTCAAGAAGAACGCGATCATGATGGTCGATTTCGCCATCGTGGCGGAACGCCAGGACGGGCTGTCGCCGCTCGTGGCGATCCGTCAGGCCTGCCTGTTGCGTTTCCGCCCGATCATGATGACGACGATGGCGGCGTTGCTGGGCGCATTGCCGCTGGCGGTCGGGACCGGCACCGGGTCGGAATTGCGCCGGCCACTGGGGATCGCCATTGTCGGCGGGCTGTTGCTGTCGCAGTTTCTGACGCTCTACACCACGCCGGTGATCTATCTGGCCTTTTCCTGGCTGCAACACCGGGGTTGGCGCCGCACGTCTTTTCCCGCCGCGGCCCCCGCCCCCGCCCCCGCCCCTGCCCTGGCCCTGGCCCGCGAAACGGCGATCACCGAGGTCCCCGGACCATGAATCTGTCGGCGCCGTTCATCGCCCGGCCGGTGGCGACGCTGCTGATCATGCTGGGCGTGCTGCTGCTCGGGGCGGTCGCCTATCGCGCCCTGCCGATTGCCGCCCTGCCCTCGGTCGAGCGGCCGACGATCTCGCTCTGGGCGCCGCTCCCGGGGGCTTCGGCCGCCACGGTCGCGACCGCGCTGGCGCAGCCGCTGGAACATCAACTCGGCCTGATCCCGGGCATTGTCGAGATGGCGTCCTATAGTGGCAGTGGCGGCGTCTCGATCACGATCCAGTTCGACCTCGACACCGACATCGACAGCGCCGGCGAGGCGGTCCAGGCTGCGATCAATGCCGCCGGCCCCGATCTGCCCAAGAATTACGGTTGGCCGCCGACCTATTCGAAGGCCAACCCGTCGGGTTCCGCCGTGATCGCCCTGGCCCTGACCTCTGACACCGTCCCGGCGGGGGCGCTCTATGACGCCGCGGACGCGGTGCTGTCGCCCAAACTGTCGCAGGTGCCCGGGGTCGCCCGGGTGGTGATCAGCGGTGCCGAGCACGACGCGATCCGCGTCCAGGTCTCGCCGGGTCGGATCGCCGCGATGAACCTGTCGCTGGAAAGCGTGCGGAGTGCGGTTCTCGCGGCGACGAACAACCTGCCCAAGGGCAGCGTCGACATCCACGGGCAGAATCTGGTGATCGAGGCCAATGACCAGCTCCTGAACGCCGCTGACTATCGCGACATCATTGTGACCTGGCGCGCCGGCGGACCGGTGCGGCTGGGCGACATCGCCACCGTCAGCGACAGTGTCATCAACGACAAGCTTGCCGGCTGGTATAACACCGGAAAAGGTGTTGTGCTGTTTGTCTACAAGCAACCAAACGCTAATGTCGTCGAGACCGTCGATGCGGTAAAGGCAATGCTGCCAGAGTTCTCGCTATGGTTGCCGGCTGCGGTCAAAATCCATACGGTCTATGACCGGACTCTGCTGATCCGGTCCTCGATCGCCGAGATTCAGTTGGCGATCGGCATCGCGGCCCTGCTGGTGGTCGTTATCGTCGCGCTGTTCCTGAAACGTTTCTGGGCCACCGCGATTCCCTGTCTGACGATCCCGGTCGCGCTGGCGGCAACACTGGTGGTGATGCAGGCCAATGGCTACAGCCTTGATAATCTGACCCTGATGGCGCTGATGATCGCCGTCGGTTTCGTCGTCGACGACGCCGTGATCGTCATCGAAAACATCCTGCGCCGGATCGAGGGCGGCGAAACCGCCGATCAGGCGGCGCGCGCCGGATCACGCCAGCTCGGTTTCACCATCGTTTCGATCACCGCGGCGCTGATCGCCGCGCTGATCCCGGTGCTGTTCATGCCCGATGTCGTCGGCCGTTATTTCCGCGAGTTCGGCGTGACGCTGGTGGCGGCGATCGTCGCCTCGGCGCTGGTGTCGCTGACGTTGACCCCGATGCTGTGCAGCCGCCTGTTGGGCCGGAGCCGCCCCGCCGTGCCGCCGCCGGTACCGCGATCGCTACCGCCGGCGTGGCGGCGCTGGGTCGCGGCGCCCTATTACGGCCGAAGCCTCGACTGGTCGCTGCGCCACCGCTGGGTCACGGTCACCGTCGCCCTGGCACTCAGCGGTGCCAGCCTGCTGCTCTATCGCGCCCTGCCCCAGGGTTTCATGCCGACCCAGGATACCGGGGTGTTGGGTGTACGCACCATCGCCGAATACGCGAACATCTCATTCGCGGCGATGGAGGACCTGCAGCGGCGGGTCGGTGCGATCATCCTGGAAGACCCGGCAGTCTCCAACCTGATTTCCTATATCGGTGAAGGCAACGGCAACGCACTCAGCAATGGCAACATGGTGGTGGCGCTGAAGCCACCGGAGCAGCGTGGTATTGCGATCGAGGCGGTGATCGCGCGCCTGCGCCAGCGCCTGGCCGGTGTTGATGGCATCCGCGCGGTGTTCAGTCCGTGGCAGGACCTGCAACTCGGGGTGTCGTCCGGCGCCGGGCGCTATCAGTACACCGTGTGGGGCGTCGACGCCGAGCAGGTGCAGCGCGCCGCCGAGGTGATGCGCAGGCGGTTTGGCGCACTGCCCGCCGTCACCGACGTGATCCGCAGTTGGGAGGTCAGCGGGCTGGAGGCGGGGCTGGCGATCGACCGGCTGCGCGCCGCCAGCCTCGGCGTGACCCCGCAGGCGATTGACAATGTTCTCAACGACGCCTTCGGCCAACGCCAGACCGCGGTCTTGTACCTGCCCAGCGACTATTCACGGGTGATCCTGGAGGTCGATCCGGCATCGCAGACCGATCCCTCGGTGGTCCGCGAGCTCTATGTGCCCCGGGCCCAGGCCAAGGCCGATGATGGCCAGGTGCCGTTGATCGGGCTGACGCGACCGTGGCGCGCCCATGCCGTGATGTGGGTGCGCCACCGCGCCCAGTTCCCGGCGGCGTACTTGTCCTTCGATGTGAAGCCGGGTTTTTCGATCGGTGATGCGATCACCGCGATCCGCGGCGCCGAAGCGGCGGCGCACCTGCCCGACGAGGTCAAGACCGAGTTCGGCGGCGAGGCCGGCGAAGCCGCCAAGAGCGGCGGCCGGCAGGCGCTGTTGTTCGCCGCGGCCCTGATCACGGTCTATATCGTGCTGGGGGTCCTTTACGAAAGCTATGCCCATCCGGTGACGATCCTGTCGACCCTGCCGCCCGCGCTGTTCGGCGCACTGCTGGCGCTGTGGCTGACCGGCACGCCGTTTACCCTGGTGACCACGATTGCCTGCATTCTGCTGGTCGGCATGGTGATGAAGAACGCCGTAATGATGGTCGATCTGGCGCTGGACGGCGAACGCAACCAGGGCTTAAGCCCGCTGGCGGCGATCCGGGTTGCGGCGCGGCAGCGGGTGCGGCCGATCACCATGACCATGCTGGTCGCGGTGCTGAGCGCGGTGCCGCTCGCGGTCGATGCCGGACCGGGCTATGAGGTGCGGCGGCCGCTGGGGATCGCGATCATCGGCGGCCTGTTGATGGCGCAACTGTTCACGCTGTACACGACACCGGCGATCTATCTCGTGATCGGTGATCGTCTGGCGGCGCGGCGCGCCCGGCGCCGCCAGGTCGTGGCCGTTTGAGCAACGGGCCCGCGGGGAATAGTTTGAGGTCCTGCTGTGTTGGTTAAGAGACTTTGCCGGCGGGGAAAAACCGCGGTCGTTGATGGCACACCTCTTTAGGGGTGCAGGAAAGGAAATATCATGCCGAGCAGAACCGGACCGGAAAAGCATTCCGGATGCAGAACGCAGATGACCCGGGGTCTTGTCCTGGGCTTGAGTCTGGTGGTTGCGGTTTCCCCAACCTGGGCCCAGGAGTCGGCGGCGGTGGTCCCGGTGGCCCCGGCAAGCGCGCCGGCGACCGCGACGCCGGCCGCCGACCCGCCGACGCGGGTGGGCCGGATCGCATTGCTCGACGGCCCGGCGAGTTTCCATCCGGCGCCGACGGCAGAATGGAGCCCGGCGGCGCTGAATTATCCGGTGGCGCCGTCGACGGCGTTGTGGACCGATGCCGGTGGTCGTGCCGAGCTGGAATTCGGGGCGGCCCGGGTTCGGCTCGACGCCGATACCGAGGTCGACGTGGTTCAACTCGACAACCAGAATATTGTGATCGCGGTGCCGCAGGGCCGCGTCGATATCAGCCTGAATGGCCGTCCGTCGGATGAACATTACCGGGTCGAGACGCCGCGTGGTGATCTGGACCTGGTCGAGGATGGCGACTACCGGATCATTGCCGGCTCCGCGGTCGAGGGCACCCGGGATGCGGTGTTCCGGGGCCGACTGGCGTTGAACCTGGCGAGTGGCCCGCTCATCGTTTCGAGCGGTTCGGAGGCGACGTTGAGCATCGACACGCCACCGCGCGCCGTGGTGGCGGCCGCGGTTCCCGATGGCTTTGACGGCTGGAGCGATCAGCGCGATCGGACCTTGTTTGCCCGGCCGGTGCCGGTCGCGGTGCGGGCCGTGCCGGGCGCTGCGGCGCTTGGCGACTACGGCACGTGGCGCACGGTTCCGCAATATGGTCAGGTCTGGACCCCGACGACGGTCAGCGCGACCTGGGCGCCCTATCACGATGGCCATTGGGCCTGGATCGATCCGTGGGGCTGGACCTGGGTCGATGATGCCCCCTGGGGTTTTGCCCCGTTCCACTATGGTCGCTGGATCCGTTACGAGGATCGCTGGAGCTGGATCCCGGTCGCCCCGGGGGTCGGTGTTGGCGTCGTGGTGCGTCCGGCCTATTCCCCGGCGCTGGTCGCCTGGGTTGGCGATCCGGCGCCGCTGATCGTGGGTGCCGCGATCGGCGCGGCCGTGGCCTGGATCGCCCTGGGCCCCAATGAACCGTGGCATCCGAGCTATCCCTGCAGCCCGAACTATCTGCGCAGCGTCAATCAGGTCAACGTGTCGCGGAACGTGATCAACAATATTACGGTGATCAATGACAACCGGCGCTTCACCAATGTGAATTATGCGACGGTCGTGCCGCGCGACACCTTTGCCGGGGCGCGCCCGGTCGCGGCGGCGGCGCTTGCGGCGCATCCGGGTTCCGGCGTGGCGGTTGGCCGGGTCGCAATGGCGGATCCGGCGCGGGTCAACCTGCCCGCCCCGGTGGGGGCCGCCCATGTTGGCGGTCCCGCGGCCGGGGCGCGGGTGCCGCCGGCCGCGGCGCTGACGATGGCCCATCCGGCCGCGGCCTCGGCGGCGGCGTTCCAGGCCCATCAGGGCCATGAACCGGGGGGCGCGCCGGCGGCGGGGCAAAATCCGGCCGCGGCCGCTGGAGCGGCGCCGGAGGCCGGTCAGGCCCGTCCGGGTGCTGCCGCTGTTCTGGAACATCCGGCCGCGGCCGCCGCGGCGGGTGCGGCGGTCGGTGCGGCAGCGGGGGTGGCCGCGAGCCACGTCATGTCGGGCGGTCGCGGCGCGGTCGCGCCGACACCGGCACATCCGGCGGCCGTGACGCCGTCGGCGCCGGCGGCAGCCCCGGGTGGCGCCGCGGCGCCGAGGACAACGCCGGCTTCGGGCCCGGCAACGCGGGCGGCGGTGGTGCCGACACCCGCTGCGACGCACGCGGCACCGGCTGCGGGCGGTGCTCCCGCGCATGTCGCGAACCGGCCGGCGGCGCGGAACGCCGGCGGCAATCATCCATTTAGTGGCGCGCAAGCCGCGCGACCGGCCGGGCAACCCGCCAATCATCAGGCGGCGCCGCGTCAGCCGGCGTTCCATCAGCCGGCGGCTCGTCAACCGGCCGCCCAGCGACCGGCGGTTCATCAGCCCGCTGTCCACCAACCGAGCCATGCGGCGCCGCCGGCATCGGCGGGCCAAAAGGGAGGATCGCATCCGGATGAACATCGACGCCGTCTTCCCGGCGAATAGATAAGCGAGGGGTGCCGATCCGCTTGATTAGTGGGGGGGGGCGTCATCGAATTTGCGACCGTCGCCCTCGCGAACGCCGGGGCCCGGGGCCGAAAGCGCCGAACGATAGCGCCTGTGGCCCTGGATGCCCGCGTTCGCGAGCATGACGGTGGTGAGAGATCCTCTCATTTTCAGCGACGCACCCCACCAGCCGGCGAGGATTCTGATACAATGCCGGCCGGGTGGCCGTCGACGACGACGACGGGGCGGGTGTTATTTGACCTGCCTTGTGTCGAGCGATTTCCGCGCCGCGTCATTCGAAACGGTCCTATCCCTGGTTGAGTGCCTGCGCTCAGCCAAGGATCACTTTCCCGGCGCGGGGGCTTTGTCGTGGCGATAGCGGTGCTGGGCGGCGGTTCTCATTTTGGCGACGAAGCGTTGGGCTTTCGCCCAAACCCAACGGGGGCCATGCCCCAGCCCCCTTTGTTTTTGTCAAAATAGAGGGGGATTCGGGGTTCACCCCGAGCGGGTGCGGGCGGCAGCCCGCGGCCGCCGCCAAAATCGTTCATTCGGCTTCCCATCCGATGACGTGGCGCAGGAAACGATGGCCCAGCGCGAAGAATGTCGCGACGTCCGCGCTGTTCTGGCCGTGGGCATGGCCTCCCGCTTCCTCTTCATAGAAATAGGCCGTGTAACCCATCGCTTGGAGCTTCGCCGCCATCTTACGGCCATGGCCGCAATGAACGCGATCGTCACGGCGATTCGTGCAGATCAGAATCGGCGGATAGGACTTGCCAGGCTCAGCGGTGTGGTAGGCCGATATTTTCGCCATAAACGTCCAGTCTTCGAGGCTATCGGGGTCGCCATACTCGTCAACGAAGGGTGCGGCGCCGGACAACGCCCGAAACCGACGCATATCGATCACCGGAATCGTGCAAAGGATTGCGCCGAACCGTTCCGGGTAGCGTGTCAGCATATTGGCGACAAGAATTCCGGTATTCGATGCACCTTCGCCGGCGATGCGGCCCGGGCTGGTCACGCCGCGCCGGATCAGGTCCGCCGCGACCGCGGCAAAATCGTCATGCGCGAGGCGTCGCCCCTCCCGGCAGCCGGCCTTGTGCCAGGATGCACCGAACTCAGCGCCCCCTCGGATGGTGGCCACGACGCGGATGCCACCGCGTTCCAGCCACAATTTGCCGAGCAGAGCATCGAAAATGACAGGATCTCTGGCCAGCGTCATGTCCGCGTTCGCGACGGTGACGGTATCAAATTCGATGGCGCACCCGACTAGCGCTGCACCAAATCCCGGCCCGCGGGGTCGCGGGTTTCCCAGCCCAAGCGGGCCAATTCCGGGGTTGAGGCCTCCTGTTCGGGATAACCGATGCACAGATAGGCGGTCAGGTGCCAGGCCGGGGGCACGTCAAGGGCCGCGATCGCCGCCACCGGGTCAAGGATCGAAACCCAGCCGACGCCAACGCCCTGGGCGCGGGCCGCCAACCACAGCGTCATCACCGCCATTGCGGTCGATTGGTCCAGGGTTTGGGGCATGGTGCGACAGCCCAGACCCTTGCCGGTCATGGTCGTCGGATCGGTACAGACCGCGAGCTGGACCGGTGCGTCGTCAAGACCCGAGAGCTTGAGTCGGGCATAAAGCTGCGCGCGCTCGCCGTGATAGGCGGCCAGCGCGTCCTGATTGGCGTCGACAAAGTTCGCCCGGATTGCGGTCCGGCGCCTGACGTCTTCGACCAGGACAAAGCGCCAGGGCTGGCTGTAGCCGACCGAAGGCGCCAGACAGGCCAGGTCGAGAAGATGATCGAGGATGCCCGGGGCCAGGGCGTCACGCCGGAAGCGCCGCACGTCGCGGCGCCAGCGCAGCAAGCCTTCCAGCTGGTCGCGAAATGCATCGTCGAACCGGGGCGGCAGCGGACCGGTCGGATCGGGGCCTGGCGGCATCGGGGGCACTCCGGTTTCGTGGACCACGCTATTGCGCGGCTTCGGGCGCGGGCGCCGTGTCATACTCGATAATCTCGGCCCCAAGCTGAAGTTTGATCCGGTTGATTTCGGCATCGAGTTTGCGGCGCCGTTCCAGCAGCTGTTCCAGGCGTTGGCGCAAGGGCGCGGTGGGATCGAGGTCGGTCTTGAGCGACTTCTTGAAAGCGAGCACCGCGGGGCGGCTGATGGTGGGGCGGACCAGACCCCGGGCGCGGGCCATCGCGAGCTGCTCGTCGCTGAGCGAGGCCAGGGCATAGACCGTGGCATAGCTGGGCGGCGCCTCCTCCGGCAACAGCCGGCGGCTGTCGATGGCCTCGGCGGCGGCGCGGATCTGGAACGCGGTCTTGCGGCCAAAGGGCAGATCGGAATCGATCATGCTTTCATAGTCGCCGTGGGGCAAGGTCGCCTTGGCCTTGAGCAGGTAGCGGCCGATCACCAGGAATTTCTCCTGGGCCTGGCGCCACAGCCGAGTGATCTCGGCAACGAACTCCTCGCGGTTCTTGAAGTCCTGGACGACACGCTCCAGCTCGCCGACCCGTTCGTCGTCGCGCAAGCGGGCGGCAGCCGTGGTCTTGCTGATGGATTTCTGGATCAAGCTCATCCCCGCCTCACAGGCCCAATTCGTTACGGATGAAGTGCCAGACACTGACAAAGTCGTCG
The DNA here is from genome assembly GCA_031291675.1 of Azospirillaceae bacterium. GTDB lineage: Bacteria > Pseudomonadota > Alphaproteobacteria > Azospirillales > Azospirillaceae > JARLIO01. The sequence continues at coordinate 101,391 of JARLIO010000062.1, forward strand.
CCGCCGCTGGCGCCACGGACCTCGATCACGCCCAGACCCAGCGGGCTGGTCGTGGTGATGTCGATGAATTGGCGGATGTCGATCGGGCATAGCGGGCCGACGGCGAGCAGGCTGCGCCGCGCCTCGTCCAGCAGCTTGGTGCCCTTCTGCGTCGCATTGAGCAAAAACGCCGCCTTGGCATGGCGATCGCGCAGATAGCGCATGAACGGGATCACCGATTCGCGATCGTCCCAGCCCGGACGGGTCGGGACGATGATCAGGTCGGCGACCTGGAGCAGCGCCAGCATCTCGGCCGGGTGGTCTTCGATGCCCGGGGGCGTGTCGATCACCAGCAGATCATAGTCGTCGAGTTCACCGATCTCGTGGGCGCCGTTGAGCGGTGCTTCGTAATGCTCGATCCGCGGCATGGTTTCCGGGCGACGGGCCCACCATTTCGACAAGGTCTTTTGGCGGTCGAAGTCGATCACGGCGACCGAGAGGCCGTTATGGGCGGCGATCACGGCGACATTCTTGACGAAGGTGGTCTTGCCGCTGCCGCCCTTTGGGGACGCGGTCAGCAGCACCTTCTTGTACCGGGGACGGTTCGGCGGGGCCGGATCTGGGGGCCGGTCGAGGATGCTGGCATCGTCGACCGCCGCCGGCCGGGCGCTGGCAAGGGGGATTTCACCCATCAAGGGTCTCCGGGAGGGACAAAAAGCGGGAGGACAACGTCCTGTCGGGACTGTTCTAGCGGATTTAGCGGCAAAGGCAAAACGGCGTTTGCGTTGGGTCGGGTAATTTTGGCGCCGGCCGATTTCGCTGGCTGCGATAAATGTCTGACAGCTGTTAGGCATTTGCGCGATGGCAGAGGCGGATTTCCGGGGTGGTCCTCTCCGTTGCCTCCAGGATAGGCTTTCGGCGCCGATCTTTCCAGGGCGGCGATCACGGGACCCCTTATCAAAGGGCCGCGGACAGGCTATATCGGCATGACCCGCTCGGCTGTGACCACGACGCGCACCGCGTCATTTTGATCCCCCGGTCTGAGCGAGGCCCGATCTTTGTGAGCCCGGATCTTTTCGCGTACGGAGGAACCTTTGCGTCTTCTCGTCACCGGTGGCTGTGGCTACAAGGGGAGCGTCCTGGTTCCCAAACTGCTTGCGGCAGGGCACGAGGTCGTGGTCTTCGACATTCAGTGGTTCGGCAATTTCCTGGCGCCGCACCCGCTTCTGACGGTGATCGAGGGTGATATCCGCGCGATCGATCGCGTCGATCTCGACGGTGTCGCGGCGATCGTCCATTTGTCGTCGGTGGCCAACGATCCCTGCTCCGACCTTGATCCCAAGCTGACCTGGGAGATCAGCTGTCTGGCGACCATGCAGCTGGCCGACAAGGCGCGGCGGGCCGGGGTTCACCGCTTCATCTATGCCTCGTCGGGCAGCGTCTATGGCGTCAAGGCGGAGGACCAGGTCACCGAGGACCTGCCGCTGATCCCGCTGTCGGAATACAACAAGACCAAGATGGTCGCCGAGCGCGTGCTGCTGAGCTATGCCGGCGACATGGTGGTGCAGATCGTGCGGCCGGCGACGGTGTGCGGTTATTCGCCCCGGATGCGCCTCGACGTCGCGGTCAATCTGCTGACCATGCAGGCGCTGCTGCGCCACCACATCACGGTGCTGGGCGGCGACCAGATCCGCCCGAACATTCACATCGACGACGTGACCGATCTGTACCTGTTTTTGCTCGATCACCCGGAACATCACGGTATCTTTAATGCCGGCTTCGAGAATTTATCGATCCTGGAAATTGCCCAGCGTGTTACCCAGGTGGTGCCGGCCGAGATCGAAGTGAAACCGTCCAACGATCCGCGCTCCTATCGCATCAATTCCGACCGATTGCTGGCGACCGGGTTCCGGCCGCGCAAGAATGTCGCGATCGCGATTGAGGAGGTTGCCGCCGCGGTCCGATCTGGCACCTTGAAGGATGAGGATCGCTGCTATAATCTGCGCTGGATGCAGCAGGGTTACGGCCGTTAGAAGGACGGTCAACGGATCGTCTCGGGCCGTCCGCGGACCGCGGGCGGTGGTATCGCCGGGGCCCACCCCAACAGAGACGAAGCCGACAGATGCGAAACGACATCCGCGACTATCTCCAGCGCCTCAGCGCCGTTCTCGAAACAACCGATCTCAGCGGCGTTGAAAGCCTGGGCCAGGAATTGCTGGATTGCTGGCGCACCGGTCGCCAATTGTTTTTGTGCGGCAATGGCGGCAGCGCGGCCAATGCCATCCACCTGGCCAATGATTTTCTCTACGGCATCTCCAAGCGACCAGGATCCGGGCTGCGGGTGACGGCGCTGCCGGCCAACAGTTCCGTGCTGACCTGTCTGGCCAACGACATGGGCTATGATCAGGTGTTCGCCCTGCAATTGGCGGTCCTGGCGCGCCCCGGCGACGTGCTGCTGGCGTTCTCGGGCAGCGGCAATTCGCCCAACATTTTGCGGGCGCTGGAGAAGGCGCGGGAAATCGGCATGCGCAGCTATGCGGTGCTCGGTTATTCCGGCGGGCAGGCCAAGGCGCTGGCCGACGTGCCGCTGCATTTCGCGATCGACGACATGCAGATCAGCGAGGACATCCAGCTGATCCTGGGACATCTGCTGATGCAGTGGCTGTACCGTCACCGTGATCAGGTCGCCTGAATCATGGCCGACAAGGTCCTTGTTATCGGCAGCAATTCCTTTTCCGGCGCGTCATTTGTCGCCTTCCTGCTCGACCAGGGGCTGGAGGTGATCGGCGTCAGCCGGTCCGAGGAACCGCATCACGCCTTCCTGCCCTATCGCTGGGGCGCGGGCGAACGCCGCTTCACCTTTCATCGCCTGGACCTCAACCACGACCTCGACGCGCTCGACGCGCTGGTGCGCGAGCAACGCATCCCTGTCGTCGTCAATTTCGCGGCCCAAAGCATGGTCGGTGAAAGCTGGAAACATCCCGACCAGTGGATGATGACCAATGTCGTGGCAATGGTCCGGCTGCATGAACGGTTGCGCCGGCTCGATTTTCTTGAGCGCTATGTTCATGTCACGACACCCGAGGTCTATGGCAGCACCGAGGGGTTCATCGCCGAGGACACGCCGTTTCGTCCCAGCACGCCCTATGCGGTATCACGGGCCGCCGCGGATATGAGCCTGCGCACTTATTTCGAGGCCTATGGTTTTCCGGTGCTGTTCACCCGCGCCGCCAATGTCTATGGCGCCGGTCAGCAGCTCTATCGCATCATTCCGCGTACCATCCTGTTCATCCTGCTGGGTCGGAAATTGCAGCTTCACGGCGGCGGCCAGTCGCGTCGCGCCTTCATCGACATCCGTGATGTGGCGCGGGCGACCTGGCAGATCGCCTGTGATGGCCAATTGGGCGAGACCTATCACATCTCGACCAATGAGATCGTCGCGATCCGCGACATTGTCGCCCGGATTTGCGAACGGCTCGGCGTCCGGTTCGAGGATTGCGTCGAAATGGTTGGCGATCGCCTGGGCAAGGATTCCGCCTATATGCTGGACAGCGGCAAGCTGCGGCGCAGCCTGGGCTGGTCCGACACGGTTTCGCTGGATGCCGGGCTCGACGCCTGCATTTCCTGGGTCCGCGACCATTTTGACGCGTTGCGTCACCAACCGCTCGACTACCAACATAAGCCCTGATATTCCGGCTCAGGGGCCAACAGGCAAGGACAGGCGAAATGGGGCAGGAGATCGATCTGCTGGTCAACTACCCGCGGACCAAACGCAATGTCGAGGACCGCGGTGCCACCAAGACCGAAGCGGATCGCGCGATCGCCCGGCAATTCGGCCGGGAATTCTTTGATGGCGATCGCCGGACCGGCTATGGCGGGTTCGATTATCATCCGCGCTTCTGGCAGCCGGTGATCCCGACCCTGCGTGATCATTTTGGCCTGTCGGCCGCCAGCAGCGTCCTTGATGTTGGTTGCGCCAAGGGCTTCATGCTGCACGACCTGGCGCAAACGATCCCCGGCATCACGATCCGTGGCATCGATGTGTCGCAATATGCCATCGACAACGCGCTCGACGACGTCAAACCCTGGGTCCAGGTCGCGGATGCCCGGGCGCTGCCGTTTGAGGACCGGTCCTTCGATGTCGTGATCGCGATCAACACGGTGCACAATCTGGAACGCGATGACCTGGCCCGGGCGCTGCGGGAAATCATGCGGGTCAGCCGCGGCCAGGCCTTCGTCACGGTTGATGCCTATCGCGATGACGCCGAGCGGCTGCGCATGGAGGCGTGGAACCTGACCGCGAAGACCGTCATGCATGTCGATGACTGGACGGCGTTCTTTGCCGCGGTCGGCTACACCGGGGATTATTACTGGTTCATTCCATGAGCGCGCGCCCCGACGCCGGCGTCAGCCGCGATCTGCTGTACCATCTGAAGCGGATCCGCCGGGTCGAGCTGGAGATCGCGCGGCGTTATCCCGAAGGCGCGATGCGTTGCCCGGTTCACCTGTCGGTCGGCCAGGAGGCGGTTGCCGCGGCGGTGGCCGTGACGTTGCGGCGCGAGGATCTGGCGGTCAGCGGGCATCGCGCCCACGCCCACTATCTGGGCAAGGGCGGCGATTTGACCGCGATGATCGCTGAGATCTATGGCAAAGCGACCGGTTGCAGCGGCGGCAAGGGGGGGTCGATGCATTTGATCGACGAAGCCGCCGGATTCATGGGCAGCACCGCGATTGTCGGCGGTACGATTCCGGTCGGTGTCGGCCTGGCCCTGGGCATGAAGCAGACCGGGACCGACCAGATCTCCTGCATTTTCCTGGGCGACGGTGCGATCGAGGCCGGGGTGTTCTATGAATCGCTGAATTTCGCGGTGCTGAAGCGCCTGCCCGTGCTGTTCGTCTGCGAAAACAATCTGTATTCGGTCTATACCCCGCTGGCCAAGCGCCAGCCGGCGGGCCGGTGTATCGCCGATGTCGCGGCGGCGATCGGGGCGCGCACCGCCAGCGGCGACGGCAATGATGTCGAGCAGGTCTGGTCGCTGATGACCGACGCGGTGGCGGCGCTGCGCGCCGGCAGCGGACCGTGGTTCCTCGAGCTGGCGACGTATCGCTGGCTGGAGCATTGCGGACCCTTCTATGACAACGATATCGGTTATCGCAGCGAGGCCGAATTCCGGGCGTGGCAGGCCCGTGATCCCGTGGCGTGCCATCAGGCCCGGTTGATCGAACGCGGGGTGATCGATGCGGCGATGGTCGCCCGCCTGGACGCTGACATTGATGGCGAAGTGGCGCAGGCTTTCGCCGCCGCCGAGGCCGCGCCGTTCCCGGAACCCGGCGCCGCCTTCACCGATCTGTATGCGGGGCCCTGACCATGGCGCAACTCACCTTCGCCGCCGCGATCAATGACGCGTTGCGCATCGCCCTGACGATCGATCCGCGCGTCATCTGCTACGGCCTGGGCACCGACGACCCCAAGGGCGTATTCGGCACCACTGCGGGGTTGCAGGCCCAGTTCGGCGCCGAGCGGGTGTTCGACATGCCGACCGCGGAAAACGCCATGACCGGGATCGGTGTCGGCGCGGCGCTGTACGGACTGCGCCCGGTGCTGACCCATCAGCGGCTGGATTTCGCGCTGCTGTCGCTCGACCAGATCGTCAACAACGCTGCCAAATGGCATTTCATGTTTGGCGGTCGCCGCGCCGTGCCCTTGACGATCCGCATGATCATGGGGCGCGGCTGGGGCCAGGGACCGACGCATTCCCAGAACCTTCAGGCCTGGTTTGCTCATATCCCGGGGCTCAAGGTGGTGATGCCGGCGACCGCGGGCGATGCCAAGGGCCTGCTGCTGTCGGCGATCTTCGACGACAACCCGGTGATTTTTCTGGAACATCGCTGGCTGCATAACCTCAAGGGTGAGGTTGCCGAGGGCGATGTCCGGGTGCCGCTGGGCCGGGCCCAGCGGCTGCGCCGGGGCGATGCCATCACGATTGTCGCGATGTCGACGATGACGGCCGAAGCGTTGCACGCGGTTGATTTCCTGGCCGATCATGGCGTCGCGGCCGATCTGATCGACCTGCGCAGCATCCGCCCGCTCGATTGGGACATGATTGCGGCCTCGGTCAAGCGCACCGGCCGGCTGTTGGTGCTGGATACCGGATCCCTGACCGGTTCCGTCGCGGGTGAGATCGTCGCCGGTATCGCGGAACGGGGCTGGAACGATCTCCAGGCCGCGCCGCGCCGCCTCGCGGTTCCCGATTTCCCCGAGGCGACCAGCCCGGCCCTGACCCGGACCTATCACGTCCGTGCCGAACAGATCGTCGATGCCGTTGCCGCGATGCTGCAACGCCCGATCGACAGCGCCCCGCTGGCCGCCCGGCGCACCCACCCGCATGATGTCCCGGGCGCCTGGTTCACCGGCCCGTTCTGAGCGATGATACCGGGGACCAGCCCCTTGATCGAGGATGCCACGCCCATGACGGCAGCGACGATGCGCGCGGCCTTGTTGCGAACCCAGGGACAGAAGCTGGAACTGCGCAGCGACATCGGCTTTGCCGCGCCGGGCCGCGGCCAGGTTCTGGTCCGTGTCGCCTTTAGCGGGGTGTGCCACAGCCAGTTGATGGAGGTTCGTGGCGGCCGCGGCCCCGACGCCTGGCTGCCCCATCTGCTCGGTCACGAAGGGTCGGGGATCGTCCAGGCGATCGGTGCCGGCGTCACCAAGGTGGTGCCGGGCGACCGGGTGATTCTGGGCTGGATCAAGGGATCGGGGCTGGAGGCGGGCGGCGCGCACTACCAGTGCGGTGACACCAGGATCAATGCGGGTGGGGTGACCACCTTCAACGAATATGCCCTGGTGTCAGAGAACCGGCTTACGCCCCTGCCCGACGACATTCCGATGGACATCGCTGTCCTGTTCGGCTGCGCGGTGCCGACCGGTGCCGGAATCGTGCTCAACGAACTGCAACCGCCGCCGGGCAGCACGATCGGCGTGTTCGGCCTGGGCGGGATCGGCATGAGCGCGCTGATGGCGACCGCACTGTGTGATGCCGCCCGGGTGATTGCGGTCGACCGGGTGCCGGAAAAACTGGCCTTGGCGCGCGAATTCGGGGCGACCGATCTGATCGATGCCGGCGATAGCGACGTGCTGGCCGCGATCCGCGCCCTGACCGGGGGACGCGGTCTCGATTTCGCGGTCGAGGCGTCGGGACAGGTCCGGGTGATCGAGCAGGCCTTCGCCGCGGTCCGGCCGCAGGGCGGGCTGTGCGTTTTTGCCTCCCATCCCCGGCAGGGGGAGCGGATCGCGCTTGATCCCTACGACCTGATTTGCGGCCGGCAGATCCGGGGCAGTTGGGGCGGTCGCTGTGTCCCCGACCGCGACATCCCGCGCTTCCTTGATTTGTACCGTCAGGGGCGTCTGCCGCTGGAAAAGCTGATCACGCGCCGCTACCGGCTGGATCAGATCAACGAGGCCCTGGACGATCTGGAAGCGGGTCGCGTCGGCCGGCCGCTGATCGAAATCGCTCCGGATTTGGCGTCCGGGATTCCGGTTTCGGTAACGATCTCGGGGTAGGCTGAAAGCCAGGTCGCCGGCGTGGTGATACGACCCGGCCCCGAGCCTGCCCATCGTCCTCAGGAACAACTCTCATGCATGATGCCGACCGCAGCCGTGATCTGGCCGAAATCGTCGCCGATATCCGCGACCAGGTCCCGCCCGGGGCGCGGATCGCCTTTGTCTCAGGCCTATTCAATGTGCTGCATCCCGGCCATGTCCGGCTGCTGAAATTCGCCGCGGAATGCAGCGATTTTCTTGTGGTCGGGGTGTTGGAGCGCATCGCCGATCCGGGCGGCGATCCGCGCCATGAGGCGGCGGATGCCGCCAGCACGGTCCATGAGCGCTTCCTGCTGCCCAGTGACATGCGTCTGGAAGGCATGCGCGCGATTGCAATGGTCGATTACTGCTTCCTGCTGCGCGTGCCACCGGTGGTGCTGATCGGCGCCTTGCGGCCCGACATCGTGCTGAAGGGCAAGGAATTTGAAGCGCTCGACAATCCCGAGGCCGAGGCGGTGGCGGCCTATGGCGGCAAGCTCAGCTTCTCCTCCGGCGAAATGAGCTTTGCCTCCTTCGACCTTCTCGAGCGGCAATATGCCGGGATCAACGGTTCGAGCATTGCCAAGCCCCGGGATTATCCGGCCCGTCACGGATTTTCGGTCGCCGGGCTGATCCCGGCACTCGCGAAGCTGGCCGCGATGAAGGTCCTGGTGATCGGCGATCTGATCGTTGACGAATATATCGATTGCGACGCGCTGGGCATGTCGCAGGAGGATCCGACGATCGTGGTCCGGCCGATTGCGCGCAAACGCTTCATCGGCGGCAGCGGCATTGTCGCGGCCCACGCCGCCAAGCTGGGCGCCGGCGTGCATTATCTTTCGGTGGCCGGTGACGATGCCATCGCCGACTATGGCCGGGCGGGGTTGGACGCGTTGGGCATCGCCACGACGATCATCGAGGATCCCAGCCGGCCGACCACGCTGAAGATGCGCTACCGCGCCGGCGGCAAGACGCTGCTGCGGGTCAGCGAACTGCGCCAACATGCCATCAGTGCCGAGATTGCCGAGCGGATCTATCGCGCGGCCGAGGAACAGATCGCCGGGGCCGATCTGCTGGTGTTTTCGGATTTCAACTATGGCTGTCTGCCGCAGGCGCTGGTCGACCGGCTGATCACGCTGGGCCGCGATGCCGGCGTCGCGATGGTGGCCGACAGCCAGGCCTCGTCGCAGGTCGCCGATATCGGCCGCTTCAAGGACATGTTGCTGATCACGCCGACGGAACGCGAGGCCCGGCTGGCGCTCCATGACTGGGATTCCGGTCTGGCCGAGATTGCGAGCAGTCTGCAAATGGCCGCCCGCTCGACCCATGTTGTGATCACGCTGGGCGCCGAGGGCATCCTGGTCCTCGCCAAGGAAAACGGAACCTATATTCTCGACCGGCTGCCGGCGCTCAATTCCGCGCCCAAGGATGTCGCGGGCGCCGGCGATTCCTTTCTGATTTCGGCGGCGATGGCGCTGTGCGCCGGCATGGACATCTGGCAGGCCGCCTATCTGGGCGCGATCGTCGCCGCCTGCCAGGTCGGTCGCGTCGGCAATACCCCGTTGCGGATCGAGGAAATTGTCCAAGAATTGGAAAGGCCCTGAGCATGAAGGCGTTGCTGCTGGCCGCGGGCCTGGGCACCCGGCTTCGGCCGCTGACCGAAACGGTGCCCAAATGCCTGGCACCGGTCCAGGGGCGACCCTTGCTGGGCTACTGGTTCGATCTGCTGTTCGTCGCGGGGATCACACGCGCCCGGGTCAACACCCATTACCTCGCCGATGCGGTTCGCGCATTCGTCGCGTCGTCACCCTGGCACGATCGGGTGTCTCTGGTGCATGAAGAGCGCCTGCTGGGAACCGGGGGCACCATCCTGGCCCAGCGCGCCTTTCTTGACGAGGGCCCCTTTCTGGTCGCGCATGCCGACAATTTGACACGGTTCGATGTCAGGGCATTCGTGCGGCGCCACCAGCAGCGTCCGGCCGGCGTCTTGATCACCATGATGACGTTCGACAGCGATACGCCGCAGAGCTGTGGTATCGTCGCCGAGACCGGCGACGGGATCGTGACCGGATTTTTCGAAAAGGTCAGCGATCCGCCCGGCAACCGCGCCAACGCCGCGGTCTATATCTTCGAACCGGCGGTGATCGCCGCTCTGGCGGCGCTGGGCAAGCCGGTGATCGATCTCAGCACCGAGATCATTCCGCATTTTCTGGGACGGATCTGCACCTATCACAATGCCGACTACCACCGCGACATTGGTACGATCGAGAGCCTGGACCAGGCCCAGCGTGACTTTCCCGGGCTGGCGTGAGCGGGTAGGGGTGTTGTGGGCGCCGGCATGGCCTCGTCAGTGAAAGTCTCATGCCGTGAAGGCGTACGCCCGACACCGGCCCCTGAGCCGGGGGAGAATTTCGCCTCCGGATGCTGATTGGCTGTCGGCCCGCGGGCTGCCGCCCGCACCCGCTCGGGGTGAACCCCGAACGCCCCTCTATTTTGATAAAAACAAAGGGGTCTGGGGCATGGCCCCGTTGGGTTTGGGCGAAAGCCCAACGCGTCGTCGCCAAAAGGAGAACCGCTGGCATTCTTGCGGGTGAGAGGCGCCCGCGCCACTGTCTCTTTCCAGGCGCTCTCCTGATATCGGTTGCGATCGTCCCGAAAGACTTCCTTGTTCCGCCTCGCGCTACGCCGCGGTGGATTACATAGATCAGTGCCTCTGGAAAAACGAACCTGGTAAACGCCACCTCGCGCGGCAGCCTGAGTAGTTTCCGAGGCTGCCGTCGCGGGATTACTTGCGGCTATCATCAAACCGCCTGATTCGTTCGTACAAAAGGCGAATCTTTCGCGAACTTCGGCGTACCAGCCTGAAATATGGTGATATCCGCGTCATACAAGGGCGTTTTACAATGTCCGAAGCCGCTTCAATGACCTCCGGATCGCTCATCGCCGCCGACAAGGTGAAGGGCACCGTCACGGGAGGTTCCCGTGAAGACATCAACAAACGGTGTGACGACGACATGGACAAAGATCGTATCGCTGGCGCAGCAAAGCAAACCAAGGGCGCAATCAAGGAGGCCGCCGGCAAGGTTCTCGGCGACTCGAAGCTGACTGCCGATGGCAAGGCCGATAAGGCCGAGGGCAAGGTTCAGAACGCCATCGGCGGCTTGAAGGACGTGCTGAAGGAATAGAGGCGCAGGTGGCGCCGCAGCGCGGCGTCACTTCAGCCCGCAAGAGTCTGCACCGCACGGCATAAACCACTCGATAGGAGCAACCGGTGACAAACACGATCAGAATTCTGGTGGGCGCCGCCCTCGTCGTGGTGTCGCTGAGCGGCCCGACCTTTTCGCAAGGCGCGCCGCAAACGGTCGCCTTGACGAAGGTCGACCCCGCATCGCTGGCGATGGGCTACCGGACATCCAGAGTGGTGGGCAGCACCGTCGTCAATGAGGCCCAGGAGATCGTGGGAAGGATCGACGATCTGATTGTTACACCGACCGAGAAGGTTCCCTTCGCGGTGCTGTCGGTCGGGGGCTTCCTGGGCGTGGGCTCGAAATACGTCGTGGTGCCCTATAGTTCGCTCCAGGTGAAAGACAAGCAGATGGTGCTCCCCGGTGCCACGAAAGACTCGCTGAAGGCCCTTCCGGAATTCAAATACAACACCGGGGACTGACAGAAGGTGGGGCCGCGGCGGCCGGGTTCTCACCACGACGGGCGCCCCCCCCTGGGGCTGCGAGCGCGTGTTTCAATCAACCAAGGCGGGAGCCATAGGCAATGAGTACAATTGTTATCATCATCGTACTGGTGCTTCTGTTCGGCGGTGGCGGCGGCTACTATGCGCATGGTCGCTATGGCGGGGCCGGGTTGGGTGGCGTCCTCGGCACGGTCATTCTCATTGTTGTGCTGCTATGGCTGTTTGGAGGCCTCGGAGGCAGGGGCGGGATTTAACCGATAGAGCATTTTCCGACCAAGTGGGTTCCGGTTGGGCGTAGAAAATGCGACAAAACAAAGACCTCTTGGGGGCGTCATCGAATTTGCGACCGTCGCCCTCGCGACCGCTTGGGCTCAGAGCCACACGCTCCGAACGATGACGCCTGTGGCCCTGGATGCCCGCGTTCGCGAGCATGACGGTGGCGAGAGATCCGCTCATTGCCATCCTCACCGTTCCATCGGTGTCGTGAAGGCAAGAACGGCGTCCAGGAATTGTTGCCGCGCCGGTGTCGGCTGGAGATGCACGTAATGCGACGCGCCGGGGAGTTCAACGAACCGGACCGAGGCGGCATTGGTCAAATGGCTGAGCAAGGTCGCAGCGTCGGTCGGCCGCGACCTTCTCGCCGTCGCCGACGAACTGCATATGGGCCGCGCGGCCCTGCGCCTGGGTATGGCGCAACCGCCGCTCAGTCAGTCCATCACCCGGTTGGAACGGGAACTGGGTGTTCGATTGTTCGACCGGGTCAACCGGCGTCTGGCGCTGACGCCGGAGGGCGCCGGCTTTATCGACGAGGCCCGGGCCTCGGTGCTCCACGCGGACGCGGCGGCCCGCCTTGCCCGGTCGGCGGGGCAGGGGAGCGCCGGCACCATCCGGATCGGCTTTGTTTCGGGGGCACTTTACGATCGCCTGCCCCGGCGTCTGGCCCGCCTGAGACAGGCGCTTCCCGATGTGCGCCCGGTTCTCGTTGAGATCTCGGCCAACGACCAGCTGGCCGCGCTCGCGGACGGAAGCATCGATGTCGGCTTCGCGCACCCGCCGTTTGGCACCGGCGAAGCGCTGACCGTCACGGCGTTCCCCCCGGAGGAGACGATCGCGGTTCTGCCCGACGACGGGGAAAGCGGCGGTGTCAGCCTGGCCCGGGTCGCCGCGTGCGGGCTGATTCTGTTTCCGTCGACCCAGGGGCCGGTGTTCCATGCCGGCATCATGGACACGTTCGCCCGGGCGGGGATCAAGGTGCAGGTGGTTCAGGAGGCGACGCGGCCCTGACAATGCTGTCCCTGGTCTCGGCCGGCCTGGGCGCGGCACTGCTGCCGCACTCGATCCGGCGACTGGCCTTTGACGGTGTTCGCTTCGCCCCGATCACCGACGCGATAATGCCCACCTTGTCGCTGTCCATGATCATGAAACGCAGGCCGCACCCTCCGGTCGTGCGCCGCGTCTGGCAGGTTTTTTCCGAGGCATAGGCGGAAGGATTGGCCCCGGGCGCCGGCGACCCGTCCCCCCGCGGTTTCCAGGCCCCGGGCCGCGCAATTCTGGTGGACCGAGCCCCCCTGTTTCAGAATGGCGCGCGCCACGGCCGGGGCGTCGCGGGTGGAGGCAAAACGGCGTCGCCTCAGCGTATTCGAAAAGGTGAAATCGGAAGATTTCACCGGTTGGCGAAGACCAGTTCGCGCGATAAAGGCGCAAGTGTATCATCTTTGGCATCCTTCCCGATCTGTAGTCCCGGGAATTCCTTTGGCGGCGCTTACGCCGCCGTTTGGTCGGTTCCTGTTTCACCGGGCCGCCGAGGCGGTATCCCTCCGCAGGCATACGCGACGTGCCCCGCCGCGTTGAGAATGTTACGGGCTGCATTGCAGTCCGCGGATTGGGTATTGCCGCACTGGGCGCAGGTAAATGTGGTCTGGGCCTCGTGATTCCCAAGGGTGACGTGACCACAAACCGAACATTGGCGGCGGATGTCGTGCGACGCGAGCAGGATGAGCTGTCCGCCCCTTTCGGACAATTTCCATCCCAGCATTGTGCGGAAGGCGAACCATCCTTGACTCAGAACCGGCCGGCTGAGGCGGCGTTTTGCCGGGACCGCACCGCCTGGGGCCGTAACCGGGGCCGGGGCCGCACTGTCAGGCGCTCGCGAGCCCTGGCGGGTCGGGAGGCCCTCGAGGACCACGACGCCGTGGTTCTTCGCGATCGTCGTGGATGTCTTGTGAAGATAGTCACGGCGGGCATTGGCCTCCCGGACGAGCAGGCGGGTGACCTGCTTCTTCTGCTTGTGCCAGTTGGCGGAGCCCCGCTGTTTGCGGGCCAGTGCACGTTGGGCATGGCTCAACCGGTGTTCTATCCGCTCGAAACTGTCCGGTGGTTGGAACATCGTACCTTCCGAACCGGCCGCAAAGCACGAGGCTCCACGATCGATACCGATGGCCGGTGCTTCGGACCGCACCGGATCGGCGACCTCACGCTCGGTCTGGATCGATATGAACCAATGCTGGGCCTTTTCGCTGACCGTCGCCTGGGCGATCGTGCCTTCCACGGGCCGGCTCGCCCGGTACTTCAGCCAACCAATCTTGGGGAGCCATACCCGTCCCCAGCCCTCGCGAACCGCTATCACTTTCACCGATATCGGATAGCGGAAACTGTCACCATGGTTCTTGTTCTTGAAGCGGGGAAAACGTTTGCGCCCTGTATCGTCCTGGGGCCGAAAAGAATCGCGGAGGGCACGGTCCAGATCCTTGAGCTTTTGTTGAAGGGGATGGACATGAATCTCCGCCAGCCACGCGGTTTCTTCGGCATGGCGCCAGCCGGTGAGCCACCGGCACATTTCAGCATAGCCGGCGGTGCCCTCGCCGCGCGCCAGTCGTGATTTCTGTTCAGCGAGGGCACGGTTCCAAATGAAGCGGCACGATCCGGCGAAGCGCGCCAGTATCATCTGGCGGTCGACATCGGGTTCCAGCCGAAACCGATAGGCTTTGCGTTGCAGCATGAGTTTGACGATAGCTTGGTTGATTACGGATGAGGTCAGGACAGCAATCTCGACATTTGCGTTCCGGCATCCACGCGCCCGACGAACACAGACTTTATTTCGCCGTGCGGGCGTCCGATCGAGTCCTCCGCCCGATCGGTTCGGTGATGATCCCTCCAGGAGGTCGGCCGACGGGCGACGACAAGAACTCCGGTAGGATCGAAAGAGTTCCCCACAATCTCCGGAAGTGATAGCAATAGCCCCAATTTGTGACCCATAGGCGTAGACAGAACATCACAAACGATCGCAAAGCGGTCGTATACTTCAAAAACATCAAAAATTTCAACAGATATTCCAGTCAAAATCTCTCTAGTCGTTCCACGATCTATCGTGGAACGGGAACGTTTCTGTAAAAAAATCAGTAAATTTCCTATTTAGCCACAAATTCTTGTAGCGATAGCGACGGCAATATAATGCAACGTATATATTTATGCATGGTGTGACGCAATAACTTTATCATGAAAATTTATTAATGATAAAGAAGATATTATATCAATATACATCACAAGCTTAACGCTAGCGTTGGCTTTATTGATTGTCAATCCGCATTTTCATAACTAATATGTAATGTTCTGTGGCGTCAGGAATCGCGGCAAAGCACGTTGGCGTAACATCGATGGGGGAGGCAGCCCGGTCGCCGGGATGCCGGTTATGCGAGATGACGCCATCGTCTACTTCTTGACGGTGGCAATCTATCGACCAGCGACAATTTCGGTGTGACGCCGGGCCTGACCCGATGGAACGCGGTGGCGAATGTGGTCGAGGGCGTGCTCGTGGTACAGAGCAATCGAAGGTTTTTCCTTCGGCATCATCCGATGTCTGCTCTTGACGCGAGGATTGTCGCGGTAAACCATCGGCTGTCGAGGAAATACGACGCTGGAACGTCGAGCACCTCCGCCAAGTGATACAACTCGCCGATGCTGACACGACGAAGTCCTCGCTCGGCGGCTTGAACCTGCCGGACGCTCAATCGCATGGCAACGCCAAGTTCTTCCT
Organism: Azospirillaceae bacterium; assembly: GCA_031291675.1. Taxonomy (GTDB): domain Bacteria; phylum Pseudomonadota; class Alphaproteobacteria; order Azospirillales; family Azospirillaceae; genus JARLIO01. The sequence goes on from JARLIO010000062.1 coordinate 116,673, forward strand.
GGCTCAGGCCCAGGAAGACCCGGCGATTTTGGATACGACTTCCAATGTGGCAATCAATCGCGCAGGGATCATCGTCGTTAACGGAGGTGTGGAAATGCGACACAAGGACTCTCCAAGAAAAAACCGGGAATGCCGACGGACAGGCAACGACTGCTGCCGATTCGCCTGGCTGAGGCCAAGCCGTGCATCGGTGATGACGGCGCCTGAATATTATACGGCCGATACCCGGCGGCGCCTGCGCGGCCCGCGATAACTTTTCGTCGATACGGAACCAGTCCTGCGCATCGCGGAATTTCCGCTTTCGATGGCGGTGAAGGCCCATTCGTGCAAAAATGTACGGTAAAGGTAACGGCTCGCAATCATCGGCGGTTCGACCTGATATCATCGTGTGATTCTGGAGCAGGTTCGGTGAGACTCTCGCGCACCACGGGACCGAATTATATGAGACCAGGACCGGATTATTTGCGACGGACCCGCAATCATCGGCGATGCGGCTCCCATTATATCAGACACTTGTTCAAGCCATTCATCAGATTGGCAATCCGGCCGCCCGCATGCGCACGGCAAGCTCCTGGGCTCTCGCCCCGCCGAGTTCGCCCCGGAGGAATTGGCGGATCTCAGCGGGCTTGGCGCTAGAGCATTTTCCGACCAAGTGGGTTCCGGTTGGGCGTAGAAAATGCGACAAAACAAAGACCTAGAGCCGTTTCCGATCCAACGTGATCGGAAACGGCTCTGAACTGTTCAACGAGCGACCAGTACCGTGTACGGGTGCCGCGTCAACCGGGGCTCCAGGTCCTCAAGGTGACGAGCGAGCACGCCCTTGACCCCCTGGGCGCCGGCGGGCGAGATCCCCGATCGGCGTGATCAGGGCGATGTCGTCCTGGTCGCCCGGTCCTCGTCAGAATTCGGCGACCTTTCCGACGGCAAACCCGGCGAAGCGGCGGGGATGATAGGGGCCTGGCTCGACGATGGCCGCATCACCCGTGATGATATCGGCGATCAGATGGCCCGCCCCGGGTCCGATCCCGAATCCGTGGCCGCTGAACCCGGCGGCCAGAATGAAACCGGGCAGGGCGCCGATCTCTCCGATCGCCGGGACGCCATCGGGTGTGCTGTCGATGTAACCGGCCCAGGCGGCGGTGACGGTGGTGGTTCTCAGCGCCGGCAACAAATCCAGGGCGCGGCGGTGTGTTCGTTGGATCGTGCCCTGGTCGGGTGTCGGATCGAGGATGCGCATGCGTTCCATCGGCGTCGGACGGTCCAGGCGCCAGGGACGCAGCGTTTCGTGGCCGGCGTTGATGCCGCCGAGCCCCCCCGGGAGCAGGTTGCGCCAACGCCGTCGGAACATCGGCAGAAACTGCGGCGCAAAGCGCAGTTGCTGGAGGGTCGGGTCGACGCGGCCCCGTCCGCTGATCGCGAGCGTATAGCCGCCATCGCCGCGCCGGGTCACGGAGATCGCCGCGGTGTGCAGCGCGTCAGGCAGGCCCGCGGCACCCGGGGAAACCGCCAGGATCGAGGAGCGGATCGAGGCCTGGGGAAAGCGGATGCCGAGTTGGTTGCAGAAGGAGGAACCCCAGGCGCCGCCGGCCATGATGGCGATCGGGGTGCGGATCGTGCCCTGTTCCGTGATGACGCCGGCGACCCGTCCCCCCGCGGTTTCCAGGCCCCGGGCCGCGCAATTCTGGTGGACCGAGCCCCCCTGTTTCAGAATGGCGCGCGCCACGGCCGGGGCGGCGCTGGCCGGATCGGCGATGCCGTCGGTCGGTGAGAACACGCCGCCTTTCCAGGTCCGGCCTGTGGCATGGCCGTGTCGCGTCGCCGCGGCACTGTCCAGCATCCGGGTCGTGACCCCCACGGTCCGGGCAAAGTCGCGCCAGCGCGCCCAGGTCGCCAGTTCCCGCTCATCATTGCTGAGATAGAGCAGGCCGCAGCGCGTGAAGCCGGTGTTCTCGCCGCTTTCGCTGCCAAAGCGCTGCCACAGGTCGAGGCTGTGGGTCGCCATTGGCAATTCGCGGGCATCACGATTTTGTTGTCGGCACCAGCCCCAGTTCCGGCTGGATTGTTCGGCGCCGATCCGGCCCTTTTCCACCAGGGCAACCTTGAGCCCCCGCATCGTCAGGTAATAGGCGGCGAAGACACCGACAATGCCGCCACCGATCACGACGGCATCGGCGCGGTCCGGGATTTGCGGGGTGGATTGAATAGGCTGCAACGGCGCGGGCATGGGATGAAACTCCAGAATCAGCATCCGGACCTTAGGGGTTCCCGGCCGGTTGGCGGCACTGGAGATCGCGGCGCTGCAGCATATCATTTTGTTGATGGCCGACGCGGCGAACGATTGTTCTGGAAGGGAGAATCCTCCACGATGGACAAAACCTCGTGCTATGCTAAGCTCTTTCCGGCCGGTCGGCAGAATGTTTTGCTGCCGAATTCCGGCGTCGGTCTTTCATTGGATGGATCTGCCATGAAATTGGATCGGATCGACATCAAGATCCTCTATCAACTGCAGAAAAACGGCCGCATCACCAATGTCGAGCTCGCGGAACTGGTCAGCCTGTCGCCCAGTCCCTGCCTGATGCGCGTCAAGAAGCTCCAGGCGGAAGGCTATATCGAAGGCTATTCCGCCCAGATCAATATTGGAAAGCTTGGCCAGGTCCTGACGGTTTTCACCGAGATTACACTCAAGAATCACCGGCAGATCGATTTTGCCCGGTTCCTGGCCGCGATCAGGAAGGTTGACCAGTTGCTGGAATGTCATCTGGTCTCGGGCGGGTATGATTATATGCTGAAATTTGTCACCGCCGGGATCGGTGAGTATCAGACGATCATGGAAAACCTGACCGACATGGATATCGGCATCGACAAGTATTTCAGCTTTGTCGTGTTGAAATCGCCGATCGTCAAGGCGCATATGCCGTTGACCAGCCTGTTCCCGGTCTAGTGGCCCGCGTCATTGAATTTGCTACCGTCGCCCTCGCGAATGCGGGGGCCCAGAGCGGCACGCTCCGAACGATGGCGCCTGGGGCCCTGGATGCCCGCGTTCGCGAGCATAACGGTGGCGGGAGATCCTCTCATTGTCAGCGACGCGAGCCACGAGCCGGTTTCCCGCCCCCCGGCAATCCGGTCAGTGCCCGAATGTCTCAACGCTGGCAATAGTCCCGCACCTGGTCGGGATCCTGGCGCAGGGCGTCGAGCCAGGACGGGTCGAGCCGGGGCACCGAGGAAAACAGCAGCTTGGAATAAGGATGCTGCGGCGCCTTTCGCTCCGCCGGGGTGATTTCCTCCATTTTTTGTCCGCGATACATCACGATGATCTCGTCGCAGATCGCCTCGACCACCGACAGATCATGGCTGATGAAGACGTAGGACAGGCCGAGTTCGCGTTGCAGCTCCTTGAGCAGCTCAATCACCGCCGCGGTCACGACCGTATCCAGGGCCGAGGTGATTTCGTCACACAGGATCAGCTTGGGATCCGCGGCCAGGGCACGGGCGAAATTGATGCGCTGCTTCTCGCCGCCCGACAGCTCGCCGGGGTGGCGATGGCGCACCGTGCGGGGCAGGTGGACCATGTCGAGCAGCGCATTGATCCGGACGTCGCGCGCCTTGCGGTCCATGCCATGATAGAAGGCGAGGGGGCGGCCGAGAATGTCCTCGATCGACTTGGCCGGGTTGAGCGCGGTGTCGGCGTGCTGGAACACGATCTGCAGCTCGCGCAACTGACTGCGGGTCCGTTTGCGGGCGGTGTTCCACAGTTCGTGGCCATCGAAAATGATGTCACCGGCGTGGGCCGGGTGAATGCCGGCGATGGCACGGGCCAGGGTCGACTTGCCGCAGCCGGATTCGCCGACAATGCCGAGATTGCGGCCCCGCTCCACTTTCAGGCTGACCGACCGGACCGCAACGATCAGCGGTTGCCCGTCGCGCTGGACCGGCCCATAGCCGACGGTCATCGCGTCGACCTCAAGAAGCGGGTGCGACGGGCTTTCCGGGGCGGCGGTCCGGCTGTGCGGCTTCGGTTTGAACGCCGCCAGCAGGCTCTGGGTGTAGGGGTGCCGGGGCTGGGTCAGGATGTCATGGGTCGTGCCGATTTCCTGCGTCTGGCCTGATTTCAAGACCACGATGCGGTCTGCGATCTGGGCGACCACCGCGAGGTCGTGGGAGACATAGACGCAGGCAATTCGATATTGCTTGATCACCGCCTTGAAGGCGCGCAGCACCTCGACCTGGGTCGTGACGTCCAGCGCCGTCGTCGGCTCGTCGAAAATCACCAGTTTCGGATTACCGATCAGGGCCATCGCCGCCGCGAGCCGCTGCAACTGGCCGCCCGAGACCTGGTGGGGATAGCGGTTGCCGATCGCGGCCGGTTCGGGCAGGGACAGGGCCCGGAACAGCTCGATGGCTTTGCGTCGCGCCGCGGCCGGTGACATCAGGCCATGGATGCGGGTCACCTCGATGACCTGGTCCATAATGGTGGCGGCGGGATTGAAGGCGGCCGCGGCGCTTTGCGGCACATAGGCAATCTTGGTGCCGCGGATGGCGGCCCGTTGCTTCTCCGACAGGGTGACCATGTTGTCACCATCGACCCAGACGTCGCCGCCGGAGATCCGGCATCCGGCCCGGGCGTAGCCCATCAGGGTCATCGCGATGGTCGTCTTGCCCGAGCCGCTCTCGCCGATGAAGGCCACGCTTTCGCCTTCGGCGATGGTCAGGCTGACCCCTTTGATGATCTCGACGCGGCGCCCGGAATCGGTGGTCGCTTCGACCTTCAGGTTGCGAATTTCGACGAGATTGGCCATCACGGGGCACTCCGGTCGCGGATCTTCCGCGGCAGATTGTCGATCAGAAGATTGACGCTGATGGTCAGGGTGGCGATGGCGATCGAGGGCACGATCACCGCCGGCGCCCCGAAGGGCAGACCGCCAAGATTTTCGCGGACCAGCGCGCCCCAGTCGGCATAGGGCGGCTGCACGCCCAGCCCGAGAAAAGACAGGCCCGACAGCAGCAGCACGATGAAAACAAAGCGCAGGCCGAGATCGGCCAGCACCGGGCCGATGATGTTGGGCAGGATTTCCGCGCCGATCAAATAGGCCAGGCTCTCGCCGCGAATCCGGGCGACGGTCATGAATTCCATGGTGTTGATATTGACCGCCAGCGAGCGGCTGAAGCGATAGGCGCCGGGAATATAGATCGCCGAGAGTGTCAGGATCAGGACCGGGATCGAGGAGCCGACGGCGGCCACGACCATCAGGCCGAACAGTTTGCTGGGGATCGAGTTCATGGCATCGAGGATGCGGCTGAGCACGCTATCAACGACGCCGCGCACCACCGCGGCGGCCATGCCGAGCACGACGCCGGTGACGCAGGCGATGGTCACCGCCGCCAGCGAGATGCCGACGGTATAGCGCGCCCCCATCAGGATCCGCGACAGCATGTCGCGGCCGAGATAGTCCGATCCCAGCCACAATCCCGGGTGCATCGGCCCGAAATAGTCGGTGTCGACGATCTCACCGACGGAATAGGGGATGAGATCGGCGGCAAACAGGGCGATGACGGCCCAGAACAGCACGACGGCGAAGCCGATCAGCCCGACCAGATTGATGCGGTAGCCGAGCCGCGACCCGATGAGACCGGTGGCGCGTTTTGTCATCAGCGGAGCCTCGGATTGGCCAGGATGGCGATGACATCGGCAGCGGTGATCAGCACAAGATAACCGAGGCAGAAGATCATGGCACAGCTCTGGATCAGTGGCAGATCGCGGGTCGACACCGCGTCGACCATCAGCATGGCGATACCGGGATAGTTGAAGATGGTCTCGATGATGATGACGCCGCCGAGCAGGTAGGACAGCGACAGGGCCATCGCATTGACGATCGGGCCGAGCGCGTTGGGCAGGGCGTGTTTCAGGACCAGACGGGGCCGCGAGGCTCCCTTCAGCAGCGCCATTTCGACATAGGGCGTGTTGAGGGTCTCGATCACGGCGGCCCGGCCCATCCGGATCATTTGCGCCGACACCACGAAGGTCAGGGTGATGACCGGCATGGCATAGGCGCGCAACAGATCATAGAAGCTGTGGATTTCGTTGGTGAAGGACAGCGCCGGCAGCCATTTCAGATAGACGGCGAACAGCAGAACCGCCGAGGTCGCGACGACGAACTCCGGTACCGAAATGACCCCGATGGTCACGATGGTCACAATCCGGTCATAGACCGAGCCGCGCCACATCGCGGCGGTGATGCCCAGCGTCAGGGCCAGCGGCACGGAGATCAGGGCGGTCAGCCCGGCGAGCTTCAGCGTGTTGACAAGGCGCCCGGCGATCAGCGTGGCGACCGGCATATTGTTGGCATAGGAGGTGCCCAGGTCACCCCGCAGCAGTCCGAGACACCAGCGCAGGAAGCGGAACAAAGCGGGTTCGTCGAGATGCATCGCCGTGCGCAGACCGGCGACCGCCTCGGGTGTCGCGGCCTGGCCGAGCAGGATCGATGCGGTGTCGCCGGGCAGCAGCGTGGTGGCAAAGAACACGGCGAACGAGACGATCACCAGCGTGACCAGGGCGATGAGCAGTCTGCTCAGGACGAGGGACGGAACCCGTGCTCTCACGCTGTGACTCCGCATAAGGTTGGAGGGGGCGGCGGGGCCGCAAAACGGGTGATGACGGAGCCGCCGGGGATGCCGGCAGCCCCGGCGGGGTATCGCGTCAGGCGTCGAGCCAGACATACTCCGCGAAGGCGTAGCCCATCATGCCGCCGAGCGGGTTCGGGGCCAAACCTTTCAGCTTGCCGGTGATCGCATCGACATTCGAGAGATAGGCCGGGATCAAGGTGCCGGCTTCGTCGGCGATCATGACCTGCAACGCGCTGTAGAGCTCTTTGCGCTTGGCCTGATCGAGCGAACCCCGGGCTTCGAGCATCATCTTGTCGAACTTCTCCGACTTGTACTGGCTCTCATTCCACGGCGCGTCCGAGGCGTAGAGCAGCGAGAACAGGATGTCGGGGGTTGGGCGCGGGTTGATGTTGCCGAAATGGATCGGGGCCTTGAGCCAGTAATTATCCCAGTAGCCGTCGGAGGGAACCCGTTGGACATCGAGTTTCATGCCGATCTCGGCACCGGAGGCCTGGATGATCATGGCCATGTCGATCGAGGAGGTCGCGGCGTCGGATGCGATGACCGGAATGGATTGGCCCAACAGCCCGGCCTTCTTGAACAGGAATTTCGCTTTGTCGGGATCGTAGGGCTTGGGCTTCAGGTCGGGGTTGTGGAAGAAATCGGCCGGCGACACGGGCTGGTCATTGGCGACGATGCCCAGGCCGCGCATCGCCGATTTGACGATCTGCTCGCGATTGACCAGATACTTCATGCCGTCGACGAAATCTTTATTGTGCCCCGGCGTCTTGTCGAGACGCATGTTGAGATTGGTGTAGTTGCCTGACGTCGTCGTGGACAGCACGAAGCCCTTCTGGGTGTCGACCAGGCGCATCGAGCGCGGATTGATCGAGGCGGCCAGATGAATATCACCGGACAACAGCGCATTGACGCGGGCATTGTCGTCGCTGATGGCGAAAAATTCGAAGGAATCGACGTTCGGGCCCGATTTCCAGTAATTCTTGTTGCGCAGGCCGATGGATCGGACACCGGGTTCGAATTTCTCGCAGGTGAAGGCGCCGGTTCCGTTGCCCTTGGAAAAGTCGGTGGTGCCATCGGCCACGATCATGAAATGATGCATCGACAGGATGGTCGGCAGATCGGCATTGGGACTGGTCAGTGCGATCTCGACGGTGGACTTGTCGATCGCTTTGACGCCGGTGATTTGCGCGGCGATCTTGGCGACCTTTGATCCGACGGCAGGATCGAGATGGCGCTTCAACGAGAACACGACATCGTCGGCGGTCAGCGGCTTGCCGTCGTGGAAGGTGACCTCCTTGCGCAGCTTGACGGTCCAGGTCTGGGCGTCTTTGCTGTCGATGGAGGAGGCCAGCTCCATCTGCGGCGTGCCACCTTCGTTCAGGAAGCTCAGCCGGTTGTAGAAGGAACAACAGCGGACATAGTCGGTCGAGAGCGAGGCCTTGGCCGGATCAAGCGTGTCGGCCGTCGAGGATGACCAGCCGGCCGCCTTCAGGGCGCCACCTTTGACCGGTGTGGCGGCCAGGGCGGCGGTCGCGTGGTTGAAAATGATGTTTCCCGCGGCCAGGGAGGCGCCGCCGGCCATCATCATCTTCAGCAATTCCCGGCGCGATGCGCCGCGGCGGATCGCGTCTTCCACCATGGTGTCATCGGGCTTGTTCCAATTGGTGATCACGTCGCTCATGTTGTCCCCTGTCTCCTGTGGTTGATGGGCTGCCCCTCGGCGTGATGCCGGTGCCGGTGCCGGCTACGCGTTGCGCTGTTGTCTGGCCTCCGTGTCCACGGCGTCGGCCAACGCCACCAGGGATGTGAAATGGAAATCCGGCCTGGTGAATTCGGCGGGCTCGATCGTGCCGCCATAGCCGTTCCGGGCGTGCCGTCGCTGGATCCAGCAATTGGTCATGCCGAGTTTCCGCGAGATGCCGATGTCGTGATATTGGCTCTGGGCGACATGCAGGATGTCGTCCGGACCGCTGCCCTCGCGGGCCACGAAGTCAAAGACGGACTGGAAGAACGCGGGGTTTGGCTTCTCGGTTCCGGTGTCGTCGCTGGTGAAGCCGGCATGGAACGGATTGCCCAATTCCCGGGAGAAATGATCGAAAGCCCAGCGCCGGGCGTTGGTCATGGCGATCAGCCGGTAGCGCGTCGCCAACCGCGCCAGGGCGGCTTTGCTGTCGGCAAAGGCCGGCCAGGTTGCGGCGGACTCACGCAGCCGGTCGCCATAGTGTTGCCCGGGGGGCAGCCCGAGGGCGGGGGCAATCACGCCGTAGACGCGGGCGAGGTCATCGGGAAACAGCGTGGCGTCCGGGGAATAACGGGCTTTGCGGTAGTGCGTCAGGGCGGTTTCGCCGTCGACGGAAACGCCGGCCTCGTCGGCGATCGATGCCAGGCACCCGGTGATGCCGGCCTCGAAATCGATCAGCGTCCCGACGACGTCGAATGTCAGATAGTTGAAGGTCAGAAGGCCCTTGACCAATGTCTTACCCCCGTTGCCGTGACCCTGCGGGTCGTTTTGGATTCAGCAGAATATTCCGCTGGTTCAGCATGTCGGTGCGCGCGCAAGCGCGCGTATCTTCAGGAGGCTGACCGGTTTTCCGGTTCTTTTGAGTGATTCAGTTTCGCCGTTGGATCTGGCAGAAGACTCTGAAAAACACGGCGGCGCGGCACATAATTGCGAATGTGCCGGGATCCGCGACATTTCAGAGTCTGGCGCCCGTCACCCGTCACCCGTCACGCCGGGTCAGCGCAAGGCCCGGCGCACCTCCGGATCTTCCAGGGTCTGGTCCAGCGTCCGGGCCGTCCGCTCGATGATCGCGTCGATATCGTCCGTGGTGCAGCACAAGGGCGGCGCATAGCCCAGGATGCCGTTCGCAAAGGCGCGGATCACCAGGCCGTTGTTCCATGCCCGGTCGAAGATGCGCCGGGCCGGTTCGGCGGCGGCGGGCAGCGGGGTCTTGCGCGCCTTGTCGGTGACCAGTTCGATGGCCGCGAGCATGCCGCGACCGCGGACATCGCCGACCAGCGGGTGGTCCTTCAGCGCGTTGAGCCCCGCCATCAGTTGGGCTCCGGCCTTGATGCCGTTTGCCAGCAGCCCGTTTTCATAGAGCCGCAGCGTTTCCAGACCGACCGCGGCGCTGACCGGATGGGCCGAGTAGGTGTAGCCGTGGCCGACCGCCGCCGCGCCGGCGCCGTCGGCGATGGTGTTGTAGACGGTGTCCGACAAGAACACGGCCCCCATCGGCACATAGCCGGAGGTCAGTCCTTTGGCCGTGGTCATGAAATCCGGCACGATGCCGTCGCCCGTGCAGGCGAACAGCGGTCCGGTGCGCCCAAAACCCGTGATCACCTCGTCGGCGATGAACAGGATGCCGTGGCTGCGGCAGCGCTCCAGCATGGCCTTCATCCAGCCCGGCGGCGGCACCAGCACCCCGCCCGATCCCTGGATCGGTTCGGCATAAAAGGCTGCGACCCGGTCCGGGCCGCCGACATCGGCGATCTTGGCCTCCAGTGCCGCGAGCGAGGCCGCGATGATCGCCGCCGGATCGCTGCCGACCGGATTGCGGTAGACATCGTGCGACGGAATCTTGTGTTGCCAGTCGAGCGGCACGCCGAAGCCGGCGTGAAAGCCTGGCAGCGCGGTCAGCCCGGCACCGACGGTCGAGGAACCGTGATAGCCCTGTTCCACCGAAATGAACTGGTCGCGTTGCGGCTGTCCCCTGGCATGCCAGTAATAGCGGACGAAGCGGATGGTGCTGTCGATCGCATCCGATCCGCCCAGGGTGAAATAGACATGGTTGAGGTCGCCGGGAGCGCGTTCCGCCAGCTGCGCCGCCAGCTGGATCGCCGGCTCCGAGCCCAGGCTGAAATAGGCCGTGGCATAGGGCAATTCGCGCATCTGGCGGGCGGCGGCCTCAACGATGCTGTCCTGGCCGTAACCGGCGTTGACGCACCACAGGCCCGCGAACCCGTCGACGAGTTGATGACCGGCGGCGTCGGTGATGACGGCGCCCTTGGCGGATTTCAGAACGCGGACGCCGGCCTTTTCGTGGCCGCGATAGGACGCCACGGGATGGATCAGATGGGCGCGGTCGAGTTCGATCAGGGAATTGCTGAGCATGATGGCTTCCTGGTTAGCCAAGGGCCTGATTGGCGAGAGCGAAGGTTGATACGAAGGCGGGCGGGGCCGCTGCGATGACGGGCCGCTGCATCACGATGCCGCCGCCCACAGCGGGCATCCCCAGCGTCGCGAGCCAGGGGCCGAGGCCGGTGTCGCTGCCGGTATCGACCCGCACGAAGCGGCCTGGGCGGGCCGCGATGGCGGCGGTGATCAGCGACCGGGCGTCCTCGGCGTCCGTGGCGACGACCGGGCCGATGACCTCGCCCCGGCCAAAGGCGCGCAGGCCGGCGAAGCCGGTGATCCTGCCGTCGCGGCGCCGTACCATGAAGGGACCAAGCACGGCGAGATGGGCGATCAGCGCGTGCCGGTCGGCGCCGAAGGCGACGCGGTCCAGTGCCGCAAGGGCCGGGATGTCGCCGGGCTCCGCCGGGGTGATGTCCGGCGGCGGCGCCAGGGCCGGGGCTTCGCCCTGATGCTGGACGACGGTTCCGATGGCCTGGAAGCCCAGCCGTTCATAGAGGGGCAGGCCCTCGCGGGTGGCGATCAGGCGAAGCGGGCGCGATCCGGCCCGGTCCAAAGCGGCATTCATCAGCTCGCGACCCAGGCCGCGTCCGCGCTGGGCCGCGTCGACGATCACCATATTGATGGTGGCGGCGTCGTTCCTGTAAGGCGTCATCAGGATCGTCCCGATGACCTGCGTCCCGTTGGCCACGGCCACCACGCCCTGGCTCAGGGCGAGGGCCAGACGCCAGTCTTCCCGCCGATGCGGCCATTCCGCCTGCTGTGACAGACGGACGGCCCCTTCCAGATGTTGTGGGCCGAAGGCCAGAAGTTCGACCGTCGGCGCTACGACCGATTGTGTGTGCATGGGCAGCCTCTGTGATCTGCTGCCCTCAGTGTTGAGCCGGCGCCCCCGGTAGATCGTCTGAAGGCTGCGTGTTCGGCGCTATCTTTCGCCGTGGCACCGGGGGCTTGCCGCATCTTATGCCGCAGGCGCTTTTGCCGCAGGGCCGACACCCCCGGGCGCGTCCGGATCGGGGCATCCGGGCTGGGCGCCAGCCTTCCCAACCATATGCCAAATGGCCCGAAGGAAACGGAACAATCTGCTTTCGCACCGGGCAATTCAGTCGAGCCCGATGGTCCTGCCAAGCCTAAAATCAGGACCGAAGAACAGACCCCGCTTTGCACCAAGGATCGGACCATGAGCCATTTCCGCCCGAAATACGTCACTTTCGACTGTCATGGCACGCTGATCAATTTCCAGATGGCAGAGGCCGCGCGCGATCTCTATGGCGCCCGGCTCGGCGAGCCGCAGATGGTTGAATTCATCCGGAATTTTGCGGCCTATCGTCTCGACGAAATCCTGGGCGACTGGAAGTCCTATGCCGAGGTTGTTCACAATGCCCTCGAGCGGACCTGCAAGCGCAACGGCGTGACTTTCCGCGACGAAGACGCCCGCATGGTCTATGAGCGTGTTCCCACCTGGGGACCGCACCCCGACGTGCCGGCGGGCCTTGCCAAGGTGGCCCGGGAAATCCCGCTGGTCATCCTGTCCAACGCCATGAATGCCCAGATCATGTCGAACGTCGCCACGCTGGGCGCGCCATTTCATGCGGTCTACACCGCCGAACAGGCACAGGCCTACAAGCCGCGCTTCAGGGCTTTCGAATATATGTTCGATAGCCTCGGCTGCGGGCCCGAGGACATTCTGCACTGCTCGTCCTCGTTCCGCTACGACCTGATGTCGGCCCATGACCTCGGCATCAAGAACAAGGTCTGGGTCAATCGTGGCCACGAGCCGGCCAATCCCTATTACGGCTATAGCGAAATCGCCGACATTTCCGGTTTGCCCGCCCTTGTCGGTTTGTGACGAAAGGAACCTCCCCATGAAGTTCGTGCCCTACTGGCGCGATACGGCCCCGCTGTTTGCCGGCGCGGCCGAGGGCCCGGTTGACGGGCACTACGATGTCGCCGTGATCGGCGGCGGCTTCACCGGGCTGGGTGCCGCCCGGCAACTGGCAAAGGCGGGGGCGCGGGTCGTCGTGCTGGAGGCGCAGCGGGTCGCGAGCGGCGGCTCCGGCCGCAATGGCGGCCATCTCAATAATGGCTTGGCGCACAGCTACCTCGCCGCCCGGGCGGAACTGGGTCAGGAGCGCGCCATCGCGCTCTACCGCGCCTTTGACGCCTCGATCGACACCCTGGAGACGCTGATCGCGGAGGAGGGGATCGACTGCGATTTCCGGCGCGCCGGCAAGCTGAAGCTGGCCTCCAAGCCCGGGCATTTCGAGGCGATCGCGCGGAATTTCGAAGCGGTGAACCGCGAGGTCGATCCCGATACCGCGCTGCTGAGCGCGAGCGACTTGAAGGCGGAGGTCGGTTCGCCCTTTTTCGGTGCCATGTTGTCGCCCAAGAGCGCGATGATGCATATGGGGCGCTATGGCGCGGGCCTGGCCGCGGCGGCGGCGCGGCGCGGCGCCGTTATTTTCGAATCAGCGCCGGTTACGGCACGGACGCTGGCGAACGGTCGCCATGCGCTGGTGACCCCGCGCGGCACCGTGACCGCCAATCAGGTCCTGGTGGCCACCGGGGCGTACACGACGAAGAATTTCGGCTATTTCCGGCGCCGCATCATTCCGGTCGGCAGCTTCATCATCGCCACGCGGCCGTTGAGCGATGCCGAGATCGCCGGAACAATGCCGGGCAACCGCACCTGCGTGACCTCGATGAACATCGGCAACTATTTCCGCCTGTCCCCGGATCGGCGGCTGATCTTTGGCGGCCGGGCCCGGTTCTCGGCGACCTCGGACCAGCAATCCGACGCGCGGGGCGGCGAGATCCTCCGGGCCGGTCTGGCGAAGCTTTTTCCCCAGATCGCGACGATCGAGATCGATTATTGTTGGGGCGGTCTGATCGACATGACCCGGGATCGCTATCCCCGGGCCGGCTTCGTCGATGGCGTGTGGTACGCCATGGGCTATTCCGGGCATGGGGCCCAGCTGTCGACGCATCTTGGCATGACGATGGCTGACGCGATCCTGGGGCGCGCCGATGCCAACCCGCTGAAGGGCCTGTCCTGGCCGGCAATCCCCGGCCATTTCGGCAAGCCCTGGTTCCTGCCGCTGGTCGGCCTGTATTATCAGATGCTCGACCGGATCCGGTAAGCCGCGGGTCTCTCACCCACCATCCGTTCCTGCACACCAAAGGGGCCCCTGAAACGATTCGATCAAGACACCGCCATGAATGCGGCATAATCTACCGGCTCGCGTCGCTGATAATGCGAGGATCTCTCGCTACCGTCGCCCTCGCGAACGCGGGGGCCCGGAGCCGCACGCTCCGAACGATGGCGCCTGTGGCCCTGGATGCCTGCGTTCGCGAGCATGACGGTGGCAAATTCGATGACGCCCCCCCCCACGCGCGGGATTGCCGATCGTCAATCCCGGCCACACCACGCTGTACCCGACCAATGCTTTCGCCGTCCTCCGTGATACCCGTTCCGTTGACCGAAGCCGAGGCCCGGCATATCTGGCTTCGTGCCCAACGGCTCGACCGTCCAGCCCCCTTCGGCGACGGGCCCGAGGCAACACGCGCCGCGGTCGAACATCTGGGCTATGTCCAGATCGATACGATCAATGTGATCGAGCGCTGTCATCACCATATCCTCTGGACGCGCATCCCAACCTACCAGCGCGAGGATCTGCACCGGGCGCAGAGCGTCGACAAGACGGTGTTCGAATATTGGACCCACGCCTTGTCCTATGTGCCGACCCGCGATCTGCGCTTCTTCCTTCCCGATATGAGGCGGCACCGGCAATCGCCATCGGGTTGGTTCGATTCGGTGAAGGCGGAGGATCTGGACAAGGTTCTGACGCTGATCCGCAACGAGGGCGCCTTGTCGATCAAAGATATCGACGACGACGTCCTGGTCGAGAAAGACCACGCCTGGGCCAGCCGCAAACCATCGAAACGGGCCTTGCAACTGGCCTTCTACACGGGCGCGCTGACGGTCAGCGAGCGGTCCGGCATGCTCAAGACCTATGAACTGATCGAGCGGCATTTCGGTTGGGACAAGCCGCCACGGGCGGCATCGGAACGGCAGGTGGTGAACTATCTGCTCGACCGGGCCTTGTTATCGCAAGGGCTGGTCAGCCTCGAGTCAATTTGTCATCTCGACGCCCGGCGCAAAGCCAATGTGCGTGAGGCGATCGAAACGCGGGTGCGCCGGGGGCAACTGCTGCCGGTTGCCGTCGCAGGGGGCGGAAAAGCGGAGCATTGGGCGCGGCCGGAGGCCCTGAGCGACCTTCGGGCCCCGGAAGCGGAAGCCGTTCATATTCTGTCGCCCTTCGACCCGTTGATCATCCAGCGCAAGAGGCTGAGCCTGTTTTTCCACTATGAACATCGTTTCGAAGCCTATGTGCCGAAGGAAAAGCGGGTCTTCGGCTATTTTGCCCTTCCCGTCCTCGTCGGCGATCAGATCGTGGCGGCCATCGATCTCAAGGCAGATCGCAAGAACCGTACGTTGCTGGTGCAGCAATGGACCTGGGTCGGGCGCGGTTCGACGGCATCGCACAAGGTGCGGATCGAGGAAACCCTGCATCGCTTCGAACAATTTCAATTTCAATCGTAACGACGGCCGTGACGACGGCCGATCCCTCGGAAAGGAGGGGCCGTTCTTACGGATTGTGCGCCGGGAAGCCGGCAAGGAATAGATGGTGCAACTCCCTTACGATGAAGGGGACGTTGGATAAGGTCACGTCGACTATCAATTATGCGGCATAAATGGAAGCACGAAACACGTAATGGTACGCCTTCGTTCCGTCCGTGTGAGCTAACAGGTACACTCAGTAGCCAAATAAATCAGGAGTGGCCTTCTCATTTTCATTGATGTCGGCATTGTGGCGAAGGAACATGGAATCGATAAAGAAAGCGCGGAACCAGACATCTCGCTCAGTATGGTGTAACGCGTTACAATATCACGCGTTCCACCATGGAGGCTCGAAATGGCGACAACAGCGGAGCGAATGAAGGCGATGTGGTCGCGACGGCGCGCCGACGGGCTGCGCGAAGTGCGGCTTTTCGTGCCGGATGCCAGAACGGCTGTCACCCGGCGTCGCATCGCCGAACAAGTGGCCCGGCTGGAACCGGCCGCTGAAAAGGCCGCTTTGGATTGGATCGAAGAGGTTTCCGAGTTCGATGCGACGCGGTGATGTGGTGGTGGTCGCTGCGGCCGGTGATTACGGAAAACCGAGACCGGCGGTTGTCATTCAAACCGACGCGTTTCCGGCGCACCATGCCTCGGTGGTGGTTTGCCAGACGACGTCCGAACTGGTCGATGCGCCCGATTTCCGCGTCACCATTGAGCCTCGTCCCGACAATGGATTGCGAGACCGTTCGCAGATCATGGTGGATAAACCCGTGACCGTCCGCCGCGGGCGAATTGGTCAGATCATCGGCCGCCTGACACCGGATGACGTCATCAAACTGGATACCGCCGTGGCCTTCGTCATGGGCTTGGCAGACTGACACAAGGCGAGGGAAAGATGACGGAACATGCCTGTCCTGGCCTGTACGGCGGCGATCCAGCTTTCCTGTTCGAGGTGGATGCGTCTCTCGACCAGCTGCCGCATTCCCTGCCATCAGGACCCGATGGCGACAACGAGGCGGACATTCGCTGATCCAGGCCTGCAGGCCTGGATCGACGGTCCGCAAGATCGACGTGATCACTTGAAACCGCTGACCTGTCGGATGGCACTCAGCCAAGGGCCTGACTGGCCAGGGCGTAGGTCACGGGCTGCCCGGCTTTCGGGGCGGCGGGGTCGCGCGGTACATCACCACGGGACATGGACAGCACGGTGTCGAACACCGGCAGATTGACCTGGGCCAGGAAGGTGAAGAATTCGCCTTCGGCGCGGCTCGTATCGAGCCGCACGAAATGCCCGGCATGATCGGCAATCTGCGGTGCGACCACGGCAATGGCATCGTGATCGTCGGTGGCGACCACGGGACCGATGACGGAACCACGACCGAACCGGCGGCACAGGGCAAAGGCCTCGAGCCGATCGTCGCGGAACAGGCCGTAGCCTGCCGACGCCGGGAACAGGCTGGCCAGCAGGACCGGCCGCGGCACGCCAAAACCGCGCGCATCAAGCGCGATCACCGCGGCGAGGTCGCTGTTGTCCAGCCGCCGCATCAGGGCCCGGTCGGGCAGGGGCGGCGCCTCGCCGGGCCATCGCGCTTCGGCCTGACACTGGTACACCGTTTCCCCGGGGATGAAATCCAGTGACAGATAGAGCCGGCGTCCGGCACGGGTCGCGCTCAGCCGGAAATGATGGCAGCCGGATTTCGCCAGGGCCTGTTTCATCAGCCATTCGCCGGCGCCCAGGGCTTGCAGCCGGGGCGACGTGATCATCATGCCGAGGGTGGCGAAGTCCTCACCATGGGGAAACCACATGATCGAGCCCAGGACGCGGCCAATGTCGTCGAGGGCGACAAGCCCCTGCCCGACGTCGCGCAGGGCCTGCCAATCCTCGGCCCGGTGCGGCCAGCCCACGGCAATCGAATGGGCGTGGAGTTGCCCCAGCTCGACGTCACGGATGTCGGTGACAGACATCTTGAAAGCGTCGAACGCCCGGGTTTCCGATTGCGCGCTTGCCATGGGTCTCCTCCCGATCGTTTCTCTTTGAGCCGGTCGGCCAGGGTGCCCTGGTTCTGTCGGTGAGGTTCCGACCGATCCCGACAATAGGCGAATGCCTTCAACACAATCCACTTGAGACCGGGCGGCGGACACAATATTCAACCAAATCGCTGCGGCATTCAGCACGGAATTGAGCGTCGGCACGCTAGGATCACGGGGTCCGGCATCGGCCGCTTCCTTCGGCCCCCCATCAGGGGATTGGCCCCGCACAGAAGAACCTCACCATGTCCCCACCTGTTCAGACGCTCATCACGTCCGAGAAAATTCCCGCCGCGACCGATGTTGTGATCATCGGCGGTGGCATGGCCGGGATCGCGGCGGCGTGGCACCTGGCCCGGCGTGGCAGCGCCGTCGTTGTCGTCGAAAAGGGCGCCATCGCGGCGGAGCAGTCCAGCCGGAACTGGGGCTGGTGCCGCCAGCAGAACCGCGATCCGCGGGAATTGCCGCTCGCCCAACACGCGCTGCGCCTTTGGGGCGATCTCGATGCCACGATCGGCGAGGATACCGGCTTCCGCCGTACCGGTCTGGTCTATGCCTCCAACGATCCCCAGGACGTCGCCACCTGGGAGAATTGGGGTCGGATCGCCCGGCCGATGGGGGTCGATACCCGCATGTTGTCCGGCAGCGAGGTCGCGAAATTTCTGCCCGGCAACAACCGATCCTGGCAGGGCGGGGTCTATTCCCCCAGCGACGGCAGGGCGGAGCCCGAACGGGCCGTGCCGGCGCTGGCCCGGGCGGCCCAGCGGGCCGGTGCCGTCATCGTCCAGAATTGCGCGGCACGGGCGCTGGAAACCACGGGTGGGTCCGTTTCCGGGCTGGTCACCGAACAGGGCCTGATCCGCTGTTCCCGCGTTCTTGTGGCTGGCGGGGCGTGGAGCGGCATGTTCCTGCGCCATCATGGCCTGACCTTCCTGCAGGCGTCGGTCAAATCGACCTCGTTCTACACGACGCCGGCCGATGCGGTGACCGAGGGCGGCATTTTCATGCCGGAGGTGACGCTGCGCCGTCGCCTTGATGGCGGCTATACCGTGGGTCTCAGCGGCCAGGGACAGTTGCAGATCACGCCCTATGGCTTGCTTCAGGCCCGGGCGTTCTGGCGCATGTTCAAAAGCAAGCGCAAGGGCATGACCTTCGGCATCGGGCGGCAATTTTTCGAAGGCCCGGAAGCCCTGGCGCGCTGGAGCGCCGACAGCGTTTCGCCCTTCGAGCGGACCCGTGTCCTGGACCCCCCGGCCGATCGCGTTCTCGTCGCCCGGGGTCTGAAGACGTTGCAAGACGCCTATCCGGCGCTCCGCGGCATCCGTGCCGCGCAGAGCTGGGGCGGGATGGTCGATTCAACGCCGGACATCATTCCGGTTATTTCGGCGGTTGCCGCGCGCCCTGGCCTGTTCATCGCGTCGGGATTCAGCGGCCATGGCTTTGGCATCGGGCCTGCCGCGGGCCAGCTCGCCGCCGAGCTGATCCGGGGTGACCCGCCTTGCGTCGATCCCCGCCCCTTTCGGTATGAGCGGATGATCGATGGCACCGATCTCGGCAATCCCGGCCTGTTGTGAGGCGCAGATGACGTTCCTTTTCAATTCCGATGCCCGGCGGGGTGCGATTTTCGCGGATGCTTTCGCCCGTGATCTGCCGGAAGTGCCGTTCTCGATGGACCCGGAGGCCGTCAATCCCGATGCGGTCCGCTATCTGCTGACCTGGACTGTGCCGGAAAACCTGCCGCGCTACCGCAACCTGGAGATTATCTTTTCGATGGGTGCCGGCGTCGACCAGTTCCAGGGCGCGGCGATCCCGGAATCGATCAAAATCGTCCGCCTGATTGAGGATGGGCTGAGCCGCATGATGCAGGAATATGTCACGCTGGCGGTCCTGGCCCTGCACCGCAACCTGCCGCGCTATCTCGCCCAGCAGAAGCGCGCGGTGTGGCACATGATCGATCAGACGCCGGCCGGCGAGCGCCGGGTCGGGGTGCTGGGATTGGGCGCGCTGGGTCAGGCGGTGCTGGAGCGCCTGCAGCCGTTCGGTTTTCTGCGGGCGGGCTGGAGCCGCAGCCCGCGGCTCCTTGATGGCGTGACGTGCCACAGCGGTGCCGGCGGGCTCGACTGCCTGCTGGCGGCGACCGACATTCTGATCTGTCTGCTGCCGCTCACCGCGGAAACCCGGGGGATCCTGAGCGCCGACCTGTTCCGCAAGCTGCCGCAGGGAGCCGCGCTGGTCCATGTCGGGCGCGGTCCACAGCTTGATCACGCCGCCCTGATCGACGCGCTCGACAGCGGCCATCTGTCCGGTGCCATGGTCGATGTCACCGATCCCGAACCCTTGCCCCCGGGCCACGCCTTCTGGTCCCACCCCGGGATCCTGCTGACCCCGCATGTCGCCAGCATGACCCAGCCGCAGCTCGCAGCCCCGGCGATCACCGCCAATATCCGCCGCCATCAGGCCGGTCTGGATCCGCTCGGGCTGGTCGATCGCCGCCGCGGCTATTGAGCCCGACCCGCGATCAACCGCCGATGATGAAAGGATCCGGTGTCATGACCCCGCCACCGCGCGCGTCGCGCCTCTTCGAGGCGCACTTTCAAGACTATACCCTGAGCACCGACCGCGGCCGCATTGATCCGGTCGGCGTGCACCGCTTCCTGGCCGAACACTCCTATTGGGCGCGGGGCATCACGCTGGAACTGGTGGTGCGGGCGCTTGAGGGCTCGTTGCCGATCGGCGTGTTTGCCGCCGACGGCACCCTTGCCGCCTTCGGTCGCGTCGTCACCGACTATGCCGTCTTTGCTTATTTGCGTGATGTCTTCTGTCTGCCGCAGCACCGGGGCCGCGGGCTCGCCTCATGGCTGGCCCGGGACATCCGCGATCACCCGGATCTGGCGACTGTGTCGAGCTGGATGCTGGGGACCCAGGATGCCCATGCTGTCTATGAGAGGGCCGGCTATCGCCGGGCGCCGCACCCGGACTGGTACATGACCGTTCCGAAGTCGGGGGAAAGCTGAATCCGGGGTATAACCTGGGGTTATGGCATTGCCCGTGATTTGGTGTGGCGAGCCGGTGTCCCGCCCGGCATCATGCGATGGTCACAGCGGAGAGGCGGCATGGCTTATCGGATTGGCGTGGATGTCGGCGGGTCCTTTACCGATTTCGCGGTGCTGAATGCGCAGACGGGCGAATTGGCGACCTTGAAGGTCTTCTCCCGCCCGGACGCACCGGGTGAGGAGATCCGGCTGGCCCTCGACACGCTCAAGGCCCGTGATGGTCTCGATCCGCAGGATGTCCGTTACTTCACCCACGGCACGACCGTTGGCGTCAACACGGTCCTCCAGCGCAATGGCGAGACGCTGGCGCTGTTCACCACCCGGAATTTTGAGGATGTGCTCGATGTCGCGCGGCTCAAGATCCCACAGATCCACAATCTCTATTCGGTTCGCCCGGAACCGCTGATCAGCCGCGATCGGGTGTTCGGCATCGGGGAACGGACGCTGGCCACTGGCGAGGTCCTGCAGGCCCCGGACGTGGCGGATGTCGCCGCGGCGGTGGCGGCGGCGCGCGGCGCGGGTTGCCAGGGTATCGTGATCGCCTTCCTCCATGCCTACCGCAATCCGGCCAACGAGCGGGCCGTGGCGCAGATCATCGCCGGCATCGCCCCGGATCTCGCGGTCGTGACCTCATCCGCGACCTGGCCGATCATTCGCGAATATGAACGCACGATCACGGCCGTGATCAGCGGCTATGTGCAGGCCCGGGTCGCCCATTATCTCGACCGGTTTGAGCGGGTGTTGCATGACAAGGGGGTGTCGTGCCCGCTGTTGATCACCAAAAGCAATGGCGGGGTGATGGCCATCGCCGAGGCGCGCAACCAGTGCGTCCAGATGATCCTGTCGGGGACGGCCTCGGGCGTGATCGGCGCGGGCTATCTGGCCCGGGGAAGCGGGTTTGACCGCATCATGAGCCTCGACATCGGCGGCACCAGCGCCGATGTCGCGGTGATCCTCGATGGCGAGGCGCAATATGGCGTTGGCGAACAGATCGGTGACTTCCAGATCCATGTGCCCTCGGTCGCGGTCAGCTCGGTCGGGCAGGGCGGCGGATCGATCGCCTGGGTCGATGCCTATGGCGTGTTGCAGGTTGGCCCGCACAGCGCGGGTTCGACCCCCGGTCCGGCCTGTTATGGCCGGGGCGGCACCCGGCCCACGATCACCGACGCCATGGCCGCGGCCAATCTGATCGGCCACATGCCGCTGGGCTATGGTGCGGTGACGGTCGATCGCGCCGCGGCACGCGCCGCGATCGCTCCTCTGGTGGGGCCGTTGGGCGCCACCATCGAGGGCATCGCCGGCAATATCATCGAGATTTCGGTCTCCGGCATGTATGCCGAGGTCAGTGCGCTGACCTCGCGCTTTGCCATCGATCCCCGTGAATTCCATCTCTTCGCCTTTGGCGGTGCCGGGGCCATGCTCGCCTGTTTTCTCGCCCGCGAACTCGATATGCAGGGCGTGGTCGTGCCACCGACACCGGGCGTCGTGTCGGCGCTGGGCGGGCTGATCGCCGATTTGAAGAACGATTTCGTCCGCACCATCTATTGCGGTGTCACGGAAACCGCGATCGGGTCGCTGGGTCCGGTGTGCGACGCGTTGGAGGCGACCGCCCGGGCCTGGTTGGAAGCCCAGGGCCATGAGGGCGGGGCGGAGTTGCGCTTTTCCGCTGACATGCGCTATCCGGGCCAGTCTTTCGAGATCGAGACCCCCCTCGCGGATGCCTGGCTGCGTCCGGGCGATGCCGCCGCGATCCGGTCGGCATTTCACGACGCCCATGCCCGCCTTTACGGCCACAGCGATCCGGCGGCGCCGGTGCAGATGATCAGCCTGCGGCTGGTGATCCGGGGCCGGACGCCGAAACCGGCGCTGACGCCGATCCCGGTGGCCACCGGCCCGATCGAGCCGCGCCTTCGGGTTGAAGGCTGGTTCGACGGGCAAGGCCACGACACCGCCGTCTACCACCGTCAGGATTTCGCCGCTGGCCATCGCTGTTGCGGCCCGGCGATCATCGCCCAGGACGATACCACCACGGTCGTTCCGCCCGGCTTTGCCGTCCGTGTCGATCGCTTCGGCAATCTCGTCATCACCCGGACGGAGCCCTGAACGTGGCCATCGACCGTCGCACCCTGAAAGTCCTCGCCAATTTCTGCTCGGCCGCCGCCGATGCCATGGCGTTCACCCTGATGCGCACCGCCCATTCCGCCTTCGTCAAGGAAACCGAGGATTTTTCCTGTCAGGTGGTGACACGCGAAGGGCTTGCCTTCGCCAATCCGCGTCAGTTCGGGGCGCCCTGGTATAGCGGCATCGATTATGGGCCGCTGCTGGCGATGTTCGACCGCTATGCCGAGGGCGATGTCGCGATCACCAATGATCCCTATAGCGGCTTCGTCGCCACCCATAGCCCCGATATCCATGTCTGGAAGCCGGTATTCCATCAGGGGCGGCTGGCCTGCTTTGTCGTCGGCCACATCCACAATACCGACGTCGGCGGGGCGGTCCCTGCCTCGCTGTCGCGGACACTGACGGAAATCGAGCAGGAAGGCCTGCGCATTCCACCGGTCAAGCTGATGGAGCGCGGTGTTCTCAACCCCTTCATCGCCGCGCTGATCCGCAGCAATGTCCGTATGCCCGGGCAGAATCTCGGCGACCTGCAGGCCCAGATCGCCTCGGTCAATGTCGGCGAACGCAAGATGCAGGAGATCGTCCGCCGCTTCGGCTTCGAGGACTTCATCGATGGGGTTCACCAGATCCTCGACTATGCCGAGGCCCAGACCCGGGCGATCCTGCGCCGCGTCCCCGATGGAGATTATTTCTTCGCTGATTATGCCGATGAGGACTCGGTCAACGGCCGGCCATGCCGTATCGCGCTGACCCTGAAAATCCGTGATGACGAGGCGATCCTCGACTATACCGGCAGCGACCCGCAACTCGGTTCGTCGCTCAACATGCCGACCGGGGGACGCGAACGCCATCCCCTGGTCATGGTCGGCCTGACCTATGCCCTGTTCACGCTGGACAATGCGCTGATGCTGAATGCCGGTACGCTGCGCCCGGCGCGGGCCATTCTGCCCGTGGGCTCCGTGGTCAATTGCACCCGCCCGGCCGCGGTCGGCATGCGCTCGCTCACCTGTGCGATGACCCAGATCGTCACGATCGGCGCGTTCGCCCAGGCACTGCCCGACCTGATGCCGGCGGCCGCACCGGGCGGCAATGCCATCATGAATGTCAAGACCACGGGGCGGGATGGCCACACCGTGATGGCCTCGATCGGCCCGGTCGGCGGCGGCGGCGGCGCGACGCCGTTTGGCGACGGCAGCGATGGCGCCGGTGGCGCCACCGGCTTTCTGCGCAACACGCCGCTCGAGATCACCGAGGCCGAGGTTCCGATCCGTTTTCTGCGCTATGGCCTGGAGCCCGATACCGGGGCTCCCGGAACCTGGCGCGGCGGGCTATCGGCGGTGATGGCGTTCGAGGTTTCCGCTCCGGAAACCGTGGTGACGGCGCGCAACCGCAATCGCTCGATCTTTCCGGCCTGGGGCGTCAAGGGGGCGCATCCCGGGGCGGTGTCGCGTTTCGTCCTCAATCCGGGCCGGCCCGGCGAGCGTTCGCTGGGCAATACCGACCTGGTGGCCTGTGGACCGGGTGACGTGATCCATGTCGTCGGGCCGGGGGCCGGCGGTTACGGCGATCCGTTGCGGCGCGCCCCGGCATCGGTGTTGCGCGACGTGCGCAAAGGCGCGGTGTCCCGGGATCGGGCCGAACGGGACTATGGCGTGATCATCGGCGATGATGGCATCGATTAGCGTGCGACCCGGGCACGGCGGGCCGCGGCCCGCCCGCCGGAGCCGGTGCTGATCAGCTATGGCCCGGAACGGCTTGCGTTCGAGACGCTGTGGACGCGGCAGCGCTATGATCTTCTGACGGACTTCCTGGCCGGCGTGCCGGTCGACTGGCGTTTCTTCCTGAAACACCGCGTGTTCGAGGCGGTGGAACGGCAGGCGCCCGATCCGCGCCCGGTCGCGGACGAGATGGCGGCGCTGTTTGCCGGGCTCAAGATCCGCTACGGTCTGTGATCGGCGTCTTTGCGGAGAGGCGAGCATCGCGATGAATGTCCGTCAGCTCCAGGTCTTTCGGGCGATCATGCGCGACGGAACCATCACCGCCGCGGCCAATTCGCTGGGTGTCTCGCAGCCGGCGGTCAGCAAGCTGTTGGCCCATCTGGAGCACCGGCTCGGTTGCCTGCTGTTCGAGCGGATCGGGGGGCGGCTGGTGCCCACGGCCGAGGCGCGCCTGTTGTTTCCCGACGCCGACCGGGTTTTCCGCCAGATGGAGGCGCTGTCGGCGTTGGCCCGCGACATCAATGCCAGCCGCATCGGCCTGTTGCGCATCGGGGTCAGCCTGCCGCTTGCCGCCGCGCTCCTGCCGTCGGCGTTGACGCGGTTTCGCGCGCGTCACCCCGAGGTCAAAATTCACCTTCACACCCTGCCCAAACGCGAGATCGCCGAGGGCCTCGCCCTGGGTGACATCGACGTGGCGGTCACGCTGTCGGCGATCGTGGCGCCGACCATCCGGGTTGAACCCCTGTTCACGGTTGAAATGTGTGCCGTCCTGGCGGCGGATGACCCGTTGGCCGCGGTCGAGGTGGTGACGCCGGCGCTGTTGCGCCAGCGGGCTCTGATCTCCTACGGGTCTCACGCCGAAATGGGGGCGGCGCTCGATGCCGCGTTCGCGAGCGACGACCAGGTCCGGGAGGTCACGATCCAGGTCGCCACGTCGGTCGCCGCACTGCCTTTCGCCCGCCAGGGACTCGGGATCGCCCTGATCGACGGTTTGGCGCTGTGGGCCCCGATCCCCGGCCTGGTGGTGCGCCCGTTCCGGCCAACCGTCGCCATGACGGTGTCGCTGTCGGTCAACGAGGCCCGGCCGACGTCCCGCTTTCTGTCCAGCTTTCGCGACGCGATCCGTCAGGCCGTCGCCGCCACGACAGAAAGCACTGTGGCCCCGGGATGAAACGGGATTTTCCGCCGCGGTTGTTGCCACAGTCGATGGAAGCTGCTCGGTCCGCGACGCTAGGCTTGAGCGCAAGCATTGCCGGAACGCCTTCTATGGATGAGCCATGAGCCTGAGCTTCGATCCCGACCGCCTGCCGCTTCCCCTCGGCCATTTCATTGGCGACCGCCTGATTGCGGACGCGGGTCAGATCCGCCTGCAGCGGCCCTCCGACGGCAAAGCCTATGCGGATTGCCCGGTCGCGTCGGCCGCTGTGGTCGACGAGGCCGTGGCAACCGCCAAGGCGGCCCTGAGGACGACCCGTTGGGGCGGGGTGCGTCCCCGCGAGCGCACCAAAGTGTTGCAGCGCTGGGCCGATCTGATCGAGGCGGAGGCGGTGCCGCTGGCGCAACTGGAAGCGCTGAGCTCGACCCGGCCCGTCGGGCATCTCATCGACGGCGATATCGCGGTGACCGCCGAACAAATCCGCTTCTTTGCCGAATTTGCCGACAAGGAGGGCGGCGATCTGGTGCCGACCGACGATGGCCATCTCGGCATGATCATGACCGAGCCCTACGGCGTCGTCGGGGCGATCACGCCGTGGAATTTTCCGCTCTCGATGGCGGCCTGGAAGCTGGCGCCGGCACTGGCCGCGGGCAACGCGGTCGTGCTGAAACCCTCGGAAATGACGCCGTTTTCCACGGTTTACCTGGCGCAGCTCGCGGTCCGGGCCGGCATCCCCGCCGGGTTGATCAATATCGTGCTGGGCGATGGCCCGACCACCGGCACCGCGATCACCGGCCATCCGGACATCGCCAAAGTCAGCTTCACCGGTTCAACCCGCGCCGGTTCGGCGATCATGGCCAATATCGCCCGGACCGGGGTCAAGCCGATGACGCTGGAGCTGGGGGGCAAGAGCCCGCAACTGGTCTTCGCCGATGCCGATCTCACCCTGGCGGCCGGCGCCATTGCCCGCGGCATCCTGTCCAATGCCGGCCAGGCCTGCGTCGCCGGTTCGCGCCTGATCGTCGAAAGCAGCGTCGCCGAGCCGCTGGTGGCGGCGATCGTGGCGCAGATGGGCGCGGTGCGGCCCGGACCGACCTGGGTCGAGACCACGGACTATTCGCCGATCATCTCGGCGGTGCAGCGCGACCGAATCGATGCCCTGGTCAATGCGGCGCTGGCCCGGTCGGCGGTGTGCCTGACCGGGGGTGCCGCGCTGCCGGGCGACGGCTATTTCTATGCGCCGACACTGCTCGCCGGCGTTGATCAGAGCTCCCCGGCCGTGCTTGAGGAGATTTTCGGTCCGGTTCTGACCGTGCAGACCTTTGACAGTGAGGAAGAGGCACTGGCGCTCGCCGACCATCCCACCTATGGCCTGGCCGCCGGCCTGTTTACCCGGGACCTGTCGCGGGCGCTGCGCCTGACGCGCCGGATCCAGGCCGGCACGGTCTGGGTCAACCGCTACAGCCGCTCGCGCGACCATATCCTGCCGACGGGCGGCTACAAGCGCTCGGGGATCGGCAAGGATCTCGGGCGCGACGCCTTTCTCGCCAACCGCAAGAGCAAAAGCGTGCTCATCAGCTTGTGAACGGGGACAACCGATGAAGACCTATTCCATTGCCATCATCGCGGGCGACGGCATCGGACCGGCCGTGATCGCCGCCGCCTGGGAGGTGCTCCAGGGCGTGGCCAAGGGCTCGGGCTTCATCCTGAATGGCACCATGCTGCCCTGGTCCTGTGCCTATTATCAGGAAAACGGCGCGATGATGCCCGCCGACGGGATCGAGACGCTGCGCGGCTTCGACGCCATCCTGCTCGGCGCTGTGGGCTGGCCGGCGCAGGTCCCCGATGCGGTTTCGTTGCACGGGCTGCTGTTGCCGATCCGCCGGGCCTTTGACCAGTACGCCAATATCCGCCCGCATCGGTTGCTGCCCGGCGTCCAGGGGCCGTTGAAGACCGAGCGATTCGACATTCTGTGCATTCGTGAGAACACCGAGGGCGAATATGCCGGCGCCGGCGGCCGCATCCATCAGGGGACGCCGCACGAGGTCGCGGTCGAGACCGCTGTTTTCACCCGCCGCGGCGTCGAACGGATCCTGCGTTTCGGCTTTGAACAGGCCCGGGCGCGCCGCGGCCGGCTGGCGTCGGTCACCAAGTCGAACGCCCAGAAATATTCGATGGTGTTCTGGGACGACATCACCCGTCATCTTGCCGGTGAATACCCGGACGTCGTGGTCACCAGCTATCACGTCGACGCCATGGCGGCACGCATGGTCACGGCGCCGGAAAGCCTGGACGTCGTCGTCGCGTCCAACCTGTTCGGCGATATCCTGACCGACCTTGGTGCCGCGATCCAGGGTGGGCTCGGGCTGGCCGCCTCGGCCAATATCAATCCCGACCGGACCGCGCCGTCGATGTTCGAGCCGGTCCATGGCTCCGCCCCGGACATTGCCCATCTCGGCATTGCCAACCCGATCGCCGCGATCTGGTCCAGCGCCATGATGCTGGCGCATCTGGGCGAGACGGCGGCCGCGGACCGGATCATGATGGCCCTGGCGGCGACGACGATGCGCAACATCGGCACGGTTCCCGGCAAGGATCGGACCGAAGCCGTCACCGCCGCCGTTCTCTCTGCCCTTTCCTGAGCCGAAAGCGTCAAGCGATGCCCAATTTTACCGATACCTTGAAAGACCCCGGCCTTTTTCGTCCGCAGGGGCTGATTGGCGGACTCTGGCGCGATGCGGGGTCGGGTCGGACGATCGACGTCATCGACCCGGCAACGCAACAGGTGATCGGCACCGTCCCGGACATGGATGGGGAGGACACCGATGCCGCGATCGCCGCCGCGGCCGCGGCCTTCCCCTTGTGGCGCAAGAAGACCCACGCCGAGCGCGCCGCCTTGCTGGAAGCCTGGCATGGCCTGATGATCGCCCATCTCGACGATCTGGCGCTTATCCTGACGCGGGAACAGGGCAAGCCGCTGGACGAGGCGCGCGGCGAGATCCGCTATGGCGCCGCCTTCGTCAAATGGTTCGCCGAGGAGGCGCGCCGGGTCGGCGGAACCACGATCCCGTCGCCGACGCCCGATCGCCGCATCCTCGTGCTCAAGGAGCCGGTCGGCGTCTGCGGCATCATCACGCCGTGGAATTTTCCCAACGCCATGATTACCCGCAAGGTGGCTCCGGCACTGGCCGCGGGTTGCTGCGTCGTGATCAAACCGTCCGATTTCACCCCCTATTCGGCGTTGGCGCTGGGCGTGCTGGCGGAACGGGCCGGAATCCCGGCCGGCGTCGTCAATATCGTCACCGGTCTGCCCACGGCGATCGGCAATGCGATCATGGCCAGTGACACGGTGCGCAAGATCTCGTTCACCGGTTCGACCCGGATCGGGTCGTTGCTGATGCGCGGCGCCGCCGACAGCATCAAGCGGCTCAGCCTGGAACTGGGCGGCAATGCCCCCTTCATCGTCTTCGACGATGCCGATCTGGATCAGGCGGTCGAGGGCGTCATCGTCTCGAAGTTCCGCAATGGCGGCCAGACCTGCGTCTGCGCCAACCGGATCCTGGTCCAGGCCGGGGTCTATGAGGCTTTCACGGCAAAGCTGGTCGCCCGGGTCAACGCCATGAAGGTTGGTCCGGGTCTGGAACCGGGCGTTGCCATCGGACCGATGATCAATGCCGCGGCCATCGCCAAGATCAGGCGTCATATCGAGGACGCGCTCGCCAAGGGAGCGCGGATCGCGTCGGCCGCGCCGCCGCCGCCCGAGGGTTCGCACTTTATCAGCCCGGTGGTCCTGACGGAGGCCACGACCGCGATGGCGTTGGCCCATGAGGAGACCTTTGGTCCGGTCGCCCCGCTGTTCCGTTTTTCCACCGAGGAGGAAGCCGTCACCATCGCCAACGCGACGCCCTTCGGTCTTGCCGCCTATTTCTATACCCAGAGTCTGAAACGGTCGTGGCGCGTCGCTGAAGCCCTGGAGGCCGGTATGATCGGCCTCAATACCGGGGCGATTTCCACCGAGGTCGCGCCCTTCGGCGGTGTCAAGCAATCGGGCCTTGGCCGCGAGGGGGCACAGGTTGGTATTGAGGAATATCTGGAGACCAAGACGTTCCATATCGGCGGCCTGGGATAGACCGGGTCGGGTTCGATCGCGCATCCCGAGGTTGGCGTTGCGCGATCAGAACCGGAGCGGCGGAGGCCGGTCCGAGCCTGCCTCATGACCCGCCTTGGGGACAGCCGTCCGATTTGTGCCCCAACGCCGCCGAGATCGGCAACCGGCGTGATCAGTGCAATGGCGGCGGCAGATAGCGGATCGCCGCGAGCAGGATGCCGGTGATGACGACCAGCATGCCACCGAGTTTGATGGTCATGCGTTGTTCCAGAAGCTTCAAATCGGATCTGATCTCGGCGACTTCAGCAGCCAGTTCGGCGATATTCGCCTTCAATTCGCTCCTTGTCGCGGCCAGGTTCGCGTTCAACTCGCTCTTCGTCGCGGCGATCTCCGCTTTCAACTCGCCCTTGGTCGCGCCCAGGTCCGCCTTGCTCGCGGCCTGGATGTCCATGAAGTCGGCCAGGGCTTCCACCTGCTCCGTGGTGAAGCCGACCTTCTGGAGTTTCAGGATCGTTGACGCGCTCATAGGACCTTGGAAACCTGGAACAGGAGGAAACCTGTCATGACTGCCGTCATAGTCATTATTATCATAACACCCAACGTGGGAGCCGTATGCCGGAAAGTCGCATGGACCGTTCCGTGGGGAGCGACTGTCTGGCATGTCAAGACGAAACAGCAAGGCTTAGACGAACATCGCGGGCTTTGGCATTCAGCCGGACCAGAAGTTTGTGAGCCAGAGCGACGCGGATGAGCTTTTTGGGCTTTCCTGCGTCGCTCAA
>JARLIO010000063.1 GCA_031291675.1 Azospirillaceae bacterium
AGGCCGGTTTCACGCTTGATGAAGCGGCCGAGCAGCACGGCAAAGCTTCCCGTCTGCCGCCGCTCCCCACTCTCCCGTGGGAACAGGAAGGGGCTCGGGGTGTCGCTCAGTTGCGGCAGGAATTCCCGCCGGTAACGCGCCAGGAGGCGTTCGGTCGGCACCGGCAATTCAAGCTCGAAGGGGACGCCGGTCTTGGTCTCCTCCGGCGGAATGACGAGGTGGGTCTTGGTGGATTTGCCGCGGCGGGTGGTGACGAAGTGACGATCCACCTCCAGACCGGCGAGGTTGTTGATGCGCATCGGCGCGACGGTGAGCAGGTTGACGGCGACGGCGCACATCATCCGCAGGGCGGCCGGTCGGTCCGCCGGCTTGCCGCGGCATTCGGCGAGCACGCGCTCGGGAAGCGCGACCAGGGCGAGCAGGTTGGCGCGGTTGTCGAACTGGCGCAGGCGGGCGCGGTTCTTCTCGGTCATGCTGGTTCGCTTGACCACCAGCTTGGCGACGAGGTCGGTCAGGGTGTCGATGGTGTCGGGCGGCGCGTGCACCCAGTGGCGCGCGATGGTCCGCAACAGGTTCGCCTGCTGCTGAAGGTATACGGAACGCCCGCCGTGGCGTTCGTAAAGGTGGCGCAGCAGCTGCTTGGCGTTGACGGGCTCGACCAGGGTGGCCAGACCGGTCAGCGCCCCCAGGTCGAAGCCCGAGAGCACCAGCGCGGTCGCCATCTGGGCAATCTCCTTGCGCCGCATGGCGGTCGTCGAGGGCTTCACCGCGGGCGCGTAGTCGTCGGCGAAGGGATCCTCGTTTCCCTTCTCGGCGAGGAAGGCCGCGGCATCCGCCTGGAACGACAGGGGGAATTCCGACCACTCGAAGGCGTATTGGCGCGGGCGGAGTTCCACCGGCAGGACGAGCCTGGGCCATCCGTCGATCTCGGCGGCAGCCCGGTTCCACAGCCGCGCGGTCGTGCGCAGCACCTTCTGAGGGTCTTTGACCAGCGTGCCGGTGCGGATCGTGGTTCCGAACTCAGCAAACACCGCCTCGGACACCTGATCGGGCGGGATGTTGGCCACGCTGCAGTGGCGCATGAACCGCGACAGGCCGGTCTTGAAGGCCATGTCGGGGAGCGCGTCACGCAAGCCGGCCCAGGCGGCCGAGAGGCTGGCTGCGTGTTGGCGCCGGATCCCCGGGACGCCGGTTTCGGCCAATCCAGCCAGGGCGAGGCTGCGCAGGTTGGCCCAGCGACGCAGGGTGACGCCGGCATTGGCCGGCAGGGTTTGGGCGAAGATCTCGCGCAGCGCCGCCGCGGTGGCGGGAACCGCGTCGGGCCGGCGGTCGGCGGCGCGCAGGATCGTGTTCAGGGCCGAGGCGATGTCGCGCCGGCGGCGGACGGAGAGGTCCCCGTCCTGGGCGAGGCGGGCCAGGACATCGGCGAGGGTGGCCGGCGGGTTGCCTGTCGCCACGCCGGGCAGTGGCTTGGTCTGGGGTGCCGGAACGTTGAGTTCGAACTGGACCATGGTGGCCTCCCGTGCCTCCGGGTGGACAGTAGCGGAAATTCGCGATGAGGGGGTAGCGGAAATGGATGACGTTCCTATTGTGCCCTTATCACGACAATCATCAAAAACAGCTTCAGAATAGGACATTAGTGGACTCCTGTTCTCAACGCCGGCGCGCGGCTAGGAAGGCGTTCAAATCTTCCTCGGCCACCCGCAGTTGGCGGCCCACCCGGTGCACGTGCAGCTCGCCGTGCGCGATCCACCGCCGGATCGTCTTGGTGGAAACCAGCAGTTGCTGGGCGATGCCGGCGACGCTCAGAAAACGCCCGAGGCGCAGGGATTGGACGGCCATGTCAGCTCTCCTTGTCGGGTTCGGGGGAGGGGAATCCTTCGGCACGCAAGAGATCGGCTGCTGCCTGTTTGGCCAGCAGGCGCGCCAAGGCGATGAGCGTGGCCGTGGCGGACCCGCTGTCGTGGAGCCGCGCCGAGCCGGCGCCCTGCGGCGGGTCCGCAGGGGTCGGTAGGCAGGTTCCAGAGGGCGGGAATCGGCGGTCGCTCATACCGCCAGGGGGCCGTCACGACCTGGCGCTGCGGAGGAGGTTTTAATGAGGCCAGTGCTGAACTTGGGAATTTCAAAGTAGCGGAATTGGAATCATTTACTAGAATTGAAAACTAGAATCAAATTCCATATTCTGCCTGCATGACCACCCACACACACGGCAGCGCCGCCAAGCGGGCCGCCATCGAGGATTCCGCGGCCGTCCTCTTTGCCGCGCACGGCTATGAGCAGACCAGCTTGCAGGCCGTCGCCAAGGCCGCCGGGGCCGCCATGGGAAGCCTCTCGCATTACTTCGGCGGCAAGGCCACGCTCGCCGCCAGGGTCTATGCGGCGGCGGCGGACCGACTCATCGCGTCCATCGAGGCGGTGCCGCGCCCCCGGCGCTCCACGCCCAGCGACACTGTCCGGGAAGTGGTCAAGGCGTGCCTGGATTGGGAGATAGCGTATCCGAGGGACCGCAAGCTGATCTCCGCCCTCGCGCCGCAGGTGGTCGAGACGGTGCCGCCGTCGATCCCCCTCGTGGAAATCCGCCTCGGGGCCATCCTCGCGACATGGGTCAGGCCCTTTGTCGACGCCCACAAGATGCGCCCACTGACCCCCTGGCAACTCTACGCACTGATGATCGCGCCGGCCCTCTGCGTCGTGGACAGCGGTCCCGCGGGGCCGGGCGACGAGGGCGATAGCGATCCGGCCGATTGGCTCGGGTGCCTGACCGACGCAGCCCTCGCGGGCGTCGCCTTGCCCCCCGCCAGCTCAGTCAAGACAAAGTGCTCGAAGCGGGCAACGCCAAGGCCAGAAGATCCGGGCGAATTTACGCTCAGCTAGGAGCTTGTCCGAATAATAATTTGATCGGGTTATATTGATCGGGCGATGGTGTGCGAGGCCTCCGTCAAAGCCTGTTCTGGGCGAGCTTGAGGAGGTTGTGGGTGGTGCAGATCATTGCCCATTCTGCGCGGACCTGATCGAGCCCCCGGAGCAGAAACTGTCGGAAGCCTCTGGCCTGCTTGATCTGTCCGAACACCGGTTCGACCACCTGTTTGCGAAGACGATATCGACTGCGCCGCCCCGCGCGTTGGAGGGTTTCGGCCATTTCGCTCATCATGGGCGTCTTGGTCAGCCTGCGTCGCCCTGCGGCGTGCGCCTCGCCATGGCGCGCCCGGCCCGGCGGCAGGTAGGGTTTGACCCGGCGCTCCTTCATGGCGGTCAGGTTCGCCTCGGTGGCGAAGCCCGCATCGCCCGAGACCTCCCGCGGCTTGCGTCCGAGATGGGTGGAGATATCGTCTACAAGCGGGACGAGCGCGCGGTAATCGGCCGAGGTGGTCACGAGCCGATGCGCCACGATGATCTGATGGGCCGCATCGACCGCGATCTGGCCGTTATAGCCCTGGATGAAGCCGTCGCGCGTGGGCAGTATGCGGCTGTCCGGATCGGTGAAGTTCTTTTGCGCCCGGTCCGGTGGCCTGCCAGCGTCACCTCGCAGCGGACGGCCCTGCCAGCGCATGCCTGACGAGACGCCCGGCCCGCTCTCATCGTCAGGGTCTGGCGGATCGGCCGCCTCCGCTTCGAGCGCGGCCTTGGCGGCGCGGATCGCCTCCAGTCGGCGCTGCTTGTCGGCCATCCAACTCGGCATCTCGTCGCCGCGCCGCTCCAGACCATGCTCACGATCCTCGGTGGCATCGATCTCGTCGGCCCAGGCCAGCCAGCCATCGACCTCGGCGGCGAGAGCCGGCTCGACCGTTTTCATCCGGCCGTAGCTCATCGCCTTGCGGCGAGAGGCGTTCGCCTTCAGCTTGGTCCCGTCCACCGCTACGTGGCCGAATTGCACCAGCCCGGCCTTCCGGCACAGCCGCAGCACCTGTACGAACAGTTCCGACAGCGCCGAGAGGTGACGCTTGCGGAAGGCCGCGATGGTGCGGAAATCTGGCCGGTTCAGACCGGTTACCGCCATCACGTCGACCCTCTCCTCGCAGGCACGGGCAAGCTGACGCGAGGAATACAGTCCGCGGCTATAGCCGTAGAGCAGCAGCGCCACCATCATGCCGGGATGATAGGGCGGAAAGCCACGATCCTCGTCATACATGTCGAGAATGGCCGAGAGGTCGAGCGCCTCCCGCACCGTATCCCGCACGAAATGTGCCAGGTGACCCGGCGGCACGAGCTCATGGACCGAAACCGGCAGGAGCCAGCCCTGGTCCACATCCCATGAGCGAAAAAGCTTGACCATGCGCCAGTGAATCACCCGCTCTCGCCACCGTCGAGTTCATTACCCGGACACGCTCCTAGCGTTCTGACCGAGACGGGAGATTCCCTTTCTTGGCGGGATATGCGCTTCGGTTCGAATGAGGAGCGGGGGCGGCTGGAGCGGCTGGTGGCGGATCGGAACACGGCGCAGAAGCATGCGTGGCGAGCGCGGATCGTGCTGTTGAGCGCGGACGGCGTCGGCACGATGGATATCATGCGGCGCACCGGGCAGTCGGAGCCGACAGTCTGGCGCTGGCAGGAGCGGTTCGCCGAGGCGGGTGTCGCTGGCTTGCTGCGCGACAAGACGCGGCCGCCGGACAGGAAGCCTCTGGCGGCCGCGGTGATCCAACAGGTGGTCACGAAGACGACCACCGAGACGCCGCCTGCGGCCACGCACTGGACGGCGCGGGCGATGGCCAAGACGGTCGGCATCGCGGTCAGTTCGGTGCAGAAGATCTGGCGGGCGCACGGGCTGAAACCGCATCTGCGGCGCAGCTTCAAGCTGTCCAGCGATCCGGCCTTCACGGAGAAACTGGTCGATATCGTCGGTCTGTATCTCGCCCCGCCGGATCGGGCCCTGGTGCTGTCAGTCGACGAGAAGAGCCAAATCCAGGTGCTCGCCCGCACCCAGCCGGGGCTACCGCTGAAAAAGGGCCGCGCGGGCACCATGACGCACGACGACAAGCGCCATGGCACCACTACCCTGTTCGCCGCGCTGAACGTGCTCGACGGCACCGTGATCGGCCGCTGCGCAAAACGACATTGCCATCAGGAGTTCATCCGCTTCCTCGACGTTATCGATCAGCGAACCCCGGCCGATCTCGATCTGCACTTGGTGGTCGGCAACTACGCCACGCACAAGCACCCCGAGGTGAAGGACTGGCTGGCGAAGCATCTCCGCTTCCATCTCCATTTCACGCCGACCTCGTCGTCCTGGCTCAACCTGGTCGAGCGCTTCTTCGCCGAGATCACCCGCAAGCGCATTCGCCGTGGCGTCTTCAAGAGTGTCACCGACCTGGAGGTCGCCATCCTCCGCTACCTCGCCAAGCACAACGACCATCCCAAGCCGTTCGTCTAGAACGCCAAGGCAAATGACATCTCCGAAAAGGTCCACCGCGGAAAACAAGCGTTGGAGTCAGAACACTAGATCAGTAGTCTTTCCATAAGCCGTCTTTGGCGGCGCTTTCTTGTGGAGTTGAACTCCCGGCGCGCCTTTCGCATACCGCTACCAAGTGTCATCCTGTCAGACTAGGCCGGCGCGCAATAGGCAGATAAGACAATCCGCGGCCAGGCGGGCATGCGCTCTGATCTCTCCTCCGCGCGGATGCCAGTGGCCTTGCAGCGCGGCGTCAAGTGTGCCCGCGTTCAGCAGCGCGGCGAACAGGCCGGCGGCTCGGCGACTGTCTCGCAGCTTCCAATCTGAAACTGGCGCCCAGCGATTCAGGTATTCCGCGAACATCGCCTTGCGGCTACCGACGACTTCCGCCTCATAGCGCTCGCCCAGTTCAGGGAAACGCTGCGCGTCGCGGATGACAACCCGATACAGCGCGAGCTGCTCCGGCGACAACGCATGGCGCAGATACTCCTCCCCGGCCAGCGCGATGCCACGCTCGGGAGGCTGCATTGCCCAATCCTCTGGCGCCCCGTCCTGTGTCGCATGGGCCTGGCAGGCCGCCTGCATCACGGCGCTGAAGAGATCGTCCTTGCTTTCGAAATGGCGATAAAGCGTCTTGATCGAGACGCCAGCCGCGTCGGCGATGCGATTCACCGAGCTTCCCGCATAGCCTCGGTGATGGGTGGCGGCACGACCGTCGGCACCGTTGCCGTGAGCATGCGCTCGGCGCAGTTCCGGACGCTCTGGCCCGGCGTACAACCGAGCGCGGCGGCGGTGCGATTGACGTAGCTGGTGATGCCGTGCGCGAGCATGTGGTCGCCGTCGCCGATGTGGCATGTCCACGCATCTGCGGTCGCCGCGGCCAGGCTGATCTGGTCGAGAAAATCCAGACCGACAATGCCGGCCTTGTCCTTGCCGATGCCGGCATCGTTCATGATCACGGCACGTACCGACCATTTGGCCGCATTGAAGGCGTTGTAGCGGCCGCCATAAGACCCGGAGACGACGATATGCGAGCGATGCTCGGCGCAGACGTTCGAGCAACAGCCGACCGTCAAGATTTTTACTATCTCGTTTTCAGCGTTCATCGATTTTCCCCCTATGCGGATTACCCTGATCCGGCCGAGCCCCCACCGATTCGGTGGGCCAGCCAGTTTTACGGCGGTGACAGGCGAAAGTGAGCACGGGCAGCGTCGCGCGGTAGAGCGCCGCCCCTCGGCTGGCCTGGTAGCATAAGTGCGATCGGGATAAGCGGGGCTGGTAGAGAGTCATCCAGATGCCTTGCTGGAGACGCTCGGCGGGGTGGCGAGCTGTGAGCGATCGGCTAGTCGTTGCACCATTGCGTCGAGGAACGCGCGAACGCGTGTCGGGACCTGTCGACGCGAAGGGAAAAGCGCGCAGACCGGCAATGGACCACCGCGCCAAGCCGGAAGCACATGAACAAGACGACCACTTCGGACGTCCTGCTCGACGTCGATCCAGGATTTCAGGATGAGCCCGCAACCTGAGAGCGTCCAGTCATGGGAAACCTCGCCGTTATCGCTTCTGAGCCGTGAGGCGACCTTGATCTCCGGCACTTGGCCGTCCGGCCCCACCAGCCGCCAAAGCTGGCCCGCACTATAGTGCAGGCATTCATGTCCGAGCAGATCCGCGGGCACCACCGGCGTCCCTGCCCGTTCGAGATAGTCGGGCGCAGCAACAACGACGCGGTGGTTATCAGCCAGCTTGCGCACCATCAAGCCTAAAACTTTCGGCTCGCCAATGCGCACAACGACATCAATTCCTTCATCTATCAGGTCGATCAGACGGTCGGTGAGCGTCAGGTCTATGGAAATCTTCGGATAGGCGCGGACAAGGTCGCGACAAACCGGGCTGACATGGGCCCGCCCGAGTGCGAACGGCGCACTCACACGCAAAACGCCCTGCGGTTCAACCCGGCCATGCGTCAGAAGTGCCTCTGCTTCCTCCACTTCGGCCAGGATGCGCTCCGCGCGATCGAGAAACCTGGCGCCTTCGTCGGTCAACGACAGACGACGGGTGTTTCGCGCGATCAATCGCGTCTCGGTTTTGCGCTCCAAGGTTGCCAGGCGCTTACTCACCACGCTGAGAGCCAGCCCCATCTCACGGCTTGCCGCCGACAGGCTGCCCGCTGCGGCGATCCGGACAAAGGTCCGCAACTCATTGATGTCGTCAAGCATGACACCATCTCCCCAAGGTAGAGAGTATATCCAATTTTCAGCGGATAATCAGCGGATTTGGCAGGGCATACTTGGTGGTAAAAGGAGTCAGACATGCCACAGCCCCTGTTTAGCCCTGCTTCCATCGCCGGCCACGTCGTACCGCATCGCATCGTAATGGCGCCCATGACCCGCGCGCGCAGCACGCAGCCGGGCGATGTCCCAAACGCCATGAACGCCCGCTATTACGCGCAGCGCGCGTCGGCTGCCTTGATCGTCACGGAAGCCTCCCAGGTTTCACCGCAGGGCAAGGGCTACTCCTTCACCCCAGGCATCTACAGCAGCGAACAAGTCGCGGGCTGGCGTCTGGTGAGCGACGCCGTGCATGCGAAGGGCGGACGAATCTTCCTGCAGCTATGGCACGTCGGACGGATGTCTCACTCGGACTTCCACAACGGCGAATTGCCGGTCGCGCCTTCAGCGGTTTCGTTCGGGGGTTCGATTTGGCGTGTGAACCCCGAAACCAATCGCGGTGAGATGGTGGCCTGTCCGACGCCCCGCGCCCTCAGCCCAGATGAAATCCATCAGATTATCTCGGATTTCCGCAAGGCCGCGCGGAGCGCCATCGACGCGGGCTTCGACGGCGTCGAAATCCATGGTGCAAACGGCTACCTGGTCGACCAGTTTCTGCGTACCAACTCCAACACACGGTCCGACGAATATGGGGGTTCCAGGGAAAACCGGCTGCGGTTTCTCAAGGAACTTGTCGCCGCCGTCGCAGCCGAGGTCGGGGCGGATCGGACAGCGATTCGGCTGGCGCCGTTTCTGACCGCGCGTGGAATGGATTGCCCGGACATCCTCCCGACCATCCTCGAATCCGCCGGCTTCCTGCAGACTCAAGGTGTGGCATATCTCCATTTGGTCGAGGCCGATTGGGACGACGCACCGCAGTTCAGCGAATCCTATCGCAAGGAGATCCGTGCACGATTCCGGAGGCCGATTATCGTCGCCGGGAGTTACAATCTCGATAAGGCCAACTGGGTGTTGAACAGCGGTTATGCCGATCTCGTGGCCTTTGGCCGCCCATTCATCGCCAACCCAGACCTTCCCTATCGCTTAGCCAAAGGTCTTCCGCTCGCCGTGTTCGACGGCGCCTCCCTCTTCGGAGGTGGAGAGCATGGCTATACCGACTATCAAACGGCGTGCGAGGCAGCCTGATTCTCCAAGACCACGACGCCGAGGTCGAGAGAGCCGCTCTCATGACAACACGCGCCGGAACTTAGGCCGTGGTGAACTATCGCACCTCGCGAAGGGGGATCGACATGCCGAAACTCCCGTTCGGCTCACACCCCCTTGAATCAGCCCGCCTCCCGCGCCGCGCCCCCTACGAGTCACCCTTCAAGAGACTTGGTATAATCACCTCTCGACAAACCTTCTACATACACAGGCTACATTCGTAAATTTCGCTCATTGCGAGCGCGTGGTTTGTCAGTGGCCGCGCAGGATCTGAGAAAGGAATAATTTGAAACGGTCGGTGCGGGGGTTCTCGAACATGTCGTGCGGGGGGCCGGACTCGACGATTTCGCCGCGGTCCATGAACAGCACCCGGTCCGCCACCCGGCGCGCGAAGCCCATTTCATGGGTGACGCACACCATCGTCATGCCCGAGTCGGCCAGCTCGATCATCGTGTCGAGCACCTCCTTGATCATCTCCGGGTCGAGCGCGGAGGTCGGCTCGTCGAACAGCATGATCTTGGGCTTCATGCAC
>JARLIO010000064.1 GCA_031291675.1 Azospirillaceae bacterium
CACGTCTTCCGTGCTGAATTTGGCAACAAAATCGAGAAGTCCGGCCATCGCTTCACCCCATCAGCAACAGACAGATTCTACTCCAAGGCGAGCCTAGCGCCTAGAACATTTCGCGAACCTGCGCTACCCAGATAGGGAGACACTTGAATACCGAAGCCCATCTCGCCGATACTTCGCCCGGGTGGTTTCAGTCCAAACCATCTTGTGATCTCCTCGTTGCTCGCAACCACGATTGAATCACAAGGGGCTGGAATCACTCAATTCTTTTTCGGTCAGCCTCTAAACATGATCCCCGGAGGCCGGGAGGGCATACGGATGCTGCACATGCTGTCGATCGGCGGCAGGGCGCCGATGGTCGAGACGGAGGAGCGTGAAGCGGCACTCGACGGGTATCTCCGGCAACACCCACAGCTGGGCAAGCCGAATCCCGGCGTCGCCGAGAAATGGAATGATCCTACGTATGCCGAAGCTGTCATTTGCGCCCGCGAAAATCGGCTGAGCGCGGACCAAGTTCGGGAAATCCGCTACCTCGCCGCCCTCGGCAACAGCGTCGACCTGATCAAGAAACGGACGGAAGCGCTCGACAACGGCCAGGTTTCGCGGGTAATCGTGGGGCGGACTTATTCAAGGATTCAGTAATTTCGGCGCGCATCTGTGAATGCTTAGACACGCGGTTTTCGGCTCATCTCGGTAGTATGACCTATAGTCAGCCATTCCGAGGTGGTGAATGCTTTCCTCGACACTGGCGACCGCTCGAGATCCAGCGCTGCCGAGAAATCTGGGCCTATATCATCCCCAATGTCGCCTGAGTTTATCCATAGGGCGGCCCATAGCGACCATCTAGAGTCTGGCGATGGGCCGCCCTGTGGGTAAACGACGGACTCGAGGGCAATGGAGCACTCCTGATTTCCCGTCTGGGCCAAAGCTGCTATCGTCGCCTTTGGTTACTTAGGGGGCTTGCCGAACGATGATTTCGTGGTGGAGTGCGCGCCGAGTTGACACGGTCGAATGGGAAGGAACGCCGGATCTCATTCATGTCACCAAATACCGCTACGAGATCGGAGAATCGGGATTGGTCTGGGGGCGTGCCGAAGGTCGGGTCTATGTCTTCAATCGCGCGGATCCGAGATTTTTGAACGGCCCTGCAGCCAAAGTTCTCGCCAAAGCGCTTGCGCGAGGAGCGAAAATCGTCCGGTTTGAGGGTGCTGCTGCGGCGTATTTCGAGCCTCATCCGGCCAAGCGCTGGGAGACCTTGGCTCGGCACAAACGCGACAAGTATGCGGTATGGCGCACGGTCGAGATGGGCGATTTGCTTTTCCCCAAAGCCAGCATCGACGATGAGGACGAGCTGGTGATCGACCAAGCTATCCTGCGTCCACACAAAAGTGCCGCTCGAAGTTGGTTTCGTTTTCGTGAATTGGGCAGGAAAATCGTAGGAGAAGTGCCCTATATCCTAACACTGCTTGGCTTCCCGTGGCTTTACGCCATGCTTTTTGGACATATTACACTGGGGACCGGGCTCGCAATTTATTGTCTGATTGCCTTGCTGCCCATGTTGATCAACATAAGTTGGGTCGGCTATCGCGCCTTGCGGCGAGGTTTTTGGTAGTAGTCTTTTCTTGGCAGGAGTTGGTGGGCTAGACCACCGGGAGCGGTCTTTTATCTCATCGTAGGATCACAACACGATCTCGGGATTTGTTGACGAGATGTGTGGAAAGGCCATGATTCGCTCAGTTTGTTACCGCAACAGCGCGACGACAGGGGCAGAAGCCGCGGATATCCGCCACTCTCTCGCACAGTTGACATCCGAGGTGCGCATAACCGTTCTAAGGTGTCATGACGGCGATGAGCCTGGCCCATCGCCGTTCTCTCATTGATGGCAGGGCGGGTATCCCGGCCCGCCCTTCGGGAGTTCGCGATCGATCACGATCAGGATGGCCGTCCCGGGGTCGGCACGCC
The DNA here is from genome assembly GCA_031291675.1 of Azospirillaceae bacterium. GTDB lineage: Bacteria > Pseudomonadota > Alphaproteobacteria > Azospirillales > Azospirillaceae > JARLIO01. The sequence goes on from JARLIO010000064.1 coordinate 1,960, forward strand.
GACAATTTCACGCCAGGGCGAGATCGATCGCCCGACGCAGCGCCGTGGTGCTGACCGGCTTGACCAGAAAGCCGTTGACGTGGAGCCTGGCATCCTTGCACGCCGCCGGCATTTCGACGTCGGCGGTCAGAAGGATCACCGGAATGTCACAGGCGGGCGCCGGCATCTGGCGCAAATCGCGCACGAAGGCGACACCGCCGGTGCCGCGCATATTGATGTCGCAAATGATCAGATCGGGTGGCTGGGCCCGCACTTTCTGCAGCCCCATCGTGCCATCGGTCGCCTCTGTGATCCGATTGACGCCGATCAGTTCGAGTTGCTTCGACAAGACCGCGAGGATCAGGGACTCGTCGTCAATGATCAGCACATGCCGGGGGATCAGGACATGCCGGGGCTGCGGCGTGTTGGGTCCTGGGGACAAGGTATTCATCGCTCTCCTTCGCCGTCGCTGTTGGAGGGGGCGGCAATCTCTGCGGTCACCTTCGGCAATTATGGTAAAGCAAAAGTGAATAGCCACCGAAATTGGGCGTACCTAAACCTTTAGGGCCTAAATCTTTAGGGTAGGCGCCGCGTGTTCCGGCCGGGTGCGCCGAACCCTTGCGAGAGCGCTCGTCCCGCCCGGCGTATCTGCCCGGCGTATCAAAGGTGCGGTGGGTTCGGTTGCCCCCCGCCCGGACATGCCCGATGATCGGATGAACAGCGACATCGACCGCGGAAAATTTCCCTTGCCTCCGGGAGGCTGAGACGGGTGGTGTTGCGCGTGCCGAAGCCAACCCCAGGCCGAGATTTTCAAGGTGGGTTTGTTCCCGTTTATCGCTTCGGATGGAACAAATTTGCGCACCCCTGGTTGAAAGTGCGCACGGAAGAACGATCTCAATCTAAAGGTCGGGCCCGGACGGCATTGATGGTCCGGTCTTTTGGCGTTTCTTCGTGGCTTCTGCGCGACAAAGGGCGATGTTGTGATGTTTGTCGTCCGATGGCACCGCACGGAGCGGCGATGGGCACGGCTTTTTTAGGCAAGTGGATCAGAGTGGAAAAACACAGTAGAACACAATTACAAGTCGCGGCTCTGCCACTGCGTTCGCGCAATGGCCATGCTGAGGTGTTGCTGATTACCTCCCGAGAGACAAGGCGTTGGGTGATCCCCAAGGGGTGGACCGAAGCCCGTCTCAAATCCAGCGCCCAGGCGGCGCAGGAGGCGCTCGAAGAGGCCGGCCTCGTGGGCACCATAAGCAAGCGGCCGATCGGGACCTACAGCTACCGCAAGGTCCTGACGCCGGATAAATCGGTCCCCTGCGTCGTGGCGGTGTTTCGTTTGGACGTCACGGCGGAACTCGACGACTGGCTGGAAAGAGGCCAACGGGAAAAGCGCTGGATGCCGCTCGCGACCGCCGCGTCGCTGGTCGACGAGCCGGAATTGGCAGCTTTACTGTTGAAGGTTGACACCCTACAACCGGCATCGGCCTGCCCGGTGGGCGGCACCCCGGTGTCGGGGTGACATCGAGGGGGTGGCGCGGTGGCGGTCAGCGTGTTCGAGATTTTCAAGATCGGTATCGGGCCGTCGAGTTCGCATACCGTCGGCCCGATGAAGGCGGCGGCGGCGTTTGTCGAACAGTTGCGTCAGCGCGACCTGCTGGGGGCGGTGATCCGGGTTCAGGTCGAGTTGTTCGGCTCGCTGGCTCTGACCGGGCTTGGTCATGCGACCGATCGCGCGGTGCTGCTGGGTTTGGGTGGTGAACAGCCGGATCGGATCGATCCCGATGCGGTACCGGGGCTGATCGCGGCCGTGCGCGACTCCGGCCGGATTACCCTGGGCGGTGAGATCGCAATTGACTTCGTCGTGTCGCGGGACCTGGATTTTCGCTATGGCGAAACCCTGCCGGGTCATTCCAATGCCTTGCGCTTTACCGCGACCGGGCCCGGCGCCGTGGTACTGGATCAACGGGTTTATTACTCGGTCGGCGGCGGCTTCGTCCGGACGGCGGAGGCGTTGCAGGGCAATGCTCCGGGTTCGGTCACCGTTCCGCATGATTTTGACAGTGCCCGCTCCATGCTGGCGCAGGCCGCCGAAGCCGGCCTCAGCATCGCCGAATTGGCCCGCGCCAATGAGCGGGTTTGGCGTTGTGACGCCGAAATCGATGACGGTCTGCGCCGGATCTGGGGGGTGATGCAGGCCTGTGTCGCCCGGGGTATCGCCCAGGATGGCACATTGCCCGGTGAATTGCGGGTGCGGCGCCGCGCCAAGGCCTTGCATGGCGAACTGATCGCCCAGCCCGAGCTGTTGTTGCGTGACCCGATGGCGGTGATGGATTGGGTCAGCCTTTACGCCATTGCGGTCAACGAGGAAAACGCCGCCGGCGGCCGGGTGGTCACGGCGCCGACCAACGGTGCGGCCGGGATCATTCCCGCGGTGCTGCACTATTATGATCGCTTCTGCCATAATTCCGGGGAAGCTGGCATCTTTGTGTTCCTGTTGACGGCAGGCGCGATCGGCGCGCTGTACAAGCGCAATGCCTCGATCTCGGGGGCGGAGGTTGGTTGTCAGGGGGAAGTCGGGGTCGCCTGCTCGATGGCCGCCGGCGGCCTGGCGGCGGCGATGGCGGGAACACCGGCCCAGATCGAAAACGCCGCTGAAATCGCGATGGAGCATAATCTCGGTCTGACCTGCGACCCGATCGGTGGTCTGGTCCAGATCCCCTGCATCGAACGCAACGCGATCGGCGCGGTCAAGGCGATCAATGCTGCCCGGCTGGCGTTGCGCAATGATGGCAGCCATCACGTGTCGCTCGACAAAGTAATCCAGACCATGCGCCAGACCGGCGCCGACATGCAGAGCAAATACAAGGAAACATCGCTGGGCGGTCTGGCGGTGAACATGCCCGAATGCTGATGACGGCTCGGGCCGGGCCTTCGGCAATCTGTGATTCCTGATCCCGCGATCGTTGCCTTTTCTTTTGTCAGGTGAGGTCTCTTTGTGGTCGGCGAGAGCGTAATCCAACAGGTTGAGCCGCGTAGCGGTGGGCTTGCGGCGGTTGTTGCCACTGTTCTGTCACTGCTCATTGCCGATGTCCTGGTTGCCGCCGGCAGTGGCACGCTGTCGACCATCCTGTCGGTCCGCCTGGCCGGTGTTGCCTCGCCCGTCGCGATCGGGGTCGTCATCGCCGCCTTTTATGCCGGCCTGTGCGCCGGTTCGATCCTGTTTCCGCCGCTGATCAGCCGGATCGGTCAGATCCGCGCCTTCAGCGCCTTTGCGGCGCTGATCGCGGGGGCGAGCCTGGGGCACGCACTCGCGGTCGATCCCTGGCTCTGGGCGGCGTTGCGGCTGATCGAAGGGTTCTGCATGGCGGCGCTGTTTATCTGCATCGAAAGTTGGCTGAACCAACGGGCGACCGGGCAAACCCGGGGGCAGGTGCTGGCGCTCTATATGATCTGCCATCATTCCGGTGAAGGGCTGGGACAGCTTCTGATCGATATTCCCGATGCACACGGCTTCACCCTGTTCGCAACGATCTCGATCCTGTTGTCCTTCGCGGTGATTCCGGTCGCCCTGACCCATGCGGCGCCGCCCAGTCCGGTCGAGTCGGTACGCTTCAGCCTGCGCGAGGCGGTGGTCGCGTCGCCCTTGGGAACTTTCGGCGTCCTGGTCAGCGGACTTCTGCTGGGGTCGCTTTATGGTTTGCTGCCGGTCTATGCCCAGCAGGTCGGGCGCAGTACCTCGGAAACCGCGCTGTTGATGATTGCGATGATCATGGGGGGCGGTTTGTTGCAGTGGCCGATCGGCCGGATTTCGGATCGCCACGATCGCCGCCGGCTGCTGTTGATGCTGTATGCCGGCTTGACCGTGATCAGCGTCCTGGTCCCGGTATCGGCGATACTGGGGTTGCCGGTGCTGTTGGTCGGGATCGTCGTTTTTGGCGGCGGCTTGTTTGCGATCTATCCGGTCAGCGTCGCCCATACCGCTGATCATTTGCGTCCGGAGCAACTGGTCGCGGCCAGCGGCAATTTCATCCTGGTTTATTCGGTCGGGGCTACTCTGGGACCGCTCGGGGCGTCGGCGGCGATGATGGGCGGGCCGACGGGCCTGTTCGTGTTCACCGGACTGGTGTCAGCCGGCGCGGCGGCCTTTGCGCTGTGGCGGCTTCACGGGCCCAAGACGGGCAGCACCGGCCAGGCACCCGCCTTGTTGCCCGCGCCGCAGGGCCGGGTCGGCGTGCCGCCCCGGGACTTGCCATCGTCGGGGTGAGCTCGGGATTAGGCTTCAGGAGAATTCGGACAAGATGAGCAGACTTGACAGTTTTATCCGGCGCCTGATCGCGCAGCGTGACTGCCTTGACTGGGCCACGCGGGAGATTGCCACACGATCGGGCCCGGTCCTGGAGATCGGACTCGGCAACGGCCGCACTTATGATCATCTGCGCACCCGGCTGCCGGATCGCGACATCTTTGTGTTCGAGCGCGCGGTTGCCGCTCATCCCGATTGCATCCCGCCGGCCGACAGGCTGGTGCTGGGCGATGTCACGGTAACCTTGCGCACGATCCAACTGCCGGCTCCGGCGGTCCTGGCCCATCTCGACGTCGGCAGCGGCGATGAGGTCGCCAATGCCTCCCTTGCCGCGATCCTGTCCGAGCTGCTGCCGCCCTTGCTCGCGCCGGGGGCGTTGGTTCTGGCGGATCGGGCGCTTTGCCATGCCAACCTGCGGAGTCGGGAACTCCCGACGACGGTGGCGCGGGGACGGTATTTCATCTTTGAGAACAAGCCGTAAAGATTGGTTGAAGCGGGGATGCGGGCCGGACGCCGCCACCACCCCGGCCCGCGAATCCCGGGCCCCCCCCGCAAGCCGGCGTGCGACGCCGACAAGGGCGCAGCGGTTGCGATCACGCCGACGGGTTTGATGGTTCGGCAGCATTCGCGCGACGACGCAGATCATCGCGCAAGATGTCCAGGGCAAAACGCAAGGCGCCTTTTCGTTCGCGCGCGTCCTCGATGATCACAATGTGGTCGTACAGATGGCCGACAATGCTGGCCTGCTGGATCGGCGGGATGTGCTGATCCAACTCGGCATGGACCGTTGACACGCCCTCCCAGACTCGGCCGAGCAGTTCGGTGTCGGTCGTTGTTCCCGGGCGTTCTGATGCGTTGTGTTTTTGGCTGGCCTCCTCGACCGGACCGTCTCCCGTGGCCAACCAGCCGACCGACACGCCTGCGGCCTGGGCGATGGCAACCAGTCGGGGGCGGGACGGCTCGGCCAAGCCGGCAAGATAATCCCCTATGGAGCGGCGGGAAATACCCGTTTCTGCAGCAAGCCTGGTGGCATTCCCCAGGCGCTTGACGACAAATTCCAGTCGTTCCGCAAAACGCCGGTCGGGACGCGAATTAGGCATCGGGTCCTCGATATCGTGTACAGCGTGCGGCAAGGGGCCGTGTTTCTGGGGAATGCCCTGTCTTGGAGGGCCACGGAAAAATCATAAAGAGCTCGCTCCGGTGATCGTAATGGCGCGTTTGTGGCATCAGGAGCAGGGGAAAACCTCCGCCGTCGAACGGGTGTTTTATTCTTGCTTGGCTGGGGTAATGCTGCCATATTCGCCCGCGAACAGTCGGTTAGCCTGTGGCGCTAATCGTCTGACCGGGGTGGCTGGAAATGCGGTGCCAAGACGGTCTAGCAAATGAAAATTGGTCCGATTGTCATCAAAACGGTTGAGAAGAGGAGATCTTCCGGACCGGGACTGCTGCGTTCTCCCTCTGAAAAAGTTGGTGGCTAGTGTGCCGTCATGATCGCGCCCGTCAAGGGTGCGCCGTCATCGTTCCCGCGGTCGCCTGCCCGCGTTGGAATTTGTGCGCCATTTCAGATGTCGACGCTTTGAGTTCTCACGCCGGCAAGGCGTCATCGTTCTTTTCGATCGGATAGGAATGCGGCACGCCGCGATCGCCTGCTGATCGTCGTTATGGTCGAGGGGATTGCCATTGAACCGCACCCGCGCAATAGCGTTGGTGAAGCGGCCCAGATCTGTATCGCCATGGGCACAATGCGATGACTGAAATAATTCAAAAATACGATGCCAATGTTCGAGTTCATGCCGCATTGTTATTGTAAATAAGTGACAGTATTTCTTGTTGTATAAATATGTCATGATCGTCGTGAGGTTGGACGCGATGTTACCTTGTCGAACAGAGCCGCCGGTGGAAAATACCGCCATTCGGCGGGAGACCGACCTTATGCGGTCTCGACCATTCGTCTCGGGTCCCTAAACCCGTGGTTCCGAGCCATCGTACGCCGGATCGTACCTGCGGCGTATGTCGTCGAGCGGAGTGCCGCCATGGCGGGGTCTGGTTTTTCCAGGCCGGGATGAGGGGAACATGCGCAAAAGCGGACAAAACGTCGTCGGTCGGGTCCACGGCACCGCGAAAAGTCAACACCGTTGCCGGGAACGATGCCGGTCATGGTGGCGCAGACGCCCGCGGTCTCTGGGGAGCTGACCGACTTCAGCCTGTCGATGATGGTCACCGCCGCGCCGTTGCGCGCCCACAGTAACGTTCCGTCGCGACAGGTCTGAATTCGGCCAATCCACGGAGGGTGATCGCAGCCGCCTTCCGGCACCGATGTCAACATCTGAAGGTAACTTGCCATGTCATTGCGAAATGCCCGCATCCGCACAAAACTGAGCGCCTCGTTCGCCGTGGTCGTGATCATCATGCTGATCGTCAGCGGCGTTACGTTGAAGGGGTTCGCGACGATCGTGCAGAACGATGGTTGGACAATCCATAGTTACATGGTCCTGGATGAAATTGATCAGGTGATCGCGGATATGGCCGATCAGGAGAGCGGCGTCCGCGGCTACTTGATCTCGGGCGATGACAAGTTCCTGGAACCTTACACGCTCGGGAAAAAGGAGTTTGCCGAGGATTTCGCCAAGCTGAAGGAACTGACGGCTGACAACGCGTCACAGCAGGAGCGCTGGCAGGCGATCGCGGCTTTGGTTGCGACCTGGCAGGATGTCGCCGCAGGAAAGGTCGTGTCGGCGGTGCATGACGGCAAGGTCGAGGAGGCCCGCGCTGTGGTGGCGTCGGGCACAGGCAAGCAATACACGGATGCCATCCGCGCCAAGGCCGCCGAGGCCCGGGCGGCGGAGGAGGAGCTGTTTTCGGTCCGCGCCGCGGCTTCCGCCGGCGCCGAGGTGACGTCGCGCTGGGTGACGATTGGCGGCGGCATCATTGCGGTTGCGGCGGCGGTTTTTCTGGCCCTGGCCCTGGTCCGCATGATTGCCCAACCGATCGCAGGCATGACCCACGCCATGACCGTGTTGGCCAATGGTGACAAGAGCGTTGAGATCCCCGCCCGGGATCGCCGCGATGAACTGGGGGCGATGGCCAAGGCCGTGGATGTTTTCAAGACGAACATGATCCACGCGGAACAGCTTGAGCTCGAGCAACGCGCCGAGCATGAGGTCAAGGCCCGACGCGCCGAGACGGTGGCCATTTTGGCAAAAGACTTTGACGCGTCGATCGGGCGCGTCGTCACCGCCGTGTCATCGGCCGCCACTCAGATGCAGACCACCGCGGCGTCGATGTCGACAACGGCCGAGGAGACCGAGCGTCAGGCGACCACGGTTGCCGCTGCGGCCGAACAGGCGTCGAGCAATGTGCAGACGGTTGCCGTGGCCTCTGAGGAACTTGCCGCGTCCATCCATGAGATCGGCCGTCAGGTGACCGAGTCGAGCCGGATCGCGGCAGATGCCGTGGGTGAGGCGGCGCGCACCAACGCGCTGGTCCAGGGCCTGGTGGCGGCGGCGGGGAAGATCGGTGACGTGGTCAATCTGATCTCCGATGTTGCCAGCCAGACCAATCTGTTGGCCCTGAACGCGACGATCGAGGCGGCGCGCGCCGGTGATGCCGGCAAGGGCTTCGCCGTCGTGGCCAACGAGGTCAAGAGCCTCGCCAATCAGACGGCGAAGGCGACGGAGGAGATCAGCAGCCAGATCGCTTCGGTGCAGAATGCGACCAAAGAAGCCGTGACCGCGATTCAGGGGATCGGCGGGACCATCGGCCAGATCAGCGAAATCGCGTCGGCCATTGCGGCCGCTGTCGAAGAGCAGGGGGCGGCGACCCAGGAAATCGCGCGGAATGTCCAGCAGGCTTCCGCAGGGACGCGCGATGTTTCATCGAATATCATCGGCGTCCAGCAGGCGGCCGGTGCCACCGGCGTCGCCGCCAATCAGGTGCTCGGTGCCGCCGGCGAATTGTCGGCGCAGTCCAAGGTGTTGGCGGAGCAGGTCAACAGCTTTCTCGCCAACATCCGCACGGCGGCGTAATTCCAATTCGCGAAGAAGCCGGCGCTTTCGGGGCCCTTGGCGGGCGGGCACGGCGGCCCCCCCAGAAATCCTCTGCCAGCGATGGATCAGAACGATCGACGGCTGGTATAACACCCGTCGGCGATAACCGTGGCACACCACCTGTCGGGGGGGGGGGACGGGCCTCTGTGCCCGCCCGCCAAGGGCCCGGGGGCTGGCGTTCTCCCGGCTTGGTGTAAAGCGGCGGAAATCGATCGTGCCGGGTTCGTAACGAATTGATCGTTGATAAATCATTTCGGTACCACAATCGTAATGAACCCTCCGGTCTCGATCGATCGCGCTGCGGTCCGCGACCGCACGGGGATCGTGTGTGATTGTCGCGACGGCCTATCCGGCGGCATATGATCGGTAGTGACGGGACCCCGCGTTCGTTCTCCCCGGCACTCAAAAGATGTTACAGTTGGTTAAGGCTGGAATGACCAATTGAAAGACGGTGGCATGTCCCCGCGCCTGGGGAGTGAGCCGCAGAACGCATCAAGATGATCAGAGGGTGAACGGATGCAGAAGCGCGATCCCAGGGCCCTGATGTGGGCCGAGGCGGCGGCGTTTATCGATCGCGCGGGCCGACTGCACCGCCGATTTTTTCAGCCCGGTGCCCCCGGAACCTATCCTTGCTGGGAACCGGCGGTCGATATCTTCGAATCGCCGGATGGCCTGGTGATCCAGGCTGCCTTGCCCGGGGTTTCGTCGCGCGAGGTTGAGGTCATCATCGATGGGGCGACGCTGGTGATTGTCGGCGAGCGGCGCCTGCCTGCCGCTTGCCGCCACGGCGCGATCCACCGGCTGGAAATTCCTTACGGTCGATTTGAACGTCATATCACCCTGATGGCGGGGTCCTTCGAACTGGTTCGGCGCGAACTTGCCGATGGTTTCCTCAATCTGACCCTCAAGCGACGTCCTGACCTTGACGCCGCAGGGGTAACCCGGTCGAACACGGTGATCCGATGAGCGATGTCCTGATTGCACCCGCGGCCGATCCGGGTGATGCTCATCAAACCCTGCCGGAAAAGGCGCTGCCGAAGGGCGCGCTGATCATCCTGCCGATGCGCAACGTCGTGCTGTTTCCCGGGATCGTTCTGCCGCTGACACTCAATCGTCCGGCCTCCATCGCGGCCGCGCAGGCGGCGGCCCGCGGTGATCAGCCGATCGGCCTGTTGTTGCAACGTGATTCCGACGACGATGAACCGACCGCGGCGGCGCTTCATGACGTCGGGACGGTCGTGAGCCTGTTGCGTTATGTCACGACTCCGGACGGGATTCACCATGTCGTGGCGCAGGGCCAGCGACGCTTTCGCGTCCGCGAATTCCTGACCGGCTATCCCTATTTTGTCGCCCTGGTCGATGGGATCGAGGAGCCGAGATCCAGCAATTCAGACGTCGATGCCCGTCTGTTCCGTTTGCGCGAGCAGGTCGCCGAGGCGATCAAACTGTTGCCCGATTTGGGTGCCGACATTGCCAGCGCCCTGCAGTCGATTGAGGCCCCGGGCCATCTGGCTGATTTTGTCACCAATTTCCTCGACGCCAAGCCGCTGGAGAAGCAGGCGGTGCTGGAAACGATCGATCTGTCGGCGCGCCTGGACCGGGTGTCGTCCTTGCTGTCCTATCAGATCGAGGTGTTGCGATTATCGCGGCAGATCGGCCAGCAGACCAAACAGGCGATGGACAGCCGTCAGCGGGAATATCTGCTGCGCGAACAGATGCGCGCGATTCAGAAGGAACTGGGAGAAGCGGATTCCGGCGTTGAGCAGACCGCGGAGCTGGAACAGGCGCTGACGGCGGCGAAGCTGCCGCCGGAGGTGGATCGGCAGGCGCGCAAGGAACTGAACCGGCTGCAGCGAATGCCGGATGCCGGGGCCGAGAGCGCGATGCTGCGGACCTATCTCGAATGGCTTGCCGAACTGCCCTGGCAATTGGCCGAGGAACCGGCGATCGATATCGCCGAGGCGCGGCGGATCCTCGACGAGGATCATTACGGGCTGGACAAGGTCAAGCGCCGCATCCTGCAATTCCTGGCGGTGCGGAAACTGACCGCCGCGGCCGGGGCGGGGGTGGGCAAGAGCCCGATCCTGTGTTTTGTCGGTCCTCCGGGGGTAGGCAAGACGTCGCTGGGCCAGAGTATTGCGCGGGCGATCGGGCAGAAATTCGTGCGGGTGTCGCTGGGCGGTGTCCATGATGAGGCCGAAATTCGCGGTCATCGCCGGACCTATGTCGGGGCGTTGCCGGGCAATATCATTCAGGCGCTGCGCCGCGTCGGCACCCGGGCGCCGGTGTTCATGCTCGACGAAATGGACAAGCTGGGCAGCGGTTTTCAGGGCGACCCCGCCTCGGCCCTGCTCGAGGTTCTCGATCCCGAACAGAACGCGACGTTCCGCGATCACTATCTGGGCGTGCCATTCGATCTCAGCCGGGTTCTGTTCATCGCGACGGCCAATGTGCTCGACACGGTTCCCGGTCCCTTGCGCGATCGCATGGAAGTGATTGAAATCCCCAGCTACACCGCGGCCGAGAAGCTGCAGATCGCGCTGCGTTATCTGGTGCGCCGTCAACTGGCGGCCAACGGTCTGACCCCGGAACAATGCAGCCTGTCCGCCGCGGCGATCGAAACCATCATCGCCGATTACACGCGCGAGGCCGGCTGTCGCAATCTGGAACGCGAGATCGGTGGTGTTTTTCGTGATGTTGCGATGCGCATTGCCGAGGGCGCGGCGACGCCCATTGCGATCGGCCCCGATGACCTGGCGGCGATCCTGGGACCGCGTCGATTCGAGAATGAGCTGGCGATGCGCACCAGCCTTCCGGGCGTCGCGACCGGTCTGGCCTGGACCGCGGTCGGCGGTGATATCCTGTTTGTCGAGGCAACCTGTGTGCCGGGCGCCGGCAAGCTGATCCTGACGGGCCAACTGGGCGACGTGATGAAGGAAAGCGCCCAGGCCGCATTCACGCTGGTGAAATCGCGGGCGACGGCGTTGGGGATCGATCCCGCAACCTTCCCCCATAGCGACATTCATGTTCACGTGCCGGCGGGTGCCATCCCCAAAGACGGCCCCAGTGCCGGCGTTGCAATGTTTGTCGCCCTGGCCTCGCTGCTGACCAATCGCCGCGTCGCCAGCGATACCGCGATGACCGGCGAAATCAGTTTGCGTGGTTTGGTCTTGCCGGTCGGCGGCATCAAGGAGAAGGTTGTCGCCGCGGCCCGTGCCGGGATTCGCACGGTGTTGTTGCCGGCCCGAAATCACCGGGATCTGGAGGAGATCCCGGAAGATACACGGCGGCTGCTGCATTTCGTCTGGATCACCGATGTCGATCAGGTGTTCGCGGCCGCGATCGGGGATGTGCCATCGGGAACGCGGGGCGCCGCCGAGCCGCTCAAAATCCTGCCCGCGGTGCCGTGAGGCGCGCCGGCCCCGGAGCTGCTCGGACCGGAGCGGTTCGGACCGGCGCGGTTCGGACCGGGGCGGTTCGGAAAGGAGCGGGAGGAATGACAGACCCAAAGCGGACGATGCTGTCTGATGGGACAATTTCGGCGCGGCGCCGTTTGCTGAGGTTCGGGTTGGTGTTGACCGGGGCGGCGCTGATGGCGCCGATCGCGCGGGCGCAGACCGCCACGGCACCGGCAGCGGGGGACGCACTGGTGTTCCATGAGGGGGCGCAGGCCGGCCGCGAGATCAGGCCGGACGACTTGGCGATCGGCGCCGCGCCGATTCTGGCGTGGCCGATGCGGCCCGGCACAGGGATCATCCGGCGCGACGACCCTGATGATCAGGTCCTTTTGCTGCGGTTGGCCGTCGATCAGCTCGGGCCCGCGGTATTGCCCTGGGCCGCCGCAGGGATCCTTGCCTTTTCGGCGATCTGTACGCATGAAGGCTGCAACGTCACCGACTGGGATGTGACACGGGCACTGCTGCGTTGCCCGTGTCACGGCTCCGAATTTGATCCCCGTGCCGCCGGTGACGTTGTGTTTGGTCCGGCGGTTCGATCCCTTCCCGTCTTGCCCCTGGCCTGCGATGATGGTGCCTTGCGCGTTGCCGCGGGTTTCATCGATACGGTCGGGGCCGGGTGACGCGAGGATGATGGCGATGGTGCGATGCTGACGATGCTGCTGGAAATCAACCCGTTGCTGGTCGCGACGGCTGTCATCCTGGTCGGGTTCACGGCCAATCGCTGGGCATTCCACCTCCGGGGCGGCGCCCGGGTTGCCTTCATCACCATCGTTTTTATCCTGTTCACGCTGGCCTTCGCCCGGCGCATCGGTTCGCCATTTCATCCGGATCTGGCCGGGCTGGAGCACCTGGGCACCTTGTGGGCGCGCGCCCTGGAATGTGTCTGGTGGCTGGCCGCGGCATGGCTCGCCGTGGCTTGGCTCGGGCTGGTCGTCGCGTTCGAGAACTATCCCCGTGAAAGCAAGATCCTCTCCGATCTGATCGCGGGCGTCGTCTATGTCGGCGCCATCCTCGCGATCACGACGGATGTCTTCGACATGCCGGTCAATGGCCTGCTGGCGACGTCGGGCGTCGTCGCGATCGTGCTGGGCCTGGCGCTGCAAAGCAGTCTCAGCGACGTATTTTCCGGCCTGTCGATCAATCTGGAACGCCCCTACGGCATCGGCGATTTCATCACGCTGGAAGGTAATATCGAGGGCAAGGTCGTCGAAATGAACTGGCGGGCGACACGGATCCGCACCGCCTGCAACGACATCGCCGTGGTCCCCAACAGCGTGATCGCCAAGTCACGCATCATCAATGCCAGCCGGCCGCAAACCTCGCGCAACGTGACCCAGACGATCACGCTCGACAGCCGGACCGCGCCGGAGCGGGCGATGGCGGTGCTGCGCGCGGCGACCCTGACCTGTCGAACCATTGTCCGCAAACCCGTGCCCAGCGTGACCTGCACGGCGCTGCGCGGCGACGGCATCGACTATGCCATCACTTTTTCGGTCGACGACCTCACCGGCGTCGACCGGGCACGCACCGACCTGCTGCTTCAGATCCATCGCCATATCGTCTGGGCCGGGATCGAATTGGCGGGCTGTCTGCCGGGATCGGTGCCACGCTCGGTGGCACCGCTGGCGCCCGATGTCGTGGCACCGGCGGTACCGGCTGCCCAGAGACTGGTCGAACGAATCAGTCTGTTCAAGATGCTGTCGGACGAAGATCGCCTCCGGATGGCGGCGAAGCTGAAACAGCGCGACGTCGCAAAGGGCAAGAGTATCGTCGAGCGCGGGCAGGACAACGGCTCCCTGTTTTTCGTCCTGAGCGGTGTTCTCGACATTGTTACCCGGGATGCTTTTGGTGCTGAACGATCCGAGGGTTGCCTCGGTCCCGGGGATTATTTTGACGAATCGGCTTTCCTCAACGGGGACCCCAGTGCCGTCGCGATCACGGCGGTGACCGATGCCGTGGTATTTGCCTTGAACAAAGCGGATGCGGCGTCACTGCAGAGCCAGCCGACAATCGCGACGCAGCTCGAATCATCGGCCGCCCATTACCGGGTCGCCCCGGCCGATCACGATGCCGCCGTGACCGGAAAGCCGGCGGCCGGGCGAAGCTCCGCGCTGTTGAGCCGCGTTGCGGCGCTGTTTCGCGGATGGTCGGCGAGCCCGAACCACTGAACCGCGTTCCGTTGGCGCGGCGTTCAAACGCCACGCAGGTTCCGGCCCTTGCGGGCCGCGGCGGCAGTCGCCGCCGATACCCGTGCGCGATGAGTGAAGCTCATCGCGCCCCGGATCAGGGGATGCGCCGATACAGATTGACGTCGGTCAGGGCCGTAACCGAGACCAGGATGGCATCCTCGCCACCTTCACCTTCCGGCTGCAACCGGGCGTGAATCGGAAGGCCCGGCAACTCAACCCAGGCCGCGATCGCATAAACGGTTCGCGAACGGCCGGTCCGAATGATGCGGTCGCCGAGTTCGATGGTGTGGCGTCCCGGGGCTACCATGTTGCCATAACCGAACCGGGTTGCTTGTCACCGTTGCGTCTGACACTGTCCATGATTGCCGTGATGCCCCTTGTTTGAAAATCTGCCGTCGACGACATCCCGGAATTCGCGAGCAAGAGCCGGAGTCTCTTCAACAGAAACAGCCGCGCGATCCGACATTTCCCGTCGCGTCGGATCCTAGCGCAGGGACCGAATTTGACCCAAGGAATAAAGGATGCGGCCGGTTATCCAATGCCACACCGCTAGCAAGGGTTGTGTTTTCTGTGGTGATCACCCGGTTGACGGGGGTATGGGATCCCGCGGGTGAACACATCGCCCCGCGCAGCCCTCAGCGGCGCCAGCGCTTTAAAAACAACACGGCCTCACCAAAATCTGATTTGGCAAGGCCGGCCCGATGACGGGGCAAGATCACGCGTTAGTAATTTGATTGTTATTAATAGGAACACTCCGTCGCCGTGATAATGCAGTGATGCAACAACGCCGTTCCGAAAGCACCTGGAAACCGAATAACCTGTCAGAATAACGTGTCAAGATCTCGCAACCAGCACCAGGAATCTGATACTTTGGACAGAGGAACGCAATTGGCCTTTTTGTCGCATCGGATGACACAAACGTGTTGACAATGCTTATCCAGCCGGGGGCCCGGGATCGATGACGGCGCCCGGGACGACGGTCATCGACGCGGCCGCGGCAGACGTTTTGTCGCGGGCCATGGATCGGCACTGCGCCGGCGATCCGGCGGCGGCCGTGTTTTACTATCGCCAGGCTTTGGCTTTGTGCCCGGCGGTGGCGCCAATCCATCATGCGCTCGGCATCGTCCTGCTGGCGACCGGCCGGTTCGACGATGCGATCACCGCCGCCCGTCGCGCCATCATCCTGGTGCGCGATTTGGGCCCGGCCTATGACACCCTGGCGCACGCCCTGCGCGGCGCGGGCCAGGGGCGTGATGCCCTGCGCCCGTATCGCCAGGCGATCACGCTCGGGGTGATGTTTCCCGAGACCTATGGCGGACTGGGGACGGCGCTGTTTGAAGCGGAGGCGTTCGGCCCGGCGGCATTGGCTTATCGGCGCGCCATGAGGCTCGATCCCGAGCAGGCATTGGCCGCGTTCAATCTCGGCAATGCCTGGCAGGCGCTGGAGCAGATCGGGCGGGCCCTGCGTGCCTATCGCCATGCGATTGCCCTGCAACCGGATTATCACGAAGCGTGGAGCAATCTTGGCAGTGCGCTGAAAGCGTTGGGCCGGGTCGACGAAGCCATTGCCGCCTATCGCCGGGGTCTGGTGGTGCGGCCGGACTCGCGGCGGCTCCACGTCAACATGGCCTTGGCTCTGCTCCAGCGTGGTGATTTCCAAGCCGGCTGGGCGCATTACGAATGGCGTTGGCGCGGTGCCGCCTTTCGGGCCTGGCGGCCGGCATCGTCGGCGCCGGATTGGGACGGGGGGCCGCTCGCCGGACGGACTCTTCTTCTTTTCTGTGAACAGGGCTTCGGCGACGCGCTGCAATTCGTCCGCTTTGCACCTTTGGCCGCGGCCCGTGGCGGCCGGGTCCTGTTACGCACCGACCCGGCTTTGGCGGGGCTGTTGGCGCGGGTCTCCGGTATCGACCAGGTGATCCCCTATGGTGCGCCTTTGCCGTCGTTTGATGTTCAACTGCCGTTGCTCAGTCTGCCCCGCCTGTTCGGCACCGACCTGGACAGTATTCCGGCGGCGGTGCCCTATCTCAGCGCCGATCCGGCTGCGGTGGCGGTGTGGCGCCAACGTTTGGCGGCGATCCCGGGGCTCAAGGTCGGGCTGGTCTGGGCCGGTGATCCGCGGCGCTTCGACCGCGACACCGCACGGGTCGATCGTCAGCGCAGCCTTCGGCTCGACGATTTCGCGGGGTTGGCGCAGATCCCCGGCATCACTCTGGTCAGCCTGCAAAAGGGCGACGCGGCCGGGCAGGCCGCGACGCCGCAGGCGGGCCTCGCGCTGATCGACTGGACGGCGGCTCTGGGCAATTTCGCCGACACGGCCAGCCTGGTCGCGGCGCTGGATCTGGTGATCACCGTCGACACCGCGGTGGCACATCTGGCCGGTGGCCTGGGCAAAGCGGTCTGGATTTTATCGCGATTTGACGGGTGCTGGCGTTGGCTGCGTCATCGCGACGATTCGCCCTGGTATCCCACGGCGCGGTTGTTCCGCCAACAGCGACCCGGCGATTGGGTCACGGTGCTGGGCCGGGTGCGACAGGCGTTGGCCGCCTTTCCGCGGCAAGACGGCCGGGATGCCACCACCGCCAACGTCGTGCCGGGTGCGGGGCCGGGTGCGGAATTGAGTGGCGAGGGGTCGGCATCCGATGAAAACCGGGCTATACCCTTGATCGGTGCTGTTGCCGCCGGATCCGACGACTGAGGACGCTACGATGGCGCGTGGATGGATTGAAACGACAGCGGAAGCCGATGCCGTGGTCATCCGTGCCTTTGGTCATTGGAACCTGGCCGCTGTTGCGACCTTGCGGCCGGCGTTGGATCAGGTGGCGCCGGCGCCCGCCGCGGCGGTGGTCATGATCGATCTTGGTGGTATCGAAATTCTCGATACCGTGGGGGCGGTGCTGATCCTGCAACTGGGGGATCGCCTCGTGGCGGCGGGCCATGCGGTCGCGATGCGGGGCGTGCGCCGGGAGCAACGGGGCCTGTTGGATCTGGTCAATCAGGCCGACCGCGCCGCGCCGCTGCACCGGCCGCGGCGCTCGGCCTTGCTGGCGCTGATCGAACGGGTTGGCCGGGCAACGATTGATTTTGGCGCCCGTGCCCGGGATATCGTCGCGTTTCTCGGCCAGGTGACGATCAGTGTGGTGCGGACGATCCTTAACCCGAGCCGGCTTCGCGTGACCGCGCTGGTCTATCACATGGAACAGGTCGGTCTGAATGCGTTGCCGATCACGGGCCTGCTGGTCTTTCTGATCGGGGTCGTCACCGCTTATCAAGGCGCCGATCAGTTGCGCTGGTTCGGCGCGGAGATCTACACCGTCAATCTGGTGGCGGTCGCGATCGTGCGGGAATTTGGCGTGTTGATCACCGCGATTGTGATCGCCGGACGCTCGGGATCGGCATTCACCGCCCAGATCGGCACGATGAAGGTCAACCAGGAAGTCGACGCGATCCAGACGCTGGGCCTTGATGTCATGGATGTGCTGGTGTTGCCCCGGCTGTTCAGTCTGGTTTTGACATTGCCGTTGCTGGTTCTGGTCGCCGATTTGCTCGGGCTGTTCGGCGGCGCGGTAATGTGCTACCTCGTCCTCGACATTTCGTTTGCGACCTTTGTGAAACAGCTTCATGTCGCACTGACGTTGCCGATGCTTTTCGTCGGCATCGCGAAGGCGCCGGTTTTTGCGCTGGTGATCGGTCTGGTCGGATGTCGCCAGGGACTCAACGTGTCGGGAAGTGCCGAGAGCGTCGGGCGGTTGACGACGATGGCGGTTGTGGAATGCATTTTCGTCGTGATCGTGCTCGACGCCCTGTTCTCCGTCCTGTTCTCTTACCTGAAGGTCTGAGCCCGCATGGATCCGGAATTCTCCACCGTTTGCCTGGCATCCCCTCAGCCATGACGGACGGGATTGCTGTGCCACGCGACCAGCCCGCGTCACCCGTGCCCTCCGATTCCGCACTGGTGATCCGGGTTCGCGGTCTGGTAACCCGGTTCGGCAGCCAGACGGTTCACGATCATCTTGACCTGGACGTGCACCGGGGCGAGGTTCTGGGCGTTGTCGGCGGCTCGGGAAGCGGCAAATCGGTTCTGCTGCGTACCATCATTGGCCTGAACCATGCGGCTGCCGGGACCATCGAGGTATTGGGGCAGGATACTGCAACCCTGTCCGCGGCACAGACGACCGCGTTGCAGACGCGCTGGGGCGTGCTGTTTCAGGATGGCGCGTTGTTCAGCGCGATGACCGTCAGTGAGAATGTCGAGGTGCCGCTGCGCGAGCACAGCGGCTTGCCGGCATCGCTGATCGAAGAGATCGCCCGGGTCAAGATCGGCATGGTTGGTCTGCCCGGCAGCGCCGCGACCAAACTGCCCTCTGAGCTGTCCGGTGGCATGCGCAAGCGGGCCGGGTTGGCCCGGGCGCTGGCGATGGATCCCGAGATCCTGTTCCTCGACGAGCCAACGGCAGGATTGGACCCGATCGGTGCCGCCGGATTCGATCAGTTGATCCAGGATCTGCAATCCAGTCTTGGCCTCACGGTGTTCATGGTGACCCATGATCTCGACAGCCTGGCCGCGATCTGCGATCGCATCGCGGTGCTGACCGACAAGCGGGTGACCGTTGGCACGCTGGAGGAACTGCGTCGGCTCGACCATCCCTGGATCCGCGCCTATTTTCATGGCGTGCGGGCGCAGGAGCGGACCTGGGCCGGTGGTTCGGGGGCCGGCGGTTTGGCGGCGGACGATTTGGCCGCAGCAGCGCAACCGGCTTGAGGAGATCTGAGGTCCCATGGAAACCCGTGCCAGCTATCTCATCGTTGGATCTTTCGTGCTGCTGGCGATCGCCGCCCTGTTCGGTCTGGTGATCTTTGTCGCCAAGGCGCAGTTCGAGACGGCGACGGTCACCTATCGGATCTATTTCACCGGGTCGGTCACCGGTCTGCAAAATGGCAGTGCGGTGCGCTATCGCGGCATTCCCGTCGGCACCGTGACCGACATCCGGATCGATCCCCATAATGTCGAGCGCGTCCGTGTCAGCATTGCGGTGCCCCAGGCCACGCCGATCAAGGAAGATGCCATTGCCTCGTTGGAAATGCAGGGCATTACCGGACAGGCCTATGTCCAGATCACCGGCGGCACGCAAAAGGCCAAAGCCCTGGTCTCTGACGATGACGGGCCGCCGATCATCCCATCGCGGCCTTCGGCGCTGTCCGCGGTGTTCGACGCCGCGCCCCAGTTGCTGGATCATCTGATCACCCTGACCGATCGGTTGAGCCAGATGGTCAATGAAGAGAATACCCAGGCTTTCGCGCAAACCTTGAGCAATGTCCGCGATGCGTCCGGTGCCCTGAAGCAAAGCACACACAGCATTGATGATACCATTGTCCAGCTCCAGGGATTCGTTCGTGATCTCGACAAGGTCGCCAAGGCCGCCGACGGCGCTGTCGCACAGGCGCGTCAGACGGTGGCTCAGGTCGGCAATGACGCAAATACACTGACGACGCAATTCGGCGACGCGGCCAAGGATCTGCGGCCGCTGTTGCATTCGCTGAAGCAGGCCAGCGATCAGATCAATACGGTTGTGGCTGAAAATCGTCAGCCCGTGCATGATTTCACGACGACGGGACTTTATCAGGCGACGCAGTTGATGGGGGAGCTTCGCGACCTCGCCGGCAACGTGTCACGCCTGACCGATCGGATTGAACGGGACCCCACCAGTTTCCTGTTCGGCGGCCAGCGTAAAGGGGTGACGGCACCATGATTGAGGGCAGCAGGGAAGGCGCGGGCGGGACGGCGCCCGGGATTCTTGGCGACGGCGCCCTGTCGCGACGGCTGTTGCTGACCAGTCTGGCCGCGCTGACCGCGGTCGCCGGATGCACCGCCTTTTCGCCCGATCAGTCCCGGCTGTTCAATCTGCGGGCGGCGCGTCAGTTTTCACCGGACCTGCCGCAGGCCGACTGGCAACTGGTCGTGGATTTGCCGGTATCGGCGGCGGGGCTCGACACGTCGCGGATCGCGCTGAGCACCGATCCGACCTCGGTGGACTATTTCGCCGGTGTGGCCTGGATCGAACGGGTGCCGCTGCTGGTTCAGGGCCTGATGGTTGAGTCCTTTGAGAATTCCGGCCGCATCGTCGCGGTTGGCCGCGACAGCGCCGATCTGCGCGCCGACTTCGTCCTCACCACCGACCTGCGTGACTTCCAGGCCGAGTACAGCGCCGGCCGTGGCGCGCCACCGCAGGCTCATGTTCGCTGGACCGCGAAGCTGGTGGCGATGCCAAGGCGCAGCATCGAGGCCTCCCGGACTTTTGAGGCGCGGATTCCGGCGTCGGGATCGGGGATTGAGGCCGTGGTCGAGGCCTTTGACGCAGCGTTGAGCCGGGTGATGAGCGACATCGTTGCCTGGGCTCTGATTCAGGGGAGCCGGGCGTTCGTTGCGGGGGGTGGCCGGCCGCCGCTTCCGCCCCGGGTTAACGGATAGAGCATTTTCCGACCAAGTGGGTTCCGGTTGGGCGTAGAAAATGCGCCAAAAGAAAGATCTAGCGCTCTGCGCGAATGCGGGTGATTAATGGTGGAGGGATGGGCATGATGACCGAAGCGCCGTCACGGTCCCGGGCGATCTCGATTCTGGTCGCGGAAGATTTGGCGATGAACCGAACGCTTGTGTCCCTTATGCTGCAAAAAGCCGGCTATGCCGTGACGGGCGCGGCCGATGGTGACGAGGCGGTCAGCGTGGTTCGCCAGCAGGCTTTCGATCTGGTGCTGATGGATGTGCAGATGCCGGTGATGGACGGGCTGGAGGCGACGCGCGCGATCAGGGCCTTGCCCGGCGTTGCCGGCCAGGTGCCGATCGTGGCGTTGACCGCCGACATCCAGCCGGCCAACATCGCCGCCTATCAGGCGGCGGGCATGAACGACTATCTGGCCAAACCGATCGATCGCGCCAAATTGCTGGCGATTGTTGCGCAATGGGTTGGGCGGTAACGGAGGCGCGCCTGCCCGGGATGCCTACTCGCCAAACAGCATCACAGGCGGACGCCCGGGCGGGGTTTCATAATCGAAGAACACCCAGGCATGATGATGCTGGGCGTTCTTGGTGTCCTCGCCCATGTCGAACCAGCGGATTCTCTGGGTCAGGACGACAACGGCGGTAAACGGCGCCGCCGACATCAGGGCTGCCGCCCTTTTCCCGGCAATCCATTGAAACCGCACCAGCAGTGCGACCTGGCCGCGCACCGGTTCCGCCAGCGCCAGCGCGTGACGCAGGAAGTCGAGCATCGCCGACGGTGAGCGGTTCTGACCCTGATGGGTTCCGCTGTCGCCATAGGGGGGATTGGTGATCAGGGCCCGACAGCCTTCCGGCATCGCGCGGCACGAAAAGAAATCAATGCCGGCGGTGCCGAAACCGCGATCGGCGATGTCGGTCGAGACGACCTGATGGTCGTGACGCTCCAGGACTTCGGTGATCGCCCCGGTGCCGCAGCAGGGTTCCCAGATCGGACCGCGCAGCGCGACACTGCGGGCCAGGGTCTCGGTGACCCAGGCTGGGGTCGCATAGAAATCGTGCGGCACGCGGGCATAGCCCGAGTCGAAGATGGAGCGGCGGTCGGGCATTGCGGGGCGGGAACCAGTCGGGAAAGGCGGGGTACCGCATATAGCGCAAAGCCGGCTCCGAGGGAACCGGCATCGATCGGGAGCACCCGTTCTCATTGTGGCGGCGAAGCGTTGGGCTTTCGCCCAAACCCAACCGGGGCGATGCCCCGGACTCCCTTTGTTTTTGTCAAAAGAAAGGGGGATTCGGGGTGCGCCAGGGAAAGGCGCGTGTTTCAAGCGGGTGAAGAATCCCGCCCGTGCGCTGGTAGCGACAGGGTACGGAACCGAGTTCTTGGGCGCGTCCGTCGGTGACGACGGCCGCCAAGCGTAGAACAGG
>JARLIO010000014.1 GCA_031291675.1 Azospirillaceae bacterium
CGATCCGGGCGAAAAAGCGCTCGTCACTTTTCACACCGTCGCCTTCGAAGGCTCGATCGGGATCGTGAACACGCTGGTCGCCACGCGCTTGTTGCGCAACGGGTACGAGACTTCCAACCTGATGTATGGCCCGGGTGTGATCCGGGGGGTGGGCGGCCCCGGGGGGCCGGCACACCGCCTGAAAACCACTATACCCTGTTGAAGCCCGTTCGGTCTCCGTGTTCTGTCGCCACGCGGCCGGTCCTCAGACCCCGTCAACGCGCGATGGGCGGGCGCGACGCAGCAGGAAGGCCGGCATGTGGTCGCCAAACCCGACCACGGCCTCATCATCGTCGTCCTCGCGACGCCGGCGTCGCGGTTCGTCACGGCGACGTTCCGGCCGGCTGTCCGTCGTGCGCGGGTCGGCTGCCCGGGGATCGGCTGCCCGGGGATCTGTTGCCCGGGGCGGATTGACTTCGCCGCGCGGCTCCGGCGAGCGCGCCGGCTTGGCTTCGGCGACGGGCGCCTCCACCGGGCGTGCCGGCCGGCTTTCCGCAGCCGGGGGACGCCGTTCGCTGTCCTTCGGGGCTTCCTTGCGCCCCCAACGGCGCCGGGTCTCGCCCTCGGGCTCGAACTCGACGGACTCGATACCGTCGATCTCGACGCGCGGAATCTCCCGATTGATCAATTTGACGATGGCCGCAACCTGCTTGCCTTCGTCGGGCATCGCCAGCATGAAAGCGCGCCCCGACCGGCCCGCGCGGCCGGTCCGGCCGATTCGGTGAACATAGTCTTCCGAACTGTGCGGCACGTCGAAATTGAAAACATGCGACAGACCGGCGATGTCGAGACCCCGCGCTGCGACATCGCTGCACACCAGCAAGGTGATTTCGTTCTTCTTGAACGCTTCCAGCGTTTCCGTCCGCTTGCTCTGCGGCAGATCGCCGTGCAAAGCGCCGGCATTGAAGCCGTGCTTCTCCAGCGAGCGATGGAGCATCGCGACGTCGCGCTTACGATTGCAGAAAATCAGGGCGTTCTTGACATCCTCGGTGCGCAACAGGTGGCGCAGCGCCCGGCGCTTGTCCTCGGCGCGGGTCAGAACCACCGCCTGGGTCACGGTATCGGCGGTTGACGCCGGCGGTGACACCGACACGGTACGGGGATTGATCAGGAAACTGTCGGCCAACCGGCGAATTTCCGGCGGCATCGTCGCCGAAAAGAACAAGGTCTGGCGGATGCGCGGCAGCAGCGACACGATTCGCTCAATGTCGGGGATGAAGCCCATATCCAGCATCCGATCGGCTTCGTCGATGACGAAAACCTTGATATCGCTCAGCAGGATATTTCCCCGTTCGAACAGATCGATCATCCGGCCGGGGGTTGCGATCAGGACGTCGACGCCCCGATCCAGCTTCTTGATCTGATCGACGAAGGATTCGCCGCCGATCAGCAGCGCCATGTTCAGCTTGTGGTACTTGCCATAGACCTCAAAATTCTCGGCGACCTGGGCGGCGAGCTCGCGGGTTGGCTCAAGGATCAACGAACGCGGCATTCGCGCCCGTGCACGGCCTTGGGCCAGGATGTCGATCATCGGCAGCGTGAACGAGGCTGTCTTGCCGGTTCCGGTCTGAGCGCAACCCAAAACGTCGCGGCCCTGGAGGACCCACGGAATGGCTTGTTCCTGAATCGGTGTCGGCTGGGTGTAGCCCGCGTCTTCGACGGCGCGTAAGACTTCGGGCCCGAGCCCAATTTCCGAAAAAAGCATCTAGTCAGTTCATCAGGAGGATTCGGTCCACAGCCAATCACGGCCTGGATCTTCGTTGGATCGCGAGTATGGAAAGTAACACCCCGCTGTCAACCTTTTCCTTTGCAAATCGGCTACTTCGCCGGAATTGGACGCCTCGCGTGACCGGGATGGACCTTCGGGGCGGGCGACAGCATGGGATTGAAAATCGCCGTAGCCGTGTACCCCGGAGGCGTCATGCCGTGGTCAGCAAGGCTGAGACAATCCGCACGGCCCGCCTTGCGAGCGGCTGTCATTGACCGGGAACAGCGAATAGCCGACGTCCCAGAGTAGATGCCGGAAGCCCGGCGCATCCGGGCCGGAGACGGCGCTGACAACGCCATTTGCCGCGGTCATGGCGCCGCCACCGTGACACAATGCCGCCTGGACGCTGACATCGACCGGCCCGGTTCCGGGGGGCGGCGCCAGCACGGTTTCCGACGCGGCCGGGTCAGCGGCCATGCACAATTGACCCGCCGGACGTTTTGCCGCGGTATTGAAGGCCAGAACGATGCGGTAATCCGGTTTTGCCGTGGCACCCGGGGTTGTCGTATAGTGGGTTGCCGGCCGGGTTCCCGCCGACGTCAGCAAATCGACCACCGCCTGATCAAAGGCCGGCTTGGCAACCGGCGTTGCCGCCGTCGCGAACGGGTCGCCGATCACGACGGTTTTGAGGTCCCGGTCGAACACGGCGTCAGACACTGCGGCCGCGGTATAGGTTCCGGAGACCTCGGTCTGGTTGACCTGGTCGACTCCGGAGCATCCGCCCAGAGCCAGCAGCAGGGTCGTTACTGTCATAACGTGAGCGCGCATGACGAATGATCTTTCACTAATCGGTCCGATGACCGGTGTCGGTGACCGTGGTCGGGTCCCTTCGCATCCCGGGATCAGCACCATCCCCGCGGTTCCGGGGTGATCTTTCTGGCCCTGAACGCCGGTCGCAAAGGTAAATGTTGGCGCGGCGCGGCTACGCCGCAAGCGTGACGGCCATGGTATCATCCGAATATTGCCAGCCGGCGTTGCCTCGCGAGGCGACCCGTCCGGAGATCCGTGGATGATCAGGCCCGGAGGACAAGGGAGGGGGCGGGATGAACGATTGGAAGGGCTCGGCGCGCGGCGATGCCGATGACGGGGCCCCGTGGCGGGAAACGGCGCTGCAGTTTGACGCCCAGGCGCAGGCGGTGACGCAGGCGACCGCGAATGCTCTGGAACAGCCGGCGGTCGTGGCGGCCAAGGCGCTTGCCGATGCCGCCTATGATGCCTGGACGGCCGCGGGCGCCCCGGCGGGAACCGTGGCGCACCGCCATTATCTCGCCGCGCAGAAAGCTGCCGATGAGGCGTTTCGCCATCATTACCGGGCGCCAGAGCCGATCCGAATCGCACCGGTGTTTCTTGATCCCGATGACGTCGGTTCCGATCCGCTGTGAGCGGGCGCGGCTCGATCGGGCTTTCTGGCAGGGTTGACGACAACGTCGCGCGCGCGGCATTCGGGCAACCACCGCCCGATCTTTGACGCTCATCACCCGCTTGGGATCATAAAACCAGGGTGACCTGATCCCGCGCAAAGGGGCAGGATGTCACGCGAAAAGTCACCAGCGCGACGCCGGTCCGCTCGGGAGGACGTCTCGCGCATCCGCATTGCGGCGGGCCCAGCCACTTGGCTGCAAACAGATCCAGGGCGCGCCTTGGCCCACAATCCTCACGCCATTCCTCCTCCGGACCTCCGGGCTTCAAGGTGGGAACCTCCTGGTACCTTTTGCCCCTGATTGGCGCCTTCTAGCATTTCGCCCTGTTCGCACCCAGCTTCGGTTGGCAGGGGAACGGAGGACATGATGGGCAAAGTGGCTCTGGTTGTTGGAGCGAGTGGCATTGTCGGGAACGCGACGGCGGGATTGCTCGCGCAGGAAGGCTGGACGGTTTTCGGGCTTGCGCGCCATTCTGCAATACAGCGGGGGATCACGCCGATCGCGGCCGACCTGCGAAATCAGGCCGACCTGACGGCAGCACTTGCCGGGGTCAAGCCGGATGCGGTGTTCATCGCGACATGGTCACGGCAAGCGAACGAGGCTGAGAATATCCGGGTCAATGGTGCGATGGTGCGCAATCTGCTCGATGTGCTGCGTCCGGCGGGGAGCGTCGGACATGTCGCACTCGTCACCGGTCTCAAACATTATCTCGGGCCGTTCGAAGCCTATGGCAAAGGCATCCTGCCGCAGACGCCATTCCGCGAGGACCAGGGGCGGCTGGAGGTAGAAAATTTCTATTATGCCCAGGAGGACGCGGTCTTCGCTGCTGCCACGCGCGACGGCTTCGGATGGAGCGTTCATCGTCCACATACCATGATCGGCAAGGCGGTCGGGAACGCCATGAACATGGGGACCACGCTCGCGGTCTATGCGACGATATGTCGAGAGACGGGTCGGCCGTTTCGCTTCCCTGGCTCGGCTGTGCAGTGGAACTGCCTGACCGACATGACGGATGCGCGGCTCTTGGCCCGTCATTTGTTGTGGGCTACGACGACACCGGCGGCGTGTGACCAGGCGTTCAACGTCGTCAATGGTGACGTTTTCCGTTGGAAGTGGATGTGGTGCCGTATCGCCGACTGGTTCGGTATTGAGCCGGCTCCGTTCGACGGAACGGTTCTGCCACTGGAGACGCAGATGGCAGAGGATGCGCCGCTCTGGCGCGATATCGCGGCTCGCCGGGGTCTGTCAGAAACGGATATCTCGCGGCTCGCGTCACCCTGGCACACCGACGCCGATCTCGGCCGACCAATCGAAGTCGTCACCGACATGGGGAAAAGTCGACGGCTTGGCTTTACCGCTTATCAGTCGACTGACGATGCCTTCTTCGATCTGTTCGAGCAATTACGCGCCGATCGCCTGATCCCGTGACGGGAAGACCATCAGGCAATCGCGCACGCTTCGCATTTTCGTCACTGGTCTAGACGTCGAGATCGCGGGCGAAGCGGGCGCGCTCCTGGATGAATTTGAAACGCAGTTCCGGGCGTCGGCCCATCAGGCTCTCAACCAGGGTCCGCGTTTCCGCGACGTCGGCGGCGGCCTCAGGATCGTGGCTGTCGGGGACGACGACCCGAAGCAGGATCCGCTTCTCCGGCGCCATCGTAGTCTCCTTCAACTGGGCCGGCTGCATTTCGCCCAGACCTTTGAAGCGGCTGACCTCGACCTTGGTGTTGGCTTTGAAGAATGTCCGCATCAGCTCGTCCTTGTGGCTGTCATCGCGGGCATAGACGCTACGGATGCCCTGCGTCAGCCGGTAGAGCGGCGGCAGCGCGAGATAGAGATGACCGTTGTGGATCAGGCCCGGCATCTCACGATAGAAGAACGTCATCAGCAGCGAAGCGATATGGGCGCCATCGACATCGGCATCGGTCATGATGATGACGCGTTCATAGCGCAGCTTGTCCGATGAAAACTCCTTGCCGATGCCACAGCCCAAGGCCAGGGCGAGGTCGGCCAGTTCCTGGTTGCCACGCAGTTTTTCGAGACTGGCACTGGCGACATTGAGGATCTTGCCACGCAGCGGCAGGATCGCCTGGGTCTCACGATTGCGCGCCTGCTTGGCCGACCCGCCGGCGGAATCGCCCTCGACGATGAACAGCTCGGTGCCATCGCAGCTGTTGCGGCTGCAATCCGCCAGTTTACCCGGCAATCGCAGCTTGCGTGTCGCCGTCTTGCGTGTCAGATCCTTGCTTTGCTTACGCCGAGCCCGCTCCTCAGCCTTGTCGATCAGGTGGTCGAGCAAGGCATTGCCGGCGTTCGGATCGGCCGACAGCCAATGGTCGAAATGATCCTTGATCGCCTGTTCGACCAGGCGCGTGGCTTCGGGGGAGGCCAGCTTCTCCTTGGTCTGTCCCTGGAACTGAGGTTCCCGGATAAACACCGAAAGCAGGATCATCGCGCCGCCGACGACATCGTCCTGGGTGATCGGTGCGGCCCGCTTGTTGTTGACCAGCTCGGCGAAAGTCCGGATGCCACGCGCCAGCGCCGTCCGCAGTCCGGCCTCGTGGCTGCCGCCCTGGGGTGTCGGCACCGTGTTGCAATAGGAGTGGACGAAGCCCTCATCGTCGTCGGGCCAGCCGATGGCCCATTCGGCACGGCCGGCCTCACCCGGGAACTCCACGGTCCCGGAAAATGGCGTCGGCGTGATCATGGCACGGTCGCGGATCGCGCCGGTCAGATAGTCGAGCAGTCCGCCGGGAAAGCGCAGGCTCTCGGTCGCCGGGGTCGTGCCCTCGGCATCGAGCAAAGCGGGATCGCAGCTCCAGCGGATCTCGACACCGCGGAACAGATAGGCCTTGGAGCGGGCCATGCGATAGAGCCGGTCCGGACTGAAGGTCAATGTGCTGGTGAAGATCTCCGGATCGGGGTGGAACCGGATCGTCGTACCGCGCCGGTTCTGGATGGCGCCGAGGCGTTCCAGCGGCCCTTGTGGCGCCCCCCGGCTGTAGGTCTGACGATAAAGCTGACGATCCCGGGCCACCTCGATTTCCAGCCGGTCCGACAAGGCGTTGACGACCGAAAGGCCGACGCCGTGCAGTCCCCCGGAGGTCACATAGGCCGAACCGCCAAACTTGCCTCCGGAATGAAGCGTCGTCAGAATCACTTCCAGCGCCGATTTGCCCGGATATTTCGGATGATCGTCGACCGGGATCCCACGGCCGTTATCGCGGATCGTCACGGTGCTGTCGGCTGCGAGCTCCAGATCGATATGGCTGGCATGGCCGGCGACGGCTTCGTCCATGGCGTTGTCGAGCAGCTCGGCGACCAGATGGTGCAGGGCGTGTTCGTCGGTCCCGCCGATATACATTCCGGGGCGGCGGCGAACCGGCTCCAGCCCTTCAAGGACTTCGATGTCGCGCGCGGAATAGGTGCTATCGGTGCGGGGGGGGGTGGCAAAAAGGTCGGTCATGGCCCAATAGATAATGTTCGGCAACCCGCAGGAGCGGTTCCCGGCGCTGCGCCAGGGGCGACCTCGCGGAACGGCCGGGTGTTACGAACTAGCACATTTCGTCGCGCAGCACAGGAGTATGAGCGGGTGATCGACGATGCGAGTGATCAAGATGTTCCGGAATTCACCACAGGACCGGCGATCAGAACCACGGCAATGCCCGCCGATACCAATCCGAGCGGTGACATCTTCGGTGGCTGGCTGTTGGCCCAGATGGACATTGCCGGGGGCAATGTTGCGGCGTACCGGGCCCGGGGCCGGGTCGCCACCGTGGGAATCGAGGCGATGACCTTTCACCAGCCGGTGCTGGTCGGGGACGAGGTCAGTTGCTATGCCGTGATCCAGCGGGTCGGACGGACCTCGGTCCGGATCCGGGTCACGACCTGGGTCCGGCGCGGCTTCTGTTCCGAGCCGATCAAGGTGACCGAGGGGGTGTTCACCTATGTCGCGATCGGGCCCGATCGTCGGCCGCGCGTGGTTCCTTCCGAATAGCGCCGGCGCTGCCGTCTCGCGGAAAACGGGTGCCGGGTGCGGCATGGTGTAGCGCCGGCCCGCAAATTCGCGAGCGGGGTGCTTTCGTGTCATGATTGAGATGCCACTTTCGCATTCCGGGATTGATCAGGTATCGTCAAGGCCGGGAATGCCGCGGACGGGTGCTTGTCGCGCGGTGCCCGGCACGGCGAATCGAGTGCGGCGTCATCGCAATCCGGCGTCACGGAACCGGGTGGCCGGCGACGGGAGAGAGCGTGGCAGCGGACGGAGGGCGAGCATGAACTATCGGATCGAACAGCGCGAGCATGAGGTCGCGGTGGAAATCAGCGGCCGGCTCACTTTCAACGATCACGCCAAGGTTCGCGCTTTGATCGAGGAATTGTCCAACAGTGCGCCGTTGCGCCAGGTGCTTGATGTCCGGCAGCTGGAATTCGTCGATAGTACCGGCATGGGAATGCTCCTGATCGCGCGGGAGGAACTGGCCAAGGTTGCCAAGACGCTGGTATTGTATCAGCCGCAGGGGCAGGTCAAACGTGTCCTCACGGTGGCGGAGCTCGACGGGGTGATCACGATTGAGAATTGAAGGGCCGGCATAGCCATGCGAAAGGCCCCCGCGATCTTTGCTTCCGGTATCGGTGCCGATCGGATGGGGCGTCTGGCTGCGTTGTTTGATGTCGGGACGGCGGTCTGCGACGTCGCGATGACGGGAACCTTCAGCGAGCACGCGCTTTTGCTGACCGCAAGTCCGGAGAATGGCGTGCTCGACGACCTGTTCCGGCGGGGGATGGGCCGCTGCATTGAGGTCGATGGCTACTCCGACCCGGAAGTCCGGGAGGCGGCCTGTCGGGCTGACCGTAGCGATTTATTTCTATCCTTGACGACGGCGACAACTTATCGTGGCAGTGTCTCAAGATGGGTGATGCAGGGGATCGGCTTACGCCAGGTCCTGACGCCGGAACGCCGTGACGACATTGAATTGGCGTTGCAGGAAGCGATCAGCAACGCGGTTCTCCACGGCAATCTGCAAATGGATAGCCTGGACGGTGTCAGCGTTGCGGCGCTGGAGCGGTTTCATGCCGAGACCGCCCTTCGCCTTGAGCTCCCCGCCTTCGCGGATCGTCGGGTCGAGGTCGCGGTGACGCTGGGGCGCGCGGTCACGATCGAGGTTGTCGATCAAGGGGTTGGCTATATCTGGAGCCCCCGCGGCGGGGGCGTGGCATCGGGACGGGGCATCGCCCTGATCGCGACGATTTCCGACGATTTTGAGGTGTTGCAGAACGGTCGTTGCATGCGGATGAGCTTCGCGTTGTGAGCGTTTTAACGGGCGATCCGGACCGGCCGGCACCGGCCGCAGCTTTGATGACGTGATATGGTGGCGAGAACCCAGGCCTCAATTTTTGATTGCGCAATCCTGGTCGTGGATGACACGGAGTTCAATCGATCGCTGATTGCGGCGATGTTGCGGCGTGCCGGCTTCACCCGGATCCATCACGCCACCGATGGCGTCGACGCCCTGCAGCAGATTGCGGAATCGCCGCCTGATCTGGTTATCCTCGATATCATGATGCCGGGGATCAATGGCTTTGAGGTGTGTCGCCGGTTGCGCGGCAATCCGGCCTATGCCGACCTGCCGGTTCTGGTGCAAACCGCCCTGTCCGATTCCGAGGATCGCAATCGCGCCTTTGCCGAGGGCACGACGGACCTGATCACCAAGCCGATCGATCGCAATGAGCTGGTGGCGCGGGTTCGAATCCATCTCGAAAATCGGCGTCTGATCCGCGACCTCAAAATCTACCGGGCTCGCCTGGAGGCGGAGTTGGCACTGGTGCGTGACATGTTCGAGCATCTGCTGCCGGATCCGGAGCATGTCGATGGCCTGTTGCGCCGCTGTGGCATCCGTCTGCGGTCGATGACGCGGTTTGGTGCCGATCTGGGCGGCAGCGTGTGGGGACTGGCGCCCCTTGCCGAGGGGGGCTGCGGCTTGTGGCTGCTGGAAATGCGCGGGGCCGGCGTGACCATGGCCCTGAATGCCTTCCGGATGCACACGCTGATCAATGACCGGCTTGAGACCGTCGATGATCCGATTGCCTTGCTGCGCGAGGTGCATGACGGGGTCGGCGAATCGCGGGCGCCTGATGATCCGGCGTCGATGCTTCTGGCGCGCCTGACCCCCGATGGCGGCATCGTGCTGGTGGTGTCGGGCGGCAACCCACCGCTGCTGCGCCGCCGGTCATCCGGCGTGACCAACCTCGACATTGTTGCGGGTGCGGTGGCGGGCGAGGGTCGCGTCGTCGTCGATCTGGCGCCGGGGGAATGGCTGCTGCTCTATAGCGGCAGCGTCGCGACGGACGGCCAGCCCGTGCCGCGTGGCGAGGCGTGCCAGCAATGGGCGGCCTTGGTCGACCGGGCCGCTGGCGCTACCGATGCCGATGATGGCTCCCTGTCCCGAATCGTCGCGGCATTGGAAAGCGCCGGCGCCATCGCGGCCGGTCGCGACATTTGTCTTCTCATGCTGGAGCGGTTGTGACCGTGCGTATCGAATCGCCGTCTCGGCTCGACCTGTCGAATGGCGACCGCGCTCCCGAGGCTGCGGCGATCCTGGTGGTCGAGGACAACGAGATCAATCGCCAGGTGCTGATCGCGCTGCTGCGTCGCGGCGGCTTTTCCAATATCGGCTTCGCGGTGGATGGCACCGAGGCGCTGGCCCTGATCCCCGAATTTCAGCCCGATCTGGTCCTGCTCGACCTGATGATGCCGCGGCTTGACGGATTCGACGTTTGTCGGCGCCTGCGGGCAGACCCGCGGTTTCATGATTTACCGATTTTGGTGCAAAGCAGCATGAAGCGGTCGGAGGACCGGTCCCGGGCCTTTGATGCCGGTGCCACCGACTATGTCACCAAACCGATCAATGCCCTGGAACTTCTGGCGCGGATCCGCATCCATCTGCAGAACCGGGCGCTGGTTCGCCGGCTTCAGGACTATCGGCAGCATCACGAAACCGATCTCGCCCTGGCGCGCAATATGCAGTTGCGGCTCTTGCCCCCGGCGGCGCGTCAGGATGAAGTGCGACGCCTCGGGCTTCGGCTGACCTCCCATTTTGCGCCGTCCTCGGAACTCGGCGGCGATTTCTGGGATCTGCGGATTCTTCCAGACGGGCGTCTTGCGGTGTGGCTGGTCGATTTCTCAGGTCATGGCGTCGGTGCCGCCGTAAACA
Source organism: Azospirillaceae bacterium (assembly GCA_031291675.1). Classification (GTDB taxonomy): domain Bacteria; phylum Pseudomonadota; class Alphaproteobacteria; order Azospirillales; family Azospirillaceae; genus JARLIO01. The sequence goes on from JARLIO010000014.1 coordinate 10,440, forward strand.
CGTTCCGTTTGCACACGATTCTGCGGCGCATGGCCATGGCGCCTTTCGATCCGGTGGGCCATCTCGCCGCCTTGAACGAAAAGCTGTGCGGCCTTCTGCAATTTGGCCAGTTTGCGACCGTGCTGGTCGGCGTCGTGGATTGCGAATCGGGTCAATTCAGCTATGCCTCGGCCGGCGCGCCGCCACCCCTGGTCTGGGTTCCGGGCGATGACACACCGCGCTTCGGCAACAGCGCCGGGCTGCCGATTGGCATCCGCAGCGGGGCAACCTATCAGGCCCGTCAGATTCCACTGCCACCGGGGGGCCGGCTGCTGCTCTACAGCGACGCCGCCAGCGAGCTCTGGTGCGGTTCCGCGATGCTGGGGGAGGACGGGCTGGCCCGCATCGCCACCGAGGCCGGCGCCCAGGTCCCCGACGACCGTTTCCTGTCGGTTCTGGTCGACCGGTTGGCGGAACTGGGCCCGATGAGCGACGACCTGACCTTGCTGGTGCTGTCGCGCGACACCTGACCCGAGCCGCCGGCACCGCGGCAAGGCTACTAGAAGTTGTAGCCGACCCGCATGCCCCAGGTCTCAAGGCCTTCGTTGGTCTTGTTGAAGATCCCGGCATTGGAGATGTGGTCGATATAGGCCGAAATGTCCCAGGTCTCGGTCAGGTGCCAACCGATATCGATCGCCGAGCGGAATTGCCACACCGATCCCAGCAATTTCTGATCATTGGCCAGGGTGCCGTGCTGGCGGCCGTCATCAAAGGCCAGGCCGAATGATGGCTCGAGGAACAGCGGCGACAGCGAGGCGATGTCGAGCGCGTCCTGGAATGGCCGGAATTCCCAGGTCAATCCAAAATAGGCGAAATCCGTTTTACCCTGGAAGTTCTTGGTGCCACCGATCATGGGACGGGGCCGGAAAATGAACAGCGAATCGGGCGCGCCCAGAGGCTGTAACAGCACTTCTAGGTTCAGGTCCCAGCCCTTCTCGGGCGTCCTGTCGGAAATTGGTGGGGCGTCATGGGCCAGGACACCGCCGCGGATCTCTGAGGGCATGAACCACGCCGGAGCTGACGCGGGTGCCGGGGCAGGCGCTTCCTGCGCCAAAGCCGGGATGGCGCACAGAACCGTGCCCAACACCCCCAACACATATTTCAATCCCATCTTTGGCTCCTGCGGCGCGGTCTGTTCAACCACGAACCGGTACGGGAGCCGGGCGCTCCTGCCAAGCTGATGTTGTAGGGCCGAACGACTTTTCCGTGAGGTGTTGCTCTCGCGTTGTCATTTTGCAACGGCCGCAGCGGAATGGCTGTCGATGACTACCGCCGCGGCTCTCTTCCAAAAGACGGTCTCGCTGTCCAAATCACCGGCGTCCCGCATCGTTGCCGGTGATTAGAGAACGGGAACCCCGATCTCATGGTCGATCGCCGTCAACGGGGTGGCCGTGGCTTCCCCGTCATCCGGCAGCGAAAGATCGATCGGATAGGTCGGCAACCGTACAGCCAGATAGCGTTCCCGAATGGTCCGCAGGGTTGGATCGAGGTTCTGCTCGAAACGGATGATTTCCGGCGTGGCGAGCTCCAGAATGAGCGGATCAATCGGCACGAACGGGACGGGTTGGCGCCTCAAGACATAATCGCCGTACCATTCGGCTTCGAACGGTGCCGTGAGCAACAGGTCCAGGAACGAAAGACCGAGCGGTTCCATCAGCTCCGTCACCATCTTGCGACAGACGGCAGCACAGAAAATCGGCCCCGGCTGGAACGAAACCTGGTGGCCGGTGCGGCCGAGCGCGTTCATGATCTGCTGCTTGTGACCTTTGATTCGCTCATCGATGGCAACCATCGTGCGGTGGTGTTTGGTGGCCAAGGCGATCAGGCGGCCGCGTTCCCGGCCGCTGGTGCACACCAGATAGGGATGGACGCCGTCAAAGAGGAAGTCGGCAGCATGGAACGGACGCAAAAAAACGTCATCGGAGTCGACGATGAAATAATTGTCGGCAAGGCGCGTCTCGTGGAAATGAAATTTCACGAGTTGTTGCGAGAGCCACGATTGTTCAACATCGCGTTCCAACACATCTTCATCATGGATCAGGATCAGGCCTGACATTCCGAAACGGTCGATAAACAGAGAGCGGTCAGCTCGCGGAATGCACAGGAAAAACGGTAACGCTTCTGAATTATGACGGCGTATCGAGTCGATGAGGCGTTCGACTTTGTCCAGATCATTTCTGTAACTTTTACAAAAAACAGCAATTGAATTCGCCACCAGCGTCTCCTTGAACGACGTTATAACAACGGCCAAGAAGAATAGCCGTTGCATTCGAACGCCACGCAGTCTTCATCCCCTGCAATCCCCAACGGTACCGCAACCGCCATCATGATTTGCTTTCGCGGTGTTGTCAGATAACGACCGTCCGACGAACCTCCCTCAGGCCGGCTGGGGGCCAAACAGCGGCGCCCAGGGCGCCGGGCCCTTGAACAGGGCGGTAACCTGTTCCGCGGGCAGGGGGTGCGCCAGCAGATAGCCCTGACCGCAATGGCACCCAAGACCGTCCAGCGCCGCCAGTTCGTGCGTCGTCTCGATCCCTTCGACGATGACGCCAAGCCCGAGCGCCCGGCCGAGATCGGCGATCACCCGGATGATTTCCCGGTTGCCGGAGCGGTTCGACATCGCATCGACAAAACTGCGATCGATCTTCAGGCTGTCGACCGGCAATTGGTGCAGATAGCTGAAGGCCGAATAACCGGTGCCGAAATCATCCAGTGACAGGCGCACGCCCAATGCTTTCAGCCGGTGCAGCATCTCCAGGGCGGCGTCGGGGTTGGTCATCAGCGCGCTCTCGGTGATTTCGAGCTTGAGTCGCGAGCCGGGAAGACCGGTGTCGCCTAGAAGGGTGGCGATGTCCTCCGCCAGTTGCGGGTTCGCCAATTGGCGCGGCGACAGGTTGACGGCGACAAACAGCTCGGCCGCGGCGGGATAGCACCGCGTCCAGGCCATCAATTGCGTGCAGGCGCGGCGCAACACCGATCCACCAACGGCGTCGATCAAGCCGGTCTCTTCGGCGATCGGAATCGCGATCCCCGGTGGTATCGTGCCGCGCCGTGGATGGGTCCAGCGCATCAGGGCTTCAAAGCCGACCAGGTGCCCACTGGAGAGGTCGACGATCGGCTGGTACGCGTTCCACAGCAGGCCGGCTTCCGGAGCCAAGGCGCGGGGGGCATCGGTGTCGTGATCCAGCGCCCGGCGCAGATCATGTTCGGTTTCCTGGACTTCGACCAGGCGTGCCCGCATCGCGGAATTGAACCAGCCATGAGCGGCGCCACCGGCACGCCGAACCTGATAGGCGGCGATTTCGGCATCACGCAACAATGATTCGCCATCGGGATTGGCTTTGGGCATGGCGTCGGGATCGGCCTGGGTGATGCCGATGCTGACGCCGAGCCGCAATTCCCGGCCATCGATCGGAAACGGTTGCTGCAACGCTTCGGTGATCGCTTCGACCCGACGTGTCGCGGCCGCGGCGATTGTCGCGTCCTGGCTCCCGACCTGTTCGATGACCAGGCCAAAGTCGTCGCTGTAGAGCCGTGCCAGGAAATCGCGCGGGGCCAGAATCTTGCGGATGCGTTCGATGAACGCGATCAGGATCCGGTGGCCGATATCGTGGCCGAGGCTGTTCTTGAGCATGCGGTAACGGTCGATGTCGATGACCAGCAACACGATCGGCTGTTGCCCGGCCAGAAGACGCTTCATCTGCTCCAGCAGGGCTGCCCGGTTCGGCAGGCCGGTCTGCGGGTCCTGATAGGCCAGTTCCTGCAGGCGCTGCTCGTAGGCGCGGCGTTCGGTGAGATCGCGCACCGAAACCGAAAAGAGATCGCGACCCTCAAGGCACCGCTCGGCGATCACGATCTCCGCCGGGAAAACACGATTAAGGGCGTGAAAGGCCAAAATCTCTGATTGGTGGAGATGGCCATGGCGCCGTGGTGACGCGAAATAACGGGCCATCAGCGGGCCGTTGTGATGGACCGCAGGCGGCGATCCGATCAGGTCTGAAACCGGGCGCCCCAGAATCTCGGCGCGGCGAAAGCCGAAAAGCGCCTCGGCCGCGGACGAAAAACTGACAATCTTGCCGTCTGCTTCGACATCGATGATGCAGGCCACGGGCGGATGGTGATCGAGGATGGCATGATCCGCTGCGGGAGACCGAGGGACGGGCGGGGCGACGGCCTGTGTTGCGTGGCTGTCCCGATCGTCCAGGGCGCTTGCCTTGGGTGACCCGGTCGCTGCGTCTTTCAACATCGTCTGTCCTACGGTTCAGCCGTCGACACATCAGGGTCTGCGGCACGCCCAAGTTCTTGGCGAGAAAAGGGAATTACGTCCGAACCAGACCGCGAGTGAGCGCGGGGCGTTTCCATTTTTTAATAATGTAACATCGCTTGATGGTGCGGCGCCACCAGGAATCACCGACCCGTGCTTTGGATGGGTTTTCATCACCGCCGCCCAAGTCGGGCAATGATCCCCGAGAGTGTTTCCCGGCCTGGTTGGTTCCGGTTGAGCGTAGAAGATGCCACAAAACAAAGAGCCACAGCGGTTTCCGATCCAACGTGAGCGCAAACCGCTCTAGAGTGGGCCCCCGGTGCCGGCCGTTGACGAGGCGGCGCCGCAGCCGGTCGCGGGGGCTCGTGGCGCGGGCCCGTTTCTGAGGGGATAAGGTTACCATGGGATCCGAGCAACCGGAATCATCCGCGGCGCTGGTGTTGTTTTCCGGCGGCCAGGACTCCACCACCTGCCTGGCCTGGGCTCTGAGTCGATTTGATCGGGTGGAAACGATCGGCTTCGACTATGGCCAACGCCATGGCGTCGAACTGGAATGCCGCCTCACGGTGCTCGATCGGCTGCGCCGGGAATTTCCTGCCTGGGCGCCGGCCCTGGGGGCTGACCACCGGATCGATCTGACCGTGCTGGGCCAGATCAGCGAGACCGCGCTGACCAGCCAGGCTGAAATCACGATGAACCGTGATGGACTGCCCAACACCTTCGTTCCGGGTCGCAACATCCTGTTTCTGACCATGGCGGCGGCGGTCGCCTATCGTCGCGGGATCCGCCATCTGGTCGGCGGCATGTGCGAGACCGACTTCTCGGGCTACCCCGATTGCCGCGACGACACCGTCAAGGCGGTCCAGGTCGCGCTCAATCTGGGGATGGACCGGCGCTTTGTGGTCGACACCCCGCTGATGTGGCTCGACAAGGCGGAAACCTGGGCGCTGGCGGAACAGTTGGGCGGGCCGGAACTGGTGACGCTGATCGTCGAGGACAGTCACACCTGCTATTACGGCGATCGGTCGCATCGCCACGCCTGGGGCTATGGCTGCGGACAATGTCCCGCCTGTGCGCTGCGGGCACGCGGCTTCGAGGGTTGGCTGGCCGGCCGATGACCGCGGCCCCGGATTCGCCGCCCGGCGGATGGATCCGGACGCGATCGCAGAGGGATCCCGAATGTTCAGCCTGGAATTCACCCGCCGCTTCGCCATGGCCCACCGTTTTCTCGGTGATGACGCCGGCAAATGCGCCGTACCCCATGGTCATAACGAGGAGGTCACGGTTCGGCTGGTGCCGGCTGCGCCGGCGCGGCTCGACGGCAGCACCAACATGGTTGAACCGTTCGACCGGGCCAAGCGCTTGTGGCACCGCTGGATCGACGAACATGTCGATCACGCCTTTCAGCTATCCGAGCGCGACCCGATGATTGCCTGGTTCCGCGATTTCGAACCGTTGCGGCTGGACCGGTTGCTGATCACGCCCGGCGACCCGACGACCGAGGTCCTGGCCTGTTGTTTCATGGCCAAGATCACCGCGTTTCTGGCGTTGGATGGCGGTCGGCTGCACTGCACCATGATCCGGATCGCCGAAACCCCGACCAATGCCCTGTGCTTTGACGGCGACCCGGCGGATTGGTTGCCCGCCGAGAGCGCACCGGCAATGGCGCCGCCATGGTGGCGGCGCGCCGACATGGCGATCAACGACCTCGTCCCGCGGGGCGCACCCGCGGTGGTGGCGTCACGGTGACGGCGTAAGCCGACACGCCCGCGTCACTCAGGCGGTGTCGCTCAGGGGGGGGCGCTCAGGATGCCGGCACGGGCGCCGTTTCGGCCGCGTCGAGATGCACCAGCGTCACCCGCTTGTCGGCAATCGCGAGGGCGAGGCGTCCGTGCTTCAGGGCCAGGGCCGCTTCGCCGAACAGGTCGCGGCGCCATCCTTTCAGGGCGGGAACCGGGGCGTCATCATCCGCGGCGATCGCCTCCAGGTCGGCGGCATTGGCGACCAGCTTGGTTGCGACATGGTTGTCGTCGCAGACCATCTTCAGCAGCACCCGCAGCAGCTCGATGATCGGGGCAATGCCCGGCGGCGGCTCCATCCGCGGTTCCAGGGTCGGCAGTTCCGAGTCGGGCAGCGCCAGACCCCGCTCCACCGCGGCCATGAGTTCAACGCCAAAACGACCCTCGGCGACGCTGCGGCCCAGCCCCCGGGTCCGCGCCAGGTCGTCGATCGTCCGCGGGCCATGGGCGGCGATCTCCAGGAGCGCCTCGTCGCGCAGCACGCGACTGCGCGGCAGATCCTTGCGCTGGGCCTCGCGTTCCCGCCACGCCGCAACTTCCTTCAGCAGGGCCAGAAAGCGGGGCTTGTCGCTGCGCACCTTGAGGCGGCGCCAGGCCTGGTCGGGTTCGGCCTGATAGGTCGCCGGATCGGTCAGGATCGCCAGCTCTTCGTCAAGCCAACTGACGCGACCATTGCGCTGCAGCCGGCGCATCAACTTTTCATAGGCCGGTCGCAAATGGACGACGTCGGCGAGCGCGTAATCGAGCTGACGCGGCGTCAGGGGCCGGGCCGACCAGTCGGTAAACCGGCTTGATTTGTCGATCCGGACGCCGGTCAGCTTGGCGATCAGGGTCTCGTAACCGACGCTATCGCCAAAGCCGCATACCATCGCCGCGACCTGGGTGTCGAACAGGGGCGCCGGAATGCGGCCGGACAGGTGGAAGAAGATCTCGACGTCCTGGCGGGCGGCGTGAAACACCTTGAGGACGTTCGTATCGTCAAGCAACCGGAACAAGGGCGCCAGGTCAATGCCTTCGGCCAGGGGGTCGACCGAGAACGCCGCCTGCGGCCCGGCGATCTGGACCAGGCAGAGCTTGGGCCAGAAGGTCTTTTCCCGCATGAATTCGGTGTCGACGGTGATGAAATCGGCTGTAGCGAGCTGAGCGCACGCTGCGTCGAGGGTTGCGGTGTCGGTGATCAGGGTCATGGCGATAACTCTTAACACGATCGTCGCAGAATGGAAAAGTCACGGTGGCGATTTCATCGGGAAAGCGCCACGGCGTGGCGGCTCCGGGGGCGAAGGCGCCCGGGGGGCGCCTGTGCCGGATGGTCGCTCGGCACAGGGTGGGGGCATCGGGCGGAGAATTGGCGGTCGGGCGGCGTCATTCTTGACTTCCGGACCGGGGCGTGGCGTGTTTTCGGTCTTTCCTTGGCCGAATCCATCTATCCCTGTCGAAAGTTGTGATCATGCATGCCTATCGGACCCACACCTGCGGTCAGCTCCGTATCGATCATGCCGGTCAGCAGGTCCGGCTGTCGGGCTGGATCCATCGCAAGCGGGACCACGGGCAGCTGCTGTTCATCGATTTGCGCGATCATTACGGTTTGACCCAGTGCGTCGTCGATGTCTCCAGCCCCATTCTTGCCCGCGTCGAAACGCTTCGCGTTGAGTCGGTGGTGACCGTCACTGGCACGGTTGTGGCGCGGAGCGCCGACACCATCAACGACAAACTTCCGACCGGACGCATCGAGCTGAAGATCGAGGATCTGGTGGTTCAGAGCGCCGCCGAGCAGGTGCCGCTGCAGGTCAATGCCGACGCCGACGCCGGCGAGGATGTCCGGTTGCGCTACCGCTTCCTCGACCTGCGACGCGACAAGATGCACCAAAATATCCTGCTGCGCTCGCATGTCATCGCGTCGCTGCGGCGGCGGATGCTCGAACAGAATTTCGTCGAATACCAGACGCCGATTCTGACCGCCTCAAGTCCGGAGGGTGCGCGCGACTTCCTGGTTCCCAGCCGCATGCATCCGGGTGAGTTCTACGCCCTGCCGCAGGCGCCGCAGCAATTCAAGCAGTTGCTGATGATGGCCGGGTTTGACCGGTATTTCCAGATCGCCCCGTGTTTTCGCGATGAGGACAGCCGCGCCGACCGGTCGCCCGGCGAATTCTATCAGCTCGATTTCGAGATGAGCTTTGTCACCCAGGAAGATGTCTTCGCGGCGATCGAGCCGGTCCTCCATGGTGTATTCGAGGAGTTTGGCGGGTTCCGGCGGCCGGCGCATCCGGCGATCACCAAGCCGCCCTTCCCGCGCATCACCTACGCCGATGCCCTGCTGAAATATGGCAGTGACAAGCCCGATCTGCGCAACCCGCTGGTGATCACCGACGTGACCGCGGTGTTCCGGCGCCCCGACGTCGAATTCCGCGCCTTCCGCCAGGTTATCGACAAGGGCGGCGTTGTCCGCGCCATCCGGGCGCCGCAGGTTGCCGATCGGCCGCGCAGCTTCTTCGACAAGCTCAACGACTGGGCCCGGGGTCTGGGCGCGCCCGGTCTGGGCTACATCGTTTTTGAGGCCGGTGCCGGCAAGGGACCGATCGCCAAATTCGTTCCCGAGGCGGCGCAGGGCGAATTGCGCGACCTGATCGGGGCGCAGGACGGCGACGCCGTCTTCTTTGTCTGCGACCAGCCGGCACCGGCGGCAAAGCTCGCCGGGCAGGCGCGGAACCGAATCGGTGACGAACTGGGCTTGTGCGAGCAGAACGCCTTTCGTTTCTGCTGGGTCGTCGATTTCCCGATGTATGAGATCAACGAGGAAACCGGCAAGATCGATTTCAGCCATAATCCGTTCTCAATGCCCCAGGGCGGCCTCAAGGCCCTTGAAACCATGGACCCCCTGGACATCAAGGCCTACCAATACGATATCGTCTGTAACGGCATCGAACTGTCGTCCGGCGCGATCCGCAACCATTTGCCGGCCGTGATGTACAAGGCGTTCGCGATCGCCGGCTATCGCGCCGATATTCTGGAGGCGCGGTTTGGCGGCATGTTGAGCGCGATGAAACTGGGGGCGCCGCCGCATGGCGGTTCGGCCCCGGGCGTGGACCGGATGGTCATGCTGTTGGCCGACGAACCCAACATTCGCGAGGTCATTGTGTTCCCGCTGAACCAGCAGGCCCAGGATTTGTTGATGCAGGCGCCGGCACCGGTGACGCCGGAGCGGTTGAAAGAGCTGCACATCAGGCTCGATCTGCCCAAGCCCAGGAAGCCGTCAGGGACCGCGGTGGAAAGCTGATCGGCGGGCGGGGTCGCGATGGGGGTCGAACCGGCCGCGACGCGACCCTGGCCCTGATCGCGCACGCCTTCTCCGTCGCAACGACGAGGGAGAGCCGATCGATCCTCATCATGTCCGTCTCTACCAACCGAGGTGGTTCCCGCTTTGTCCCATGTGTCCCGCCGTACCGCTTGCGCCCTGGTGGTCATCACCTTGTCCGGTGTTCTGTCCGGCCCCTTGGCGATGGCCGCGCCGCCGGCGCCGACGATCGAGATTGTGCCCCACCGGGCGCTCTATGATATGAGCCTGGCGTCGACGCGCGGGACCAGCAATGTCGCCGATGTCGGCGGCCAGATGCTGTTTGAATGGGCCGATGCTTGCGACGGGTGGACCGTTGAACAACGCTTTCGCCTGCAGATCGTCTATAGCGAGGGCGAGACGTCGACCCTGGACACCTCGGTGACCAGTTGGGAGGCGAAGGATGGCTTGAGCTATCGCTTCAACGTTCGCCGCAAAGTGACCGGCGAAGCCGATGAGCTGATTCGCGGACAGGCCCGGTTGAGCCGCGCCGGGGGCGCGGGTGAGGCGATCTTCACTGCGCCCGTGGCCCGGACTTTTCCGCTGCCGGCCGGGACGCTGTTTCCCTCGGCCCATACCATCGCCGTGCTTCAGCAGGCCGCCGCCGGCGATCTGATGTTCCTGCGGCCGGTTTTTGACGGCACCGATGGCAAAGGGGCTGCGGATGTCAGTGCGGTGATCAGCAACAGCCAGAAGACGCCGGGCGCGGGGCTGGCTGACGGCGCGGCCTGGCCGGTTCGCTTGGCATTCTTTCCCCAAGACGGTGACGTGACCTCGCCGGAAACCGAGATGACGCTTGATCTGCTGTCGAACGGTATCGCCCGGTCGATGGAGATCGATTACGACGATTTCCAGGTCTCGGCGAAGCTGGCCAAAGTTGAAGCGGTTCCACGTCCAAAATGCTGATGGGGCCAAATGCTGATGGGCCAAAATGCTGAGTGACCGGAATACGGATCGGGGCGACGCCGATAGATCCGATGCTGGTCAGATCGATAGAGTCCGCGGTTCCTGTGACCGGAACCCGGCCGGCGCGCCGCCGCGATCGAGCTGGAGGATGATCACATGACCGATAATGCGCCGATCGTCGACGTCCTTGTTGTGCTGTACGGCGCCTGGCACTTCTTCATGGCCCTGATCATCGCGTTGTTCGTCGCCGCCTGGGCGGGTCTCGGCGGCGGGCGGTGGCGGACACTGGCCTGGGCTGCCGCGTCGTTCGTCGGAACGCTGGCATTGAGCTACTTGGCTTGATCGCCCCGCCCCGGGTTGATCAGACGGGGGTTGATCGCATGGGGGCCGATCGCGCGGGGGCCGGTGATGCCGCCATGGACGCGATGGACGCGATGCTATTTGTCGCGTATGCTGGGCCATGGCAAAAATTTTGATAAAATGCTCGTGGCGTGACGCCGTTGGTGTCGACGTAAACCGGTTCCGGCACTAGCGAGTGATGGGGAACGGACGGCGGGGGTGCGCTGCCAATTTTTGCGTGCGCCGGTAACGAGACGTTAACGCAGTTTCCTCAAGAATGAACCATGCCATTCGATCATCGGATTGAGATCGCCGCCGGCCCGCGTGCGGTTTTGAATGGCGAAGGGAGTAGACCAGACATGTCGGCAGACCCGCATCACGCTCCCACAAGCCCGTTGACGCCATCGCCCGTGCGAACCGTTCTGATCGTCGAAGACAATGAATTGAACATGAAATTGTTCCATGATCTGCTGGAGGCGCATGGCTATGCCACTTTGCAGACGAAAGACGGTATCGAAGCGTTGAAAATCGCTCGTGAAAGTCATCCGGATCTTATTCTGATGGATATTCAACTACCTGAAGTCTCCGGCTTGGAAGTCACAAAATGGCTGAAAGAGGATGTGACACTGCGTTCCATTCCCGTCGTTGCCGTGACGGCCTTTGCGATGAAGGGCGACGAGGACAAGATCCGGCAGGGTGGCTGTGAGGATTATATTGCCAAACCAATTTCAGTAACTAAATTTCTTGAGACTGTAAATCGGTTCCTGAGCTGAGCGGACGGGATCGTGACCGGAAAGAAGAATCGATGTCTGCCCGAATTCTGATCGTTGATGACGTTCTTCCCAATGTCAAATTGCTGGCTGCAAAATTGACACGGGAATATTTTGACGTCGTCACGGCTTATAATGGTCCCGAAGCGCTGGAGAAGGTGGCGCGTGAGGCCCCCGACATCATCTTGCTGGACGTCATGATGCCCGGCATGGACGGTTTCGAGGTTTGCGAGCGGATTCGCGCCGATCCGGAAACGACGCATATCCCGATCGTCATGATCACCGCCCTGTCTGACGCGGCCGATCGGGTCCGGGGGCTGGAGGCTGGTGCCGACGATTTTTTGACCAAGCCCGTCAACGATATTGCGCTGTTCGCGCGTGTCCGCTCCCTGGTCCGGCTGAAGATGACCATGGATGAATGGCGCTTGCGCGACAGCACGTCGGGGCAGTTCGGCTTGCTGCCGTCGACGCGATCGGCTGCTGCCGAGTCGATCCAAGGTGCCCGGATCCTGGTCGTGGAAGACAGTCCGATCGATCTTGAGAAAATCAACGAGGCGGTAAAGCGCGATCAATGCGACGTGGCGTCGTGCGTCAGTTGCGCGATCGGCCTCGAGCGGGCCTTGAGCGAAGATTTTGATTTGATCGTGATCAGTCTGACGCTGGTCAACGAAGATGGCTTGCGACTGGGTTCGCATCTGCGCTCGCATGAACGTACGCGTCAGGTGCCCATGCTGCTGATCGCCGATGAGGGCGATCTGGGGCGAATCGCCAAAGGGTTGGAACTGGGCGCCAACGACTATTTGTTGAAGCCGATCGATCGCAATGAATTGGTGGCGCGGGTGCGGACCCAGGTCCGGCGTAAGCGATATCAGGATCGTTTGCGGGCCAATTATGAGCAAAGCCTGTCATTGGCGCTGACCGACAGCCTGACCGGGGTCTTCAATCGCCGCTATGTCGGTGCCCATCTGCCCCGGTTGCTGGGGCGCAGCGAGGCCAACCAGAAACCGGCGGCGGCCCTCATGTTCGATATCGACCATTTCAAGCTGGTCAATGACAGCTATGGCCATCCTGTCGGCGATGAGGTGCTGATGGAAGTCGCCGAGCGCTCCAAATGCAATTTGCGCAATATTGATCTTGTCGCGCGCTGGGGTGGCGAGGAGTTCGTGGTGATCATGCCCGACACCGATGCGGATGCGGCTCTGGTCGTCGCCGAACGCCTGCGCCGCTGCGTTGCCGATCAGGCCTTTCGCGTCAATGCGCCGGTCGGCGAGATCATGGTGACGATCAGCATCGGGGTGGCGGTCGCCATTGCGGGCGAGACCTCGGCCGATCACCTGCTCAAACGGGCTGACGATGCGCTCTATCGCGCCAAGCGCAATGGCCGCAATCAGGTCGTGGTCGACGGCGGCATTGCACCGGTGGCGTGATGCCCCGCGCGACGAACCAGGATTGACCGGTGGGGACAGATCTGCGCGACGCTGCGTCTGCGCGGATTTTCGGGGCGCAACCTTCCAAGGCCCGCCGCTCGGTGCCGCCGACGCTTGCGCTCAACCTGACGCCCCGGCTAATGCGGCAGCTCTTTTTTGGGACAGTGAAGCGAAGGCCGGTCCAAGACCGGCCATCCCCGTGTCATCGAAGGCCCGGCGGCATGCTCGCCCGGTCTTCGATGACACGGAAATCAAAAACAGGATGCGGATTGCTGTTGTCCGCTGCCTATTTTATTTTCGCTTCCTTGAAGACAACATGCTTGCGCGCCACCGGGTCATATTTCCGGAACTCAAGCTTTTCCGTGGTCTTCCGCGGATTCTTCCTCTTCACATAGAAGAAACCCGTGTTCTCGGAGCTGATCAGTCGGATCAGCACTGTATTTTGTTTGGCCATGACCTGATTTCCCGTGATCTCAAACGCGTCCCTCGGCCCAAGGGCACCCCCGGACGGCAAAGAGCGCCTATTGATACCGATCCTTTGGCGGGTGTCAAGGGCGAAGCGCGGCGGCGAACGCTTTGAGCCCCGGATCCTTAAATAGCGCGCAGAATGCCACGGTCATTGCTCTGGGCCGTTGGTATCACTGTCGCTGGAGCCAACGCTCGACGCCGTCGGCGGCCCAGACCCCGGTGCTGAAGCAGCCTTGCAGCAGGTAGCCGCCGGTGGGGGCTTCCCATTCCAGCATTTCACCGCAGGCGAAACAGCCCTCGATCGCCGTCAGCATCAGATCGTCGGTCAGGGCCGAGAACGCAATGCCGCCCGCGGTCGAGATCGCCCGTTCCAGCGGGCGTGGCGCCAGGAGCGCCACCGGGAGTGCCTTGATCGTCGCGGCCAGACCGTGGGGATCGTCCAGCACATCCATCACAATGGTATCGCGCAGCAGTGCGGGAAAGGGTGGCGCCAGATTTAGCGTCTTGTGGATCCAGGTGCTCCAGGAGGCCGCGCCACGCGGCCGCTGCAGGCGTTGGGTGAGGGCTTCGACACTGAGTTGGGGGCGAAGATCAAGATGAATGACCGCGGCACCGCCGCGCGCGATCGCGGCGCGCAGCGCCGGGCCGTGGCTGTAGATCGGTCCGCCCTCAAGGCCATACCGGGTTACCACCAGATCGCCGCGAATCATTCTGCCATCGAAATGAACGCCGAGATTCTTGAGCGGTCGGCCTTCATTTCGCTCCCGGAACCATGCGGACCAATCGGTCTCGAAGCCGCAGTTCGCCGGTTCCAAGGCGGTGACCGTGACGCCGCGCCGGCGCAGCGGTTCGACCCAGGACCCGGTCGAGCCCAGGCGCGGCCAACTGGCGCCGCCCAGGGCGAGCACGGTGGCGTCGGCCCTGACCGCGATCAGGGTTCCGTCCGGAGCGACGATCAGGTTGGCGCCGTTTTCGTCGATCCCTTGCCAATGGTGGCGGGTCCGGAAGGTGACCCCGAGTCGGCCCAGGCGCCCCAGCCAGGCCCGGAGCAGGGGCGAGGCCTTGGCGGGAACCGGAAACACGCGGCCGCTGGAACCAATGGTGGTCGCAATGCCCAGTCCTTCGGCCCAGGCCCGCAGGTCGTCAGGGGAAAAGCGCGCCAGATAGCGTTCAAACCAGGGCTGGGCGGCGCCATAGTTCGTGACGAACGCGCTGGGCGGCTGCGAATGGGTCAGATTGAGCCCGCCGCGGCCTGCCATCAGGAATTTTCGGCCTACGGTCGCCATTCCATCATAGATGGTGACGCGCCGCCCGGCTGTTGCCAGACATTCCGCGGCCATCAGGCCGGCGGGGCCGCCGCCGATGATGACGATGTCGGGTGCCCTCATATCGCTGTCCTTGACCAGGGCGCGGTCGGTGTTGATAGACGCCGCAATTGGCGGTGATCCCGGGACTGCGGAGCAGTCGACAGGGGGCATGTCGAATTTCGCCCTGTCGAATTTTGGCTTGTCGCAGGAAATGACTTCAACGGTTCAGTTGGTGACAGGCCGTTCATATGACGGTGCTCCGTCCCGGCCCTGGTGATCCAGGGTCGGGACGGGCCGTCCGGTCAGCCCGCGGCAACGCGTCGTGCCGCTGCCGCAATCGCGGGGCGAAGCGTTGTGTACTTTACGACATCACCAACCAGAAAACGCTCCTCGACGACCTGGAGATCGGCATCGTCGTAATAATGTTCCGGCTCAGCGGTGTATCGTGCCGAGAAAGCGAAGTTAAGCCACGGTGAGACGATTCTCATCATCGTCCTGACGGGTGCTTTCTTTGACATCGTATAGTCAAGAATTCGAATTGATCCCTGGGGCTTGCAAATACGGCGCATTTCTAGAAGAACATCCCGTTGAATATCATCTGGAATAACACAAAAAACAAATGTTGCGACAACGTGATCGAAATAGGCGTCAGGAAAGTTCGTCCGAAGCAGATCCCGCTCCAGGAATTCGACGTTGCAACCATGCTTTTCGGCGCGTTTGCGGGCGCGGACAAGCATTGCCGGGCTGTTGTCAACGCCGATCATGCGGGCATTGCGCGGATAGACCGGAAGGTTACACCCGGTTCCGCAGCCGGCATCCAGCACGAGCCCCGACAGGTCATTGAAGACAACCTTGCGCAGACGGCGCTTCCAGCCGACCTCGTAAGGGCCATCAAGGACGTCGTAAAGAGGTGCAATACGCTCGTACTTCTTATTGTTCACGTTAAGCATCCTTGTTCTCGATGTTCCGCCAACGGGTTGTTGTCAATCGAAGTCGGAAATCCGCCCGGCGATGGACCAGGATCCGAGCGTGCATGTGACACGCTCCGGTGTCCCCGGGACTATCACGGCGACCGACAGACCGGAACCAGACAATCGGTATTTCGGAGCGGTTTTTTCGGGGCGGTTTCTCGGGGCAACAGATAGGGCCAAGAAGGGGCCGACTATTGACCAGTCATGGATGATCTTCTCGCCGTGGGTGCCGCCATGCTCGGACAGTCTCGACCGTGATGGCGACGATGCGGACACTTCCCTAGCACAAAACCGACAGCGGTACAGCCCGGCAATAAGCGGTTCGGCCGGCGCGGCATGTTGCCGTCGCGGCCGGCGAGGCTCACGGGGCCATGGCGGGGGGCTGCTCCGTCGCCGGGACGTTCCGGCGTGGTGCCAGGGCGGCGTCCTCGATGCGGATACGGTGGCGCAACACCAGCAGGTTGGCGATGCCGAACAAGGCCGCCAGGCCGGCCTGGTCGAGAGCCAGCGACAGCACGGGGATCTCCAGCGCGACCACCAGATAGTTGGGGTGGCGCACCCAGCGAAAAGGTCCGCGCCGCACCAGCGGGGCATCGGGCATGGTGATGATCCGCGTTGTCCAGAACGGGCCGAGGCTGGCGATGACCCAGATCCGCGCCGCCTGGAGGGCAAAGAAAACCGCCAGCAACGGCCACAACACCGGCGCGTCCGCCGGAACCAGAAAGGCAAGGCAGAGCAGCCATCCGGCATGGACTGCGACGATGGCGGGATAGTGGCGGGATCCGACCTCGCGACCGCCTTGTGCCAGCAGGCGGCGGGTGTTGCGGCGCGCCAGCAGCAATTCCGCGCCCCGTTGCAGCGCCAGCCACAGTGCCAGCAGTTGCGGTGCGCCGATCACAGCCTGGTCAGTCCGGGTTGGGCGGAGGGGGGGCGCGCGTTCATGGTACGGTCGCTCACAGATCAATCACCAGGAAGCCGGCGGAGAATCCAGGGCCCAACGTTGTCATCAGGTGGCGGCCCGTGATGCCCCGGCCGCGCCGGCGCTCGAGCACGAACAGCACCGTCGGCGCGCTCATATTGCCATAGTCGCGCAGAACCGTCTGGGCGTCGTCCAGGCCGTCGGTGTGGGGGGCGAACACCTCCCCCAGCGCCTCGATGACCTTGGTGCCGCCGGGATGGCATATCACGCCGGCGAAGTCGTCGAAGTTCAGCCCGTGACGGGCCAGGAAGGCGTCGGCGGCGGGACGCATCCGGGTGCGGGTCAGGCTCGGGATATGCTGAGAAAAAATGACAGCGAAGCCATCGGACTCGACCCGCCAACCCATGATGTCGAGCGTGTCGGGCCAGGTATGTTCACCCCAGACCCGCAGCGCGGGGGCGGCGCCAGGGCCCGTGTTGGGGGTTGGGTCGGCGCAAACGACGGCGGCCGCGGCACCGTCGCCAAACAGGGCGGTCGCGACGACATTGGCCTTGGCGAGGTCGCCGTGGCGGAATGACAGGCCGCACAGTTCGACGACCAGCACCAGGACCGGACGTCCCGGCATGCTCTGGGCCCAGGCCGCGGCGCGGGCCAATCCCAGGACGCCGCCGGCGCAGCCTAGGCCGAACACCGGCAGGCGCTGGGTCTCGGGAGAAAAGTCGAGGCGCTGCATCAAACGGGCATCGAGGCTGGGGGTGGCGATGCCGGTACTCGACACCGCGACGATCGCGGCGATGTCACGCGGCCCCAGGCAGGCACGGTCCAGCGCCTGGCGCGCCGCGCGTTCGAGAAGGGCATCGGCGCTGGTGAGGAACGCGGCGTTGCGCTCGGGCCAGGTGCGCGGTGTGCGATACCAGTCCAGCGGGACCGAGGAATAGCGGGTCTCGATCCCGGCATTGGTGAAAACCGGTGCCAGCCGCTCGAAATTGCGGGCCATTTCGGCCGATTGGCTGCCGAAAATCTCCCGAGCGGCCTCCCGGGCGGCGGTCTGGTCGATTTTATAGGGTGGGACGGCGGTGGCGAGCGACAACAAACGCGCAGTCGGCAGCGTGGACAAGGGAGATCCCCCGGCGTCGTGGTGCCCCGAACAGTCTGGGGTCCCTTGCATATGGCGATCTCGCCGCGAATTATCAGGGGCAGCTTTACCCCGAGCGCAGGTTTCGAATCACCGTGTCGCGTTCGAACAGATACAGCAGGATGCGCAAGGCCGCGCCGCGGCCGCTTTCGAGGTCGGGATCACGGTGCACAATCAGCTGGGCATCGTCACGGGCGATGGCCAGCAATGCGCCATGAAGCGACAGATCCGCGAGGCGGAATTCCGGTAGACCGCTTTGCCGCGTACCCAGCAATTCGCCGGCGCCGCGCAGCCGCAAGTCGGCCTCGGCGATCGCGAAGCCGTCTTCGGTATCCTTGAGTGCGGCCAGTCGGCTGCGGGCGGTCGCGCCGGCTTTGGGATCATAGAGCAGCAGGCAGGTTGAGGCGCCCTGGCCGCGGCCGACGCGGCCGCGCATCTGGTGCAACTGGGCCAGCCCAAATCGTTCCGCATGCTCAATGACCATCACCGTGGCCTCGGGAACATTGACACCGACCTCGATCACGGTGGTTGCGACCAGCAGATCGATCGCGCCGTTGGCGAATTGCTCCATCACCCGGTCCTTGTCGGCCGCTTTCATCCGGCCATGGACCAGGCCGACCCGCGGCCCCAGGCGCTGCTGCAGGGCGGCGAAGCGCTCCGTGACCGCAGCCAGGTCCAGGGTCTCGGACTCTTCGATCAGGGGGCACACCCAATAGGCCCGGGCGCCGCTGTCGAGCCGGCGGATCAGGCCGTCAACGACCTCGTCGAGCCGGTCGAGCGCGATGGTCGCGGTCTTGATCGGCTGGCGCCCCGGGGGTTTCTCGTCGAGGCGGGAGACCTCCATATCGCCATAGGCGGTCAAAGTCAGGGTGCGCGGGATCGGGGTTGCGGTCATGACCAGAACATCGATGCCCTTGCCCTTTGCCGTCAGGGCCAGACGCTGATGAACGCCGAAGCGGTGCTGTTCGTCGATGACGACGACCGCCAGGTCATGGAACAGGATGTCGTCCTGGAACAGCGTGTGGGTCCCGATCACCAGGTCGATCGCGCCGGCCGCGATGTCGGCACACAGTCTTTCGCGGTTCTTGCCCTTGTCGCGGCCGGTCAGCGAGCCGATGCGGATCCCGGCGGCCTCGGCCAGGGGCGTCAGGGTCGCGACATGCTGGCGGGCGAGAATCTCGGTGGGCGCCATCAGGGCGGCCTGCGATCCCGTCTCGATCGCGCTCAGCATCGCCAGGAACGCGACGATGGTCTTGCCGCTGCCGACATCGCCCTGCAGCAGACGCAGCATCCGTCGTGGTGCGGTGAGGTCGCCGTCGATCTCGGCCAGCGAGCGGTTCTGCGCCGCCGTCAGGTGATAGGGCAGGGCGGCCAGGACCTTGGCGCGCAGCATGCCGGTCGGGGTCAATGCGATGCCGGGCAGGCGGCGCTGGCTGGCGCGAACCAGGGCCAGCGCGAGCTGGTTGGCGAGCAACTCGTCATAAGCGAGGCGGGTGCGCGCCGGGTTTTCCGGGCTCAGGTCGGACTCGTCGGCCGGGGCATGGGCGCTGGCCAGGGCGACTCGCCAGTCGGGCCAAGCCTCGCGGGCCTTGAGCGCCGGGTCGAGCCATTCCGGCAGCTCCGGGGTTCGCGTGAAGGCGGCGGCGATCGCCTTGCGCAGCACCTTGGGGGTGATGCCTGTCGTCAGGGGATAGACCGGCTCGACCGTCGCCACGAAGTCATGGTCCTCGGCCGGCCCGATATAATCGGGGTGGCTGATCTTGGGGATATCGTTGAACAACTCGATCCGGCCGCTGACGACGACGCTGCGGCCAAGCGGCAAATGTTTCTCCAACCAGGCCGGATGAACGTGAAAGAACACCAGTTCCAGGAAACCGGTCTCGTCGCGACAGCGGATGCGCCAGGGTTGGCGCGGCGAGGCCGGGGCCTGATGGTCGTCGACGGTGACGGTCAGGGTGGCGATCCGCCCGGCCGGCGCCTCCGCCACCTTGGGTGCGAAACGGCGGTCAATCAAACCGTTGGGCAGATGCCATAGCAGGTCGATGATGTGCGGCCCGGTCAGGCGTTCGGCAAGCTTTCCCAGCCGGGGCCCGAGGCCGGGCAACGAGGTCAGGGGGGCGAACAGGGGAAAAAGGATCGAAGGGCGCAAAGCGGATCGGAATGGCTGACAGATGGATCGGAGGGCTCTATATCAGGACCCAGGAGTCCAATACAGGTTCCGTATCGAGTATCCGACATGTCCTTGCCTTGCAGCCCGCCGAGCGACAGCGACCCGATCCCGGGTCCGGTGACCGATATCCGCCGCAAAAGGCTGATTTTTCGCAGTTGGCATCGCGGGACCCGGGAAGCCGATCTGTTGCTGGGGAATTTCGCCGACAGCCATCTTCGGCACCTTGATGCGGCGCAGCTCGATCGCTACGAGGCCCTGTTGAGCGAGAGCGATCCCGATCTTTATGACTGGATCAATGGCACGATCCCGGTTCCGGCAACCCACGACCACGATGTCATGGCCTTGTTGCAGGGCTTCCGCTTTGCCGCACCCTCGCTGACACCGTCCGCCGCGATCGCCTCTTCCCCGACAATCCCGGGATCCGATTCCCGGGACCTGCCCCCTGCGACCAACCCCGTGAACCGCTCGCTTTGATCACGCTCGACCTCAACCCGCAAACGCCCCGGCACCTGCGTGTCGGGGGTGCTCCGGAGGGGCATGACGCCCGTCTGTTGGCCGACGTGGTTCGCCATGCCGGCCCCGGCGGTGTCGTTCATGTCGCGCTCGACGACATCCGGACCGCGCGTCTCGCCGAGGCCATCGGCTTCTTCGCGCCGGAGATCGACATCGTGTCGTTTCCGGCCTGGGACTGTCTGCCGTACGACCGGGTGTCGCCCAATGCGGATATCAGTGCCGCGCGCATCGATGCGCTGACCCGTCTGCTCGAACGCGCGGCCCCGGGCGGCGCGCCCCGGCCGCGGCTGGTGCTGACCACGGTCAACGCCTTCATCCAGAAGGTGCCGCCGCGACGGGCTTTTGCCAAGGTCAGTTTTCGGGCCCGGACCGGTGACCGGATCGATGTCGAGGAACTGCAACGCTATTTCGCGACCAATGGCTACACCCGCGCCCAGACGGTCCGTGAAGCCGGGGAGTTCGCGGTTCGCGGCGATATCGTCGACCTGTTTCCGCCCGGCAGCGGTGAGCCGCTGCGCCTGGACCTGTTCGGCGACAATCTGGAACGGGTTCGGGCCTTCGACCCGTTGTCGCAGCGGACCACCGAGCAGCGCGACGGTTTCGTGCTGAAGCCGATGTCCGAGCTGTTCCTCGACGAACCGTCGATTGCGCGGTTCCGCTCCGGTTACCGGGAATTGTTCGGCGCGGTGACCGAAGAGGATCTGCTGTACGAGGCGATTTCCGCCGGTCGCAAGCATGCCGGGATGGAGCATTGGCTGCCGCTGTTTCATTCCGGTCTCGATACCCTGCTGGATTATTTGCCCGACGCCGTGGTCACCCTCGACCCGCAGGCCGAGGAGGCGCGTGACGCCCGCATCGCCCAGATTGCGGATTTCTATCAGGCGCGCCGGCAGTTGATGGCGGTCGAGCGCCGGACCGGCGCCTCGGTGTACAAGCCCTTGCCCCCGGACATGCTGTTTCTCGACGGTGCGGAATGGCAGCGTCTGTTGGCCCTGCGCGCGGTCGGCGAATTCACCGCCTTTGCCGCGGTCGAGGATCAGGCCGGCATGATCGATGCGGGTGGCCACCGGGGCCGGAATTTCATCGATGTCCGGGCCAAGGGCGAGGTCAATGTCTTCGACGCGGTGCGCGGTCATATCGCCGACCTGCAGGCCGGCGGCAAGCGGGTTCTGGTTGCCGGCTACAGCGCGGGCGCGCGCGACCGCCTGCTCGGCCTGCTGCGCGACCATGGCATCCCGCGCCTGGAATGCGCCGACGATTGGGCGGCGGCGCGGGCCGGCGATTCGCGCCGTACCGTTCTGGTGGTGCTGGGGCTGGAACATGGCTTCGTCACCCCCGACCTCGCGGTCATCACCGAACAGGATATTCTGGGCGACCGGCTGGCGCGGCCACAGCGCAAGAAGCGGCGGTCAGCCAATTTCATTTCCGAACTCGGGGCGCTGAATCCGGGCGATCTCGTGGTTCATGTCGATCACGGCATCGGCCGCTATGACGGGCTGGAAACGCTGACGGTGACCGGCGCGCCGCATGACTGCCTGCGCCTGATCTATGATGGCGGCGACAAGCTGTACATCCCGGTCGAGAATATCGAGATGCTGACGCGTTATGGCTCCGAGGATGCCGGGGCGCAGCTCGACAAGCTGGGGGGCGTCGGCTGGCAGGGGCGCAAGTCGCGCGTCAAGAAACGTCTCAAGGACATGGCGGCGGCGCTGTTGAAGATCGCCGCGGAGCGGGCGCTGCGTCAGGGCCGGCCCATCGACACGCCCGAAGGGCTCTATGAGGAGTTCGCCGCCCGCTTCCCCTATCCGGAGACCGAGGACCAGCTCAAGGCGATCGAAGACGTCATGAATGACCTGCAATCGGGGCGGCCGATGGATCGGCTGATGTGCGGCGATGTCGGATTCGGCAAAACCGAGGTTGCGTTGCGCGCGGCGTTCCTGGCCGCGATGTCGGGACTGCAGGTCGCCGTCGTGGTGCCGACGACGCTGCTGGCGCGCCAGCATTTCCGGACGTTCGAGCAGCGCTTCGCCGGGCTGCCGGTCCATGTCGGTCATCTGTCGCGTCTGGTGACCGCGCGCGACGCCAAGCACACCAAGGACGGCCTGGCCGATGGCACGGTCGACATCGTGATCGGGACCCATACCCTGCTGGCCAAGGGTATCCAGTTCAAAAATCTGGGGATGGTGATCATCGATGAGGAGCAGCATTTCGGGGTCAAGCAGAAAGAGCGGCTCAAGGAACTGCGCGCCAATGTCCATGTGCTGACCCTGACCGCGACGCCGATTCCGCGGACGTTGCAGCTCGCCCTGGCCGGGGTGCGCGAATTGAGCCTGATCGCGACCCCGCCCGTGGATCGGCTGGCGGTGCGCACCTTCGTCCTGCCTTTCGACCCGGTGGTGATTCGCGAGGCGATTTTGCGCGAGCATTATCGCGGCGGGCAGAGCTTCTATGTCTGCCCGCGGCTGGAGGATCTCGACAAGGTCGCGGCGCAACTGACCGAACTGCTGCCGGAAATCAAGCTGGTGACCGCTCATGGCCGCCTCAGTCCGGCCGAGCTGGAGACGGTGATGACCGCCTTCGATGATGGCCGCTATGATGTCCTGCTCTCGACCAACATTGTCGAGTCGGGCCTGGACATCCCCAATGCCAACACCATCATCATCCATCGCTCCGACCTGTTTGGCCTGGCCCAGCTCTATCAGTTGCGCGGCCGCATCGGCCGCTCCAAGGTGCGCGGCTATGCCTATCTGACCTATCAGCCGCGTCAGGTCCTTTCCGCGGCGGCACAGCAGCGCCTGCATGTCATCGAGACACTCGACAGTCTCGGGGCCGGGTTCCAGTTGGCCAGTCACGACATGGATATCCGTGGCGCCGGCAATCTGCTGGGCGAGGAACAATCCGGGCATATCAAGGAGGTCGGCGTCGAACTCTACCAGCACATGCTGGAGGAGGCGGTTGCCGCGGCGCGCGGCGGGTTGAAGCCCGATGACGAACCGGAACAGTGGACGCCGCAGATCAATCTCGGGACCCCGGTGCTGATCCCCGAAAGCTATGTCGTCGATCTGAATATCCGGTTGGGCCTGTATCGCCGGATTTCCGAACTCGGCGATCGCACGGAGATCGATTCTTTTGCCGCTGAACTGATCGACCGCTTCGGCAAGCTTCCCGTTGAGGTTGAAAATTTGCTGGATGTCGTCGCGATCAAGCATCTGTGCCGGCGCGCCGGCGTCGACCGAATCGATGCCGGGCCCAAGGGGGCGGTCCTGTCATTCCGCCATAATCGCTTCGAGCGTCCCGACCGGCTGGTGTCCTTCATCAGCCGTCAAAGCGGTGCGATCCGTTTGCGCCCGGATCACCGCCTAGTCTATAGCCGGGCCTGGGATACCGCCGAACAGCGGGTTCGCGGGGCGAATCGGCTGTTGGCGGACATCGCGGCCCTGATTGCGGGGTAAGCCAGCCTGCCAGGAAGCCACATCGTTGCGTGGCGGCGTCGAGATCATTTCCCCAGCTTCGGGGAAGGGAGAGCCTCGGTGATTTCGTCGCTCCGGGACGAATGACGCGAGCATGGCGTTGCATTAATCTCTACGGCATAAAGATCGGTGTATGGTAGACCTCGGAAATGGAAAGACAGGACTGACCCCATAGATCCGCGCGATCGGGTTCTTTATACTCGAGGCGATCATTCCAATCTGATCGGAAGGCGCACGATGCGCATCCTGCTCGCTGACGACCATGACCTCTTTGCCGAGATGGTGAAGTTCTATCTGGAACGGATAGGCAAGGACGTAACGGTCCAGGTCGTGCCCAACTACGCGCAGGCACGGACACACGCGTTGACCCCGCCGGGCTTTGACCTGATTCTGCTGGATCTGTTCATGCCGGGCATGCACGGGCTCAGCGGGCTGACGCGACTGATGGCCGAAATCCCCGGCGTGCCGATCGCCCTGGTGTCCGGAAGCACGAACCGCAATGATGTCCGCGGCGCGTTGCGCGCGGGCGCTGCCGGTTTCATTCCCAAGACGCTGTCGGGATCGGCCTTGATGGAGGCGCTGGAGACCGTTGTTTCCGGTGGCCGATTCCTGCCGCCGTCGATCCCGCTCGACGATGATGACCAGGGCACCGAATCAGACAAGGAGTCCGGCGACGGCTTCAGCGGCCTGACGGTGCGCGAGGCCGAAGTGTTCCAGGCGCTGCTCGCGGGACGCCAGAACAAGGAAATTGCGATTCAACTTGGAATTGCAGAAATCACAGTGAAGTTGCATCTTCGCAATGTCTTTCACAAGATCGGTGCGCGCAATCGGGGCGATGCGATCCGGATTGGTTTGACCCGGGGCTTGATCAAGACTTCGGCGACCCCTTGAGCGGGCCGCGTGCTGCTGCCGGGATGAGGGGCTGGGACGATGCCGATCGCTGATCAGGGCGGCGTTGCCCGCGACAGGCCGCCGTTGCTGGTGGGTGATCAGCAGCGGGCGGTGGCGGTCGTGGCGGTTGCCGGACCGATGTGGCTGGTTGATGGTTGCGGCGCGCGGCTCTGGTCCAATGACGCGGCGCGGGATTGTTTCGGTTCGGATCCGGCACCTTGGGGGTGGTTCGCCGACCCCGCGGCCGCCGCCGCGGCCGCCGCCGCGACCCTGCAGAGGGGTCATTGGGACGGCGCCTTGAAGATGGCGCCCGGGATCACGGCCTCTGGCGCTGACCGCCGTGACTGGCGGGTCGAGATGCGCCGGGTTGCCGACCCGGTCAGCGGCGAGCCCGCGGTCGCGATCGAGGCACGGCTCGCGCCCTTATGCGATGCCCTGTTGCTGGCGGCCGGCGAAGCGACGGCGGCCGGGATCGCCATCACCGATGCCGTCGCGCCGGATTTCCCGCTGCTCTATGTCAATCCGGCCTTCGCGGCGATCAGCGGTTACAGCCGTGACGAGGCGCTGGGGCGCCGTTACAGCTTTTTGCAGGGGGCCGGGACCTCGCCCGTGGCGGTGGCCGCGCTCGGCCAGGGGCTGGCCGAGCGGCGGCCGGTCACGGTTGAGATGCTCAACTACCGCAAGGATGGGACGCCGTTTCGGACCCGTGTCGCGATCAATCCGATCCCGGCAACGGACAGGTCTGTCGCGGGTTTCATCTTCGTCCAGTCCGACATCACGCCGGAACGAGACCTGGAAGACAAGCTGCGCGCGGTTCTGACGCGCGAGCATCAACGGATTGTCGCCGCCGTCGATAGCGCCAACGATGCTATTGCCGTTGCCGATCCCGCGTTTCGGATCGTTTACGTCAATGACGCCTTCAACCGGTTGGTCGGTCTTGATCGGACCAGCCAGTTGCTCGGGAGCCCGTTGTTGCCGGCGTTGGGACTGAACCCGGCGGTCGATGCCACGAAGCTGGAAAAGACCGGGACCTGGAGTGGTGACGCCGAGGCCCATGCCGTTGACGGCCGCATCGTTCCGGTTTCCGTGCGGATGAACCGGATTGTCTCGGACACCGCCGGCGATTTGGGATTCATGGTGGTTCTGACCGATGTTTCGATGCGGCGCCGCATCGAGTCGGAGCGCGATCAGTTGCGCAGTGTGCTCTATCACGCCCAGAAGATGGAGGCGATCGGCACGCTGGCAAGTGGCATCGCTCATGATTTCAACAATTTTTTGTCATCGGTGCTTGGTTTCGTCTGGTTGGCGCGGCAGGACCTGGACGAGGGGGCGACGGCGGAGCTGTTGGATCGCGCCCTGCGCGCCGGGGGCCATGCCCGCTCTATCGTGCAGCAGTTGATGCTGACGGTTCAGCCGCAGGCCGAAGAGATTACGGTCGTGGCATTGGGAACCATGGTGCGCGACGCCGTCGCGTTGTTGCAGACGTCACTGCCCGCGGGGGTGGATCTCGGTGTCGACATCGCGGATGAGCCGGTGCTGGTTGCGGGTGACGTTTCCCAGCTCCACCAACTCGTGATGAATCTGGTGATCAATGGCGCCCAGGCGATCGCGGGCCCGGGCAGCCGTGGTGCGGCCCGGCACCTGACGGTTTCAGTGGACGCGGTGGCGGTGTCGGGCAAGACCGCCACCGCCTTCGAGGGGTTGCGCGACAGTTTCCCGATGGTGCGCAAGGATCGAACCGGTGCGGGTTGGGCCCGGATTCTGGTCGGGTTGCTGCCGGCCGGGCGTTACGGGCGGATGCGCTTTGCCGATACGGGCCGCGGCATTCCGGTGACGGCGCTGGAGCGGATCTTCGAGCCGTTCTTCACCACCAAGGACAAGGGCAAGGGGACGGGTCTCGGCCTGGCCGTGGTTCACGGCATCGTCAAGGGACATGGTGGCGGGATCACGGTCGAAAGCGCGCCGGGCGAAGGCACCGTGATCGATGTGCTGCTGCCGCTGACCGCCGCGGATGCCGATCTGCGCCAATCGGCCCCCGCCGCGGTGGCGATGGCGGAGCCGCCGCCCCTGGATCTGCTGCTGGACGAGGAATAGAACCCGCTGGCAAGGGGGCCGAAGGCGGATCGCTCACCGGGACGGCGGACTGTTCCAGTTGTCGAAGGTCAGCGTGGTCTCGAGGTCGCAGCGACAAGCCGTCGCCAGGCGGAACATGTCGTCGGTGATGGCAATCAACTGCGCGACATGGCTGCCTGGGGTCGGTGTCGGCGCGGGCTCGAGGACGAGGCAGGGCGCGCCGGCGCCGCGCAACAAATCGACCAGGCGCCGAAAGCGGTGATCCGACAGATCCGCGGGCGGCGGTTCCAGCACGAAGGCGGCACCGGCCAGGGTGGCCCGGGTGTCAGCCCAGAGAAAATCATGTGTCAGGTCGGGGAAAACCAGGCGAAATCCCGGCCGCCGCAAATATTCGAGCCAATAGGACAGGAGCAGCCGAATCCGGAAAGCGTCCCGGTCGCCAATGCAGAGCAGGAGCCGGCCGCTCAGCACGACGTCGTGGAGGAACGGCGCGACCTGCGGCGCCGCCGCGATCGGTGATGGCAGCGGGCTGTTCAGCAACAAGGGGACCGTCGCACAAAAGACCAGGTGCCGCAGCGCATGGGGCACGTCCTGCGCCGGGATCGGCAGATCGGCGTCCGGTCCGACACCATGCAAATCGCATCCCTGCCCCCGGGCGCGCAATTGTGCCAGACCATCCAGCACCTCGGCGGATCGGGTGGAGAAGGAGCATCCCAACACCCGGCCACCCCGGGGATCGATCCCGATCCGCGCCAGCATCGACGGATCGCCGATCACCTGGACGGGACCGCCGCCGCGCAGCAGCGCAACATCGCGGAGGGCCGCCTCGACCGCGAGCGCGGTCAATCCGCTGCCGAGTGCCAGGTCCGCCCGCCACGGCCCGCGGTCATGGGGAGCGCGAAAACGGGTCAACACAGAATCGAACGTCTGTCGTGCCGTCATGTCGCGTCAGCCGCGGTGGGCACGACGCGACGGCGACAATGGTGCCGCGGTGCGATTGTCATCGTCCCGGTCGTACGAAGCTGTCGCGGGCGTGGCCGACCGCCGCACGGATGACGCAGTCGTCGACATGGTCGTTGATCAGCCCCATGGCCTGCATGAAGGCGTAGACCGTGGTCGGACCGACGAATTTCCAGCCCCGGCGTTTGAGATCCTTCGACAGGGCGATGGACGCTGCGGAGGTTGAGGCACTCTGCGGTGCCGTTTGCTGCGCCGCATCGGGTTCAAAGCGCCAGATATAGGCGGTCAGGGATCCCTCCTGCCTGACGAGGTCCTGTGCCCGTTGCGCGTTGTTGATCGTTGCCGCGATCTTGCCACGATGACGAATAATGCCCGCGTCATCCAGCAGGCGTTCGACGTCATGCTCGGTGAAGTGCGCGACCTGATGAAAGTCGAATCCTCGGAAAGCGGCGCGAAAATTCTCGCGCTTGGCCAGGATGGTGCGCCAGCTTAGCCCGGACTGAAAACCTTCAAGGCACAATTTTTCGAACAAGCGGGTGTCGTCATGAACCGGGAAGCCCCATTCGCTGTCATGATAGGCGAGAAATTCGGGCGCCGCCGCGCACCAGCGGCAGCGGGGCCTGCCGTCGGGGCCTGGAATCGTGGTCGTCATTCGTCGTCTGTCCCTGCCGCCTGGTCGCCATTGTTGACAAAGACCCCTGCCGGGGAGCAGCCGGAGCGATGACAACGCAGCCGCAGTCTATGAAAAGCGCGACAAAGAATCCATGTGGTGGTGGAGATCCCATGACGCTGGGGCGCTCGCTGTCAAACCGCGCTCTCGCGCCATCACGCTCGCGAACGCGGGCATCCAGGGCCCCAAGGCGCCATCGTTCGGAGCGTGCGGCTCTGGGCCCCCGCATTCGCGAGGGCGACGGTCGCAAATTCGATGACGCACCCCGCCAGCCTACAACTGCGATGCCGCAAGAGTTCTGCCTCACACCCGATCTTTCCAGACATAGGCATATCTTTGCAGAAGTTCCCGGGGCGGTGTCGGCTTGCGACCCGTCAGCTTTTCCACGGTGTCGGTGATGATCGCCATTTGGCCGTAGCCGATGCTCGCCTCGTTGGTCACCATGTCGTTGCTGCACCACCGCACCGGTGAACGGGAATAGTCACCTTCGGTGGAGCGGGGAATGTGCATGCCGTCGAGGTAGCGATAGAAGGTCTCGTCATCGACGGGACAATATTCAAAAGAAATACCCGAATAGGCGCCGACCATGCTGCAGATCTCGCGCTGGCTGATCATCTCACCGGTTACATCATAGGCGGCATTGGGTTGACCACGGCCGAGCAACAAAGCCGCAGCGACGCGCGCACTGTCATCTTTGGCAATAAAGCTGCCGCGGCCTTCGCCGGCAGTGGTGTACCACTTGTTGCCGCTTTGCAGGGCCAGCATCACTGACGTCGTAAAATAGTTTTCAAGATAGAGGTTGTTGCGCATGATGTTGAAGGTCAGACCAGAATTGCGCAAATACGCCTCGGTAAAAGTGTGGTCGGGCATGACATACTGGCCATAACCCTGCCGGTCGGCGCCGAGGAACGAGGTATAAGTGAGATGCTTGATGCCCGCGTCGACCGCGGCATCGATGACATTGCGGTGCTGGATTTGGCGCGGCAGGCCGACGAGCACGCCGGAAATCATCCACAGTCGGTCGCCCTCGCGGAAGACCTCGGTCAGGCCGGCGCGGTCGTCGTAGCTCACCGTCCGGATGGTCACGCCGCGCGCCCGCCAGGCCGCTTGTTTTTCGGCAGGGATCAAGGCGAGATCGGGACTGGTGAAAATCAGCTGGCTGCCGTCGACGGTTGCCAGCATGTTTTCCGCGACGCGCCCGCCGAGCTGACCGTCGACACCCGTAACGATATAACGCATGGCGTTTCCTTTCCTGCCGCAACATTCGGCCCGCGTCCCGCCGCGATTCACCGGCCCTCAGCCGACAGAGGGGGGAATCACGACCGCTCGGCCTTAACTAAACTAAACGGACTAGTTTTTAATTACGCTGGCAACGGACGCCTGTCAAGGCTAACAGTACCGGTCAGTATGTTTATGAGGGCCGCATGCGAACCATGACCGACGCGCGCCGCAAGGCGATTCTTGAGGCTGCGCACACCGCCTTCGCCGCAAGTGGTTTCCGTGACACCACGGTTGATGCGATCGCCCGGCTGTTTGGCGGCTCCAAGGCCACGATCTACAAATACTTTCCGTCGAAGGAAGACCTGTTCGTCGCGGTCACGGAAACATTCGTGCTACAAACGGTGCTGGAGGCCTTTCATCTTCTCGAACACGACGGTGAACTGGTCGAAACCTTGACCAAATTCGGCCGGCTCTATTTGGCATCCGTGCTCAATAGTGATGTCATGGGCCTCAAGAACGTCGTCGCGCAGGAAGGGCAGAATTCCGATATCGCCACGTTCTTCTACCACGCCGGGCCGGCGCGTGGGCAGGATGACATCCGGCGCTTCCTGGAACGACAGCGGGAGCGGGGCCGCATTTCATTGGCGGACAGCACCCTTGCGGCGCATCAGTTGACGGCTCTGCTGGAAGCCGAATTCTTTGAGGCGCGGTTCTATGGTGCCACCGGAATGCCTGGCGATGCTGAAATCGCTGCGGCCGTAGATCGCGCACTCCACGGATTCTTCCGGATCTACCCCAGGGACTGATTTGCGGTTGGCCTGCTACAGTGTTTTTCGACGACGCGCCGCGCCGGCCGGGGCGAGAGCGATCGCAGCAACGTTATTGGGTCTCATAGACAGTGTAAAATTCTGTCGTATAGGGCTGAGGACCTTTGTTCCATCGGCCGCCCACGCCGGCAATGAAGTTGCTCCTTTCCGACATTCCCTCATGATAATCGGGAACAACATTGATCCATTTGCCGCCGTTCGCAGCAACATCCTTGAAATCGGGCCTTCGTGTCGGGGCGGGGTCGGCTTTTCCCGGTATGCTGGAAACCGGATCGAGCGTGAGCAGAAGGTCAACCTTGGTTCCCTTGGCGACGACTTTCGCCGCCGTGTCGCCACCCCAACTATGACCGATGACTGCGGGGGTTTTTCCTGCCGCAGTCTGGCGCTGGATCCAGAGTCGCAAATCGCCTTCATCAAGCCAGGAAAAATATTCGATCGTCTTCCCAGGATGTGTGTCGGCGAATTCATGGGCCTGGTTTTGA
The DNA here is from genome assembly GCA_031291675.1 of Azospirillaceae bacterium. GTDB lineage: Bacteria > Pseudomonadota > Alphaproteobacteria > Azospirillales > Azospirillaceae > JARLIO01. Next base: position 41,392 of record JARLIO010000014.1, read on the forward strand.
ACGATGCCGGTCGTGCCATCGAAGAACCCACCGACAAAGGCGACGGCGTCATATTTCTCCAGTTGCGGAATGATAATATCGCGCACCTCTGCCGGGCTGCGAACGCGGTCCTGGTCCGTGCGGGTTTGTGGCGTGTCGCTGTCGTCGGGTGAAGGAGCGCGCGCTCGCGGCGATTGGACCGGGGTCTCCCGGGATCCTTCATTACCGTCCCCGCCGGTGGTGAATTCCCCGGCGCCGGGAAGACCGGCGGGAACATGGTAGGGGTTGAATTTTCTGAGGCTCCGATCAATCGGATATTCCTCGTTTCTCTGATGCGTGGCGGCTGCTGCGGCAAGGAGTTGAGCATCTGTTGCCAGCACGTCGACACTGCGACTATTTTCCAACAAAGAGCGGACCAAGGCAAGGCGTGACATCACGGTTCTCCCGATGCGCCGTGGGGGACGGGCTTGGGATTGCCCGATGGCGCGTGTCTGGCGGCAACGTGGTGCGCGTCATGGGAGCGGACCCCAGGACCGCGGCCGCCCCTTTGCGATTGCGATCACCCGTAATTGCCGTCACGACGTGCGCCACGACCAACGGATGGAACCGGGTTTGATAACAGGGGAGCGACGACGCGCCCCGCCGCCTCAGGCGACCAGCGGCGCGACCAGGGCCCCGAGGGCATCACGGGCCGCGCGCGGGGCCAACCGCACCTGAATTCCGCGCTGGCCGCCGTTGACGAATACGGCGTCCTCCTGCAAGGCGGCTTCCTCAAGGGCGACCGGGACCTTGCGCTTCTGGCCAAACGGGCTGATGCCGCCGACATGATAGCCGGTCAGGCGCTCGGCCTCGGCCGGCGTCAGCATCTGGGCGGATTTGCCGCCGAACGCCGCGGCCAGCTTCTTCATGCTGACTTCGTGGTCGGAGGGCACGACGACACAGACCGGTTTGCCGTCGACGGCCGCCATCAGGGTCTTGAGGACGCGTCGCGGCGGTTCGCCGATCGCGGCGGCGGCCTGCAAACCCTTGCTGTCGGCCTCGGGATCGTACGCGTAGGCGTGGACGGTGAAGGCCACGCCGGCTTTTTCAAGTGCCATCGTTGCGCGTGTTGTCTTCGATTTGGTCATCCGCTTCCTGCCGGGGCCCTGGTCCAGACACGCCGGTATAGCGCACCCCGGCTGTCGCCGGGGCGGAATTTACGATGGGACAGCGTCGCTCGGCGTGGCTGCCGGGGCCGGCGGGCAGGGCGGCGTGCCGGCGGCATGGCGGCATTGTTCGAGATCCTGTTGCGGGATTTGCCCCAGGCCGATCCACGCATCGATTCGCGCGGCATCGAAGCCGGTTTCACGCCGGTCTCCAACCTGAAGCAACGGGCGGCGGATCAGCAGCGGCTGGGCGATCAGCAACGCCAGCGCGGCGTCCGCGTCGAGGCGTTCCGGGACCACCGTGCCGTCCTTGACCGCGGGGGCGTTGCGGTTGAACCAGTCCGCCACCGGCCGATCGCCGAAAAAGGGGCGCAGCGTCGCCGGCGTCCAGGGCTCCGACAAAAGATTGCGTGCCTCGATGCGGTGTCCCGCCGCCCGCAGCAGTTGCTTCTGCCGGGCATTGCCCTGGCATCCCGGTTTCTCAAAAAAGATGATCTCGGCCATGGTCTGGCGTGCCCCTTGTCGAATGAACTGATGTGGCCCGAGGTCAAGCAATTCGGGGGCCAACCGTGCCGCTGTAACAGGGCGTGCCTTTTCCTGTCGCGTGGCACGGAGTCGCGGTCCGCAAGGTGTGGTCGCGGTTGCCGCTTCATCCCCGGGTCAGATCAATGTCTTGCCATTGTCAGGCCGCGCGTTCCGGTTTGTGATAAACAACGTTTAGTGGTGCATCGAAGTCCAGCGCCAGGGCCCGGCCCGGGGCGCCGGTTCGGCGATCAAGTCCTTGATCAAAGGCCGCATTTCCAGAGATCCCCTGATTCGGCCAACACGGGCGCCCTTTCGCAAAATTGCAAATTGACCCGGCATTCTTGATCCGTGCCGGAACATGAACTAGCATCCGCGCAATTTTATTCCAGCGTGAGAACGGGGGGTTTTGCAACGTGAGCGAATTCTTGACGGATGCTGCCCAGACGCTGGCACTTCTGAAGAAAAGCGAGCCCGGGAAACCCTTGTTTTTCTATCTGGCCGCTGTCGACAAGGAATCCCGGATGTGGGTCGACCGCAGAAAGGACGCCAAGGCGATCCGGTCGAACGTCGACAAGTCGGAGCCCAAAAAGCCGCTGGCGATCGCCTTTGGCACAATCTGGCTTGATGAGTCGATGGTCGTTCATCTCGATGTCCGGACCAAGCCGCCGACGACCCTCGACAAGACCGTCCGGGATCATTTCAAGAGGAACAAGGTCGCCTTCGCCTATGAGGTCGCGGTCCATTTCCGGGAGGAGGAGCCGGCGCCCGGCGACGGTGGTGGATCGCTGACCGGTGCCGAGGATGAGGCCCCTGCGGCTGAAGCCGAGGACGTCCCCGCCGCCGCCGCCGCGCCGACCCCGGCCGAGACCGGCGATGTCACGATCGAACAGAGCTGCCGCGACAAGATCGGGGCGCTGATGCCGCTGGTCAAGGAAGCCGCGGCCCCGGCCTGGGCCGCCGAGGACGCCGAGAGCTTCCGCGGCCATATGGCGCAGGCCCGCGAGCTATGGGGCAAGGGGCGCGACAGCGGTTTCGAACCTTGTCTCGCCGCCCTGAAGGCCGCCGAGGCGGTGCGCGACCATGCCGCCGCCACCGCGGTCAATCGGGCCAAGGGCTTGGCAGCGATCGTCACTCTTGAGGACGGCATCCGGAAACTTGCCTTCGCGCCCGAAGCGGCCGGCCTCGCAGATCTGGCTCGTCAGGCGACCGAGGCCCTGCAAAACCGGTCCGATATGGGCCCGGGCCAGGCCCTGTTCACCCAATTGCGCGGTGAGATTCCGGGGACCGTCCAGGCGATCCGCACCCGATTGCGTCAGGCGTTTGATGACAAGGTCGCAAGCCTGACGTCGGGGCCGGCACCGGTCCCGGGGCTCGACCCGCTGGCCGCGGCGTTTGCCGAAGCGCTCAAGAGTGATCTGGCCGCCGCCACCGAGGTGCTGAAACAGGTGGAGGCCTTGAAGGCACCGGACGACAAATCCGATGCCCCGGTTGATCCGCGGCTGATCGAGGCGCTCAACCGCAAACTGAACGAATTGGCGCCGCGGGCGCGGGCGATGTCCGAACAGGTCCCGGCCCGTAAGGCCGAATTGGCGGAATTGTTCACCGCGGCGCGCAACGCGGTGACGGCGCAGGATCCGACCGTGGCCGACCGGTCCCTGACCATCCTGGAAGAACTGCTGGCCTTTCTGGGCGAGCAGGCCCAGCAGGATGGCAAGCGGCGCGCGGCGCTTGACGCGACCCTGGCCGAGGTGCGGAGCGCGGTGGCGAAGGTCAAGGTCGCCGACGCGACGCTGGCGCCGGAAATCGACGTGCTGTTGGAGAGTGTGACGGACAGCCTGGCCGAGGGAGAACTGGATCAGGCCGAGGCGACGCTGGCCCGCCTGATGCCCTACGCGTCATTGGTCCAGGCCGCGGAAAATCCGCAGGAATTCAGCGACGCGCTGATGGAAAGTTTTTATGGCCTGTGGCCGATGCTGAATACCGTGATGACGAAGCGGGTGGCGATCGCGGATGAGATTGACCAGACGCGCAAGGACTTCCTGGCCGCGATCGAGGCCGGTGATGCCCTGGCCGCCCAGAAATACCTGGAGTCATTGGTGGAATATTCCAAGTTGAAACCAACACCGACCGAGGAGTTGGGCGAATCATCAACAATTCTGAATCTGTCATTCCGCAAGGCGATGTTGAACTGGAACACCGTCAGGAAGAACACCGCGTCGGATATCGCGACGTTGAAGAAGGCCATCCTCGACTCTGAACAGGGTGACCCTGATTTTGCCTGGTTGTCATCACAACTGGTGATCCTGGATGGCGTCATCCAGGGGTTGGACGATAATCTTGGCGATATTCTCGATGTCGCGATCTCGGCGTCGGGCGTCGAGGCCAAGACCAAGGCGAAGGCCGAGGCGCTCGATCAGGTTCAGGTCTACAAGGATTTTGCCCAATCCAACAAAGCCCTGACGTTGATTGATGACAATCCGTTTGTTCCGCTGTCGACGCAGAAGAACATTCTGGCCGCGATCCGCACCCTCGAACAGGCGCTGACGTGATGGGCCGGACGCGCAAGACATCCTCACCGCTCAATCAATTGACCAACGCGAAGGGAATTTGGGTTCATGGCCGATAAACGCGGTTGGCTTCGCTCGCTCGTTGGTGCCGCGCCGACGGAATCCGAAGCCCGGGGTGAGTACGAGACGCTGAAGACCAAGGCCTTGGCGCAGAAGAAGTTGGCCGAGCTTGAGAAAAGCGAAGTCAACCCGGTCAAGAAGGTCTTCGTCGAGGCCCTGAAACGGGTCAAGGGCCAGAGCATCGAGGTTCCCGGTGACGTGGTGACCGCGCATCAAAATGCTCAGCGCCGTGACGCCGAAACCAACAGCGCGTTGCTCGACGGGGTGACGGCGCTGCAAGAGGGCGAGGCCTGGCCGGGCAAACCCGATGGCACGGCGACGATGCGCTATGTCAGTGGTTCCGCCCGACTGATCGTCGCCGATCAGCAATACGCGATCGCCCTCAAGAAGCTGAAAAAGACCAAGTCGGATTACACCGACGCCGCCGACAAGCTCGATGTCGCCTTGCGCGAGACCGAGAAGAAGATGGGTTACAAGCGTCTGGCCGCCGGCTTGCAGGGCGAGATGGTCGATCAGGAAAAAGTCCTGAGCAACCATCGCTACGTGCTCAATACCGACCTCGCCGAATTTCGCCAAGCCAAGGGTGAGGGTGATGCCACCTACAACAAGGGCAAACAAGGCTATTACGGCGAAGCCGTTGACGCTTACACCGAGGCCAAGGAAATCGCGGCCCGGGCGATCGAGACCGCCGCGAAACGTCAGAAGATCGATGACGAGACCCGACCGATTGCAGAGGTGATCGAAAACGGCGTCCAGGACATCGAGGGCGCCTTGAAAGACAAGGCCCTGGCCAAGGCCGGTTTGACGCCGGTTGCCATCAAGGCGATGGTCCCCGACGCCGACACCGATCCGCGCGCCATCACCGGGACGCTGCGCCGATGCCTGGTACAGATTCGCCAGAAGGACGGTAATGACTACCAACAGGCGGCGACAGACATTGCGCGGCTTCACCGCGATGTTGAAAAGATCTTCGGCGCCGTCGCGGATCTGAAGGCGCTGATCACCTATCGCGACGCGAAAAAACGCGATTTGGCGGTGGCCATTGCCCAGGTCAAGGTCAGTGCCGGCAAGTTGTTACCGCTCCTGGCCAGCCCGGAATGGGAAAAACTCGAAGGCCCGGGCAGCATGCCGAGGCTGGAAGACCTGACAGGGTTGATGGAAGTGCTGGGTAGCGTCGAGAAAGCCGCCGAAATCGGCTTCAAATCGCTCTACAGCAGGAAGGACATCGATGCCGAATACAACGAGTATCGGGCAACGACGGGCTATGTCGAAGAGGGCATTGGGGTCATCGTTTCGCAGGTGAAGGAGAAAGACGACCCGAAGAAGACGCTGATCGAGGAGATGTCAGGCATCATCGTCGATGAAGCCCTGGAGAAGCGGGCCATCGCCGAGATTCAGCGGATCGAGGCGTCGGTTTCACCCCAGCTTGATGCGCTTCAGGAATGGGATTGGCCGGAAATCATTGCGGTCCGCAAGGATTTTGAGGCCCGCCTGAGCTCGACGCCGCCGCTGAAGGCGTCCGCGGTCGCCCCGGGATTGCGGGTTCTCGAGGGCAAGGTTCATGCGGCCTATGAGCAGAAGGTAGCCGAAAACAGGGCGCTGATCGATGACGCGAGCACCGCGATCAAGACGACGGAGGCGACCTACAAATCGGTCTATGACACAGCACACAAGGTGATTAGCTGGCGCCGGGCCACGGCCAATGACGCGCTGGATCGCCTGCGCAAGGAAATCGATGTCGCCAAATCGGCCTATGATGTCAGCGATCCGGTTTCGGCGCGCGGTGTGATACAGACCTTGGCCGGGATTGATGCGGAGCTGGCGGGGATCCGACGCGCTGCCGCCAATCCCGACGCCTACAAGTCGCTGTATGCGTTGCGCACCGAGATCGCTGACTTGATCGAGGCCAAGCCGCTGAGCGAGCGGCTCGAAAACCGGTCCAAGGCGCTGACGCTGGCGTTGAAGACGCTGTGGGCGGAGGCCGAGACCTTGCAGCCTGACGCCGCGACGAAGAAGCTTGAGGCGTTCAAGAAAACGGTGGAAGAAGCTGGCGTGGCTGCCACCGAGTTGGACGCTCAGCGCGACGAAGCCGCGAAAAAGCTGAAGGAATATAAGGCTGAATTCAAGACCTTGACGAAGGCGGTCAAGACCAAGACCAAGTCGGGAAAGGTGATCACGAAACTGAGGGGTGATTTTGCCGCGACGATCGCCCAACTCGACGCGATATGCGACAAAAGTCACTACGAGGTCGACGAGAAGGCAATTCTCGAATTGCGGCTGACCCAGGCGACCCATGCCCGCACTGCGCTCTTGAAGGATGGTTCGACCACCGAGCTGGATGTCGACAAGGCCATCGCCAGCCATCGCGAGAGCGAGGCCGAGGATGAACGTGTTGAGGCCGCTCTGATCGCCTGGGAGCGAGCCTGTGCCTTGTTTGACGTTGATCTGAAGCGGCTGAAGACGCTTCTCGAACAGGAAGGTGATATCGTCGACGCTGAGGTCATCGAGAAGACCTATAAGTCGACCCAGAAGATGGTTAAGGAGTCGCGGCAGACTGAGGCTGGGAACCTGCAACTGAAGGTTCTGCAGAATCGCGTCGACGAACTGGCAAAGAACCCTTGGGCGGTACGAGCCTCGGCGATGGAGGCCATGACCAAGATCCCTGAGGTCTGGTCCAAAGCCGTGACCGAGACCCAGGCCAAGCTGGCGGCGATGACCGAGGCCCTTAACGCCAAGGTCGGCGACGACGTGGCGCTCAAACAGCAGACCGATCAGGTCGTGACCAGGATCACCGAAGTGACGCGGCGCTTCAATCCCCGGGCTTTTGACAATCATTGTCTGTTGCTGTCCAGTAAGGAGAGCGATCGCAAGACCCGGCGCAAGAACAAGGAAACTGCGTTGCGCCAGGTTGCGATCTATCGCGCCTATTGGGATGATCCGGCGATCAAGCGTTTGATGCTGAATCCTTTCAAGATCTCGCCAGTATTCACCGAGGCCTACAAGGCGATCGAGCGGATGATGTTTGAATTCCAGCGCTTTCCAGATTGACGGTGGTCCGGGGGCTGGCAACGCCGACGCGGGTCGGCGTTGTCGTTTGCAACCTGAGTTCGTACCGCCAAGGATTCCCTAAAGCCTGTGAAGTGGCCTTATCAAGGATTGAACTGTCATGCCAAACAGCTTTTCCGAAGCCGAAGTCACCTGGATCGCCGAATTTGTCGGGTCATCGGTATCGTCTGGAGCCGCGGCGGAAGGTCGGGCCTTGAAGCAGGAAGCCGTCCTGAAATCCGTCTATGGCAACATGGATTATCTGGCGGATGAACTCGGCAGCGCCTTCAGCTTCGAGATCAGCCGCGAATCCTCGCACGCGATCAAGCGGGCGTTCAATGTCCGCAAGAGTTTCAAGGGTGTCAGCGACGATCACGACGCCGGCAAGGAACTCGACGCCTATTGGGATTTGCGGCGTTTCGCCGGGTCCAACCCGCCCGCCAACGATGATGATGATGACCGGATGGAACAGACGGTCTCGATGATCGAAACGGCAAAGCAGCAAGGCAAGATCGAGATCAGTGGCGGCGATGACAGCATCGGCAAGCTGAAAACGGCCATCGGTGAAGTCAAGAGAATGCTCACGACGATGGAGGAGGCGGTCGACGAGTCCGGTCAGCGCCTGTTTTCCGATGAAGACATCATGGAGCGGCTGTTCAAGCCGATGATCCGGCAAGGGGTTTTTCCCGAAAGCTTCGTTCCCGACAAATACAGCGAGGTTGCCAAGGTGTTCGGCGGCGCCTCCGAAGCCTATATGGATCGCCTGATCGAGGGGACAGCCAAGGGAACCATCAACGACACCAAGCACAATGCGAATTTCGCCGTTTCGGTGTGCAAGAAGACCACCGATGTTGCTCTGACCACGGTCAAGGTCGTCGACGCCTGCGGTGGCCCCGCGAATGCCGTCAAATATGCCAAATTCGCCCAGACCGCCGTGATGCTGACGGCCCAGGGTATCAAGCTGATCCTGACGAAGGACGATGCCGACAGCGTTGTCGATGCCTTGAAGTCGGCTCTGACGGCGGCCGTCGGAGCCTTTGTCAAAAGCGAGGCGCTGGAAGGGATCCTGACCGGCGCGATTAGCGCCACTTTTGGCGCCGGCACCGGCGCTTACAAGCTGATTGCGCGCGGCGATGTGTCGGGCGCGCTGGAATCGCTTGGCGACGCCATCGGTGGTGTGTTCTCCGCGGTTGCTGCGACCAAGGATGACGCCGTCGCCGCCAATCTCAACCGGATCGGTGCCTCGCTGACCTTGGGATTCAAGATGGCGGCCCCGGCCATCAAGACGATCAAGGGATTGCGCGAGGGCGAGGGCTTCAGCAGCCTGGCGGTCGAATTGCTCAAGAAGGAGATGGGTGTTATTGGCGCCGGCGTGATCCAACAGACGGTTATTGAACTGGGGGCGATCGAGACCAAGAAGGAAGTCGACAAGGCCCGCGACGAGGGCAAGAGCGACGAAGAACTCGCCGACTTGCAGAAGGACAAGGACGACGAGGTCTCCGACACGGCCAGCGAAACCGGCGAGACCATGGGTGAGATCCCGGAAAATGTCGCCACCCTGCTGGCGGGGCTGAAGGATACTTTCACCAAAGCCGGTAGAGATCCCGAGCTTCAGAAAAAGATCGAGGCGGCGGTTGCCCGGGCGGCGAATTCCGCCGACGGGACGGTCAACGCGATGACCGCGGGGATTGTGACCGATGGCGCCCTGGGTGATGCCTATTTTCTGCTGGGTCGGCCCAAGCCGGCGGCGGTGGCGGAGGATCCCAGCCGTGATGCGGTCCGGACGGCGTTGCTCGACGCCCAGAACGCCCTGGTCGCGATCAAGGACCAGGAGGTCGTGGTCAAAGGTGTCAAGATCAAAGTGGAAGTCGCGTTTGCCAAGGAATTCTCAACGCGTTTCCTGATGAGCCTCGACGATTTTATCGCCACCGAAGTGCCGCGGCTCAGCGAAAAGGGCGGTGCCGAAAATAATGATTCACGGGCGGCCGTCGCTTTTTGCCGCGATTACCCGGCTTATGTTGCGGCACAGCAGAAGCTTGCGACGCTGGCCTCACCCCAGGCACTGGCCAATCTGAAGACGGAGGTCGAGGAAAAAAAGAGACAGGAACTGGTGGCCACGGCCCAGAAGGCGATTCTCGACGATGCCGACAAGGACGCCCGGGTGTTCCGCGAGGCTTTGGCCCAGGGTTTCAGTCTACCGACCGATCCCGAAGAGCTGGCGTTGCAGGAAACGTCGCGGGAGATGTCCAAGATCGCGCCGATGATCAAGCAGTTGAAGGCCGATCAGGATCTGTTCGATGTTGCGATGACGGTGGTCAAAGGTGGGGCCGATGTCCTGGCAGCGTTCTTTCCGCCGGCGGAAATTGTCGCGGCGGCCGCGGCGATGATGGCCGAATTGAACAAGGCGATCAAACGCCAGCAGGAATTCCTGTTGTGGCGCCAAAACAAGACCGATGCCCGGAACGCGGCTTCGGTGCAAATGGAGGCTTTCCTCAACAAGGCGAACATCGCGAACAGCCAGACCATCCAGCACGGGATCCAGGCGGCGGTCCATCTGATGGAGATGCTCGCGGCGATGATCGAGACCGTCGGCATGGCGACCCATGCCGCGATGGGCGCCGGTGCCGCGGTCCAGATAGCGGGCAAGGCCGCCAAGCTGGCGGCCCAGGCGACCGGCCAGCTCATCGACCTAATCTACACGGTTAAGGGCGAGGTTGAATTGCGCAGCGCCTGGAACGACTTCCAGGTGGCGCTGGACAATCCCAAGAGTCGCCGCAAGGCACGCCAGGCGATCCGGGCCAATCCGACCCTGGCCAAATATGCGATCGCCTATGGTGCGGTTGAGGGCAACGACCCGGTTGCCAAGATGGCGATGCAGCGCTGCGGACTGAACGAGAAGACGTTGGCTGATGCCGATACCAACGTCCAGGCCGTGGTTGACTATCTCGAAGCCCTCTATCCCGAGGACCCGATCCTGGAACGGGAGGTCGCGACCAGCAAATGGTTCCCCAGCACCAGCTTTGTGCCAACCTTCAAGGATTGGAACGCGTTCCTGCTGGCGGCTGATCCCAAGCTGGGCGGCGACAAGGGCAAGGCGGTTGCCAAGGTGCTGGTCAATCTCGACACCGCGCGGGCGGCGTTTGTCGTCGCCGACAAGGCGCTGCGGGACAAGAGCCTGCCCGACCGCACCGAAGCGGATGCCGCGGCGCGGCTGGCGGCGATCGAGCGGGTCGCGTTCCGGATCGACGAGAGCGGCGCGGCGTTGCGCGCCTATCGGGCGATTGGCAGCGACGACAAACCACATCACGCCATGGCCAACGCGACGATTGGCTTCATCCAGTCATTGAATGACGTTCGCGTTGAATTCCTCAAGGCCCGCAACGAAAACGCGACGCTGTATGTGCCGGTCCTGGTCAATGCCGTCGTGTGACGGGGGCGACACTGATCTTGCCCCTTGCGTTGCGATCGCCGAAGCTCGGTTGATGCAACATGGCATGAAGGCAGGGGATGGACCAGGATCGCGGGGAAGGCGGGGCGCGCATCGCGGGATCCGGGGCGCGGGCCGTGGCCGGATCGGTAAGATCGCAAGCGCTGGCGTTGGTCCGGGACGTCATCCGCACCGGCGGCCGCCGGTTCTGGCTGGTCGCGCTGCTTGCGACCGCCGCGGCCGTGCTCCAGGGTGGCGGCGTTGTGCTCCTGGTGCCCTTGCTGCATCACCTGGAGCTGGTTACGGCCCCAGCGGGTGGCGCGGAAGGGCTGCGGGCACCGTTCGCGGGGCTGGGGCTCGGCGGGATCCTGGCCTTCTATGTCGTTGCGGTCGCCGGGATCGCCGGCATTCAATATGCCCATGCCGTGACCAGCACCGGCCTGGTCCTCGATTACGGCGATAGCCTGCGGCGGCGTTTGCACCAGGCCGTGATGGCGATGGGCTGGGAAGGCGTGATGGCGCAACGCGGTGCCGACCTGACCCACGCTTTGACCGCCGAGGTGGGGCAATGTGGTTATGCCGTAACCCTGTTGCTGAACCTTCTGAGCAGCGGCGTCCAGGTGCCGGCGCTGTTGGCGGTGGCGGTCGCTCTGTCCCCCCGGTTTACCGTTGGTACCGTCGTGCTCGCCGGCGTGATTGCGGTTGCGATGGCGCCGCTCAATCGGCGCGCTCATGCCCTGGCCACGGCGCAGGCGACTGCCAATCGGGAGCTCCACGCCGAGGTCGCCGATGAGCTGGCAGGCTTGCGGGTGCTCAAGGTCCTGCGCGCCGAGGCGGTGCGCGCCCAGGCCTTGGCCGAGAGGGTCGCGCGGCTGCGGCAGTCCCATCTGGTTCAGATCCGCGCCTACGCGGCGGCCAGCCGGCTGCAGCAGCTCGTGGCGGCGATCGCGGCGGCGGTGGGGGTCTGGGTTGGGGTGTGGATCTTGGGGCTGGGCTTGGCGGATATGCTGGTTCTGGTGCTGGCCTTTGGGCGGATCATGATGGTCGCGACCCGGATGCAGGAACAGGCGCGGCAGATTCTCCGGGTTCTGCCGGTTCATTCCGTGCTGTCGCAGCGGCTGGCCGAATTTCGTGCCGCCGCGGAGCCGCGGCCGGTGGCACCGCCCCCGGAATTGCGTCGGGAAATCCGGCTCGAAGGCCTGGGCTATTGGCACCGGAATGCGACGGCCGCGACGTTGCAGGACGTCGACGCCGTGATCCCGGCTTTCGCGACGACCGCGCTGGTCGGGTCGTCGGGGGCCGGTAAATCAACTCTTGCCGATCTGGTGATGGGGCTGACCACGCCGTCGCAGGGCGTGATCCGGGTCGATGACACGGTGCTCGACGGGCCGGCGCGCGTCGCCTGGCGGGCGCGCGTCGGCTACGTGCCGCAGGATCCGTTCCTGTTCCATGACACCATCCGGCGCAATCTGCTGCTGGCGCGTCCTGACGCCGCGGAGCCCGCGCTGTGGCGTGCGCTCGATGCCGCGGCGGCCGACTTCGTCCGCCATTTGCCCCAGGGGCTTGATACGGTGGTCGGGGATCGTGGTCTGCGGTTGTCGGGGGGGGAACGGCAACGGATCGTGCTGGCCCGGGCCTTGTTGCAACAACCCATGATCCTGGTGCTGGACGAGGCGACCAGTGCGTTGGACCAGGACACTGAAACCCGCGTGCTGCAGACGCTGCGCCAGTTGCACGGCCGGATGACGGTTCTGGTGATCGCCCATCGGGCCTCCACGATTGCCCTGGCCGATCATCTGATCCGGCTGGAGGCCGGGATCGTGGTGCCGGCCGCCGCACCGGCGCCGGCGTCGCGGGGCATGACATAGCAATTCCCGGCATCGCCGGGACGCCCTATAGTGCGGCGGCGCGAGACACGCGATGATGCTCGTGGAATTCCCCCTCCCATCGACCCGGCAGGCCCATGATGAATCGCCAACAGCGTCGGCTGGTGACCCGAGCCCCGGGGCCGGATGCGGCGGTCGCGGCGGCGGCGCTGGCTGACCAGGCGCATCGCGCTCTGGTCCAGGGCCAGCCCCGGGTGGCGGTGTCGGCACTTCGGCGGCTGGTCGTGTTGTGCCCGCAAGAAGGGGCTTTCTGGCGCGCCCTGGGGCAGGCATTGGTCGCGGATGGCCGGCCGGCTGAGGCGGTTGCGGCCTTTACGACGGCTTGCGAACGCCAGCCCGATGCTGCCGACATCCTGTCTGATCGGGGCATGGCCTATCTCGATTCGGGGCAGGGTGTGGCGGCCGGAGCCTGCCACCGTGCGGTGATCGCGATCGATCCGGTGTTCCCGGGAGCCTATGGCCGGTTGGCGTCGGCCCTGAAGCGGCAGGGCCGGTTCGACGCCGCCCTGGCCGCACAGTGTCGGGCCGTGGCCACGGCTCCCGATGATCCCCATGAGCGGTTCAACCTGGCGCTGCTGCTATTATCTTCTGGACGGTTTGACGAGGGCTGGGCGGCCTACGAGGCGCGGCTGCGTCTCCCCGGCCTGGACATCCACACCGGGTTTGCCCAACCGCAATGGGCGGGCGAGGACATCGCGCGCCAGACGCTTCTGGTCCATGCCGAGCAGGGGCTGGGGGATGTTATTCAGTTCTGCCGTTATCTGCCGTTGCTGACCGGTCGGGCCCGATCGGTGCTTTTTGCCGTGCCGCCGGCGCTGGTGACGCTGCTGCGCGATCTGCCCGGGGTCGACGCGCTGTGTTGACCGGGGCGGAGCCTCCGCCGCGGTTCGACGTCCATTGCCCGCTGTTGAGCCTGCCCCGGGCGCTTCGAACCACGGTGGAGTCGATCCCGGCGACGGTGCCCTATCTAAAGGCCGAGCCCCGCCGGGTTGCTCAGATGGCGGAACGGTTTCCGGTTCTGGCCGGGCCGGAGATCAAGGTCGGTCTGGTCTGGGCCGGGCAATCGCGGCATCATGACCGCGCGGCCGATCAGATGGATGCGCAGCGCAGCATGCGCCTCAGCGATTTTGCGCCCTTGAAAGGGCGCGGTACGATCCGTTTTGTCAGTCTGCAGAAAGGTGAGGCCGCCCGTCAGGTGAAGAGCGCGTCGCGTGACCTGCCGCTGCTCGATCCGATGCGCCACATCGAAGCGTTCGTCGATACGGCGGCGGTGATCGCCCATCTCGATCTGGTGATTTCGGTTGACACCGCGGTCGCCCATCTGGCCGGGGCTTTGGGAAAGCCGGTGTGGATCCTGTCCCGGTTTGACGGCTGCTGGCGTTGGCTGCGCGATCGCGACGACACGCCTTGGTATCCGACGGCCCGCTTGTTTCGCCAAACCCGGCCGGGCGACTGGAGCGATGTCATGGCCCGGGTCGCGACGGCCTTGGCGGCGTTTGCCGCGGGACGGCAACTGTAACGGTGGCGTCGAAACGTCGAGCGTCTGCCGAATTCGCAAAGCGGCGGCCCGGCGAATTTGGCAGGACCCGGTGGGCATCCGGAAGGCCCCGATTTCAGAACGCCCCGATTTCAGAACGCCTTGATCAAGGTCCCGACCGTCACATGCGGCCAGCTCTTGCCGCGGAAGTTCAGCAACGCGGTCTGCGAATATTGCAGTTGCATGAATTCGGTGCCCGACTGGTCTTCGACCAGTTCGATGGCGAACACCGAATCCAGGGTGAGGGTGTTGGCGTTGCTGGTGATGAACGGAATGTTCTCGATCCCGCCGGCTGACGCGGTGTCGGTGATCAGTCGCGTGATCTTCTTCAGGGTCATCCCTTGTGCGAACACCTGCTGGTTCAGCGTATCGCGCAGCATCTGGTTGGGGTCGTCGATGATCGCCTGGGTGATGGCGGCCGGCAGCGGGTTGCTCCGGAAGGCGGAGGGCAGGCTCAGATCGTATTCGGGGAACGGGTTCTTGGTGCCGGCGGGCGGCGCCTCGCCACCAATTTCGAACGGCACGGTGTTGGCCGGCGGGATTTCCGGCACCCGGTCATATTCCGCGTGCTGGACGAAGCCGACGGTGCAGAAGGCGTTGCCGTGGGGAATGGTCGCCAGCCGCGCGATGCTGGCGTCGGCCTTGGGCTCGGTGGTCGCCGGAATGTTCAGCCACAGTCCGGGTTCGATATGCAGCGCGCCGCCGGTGGGGTCATCGGTGACGCGATGCAGATAGGTGACGCCGTACAGGGCGATATCCGCCTGCAGGCTGCCACGATTGAACACCGGCGAGCCGATCGGGGTGAATTCAAGAGTTTCGCGCAGCAGATTCAGTTCCAGAAACAGGCCGTGCGGGCTGTCACTGGAAAAATCGGGGCGGGCGATCAGGCTGAAGCCGGTGCCTTCCCAGAATCCGGGCAGGTTGTTGAGCGCCCCCAGATGCTCGGCGGTGGTTCGGTGTGATGGCACCGCCCGCAATTGGGCATTGGTGGTGGCGGCCCTGGGGATCAGAGCGGCCGGGGTGTCTTCGGTCATGGCGGTTTCCTCGCGGTATGGCGCGCTGTTGATCACGGGCTGGCGGCGTCGGCCGGGCTCAGCCGTGCGACTTCCCGGCGCAGCGTCGCCAGGCCTTCGCGGGCGATTTCGTAGGCGCTGGGCACGTCGGCGGTCGGCTGGTCTTCGCCGGGGATCCAGAATTTCCGCCGGGTCAACCGCATCAGATCAACAAATGGCGACACGGCGTTGAACACTTCGACCAGCAGTGGCCCGGAATAGACCGGCAGCAGCGGCCGCAGGAAATGGTCCCAGGGGATCCAGCTGTCATGGACCGCCCCGCGGTCGGGCGCGGAGACATGGACATAATGCAGCCGGCGCTGCGCCGCAGCCGTGGCGACGTCGTGGCGGTAGGCCGCCGGGCCGCTGCTGCCCAACACGACATGAGCACTGTCGATGGTCAGCCCGGTTTGGGCGGTTGCGACGCCGGTCAAGAAATCCAGCACGTCCGATACCATGTTCGGTGCCGGCGTTTCCCAATGGTCAACCGGCTCGATCGCCAGCTTGACACCCCGCTTTTCGGCATAGTCCCCCAGTTCCTGCAGGATGGGCTGCGCCAACTGGTAACGGGGGCGCAGCCAGTCCTGCAGCGCATTGCTCCAAATTGCCACGTTGCTGTCGGTCGTCGGAAACACGCCATAGGGGAAGACGATGGGCCCAGCCATGATCGACGCGCCACCCAGCACCGCGGTGATGTCGACCCGTGATTTCAGATAGGCCAGAGCGCCCTCGCGCTGCTGCGCGTACAGCGAGGTCGGGTCGTAGGTCCGGGTGGCGCCGACATTGGTGGTGAAGCCGACGTCGGTCAGGCCAGCCTGGTCGAACGCCCGCTTCATCGTGGCATAGCTTTCGACCTGGGCGGCAAAGTCGTGCGACGACGGTGCCGCGATCGGCAGGTCGAAACCGCTGTAACCCATCTCGGTCAGTGCCTTGATGTGCCGGATCAGAACCTGGGTGTAGGCCGTGTCGCCGGGCCGCAGATCGGCGGTGAACATGAAGAAGCTGAAATAAATCTCGTGCTGGTCGCGACTGGTCATGGTTACCACCCCAGCGTTTCACGCAGATAGGCACGCGCCATCTTGGCGTATTGCAGCGGATTGGCCTTGGCGGGATCCTGCTCGGCCTCGATCACCAGCCAGCCGTTGAACCCGGCTTCGGCCAGCAGGTCGAAGATCTCCGGGAAGGTCGTGATCGAACCGTCGCCCGGCACGGTGAAAATGCCGGCCTCAATGCCATCCTGGAATGATTGGCCCTTGGCATGCATTTCCGCGACGACCGCGGCGCGGTAGTCTTTCAGGTGCAGATGCTTGATGCGCGCGGCGTATTTGCGGGTGATGGCCAGCGGATCGACCGCGGCGCAGGCCAGATGGGCGGTATCCAGCAGCATATGGACCAGGGCGGGGTCGGTCTCGTCCATCAGCCGATGAACCGCCTCGTTGTGCATCACCCCAGTGCCCAGGTGCGGGTGGTAACACAGCAGCCGGCCCTTGGCCTTGGTGATCTCGCCAATCTCATGAAGACCCTCGATCAGCAGCTTCCATTGGTCTTCGCTGAACTGCGGCGCATTGGCAAACAGCGCCACCGGCAGCGGGTTGACGGCATCGCCGAATTCGGCGACCACCAAGTCGGCCTTGCGCGGGTAATGGCTGCCCGCCTCCATCTCATCGAGGAAGGCGAGCTGCTGGCGGACCTTCTCGATGGTCTGTGTCTTCATGCTCTTGATGGTGAAATAGGTGCTGACCCACGGCTCCGACACCTGCAGGCCGCGCAGATCGAGCGCCGGCTTCAGATCCTTCGGGTTGGTCGGGTATTTGTGGCCGACGCTGCAGCCGACATAGCCGGCCAGCGCCATCTCGCTGACGCACTGCTCGAACGGGATGCCGATATCGATGTTGATGAAATCGTCGTTCCACCACAGCGTCGGCGTGATGCCGAGCGTGACGGTTTCCGGGGTCAGCTTGGCGCGATTTGTGCTCATGATGACGATCCTTCTGCCGGAAAGCGGAGGGGGGAACCGGGGGGGGGGGCGGGCCGAACCACGCGGTTCGACCCGCCAAGGCGGGAGGTTCAGCGCGGCGTGGCGGCCGGATCACCGGCGAAGGGCGGGATGTGCGGCGGCCACTGCCACGAGGCGTATCCCGGCGCCTTGGCGCCGGCGGGATGGGCGCCGATGGCTGTCCACAGCAGCCCTTCGACGTAGGAGGACGGCGCCACCACGAAGGTCACATCCTGGGGTGCCGGGCCGTAGGCTTCGGTCCAGGCGCTGGGCAGTTCGTACCAGGTGCCCGAATACCACAGCTTGATGATGTTGCGGGCGATCGGTCCCAACTCGTCGCTGCCGAAGATATCGCGGCGCAGCCGGTCGGCACGTGCCTGCCGGATGTCCTCCCTGGTCGCAAGCGGCAGGCTTTGATAGAGGACCAGCAGCCGGTCCAGGCGCTGTGTGCCGACGATATCCTCGACCGTCTGGAGATAGGATTCGGCCTGCCCGGTGCCCTGAAGCTCGACGATGGGGAACGCGGTAACTTCGGCGGAAAAGGCCAGGAAGGGCTCCAATTGGCTCATGCCACCACCTCCAGGGACTCGGCGCCGGCCTGCGGGGCCCCGGCGGCTTCGGGGCTGACTTCAAAGGTGGGGCCGGCATACAGCCCGTTGCTGCCGGGCAGCGGGTTGCGGATCAACACCGTCATGGCGTTGCGGAACTCGAACATGTGAGCCACGGCTTCCATCAGCTTGTGCGGCTTGCCGTTGTAGGCTTCGGTGATTTCCGCCAGGAACCGGGCATAGGCCTGATTGAATGCCGCCGCGGCCTGGTGCAGTTCGGATCCGGCGGGAATGTCGGCCAGCTTGACGTCGGTCTTGACCGGATAGGCGGCGTCCCAGTCGACGGAGACCGGCTCGCCCGTCGGATGTTCGATCGCATCGCCGGATCGGTAATAGCGGCCGTGGATCAACTGGTCGAACCGGTAATAATGCGCCAGTTCCTTCTGGCTGTCATAGATGGTGGCGGTCTGGCCCTCGCCTTGCTCGATCACCAGCCGGATGGCTGTGACCGCCGTGGCCAGGTCGGTCACTGGATGCAGGTGACCGCCACCCGAATAGTAATATTGCGACGTGATCTGACGGCCGGCGTCACCGGTGAAAATCGTTTTGCCTTGCTTCTGTGCCTCGCCCTCCAGATAGACGAGACCGTCCTCAATGGCCTTGTAGAAATCACCGATGCTGTAATAGCGCATCGTGGTCTGTCTCGGGTGTGTGCCGAGATGCAGGAACGGACCGTGTTCCCGGCGGGCGACCAGCTTGTTGACGCCCGAAGGCGCCAGACTCGGCCGTTCGATCTGCAGGAAGTTTTCGATGGTCTGCCGGCTGAACGGCGCCAGATGGACCAGGAATTCCTGTTCGCCGTCGGGCAGATAGGTCGGGAAATTTGGCACGAAGCCCGGAACGGTCAGATCAGGTTCGCCGCCGATGGCATTCAGCAGATTGGCGGCAAAGGTCAGGTGCAGCATCTCCTCGACCGCGACCACGCGGATGATCTGCGTGGCGTCCAGGTTGGTGCCGGGTTTGATCGAATACAGCGCGACCAGATAGGGCGGGAGCGTCGCGTGCTCCAGCTGCATGGCCGAATACAGATAAGACTTCAGCTCCTCGAGCGTCGTGATGTCACTGGAATCCACGGTGGCCTCCGATCGTCTTGCGCGGGGTACGGACGCGCGGTCGACTATTGCAGTTGGTCGAGCATCGAGCGTGCGCTGCGGTAGCACAGCGCGGCGAGGGTCAGGGTCACGTTGGCCGTACCGATCGTCGGCATGCTGCCGCCGCCGACCAGATACAGGTTCGGGTGATCCCAGGAACGCTGGTTGGTATCGACCACCGAGCGGTTGCGGTCGTTGCCCATGACGTGGGTGCCGGCAAGGTGGTTGCCGCCGCGGATGGCGTAGCCCTGGCCGTTATAGGCGACATAGCCGTAGTCGCCGGGGTCGTAGCGGCTCTGGTCGGCGGCGCCCACGCGGGCGAACACCGTCCTGGCGAATTCCCGGGCATAGGCGGCGCCGCGCATGGTGTATTCCGGCACGGTGAACGACACGACCGGGCGCATATTGCCCAATTGGTCGGTGTATTGCGGATCGACCGTGACCCGGTTGCTCTCGCTGGGCATCACTTCGATCATGAAGGCCAGCAGCAATTGGCTGGAAATCCGGTTGATCAGGCCGCGGCGCAGTTCGGGACCAAACAGGTTGTACTGATCGACCAGCGTGGTCAGGTCGGAATAGGGAGATCCGACCGCCCAACCCCAACCGTCATTGTGGATGTCGACGCTGAAAGCCGCCTGGTGCCGGCGGAAGGCGCCGCCGCGCAGATCGATGATGCCGCCGGTAACACTGGTGCCACGCATCGTGCCGCAGATCTCGGGCATGGTCGCCCAGCTCAACAGATAGGAGTGGTCCATGAGATTGCGGCCGATCAGCCCGCTGCTGCTGCGCAGGCCGGAAGCCAGCATCAGCCGCGGCGTTTCGATGGCATTGGAGGCCAGGACAAAAATCGTGGCTGCGATGGTGACGGTTTCGTGTTCGGACGACTTCGGGTCCTTGTAGACTTTGACCTCCAGCGCGGTAACCCGGCCGCTGACCGGATCGATCACGACCCGCGACGCCACCGCCTGGACCAGCAAATGAATGCTGCCGGTTGCCCGCTGGAACGCCTTGGCCAGGGTCTTGCCCGAATGATACCGCGCCTGCACCGGACAGATCGGCACACAGTTGGTGTTGCCCTGGCAGCGTTCGCCGATCTCGATCTGGTGGTTGCTGACCGCTCCGACGGGGACATAGCCTTGGCCTCGGTCGTACTTGTCGTTGGGGATGCCGTTTCGGCCTTGCGGGAATGGCCGGATTTTCAAGGGGTAGCGCTGGCCGTACAGCTCGACCTCGGTGCCATCGAGGCGTTTGGCCACCTGCTGGTCCAGATAGGATAGCGGCAGGCCCTTCATCGGGTAGACGTAATCCTTGGGGAAAGTGACGCCGAGATAGCTCTGGTCCTCGACATCGGCCGATACACCGATCTCGCGCTCCGCCACCTGGTAGAATTCCTCTAAATCGTCGTAGCCGAGCGGCCAGTCGACGCCCTGGCCAAACAGGGTCTGAGACTTGAAATCCTCTGGCAGCATGCGGGGAGTCTTCGCCTCCCAATGCATGGTCGTGCCGCCATAGACGCGGGTATAGTTGGTATCGGTGACATAGGGACCGGACTGCACCATGTAGGTGGCGCTGTCGGTTTCACCCGGCTGCAATTTGCGCAAATTGGTGCTGCGCGGCATCGACGCATTGGGATTGACCGGGTAGGGGGCCTGATTGTCCTTGGATGTCGCGCCGTAGAAATTTGACAGAAACTCGTTGTAACCTTGTAGCGTCAGGTTCGTTCCTGGGCCGGCTTCCAGCAACAGGACATTCTTGCCTGCCTTCGTCAGTTCATTGGCAATGATTGCGCCGGA
The DNA here is from genome assembly GCA_031291675.1 of Azospirillaceae bacterium. GTDB lineage: Bacteria > Pseudomonadota > Alphaproteobacteria > Azospirillales > Azospirillaceae > JARLIO01. The sequence goes on from JARLIO010000014.1 coordinate 62,103, forward strand.
AATCCCCGTACCAACGATGACGGCCTCGATGGGATGTTGTTCGAGACGTGCCTTTATTTCGGCAAGACTGGTCTTTTTTATCGACGAAATCACGCGCCCCTCCGCTGGTGTCGAGAGAAGTTGTCGAGTGTTGGCTCAGGCATCGTACAATTTTGGCAAATTTATCAATATAAGATGTCAATATTCACGTATTGATCATCAATTTTTCTCTTAAGGTTTTAATATTATCAGAATAACACAGTCGTCTTTGTCGAAAAGGAAACCGATGCGACGACGCCTCCTTCGGCCGCTATTACTGTTATTGCTGCAGGGTTGCCACGAGATGGTCGGCGGTGCGCAGCGCCAGTGCTGCCAGGGTCAGTGTCGGGTTCGACGTGCCCATGGTCGGGAAGCTGCCGGAACCGGCCAGGAACAGGTTGTGGTGCTGCCATGCCCGCTGGTCGGGATCGATCACCGACTGCTGCGGATCGTCGCCCATGGCATGGGTGCCGGAGAAATGCCCCATACCATGATAGTGGAACTCGCGTCCCTGGTAATAAACCGAGGGAAACCAGCTACCGTTGCCGGACTCACTGAAGTCCTGGACGCCGGCCCGACGAAACAGCGCACGGGCGACGCCGCTGGCAGCCACCATGCCAGCCTTGGTATAGTCGTCGATGTGGTAGCTGATCACGGGCCGCGGGTTGCCCAACGCATCCAGGTACTGGGGGTCGACGGTAACGGCATTCGCCGGGTCGGGTAGCTGTTCAATCGCGAGCGACATCCTGACCTGGCGTGACAGCAGGTTCGCCAACTGGTCACGCAGGGCCGTGCCGAACAGCCGTTGGCTCATCACCGCCTCGGACACGGTGCTGTCCGGGGCGCCGGTCGTCGACCGCCAGCCATCATTGCCGATATCGAAGCGGAAGGCGGCATGTCGGGCGCGGAAGGCGCCGCCGCGCAAATCCTCAATGCCCGCCGAGGATTGCGGCCCGCGAAAGGCCCCGATCGCCAGAGGGGCCAAGCCCCAGGCATACAGAGCGGGATGGTCCATCAGCGTCTGGCCGACCTGGCCGCGCGGTCCGGTCAATCCCGAAGCCAGCATCAGGCGGGCATTCTCGACCGCATGCGCGGTCAGGATATAGACCCGGCCCTTGGCGACCGCGGTGGTGAAACGCGTCGATGCCGGATCCTGATAGCGTTTGTATTCGATGCCCTGGACGCCGCCGTTGGCCGGATCGACCAGGATCTTGGACGCCACCGCCTGCACCAACATTGTCAGGTAGCGGCGATCGGCCTGGGCCAGCGACTTGCCGGCATTGTATTTGGCCTGGACCGGGCAGATCGGGGTGCAGGAGGTGTTGCCCTGACAGCGACCACCCAGCAAGGGCGGGTTGCTGCTGCCGTCGTCATGGAGGTCAACCGCGCCCACAGGCTGATACGCCCCGCGGGGGATGGAGTTGCGCGCCGCCGGATAGCTGCGCACCTTCAGGTCGAACGATTCATGGTCGAACCACACCGTCATACCGTCGACCGCGGCCCCCAGCACCCGGTCCGAATAGCTGAGCGGCACCCGCTGCATCGGGTAGTCATAATCTTCCGCGAAGCTGACCCCGTGATAGCGCTGGTCGGCGACATCGGCGGACACGCCCAGCTCGTGTTCCGCCCGGGCGTAGAATGGTGCGAGATCGTTATAGCCCAGCGGCCAGTCGCGGCCGACGCCATGGCGCGAGTGCATGCGGAAGTCCTCTGGCAGCATGCGCAGCGACACCCCCAGCCAATGCAGGGTCGAGCCGCCCCAGGTCCGGGTATAGGTGCTGCCATAGAGGTCCGGGCCGCGCTGCACGAAATAGCCATTATTGTTGCGCAGGTCGCTGCTGTCGGGTTGTGGTGCCGCCGCAGCCGGCGGCCAGGGCGATTCGGCCGACTTGCTGGTGGCACCATAAAACTGTTGAAGATGCCGGCTATAGCCGTTGAAACTTTGCGATGTGCCCGGCCCGGCTTCGAGCAGCAGCACGCGCAACCCGGCGCCGGTCAGCTGTTTGGCGATCAGGGCGCCGGCGACGCCGGCGCCGACGATGACCGCGTCGAACGGGGTATCACTGGTCACGCCCTATCTCCCTTCCGGCCCGAGAGCCCATGCGCCATAGCCCTGCGCCTTGGCGCCGGCCGGATGCGCGCCGGCCGCCAGCCATTGCAGACCCGCCTGGTAGGCGTCCGCCGAAACCGCGTGGGTCGTGTCCTGGGGTGCGGCGCCATAGGTGGCGCGCCACGCCGCCGGCAACTGGGTCCAGGACCCGCAGTACCACAGCACGATCAGGTTGCGGGCCACCGGCCCTAATTTGGCGTCACCCAGGATCGTGGCGGCTGCTGCCGGTTCGCGCTGTGGTCCTTGTGGCAGCCGCTGATAGGCCGCCAGCAGATCGTCGACCATCCCGGTCGGCAGGATCGAGTCCAGGATGGCCAGATACTGTTCGGCCATGCCGGTACCGAGCAGATGCACGCTGTCATACCCGGTCAGCAGCACGGACAGGGCGACGAAACTCTCTTCCCGCGCCGTCATCAGCGGACCCCCGGCCCAATCGGACCCCGGGCGCGCACCGCCGACAGGAACGCCGCATAGCTCCAGGTCAGGTTGGTGACGCTTTTCTCATAGCCGGTTCTGGCATCGTACTGCTCGCTGAGCTCGTAACGGTCGCTGTGGAACACCACGGCACGGAGCATTTGATCGCCCGCGGCGCGCAGTGCCGTCGACACCGTCGCCGGGGCGGCGCCGGCGCTGATGCCGATCTGGGCAAAGAAATCTTCGGACAGCTCATCCAGCGGGACGGGCTGGCCGGCCTCGATGGCATTGGCGAGCCGGTAATACAGTTCGGCGAAGTTGGCGGTACACAGCGCCCAGGGATGGCCGCCACGAATCGCGTCGCTGGTATCGCCGTCGTAGGTGTCGCCAGGATAGCGCCCCATCATCGGACCGATGCCGCGTTTCTGGTCGTCGAGATTGATTTGAAACACCGTCGAAGCCTCGGCATCGGACCACTGGCGACGCAACTGCCCCGCAGTGGCCAGGAGCCGGGTATCGGTACAGGACGCCGCGCCATAGACGGCGGCACAGACAATATCGATGTTGGGATCATAGCCCTGTTCGGCCGCCACGGCGGAGACGCCGGGTCCGGCGCCCGGCGCCAGGATCGACACGTAACAGGAACCGTTCCAGTGGTCATGCAACGCGTTCTGTAATCCGGTGATCGCCTCGGCAATCCAGGACGGCACGGTGATGCCGATGGTGTTGGCGGCAACGTCCTGAAAGCAGCGGAGCTGGACGGCCCGGGTGAAGAACGACAGGCCCTGGTGCTCCTCCCACAGGTTGGTGGTGGCATTCTGGTAGGCGCCACTCAGGTAATCCAGGTTGTGGTTGATTGCCTGGATCGCGATTGGCTGCGTCGCCGTGTCGAGCTGTTGATAAAGTTGCAGCAGGGCAGTGGTCTGAATCGCCGGCCCGTCACTTTGCTCCGACCAGGGGCGCGACCAGCCGGCCACGGTGAAAACCGCATGAGCCGGGGTCGGGGTCGCGTTCTGCTGGCATAGCCGGGCGAAGGTGACATAGTCGATCAGCGCACCGACGCCACCGCCTGGTGTCGCCGGCAGTCGGGCCGCGGCGATCTCGATGGCGGTGATGGCCGCGTCACGCACCCAATTGAAGACATAGTCCTGGTCAACGCCCGGCGTGTTGCTCGGGTAGGACGGTGCCGCCAGCACACAACCGGGCTTGGAAAATTGGCTGCGATCAACCGGGTCCTCAACGACGTAGCCATCGCTGGTGACGTTGCGCATCATCTCCAGGAACAGATAGGGCGCCAGCGATGTCAGGTTGGCTTGCAGATAGGCCGGCCGCGGACTGTCCCGGTCCGGAGCCAAGGGGACCGTGTCCAGGGAGCTGGCAGCGTTGGTATCGGGCATCTCGCAACTCTCGGTTCGTTATTCTTTGCGGGAAGGCGCGTCTGCACCCGACGAATGAGAATGCCGGGTACCAACGGGTTCGCCCTGTCCGGATTCACCGTGTCCGGGTTCACCGTGACGGCGCCAGGACATCTCGTTCACCACCGTGACGCCGTCGGTCTCCGCCGGCGGTGTGCGCAGCACCAGCGTCTCACCATGGCGTTCGAACGGACGACTCTGCTCGGTATGGGACCAGTTCGGGAATGAGCTGCCTTCTATATGGTGAATGACATTGTCATCATGGACGATATAGCTTCCAAAATAGGCAAGATAACCGGAATAGGCTGCAGCGCGTTCCTCGATACTTCCGCCCAACGGGTCTGATGTCGGCAGCTCAGGTCGATTTTTCGCGGTCATCTGCACAATCATATCGCCGGTTGCCGTATAAACCAGCAAACCGGCAGCGTCCTCGCCAAAAGGGTAGGAAACGGTTCCATTGCTTGCAACCCGGCGCCAGGACAGCAGTCGCCATTGTCCTTTAAGACGATCCACGTGTGGACCTCCATCGCGATTTAGCGTGTTATAATGAGAGTATAACTACGAATACGATCGTACTCAATCTAATAATGACCGAAAAAGCATTCATAATAGTAAAAAGACAACGATATGTATTTAAAGTCATCTAAAAAACAACGTAAAGTAATTATATCGCTCTGATTGGACCAAGGGAGCCGGCCAGACGGCACGGCCGTGGTGCCCTCGCCGGCGGGTCGGCCCGCGCTCGGCGGTCGCCCGGAGCCTCTCCCATCCCCGGGCCCGGAAAACGTGGCGGGATCAGCGGCATGTCGCCCGGCAAGTGGAGGAAAAGTATCAGTGGCGTGCATGGTGGGTGCGCGGCGTGGATTATCCATCGCGGACCCAACAACGGAAAGCGGAGACACCCCATTGTTTCGTTTTATGAACAAGAAATGGGATCGCCAAGGGGGCGGTATTATTTGGCACCGCGTGTGAGGGATCGCTTTCCACCACCTCACCGCGGCATGGATTCACCATGCCACGGCTTTTCGCGATCGGAGATCGGGATGCCGCGGTTCTTAGCGCCTGGATTGTATCTGGGATTCAGGCCGAATCGATCCCGTTCTGGCCGCACGCCGCCGACACCAGTCCGCGATGAGTCAAGCTCGTCGCAGACTGGTAGGAAACGAAAATCGGCAACGGTCGATGCCGAATCGCGGTCGTGATCGTTGCGACACGTTTCCGTCTGGTGTTCCGGCACAGACACCAGCCACCCGGCACATTGTCGGAGCCGGAACACGAAACAGGAAATAATCCTTGGTTGAGTTCGGCGTGCTAGAAGTGATAGGCGATACCGGCCTTGAACTTGTCTTCAGACGGAGAAATACTCGTCGCATTGCCAAAATTGTCGGAAATCATGATCTTGTCGATAAAGGTGTGGGTGTAGTCGAGTCGTAGCGTCAAGGGACCACTGATTGAGATTTCAGCGCCCCCGCCCAGGCGGAATGAGGTTTGGGTCTTGTCAAACGTGACTTCGGACGAATCGCTCGAAGAACTCTTGATCGGAGTCCGTTCAAAACCCAGCAGGCCGTAGATCAACGCCGTGTCACTGACGATGTAGCCGGGACGAACCGACAGCGCCCACTCGGTTCCTGTCGTCAGCTTGGTCTTGTAGGGATTGGTCGGGTCGGTAATGGTGTAACTGAAATCCCGATCGCCGAAGGTGGCGTCGAACTCGCCGGCAATGAACAGATTATAGGGCAGCACATAGCCGTAGCCGACGAAAACGCCGCCGACGGCCCCGGTCGCCGACAGACTGTTGTTTTCCAGGCTGCCGCCGTTATAGACCGGCGACGTGACGGTCTGGTCGAAGGAGGTGAAGGCCCCGCCGACCTGCACACCACCATAGATGCCGTCAAAATTTCCCGCCTGGGCCGCAACCGGCAAGGTTAGGGCAAGGGCCGCAGCGGCCAGAACCGTGAGACGCATGGTATTTCCTCTGTTTGAATTGTTGCGCATTTTTGTTCTTCTCCTGATATTCCCAGTCGCGGATCGGGCTGCAGCGGACCGGGCGATCCGGGAACATCTGATGCAGAGTGAGCGGTCGCGTCGGCTGTGCCAGACCGGGTCCGGTCGGGGACAGCCGCGCCATCACGCCGACAAAACCGTGTTGTAGGCCACGCCGCCAATCGCGACATTGCTGAGTGACATGTTCTGCGTGTTGTAGAGGTAGTACGGCGCTGTCGATTTGACCGGTGTGCCGAAATTGCAATTACTGATCGTCACGCTGCCGATCGGCGATACCGTCGGGGTTGCGGTCAGGCCGTTGTAATCGGCAGCAACCGGGCCCAGGGCGATGATCGCCTGGTAGCAGCTTGTCGCTGTTCCCGGCACGGCGCTCACGGTGACGTTGGAGATATTGATATTGCTGATGACAGGCGGCCGGATCCGCACATTGTCCGAACTCGGTGAATAGTCGCAGTCGAAGGTGATCACGCCGCCTTGATTGGTCGATACCGTGCCCGCCGGAACCGGGCTGCCGGTCAACGGCGTATAGTAGCTCGGCGTCAGATTGATGCCGTTGGGAAGCGTGATGTTACGGGCATAGTAGTTCTTGATGAAACCACCCCGATTCATGTTGGTCTTGAAGCGCAACGCGATGTTCAGCGGATTGGCCGCGTAATTCGCATTGAGCATGTTGATATTCTGAATGTAGATATTCTGGGCACCGCCGGACATCTCGCTGCCGATGGTGACACCGCCGTGGCCGCTGTTCATCGTGCAATTTTGGATCACGATATTTTGCGCCGGGCCATAGCCGGTATCGTTGTCCTTGCCGGCCTTGATCGCGATGCAATCGTCACCGGTGTTGAAGGTGACGTTGTTGACCAGAACATAGTTGCACGCGTCAGGGTCAAATCCATCATTGTTGGGGCCGACGCTGTTGGCGTAGACGCCTTCGATGACGACATTCGTGCAGTTGACTGGATTATGCTGCCAGAACGGCGTGTTGGTGACCTGATAGTTCGACAGCAGTACATTCGTGCAGCTGTGGAACTGGATCATCGGCGGCGGCAGATAATGGCCGACGCCATAGACCCGCAGCGCCAGCGGGTAATAGGCCTCGGACTGCGCCGGCAGGTATTTTGAATCCTGGGTATAGGAGGTCGAGGTCCCGGCCGTCGCGGTGCCGAACTCGATCAGATTGACACTGACCGGCGCCGTGGATGGGATATATTTCGCCGACAGAGCAGTATTTGTGGCATTTGCACTGCCTTCGCTGGGGTATTTGCTGGTCCACCCTGCGGTCCCGGTGCTGCCCTTCCAGGTCCACCAACACAACACGCCGTCGCTGCCATAGGGTGTTCCGGCCTGACCGTTGAGAACCGCGGTATTGTCATCCGCCGTCACGGCGATGTTGGTTTGGCCGTAGGCATAGACCAGCGGCGAGTAGTTGAAGCAGTCGTTGCCCTGCCAGCGCGATTGCACCAGGTTGCCATTGGTCCCGAGGCTGTAGGCGCCATATTTCGCGTAATAGGCCGGATTGGGATCGAACCAGATCACCGCGCCGCTATTGAGGTGGAAATTGACGTTGCTGAGCAGGGTGATCGGGCCGGCCATGTACCAATTGCCCGACGGCACGACGACGGTGCCGCCGCCGGCGCCATGGCAGGCGACGATCGCCGCGGTGAAGGCGGCGTAGTTGTCGAATGATCCCGAGGCCTGCGTCATGGTCTGGAACACCGTGGGATTGCTCAATCCCGAGGTTCCCTGGACCCAGACGGGTGCCGAGGTTGAGGTTTTGCCCGGAACAAGGTTCCAGATCTGGTTGCTGGCCACCAGCGAGCAGCGCGTGGCGCCGAAAGACGTCACGTTGAAAACGCTGCCAGGAAAGGAACCGACGCGGGCGAGGCGGTCGATGATGGCACGCGCCTGCGCCCAGGGATCGCCGACCGCGGCCGCCCAGGCCTTCGGGGCGGCACCCAGCATCAGGGTGCTGGCGGCGGCTCCGGCCAGCAGCGCGCGCCGCGATACTTCGAGTTGCGGCATTAGGGACATTTGATCCTCCCGATGTGACATGACGTTATTACGAGGTGACGGACCGATCGAAGATCTCGTCAGGACATTCTTGGTATTCGATCAACGCGCCCGGGGAGCGATCGGCGCACTGTGACGGTGCGACCGGATGCGCCGGATTTAAATCGTTTCTGTGAAAAGGTCAGAGAAACCCGCGACTATTTGTGTTTCCGCTTCTCAATGCAAAAACAATCCTTCAGGTCACAAGGCTACATGTGACCAGATCGTGAATGATCAATAATTAAAACAAACGAGATGATTTCATATCGACGAAGAGAGAGCAATCGCCATGTCTCCATATATAAGGTAATGGATTAATTTGCCGCACCAAGAATATTACAGGGCCTGATATGGAATGAAAGCGCGACTTCGTCTTCGGCGCAGACATCGTCTACGCGCCGTTGGCTCCGGCGATGCCGGTCTGGTCGGCCGATCTTGACAAATCTGATTTACCGTCGCGACGCTATGCTACGCGCTCAACAGTCGTTGGCTCTTCATGCCCCGTGTCGCGATGGCACTTCTAGCAGTCAGGGGCAGCGCATCGTTCAGCGAGGGCTCCGCTGCAAGACATCGCGGCAGCGCGGCGGTGTTTGCGCAGGAATTGGGCCGTATTTCCGGACATTGTTCCTCCATTTTTTTCGGTCGGGCTTGATGCCCGTTCGTCATGATCACCGGCACCCGCGGCGCCGGTTGGCGGCGTTGCGTTCGATGCCGGAAGCTATAGTAATTTATTAGAGTATTAGTATGTCAACAACGATTAGCCGACAAACCTGAGCGTCGTCGCCGTCACCGCGGGCTGCCGCCCGCACCCGCTCGGGGTGAACCCCGAACCCCGCTCTATTTTGACAAAAACAAAGGGGTCCGGGGTGCGCCAGGGAAAGGCGCGTGTTTCAAGCGGGTGAAGAATCCCGCCCGTGCGCTGGTAGCGACAGGGTACGGAACCGCGTTCTTGGGCGAGTCCGTCGGTGACGACGGCCGCCAAGCGTAGAACAGGGGGGTGCAG
>JARLIO010000065.1 GCA_031291675.1 Azospirillaceae bacterium
CGAAGAGGATGGCATCGGTCATGATGTCGAAGAGGGCAGTGACAATGCCCGCCTCTATACCCAGCCCGCCGATGTGCTCCAGGCCTATGACCGGCTGTCGCCGATCGGCCATTTCACCGTGGCGGCATCCTTCGGCAATGTCCATGGCGTTTACGCGCCGGGCAATGTCAAGCTGCGCCCCGAGATCCTGCGCAATTCCCAGGCGCTGGTCGCCAAGCAGCATGGCACCGCGGCCAACCCGCTCGATCTGGTGTTCCATGGCGGTTCGGGCTCCGAGAAGCAGAAAATCACCGAGGCGGTCAGCTACGGCGTGTTCAAGATGAACATCGATACCGACACGCAGTTCGCCTTCGCCCACGCGGTCGGCGGTTTCGTCAAAGCCAATCCCGCCGCCTTCGAGTATCAGATCGACCCGGTCACCGGCGCGCCCCACAAAAAGCTCTATGATCCGCGCAAGTGGCTGCGCATCGGCGAGCAGGGTATCGCCACCCGACTCGACGAGGCCTTCACCGATCTCGGCTCCCGCGGCCGCTCGATCGCGGAGCGCTGAGACGCGACGCGGCACCCGCCGCGTCCGCAATACCCTCGCGGGTCCCCCCCGGCGCTCATCATCGCATGGGTGCCGGGGCCGGCCCGCGAGCCGGCATCACCCGGTGCCGCCTTACGCCCTCACCCCCGCCCCGACCAAAGAGCAGCAAGATTGAAAGTATTCGGCATCGCCGGCTGGAGCGGCAGTGGCAAGACGACCCTGTTGGAGCAGTTGCTGCCGGTCCTGATCGCCCGGGGCACGACCGTATCGACCATCAAGCATACCCATCACGACGTCGATCTCGACCGTCCCGGCAAAGATAGTTATCGTCACCGAACCGCCGGCGCGATCGATGTCATGCTCAGCTCATCGGCGCGCTGGGCGATCCTGCATGAGAACCGCCAACCGCAGGAACCGGAGCTGGACGAGTTGATCGGGCACATGACCCCGGTGGATCTGGTCCTGGTCGAAGGCTTCAAACGCCACCCCCATCCGAAGATGGAGGTGTTCCGACCAGCCCTCGGCCGGACCTTCATCAGCGAGGGCGATCCCAGCTATGTCGCGATTGCCAGCGATCAGCCGCTGGGACCCGGGGCGCCGCCGCTTCCCGTGATCCCGCTCAACGACATCGCCGCGATTGCCAGCTTCATTGTCGATCATTGCCGGCTCAGAGACTGACGGACGATCGAACGGATCGCGGGAAAGGTCCCTGGCGCCGGCACCAGCGGCCGCCGATCGGGCCAGACGGCCCGAAGATCGATGGACGCGGCGGTGCCCGGTGCCGGTCAACCGCCGGCAAGCTGCCTTGTTACCGCCAGCAGCACCTCGGTCCCCGCGATCGCATCGTCAGGCACGATCGATTCAGCCTCATTGTGGCTGATGCCACCGCGGCAGGGCACGAAAATCATCCCGGCCGGGCAGATCGCCGCGAGATGCAGGGCATCATGGAACGCCCCGGAAGGCAGGTGCCGCCGGCTCAGCCCCAGATCCGCCGCAGCCTGGTCAATCGCCGCGACGATCACCGGATCGAAGCGACACGGCGCCAGATCGAGGGTCCGCTCGACCGTCATCCGTGCCGTGGTTTCCGCCGCTGCCATCGCCCGAATCCGCGCCTCGATCGCGTCCAGCCGCGCCGGTTCGGGATGCCGGCTGTCAATGGTGAAGACCACCCGGCCCGGAATCACGTTGGTCGATCCCGGCTCGACCACCAGCCGGCCGCAGGTCAAACGCGCGGTGCCATCGGCAACCATCAACGGCGGTAACTGAGCGAGCAGCCGCGCCGCGGCCGCCAGCGCGTCGTGCCGGTAGCTCAGCGGCGTCGTACCGGCATGGGCCGCCTCGCCATCGACAACGACGTTGAACCAGCGCGCACCCTGAACCCCCGTGACAACGCCGATCGTGATCCGTTCGGCTTCGAGAATCTGCCCCTGCTCGATATGCAACTCGACATAGGCATGGGGCGGCACTCCGATCGGTCGCGGCCGGGCCTGCGGCAGCGCGGCAAGCGTCGCCGCAAGCTCATCACCGAAACGGGCACCGCTGCCATCCATCACGGCCAGCCAGTCTTCGACTTGCGCTTTTCCGGCGAACGCCTTCGACCCCATGGTCCCGGGCTCAAACCGGCTGCCCTCCTCGTTGGTCCAGGCGACGACCTCGACCGGATGGTCGGTGGCAATTCCCTGATCCTCAAGGGTTTCCAGGCACTCGAAGGCCGCCAGGGTGCCGAGCGCGCCATCGAACCGTCCCCCCGATGGCTGGCTGTCGAGATGGCTGCCGATCAGAACCGGGGGGCGGTCTGGACCACGACCATCGCGGCGAATGAAAAGATTGGCCAAGGCGTCGGTGTAGAGCGCAAAACCCCGCGCCTGCGCCGCCGTGGCAAGCCAGGATCGCGCCGCGCGATCCAGCGGCGACAGCGCCGGCCGATTGACACCGCCTTGGGGGGTGGCCCCGATGCGGGCGAGCTCGTCGAGCCGGGCCAACAGGCGATCGGACTTGATCATGCCGCCCCTCAGCGCCGCAAGACGGCGATGAAGCGGCGGACCCGCTCGGGATCGACCCTGTTCCACCACACCCCGTCATGTTTCAGCGAAGAGGCGACGATGACGCCGTCCACGATGTCCAGGATGTCGCCGACATTCTCCACCGTGACCCCGCTTCCCACCAGGGTCGGCAGGTGAGACGCCTGCTTGATCTGGCGGATATAACCGAGATCGGCGGTGTGGCCGGTGCGCTGACCGGTCGCGATGATCGCATCGGCGTCAAAAAACACCAGATCGCGGACCAGCTCCTCAAGCGGTCGATCAGCGACAATCGCATGCGCCCCGTGCTTGACATGGGCGTCGGCAAAGATCCGGATGCCCCGGGCCCGCAGATTGTTGCGATAGCGCAGCGCACGGGCGGCTTCACCCTCGATCAGACCTTCATTGGCGACATAGGCGTTGGCCCACTGATTGACGCGGATGAACGCCGCTCCGCTCGCCGATGCCACGGCCAATGCCGGAATGGCGGCATTGGCGAGCACATTGATGCCGATCGCGCGTCCCAGCACGGTGCGGATACGATCGGCGATCACGGCCATGTGAGCGGCAACTTCCGGCCCGATATCGTCGGGCTTGGCAAAGGGCACATCGCCATGATTTTCGACGATGACACCATCGCAGCCATTGTCCAGGTAACAGCGCGCATCGTCCAACGCGCGCTGATAGATCGCAGCGACGCCCTCGCCGTCATAGCGTGGCGCACCGGGCAACGGCGCAAGATGGACAACACCGACCACGACCTTGGTACGGCCGAAAATATCGCGCAACGCATCGCCCGATACACTGGACAGCGGTTTCGTGGTGTCGGTCCCGGCAGGTGGTATCATATTTCTCTCCGTTGGGTCGCCGTCGGCACCAGCAGGCGAAGCTCCGCGGCCGAGGGACAGGATTCAAAGGCACCGGGACGCCCCACCGCCAGGGCCGCCGCCGCTGCGGCGCGGGCGAATGCCGCGTCAGCGGCCATGCCCTGGGCCAACAGACCGACCGCAACGCCACACAACACGTCGCCGGCCCCTGAGGTGTCGAGCGGAACGACCGGCACCGCCGCGATACGGCACGACCCGCCCCCATCACACAGCAGCACGCCGTCACCGCCCAAGGTCACGGCCACGGCGCCGGCGCCGCGGATCCGCAGTGCGGCCGCGCCGACCTCGGGGTCGGCCGCCCCGGTCAGGGCGGCGATTTCACCGCGATTGGCAATGACCAGATCAACCAGCGGCCAATCGAATGCCCGGCCGTCATCGAGCGGGCTGGGGTTGAAAACGGTCAGGGCCGACGCCCGCCGTGCCCGACGCAAACAATCGGCGGTCGCCACGGCGCCCAGATTGCCTTGCAGCAGGACAATGTCGCCGGGCCCGACCCCGACAAGACCCGCCGTACTGCGGGGATCGAACGCCCGCGCACACCGGGTATCGCTGACGATCAGGTTTTCGCCATCGTCGCGCACCAGAATCATCGAGCTGTCGGTCGCCACATCGGTGACAACAAGATCGAGCGCGAGCGGCTCGTGGCTCAGGACTGCCTGGATCCGTGCTGCAGCGGCATCGTGGCCAATCGCGGCATGCAACACGACCAGGGCCCCGGCCCGCGCCGCGGCGACAGCCTGATTGAGCCCCTTGCCGCCAACGCCGGATCGCGAGGACCGTGCCACCAACGTCTCGCCGGGAACCGGAAAGCGCCCGACATGCAGCGTGGTATCGATGCAGACATTGCCGACGACATGAACTGTCATGCGCGGGATCAGACGTCTTTGACCGCCCAGGCGATCGCCTGGGTCCAGATCCGCGCGAAACCATCCCAGCGGCAGAACTCGGGCGGCAGCCAGTGCGGACCGATATCCGAGGTCCAGGCCAAGGTCCGACCCCGGCCATAGTGCCCGGTCACCAGCAATGGCAGCGCGCCGTAGTCCGAGGATGCCGTCGCCAGAACCTCGGCACCCGGCTTCAATTCAACCTCGTTGAAACCGAGCAGCAGCGGCCAGTCCGTGCCGAGGCCTTTCAGGATGGGATGGTCCGCCGGGCCGGTCACGACCGGCTTGAAGCCTTCGGGGACCTCGACGCGATCATCGATCGGCAGGCATGACACCGGCAACGTGTCTTCGACCGGCGTCCGACGGTAACGGGCACCGCCATTGATGCCCTGGAAGCTGTAATAGCCACCAAACATCAGCAAACCACCGCCATTGCCGACATAGTCACGCAGCAGCCGGAGCCGGTTGGGCGTCGGCTTGCTGTGGATCCAGGTATCGGGATGCAGCAGAAGCGTGTTGGCGCCCAGATCCGACAGGATCACCGCGTCAAACGGCGCCAAAGCCTCCAGCGTTTGTGGGAACGAGCGTTGCGCCTCGTGGGCCGGCATGAAGGTCAGATCGTAGGGACTGTCCTTCAGCGCGTCCAGAAAGGCATCGGCACCGGTGTGATAGGTCACGGTCGAAAACTGGTCGAACCCTTTAATGTGCGTCGCGGTCGACACCCAGGATTCACCAGCCAGCAAAATCCTCTTCTTGCTCATCGATCAGCCTCAAAACAGGAGAAATTCGCTTTCAGGACGCGGTTGAAAACACCCGCCGGGGATTCGTGACCATGATCCGGTCGATCGTCGCCCGATCAAGCCCATGGCGCATCAGGCGCGGCACGAAATGGCGCAGGATGTAGCCATAACCGTTACCGCCGAACCGCGTCAGCATCATCTTGAGGAACACGTCCTGGGATAGCAGCAATTGTGCCGCGTAACCGGCATCAACCAGGGCCACAATCCCGCGGGCATTGTCTTCGTCCGACGGTGACTGGGCATCCTGGTCGGCGTAGTAGTAATCCATGCCGATCATATCGTATTCCAGAAAGGCGCCGCGGGCTGCCAGCGACTGCTGATAGGCCTGATCGCTGTAGCTGGGGTTCATATGGCACAGCACGGTGTGCCGCGGGTCGGCCCCCTCTTCCTCGATAACGTCCAGCACCTGGTGCGCCAGCCGTTCCCAGCCCGGAAGATGAATCGACAGCGGCACCCCGGTGATCCGTGACGCTCGCGCCGCGGCACGGAGCGACTTTTGCTCCCCCGGGGTAAAATCCTTGCCGACCCCGATCTCGCCGATGATCCCGGCCTTGATCTCAGGCTGTTCCGGCCCCCCGCCGACATCGTTGACGATGAAGGCCGCGACCGCATCGACATCCATCGATTTGAACCAGTCGGGGTGGGTATAGTCGAGATAGAATCCCGACCCCATGACAATGTTGAGCCCGGTTCGCCGCGAAATCCGTTGCAGCGCTTGCGGATCGCGTCCGATACCAAAATTGGTCGGATCGACCACGGTGTTACCGCCCAACTCCGCAAAGCGGTCCAGTTCAGCCGTCGCCAACCCGGAGTCGAGCAGTGTGCAGTTGTCGCGATTGAGAAACGGGTTCATCCGCAACTCGCCCAGGATCTCGATTCCGACCGGCTGCTGCGCGACCGCCATCTCAGAGGCATGACACGGGCATTGCCACGACCGCGAGGCATCGATCAGGACGTGCTCATGCATCAGGGTGACGCCCATGCGTTCGACCGGAATCGGCCCCAGCACGGTCATGACCTGTCCGCTGGTGACGCCGACGGCAGGCAAGGAGGAGGTTGTTGTCACCATAAGCCTCAGCGGGTGCGAATCGAGCCACGGAAGATCCGGAAATTCAACCAGATCGCGACAAGGATGATGATGCCGGTGACAATCGGCGTCAGAAACGGCGACAAATGGGCCAAAATCAGGCCGTTACCGATTACCGCGACAGTCAGGGCGCCAAGGACGGTACCGACCAGCGTGCCACGTCCGCCGAACAGGCTGGTTCCGCCCAGCACCACGGCGGCGATGACCTCCAGTTCGAAGCCCTGCCCGGCATTGGAGGAGCCGCTGCCCAGCCGGGCCGCCAGCACAATCCCGGCCAACGCCGCCATGGCGCCGGACAGCATATAGACCAGCAGGGTGGTTCGCCTGGTATTGACCCCGGCGCGGCGCACCGCCTCGGCATTGGCACCAATCCCGGTGACGTGACGGCCGAACGCGGTCTGGTTGAACAGAACCGTCGCGATCACCAAGACAACGACCGCGATCCAGGCCGGCGCCGGCACCCCAAGCAACCAGCCCCGCCCCAGCGCGACAAACGACGTCGTCGAAGCAATCGGGATCGAATAGCCTCCGGTCATCAAAAGGGCGAACCCCCGGATCACGCTCAACCCCGCCAATGTCACGATGAAGGCCGGAATGCCTTCATAGGCAACGAAAAATCCCTGCACCGCCCCGATCAGCCCGCCACCGGCCAGCATCGCCACGACAACCAGAGGCCAGGGCAAACCCCATTGCAGCACCACCGCGCAAACCGCGCTGACCAGCGCCAGGATCGAGCCGACCGACAAATCGATACCCCCGGTGGTGATGACCAGGGTCATTGCGGCCGCGACGATCAACAGCGGCGACGACTGCCGCAGGATATTCAGGATATTGGCAACCGAGAGAAAATCATCGGTCGTCAGGGAAAACAGCACCGCCACGACGACAAAGAAGACGGCAATCGAACCGACGCCACCATTGGCAAGAAAGCGGTCCTTGAGCGTGCGCCGGCGCAGCCGGGTCGAAGGCGCCGTCGGGCTCGACAGGGATGGATGCAGCGTCATGACGGCCTCGCTTCGCTGGTCACGTCACGCCGCGCCGACCGCGCGCTGAATTTTCGGCCGACGATCAAATCCACAACCTCCTCGATATTGGTCTCCGCAATAAGCCGTTCGGCGGTCGACCGGCCTTCGTACATCACCTGGATCCGATGACAGACCAGGAACAGATCCTGCAGGCGGTGCGTGATCAGCACGACGCTGACGCCGCGCCGGCTGACCGTCCTGATCAGGTCCAGCACCGCCTCGACCTCGGCGACCGCAAGAGCCGCTGTCGGTTCATCCAGGATCAGCACCCGCGGATCGAACGAAGTCGCCCGGCCGATCGCGATCCCCTGACGTTGACCGCCCGAAAGCTTTTCGACATTGACCCGGATGTCCGGGATCACAATCCCCAGCCGGTCCAGCATGTCGCGGGCGTCACGCAGCATCTTCGCCTTGTCGAGCAAGGGCAGGCCGAGGACAAGACGACGCGGTTCGCGGCCCAGAAACAAATTGCCGGCGACATCGATCGTGTCGCACAGCGACAGGTCCTGATAGACCATCTCGACGCGGTGCCGACGGGCCTCCGCCGGGGTCGAAAAGGTCACCGCCTGCCCGTCGATTTCGATCGTGCCGGCGTCGGGGATTTCCGCCCCGGACAGGATTTTGCTGAGCGTCGACTTGCCGGCGCCATTGTCGCCGACCAGGCCCAGCACCTCACCCGGGGCCAGGTCGAGCGAAACGTCGGTGAGCGTCTGGACCGCCCCGTACCGTTTTGAGATACCGCGCATTCGAACGCGCGGGGGCTGGTCTGTCATCAGGGGCCCTCTTTTGGATAAGGCGTCACGGCTGAACAGGAGGCGGGACCGCGCCGAAGTCTCCGCGGCAGTTCAAATCCGGGGGTCAAACGCGCCGGCTGCCGTCAACGGGCGGGCCGAACGCGTTGACGGACCGGGTCATTTGAACATGGCGCGGAATTTGTCGACATTGTCCTTGGTGACGATTGTGACCGGAACATGGATCACGGCAGGAACCGTCTCGCCTTTCTTCAACTGAGCCAAGGCACCGATCGCGGTCTTGCCTTCGGCGTAGGGGTCCTGCTGCACCACCGCGGTGACCCAGCCCTCGTCGATGCCTTTGATCGCCTGGGCGGTCAGATCCCAGCCGAAAACCTTGACGCTGCTTTTCCTGTCCGCGGTATCCACCGCCGACACCGCGCCAATCAGCGCCGGCTCGCCTGTGGCATAGATCACGTTCATGCCGGGATTCGCGGTCATCAGATTTTCCGACGCGGTCAGGGCAACATCCTGGACATTCTGGCCATCGACAGTATCGGCGAAGGTGACACCAGCCACCGATGCGGTCTTTTTGAAGCCGTCGAGACGTTGATTCTGGATAAACGAATTCAGCGCGCCGACGATCCCGACCTTGGCTTTGCCGGCCATCTTGTCCTTGACGTAAGCCGCGAAGAATTTGCCGATGTCCTCGCCCGCCATGGTGTTATCGACGCCAACGAATGCGGCGTTGTCGCCTTCGGGGATCTGGGCATCGACGGCGATCACGGGAATGCCGGCCTTCTTGGCCGCGGTGATCGCCGGTTTGACGCCATTGACGTCGATCGCGACCAGCACGATACCGTCAACCTTCTGCGTAATATAGTTTTCGATCGCGTCGTTCTGGGCGCTCGGAACATTGTTGGCGTTGAAGATCACCAGCTTGTCGCCCGCCGCATCGGCGGCCGCCTTGGCACCATCATTGATCTGATTGAAGAAAAGCGCCTGTTGATTGATCGTCACCAAAGCAAAAGTGCTGGCATGGGCCGCGGCCCCCCCAAGCGCGGTCGCCAAAGCGACAACGGCGACACCCTGCGACAGCATCTGAGTAATCCGATTCATCGTCTTGTCCTTCTGATCGACTGATACGCTGACGGGTCGTTCGGTGCAGGCTATCGCACCGCGTCGTTGGCAAAGCCAAAACGTCGCTGGAACAGAATTCAACAGACTTGAATGGATGTCAAGAGCCCGAAAAGTTCCCCCTCCGCGAAAATCGGATCAAAATGTTGGCGGCGTGTTGACCCAGAAAATGCTCGCGACGCTGGTTCCGAGATTCCAATAGTGATGCGGCAGTTCGGAGCGGAAAACGAAGGAATCGCCGCTGGAAAGCTGAAAGGTGCTCGCGCCAACCATCAGGGCAATCCGACCTTCGAGCACATAGCCAACCTCCTCGCCGGCATGCTGGATCGGCCCCGCGCTCTCCCCCCCAACCTCGACATGATGAATGTTGCATTGCAACAAATGCCCGCTGGAATAGGGAATGACGCGCTCCAGCCGGATCCCCGCCCCCTGACGCAACGGGTCCAGTGCGATCAGCGGCCGGGCACCGCGGCGGAACACGATCCCTTCCTCGCCGTCGGTTTCCTCGAACATCCAGCCGATATTGGTCTCAAGCGCCTCGACCAATCGATGCAGCATGGGAAGCGACGGCGATGCCTTGCCATTCTCGATCTTTGACAACAGGCTCTCGGAGCATCCCGCGACCTTCGCCACATCCTTCAACGTCATGCCCCTGATCTGCCGGGCCAGGCGCGCCCGCATACCAAACCGCGCCGCGGCCGAGGCCTCATCGGTCTCTGGTGCGCCGCCGGGTGTGGAAATCGCGGCGGTATGAAATTCATCCTTGCTCGTCTTGCTTGTCATGTTCGGGGTATCTGCTTGAAACGCTCGCGTGAGAGACCCGGGCCCTCAAGACCCGATCTTGAACGATATTCAACCTTTGTGCCCACACTTACAAGACGCGAGCGATGACCGCATCGGTGCGATGCCCTTTCGCCAAACCCACCCCCGGCACCTTCTGCGTTCAAAGAAAGAGAAGAACGCTGATCGCGCGGCTCCCGACAAAGCCGGAGATTAGTGGCTCGCGTCGCTGACAATGAGAGGATCTCTCGCCACCGTCATGCTCGCGAACGCGGGCATCCAGGGCCCCAGGCGCCATCGTTCGGAGCTTGCGGCCCTGGGCCCTCGCGTTCGCGAGGGCGACGGTCGCAAATTCGATGACGCACCCTACTGGCTTTGGACGTCCTGCTGCGTGGCCTCCAGGTGGGCAGCGATCAGGATCAGCCGATGAACCGCGGCCTCCTGCAAAGCCTGGGCGCGAACCAGCCCCTCGCCGTCTGCCACACGCCCGGCCAATTCGGCGTAATGTTCGGCCAACAGCTCGGCGGTCCGCAGCCCCTCGCGGAGCAGTTCGAGGCTTCCGGCCCGTGCCGGTGGATGACGATCCGTGGTCACCTCGCCATCCGGGAACCCCATCGCCGCGGCAGCCCCCCGCTCCTCGGCCGCGATGCGGCGCAGCAACGCCCCACCGGCACCATCACCGTTGTGTTCGAGGCGCTCCGCCAGGGCCAGGTGACGCGAAGCCGCCTCGCGTTCCAGCCGGCCGGCGAAATCAGCCAGATCCTCGACCGACCGCGGCAAGGCCCGCCGCACCTCCCCGCGTTCGCGATGGTAAGCCTTGCGTCGTTCAATCCGCAGCGCTGCGGCATGGCGCAGTTCCTCGCGGGCCAACGCCTCGGCCTGATCTTTGATCGCCGGATCCGGATTCAACGAGCCAACATAGACATAAAACGTGAACGCCTGTTCCTCGGCCCGCACCGCCAGTGACAGCGCCTTGTAAGGGGTCAGCGTTGTGCTTTGCGACAGCTCTTCCCACGATCCGGCGATCTCCGCCGGTAGCGGCCAGGCGAACCGCTCTGGGGCCGGAGCCGTACCCAGCAGATCACGGGCCCAGAGGGCGATGCCCGTGACATGTCCCTGCTCCTCCGCGCCCAAAGCCGACAGTGTCGCCGCAACATCAGCGTCGCCGCGATCCGCCAGGGCGGCGGCCAACTGGCGGTAACGAATGACCGCCTCCTGCTCCAGAGCCAGCGCCATCGCCATCAGCGCATCGAGGCTGGTGATCTCGGCTGCCGATCCCAGACCGAGCGCGGAAAGGCCGGTTCGGCGATTGTCATTTGCCTGATCCATCCGCTTTCATTTCCTTTCACCTCATGGTGCCGCCAAAAAACACCAACATGCACCAGGAAACACGCCAAACAACCCGGTCTCCTCGCTCTCTGTCAAGATGACGGCGGATCGCCGGCTCTCGCAAGACACCGAGGCAATTCAATTCCCAAAACATGGGGCCAATAATCGGGGATCAGTTCATGGGAACATTCCAGGGTGCGATTTTTTGTTCTCATCGTGATCGGCGATGTCTCAAAATATTCGTTTATCGAACCGTGTTCTTTCGGGGCCGTTCCCGCTCTCCCGACTGACGTTAGCATCCAACCCGCCACTGGACCATGCGGCTGAGAGCCGCTTGTCCGGTTATGCCAATCCTTGATCGGTTGAGCGTATCGTGAATTGCCCCTACGACCGCAGCAAGACGCTCCTCGTCTCCGCGGTTTCCGGCATCCCAATGGCAAAAACGACCAAGGCCACAAACGCCGCGCCACCAAGAGCAAGGAAGGTCACACCATATCCGAAATGGTCAACAATCACGCCGGCAGCCACGCTGCTTAGTGACGCGCCAACGCCAACCATCGTTGCAATGGCCCCCTGGGCGAGATTGTAGCGGCCGGTGCCGCGCATGATATCGGCAATCACCAGGGGCGTCAGGGCACCAAAAATGCCAGCGCCGACGCCATCAAGCACCTGAACACTGATCAACCAAAAGCTGTTGTCAGAGACGGTATAGAGTACGGCCCTGAGCGGGAGGATGGCGAACCCTGCAAGAAATAGAGGTTTCCTGCCCCAACTGTCTGCCGTGCGGCCAACGAGCAGGGCGATCGGCAGCATGACCAACTGTGCGGCGATGATGCAGGCCGACATCATCGCCGTCGCCTCCTTTGGATAGGCGGCGGCAAGCTTCTGTCCAACCAGCGGCAGCAGCGGCGCGTTCGCGAAATGGAACAGCATGACGCACAGACCGAAGATCACCAGGGAACGTGACTTGAGCAGGATACCGTAGCCCGCGGGTCCGGCACGCTTTTCGTCACCGCCGGACGCGGGCTCCAAGTCTCTCGCGCGTTGATCGTCGATGGCCCCGGCCGGAATGGAGAGGACCGCAACCACCGTCAGTGCGGCGAAGAGGGGCACCAGCAGGAACACAGCGCGCTGCGAGAAGGCGTAACCGACGGTACCCGCAAGCAAGGCGATTGCGACATTCCCGGCGTGATCGAAGGCCGAATTTCGCCCCATTCGCGAGGCCAACTGATTGCGCGCGAAGAGCCCCAAAGTCAGGGCCGCGACGGCAGGGCCGAAGACGTCGCCCGCGATGGACATCAGACTGATGGCGATCGCGACGGGCCAAAAAAACGGCCATGCGAAGATGATCGTTGCCGTTATTGCCAACACGGCAAGCGCCAGGACAACAATTCCCCGCTTGGTGTGGCTCTCGTCAATTGCGGCACCGATCGGCGTCTGAACGGCAAGCCCGAGCAGACCGCCGATTGTCGTCACCAATCCGACTTCAGATTGGCTCCAGTGCTGCTGGGTGACCAGAAAGACATTGAGAAAGGGCCCGACGGCGCCACGCACATCGGCGGCGAGGAAGTTCACCGCATCGAGGGAGAGAGGCCTGAATTTTCTTGCGTGGCGCGGTGTCACAGCCAGAGCCATAGCGTCCCAATCGCAAGGGTGATGAGCGTCAGCGGTGCGCCGACCCGAAAATAGTCCCAGAAACTGATCGTGATGCCGAATGCGGCAGCCTTCTGCACAACAATCAGATTGGCGATCGAGCCCAGCACCGTAAAATTGCCCGCCAGTGTCGAAGCCATCGCGATCACCAGCCACGCCCGGTCATGGTCCTTCAGCACATCGACAAACGGCTTCATCACCAGGACGGCGGGAACGTTACTGACCAGATTGGCCAGAACCGCCGTCACCACACTGAGGACCGGAACATTGTCGAGATGGAGCCTGGCCACGGCGGAAATGACGTCCGGACTGAGAAGCGCGTGCTGCGCCCCGGCGACGATGATGAACAGGCCGGCGAACATCAGCAGCAGCGACCAGTCGATCTCCGCGTAAATTCGCCGGCTCTTCAGCCGTCTGGTGAGCAGCACCAGGCCGCCGACGATAATCGCCGCCTTGGCAGGCGCCATTCCCGTGAAAAACAAAGCGATCACGATGACGGTCGCCGCCAGCGCGCGGATCACCAGTCCTTGATTGGCATTGACCTTCTTCCGCGGCGCCTCCGCAAAGGCAGCGCCGGTCAAGTCGGCGTGATGAAAGAGCGCGATCAGCCCCACGCCCAGAACGAGCCCGATCAACGCCACCGGCCCCAGCGCCAAGGCGAATGCGGTGTAGGGAATGTGGGAGAAACTACCGATCATGATGTTTTGCGGATTGCCGGTGATTGTCGCGGTCGAACCGACATTCGAGGCCATTGCCACAGCCAGCAGGTAAGGCATGGGTCGAAGCCTCAGCGCAAGTGTCAACTCCAACACGAGCGGGGTCAGAACAAGACAGATCGCGTCGTTCACCAGAAAGGCCGAAAAAACGCCGGAGGTCGCAACGACCGCGGCAAGCAGGATCAAAGGTCGCCGCGCATGGGACCCGATCCAGGCATTGGCCACGGCGAAGAAACCCGAAAGTCGCAGGCTGGCGACAATGATCATCATGCCAAGCAGCAGCGTAATCGTGTCGAGATCGACCGCTTTGTAGGCGTCATCAAGGGACAGGGCGCCGGATGCGACCATGAGGCCAGCGCCGACAAGGGCAATGCCCGCACGGTCGATCCGTAAACCCGGTATTCGGCCGATCGCGAGTGCCACATAGCTGCCGACAAAGATGATCCCGGCCGCGATGCCCCGGCCTTCACCGCCGACGCGGCCACCGGACGGAAACACGGCCGGGGCCAACGCCGCAGCGATGGCGACGCTGACAACGAACCCGACGGACAGCACGCTCACAGCGATCAGCCAACGGCTGCGGAGGGAGGAATTGGGAAGCATAGGGAGCACGCTACCGTCTAAGCCGCGCGGTGTCACTCCCATAGAGGGGGTACCGAGTCCGCTGCAACGCGTTCATCAGAGGGACGAAACGAGCGATTCTTTGCTGCCGAACCAGGGACCGGAACGCTGTCGCCACGCTGATCGGGACCGCCCGGCGTTGCCCGATTGCCCGATTCCAGGTCTCCCGACCCCGCGGTTCGTGCTACGGTGGCAACCATGCGCCCGTCACCCAGAGGATCTTCTCCTGGCCCGCATCAGCTTTCTCGACATCGTCCCGTGGGACTACGACCCCGAAACCCCCCGGCACCGCCCGATCGGCGGATCGCAATCCGCGGTCTGTTATCTGGCCGCGGCGCTGGCCCGCCTGGGGCATCAGGTGCGCCTGGTCAACGGCGTCACCGACGCCCGCACGGTCGCCGGCGTCGAGTGTCTGCCGCAACGAGGCGCTGCGACACTGCCTGGGCTCGACACCGACGCGATCATCGTCTGCAACAATCTGCCGTACGATCTTCTGTGGAGTCTGCGTCATAGCGTCGGTCGGGAAATCCCCATCCTGTTCTGGTGCCATCACGACTGCACCCAGACCGCGATGCAGGTGCTCAGGGACCCGCAATACCGGCGCGAGATCGACGCGTTCATCCTGCTCAGCGGCTGGCAGGCCGCGAGCTTCGTCAATAACCTGGGCGTGTCGCCGACCCAGATCCGGTTGCAGCGCAATGCCCCAGGCCCCGACTATCGCCAGCTGTGGCTGGCGCGCGGCGGTCACATTGCCGAAAAGCCCTGGCCGCCGCGACTGGCTTATACCAGCACGCCGTTCCGCGGCCTGGACCTGCTGCTGGATTGCTTCCCCGCGATTCGCGCGGCGATCCCCGGAACGACGCTGGATGTGTTCTCGGGCATGGCGGTGTATTTCGATCCCAAGTCGCGGGATTCCTTCAACGATCTTTATGACCGGTGCCGTGCCATGGCCGGCGTGGCATACCGCGACGTGATCGCCCAGCCGCAGCTGGCCGCCGAGATGCAGCACGTCAGTGCCTTTGCCTATCCGTGCCGATTTCCCGAGACCTCGTGCATCGCCGCGATGGAAGCGTTGGCGTCGGGATGCCTGGTGATCACCAGCGCCTGCGCGGCACTGCCCGAGACGACGGCCGGCTTTGCGACCCTGGTGCCCCTCTGCTATGACCAGAGTGCCGATCCGGCGGCGTTCACGGCCGCAACCATCGCCGCTCTGCAGCGGCTGCACCCCGGCGCTCCCGGTCGCGCCGCGCTGCAGACGCAACTGAACCACCAGGCGCGACTGTTCTGCGATGCCCTGAGCTGGGACATCCGGGCGTTGGAATGGCAGGACATGCTGATCGATCTCGGCGCGGGAACCCGGATGCCCCCCGGGGATCGGCCCCAACCAGACACCCCGGGATTCATCAAGTCCGAAGGATGAGGCCGCCTTGCGCATCACATTTCTCGACCTGATCCCCTGGGATTACGATCCCGGGACGCCGCGGCGACAGCCCCTCGGCGGCTCACAATCGGCCCTGTGCCACCTGGCCGTAGCCCTGGCCGATCTCGGTCATCGGGTGCGCCTGCGCAACAATGTCAGCAGCGCCCGCACCGTCCAGGGCGTCGAATGCCGACCGCTCGCGGTCCCGGGCATGTCGGCGCTGCACGACACCGACGTTCTGGTCGTGCTCAACGAGTTGCCCGCCCCGCTTCTGGCCGGACTGCGTCAGGCCGCCGGCGACCGGATCCGCATCGTGCTCTGGACCCAGCATGGCTGCGACCAGCCGGCGGCCCAGCCGCTGCGCGACCCCCGCTATCGCGACCAGCTCGACGCGCTGGTGCTGATCAGCGGCTGGCAGGCCGAGACCTACATCAATGTCCTCGGCCTCCGGCCCGGCATCATCCGGGTGCACCGCAATGCGCCCGGTCCCGATTACCGGCAACGATGGCTCGAGCGCGGCGGCCGGATCGCCACGAAATCCTGGCCGCCGGTACTGGCCTATACCAGCACCCCCTATCGCGGCCTGGATTTGCTGCTGGCGTGTTTTCCGGCGATCCGCGCGGCGATCCCGGGCACCCGGCTGGCGGTTTATTCAAGCATGGCAACCTATTTCGATGCCACGGCCAATGACCCGTTTGCCGAGCTTTACGCGCAATGCCGCAGCATGCCGGGCGTCGACTATCATGGCGCGATCGCGCAGGCGGAACTGGCGGACGCGATGCAGGACGTCAGCTGCCTCGCCTATCCCAACCTGTTTGCGGAAACCTCATGCGTCGCGGCGATGGAGGCGATGGCCGCAGGATGCCTGGTGGTCACCAGCGCCTTCGGTGCCCTGCCCGAAACCACCGCCGGGTTCGCCGTCCTGGTGCCACCCTGCGCGGATCGCGCCGATCACCAGGCCGCCTTCACCCAGGCGACGATCCGTGCCCTGCGCCGTTTGACCCCCGGCTCGGTGAGCCGCTCCGCGGTCCTTGCCCAGTTGGAACATGAGGCGCGGCTCACTTGCGAGGTCTTCGACTGGGAGACCCGGGCCCGCGAGTGGCAGGACATGCTCACCGACCTCGTCGCCGGGCCGTCGCCCCGCCCCGCATGATGCCAAGCTTTGCCCAGGCCCTGGCGCTGCACCAGGCCGGCCGCCTTGATGACGCCGAAGCCGCCTATACCGCCCTGTTGACAATGGGCGGCCCCCCCGACCCTGAGCTGTTGCGTCTGTGGGGTCTGCTGCGATTTCAGCGCGGCGACATCGCGGCGGCTGAGACGGCCTTGAATGCCGCCGTCGCCTTGCAGCCGGATCATCCCGCGCCACGGCGCAGCCTGGCCCTGGTCCTGGTCGCTGCCGGTCGTCAGCGCACGGCGCTGATCCATAGCCGTGCCGCGATCGCAATGACGCCGGCGGACCCCGACCTCTATGTCGAACTCGGGACCACACTGCATCAGCTCGGCACGGTGGCGGATGCCGAACGGGCGTTTGGCATCGCGTTGCGCCTGGCGCCGGATCATGGCGATGCCGCCGCCAACCTGGCGATCCTGTGCCACGAGCGCGGGATCCCCGGCCCAGCGCAAACCCTGGCGTGGCGAGCCCTGGCACTGCTGCCGGACCACCCGTTGGTGCTCGCGAATCTGTCGGTGATCCTTGGCGCGGCGGGGCGCCTGACGACCGCGGAGCGGATGGCACGGCGCGCCTTGGCCGTCGCCCCGGATCGCGCCGGTTCCTGGGCCCAGCTCGCCGCCGTGCTGGTCGATGGTGGCCGGATCGACGAGGCGCTGACCGCGTTCGCGAACGCGGAGCTCGCCCGTGGCGCCGCCGATGGAGTCATCGACAGCAACCGGATCTATGCCCTAACGCTGCACCCAACCCTGCCGGCCGAGGCGCTGAGCGACGCGTGCCGGCGCTGGGGAGAGCGCCAGACCGCGGCAACCGGACCCCGGTCGCGCCGCCCCGATCCCGACCGCGATCCCGACCGCCCGCTGCGAATCGGCTATGTTTCGGGGGATTTCATCCGTCACCCGGTCGGCTGGTTCATGGCACCGGTGCTGCCCCATCATGATCAGACGTCCTTTGCGATCACCTGTTACGCGACACGGCGACGCGAGGACGATCTGACCCGACGGCTCAAAAGCGTGGTGCCACAGTGGCGCCTCGCCGCGGATTGGGACGACGCGGGCTTCGCCGACGCGGTGCGCCAGGATCGGATCGATCTGCTGATCGATCTGGCGGGACACACCGCGGGAAACCGGCTTGCGATGTTCGCGCAGCGTCCGGCGCCGGTCCAGGCCACCTGGGGTGGCTTGATCGGAACCACCGGCCTGCCCGCCATCGATTGGTTGATCGCCGATCCCCAGGAGATCCCGGAGACGCTGGCCGGCCTGTACAGCGAGCGCATCGCCCGGCTGCCCCATGACTATGTCTGCTATGCCCCGCCGGACTACGCCCCGGTCCCGGGACCGGCACCATCGCGCCACGGCGCGCCGCCGACATTCGGCTGCTTCAATCGGCTGGCGAAGCTGGGCCCGGCCGTGATCGCGCTGTGGGCGCGACTGCTCGATGCCGTGCCCGAAGCCCGCCTGCTGATCCGGACCCCGGAGCTCAACGACCCCGATTTGCGCCAACGCCTGGCCGCGCAATTCCGCGACCAGGGGCTCACGAGCCGGCGGCTGGAACTGGCCGGCGGCGCACCCCATCGCGAATTGCTGACATGCTACGCCCAGGTCGATGTCGCGCTCGACCCCTTCCCCTATTCCGGGGGGCTGACGACGCTGGAGGCTTTATGGATGGGCGTCCCGGTGATCACGCTGGGCGGAACCCGTTTCTGCTCGCGCCACAGTCTCAGCCATTTGACCGTTGCCGGACATCCGGAATGGATCGCCGATAGCCCGGACCACTATGTCACCCTGGCCGCAGCCCTGATCACCGACTCGGAGCGCCGCGACGCGCTGCGACAGCGGTTGCGCGCGGAGATGGCGGCATCCCCGCTACTCGATGGCCTTGGTTTCACACGAAACCTCGAAGCGTTGCTGCGTGGGCTCTGGAAAGACTGGTGTTCAACACCATCTGCCCGTTAAGTTTGGGCGCATTCGTCGATCCAAACCGATCCCGCCATCGCGTGTCAGGTTCCCTGGTGATTGAAGATCCAAATTCGTCCCGCTATCGCCGCCGCGCCCGCCAGACCTCTGGCCAGAGGTCTGGAACGATGCGCGCGCTGCTGTGTGTGCTCGCCAGTGTCGTGATGCTGGGCCTGGGGCCACGGCCGGCGGCGGCGGCGGCGCTCGCGGGCGAGGCTGATTTCCTTGAGGCCTCGCAGTACGAGACCGCCACCGGCGTTCCCCTTGACTATCAACGGGCTTATGACGGCTATTGCCGGGCCGCGCGTCAGGGCCACGCCGGTGCCGCGATGCGTCTGGCGGGGCTGTACATGAATGGCGCCGGTGTCCCCGCCGACAAGATGATGGCCACAGCATGGGCCCGCAAGGCGGTGGGACTGGGCAACCCGGCCGCCAAGGTGCTGCTCGCGCGCCTGCCCCAAGGCACCGCGCCCGAAGCCCGCTGCGAACCCCTCGGTGAAGGGGCGCTGCCCGCGCAAGCCGGCGCCGGCATCCCGCCCGCGGCGATCGACCGACTGGTGCGGCGCCTGGCCCCGGGCTATGGCCTGTCCCCCGATCTCGTCCTGGCGATCATCCGCGTGGAGTCCGGCTTCCAGCCCAATGCGATATCGCCGCGAAACGGCCAGGGCCTGATGCAATTGATTCCGGATACCGCAAGCCGTTTCGGCGTGAGCAATCCCTTCGACCCGCAGCAGAACCTGATTGGCGGGATGAAATATCTGCGGTGGCTGATGGCCTATTTCAAAGGCAATGTTCCACTGGTTCTGGCCGCCTATAATGCCGGCGAGGGTGCGGTCAACGAGCATGACGGCATCCCCCCCTATGAGGAAACCCGGAATTACGTCGCGCGGATTCAGGGGATTTATCCCGCGGTCTTCCACCCCTTCGATCCGACCGCCGCCAACGGATCATCATCCGCCAAGCCGTCCGCGGGACTCGGCGTCACCAAGGTTCTTGCGTCCGGCCCGTTTCGTGTCGTGCTGATGCCCT
This sequence comes from Azospirillaceae bacterium, assembly GCA_031291675.1. Taxonomy (GTDB): domain Bacteria; phylum Pseudomonadota; class Alphaproteobacteria; order Azospirillales; family Azospirillaceae; genus JARLIO01. The sequence goes on from JARLIO010000065.1 coordinate 19,773, forward strand.
GCCGCACCAGGGGCGTCGGCCGAACCCCGCGGATCATCAGCGGTGGCGCCCTGGCGAATGCCCGCAAGGCCGGCGTGGGTTCGGCTCGCGTACTGGAAATCGTCAATTTGTGCGGCTCAAACCGGGCCGGCTGATACAAGATCAGGCGCCAGGCGCCCAGGACCGCTGCCGATCCACCGCCACCGCGACGCTGCCGTCCCGGCCGGCCTCTTCGATGATCAGCCGCATCAGATCGTGGAAGGCGTGGCTGATGAAAAAATGGTTGCCCGGGAAAACCTCGAAGCGGAACCCGGCACCGGCATAGCGGCGCCAGGCGACGACCTCGCCCGGCGCCGCTTCAGGATCGTCCTGTCCGGCAACCGCGATCAGCCGGCAATCGAGCCCGCGTCCATCGTTGGACCGATAGGTTTCGATCGCCTCGAAATCGGCACGCAACATCGGCAGGATCAACGCCATCATCTCGGCGTTCTCCAGAATCTCCGGCGGGGTACCGTTCAGGTTCGTCAGGCCGGCGATGAAGTCGGCGTCGGAAAGCCGATGAAGCGCGGGGCGATGCGAGGGAATATGCGGCGCCAACCGTCCCGACACCATCAGCCAGCGTGGCCGGGGCAAACCCCGCTCGCGCAGGCGTTTGATGAGTTCAAAGCCGATGGTCGCGCCCATGCTGTGCCCAAACACGGCATAGGGCCGGTCGATCAGCGGCGCCACAACGGCGGCCAGGGGCTCGACAATGTCGTCGATGGAACGCAGCGGCGGTTCCGCGATTCGGCCGCCCCGCCCCGGCAACTGCGCGGCCCAGACCTCGACCCCCCGAGGAAGCGCCGCCTGCCAGCGGCGAAACACGGCGGCGGTTCCCCCCGCGAAAGGCAGACAGAACAAGCGCAGCGCCACGGCGGACGGGTTCGCACGGGACGCGACACATCCGGGAAACCAAAGCCGGGAGTCGAAAGGCATCACAGGGATCTCCGTCTTCGCGGGGGAGAGATGCGCGGAACCGCCAATCCCGGTCATGGGGGCGGCGGCGGTGAGGCGGGCGGCGGCACCGGCGGCGGCGCCGAACCGGTCGGTGCCGAACCGGTCGGTGCCGAACCGGTCGGGGCCCCACCGGTCAACACGGCATCGGCGGTGGGTGGCGCCCGTAGCGGGCTCGGGCCCGGCGTGTCCAGATTGCCCAGAATCAAGGGCAAACCATTCGGGCCGTTGCCGACCACGACGATCTTGGCGTTCGGCGACTGCGCCAGTTGAACCGTGGCGTCGATGCCGCGCCAACGCAGATAATCCGGAAGCTGTTCAGACCCGATCAGATCGAAGAAACGGCGAATACCCGCGGCCTCGATACTTTTTCGTTTGGCCTCCTGCTCCTCGGCACTGATCTGGTACTGGTATTGCAGTTGACGCTGATATTGTACCTGCTTCTGTTCGATCGCGGTGGCGACACGTTCGGGAAGTGTGACCTGTTTGATCAACGCGTCTTGAATCCGGATGACAACCGGCGTCTCGTCGTGATCATCGTTATTGAGAATCTGGAAATCGCTGGTCAGCCGGTCCAGCAGTTGTTGCTGGACCTTATCGCGGTAGTAGGAATAAAAATCCTCGGCGACATATTGCGAAATCAACGCGCGGGCATCCGATCCGATCCGGGGGATCACCATGACGCGGAGATAATCGGGGCCGACATTCTTGTGGAGCACCCCGAGATGGCCGAGATCAAGGCGATAACGAAACGCTATCGTCGCGGTGATCGCCAAGCCGTCCTTGGTGATCGCATCATAGGTTTCGGTCACCATTTGCAGGCGCATGTCATAGATTGTCGCAATGTCCCAGGGCCAGATCAGGCTGATGCCCTCCCGCAGGACCACCCTGGTATCGGTACCGCCACCAAAGCGCCGCCACACCGCGGCGGCATGGCCTGCCGGAATCTGGACCACCATGAACGCCGAAAAATAGACGCCGATCAACGTCACGATCATCGTCCACATTGTGATCTGCAGGAAGTAGCGCCGATGGAACCGGCGGAGCGTCTCGCCGATCATTGCGCTTCAATCTCCGCCCGCGGGTCCGATGGTGGCGGCAGGGTGATCGAGGCGATACGACCCTCCTCCATCGCCAGACGACGATCGGCCAGGCCGAAATAACGATCGTCATGGGTCACGGCAATGATGGTCTTGCCGCGCCGCTTCAGTTCAGTCAGCAACTCATAGTAGAATTTGCGTCGAAAATACGGGTCCTGGTCCGCCGCCCATTCGTCCAGCACCAGGATCGGCTTGTCTTCCAGCATCGCCACGATCAGCGCCAGGCGTTTGCGCTGGCCGCTGGAAAGATCGATCGTCTCGAACTCATTGCCGACCAGCCGGGTCTTGCCGGTCATCTCCATCAGGCTGCACAGCTTGTCGGCGGCGAGCTGGTCGGTCGGCGGCAGGCCGTGCAATCGTTTGAACAGATGATAGTCGGTGAAAATGACCGAGAACAAATCCCGATAGCTGTCATAGGTTGCCGGTGTTACCGGTTCGTCATCGATGCATATCGACCCGCGGTCCGGGTAGTAGAGTCCGACCAGCAATTTCATGAAGGTCGACTTGCCCGATCCGTTGCCGCCGGTGACGAACAACGTTTCGCCACGCTGGATCCGCAGGTCAATGGGGCCCACCGAAAAATTGTTCTGGGCCCGCTTGTCCTTGTGAGTAAAGAACACGCCATCGAAGGTGATGCTGGTAAAATCGTCGGGAACGGGAAAGCGCGGCGCGTCAGCGGTCACGGGCGACAGCGCACTCAGGACGTCGCTCAATTGAATCAGGTTCTTCGCCGCGGCATTGGCGTTGGCGAGCGTCGGGACCGACTGAATCACCAGCCCCAGCGGACCGACAATGAAGAGGATCGCCGTCGTCGCCTTGGCGATCGAATGGCTGTCGGACGGCGCAAAGATCGGTACGACAAACACGATGACCGCCAGCAGCAAATAGACCAGGACCTGACCGAAGACGAACTCGGCCGCGGTGCGGATTTGGGCGGCGGCCTTGACGTCGCGGGCTTCCGCGGAGACCAGCGTGACATAGTCGAGCAGCGCCTTGCGGCGCGCGCTGCTGATCTTGATTTCCTTGAACCCGTCCAGGACGTCGCGCAAGCCGTCATAGACACGATTTTCCGCCAGCAGGGAATTCTGGATCTCCTGCCCCAGTTCGACGTGACGCCGCATCAAAACACCGAAGGCCACGCTGATAAATCCCAGCGTCAGGACGAAAGCGGTCGTGCTGATCGCGCAGATATAGAGCATCGCCAGAACCACCAGGACCAGCGACTGCGCACCGAACACCAGAAGATTGGCGGCCTGGGAAATCGTCTGTGTGTCGCGCACAATCCCGGTCAGGATCGCCGACTGGCCGATCTGTTCCAATGGCTGCAAATCGGCATGAGCAACCCGCCGGATCAATTCGGTCCGCAATCGATGGATCACGGTTTCGACCTGATGGGCGGTCGTCCGCATCAACGACCCCTGGCTCAGCATGTAGACGCCCACCGTCAGGGCAAACATGATGATGGTGCGCTGATCCAGCGCCGTCTGGTTTTCGCCGGCGGCGCTGTTGATGATCGCCATCACCAGGGCGTTGCTGACCCCGGCCACCGCCGACATCACCAGCACCGAGCGCGGCGATACCGACATTTCACGCTGTATCAGGTCAAGCAAGGGCATGGACACGATCGTCACCAATCAATTTCGACAAAACACGACAAATTACCGACGAAATACCCGCAATATCAGTCACTTGCACCAATCATTGCCGACAATTATTTACTTCAGATCGGACATAATTGTCATAATAACCTAGAAATCGCTGTTTCTGTTTATCGGCCTCGTAACATATAGAATTATTATTACAAATATCGGCGAAATTATGAGTGATAATATAAATGACGCAAGAACACCAGGTCGTCTTCCAATCGAGCACATTGCCGCCAGGATCGAGAAAAATAAATAAATGAGAGCCATGATCAAAGGTATTTGCGCCATCGTAAATCCCGCCACAACAATGATATTTTTGACCGTCACCGCGCCAACAAGACGGTCTCCTGATCCGATCGGGAACCCCAAGTTTGTCGCGCAATCCGGCTTGATCCGGGATTCACGGTGAAGGTTCCGACTTCGGTGGCGTCACGGTCCTGGCGGAACGGCCCCGACCCGATCGGGCCGTGGGGGGGGGGGGGGGGGGGGGGGGGGGGGGGGGGGGGGGGGGGGGGGGGGGGGGGGGGGGGGGGGGGGGGGGGGGGGGGGGGGGGGGGGGGGGGGGGGGGGGGGGGGGCGGGGGGGGGGGTCGGCGGTCAGGGGATCCTCGTGGCGGTGGTGCAGTTGGAGGATGACGCCGCGGTTGTTGTGCCCTTCCGCGTAGGCAGGCACCTGCTGCAAGACCAGGGTGTAAAGTTCGAGTGCCGCTGGGATATGGCCTCGCCGATGCTCCTCTAGCGCCAGCGCACAGGCCGCTCTCACGGCCACCGTTCGGCCCTGCCACCGAATGGCCGGTTCCGGCGGGCGTCTCAACGGCGTTGCCTTTGGTGACTTCATGCATCGTGCCGCGGGCAAATGGGCAAGCGGCGACTGAATTTTACACTGCAATCGGTCGGTGGGGCAAATTGCTTTTCGGGGATTGTTCAAAAACGCAAAAACGGTCAAGCTCTCGGCGGCCCAATTTGCTAGTCTCAACGTCCAGATGGGCGCCCGAATGAGAGCAACAACCCTGCGTTTTTACAAAGAGCGCATCTTGCGTGTGCTGGTTGAAATTCAA
>JARLIO010000066.1 GCA_031291675.1 Azospirillaceae bacterium
CGTCAGAACGCAGGTCGGTCTTCCGCGACGGCGGCGGCCTCCAGTACTTCATCGACCACGGCAAGTCTGACCAGTGCCTTGGACAGCGCGAAAAGTCAGACCGCGACGGATCGGAACGCTCTGGTCTCCGGAACCACAAATGCCGCTCTCGCGCTCCAGATGCTGCTGACCCTCGAGGCCGATCAGAATACGCCCGAGAGCGCACAGGCCCGCGCCAAACTCGCGACCGCCAGCAGCTTCCACGCGGCCGCGGCCGCAGCCGCGGCCTCGACCAGTCCGGAGACCACGGTCACGCTTCAGGCGTAGTGCGGCGTCCCGGATTGCGAGGCGCCGCTGGCGGCCGAACATTGTTGATTGCCCGCTGCCGCGGGAAGAAGCCTGTTCGTGCTGCGCCGGGGACGCGAGGCGGGCGCGGAGGCCCGCCCCACCCCGTGGTTTTCTGCTATTTTTTCAAGAAAGATGAGGTCTGGAGCCGGCCCGGCCTTGTGCTCCTCGTCAGGGGCCGCGGTCCGATTGGGGGCTCACCGCGGCGTCGCTGACCGGGGGAGATCCGTCCGCGACGGGCACGGCCAGGAAGTCGCGGGTCAGGCGCACCGCCTCGGCCAGGCCGACGCGCTGCACCGTGACGCCCGGCGGGAAGGCGCCGCACAGCCGGCTTGGCATCATCGGATCCAGCAGCACGAACACCCCGGCATCGTCGGCCCGGCGCACCAGGCGGCCGAAGGCCTGCTTGAGGCGCAGCCGGGTGATCAGATCATCGTAGCGCCGGCCGCCGAACGCCTCGCGCCGCGCGCGGTGCAGGATGTCGGGCCGTGGCCAGGGCACCCGGTCGAACACGATCAGGCGCAGTGATCGCCCGGGCACATCGACACCGTCGCGCACCGCGTCGGTGCCCAACAGGCAGGCCTGCTCCTCACCGCGGAAGATATCGATCAGGGTGCTGACATCAAGCCCGTCGAGATGCTGGGCATAGAGCGGCAGGCCGGCGGCTTCCAGGGGCGCGGCGATGCGCTGATGGACGGCGCGCAACCGGCCGATCGCGGTGAACAGGCCCAGTGCCCCGCCGTCGGCGGCGAGGAACAGTTCGCGGTAGGCCGCCGCGACCTGGACCAGATCATCCTTGCGGACATCCTTGACCACCAGCACCCGGGTCTGGGCGGGATAGTCGAACGGCGAGGGCACCCGGGCCCGGATGGCCGCAACCGGCAGATGGCTGGCGCCGGTGCGTTGTTCCGCCGCCAGCCAGTCCTGCGCGCCGTCGCCGGTGCCGTCGGTCAGCGTCGCCGAGGTCATGACGATGCCATGGGCCTGGGCGCCCAGCGTCGCGGCCAGGGGACGGGTCGGGTCGAGGTGATGGCGGTACATGCCGATATCCTGGTCGCGGCCGTCGCTGCGCTGGATGCCGAACCAATCGACGAAATCGGCCGGTGTCGGCTGGCCGATCGCGGCCACCATGGCGCGCCACGCCGCCAGGGTGACCTCGCCGCGCCGGTGCAGGCTGCGGCAGACGCCTTCGATCCGGCGCCGGCTGTCGGGGTCGAGGGTGGCCGCCTCCTCGTCGAGGCGCAAGGCCAGGCGTTTGCTCAAGGCGGCCAGCGGCTGCAACAGCGCCTCCAGCGTCTGATCGAGTGCCTGAGCGCTCTCGCTCAGGCCCTCGATCGGGGTTCCGGTTTCGGTTTCCAGGCTGTAGGGTCCGTCAACGGAGGAAGCGCGCGCCATCACCTGCTGGCGCACCAGCGCCAGGAAATGCTCAGCGACACCGGTTGGATTGCCGGCATCGAGACGGGCCATCCAGTTCTCCCCGGGCAGGGCGCGGGCCGCCAGGGCGATCGCGTCCATCAGCGCCACGGCCGGCTCGTCGCCCGCCAGCAGGTCTTCGAGCCGGCGTTGCAAGCCGCGCGCGCGCCGCCGGTTGCCGGTTTCGGCGCCGAGCAGCCAGCGCCGCAATTCCGCGGTTTCCGCGCCGGTCAGATGGCCGGCAAAGGCGCTGTCGGCGGCGTCAAAGACGTGATGGCCCTCGTCGAACACATAGCGGGTCGGCAGGTGGCTGTCCTCGACACCGCCCAGCGCCGACTGGATCAGCACCAGGGCGTGATTGGCGATGACGATGTCGGCGCGCCGGGCGCGCCGGATATTGCGTTCGATGAAGCAGCGCGAATAGTGGCCGCAGGCGGAAAAGATGCACTCGCCGCGCCGGTCGGCCAGACCCAGGGTTTTGCCCCACCCCAGCAGGTCGATCAGCCAGCCCGGGAGATCCCCGCCCTGGAGATCGCCGTCGCGGGTGGCCGCGGTCCAGCGCGCCATCAGGCCCAGCGCGGTCGCCAGATCCGGCCGGTTGGGCAGGATCGACACCGCCTCCTCAAGATTCAGCAGACACAGATAGTTTTCCCGGCCCTTGCGCACCACGACCTTGCGTTCCTTGATCGCCGGGTCGGGATGGAGCCGGTCCAGCTCGGCATCAAGCTGACGTTGAAGATTGCGGGTGTAGGTTGAGATCCACACCGGCCCATGATTGCGTTCGGCCCACAAGGTGGCCGGCGCGAGATAGCCCAGCGTCTTGCCGACCCCGGTTCCGGCCTCGGCCAGGACCATGTTGGGCATATCGGGCCGCGACCGCGGGGCGAAGGCCATGGTGACGGCGCTGGCATAGTCCGATTGCTGGGGGCGCGCCTCGGCGTGGGATCGGACCTGGACCATCGCGGCCAGGCGGTGTCGCGCCTCCTGCGGTTCGACCGGGGTCTGGCCCGGCGGCGCGTCGGGCGCCTGTTCGGCCCATTCCGGCAGGTCGCGCCATACCGACAACCCCGCGCCGAGGCGCGCGCCGGGCGGCCCGGCGGGTTGGCCCAGCGCGGCCAGCACATAGGGCGCCCAGGGCCAGCCGGGAGTGGTGCCGCCGAGATCACCGCGATGTCCGGTCAACCCCATGGTCCAGGCAATGGCGACGGGATCGGAGCGCTCCGGACGTCCGGCCTCGGCCAGTGCGGCCAGCAACCGTGTCGCCGCGTCGGGTAGCGCCAACGCTTCGGCCTCAAGATCCTGGTGGTCCGATCGTCCCGGGTCGACCGCGGCGGGGGCGAGGTCGGCGATCAGGCCGATCGCCTCCGCCAGGCCCCGGGGCGTCGGCCGGCAGAACCGGGCCGGGTGGACGAAGGCGAACAGTTCCAGCAGGTCGAAGCCGCCGATCCGCTCGATCCCGATGCGTCGCGCCAGCGATCGGCTGTGGCAATGGAGCACGGCCGTGGTCGCCAGCCGGCGCGCCGCAACTTCGCGGGTCAGCGTCTCCATCTCGCCATCGGGGCTGAACCATGCGACGGTGCAGGCGCCGACCGCGATGGCGGGCACGTCAGGGAGCAAAAGGCGGCTATGGGGGCGTTGAGCGGAGGCGGCCATATCGGCGATCATACGGTATTCGCGCCTTGGATGCCGCACCGATCGGCAGAGGGTGCCGCGGCAATGTCGGAGCGTCGTGGCCATGGCGTTGGCTGAGCGACCGGGGGCACCGCCGCCGTGGCGCCGATGGCAGGGGCGCGGGCCGGGGCGTCGCCGGCTGTTCCGGCTGGTTGCCGGGACGCTGGTCGTGCTGACGGTGGTATCGCTGCTGTGGGTGGTGGCCTATCGCATTGTTGCGGTTCCGGTCACCGCGCTGATGCTGCAGCGGATCGCGGAGGGCGATGGCGCGACCCGCCAATGGGTTTCGATCGAGGCGATATCGCCGTCCTTGATCGATGCCGTGATCGCGTCGGAGGACAGCCGGTTCTGTTTCCATCATGGTTTTGATGTGGCGGCGATCGAGGCGGCGCTCGACAGCAATGCCGAAGGCGACCGGTTGCGCGGCGCCAGCACGATCAGCCAGCAGACCGCCAAGAACGCCTTTCTCTGGCCGTCGCGGATCTGGCTGCGCAAGGGGCTGGAGGCCTATTTCACCGTGCTGATCGAGCTGGGGTGGCCCAAGCGGCGCATTCTCGAGGTCTATCTCAACATCGTCGAATGGGGCGACGGCGTGTTTGGTGCCGAGGCGGCGGCGCGCACCCACTTCCACAAGACGGCGGCAAGCTTGACGCGACACGAGGCCGCCTTGCTGGCTGTGGTACTGCCCGATCCCCGGGCCTGGCGGCCCGAGCATCCCGGTCCTTATGTCGCCGGCCGGGCCGCCATCATCGAAAAGCGCATGGCCGTGGTCGAACGCGATGGTCTGGACCACTGTGTCCGGCGCTGACGCGCCGTGATCAGCCCTTCGGCGCGTGCTTGTTGAGAATGCGCTGCAGCGTCCGCCGGTGCATTTTGAGGCGGCGCGCGGTTTCCGAGACATTGCGCTCGCATTGTTCGAACACCCGCTGAATGTGCTCCCAGCGCACCCGGTCGGCCGACATCGGGTTTTCCGGCGGTGGCGGCAGGGTCCGGCCATCGGCGAGCAGCGCGGATTCGACGGCATCGGCGTCGGCCGGCTTGGGCAGATAATCGACCGCGCCGGCCTTGACCGCGGCCACCGCGGTGGCGATGTTGCCATAGCCGGTCAAGACGACAATCCGCGCCTCGGGCCGGGCATCGCGCAGCGCCGCGACGACATCAAGGCCGCTGCCATCGCCCAGACGCAGGTCGATCACGGCGAAGGCCGGCGCCGATTCCTGCGCCACTTCGATCCCCAGGGCCACCGAATCAACGGCGACGACATCGAACTCGCGCTTTTCCATCGCGCGCGCCAATCGGCTGCGGAACGGCGCGTCGTCGTCGACAATCAGCAGACTCCGCGCGGCATCGCCGGTGAAAGTAAGCTTGGGTGTTTCGTTGGTCTGATCGCTGTCAGAGGTCATTGCTTATCCCGTTATCCAGCATTCCACTCGAGAATGGGGCGCGACCACCGTACGACAACTTGCGCCCCCCCGCTATGATTATTGCTGAACGCGACCTCGGCACCGGTCCGTTCCAACAATGTCTGAGCGATGAAAATTCCCAGGCCCATATGGCCGGTGGTTTCCGCGCGTGTTGAAATATAGGGTTCGCCCAACCGGTTCAGCACGGTTGCCGGAAAGCCCGGGCCGTCGTCGATCACGGTGACGACGACGGCCTCGCCGTCCCAGGTGACACAGACATCGACCCAGGTGCGGGCGAACTGGATCGCGTTGGCAAGCAGGTTGCCCAGCCCATGGATGATTTCGGGGCTGCGCCGGATCATCGGCTCGGTGTCGCTGCCGCTTTGTTCGACGGTGACGTTGAAGGCGATGTCATTGTTGCGATAGGCGCCGGCGGCGGCGTCGATCAGCGCCCCGAGTGTCAGCCGGTCATAGGGTTCACCACCCTCGGTTTCGGGCTTGCGCGCCAGGTCGGCGAGGATCTGGCGGCACCGGCCGCTCTGGCTTTGCAACAGCGCGATGTCTTCGGCGAACGGGCTGTCCTTGGGGATCTCGCGCGACAGCTCCTTGGCCACCAGGGCGATGGTGCCGAGCGGCGTACCCAGCTCATGAGCCGCGGCGGCGGCCAGAGCCCCCAGCGCCGAGAGCTTCTGTTCGCGTGACAGCGCGATCTGGCTGGCGGCCAGGGCGTCGGAGATCCGCCGCGCCTCGCGCGCGACGCTCCAGACATAGGCCGTGATGAAAACCGCCGAGAGGGTCAGCGCGATCCAGATTCCAATCGCAAACAGCGGCGGCAGGGTCAGCGGCCCATCGGGCCAGGGCAGGGGAAAAGACCAGAGCGACAACGCGGTCAGGCAGACGACGGCAAGGCTGGTCAGAACGATCACACTGCGCCGGGTCAGAATCGCGGCGGCGACGGTCAAGGGCGACAGCATCAGCAGCGCGAACGGATTTTGCAGGCCGCCGCTGAGGAACAACAGCAGCGATAATTGCAGGGTGTCGTAGCCCAGATAGAGCGCGGCATCGCGATCACTGAGGCGCGGACGTGCGCCGCGCTGCGCCAGGGCCAGCCCGTTGAGCGCCACCGAGGCGCCGATCGCGGCCAGCATCGGCCCCAGCGGCAAGGCCAGCCCGAGCCCGAAGCGGACCGTGAGAATCGCGATGGTCTGACCGGTGATGGCCACCCAGCGGATCAGGATCAGGGTTCGCAGCGTGACGCGCCCGTCGATCTGCAGCGGCTGCGGGTGATGGGTGCTCACCGATCGGCTCCACGGCATCCAGTCTGCCGCCGGGATTCGTCCCAGCCCGAAGGGTAGAGTGAACTCACTCATCGCGCGCACCTGTCGGTCACCATCGCTTCGGATCCCCTGCCGTCATAAGCGTCCTCCCACACCTCAGCTCCGCAACAAACATCGCCGCGCCGTGTCACGGTGATGTGGTGGTGGACGTCGTCGGATCCGGGGTGGGCCCGATGCCGCAGCGCTTTGCCCCTGGTCTCGATCCACCAGACCAGCCATATTGCACTTTATGTCGCATGCTGTGATCAAAGTCGATGACTTGACGAAGTGCTTCGGCGCGCTGGTCGCCGTCGATCGCATTTCTTTCACCGTTCCCGCCGGCAGCGTCACCGGATTGCTGGGCGGAAACGGGGCGGGAAAGACCACGACCCTGTCGATGTTGCTGGGGCTGTCATTGCCGACCTCGGGGGTGATCGAGATCCTGGGGCATCAGATGCCACGGGAGCGCAGCCGCATTCTGCCGCGACTGAATTTTTCGTCGCCTTATGTTGATCTGCCCCACCGCTTGACGGTTGCGGAGAATCTGACGGTCTACGCCCATCTCTATGGCCTGTCCGGGATCGCGGCGCGGATCCGCGACCTTGCTGCCGAACTTGACATCAACCGGTTCCTGACCCGGCCGACCGGAAGTCTGTCGGCGGGGCAAAAGAGCCGGGTCGCCCTGGCCAAGGCGTTGTTGAACCGGCCGCGTGTCTTGCTTCTGGATGAGCCGACCGCGTCGCTGGATCCCGACACCGCCGACTGGGTCCGCACCTATCTGGAGCGGTATCGCGATGAGACCGGGGCGACGATTCTGCTGGCCTCGCACAATATGGACGAGGTGCAACGCCTGTGCGCCCAGGTCCTGGTGATGCGGAGCGGCCGTGTCGTCACGCGGGGCACGCCCGCCGACCTGCTGGGCCGCTATGGCCGGGACCGGTTGGAGGATGTCTTCATCGACATCGCGCGGGACCGTGATGGCAATGCCGACGGCACCGGCCGGGCGGATGCGGCATGACGATGGCCTCGGAGGCGGCTGCGGCGATGATGGTTTTGCGACTCCGCCGCATCTACGCCATGGAATTGCGCTACTGGTATCTGTTGCGGCGTTCCTGGCCCCGACTGGTCGATCTGGTCTATTGGCCGACGATTCAGATGCTATTGTGGGGCTTCATCAACAGTTTCCTGGCAACCAACAGCAGTTGGGTGGCGCAGGCTGGCGGGGTTCTGATCGCGGCGGTGCTGCTGTGGGATGTGCTGTTCCGCAGCCAGATCGGCATGGCCCTGTCGTTCCTGGAGGAAATGTGGTCGCGCAATCTGGGCCATCTGTTCGTCAGCCCGCTGACCCCGGGCGAATGGGTGGTTTCGATGATGCTGGTCAGCCTGATGCGCACCGTCGTCGGTGTTCTGCCGGCGGCGCTGCTGGCGATGCCGGTGTTTGGCTATTCGGTGTTCGACCTGGGCCTGCCGTTGCTGGCGTTTTTCATCAATCTGATGGTGATGGGCTGGTGGCTCGGCCTGATCGCGACCGGGCTGATCCTGCGCTGGGGGCTGGGGGCGGAGAATCTGGCCTGGATGGCGGTGTTCATTCTGGCCCCGGTTTCCGCGGTCTATTACCCGGTCTCGGTGCTGCCGCCGCTGTTGCAAGGGGTCGCCTGGCTGCTGCCGTCCTCCCATGTCTTTGAAGGCATGCGAGCGGTCCAGTTTCACCATACCTTTCCGCTGGGTGACTTCGCCCTGGCGGTGGGTTTGAACCTGGTTTATTTGGCGGGCGCGGCCGCGCTGTTCCTGCGCCTGTTCCATCAAGCGCAACAACGTGGCGCGTTGCTGGTAACCGGGGAGTGAGATCGGTCCCGGCCCGGCGGTACAGCACCGGGCCGGACCCGCGGGTTTTTTAGTGAATGCTGGGGGTGTCATCCGCGGTGGCGGTGCTGACCCCGGCATCGCCGAAGGTCGCCATGCCGTTGTGGCAGGCGGCCGCGGCTTGCAGGATCGGGAGTGCCAGTGCCGCGCCGGAACCTTCGCCGAGACGCAGCCCGAAATCGAGCAAGGGCTTCTGGCCCAGAATATCCAGCAGCCTGGTATGCCCCGGTTCGGCGGAACGGTGCGATACCACGCAATGGTCGAGCGCCCGGGGATCGGCCTTGAACAGCACGGCAGCCGCGGCGCAGCAGGCGTAACCGTCCAGGACCACTGGCGTCCGGGCCCGGCGCGCCGCAAGGATCGCTCCGGTGATTGCCGCCAGTTCGAACCCGCCCAGGCAGCGCAGCACCTCGAAAGGATCGGTCAGTCGCGCGGCATTGGCCGCGATCCCGGCGTCGACGGCGGCGATTTTTCGCGCCAGACCCGCGGCATCGACCCCGGTTCCCGGTCCGACCCAATCCACCCCCGGGCCGCCGAACAGGCCGGCACACAGCGCGGCACCGGCGGTGCTGTTGCCGATGCCCATCTCGCCCAGGCACAGCACATCGATGCCGGCTTCGACCGCCATCATGCCGTAGGCCATGGCATGGGCGCAGCCGGCGTCGCTCATCGCCGGGCCCTCGGTGAAGTCGGCGGTCGGATTGTCGAGATCGAGCTCATAAACCCGCAGATCGGCGTCAAATTGCTGCGCCAGCTGATTGACCGCGCCGCCGCCATTGAGAAAATTCTGCACCATCTGCGCGGTGACGGCGGCGGGGTAGGCCGAGACGCCGCGGGCGGCGATGCCGTGATTGCCGGCGAACACGGCGATCCGCGGCCGGCGCAGCTCGGGGGGATGCCGGGCTTGCCAGGTCGCCAGCCAGATCGCCAGATCCTCCAGGCGACCCAGCGCGCCGAGCGGCTTGGTCAAGTGCCGCTGACGCAGCGTTGCCGCGGTCCCGGCGTCGAGATCGGGGCCCGGCATGTCGCGCAGCAGCGCACGCATTTCATCAAGGGAAGCAGCAGGCTTGGTCATGGGGTGGTGTCCACAGCAGAATCAGCAAAGGAGGGGGTCGCCGGCGGGATGGGCAGGTCCATCATCGGTCTTTCCGTCCGGCGATGCCCGCCAATAAACATGATCGGCACCAAAAGCCATACACTTTGTTATACCTATGGCGCGGATGCCCCACCTACCTACCAGATATTGATTGGCAGAACATTGATGAACCCGATTGCCGAAGCGCGGACCGCCCTGATGCTGTTAACCCGGCTGCCGGTGCCGGGCACCGCGGTTTTCGCCGCGGATCTGCCGGCGCGGGCGATGGCCTGGTACCCCGTCGTCGGGGTGCTGGTCGGCGCTCTGGCCGGTGCCGGCTTTGCCCTGATGCGGCTGATTGGCGCACCACCGTTGCCGTCGGCGCTGGTGGCGCTGGCGATCGGGGTTCTGGCCACCGGCGGCCTTCATGAGGACGGCTTGACCGACACCGCCGATGGCTTCGGCGGCGGCCGCGACACGGCGCACAAATTGGCGATCATGCACGACAGCCGAATCGGCAGCTATGGCGCAATGGCGTTGATCCTGACGCTGGGGCTGCGCGCCAGTTGCCTGGCGGCGCTGGACGCGCCGCTCCTCGGGTTGATGGCACTGATCGCCGCCGGTGCCTGGTCGCGGGCGGTGCTGCCGGCGCTGATCCTGCTGCTGCCCTCGGCCCGGGTCAGCGGCGTCGGCGCCAGCCAGGGCCGTCCGACGCGCGGGCGGGTGTGCGCCGGACTGGTTCTTGGCGTCGCGGTCGCCGGGGCGCTGGCGGGCGCTGTGCCGGTCGCGGTCGCCACCGTTGCCGTGCTGGCCTTTGCCTGGCTGGCGCAACGCCAGATCGGCGGCTATACCGGTGACGTGCTGGGCGCGGCCCAGCAGGTGGCGGAGGTGACGATGCTTTTTGTGATGGTGGTGCTACGATGACCGCCGCGGTGACCCGGTGGTGGCTGATCCGCCATGCTCCGGTCATTAACCCCGAGCGGCTGATCTATGGCCAACGCGACGTCCTGGCCGATACCAGCAACGAGGCTGATTTTGCCGGCCTGGCGCAGACGGTGCCGCGGCGGGCGGTTTGGCTCGAAACGCCGTTGCAGCGCACCCGGGCGACGGCGGCGGCGATCCTGGACGCGGGGGATTTCCACTCGGAGATCCCGCGACCGACGCCGATTGTCGTGCCGGACCTGATCGAACAGAATTTTGGTGACTGGCAGGGCATCAGTCATCAGCAGCTCTGCGACAGCCGCAAGGGCGAGGATCATCCGTTCTGGCTCGCTCCGGCGTTGGAGCGGCCGCCCGGGGGTGAAAGCTTCATGGAATTGGTGGCCCGGGTCGCGATCGCCATGCTCGACCAGTCGGCGCGCCATGTTGGCCAGGACATCGTCGCGGTGTGCCATGGGGGCACGATCCGCGGGGCCCTGGCCGTGGCTCTGGGCCTGGATCCCGAGCGGGCACTGGCGTTTCGCATCGACAATCTGTCCCTGACCCGGATCGATCGCCTTGAGCTTGACGGTCGGCCGCCGGCCTGGCGTGTCGAGGCGGTCAATCTGCCCCCGGGTGCCGGTGCCACGACCCGCGCCAGCGCGGTCGCCTGAATGGGCCCCGCGCCAGCGCGGTCGCCTGAATGGGCCCCGCGCCAGCGCGGTCGCCTGAATGGGCCCCGCGCCAGCGCGGTCGCCTGAACGGGCCCCCGCGCCAGCGCGGTCGCCTGAACGGGCGGGCGCGCCGGTTTCCCCGGGGACCGTCGCGGTTCACTGAGCCGCAACGGCCCGGGGCAGGACCTTGTTCGTGACCTTTTCGGTTCGTGGCGCCCAGGCAATGGCGGTCACGGCGACGATCGCCAGGAGATCGAGGATGACGATAGCGACGCAACCCGGCCATCCCGCCCACGACCAGATCAGCCCGGGCAGCACGGCGCCGACGCTGCCCCCGACATAGTAGAAGCTGGCATAGAGCCCGACTGCCGAGGATCGCCCCTCTGTGGCCGTCACGGTGATGAACCCGGTCGCTGTTCCCTGGCAGATGAAGACGCCGAGGGCCCCGAAGGCCAAGCCCAGGATCACGACCGGGAGCGACGGGACCAGCGTCGTCAGCAGGCCCGCGCTGGAGACCGCCACCGAGATTGCCACGGTGCCGCGACGCCCGAAATGCCGGATCAAGGTGCCGGTCAGCGGCGAGCCGACCGAACTGACGAGATAAACCGAGAAAATTGCCCCCAGCGCCGCCGTTCCCAGCAGGAATGGCGGTGCGGCCAGGTAGAAGTTCACATAGGTGAAGGTCGCGACCAGCGAAAACAGCACGCCAAACCCGGCAACGAAGGTTGCGACCAGAACGGGATTCGCGAAGTGGTGGACCATCGCGGTCAAGGAAGCCCGCAAATTCTGTGCCCGGTGAAAATGCCGCGATGGCGGCATCAGTTTCCAGATGCACAGGCCGATGGCGACATTGAACGCCGCCATGACCAGGAAGCTTTCACGCCAACCCCACCAGTCGGCGACCAGGGCCGTCACGAAGCGGCCCGAGAAACCGCCGGCGGCCGTGCCCGCCATGTAGAATCCGGTGACTTCGGCCGCTTCCAACCCCTCCCATTCATCGCCGATATAGGCAATCGTGACCGAGAAGATCGCCGGCACGAAGATGCCTTCGACGAAGCGCCAGACCAGCATCGCGGGCAGATTGTCGACGGTCGACAACAGTGCGGTCGGGATGGCAATCCCCAGCGCCGCGCCGATGATCAGGCCGCGGCGCCCGATCCGGTCGGCCAGGACACCGATGAAGGGCGCGGTCAAGGCTACGGCAAATGTCGCCACCGTCACCGTCAAGCCGATCTGGGCCGGACTGGCATGGAACAGGTTCGCCAATTGTGGCAACAGCGATTGTGTCACATAAAGGTCGAGGAAGGCGCAATACCCGGCGAGGACAACGGCGCAACGACGGCGGTCAAACATGGTCAGCGGGGCTCCTTGATCCCCGAAGGTTATTTGCGCCCCACAGTTCCTGAGCGCTAATATATTTATCGTGGCCAATTGAGACGTTTTCGATATCAGGGTGTCGACAATGGATTTGCGTCATCTCCGCTATTTTGTCGCGGTCGCCGAGGAGCTGCATTTTGGCCATGCCGCGGATCGGCTGCACATTGCCCAACCCCCACTGAGTCAACAAATTCAAGCCCTTGAACAAGAGTTGGGGGTGCGGCTGCTGGAACGGACGCGGCGCAGCGTCGCCCTGACCGAGGCCGGCCGGCTGTTTCTCGATGAGGCTCGTGCAACCCTGGTTCAAGCGACACGCGCGGCTGAAACCGCTCGCCGCGCCGCGCGGGGCGAATTGGGGCGCCTGAAAATCGGCTTCACACCATCCTGCCTGTTCAACGGCCTGATGCCGACGCTGTTGCGTCGCTATCGTCGGGCCTGGCCCGGCATTGTGCTGGAGATGACCGAAACCTCGACCGCCGAGCAGGTTGAGCAACTCGGCGATGGCCGGATCGATATCGGTTTCGTGCGCCCTGCGGCGCCAATCCCACCGGGAATGGTCGTGATCCGGATTCTGCTGCGCGAGCCCCTGGTCGCCGTCCTCGACGGCGACCATCCGCTGGCCGGTGTCGATCCGATCCGGATGGTCGCCTTGCGCGACCAACCCTTCGTCCTTCACGCCCGTCGTCTGGGGACCGGCCTCTATGATACCGTGATGCGCCTGTGCGCCAATGCCGGGTTCACGCCCCGGATCGCCCAGGAGATGCACCAGATGTCGACAATCGTCACCCTGGCCGCCGTCGGTCTGGGGGTCGCCGTCGCGCCGCGCTGCATGGCCGCGTTGCAGGTCGAAGGGGTCTGTTATCGCGAGATCCTTGACGACGGGGCTTATCTCGACCTCGCTGTCGCCTGGCGCGACGGCACCGAGGCCATACCGACCCGCCATTTCATTGAATTGCTGCCGCCGGCCGTGTATACCGCGAGCATGGCCGCGATGCCCGGAGCGCGCGTTTCCGGGGCGGGTCCGGCGATCCCCTGACTGCCGGGCGTCATGCGCAAATCACCACCGCACCCGCCACGATTGCCACAACCGACGCCGCAGTCACCGACGCTGTCGCCCGCGGTCGAGAAATTGCGCGAGCAGTTGCGTCAGGCGCTTGGTCGCGACGATCAGGCCCGGGAAGCGTTGGCCCGGGTTCTGCGTGCATGGTTAAGCCGAAATCGGGATTGACGCGAAGGACGGCAATATCGGGTTTGGTCGCCTCTGAAAATGGAAACCCCGTTCTGAATACCGGGCCGCCGTCACGATTGACCCTGCAATTCAGTTCCGACGCCAGGGGTCGAGGCGATGGCGGATCCCGTTTACATCTGACAGGCATTTTATGCTTGCTTTCATTTTTAATTCATCTATGGCGGTCAGGGTAAAATTCATCAAAAAGATATACAGCGGCCCGCCTGCCAGCGCGGCCCGGCCATTCGCGTCTGGAGTTTGCAATGAATATCCTAGCCCGCCTCAGAATACGGACAAAGCTGGTCATCCTCGTGGTTTTGTCGACGGTTTCGCTGCTTGCCGGCCTGGGCGTCGCGACATCAATCCAGCATGACCGGATGTTGCAGGATCGGATCGGCGAATTGCGGGCCGTTGTCGACACGGCCGTCAGTCTGGCCGGGTCTCTGGAGAAACAGGTTGCCGCCGGCAAACTCAGCCGCGACGATGCCCTCGCGCGCTTCCGCGACGTCGTCCACGCCCTGTGGTTCGACAATGGCAACGGCTATCTGGTGGTCTATCGTATGGACGGCGTCTCGCTGGTCAACCCCCTGAAGCCGGAGGAGGAGGGCGGCAATAGAATTGCGACCACTGATGTCACCGGCAAGGCGCACGTTGCCGCCATGATTGCCGTGGGCCGCGTCGGCGAGGGCACCGACGATTACATGCTCGCCAGGCCGGGCCAGACGGAACCGCAGCCCAAAATCGCTTTCGTAAAGGCCTTCCGCCCCTGGGACATGGTTGTGACCGCCGGACTGTATGTCGACGATGTCGAGGCGGATTATCACCGTCTGGCTCTTCATCTGGCGCTTTACGCCCTGGCGATCGTCATCGTCAGCAGTGGCGTCGCCTACATTGTCGGCCGCAACATCGCGGTACCGCTCGGCCGGCTGAAACGCACGATGGCGCGGCTTGCCGAGGGCGACTTTTCGGCCGAGATCGCCGATGACCAGCGCACCGACGAGGTCGGTGAAATGGCGGCGGCGGTTCGGGTCTTTCGGATCAACGGCCTGCGCAGCCGGGATTTGGAACAGGCGCAAGCCGCGAGCAAGGAGCAAACGGCACGCGAGCACCGGCAGGTGATGTACAATCTTGCCGGCGCGTTCGATCTGACGGTGGGCGAGATCGTCGAGTCGGTCGCCACGACGTCGCGCGACATGGTCCTGGCCGCGCAGTCGCTCGGTGCCACCGCCGAGCAGACCAACCGGCAATGTGCCGCGGTCGCGGCCTCGACCGAAGAGACCTCGCAAAATGTTCAGACCGTCGCCAGCGCCACCGAGGAACTGTCAGCCTCGATCGGCGAGATCGGCCGGCAGGTCGAACGGTCGACGATCATGGCGCGTGAGGCGGTCGCCCAGGCGGGCGCGACCGGAACCACCGTCGACCGTCTCGCCCAGTCGGCGCAACGTATTGGCGATGTGGTCAAGCTGATCCAGGGTATCGCCAGTCAGACCAACCTGCTGGCGCTCAATGCCACGATCGAGGCGGCGCGGGCCGGCGCCAGCGGCAAGGGCTTCGCGGTGGTGGCGAACGAGGTCAAGGCTCTTGCCAATGAGACGGCGCGGGCCACCGAGGAAATTGGCAGCCAGATCGCCGAGATCCAGGGCGCGACCGGCCAGACGGTCACGGCGATCAAGGGTATCGGCGCGACCATCACCGAGATCAGCGAGGTCGCCGCTGCCATCGCCGCGGCCGTCAATCAGCAGGCGGCGGCAACGCAGGAGATTGCCCTGAGTGTCCAGCACGCCGCGAGCGGCACCGGCGAAATCTCGTCCAATATTGGCGGCGTCAATGCCGCGGCGCAGGAAACCGCCAGCTCCTCGGTCAGCGTGCTTAATTCGGCGGCTTCTCTCTCCGGCAAGGCCGAGCAATTGCGCGGCGAGGTCCGGACCTTCCTGAATTCACTGCAGGCAGGCTGACAGCCGGGGGCCTGCCTCTGTCGGGTTTCGGGCGCGCCCCCGGGCCCGCCGGTGGCGGTCACGTGCCGTTTGGGAAACAGCGGTTGCGAAAACATCGTGGCGCTGGATTTCCGCCCCTGGATTTTCGGCGCGGAGACCCGACGTTAAGGGCCCGTGGCTTCCTGCCGCCTCCGATCCCCTGATGGCTCGTCCCATGTCCTCCGCCCCCCGCAGCAGCCATTCCGGAACGATCCGCACGCTGCTGCCTTATCTTTGGCCCGTCGGCGACTGGGAGATGCGGGGCCGCGTCGTCGTCGCCATGGTGTTTCTCGTTATCGCCAAGGTGGCGAATGTCTATGTCCCGGTGTTTTTCAAGCGCGGCATCGACGGGTTGTCGGCACCCGGCGCGGCCACTCCGGTGTCGCTGGCGACCGCCGCGCTGACGATACCGGTCGCGGCGATTCTGGCCTATGGCCTGGCACGGATCATCGCGCTGGCCTTCGCCGAACTGCGCGACGCGATTTTCGCCAAAGTGGCGCAGCGCGCGATCCGCGCGGCCGGGCTGAAGGTGTTCCGGCATCTTCACGCGCTGAGCCTGCGCTTTCATCTGGAACGCCAGACCGGCGGGCTGACCCGGTCGCTGGAGCGCGGCACGCGGGCGATCGAGACCCTGCTGCGCTTCATGCTGTTCAACATTCTGCCGACCCTGCTGGAAATTGCCCTGGTGTGCGGCATCCTGTGGCGGCTGTTCAACGTCTGGTTCGCCCTGGTGACCCTGATCACCGTGGCGGGCTATATCGCCTATACGCTTCTGGTCACCGAGTGGCGGACACGGTTTCGTCGCCTGATGAATGAGGAGGACAGTCGCGCCAACACCAAGGCGATCGACAGCCTGCTGAACTACGAGACCGTCAAATATTTCGGCAACGAGGAACACGAGGCGCGGCGTTACGATTCGGCCCTGAAGGGCTATGAATCGGCGGCGGTCGCCAGCCAGACCAGCCTGTCGATCCTCAATATCGGCCAGGCCGTGATTATCGCGGTCGGTCTGACCATCATCATGTATATGGCCGCCAGCGGCATTGTTGCAGGACGCCTGACCCTGGGCGATTTCGTTCTGGTCAACACCTATCTGCTGCAACTCTATCTGCCGCTGAACTTCTTCGGCTTCGTCTATCGCGAGGTCAAACAGGCCCTGATCGACATGGAAGCCATGTTTGACCTGTTGACCTTCGATCGCGAGATCGCCGACGCCGCGGATGCCCGGCCCCTGGCCCTGCGCGGCGGCGCGATCCGGTTCCAGAATGTCATGTTCGGCTATGATCAGCGCCGCACCATCCTCAAGGGGATCGACTTCGAGGTCCCCGCCGGGCACACCGTCGCCATTGTCGGCCCCTCCGGTGCCGGCAAGTCGACCATCAGCCGCCTGATGTTTCGCTTCTATGATGTCGATGGCGGCGCCATTCTGATCGACGGCCAGGATATCCGCACCGTGACCCAATCCTCGTTGCGCGCCGCGATCGGCATCGTGCCGCAGGATACCGTCCTGTTCAACGATACGCTCCATTACAATATCGCCTATGGCAGGCCCGCGTCGTCGCCCGCGGAAATCGAACAGGCCGCCCATCTGGCCCATATCCATGGCTTCGTCGCGGCGCTGCCCGATGGCTATCGCACCATGGTCGGCGAACGCGGCCTGAAGCTCTCAGGCGGTGAGAAGCAGCGCGTCGCGATCGCCCGGACCATTCTGAAGAACCCGGCGATCCTGCTGTTTGACGAGGCGACCAGCGCCCTGGACACTCATACCGAGCGCGAGATCCAGGCCAATCTGCACGAGGTCAGCCGTGGCCGTACCACGCTGGTGATCGCTCACCGCCTGTCGACCGTGGTCGATGCCGACGAGATCATCGTGCTTGATGGCGGCCGCATCGTCGAACGCGGTCATCATTACGCTCTGCTGGCGGCCGAGGGTGCCTATGCCGCGATGTGGCGCAGTCAGCAGGAGGCGACGCAGGAGGCCGCCGAATAGCCCGCGGCCCGGCGATCAGCAGTTCTCATTTTGGCGAGGAAGCGGGCTGCCGCCCGCACCCGCTCGGGGTGAACCCCGAATCCCCCTCTATTTTGACAAAAACAAAGGGGTCTGGGGGTTTGCCCCGTTGGGTTTGGGCGAAAGCCCAACGCTTCGTCACCAAAATGAGAACCGCTGCCCGGCGATCCGGGACCTTGCATCTTCCGAACCGCGCTGTAGGCTGTGTCCTACGATGATCGATCCGCCCTTTATCGACCCGTCCCTGGCCGTGCGGCTATGTCAAGGAGACCGTCGCGCGCTGGCGCAGGCGATTACTCTGGTTGAGTCGACGCGGGCCGACCATCGGCTTGCCGCCGAAGCCCTGATCGCCGCGCTCATGCCCCAGACCGGCCGGTCGATCCGGATCGGCATCTCCGGTGTTCCCGGGGTCGGCAAATCGACCTTCATCGAGACCTTCGGTCTGCACCTCATCGGCCGTGGGCACCGGATCGCGGTCCTGGCCGTTGATCCCTCGTCGCAGCGCACCGGCGGTTCGATTCTGGGTGATAAGACCCGAATGGCGGAATTGACCCGTCATCCGGCAGCCTTCATCCGGCCGTCACCCAGCGGCGGCACGCTGGGCGGCGTGGCCCGACGCACCCGGGAGGCGATGCTGTTGTGCGAGGCTGCCGGTCACGACGTCATCATCGTCGAGACGGTGGGTGTCGGCCAGTCAGAAACCGCCGTCGCCGACATGGTCGATCTGTTTATGCTGCTGTTGCTGCCAGGGGGCGGCGATGAGTTGCAGGGGATCAAGAAGGGCATCGTCGAGCTTGCCGACCTGATCGTTGTCAACAAGGCCGATGGCGATCTGATGGCCGCGGCGCGCCAGGCCGTGGCCGACTATCGCCATGCGCTGACGCTGTTGCGCGCCGGCCGCGCGGGGTGGCGGGTTCCGGTGCTGAGCGGTTCGGCCATCACCGGCCAGGGCATCGATGCCATCTGGGACGAGATCGCCGCCTTCGCCGATGCGATGCGCGCCGGCGGCCATTTCGAGGCGCGCCGCGCCGAACAGGCCCGGTCCTGGCTGTGGAGCGAGATCCTCGGCAACCTGGAGGCCGCGTTTCGCTCCGACCCGGCGGTTGCGGCCGATTTGTCGCGCGATGAAGCGGCCGTCATTGCCGGGCGTGTCGCGCCACCGACCGCAGCCCGGGCCCTGCTGGCGCGATTTCTCGCCCCGCGCGAAATGGGATCCAGCGAGAAAAAGTCGCAGTAGCGTCCGAACGGAGCGTCTCTGATCGAAGCCTATTGCGCCGCACAAGGAATTTGATACGGTTGCGCTGCGGAAAAGTGATGCCGCAACCGCGCCCGCCAGGAAGACAAAGCCGTCTGCCACGCAGCTTGCAACCTCTCGTTTGCAACCCCGGGCTCGATCTTTCGCGACCCCTTTTTTGGAGACCTTGCGCGATGGCTTCCCCTTATCCCGTTTCCCGCTTGAAAGACCTTTCCGATCTGGCCCGGACGAATGCCGAGAAGGCGGCTGTCTGCTCCCGTCAGGCTGCCGAATTGTTCAACGCCGGCTATCGGACCTGGATCAATTCCGTGACCGCGACCGCGAACGACACGACCCGCTTCGCGCAACGCCTCGCCGCGGCGCGCTCGGCCGCCGAGATCGTCGAGATCCAACGTGCCTTCCTCGAGACATCGGCAGCCCGCACCACGGCTGACCTGCAGACCTTGTATCATCAGTTCAGCGAGACCCTGTCGGCACTGTTGAACGGCCTGGTCGCCAGCAGTGCCGAGGCCAGCGCGCTCGCGGCGCACGAGTCGGCTGTCGAGACCGAAGCCGTGGCCTCGGTTGCCGACAGTGCGACGGCGGTTGCCGCGCCGATCGCGGTTGAGGCCCCAGCGCCGCTGGCTGAGGCCGCGGCGGCCGCGGTTGAGGCCCCGGCGGTGACCGCCGATATTGTGACGGTCGAGGCCCCGGCGGCGGCGGTGGAGACCGCGGCGGCGCCCACGGATGCGCTGCCGGTTGCAGTCTCGGCGGTCACGGCCGATGCGGTCACGGCGGCGGTCGATAGTGGCGCTGAAACCGGGAAGTCCGAGTCCCGACCGGTCCGGTCGGGAACCCGCAGTCGCACCCGCGCGGCCAAGGCCAAGACCGGCAGCGTCGAGTCGGACGCGACAAATGGCAATGGCATCCATGATGCTGCGGACAGCAACGCCTGAGACCCCCGGTCGCTGTCGCGATCCCGAGGGGGACCGGGTGAACGCTGGCGTGTCCGTGGTTGAAGGTCGGGACGGGGGCGCGGCCGGCGCACGAGTCGATGTCATTGCCGTCGTGCCGTGGCGGCTCTTGACGGGATACGGCGGGGCAGCGGGGACCGTCACGGCGAAAATCGGTGAAAAGCCGGCCCGACGGGCGCGTTTCATCGACGAAGCCTTGACGTTCGGCGGTGGGTTCGACTATACACGGTCCTCCCGTTGGCAGATCCGCTGGCCCGGGTCGTATTTTTGCGCTTTTCTGCTGCGTTTTCGAAGGAATCGTTCGATGGCTCGCCGTTGCTCCGTGACCGGCAAGGGTACCCAGTTTGGCAACAATGTCAGTCATGCCAACAACAAGTCCCGCCGCCGTTTCGCACCCAACCTCCAACAGACGTCGCTGTTGAGTGATGTCTTGAACCAGATGGTGCGGCTGCGGCTGTCGACCAATGCCATCCGGTCGATCGAACACAAGGGCGGTCTGGACGCGTTCCTGCTCGACGCCCATGACGATGTGTTGAGCCCGATCGCTCTGCGCTTGAAGCGCCGGATCGCCAAGGTTCAGGACAAGCGCGCAGCGGCGTAATCGGAACCGGTTTTGCCGGCCGGGTGGCACGCAGGCTGGCGATCAACGACACAGGCTCCGTCTTCCGAAAAGGGGGCGGGGCCTGTGTCGTTTCCCGTCCCCGCCCTGGTGGTGTCACGGTGGACCCCTGACAGGGTGTCGCGGCGGCCTGTTGCGGCGATGGTGGGTCGCCAGCCGCGTGGATTGGTGTAAGGTGGCCAAATTCCTGCCACGGCCATCCGATCCAGCATCATGCAGACCCATGCCGACTACCCGAATCTTTTCATTCTGACCCACCCGTTGATCCAGCACAAATTGTCGTTGATGCGGGATCGCCATAGCTCGACCAGCAGTTTTCGGACGCTGATCCGGGAAATTGCCCTGTTGATGGGCTATGAGATCACCCGCAATCTGCCGCTGACGACACAGCCGATCGAAACCCCGCTGACCACAATGGACGCGCCGGTTCTGGCCGGCAAAAAGGTTGCGATCGTGCCGATCCTGCGCGCCGGACTGGGGATGGCCCAGGGGCTGCATGACCTGATGCCGTCGGCCCGTGAAGGCCATATCGGGTTGTTCCGCGACCATGAAACGCTGAAGCCGGTCGAATATCTGGTGAAATTGCCCGAACCGGAAGGGCGGCTGTTCATCCTGGTCGACCCGATGCTCGCGACCGGCCATTCGGCGGTCCATGCCTGTGACGTGCTCAATCGGCATGGCGTCGAAGACCGTTCGATTCGCTTTCTGGCCCTGGTTTCGGCGCCCGAAGGTGTCCGTGTTTTTCATGCGGCCCACCCCGACATCCCGGTTTACGTCGCCGCCCTCGATAGCCATCTGAACGAAAACGCCTATATCGTCCCGGGTCTCGGCGATGCCGGTGATCGGATGTTTGGGACCAAGTAGTCCCAGCCGACAGCATGCCGGAACAACAGGCAACGTGAACGGAGGGTTTTCGTCATGTTTGAGCGGCGGACTGTGATCAAGGGGTTGGCCGGGGTTCCCCTGGCCGCTGTGCTTGCCGATGCCAGCCTGGCGCGAGCCGCCGCGGCCGGCCTGGAGCCCCAAAGCCTGAGTTTGCCATCGGGGGACACGGTATCGGGTGCCCTCGGTCTGCCGCAGGCCGCAAAGGCGCCGGCGGTGCTGCTGATCCACGAGTGGTGGGGGCTCAATGACCAGATCAAGGCGGTCGCCGCCGAACTATCCCAACTCGGCTATCTCACCCTGGCCTGTGACCTGATGAAGGGGAAGGTCGCGACAACGCCGGAGGAAGCCCAGGGCTTGACCAAATCCGTCGATGCCAAGACCGCGACCGAAACCGTGGTCGGCTGGATCGAGTGGTTGCGCCGCCATGACCGCGGCACTGGCAAGGTCGGCGTGGTCGGCTGGTGTTTTGGCGGTGGCTGGTCGCTCAATGCCTCACTGGCGACACCGGTCGACGCCACGGTCATCTATTACGGTGTGCTGGACAAGACGCCGGCGCAGCTTGCTGCCCTCAAGGGCCCGGTGTTGGGTCATTTTGGCACCCAGGACTCCTTCATCAACCCGGCGATGGTCGAGCGCTTCAAGACGGCGATGGCCCAGGCCCATAAGCCCGCCGATCTTTACAGCTATGACGCCAATCACGCCTTTGCCAATCCGACCGGCCAGAATTATCACCGTGCCGATGCCCAATTGGCCTGGCAGCGGACGCTGGCCTTTCTCAAGCAGAATCTGGCCTGAGAACGGCGCCGGACCTCAACGGATCGCGCGCAGCGGCGGCTGTTTTCCCCGGGGATCGGTGGCTCCGCTGGCAAAGCGGGGCTCGCGACGTTCCGGGACCGCGTCGCCGGCGTCGGATCCGGCGCCGGAATGGTTACGGCGACCGCTCCACCAGAACCAGCTGCCCAGCCAGATCACGACGAGGCCGATGACGCCGAACACGCCGTACCGGGCCCAGATCGGTGCGGTCAGGGTCCAGCTCTGCTCATTGCCGGCATCGGCGGCCGTGGTCTCAACCGCGTCACGGGGGGCGGCATTGGTGGCTGGCGGGATTGCGCGGGTCGTGTCGCTCGATGACGAGCCCGGGGATGACGGGGCGTGTGTCATTGCCGACGTCGTCGTGCCGGTCGCCGGTGCTGCGGACGCGACAGGCGGCGGCGAACCGCTGGCACTGCGAACCACGCCGCCAATCACCGTGTCGCCGGAACCGCCGGCGTTCTGAACTGGCGTCTGCGGGCTGGCGCGCGGCTTCTCGGGCGCGGCGTGCATCTCGGCGCGGTGCTGGCGATTGGCCTGGCTGTTTGGCGATGCCATGTTGCCGATCGTGGCATCCGGCTTCGATGCCCGCTCGCTCATCATCTTGTCGACGGTGGCCTGATCGAGCTTGCCGGTGACCGGAAGCCCGTTGGCGCGCTGATAGGCGCCGAGTGCCGCATGGGTCTGGGGGGTAAAGACGCCGTTGGGCCGTCCGGCATCGAACCCCTTGCCCTTCAAGATGGTCTGCGCCCACTGGACATCGGCGGAGGACGGCTCTGCCGCCGCCACGTCGAGACCGGCAGCCAGAAACGCTGCCGCGATCAGGAGGGGGCGCAGGGGACGATCAATATTGCGGAGCATGGCAATCTATGGAGATGACGATCACAACGCCGTCCGACGATCGGGCGGTGGTTCCCTTTATGTAGCGCGGGAGCCGGCACAGATCCAGCCGCGCCACCGGGTGCGGTGTCGATCCATCGGGGGTGTTGCCAAGCGGTTGCCGATCGCAGCCGCCCGGGCAACGCCGGCTCAGGTCGTGCGGAACCCCTGGGCGCGGAACAATTCGCGGACCTCGTCGGTCAGTTCGGGTGTCGGCGGTTCGACATCGGCCAACTTATAGGCCAGGTTGCGCTGGTTCCATTTGAAGGAGCCGAGCTGATGGAACGGCAGGACGTCGACCCGTTGCACCGATCCCAGGGTTGCGGCAAAGGCCGCCAACCCGGCGACATCGGTCAAATTGTCGGTCAGGCCCGGAACCAGGACATAGCGCAGCCAGATCGGCTTGTTCATCGCTGCCAGCCGTCGCGCGAAGGTCAGGGTCGGCGCCAGGGCGACACCGGTAAGCCGGCGGTAGACCTCCGGGTTGAAGCTCTTGATGTCCAGGAGCACCAGGTCGGTGTCGTGGAGCAGGTCGTCATCGGCCAGGGCTCCCAGATATCCCGAAGTGTCGAGCGCGGTGTGCAGCCCCAGTTGCTTGCAGCCGTGGAACACCGCGCGGGTGAAGGGCGCCTGAACCAGAGGCTCGCCACCGCTCAGGGTTACGCCGCCATGACCCCGGCGCAGGAAATCGGCATATTGCTTGATCTCGCTGACGATGGCGGCTGAATCGGTCTTCTCGCCTTCCTTGAGGTGCCAACTGTCCGGGTTGTGGCAGTATTGACAGCGCAGCGCGCACCCGGACAGGAACAGCACGAAACGGATGCCGGGGCCGTCAACGGTGCTGCCGGTTTCGATCGAATGGGTCCAACCGGGGATCGTTTCCGTTCCCACCGATCGGTCGCGTAAGGCTGGCGATAACTGCACGATAAGCTTGCCTCCGTCAGGTGTCGGCGTCGAAGCCGCGGCTGTTCGGCCCGATCATCGGGCCCGGACCCCGTCTGCCGGACGCCCGGCACGCGGTCGGGCCCCAATCGATCCTGGATGATATGGTAACCGGGCCAGCGTAAAGGAACCCTATTATTTCGGTGCTGACCCGCACGAGCCGCGCCGCCGCGCGGCCCGTCACCAAAAATGACGGTTTTGCAAAAATTCCTATGGACAGAGGCCCCGGATTGCCGTAACAACGCGGCCTCACGCGGGTGTAGCTCAGTTGGTTAGAGCGCCGGCCTGTCACGCCGGAGGTCGCGGGTTCAAGTCCCGTCGCTCGCGCCATTTCCTTCGAAATGGCGCCCCTTGGGGGCAATATCGCGGGCTCGTCCTCGCGCTTTCCCAATTTCAAGCGTTCCAGAAATGGCAAGTGGCCGATCGCTGCTTCCGGCCACGTTCTTGTTGTGGTCGCGGCGGCCGCTGCCTATGGTCTGACCCCGAACAGTCGATATCGCGCCTGTCGCGCGGATCGATCTCCATATCTTAGAGCAGGGAACAGGGCATGGCGCGAATTGGTCTGGTGCTGGGGCGGTTCCATCGCACCGAAGCCGAGGACATGCAGCGGGAAGCGCAAGCAACCGCGACCCGTCTCGGCCTCGATATCGTGGCGACGACATGGGTGCCGGGATCCATGGAAGCACCGCTGGCAACCAGGCGTCTGCTGTTGCGGGACGATATCGACGCGGTCGCGGTGCTCGGCATTATCGAGGCCGGGGAAACCGGTCATGGTTTGGTCATGGGCCAAGCGGTGATCAAGAGCCTGATCGAACTGCAGCTCGATTTCATGAAGCCGGTCGGCGTGGGCATTCTCGGCCCCCAAATCCAACCGTCGCAGATCCCCAGCCGGGTCCGTCCCTTCGCCCGCGCCGCGGTCGAGGCCATCGAAGCGATGCTGGGCGACGGCACCAAGCCGATCACCGCCTGAATGGCGTCGGGATACCGGGGCGACCCGTTTCGCCCCGGAACCGTCCCGGTCACTGCAGCCGGAACTCCGCGTCACTATAACGGAATTCGCCGGGCTTGATCAGCGTCGTCGCCGCGACCTTGACGGAATGCAGCTTTCCGTCCAGCTCCCGCTGCCAGAATTCCAGGAAACGCGCCAATATCGGAAAGCGCGGGGCGATGTCCAGATCCTGCCAGACGAAGGTCTGCAACAGCCCCGGGTGATCGGGCATGTGATAAAGGATCTCGGCGACGATCAAGCGATAGCCCTGCATCTGCAAGCGAAGTGCGGTCATCTGCGTCTCTCCAGGAAGAGAAGAAGGAAGCCGGGGCGACTTGTTTTGAATTTATTGTGGCAAGTGTGCCTGAAAAATCCCGGAGCCTGCAACAGTATTCTGTTTTATAACAGAGACTTGGCAGTCGTCTTTTGAGAGTGCTGCCAGCGGGCGGCGCTGGCGGTGATGGCCCTTGACGGATCGTCGCATCCGACTTAGATAGTTAGCACTCATGGGACGAGAGTGCTAACGCCCGCGACGGGCGGGCCACGTCCCCACGCATTTCGAGAATTGGGAGGATCAATCATGGCGTTTCGTCCGTTGCATGATCGTGTCGTTGTTCGCCGTCTGGAACAGGATGCCAAGACCAAGGGCGGGATCATCATCCCCGACACCGTCAAGGAAAAGCCGCAGGAAGGCGAAGTGATCGCTGTGGGCCCGGGCGCTCGTGACGAGCAGGGCAAGCTGATCCCCCTCGACCTCAAGGCCGGTGATCGGATCCTGTTCGGCAAATGGTCCGGCACCGAGGTCAAGATCGACGGTGCCGAATTCCTGATCATGAAAGAGTCCGACATCCTGGGTGTGATCGACGTCGCGGCCTGATTGAAGGCCGACAGCGACCCGTTCGATCCCGACACCCGACAAATAGAATAATCAGGAAAGGCTCAAATCATGGCAGCCAAAGACGTAAAATTCGGTGGTGACGCCCGCGCTCGCATGGTTCGTGGCGTCGACATTCTCGCTGACGCCGTCAAGGTGACGTTGGGCCCCAAAGGCCGCAACGTGGTCCTGGACAAGAGCTTCGGCGCGCCGCGGATCACCAAGGACGGTGTGACGGTCGCCAAGGACATCGAACTCGCTGACAAGTTCGAGAATATGGGCGCCCAGATGGTGCGCGAAGTTGCCAGCCGCACCAGCGATCTGGCCGGTGATGGCACCACGACCGCGACGGTGCTGGCCCAGGCCATCGTTCGTGAAGGCGTCAAGGCCGTTGCCGCCGGCATGAACCCGATGGATCTGAAGCGCGGCATCGACATGGCGGTCGAAGCCGTGATCACCGACATCAAGTCGCGGTCGCGCAAGGTCGCAACCAACGCCGAAATCGCCCAGGTCGGCACGATTTCCGCCAATGGCGAAGCCGATATCGGCAAGATGATCGCCCAGGCGATGGAGCGGGTCGGCAACGAAGGCGTGATCACGGTGGAAGAGGCCAAGGGCCTTGAGACCGAGCTCGAAGTCGTTGAAGGCATGCAGTTCGACCGCGGCTACCTGTCACCCTATTTCGTGACCAATGCCGAGAAGATGATCGTGGAGCTGGAAAACCCCTACATCCTGCTGCACGAGAAGAAGCTGTCGGGTCTGCAGGCACTGTTGCCGGTGCTCGAGACCGTGGTCCAGTCGTCGCGCCCGCTGCTGATCGTATCCGAAGACGTCGAAGGCGAGGCCCTGGCCACCCTGGTGGTCAACAAGCTGCGTGGCGGCCTCAAGGTTGCCGCGGTCAAGGCGCCGGGCTTCGGTGATCGCCGCAAGGCGATGCTCGAGGACATGGCGGTCCTGGCCGGTGGTCAG
>JARLIO010000067.1 GCA_031291675.1 Azospirillaceae bacterium
CTATCTCATTCGCCGCGCCGTTGAATGCGCCACAATCACCTACGATCAGATTGTCGCCGGGGCTATGGACAGTGGTGCTATCCGAAATCCGCGTATTCCCGCAATGGTAGCCGCACCTGCCTTAGCCGGATAGGAAGATGCGAGCGAGTAGCGCGCAGGGCTGGCCGTCCCCCAGAGTGATGGTGTTGAAATCGGCGCTGTCGATGATATCGTCCCCGCTCTTGCCCTGCGCCCTGAGGCGCTCGATGGTCGGGCCCAACGGATTCCCATAGACGGCAGGGGTCCGATCGTCGATGCACGAGCGCAGCGGTTCCGGCGTCAGTTCCTTGAAGGTTGCCGCCAGGCGCCGGCGTTCGGCGTGGATCGTGCGCGCGATATCTTCCGGGGATGCGCCTTCGTTTCGCATCGCCGCGACGTGCGCCCGCAGGCCGAACACGGCCTGTTCATACCGGCGTCGCAACGCGCCGGGCGTCATGCCGGCCTGCGAAAGAATGATGGCCGGCTCATATCCCGGCCGCGGCGTCTTCGGGGCGGAGCCGTGCGAGGGCAGGAGCGACGACGCCCTCGAGCAGCGCCCGTTCGGGTCGGACGCGGGCGAGGACGCGGACGCCCATGAGCACGCCGAGAAGGTGACGGGCCAGGTCTTCTGCGGGCAGCGACCGCGTGATCGTGCCGTCGGCCTGGCCGGTCGCGGCGTATTTCAGAAAGAAAGCCTCGATGCGGGCAAGAACCTCGGCTACGGCCTCTCGGCATGCGGGATCGTGCGGTGCCACCTCAAGCGCGGTGTTGACCAGCAGGCATCCCTTCCGCTCGCGATCGTCCAGCGAGCGTGCCAGGATCTCCTCGAAGAACGCCTCGATCGCCGCGCGCGGCGGCAACGCCTCGCAGCGCCGGATCCGGTCGGCGATGGCGGCTTCGACATAGTGATCCAGCGCCCGTTGGTAGATGGCACGCTTGTCGCCGAAGGCGTTGTAGAGACTGGCGGCGGTGATGCCGGTCCGCGCGACCAGGGTCTTGACCGACGTCGACTGGTATCCTTGCGTCCAGAAGCAAAGGACGACCGCGTCCAGTACGGCGCCTTCGTCGAATTGTCTCGGTCTCGCCATCGCATCATCCGCCGATCATCATTCAGGCGCCTTGCCATTCTCGTCGCCCTGTTGCATTTTAGAACGTACATACTAAAACGCAAGGCACGGATCGCCGGCGCCCCCGGACAACGATCGCGGCCGACACGTTCACCGGTGGCGCCGTCGCTGCCGATCCAGAGGAGCTGCCATGATCCGTTTCTATTTCCATCCCGCGCCCAACCCCGCAAAGATCGCGCTTTTCCTGGAAGAGACGGGCCTGCCCTACGAGGCCGTTCCCGTCGACACGGCCAAGGGGGAGCAGCACCTGCCGGCCTTTCGTGCCATCAATCCCAATGGCAAGGTGCCGGCCATCGTCGATGACGAGGGACCCGGCGGCAAGCCGGCGCGCGTCTTCGATTCGACGGCGATCCTGATCTATCTCGCCGAGAAGACCGGAAAATTCCTGGGCAGGCCCGAGGACCGGCCGGAACTTTTGTCCTGGCTGCTGTTCATCGCCTCGGGCCTGGGGCCGTTCTCCGGCCAGGCCGTGCATTTCCAGTTCGCGGCACCCGAAGGGCTCGCCTATGCCGTCAACCGCTACCGCCGCGAAGCCGAACGGCACTACCAGGTGCTGAACGATCATCTCGCCGGGCGCGACTTCATCGTCGGCGATAGCTATACGATCGCCGACATGTCGGCTTGGGGCTGGCTCGATCGCGCCTCGCGCGTGCGCAAGGACGCCGAGGACCCGCTGGGGCCCTACCCGCATCTGAAGCGCCTGTTCGAGACGGTGAACGCCCGGCCCGCGACCGCACGAGCCCGCGCGGTCGGACAGGGCCATGACTTCAAGACCGCCCGCGACGAGGAAGCGAAACGCGCGCTCTATCCGTCGAACTACCCGCCGGCCGTCTAGAGCCGTTTCCGATCGCGTTGGATCGGAAGCAGCTCTAAGTCTTTGTTTTGTCGCATTTTATACGCCCAACCGGAACCCACTTGGTCGGAAAATGCTCTCGTGTTCCGATCGAAACGCTTGGTATCGACCAAAGTGTGGAGATCGGAACACAAAACCAAAGAATCACCGAAGGTTACGGCCCAACGGACCGGGTACGGTCCGTTGGAGTCGGAACACGAGGCCGATGTTTCCCCCGATGCCTGGAGTTCAAGAAATGGCCGATTCGACCGAATTCACCCCGCCGAAGGTCTGGACCTGGAACAAGCCCAGCGGCGGCCGCTTCGCCAACACCAACCGCCCGATCGCCGGCCCGACGCACGACAAGGACCTGCCGGTCGGTCGCCATCCCTTGCAGCTCTACTCGCTGGGCACGCCGAACGGCGTCAAGGTCACGATCATGCTGGAGGAACTGCTGGCGCTGGGCCATTCGGGCGCCGAATACGACGCCTGGCTGATCAGGATCGGCGACGGCGACCAGTTCGGCAGCGGCTTTGTGGCGGTGAACCCCAATTCCAAGATCCCGGCGTTGCTGGACCGCAGCGGGGCGAAGCCGA
Source organism: Azospirillaceae bacterium (assembly GCA_031291675.1). GTDB lineage: Bacteria > Pseudomonadota > Alphaproteobacteria > Azospirillales > Azospirillaceae > JARLIO01. The sequence goes on from JARLIO010000067.1 coordinate 2,574, forward strand.
TCCGCGTGTTCGAATCGGGTTCGATCCTGCTGTATCTGGCGGAGAAGTTCGGTGCTTTTCTCCCCAATGACGGCGTGGCCCGTACCGAGGCGCTGAACTGGCTGTTCTGGCAGATGGGCAGCGCCCCCTATCTGGGCGGCGGCTTCGGCCATTTCTATGCCTATGCGCCGACCAAGATCGAATACGCCATCGACCGCTTCGCCATGGAGACGAAGCGCCAACTCGACGTCCTCGACCGGCACCTGGCGGAGAACGCGTACGTCGCGGGCGATACCTACACGATCGCCGACATGGCCATTTTCCCATGGTACGGCGGGGTGGCGAAGGGCTGGCTCTACGACGCCGCCGCGTTCCTGAGCGTGCAAGACTACAAGAACGTCCAGCGCTGGGCCGACATGCTGCTGGAGCGGCCGGCGGTGCAGCGCGGGCGCATGGTCAACCGGATCTTCGGCGAACCGTCAAGTCAGCTCCACGAACGCCACGATGCCAGCGACTTCGAGACGAAGACCCAGGACAAGATTATGGCCGGGGGTTGAACTCCCGCCATGGCACCGGCCTGTAGGCGGGCTGACCGGCGCGTGGTCTGTGACGAAATCCACTTGGGTCTCGCCATGTGGGTCTCGCCATATGGGTCTCGCCATATGGGTCTCGAAGGAGGGCCTTCGCGCGGGGTCGTTTGGCGGGACCCGTGTCCTCCATGACGATTGGCCGCCTGCGGTCAATTCTTGACCAACACGAGACTGATCGTCGGCGTGCTTGCGGCCCGTCATGGGGGCCGCCGCTGGGGGGATTTCGCGGGCGAAACGGGTCGCTTCCGGTTCCTTGGTGGCGATGGGAAACAGCAGCAACAAGTCGCCATCGGCCCGGGACACCCGGACGCCAACGGCGACCGGCCGGTCCTTGCGTCCCTCCGTTTCGCCACGATGCGCCTCGCGTGCCCAGAGGTCGGGATAGCGGATCACGCAGGCGGTTTGGATGTCGTCATCGCTCACGGTTGGCCGGATTCGTCGGTAGACGCGTAGGCCGCGACGGCGGTTTCGACCTCGGCGAGCAGGCTGTCGGGCATGGTTTCGAGCGTGCCGGCTGAACGCGCGTCGGCGCGATGGCGGAGGCGCTGGTAGTCCTCGATGGAGAGCAGGACGAGGCGCGGCTTGCTGCGCTGGGTGATGGTGACCCGAGGAAGAAGACTTTCCGGCAAGAATGCTTTACGAACTTAACGAACTTATCGATCTTTGCCATCCTGTCAGTCAGGAGGTATGAGGCATGGCGTCTCCAAAATCCAAGGCTGGTGATCGCGCAGGGCCTCGTCGAGAAGGGCAGGCGGCGGCCAATTTCGCTACCACGACGGCTTTTCTCGTCGGCACCAGCTTGCCCAAGGGTGCCGCGGGCTTCAAGTTTCAGGTCCCGGACAACGCCTATCAGGCGATCGTCGGCAAGCCGGCGCGGGTAAAGGCGCTCCTTCAGCAATACGGCGAAGCGGTTGTCAGAAGTCGCGAGGCCGGACGGTCGGTCAGCTTCCGCGTCGACGTGGACCCGGCGGGTACGGCGACCGTGACACCGGTCGAAGAGGCCGCGTCTGACCAGACCTACCCGGCTGAAGAGATGGGCGAGCCAGGGGCCGAACTGCAAGAGGCGCTTGCCGCCGCTCGCGATCGGGGCCGGCTGCGTGCGGCCGAAATCCTGGGCGCCGGCGACATGCTGAGTGCCGAAGCCTTCGCCGAGGTGCTCGGCACGTCGCGCGTGACGGTGAATACCAAACGCCGGAGTGGACAGCTTCTGGGCCTGGATGGTGCCAGGCGCGGTTTTCGCTTTCCGCTGTGGCAGCTCGATGCCGAGGGCAAGCCATTCGCGGTGCTTGCCGTCTTGCACGAGCGCCTGGGCGGCGCCTGGGCGGTTTATCGTTTCCTGGTTCAGCCGCATGGTGAGCTTGACGGTCTGACGGGCCGGGAAGCGCTGGAGCAGGGCAAATTGAGCTGGCCCCGTTTGTTCGGACAGGTCGGCGGCCCGAATAAGCTAATCTCGGATCACGATCATGCCGCCCGAAGGATGGACGACACCGTCTCCGGGGCATGCCCCGGAGACGGTGTCGTCGCGATTTGAAAATACACC
>JARLIO010000068.1 GCA_031291675.1 Azospirillaceae bacterium
CAGGGGCTCGAACAGGGTCTTGAAAAGGGCCTTGAACAGGGTCTTGAAAAGGGTCTTGAAAAGGGGCTCGAACAGGGTAGAGCGCAGGGCAAGGCGGAGGCTCTGCTTCGCCTGCTGGATCGGCGTTTCGGGCCGTTGCCGGCGGAGCTTTCCAGCCGTGTTCGAGCCGCCGACGCGGCGTCGCTCGATGCGTGGCTCGATCATATGATTGAGGCTCGCAGCCTTGATGCGGTGTTCGCTGCGGTCCGCTGAGATTCAGGGAGCCGTCACCGGTTTTGTCAGGACGCGCCATAGAGTGGCGAATTGCCCAGGTCCTCGGTGCGCGCCCGTTCGAGTTCCTGGCTGTAGCGTCGCAGCGCGTAGGCCTCGGTGAGATAGCCGATGATCGCGCCGCCCTCATGGTCTTCGGCGTCAGCGAGGACGGGCAGGGTTTCAAGTTCGGCTTCCGCGAATTTGTCGAGCGCGCTGCGGATATTCTGGTCCGGCCGCAGGAATATCCGCTTGCCATGGTGCAGATCGCCCGCGGTCATGCCCGCAATCGTGGCGTCCAGATCCGCATTGTGAACATCGACCATGTTGACCATGCCGACATAATGGCCATCACGACCGATGGCAAACAGCCGTTTGGCAGAACCCAGGGGAAATCGCCGGCGCAACTCCGTCAGCGGCAGATCCGCCGGCACCAGATGGGGGTCGCGCCGCATCAGGCGGCCGACCGTCAGGTCGCGAATCCAGCTGACGTCATGCGGACTGCGGACCGGTACGCCGCGCAGATGAAAGCGCCAGGTGGCGAAGCTGTAGCCGAAAAGCTGACGGGTCAGGACAGCCGACAGGACGACCCCGATCATGACCCCGAGCGCGGCGTAGAAATCGGCGGTCATCTCAACGACAAGCATGATCATGGTCACCGGCGCGCCGACGATCGAGGCGGCGACCGCGCTCATCCCGACCAGCAGATACGCCGTCGTGTCGACATGGAGTTGCGGCGCGACCAGGGTCAGCACCCCGGCAAAGGCGCTGCCATACAGGCCGCCGATAAACAGTGACGCGCTGAACAAACCGCCGCGGAAGCCCGAACCGACCGAGATTGCTGAGGCGGTCATTTTGAAGCCCAGCAGCGACAGCAACAGCAGGGGTGACCAGCCGGCCTCGATCGTCTGCTGGATCGCCCCGTGACCTGCGCCGAGAACCTGGGGATGGACGATCGCGAGTAGGCCGACCAGCATGCCACCCGCGGCCGGGCGCAGCCAGCCCGGGATGCCGCGCCGGCGAAACCATTGTTCGACCCCGGTGACCCCCATCATCGTGATGACGCCCAGACCGGCGGCGCCGATGCCAACGGCCGCGAACAATACATAGTCGCTGCCGGCGATGCGCACCGGGTCGGCAAGGGCGAAAATCGGCGCGCCGCCCAGGACCCGGTGCTGGACAAAGGTTGCGGCCAGTGCTGCGACGCTGACGGGTGCCAGCAAGGCCGGGGCATAGCTGCCGATCACCAGTTCAAAGGCGTAGAAGGCGCCGGCCAGGGGCGCGTTGAATGCGGCGGCGATCGCCGCCGCGGCGCCGCAACCGACCATCATCCGCAGATCACCGCGGCGCAGGCGCAACAGCTTGCCGAATTTCGACGACAGGCCGGCACCGATCTGGGTATAAGCGGCCTCCATCCCGACCGAGGCGCCGAACCCGGCGGACAACACGGTCATCAGAACCAGGTTGACGCTGTCGTTCAGCGACAGTCGTCCGCCATGGAGCGCGTTGGCCTCGATCGGATCGACGACCTCGCGAGGGCGAAAGCGCTTGATGACCAGGGATGCCAGACCGACGATGAAACCCCCGACCGTCGGCAACAAGACCAGGCGCCACTGTGGCACCAGATCGGAACCTGCCGAGAGATGGCTGCCGCGTCCCAGTCCGAATAGCGTCTCATGGGCCAACTGGACGATGAGTTGCAGGAGCGTAACCAGCGCCCCGACCACGCAGCCCAGCACCGCGGCAATCGCGATCTGGGCATTTTCGGTATCGCGGATCCCGCGAAGGGTCCAGGTCCAGAGGCGGAGCCAACGAGATCGTCGCGGCGCGGTTTTGCTGACGGCGGTCATGGCTGGCGATCGGTCCTGAAAACAGCAACGACGAGGTCCTGGGGCCCAAATTTGTCGAGCGCGCCTCGGCGATACGGTCGGCCGACGGGGCGCGCGGACCCAGCATGTGCACAATATACGCCGACAGGTGGGTTTTTACAGGATGTGACGCGAGCGCGCGGACGCAATGCCGGCTCGACCATCAATCCGTGTCGGCGCCTCGCGGCACGATCGGAATCGAAAAACAGAGCAGCTCCGCATCATCGAGCGTCAAGCGGCCGGGGCCGGCCGCAGGCAGACCGATGACGCGGCCAAAGTTCCTGCTGGCGACCAGCAGCCAAAAGACGGAAACCACGACGCCGCCGACCGGCCAGGTTGGGATGCCGGGAAATGGGTCGTGCAGCATTCGCGCATGGAGCGGGGCAAAGGTATTTCTAATAACATGTGCTGAAACGCACAGGGAAAATGCAGGCCTGATTGTCCAGGATGGCGCAAGACCGGCAGTCATTGTGCAGAAACGAATATCAATATTGATCCCCCTTAACATCACAGCGTTTTCGTTGGAGATCTGATCCGGACCCATTAAAACCAGATCGGTGGCGATATTATCAATAGTCATAAAACCATCAATTGAAAACAATGGTACGAATAACTAATATTCATGGCAATGAATCTGAGAATTAAATCTGAAATCTTTCGTGGCTTAGAGGAATGTCATGAACCTGACACGGTATTTTTGCGCGGCTGTGATCGGTGCGCTGTTGGTCTCTCCATTCATGGCATGTCCGGCGGTTGCGCAGGACAAGAAGGTCCTGCTCGTGCTGTGGAAGGGTGAGACCAACGCAGAAAAGGCGTTCAAGGAAAAACTGGCTGGTCTGGGGCAGAACGTCGTCTTCGAAACCATCAATGCGGAGGAGGACCGCACCAAGCTCGCCATGGCGATTCGTCCCTTGACCGACGACATCAACGCCAGGAAGTTCAGCGCGATCTACACCTACGGCACCGTCGGCACCCAGGTTGCCAAAACCGTCATCACCAATGACACGCCGATCGTGTTCAACATCGTCTTCGATCCCGTACAGGCCGGCCTGATGAAAACGATGCAGGAACCGGGCGGTTCGATCACGGGCGTCACCAATGGCGTGACAATCCCGGCACAATTCGACAAATTCAAGACGGTCGCGCCGATCAAGAACCTCGTGATCGTCTTTGATCCCCGCGCGATCCAGCAGGCTGCCGGCGGCACGGAAAAATTACGTCAGAACGTCAAGACCGTGGCGGTATCCGCCGAGCGCAACGGCGAAGCGGCAACGCGCCTGAACAGCGGCATCGATGTCCTTCAGGGCCACTTCTCCGGTCTGCGGTCACAGGTCAACCATTTCGTTGGCCGCTTCGCCGCAGCCTGACAGCGATTGCTGGCGATGGTGTCGCGGGAGCCGGCGACGTCAGCCGCCGACGGACCAGCGCCAACGCCCGCCCGTCGATCGCGGCCAGTCCGATGCCGATCAGGGCCATGCCACCCAGTGCCGTCATCGTGATCGTTTCGTCCAGAAACGTCGCCCCGAGGAGCAGGGCTCCGATCGGTAGCAGCAAGGTCACCAGCGCGACGTTGGTCGCGCCGGCGGTGCGGATGATGCGGAAATAAATCAGGTAGGCCAGGGCCGTGCTGAACAGGGCGATTCCGCCCCAGGCGGCGAAAGCGGAGGCGCTGGGCAGCGGCAGGCGCCAGGGGCGATCGACGCCGAGCACCAGCGGTATCAGGATCACCGTGCTGGCGGTGATCTGTCCGGTGGCGACTTTGAGCAGAGGCACGCCTTTGAAGCGGCGCCCGTAGATTCCAGCAAAGGCATAGGACAGGGCGGCGAGAAGGCAGCCGGTTTCGCTGGCGACATCGCCGACGGCGCCGTGGTGCAGCGCTGTCGGGCCGATCAGGGCAACCACCCCCAAAAAGCCGAAGATCACACCCACAGCTTTGTTCCAGCTGAGTTTCTCGTTCTGGGTCAGAACATGGGCCGCCAGCACGGTGAAGATCGGGGTCGTGGCATTGAGGATCGAGGCCAGACCGCTGGAAATCCGCATCTCGCCCCAGACGATCAGGGTGAAGGGAATGACATTGTTGAGCAGGCCCATGACCGCGAAGGACCGCCACATCTTGAGGTCGTGCGTCATCGGGTCTCGGCGTGCCAGGAGCACGGCGTGCAACACCAGCGCAGCGAGGCCCACCCGGCCCAGGACGATGGTAAGCGGCGGGATTTCGGCAACGAGCACTTTGTAGAAGAAAAATGAACCGGCCCAGAGCAGGGCCAACACCAGCAGAAGCACCCATTCCCGTGCGCCCATCCCGGGCGCGGCCTCGCGTAGCGACATTCTTACGGCCTCCTGTTATTGTGCCGTGAAAGTGACGGAGCGCGACGGCCGTTTCTATCCGGATCTTGTCGTCCTATTCGCGGTCGGGGACGGTTCAGTCCCGACGCGCCAGCGCGGCGCTTGCCGGTGGATTGAATTCGGGCACGATGTGATGGAGCAGGGCGAAGACGCGCGGTTCGTCACCGGATCGCGCCGCGTTTTCCAGCTCTTCCAAGGCCCGGGCCAGGATCGCGCCGTCGACGGCGCGCGGCGACGCCATCATCACGCCGTCGACGTCGGTGGTCTCCGGGGGCTCGGCGGGATCGAACAGCTCCTCGAACAGCTTTTCGCCGGGGCGCAATCCGGTAAATTCGATGCGCACGTCCTTGTCGGGCCGCAGCCCGGCCAGCCGGATCATCTGACGGGCCAGATCGGCGATCCGGATCGGTTCCCCCATATCCAGGACCAGGATCTTGCCCCTCTGGTCGTGACGGTGCAGGCCCTGGGCGGATGCCTGCAACACCAGTTCGACCGCCTCCCGCACCGTCATGAAATAGCGGCGCATATCGGGATGGGTCACGGTCAGCGGCCCGCCGGCGCGCAGTTGGCGCTCGAACAATGGCACGACCGATCCGGTCGATCCCAGGACATTGCCGAACCTCACCGTGATGAAGCGGGTCACGGTGCGTCCCGCCTCGTCCTGGCGCAGGTCCTGGGCCTGGCAATAACATTCGGCGATGCGCTTGGTGGCGCCCATCACGCTGGACGGCTTGATGGCTTTGTCGGTGGAAATCAGCACGAAGGCGGCGGCGCCGGACCGGCTTGCCGCATCGGCGACGTTGCGCGTGCCGATCGCGTTGGTCAGGATCCCTTCGAGCGGGTTGTATTCGACCATGGGCACATGTTTCAGCGCTGCGGCATGGAACACCGCCCGGGGGCATTCCGCGGCAAACAGCGCCAGCATGCGTCGCCGGTCGCGAACATCGCCCAGGACCGGGACGACGGTCAGGTCCGGGAAGCGCTCCCGGACTTCCATCTCGATCGTGTAGAGGTTGAATTCGCCGTTATCGACCAGGATCAGGCGACCGGGCCCGAACCCGGCGATCTGTCGTGTCAGTTCCGAGCCGATCGAACCGCCGGCACCCGTGATCAGGACAGTATGACCGCCAATCAGGTCGCCGACGATACGCTTGTCCAGGCTGACCTGCGGGCGGCCCAGCAGATCCTCCAGTGCGACCGGCTGCAATGCCGGCATCCCGGTGAGATCGTCACGGAATTCGGTCAGCGCGGGAAGACGCTGCAGGGACAGATTGAGGGATTCGGCCAGATCGGCAAGGTGGCGTACCTGACGGCCGTCGAGACGCTCGCGCATTTTGGTCAGAATCAGGCGCTCGGGGCGATTGCCCTGCTGTTCCAACTGCGCGACCACGGCTTCCAGCTCGTCAACGACGCCCATGACCTTGACGCCGTGGATTTCGCGGCCGACACGGCCGCCTTTGTCATCAATGACGCCGACGGCGCGGAAATGCGCACTGCGATCGCTGGCCAGCGCCCGGATGAACAGTTCAGCGCCGTCGCCGGCACCGATCAGCAGCACAGGGGACCTTGTCCCGGTCTGCGCGTCGAGGATCGCGGTGAGGCGGCGATCCTTGAACAGGCGGTACAGCAGCCGGGGACCGGACAGCAGCACCACCAACACGAACCACATGATCATCGGCAACGAGCGCGGCAGAGCCTCAAGCCGCGTGACCTGAAACATCAGCAGCAAAAACACCAGGATCGTGACCGTGACCGCGCGGACGATCGCGGTCAGATCGCGCAGGCTGGCGTAGCGCCAGATGCCGCTGTTCATCCCGAAGGTTCGGAACGAAACCGCCGCGATGGCAACGAATAGCACGAGCCCCAGGCTCAGGACGTCGCCGCTCTCCTCCCAATAACGCCAGATCCCGTCGCCCAGGCGGAGATAGAGCGAGACGACAAAGGCCAGCGCCGCGATGACGATATCGTGGCCGTAGGCGAGGAGACGGCGGTCAAAGCGGAGCAGGCGTTTCATCGGCGGGGATTGACGGCAGGATTGATAAGGGAAGAGGCGGTTCGTCGCGACATCGGCCAACCATCGACACCACATACACCGCCGTGAGCGGTGAAGTCACGAGCTGTCACCGGATGGCACACCAAATGCCCCGGTTTTGCCACAGGTCACAACAGCTCGACCTTGTCCCTTTGCCCAAGGCCCCGCGGCGTCTGAAAATGCGGTGGCGGGCGGATCTCCCGCCTTGTGGCCTTGACCGCAACCGATCAGATGGCCTTTGATGCCGGCGTAACCAACGATAGTCGGCGACGATCATGCCTGAGAAGAAAAATCCCCTTAATCTTAACCCATTGCAACTGAAGACCCTGACGTTGTTGCAGGCCTTGGCCCGAATTGACGGCCATCACACCGCGCCGGCCGAGGACGGATCGATCCGTGTCGGCAATTTGCCGCGACCGCACGGCAACCACTTCCACATGGGCGATGCCGTGGTGGCGTCGGCCGATGCGACAGGCCTTTCCAACCCCGCGGTGTGGCTGGCGCTGGAACGCAAGGGCCTGATCAGATCGCCTGACGTTGATGGCGGCGTGATCACGGCCGCCGGCCTGGGCTACGACACCGGCCTGGCGGAAAAGCTGCTGCATCGCGCCGACCACTAATCCGCGGACGGGCCGCGACCGGGTGTCGCTCACGTGACCGCGGCGCGGATCCCCGCGATCGGATCGAGCGGTCGGCACCACCGGGTCGTGGCAACGAAGCGCCCGTCGTCGAGTTCCAGATTGCCGAACAGGCGCGGCACCCAGGCGCTCCGGCCCAGCGCCGTCAGCGACCATTGCAGCAGTTTCGGCGGCACCGGGATCAGCCGGGCGGGTCGGCCTTGTGCCGCGGCAATCGCGCGCACCAGATCCGCGGTCGACAGGGCGGTGCCGTCGCAGACCAGGTAGGGGCTTGCGCTCAGGCCCGGATGATCAAGGGCCAGCCTGATCGCATCGGTCAGGTTGCCCAGCGCGATCAGGCTGCGCCGGTTGTGCACCGCCCCCAGCGGCAGCGGTACGCCCCGTCCGACCAGGCGCACCAGGCTCGCCCAATTGCCGCCGGCGCCGGGTCCGTAGACCAGCGGCGGGCGCAAGGTCACAACCGCCAGCCCGGTCGCCGCGGCGATCGCCGCCAGTCGTTGCTCGGCCTCGTGCTTGGCCAGGGCATAAGGGTCCCCGGGAGCGGCGGGGCTGTCGTCGGACAGGGGCGCCGCGCCGCTGGTGTCACCCAGCACCTTGGCCGTGCTGATATGAACGAAACGGCGGACGCCGGCGCGCGCGGCGGCGGCGGCCAGGGCGGCGCTGCCTTCGGTCGTCACGGCGCGAAAGGCGCCTAGCGGGTCGGAGACGGTCTCCCGCATCACATGGACGCGCGCCGCCAGATGGACGACGGCGTCGATGCCGTCCAGCGCCGCGGTCCAGTCGGTGGCGGCACCAATGTCACCGACCACGGCCAGATCGATGTCGCTGCCAGCGCTGGCGGCGTTCGGGTGAGAGACCGGGCCGGTCCCGGGCCGGCGCAGCGCCAGCCGAAGCGGCCGACCTTGGGATGCCAACTGGGCGACCAGATGCCGGCCGACAAATCCGGTGGCCCCGGTGATCAGGATTCGCGGGATCATCCGGCCGAACGCCTGCCGCGGACGACGCCGGCCGCCGGTACGATCGCCGGCGCCGTGGCGAATTCAACCGGGGCTGCCCGGCGCGATGCCGGGATGACCCGAAACAGATGAACCCAACTGCTCATTTGACGCTGCCTCCGTTGATGTGCTGGCGCGTTGGCACCGGGACCGCCATGGCTCGTGGCGCGAGAGCCGCCGACCATTGGCGCCACAGCGCAGTACCCTCGCGACATTCAGGGGGCTGGGGGGCCGTCGAGCGGCCGGGCCAGTACCACCAGCAGGATCAGGACGACCACCGCCGCCGGGACCAGCATGATGGCGCCCAGCGACACCGCCGTGGTTGCGCACAGGATCAGCAATAGATTGGCCGCGCTGATCAACAACACGACCTGATCATGACGACGTCCGGCACCGACCGCCTTTTGATAGAAATGTTCGCGATGAGCCTGCCAGATCCGCTCGCCGCGCCAGGCGCGCCGCGCCAGCGTGATCGTCGCGTCGGCGAGATAATAGGCCGGCAGGATCAGCGCCGGCAGCCACAGCCCGGCGACGGCCGCCTGGATCAGCAGCCAGCCGGTCAGGAACCCCAGCGGCACGCTGCCGACATCGCCCAGGAACAGCCGGGCCGGATGCCAGTTCCACACCAGGAAACCCAGTGCCGCGCCGGTCAGGGTCAGGGCGAACGGCGACAGCAGGGTGGCACCGGCGGCGGTGTTCCCGGCGACGGCGAGACCAAGGCCGATCGCGGCGATTTCGCTCCCGCTGATGCCATCGATGCCATCCATGAAATTGGTCAGGTTGACGAACCAGAGCCAGGCCAACAGCGTCACCACCCGGTCAGCCCAGAGTGGCAGCAATCCCTGCAGGACCAGCGCCGTCGGGGGGAGCAGCGCCAGCCCGACGATGACGGCCACGCCCTGGGCCGCCAGCCGCAGGGCCGGGGACAGGCCGCGCAGATCGTCGAGCCAGGACAGAGACATCAAAGCGATCGCGACGGCGGCGATGATGATGACCCCATGGGGGGCCGGCATTCCGATCGCGGTCAACGTCAGCCAGGCGACCAGGACCACAGGCACGAGGCCCCAGCCGCCGCCCCGCGGGGTCGGCCTTGTGTGGCTGCTGCGCTCATTGGGATGGTCGAGGATCGCCCGGCGTTGCAGGATTTCCAGGACCAGACGGGTCAGGGCGATCGAAGCGATCGCGCTCAGCACCAGGGCGATCATCCCCGGCGCGCCATCAGCGGGCGATCGACGGCATCCGGTGCCGGTGACCCGGGGTCGGCCAGCAACTCGCGATACAAGGCCACGGTTTCACGGCCGATGCGATCCGCGGAGAACTCGGTTTCAACCAGATGGCGCCCGGCGGCGCCCAGACGCTGGCGCAACGCGCCATCCGCCAGCAGCCGCGCCAGCGCGTCGGCCAGGGCCGGGGCATCGTCGGGCGGAACCAGCAGGGCGTTGACGCCGTCGATGGCGATTTCACGGCAGCCGGCGACATCGCTGGCGACGATCGGCCGGCCGCACGCCGCGGCCTCCAGCAAGGTCTTGGGCAGGCCTTCGCCACCCAGCGGGACGAAGGCGGCGATCACGGCCTGTCGCCAGATCGCCCGGACATCCTCGACATGGCCCCGCCATTCGACACCGGGCAACTGGCCCCAGGCCGTGAGTGTCGCGGCGTCGATCGCCGCGGGATTTTCGCCGTCGGGTGCACCGGCCAGGATAAGGCGGCAGGCAATGCCGCGACGCGACAGGATCTGCTGGGCTTCGACCAGTCGGGCAACGCCCTTGAACTTGAGCATCCGGGTCACGACCGCGATCGTGGGCACGGCATCGCCGATGGCGCCCTCGGGTTCAGCCAGCGGCCGGAACCAGTCGGTGTCGATTCCCGAGCCCCGCACGATGCGGATCCGATCCCGTGGTACCAGACCGCTCCGGGTCAGAACGTCGCGATCGTCCGGATTCTGCAGGAGCACACGGGCGTTGCGCCGACCCAGGAGCAGCCGGAACGCCAGCCCCAGCGGCAACCGCAGCAAGCGCGCCTTGAGATCGCGGGCGGTAAAGACGTAGCCGAGGCCGGCGATGGCGTTGACGACCGCGGGAACGCCCGACAGCCACGCCGCCACAGCGCCATAGACGCTGGGTTTGACCGCGACATGGTGGACCAGGTCGGGACGCTCCGTGCGGTACAGGCGCAAAATCGCGGCTATTTCGCGGAACGGTGCGATGCTGCGGCGACGCCACGGCAGCGGCAGCAGGCGGAACCCTTCCGCTTCGATTCGCGCGCCATGCGCGGTCACCCGGGTCGCGACGGCGACGTCAAACCCGGCATCCCGTGCCGCTCGCGCCATCGGCAGGCGGTGCGACCAGAAATACCAATCCTCGGTGACCAGATAGAGGATCCGCAGCCGGTCCGGCGGGGTGTTGGGAACGGGGGACCGCCTCACGTCCGGTTATACTCGCGATACCAGCTGACGAATCGCGGCAGTCCAACCGACAAGGGGGTCACGGGTTCGAAACCGAGATCACGCTGGCTGGCCGCGATGTCGGCATAGGTGGCCGCGACATCGCCCGGTTGCATCGGTTGCAGATCGATCTGGGCCTTGATGCCCAAAGCCTGCTCCAGGATGGCAATGAAGTCGATCAGGGCTTCGGGGCGATGGCTGCCGAGATTGTAAGTCCGGTGCGGGATGTTGTCCGGACCACCGTCATCCTGCGGCGGATGGTCCAGCGCCGCCAGCGTGCCGGCGATGATGTCGTCGATATAGGTGAAATCGCGCAACATTTTGCCATGATTGAAGACTTTGATCGGCCTTCCGGCGGTGATGGCGTCGGCGAACAAATAGGCAGCCATATCGGGCCGGCCCCACGGGCCGTAGACGGTAAAAAAACGCAACCCGGTCAGGGGAATACGGTACAGGCGGGCATAAGTTGCGGCAATCAGCTCGGCACTGCGTTTGGTTGCGGCATAAAGCGACACCGGGTGATCGACACGATCCTCGACCGAGAATGGTAACGCGGTGTTGGCCCCATAAACAGATGAGGAACTGGCGTAAACCACATGCGTCAAATGGGGCAGCAACCGTGCCGTCTCGCAGATTACGGTTTGCCCCATGACGTTGGCTTGGATATAGGCGTAAGGATTTTCAAGAGAATAGCGAACCCCGGCCTGGGACGCCAGATGAACGATACGACTGATGTTCTGATTGTCATGCATGAGCTGGGCCATGCCGGCGGGATCTGCAATATCCATCTGGAAGAATCGAAAACCGGGATGCGATTCGAGATGGGCCAACCGCGCCTGTTTCAGTTTGACCGGATAATAGTCATTGAGATTGTCGATGCCGATCACCACCTCGCCCCGCTTCAGCAAGGCCTGACTGGTATGGTATCCGATAAATCCGGCAGCCCCGGTCACGAGAATCGTCATCGTATTGTACCGCTTCGCAATATCGGCGGCTGTTATGCCCGTTCGGCGGCGTGCTGTCATGTGAAAGTTGCCGGGATCGGTCGGGCTCGCCTCTTGCCCAAATCGTCGGATGCAGATATTAAGGATATGTTTGGAGATTGGCGGTATCATCCGCTGTGTCATCGGACTGGTGGTTGATTCGTGACGTTCCAGCCCTTAACCCTGCCTTTTTTGGCCCGTAAGGATCCGGTATTGCCGGGCACAGCGAGTGTGGACGCATTTCCGTTGGAATCGGCTGATGCGGGCCGCGACCGTGGTCGTACACCGATTACGATTGCGCATCTGATTACCGGCCTGGAGTCGGGTGGGGCGGAGGCTATGTTGGCCCGTCTCGTCTCGGCGATGGACGGCCGCCGGTTTCGCAACGTCGTCATCTGCATGACCCATCCGGGTCCGCTGGCCGACACCATCGTTGCCGGGGGCATCCCGGTGTATTCGCTGGGGTTGCGGCGCGGTCGCGCTGATCCGCGGGCTCTGGTCAAGCTGGTGGCGACCTTGCGGCGTGAGGCGCCCATGGTGCTGCAAACCTGGCTCTATCACGCCGACCTTCTGGGGGCCCTGGCGGCCCCCCTGGCGGGCGTCGCGCGTCTGGCGTGGAATCTGCGTTGTTCCAACATGGATATGCGCCAGTACGGGCGGGTGTCGCGCCTGTTGCCCAGCATTCTGGCGCGGTTGTCACGTCTGCCGGATGCGGTGATGGTGAATTCCGAAGCCGGCCTGGGCGCCCACGCCCGTCATGGCTATCGTCCGCGGCGCTGGGAGGTCATTCCCAACGGCTTTGACGTCGACCGCTTTCGCCCCGATCCCGATGCGGCGATGCAGTTGCGGGCGACCCTGGGGCTGCCTTTCGACTGCGTTCTGATTGGGTTGCCGGCCCGGTTCGATCCGATGAAAGACCACGCCACCTTCCTCGCCGCGGCGGGGGAACTGGCGCAGGAGGTCCCCAATGTCCGGTTTCTGCTGGTTGGCCGCGGTGCGGAGCCCGGGATTCCCGCGCTGGACGCACTGATCGCGCTCTATGGTCTGGCCGGTCGGGTGGTGATGCTGGGGGAACGGCATGACATGGACCGGATCCTGCCGGCGCTGGATATTGTGGCCCTGTCCTCGGCATTCGGGGAAGGCTTTCCCAATGTTCTGGGCGAGGCCATGGCCTGTGGCGTGCCCTGTGCCACGACCGACGTGGGGGACGCCGCACGGATTGTCGGCCGGCTGGGACGTGTCGTTCCGCCGCGCAGCCCGTCGGCGCTGGCGGCGGCGTGGCGCTCGATTCTGCAGCTCGGGCCGGATGGCCGGCGCCAGCTTGGGGAAACGGCGCGGCGCCATATCGAGGAGAGCTACGCGTTGCCGGCCATTGTCAGACGCTACGAAAACTTCTATGTCGATCTGGTGGAAACACCGGCGGCATAGGGCGTCATGTGCGGAATTGCGGGACTTGTTGATTTTTCGCCGGAACGTCATGCGGGCGACCTGAGCGGGCCGGTTGCGGCTATGACGGCGGCGTTGGCGCATCGTGGCCCTGACGCCGGTCGCCGCTGGATCGACCAGGAGGCGGGGGTGGGGTTCGGGCATCGCCGATTGGCGATTGTCGATCTGACCCCCGGCGGGGCGCAGCCGATGGCCTCGGCCGATGGCCGGTGGGTTGTCACCTATAACGGTGAGATCTACAACTTTCAGGCGCTGCGTGCCGAGCTGGCGGCGGCAGGGTGCCAATTTCGCAGCCAGTCCGACACCGAGGTGCTGATCGAGGCGATCGCAAGCTGGGGCGTTGCGACGGCGGCGCGTCGGTTGATCGGTATCTTCGCCTGTGCCGTGTGGGATCGCGGCCGGCGCCAATTGTCTCTGATCCGCGATCCGCTGGGGGTCAAGCCGCTCTATTGGTCCGAATCCCGGGGGGTGGTGCGCTTCGGATCGGAATTGAAGGCGCTGCGCGCCTGCGGGGGTTGGACAGCGGAAGTCGATCGCGCCGCGATGACGGCCTATCTGCGGCTTGGCTATGTTCCGGCGCCCCACACCATTTATCGCGGCGTTCACAAGCTGGAAGCCGGAACCGTGCTGACGCTGGGCGCCGGGGCCGCGCCGCGATCGGACCGCTATTGGGATCTTCGTGCGGTGGCGACGGGACCCCGGCGCTCGCCCTATAGCGATGCCGAGGCCATCACCGATCTGGAGGCCCTGCTGAGCGACGCCGTCGGCCGGCAGATGGTGGCGGATGTTCCCCTGGGCGCCTTTTTGTCGGGCGGCATCGATTCAAGTACCGTGGTCGCCTTGATGCAGGCGCAAAGCCCGCGCCCGGTCCGCACTTTTTCGATCGGCTTTCGCGAAGGCGGCTATGACGAGGCCGGTCACGCCGCGGCGGTGGCGCGCCATCTCGGCACCGACCATACGGAACTCTATGTCGAACCTCACCACGCCCTGGACGTCATTCCCAACCTGGCAAACTGGTATGACGAGCCGTTTGCCGACAATTCGCAGATTCCAACCTATCTGGTTTCCGCGCTGGCGCGGCGCCACGTCACCGTGGCGCTGTCCGGGGACGGTGGCGATGAGTTGTTCGCCGGCTATAACCGCTATTTCTGGGCCGACCGGCTGTGGCGTGGCGTGTCGTCCGTACCGCCTTTCGCGCGGCGCCTGGCGGCCGCCGGCTTGCGAGCCGTGGGCCCCGGCGTCTGGAATCGGGCGTTCTCGCCCTTGCCGTCCCGTCTGTGCCCGCGCCAGATCGGCGACAAGCTGCACAAGGTCGCCGCCATCCTGGGGGTGGACGGCGCCGACGCGATTTATCGGCGTCTGATCAGTCAATGGCCGGATCCGTCGTCGTTGGCCCGCGGCGAAATCGAGGCCGACAGCGTGCTGTGGGATCGTTCCGTCGCTACCGACATCCCCGATTTTGTCGAACGGATGCAGTATTTTGACGCTGCGATGTATCTGCCCGACGATATCCTGGTCAAGGTCGACCGCGCCAGCATGGCGGTGGCGCTGGAGGCCCGTGTCCCCTTGCTCGACCATCGCGTCGCCGCGTTTGCCGCGACGCTGCCGCGCCACATGAAGATCCGCAATGGCACCAGCAAGTGGTTGCTGCGCCAGGTGCTGCATCGCCATGTTCCCCAGGCCCTGGTCGAACGGCCGAAAATGGGGTTTTCCGTTCCCATCGACAGTTGGCTCCGCGGCCCGTTGCGCGACTGGGCGGAAACCTTGCTCGATGAGCGGACGATTCGCGACCAGGGTTTTCTCGACCCGGTCCCGGTGCGGCGCCTGTGGGAGGCGCACCTGTCACGTGATCTGAACGGGCAGTATCCGCTCTGGGTCGTTCTGATGTTCCAGATGTGGCATCAGCGCTGGATGCAGCCCGCCGGGGTGACGGTTCGCTACGACGAGGCCGCCGCTGGTGCTGCGGCATCCTCAACGATCGCGTTGCCGGCCTACGCCTGATGCGCCTTGTGCGTCCCGAGGGCGCCCCGTCAACCGGGACGCCCTCGGGATCAGATCAGGCGCGGGACCGGATCAGGTGCTCGATCCCGCGGCCGCCGCCCGATGGCCCATCGCATAGATGTCCGGATAGTAGGTGACGCGGTTCTGCGGATCGACACCGGCGGTGAAGTAAATGAAGCGAACCGGGATCGGGTGGGGCAGCCGGATCCATTTGGTGTCGCCGGCATCCAGCATTTTATCGATCTTCTCCGGCGTGATTCCGGCATCGGCCAACAGCATGTTGGCCAGCACGCGCGCGCCCTGAAGGCGGACGCATCCCGAGCTGACGCTGCGGCTGTCACGGTCGAACACTTTGGGATCGTTGGTCCCGTGCAGATAGATGCTGTCGCTGTTGGTCAGATTGAACTTGAAGCGGCCGAGCGCGTTGAAATCGCCGGGCGCCTGGACGATGCGGATGCGACCGGGCGACACCGTGCTCCAATCCACCAGTTCCGGCAGCACCGGCGCGCCGTCGAGATAGACGCTGGCGCCCTGGATCCCGGGATTGCCCCGACGTCGCAGCAAAGGCAGCTTATCGACCTTCATCACGGTTGTCGGGACCGTCCAGGTCGGGTTGACCACGACATGGGTGATCTCGTCATGCAGCAGCGGCGTTTCGCGGCTGGGGCGGCCGACGACGGCGCGCATCGTGACCACTTCTTCGCCGTGACGGATCACGGTGACGGTCTGACTGGGCAGGTTGACGAGAACAATATCGGCGGGCAGCGCGGTCCGCAGCTGGTGGATCTGGGCAATGGTATCCTGGATATCGGCCAGCGATTGGCGCGGGGTGCGATCCAGCAGCGCCAGCGTGGCCGCACCGACGCGGCCGTCACCGTTGAGCTGGTGGTCGATCTGGAGCGCCTTGACGGCGTCCTCGACGGCTGGCGTGAACACGTCGCCGGCGTCGGCCGGGGCGAGCAGGTTCAACGCCACCAGTCGCTGGGTCAGCCGGGCGACGCGGTCGCCGACATCGCTCAGCTTGAAGGCAGGGCCAGGACCGACCGGTGCCCCGATCGACGGATCGGGGTTCTTGATGGCCGCGGCCAGGACGACACTCTCCTGCTGCAGGCGCTCGATCGTGCGGTCGAGTTGTTCACTGTAAGGCGCCGCAGCGGCTCCCCAGGGGAGACAGAGGGCGATCGCAAGGGATGCCAGTCGAGCGGCGACGCTCCGCGTAAAGAATGTCATGCCCCGTCCATTTCTATCCAAGTCCGATGCTCATGCCCGATATCGAAAAGCGGTGCCACTCTTAACACAGCGGCCCCGGTTGGTGACCGACTGTTGCGAAGATCCATTGGACCCGGGCAGGGATGTTGCGGCCCGGCCACATCATGACGAGACACCACCGCCGCCGTGCGAGTAACCCACCACAAATTCTGAGTGCAATCACAAATTTCAGGTTGTCATGGTCGTGATATAGGGACGCCCTTACGCCTGGTCAACGGGCGCGGCGCTTGTCGGAAACGGGCTCATGATCCCACTCATCTTCGCAGAGCCCTCCACCTCCGGGTGTTTCGGTGACGAAGACATCTCTCTTGTGGAGATTGACAGTGCCGATTGCGGTGAGCACGGTTCGGCTGGCGACGGTCCGTTCCACATGGTTGAGGCAGATCGCGCCCGCCGGGCCGCCTTGCAGCCCGAAAACCCGACCTGTCGTCGATTTCAGTCCTCCGGCCAGAAGTCCGGATTCCTCATTTGGTCGAATGACCACGGACAGGCGGCCGGGAAGGTCGCCTCGTCAAGATCTGTTTCCCGCTCGCTCACGCACCGTTCTGAGAGAGGTTGGTCTGAGAGAGGTTGGTCTGAGAGAGGCTGGTCTGAGAGAGGCTGGCGGTGAGATCCCGTCGGCCTCCTCGCCCGGAGGGATTTGGCGGTGGCGATTGTCAACAGCGAGTCGGCGCCCCACGCATAGTGCGGAGCGCACCTGTCTTCATTGCAGGTCGGTTGCTCCGGAGCGCGGCGGCATCCTCACGCCGAACATTCTCCAATATTGTTCAATAACCGAAAAGCACTTTGCGGCATCATATGGAGACCAAAATAAGGGAGACTATCAAAGTGACTAATGACAACAAATTTGAAACGGTTTGGCCCGGTGGTGCGCCCGCGATTGAGGTATTTTCTCCGGCTCCGCGCCGGCCTTCCGTTGCCGGACTTCGTATAGCATTTGTCTGGGACTACTTGTTCAGGGGGGATGAGATTTTTGCAATACTTGAGAGTGCGCTGCGAGACAGATATCCAGACATAACGTTCGTTAGTTACGAAATGTTTGGAAATACGCTTGGGTCAAATGATCATCAAGTTCTGGCGACCTTGCCGGAAAAACTGGCTCAGCATGGCGTTGATGTCGTTATTTCAGGAGTTGGGTGCTGTGGTGCCTGTACACCGGCTGTTGTCAGGGCCAGCTCGGCTATAGAAAAGGCTGGCTATCCCACAGCGTCGCTTGTGTGCGAGGGATTCGCCGGTCAGGCCCGCGCCGTCTCACCGGGCCTCGGATGTTCCTGGTTACCCATTGTCGAAATGCCTGGCTATGTCGACAGTCTCAGCGACGATGAGCTGCGGGAGATGATCCTCTCGCACACCGTGGATGCCGTCGTGAAATGCCTCACGTCTGCCCCAATTGCGCAAGATCACAATGCGGAAGAGTTTGATCCTCAAGAAATCGTGGCTCGCGGGAATTTCAATGAAATCAATGAAATCTATCGAAAAAAGGGGTGGTCGGACAGCCTGCCTGTTGTTCCGCCGACGATCGAAGCCGTTGAGGCGTTCCTGAGATTTACGAAAGACCCGCTAGACCGTGTGATTGGATCCGTCCAGCCATCAGGCTCAAGGGTGACGATTTGGAACGTTGCCGTAAACGGCGTGATGGCGGGATGCGCTCCAGAATACATGCCCGTCCTTGTGGCGATCGCGGAGGTGCTGGCGGATCCTGCGTATGGTGTCGAACATAGCGGCGATACGACGGGTAGCGACGCTCTCATTCTGCTTAGCGGCCCGGTAATCGAAGCCTTAGGCTTCAACCGGCAGAATGGTGCTTTACGAGAAGGGACCAGGGCAAACACCACCGTCGGCCGCTTTCTCCGCCTGTTCCTGCGGAATGTCGTCGGTTTGCGTCCAGGGGCTGGTGACAAGTCGACGTTTGGCCATGCTGCGCGGATCGTGCTGGCGGAGCACGAGCCCGAGATTGCAAAGTTGAACTGGACAACCTTTGGAGAGAGGCAAGGTTTTTCGCGGGAGAAAAGCGTTGTGACCATCGCCCGGTTTACGGGAGATACGGTTGTAGGCTCGATCTATGGCCGAAATCCCGAAGACCTTGCAGCGTACGTTGCAGATGGTCTGGTTCGGCAATGCTCATGGGAGCTATGCTTCGCAGCCGGTCTTGCGCCGGGCACCCATCGTCCATTGATTGTCATAAGCCCAATGGTTGCCAAAACGCTGGCGAAGGCCGGCGACTCGATCGAACGATTCCGAGAACGTCTTTATCAGCATGCGCGAATTCCGGCTTGGAAATTTGCGACCTATATTGGAAAATGGTCGAACAATGTCCCTGGCAGAAAGACCCTTGGACAGATGCGTGACGAGGGGAATGCCAATGCATTATTTGCCGAAAGCGATGATGAAGACAGGCTGGTTCCGATCGTCGAATGTGCTGAACACATTCTCATTGCCGTGTCAGGCGATCCCTATCGTTCAAACGCAATCGCGTTTGGCAGCAACGGACTTCACGGCTTTCCTACGAGCAAGGAGATTCACTTAACCTAACGAATTTGCCAGAGCAAAATATTGCGGTCACCCCGTATGGGGTGACGACCAGCATACTCTCTTAACAGGCACGGGAATTACTGAGATCGCGTGCCTTGCACGCAGCAGCGAATTGCCACTCGCCAAGTTAAATCGGCAAACGCACGGCCATCTTCAGATATCACTAAGAAGCAGCTTGGAGCTTAAATGAGCTTCTGATCGTTGCGCTTCAAAGTGAAGGTGATCCTTCCGGAATTTGCCGGGAGTGATACCGGTGACGCGTTTGAAAGCACGCGTCAGGTGGGCCTGATCCGCAAAGCCCGTAGCCTGCGCAACATCGGCAACCGGGTGGCCTCTCGATAGCATTTCCAGGCATTTCGACAGCCGTCGTTGCGAGTGCCACGCATGCGGAGGCATTCCGACAATATGAGTGAAGCTCCTCACCAAAAGGTAGCGATCGATACGCGCGAGGTGCGATAGCTCCAAAAGACTGATATTTCGATCGAGGTAAGCAGCCAGATACTGCTTGCAGGTCTCGACTGCCCGCACTTCTGTTGGTTTGTAATTCTCCCGTTGCGGCATCGTTGTATGACCTACATAGAACTGTGTGAGCAGGTCGAGCAGAGCCTGCTCGCGCACGATCGTTGCCGAGCCTTGCAGGCTTCGTAAGAAGGATTTGAGAGCAGCCAATAACGACCGATCGATGATGGTTGTCTCGCAGTAAAATTGAGAACTGTTACACTGCCGTTTCTCAAGCACGGCGCATGGAATCATGACCGTATGATAAAACCAACCGGATTGGTCGCCGGGATCTGCGGCGTGGACCTCGTTTGGCGCGACTGCGACAATTGCACCTGCGGAGGCAGCATTGGAGCCGCCGCGGCTTCGCACAACCTGCACGCCATCATTGATCAGCGAAAGCATCAGACCATCGTGGCTGTGCCGAGGCAGCGCCTGCCGAAAGCGGCCAACGGTGACTTCAATCCCACCGAAGTCATGAAGTTTTAGTGCGCGCGGGTCGCAATCCAGCGGTGTCATGCCGCTAGATTAGTGACATTGAACAGTCAAAGCAAGTTTTTTAATCATGCCTAAAGTATGCCTAAAGAGTGGGCACTTCCTCCAATATTGTTCAAGCTTTCTGTCGTTATCCCGGTCCAACAATAACGAACGGTATGCCGCAGGCGTTGGAGGTGGTGTTCCCGAGGCCCGCCTTGCAGACCTGCGTTGTGCATCTGATCGGCAACAGCCTGGACTATTCCAGTTGGGCAGGGGCGATTTGCGGATCAGGACCAGAGGCTGAATCATCCGATCCCGGATCGGATGAAGTGACGCTGGCTTGAATAATGTCATCGTTCGATCCGAACCGGGTTCCGCGGTGACATCGTGTAACCGGAAGCTCCGGCTTATCCGCCGTGGAGGTAGCAACATGAAACCATTCGAAGTGACATGGAGCCGAGATGCGATCACCGCCCTGCGGGACAAGATCGGGCGTTATCGTTTCCCCGCTGCGCCCGCCGACGCGGGTTGGCGCTATGGCTGCGATCCTGAATTTCTCCGGCAACTGTGCATATTCTGGCAGCACGACTTCGACTTCGAGGGAGCCGCCGCGCGGCTCAACCGCTTCCCACAGTGGATGGTGCAGATCGATGGGCTCGATCTTCACGCACTGCATGTCGTGGGCGAGGCTGGGGGACGCCGACCGCTGCTACTGACCCATGGCTGGCCAGGATCGGTCTATGAGTTCTGGCAGGTCATCGAACCGCTCGCCTTTCCATCGCGGTTCGGTGGCCGAGCCGAGGATGCTTTCGACCTCGTCATTCCTTCGCTTCCGGGTTATGGCTTTTCCGGCAAGCCCGCCGCGCCAACGAGCGCGCGGACGACGGCGCGGTTGTTCCACCAACTCATGCTGGCGTTTGGCTATTCGAGCTATTATGCGCAGGGGGGCGATTGGGGGTCTGCGGTCAGCGCCTGGCTCGGGCTCCAGTATCCAGAGGCGGTCAAGGGTATCCACCTCAACTACCTGCTGGTGCAGCCGGATGCCGTGCCCGACACCGAGGAGGAAAAGGTCTGGAAGGTGGCTTTCGACGCCAAGCAGGCGGCCCTGGGCGCCTATGCGATGCTGCACAATACCCGGCCGCTTTCGCTGTCCTATGCGATGGTCGATAATCCGGTCGCCCAGGCGGCCTGGATTGTCGAGCGTTTCCACGATTGGGGCGATCTCTCGGAACGTTCGTTTGAGGATGTCTTCGGCAAGACGCGACTTCTCACGAACGTTATGATCTATGTCTTGAATGATGCCTTCAACTCGTCCACCTGGTTCTATGCCGGTGCGATCGAGGAAGCCGCGCGGACCATGCCGACGGGACGTCGTGTCGAAGTTCCAACCGCGTTTACGTGTTATCCGGACCCCAGGATCGCTGCGCCCCCGCGGTCCTGGGTCGAGCGTGGCTATCATCTGACCCGCTGGGTATCTCAGCCGCGCGGCGGCCACTTCGCCGCGATGGAGGTGCCCGAGTTATTCATCAAGGATATCACAGCTTGGGCTGGAAGCTCGCCGCCTGGCTAGTGGGGTACGTCATCGAATTTGATACCGTCGCCCTCGCGAATGCGGGGCCCAGAGCCGCAAGCTCCGAACGATGGCGCCTGTGGCCCTGGATGTCCGCGTTCGCGAGCATGACGGTGGCGAGAGATCCTCTGATTGTCAGCCGCTCAAGAGCGAAAGCATCAGCCCGTCGTGGAAGGGGCCGGGGCAGAACATGGTCGCGATAGCGTCCCGCCCCAACCTCTATCCCGGCCAAATCATGTCGCTTGAGGCCGCGGGGAATGCGGTCTTGGCTTTCCATGTCGCGAGCGTCGGGCGGAGGAATCGAGGAAGCAAGCGCACCAGGCCGCGTCAGCCAGGGTTCCGCAAATAATCCAATAACGTTCAAGCTCTCGCGGTCTTTCTCAGGCAATTGAATGATCTCAGCAAGACAGCGCTCCGTAGCTTCAAGGATGCAGCTTCACGAATTCTTACGAAAGTCCCGCGCCTCGGGGCGACCGCGGCCCTTGCCGCATGGGGCGTTGGCCCGAAAAGGGTGGGCCCGACTTCACCAACTTTCTCAAGCCAACCGTGTCGCGTTGGCGTTCGGAACGGCCTTTGATGTCGCCATAAATGCGACTTCCGCAATTGGCCGGCGCAAGTGATTGCGACCAAATGGCTGGAGCGCACTGTTAGTTGTGCTCGTCCATCCACGATAATCTAAACGGTCAAAAGGGAAGACAAATGCGATCTGGAACGACGAAGACTCTCGCGCTTGTTGCGGTGTTCAGCAGCATGGCGTCGTTCGCTGCGGCGGCCGATACGATCAAGATCGGCTTCGTCGCGCCGATCACGGGGGCGGCGGCTTCCTTCGGTAAGGAGACCGTTGGGGCGGTCCGCATGGTGGTGGCGAAGACCAATGCCGGCGGCGGCGTGCTCGGAGAGAAGATCGTTTTGGTCGAGACCGACGACGCCTGCGATCCGACACAGGGGACCGCGGCGGCCAGCAAGTTGGTGTCAAGCGGAGTCATCGCGGTTGTCGGGGGGATGTGTTCGGGCGCGGTGGTGCCGGCGCTGAAGATCTACGGCGACGCGCATGTCCCGTTCGTGATTGTGGCAGCCAATTCGACGAAGATTGTCGCCGCCAACCCTGGCAATGCCTTCCTTGTCAATTCCACGGGGGATGCCCAGACGCTGACGGCGATGACTCTCTTCGCTCAGAAAGGGATCAAAACCCTTGCCGTCGTCGACGAGGGCGATGCCTTTTCCGCGGACCTTTCGGCGATCGCGCAGACGCAATTCAAGGCATCCGGCGGGAAAGTCGTGGACGCGGAGACGACGGCCAAGGGCGAGCAGGATTTTTCAGCACTTGTGACGCGCATCACGGCCGCCAAGGCTGATGCCGTGTACTGGACCGCCTATCAGGATGGCGGCGCCCTCCTGGTAAAGCAGCTTCGCCGCTCGGGTTACCAAGGGCTCATCGCGCTGAGTGACGGCTCCAATGCGCCTGACCTTTTTACGGTGGTGGGCTCGGCGGTGAATGGCGCCTACGTCTTCGGGCCGACGCCGCTGAAGGATCTGCCGCGCGGCGCCGCGTTCTCGGCCGATTTTGCCGCTGCGACGGGCGATGCGCCGGGCAACTATTCGGCGCTGGCCTATGACGCTGCCGAGGTGTTGCTCGACGCCATAAAGGCGGCGGGAACGACAGAGGGCGAGGCGATCGTGAAGGCGCTGAAGGGGACCCGGTACGAAGGCATTGCCGGCCCCATCGCATTTACTGAGAAGAATACCCTTGTCGGTTCGAATTTCATCGCTCTCGTCGCCCATGGCGGCGCCCTGTCGGTCCCCCAGAAGTGAGCAAACCGCGGGCTGGTTCTCCCCGGCCGGCGGCTTTCACGACTGCGAGCCAATCCCCCCCAATCACGAGGGAACACGCATGGGCTTTTTCCTGCAGCAATTGATGAATGGCCTGATACTTGGCTCATTCTATGCTCTTATTGCTCTCGGTTACACGATGGTCTTCGGAGTCTTGAAACTTCTGAACTTCGCCCACGGCGATATTTACATGGTGGGTGGTTTCGTCGGCCTGCTCATCCTGAAGCTTGGTTCAAGTTGGCTTGGGAGCGGTTGGCTCGGGGTGGTGGTCGCGCTGTTTGGCTCGGCCGCGCTTGTCGGAGCGCTCGGGATGCTCATCGAGCGCGTGGCTTACCGGCCGCTGCGGCAGGCACCGCGCCTGTCGGTTCTGATCACCGCGCTGGCGGCCTCAATGGTGCTGAACAGCGCCGTTCTCGCGTTGACCGGGGGGCGTCCGGTCGCGTTCCCGGCGGACCTGGGGTTTGTCGGCTACGACCTTGGTCCCATCCATATCTCGGTCATCCAGATGGCCTTGCTGGTCAGCACCCTCATTCTCATGCTGGTGCTGGAACTTTTCGTCTCCAGGACCCAATACGGTCGCGCGATGCGGGCGGTCTCTTACGATATGGTGGCAAGTCGCCTGATGGGAATTGACGTCAGCCAAATCGTGAGCCTGACATTCTTCCTGGGATCCGCCCTCGCGGCGATCGGCGGTGTGTTCGCTGGGTCCTACTACGGAAGCCTTCACTTCTTCATGGGCTTCATCATGGGCCTGAAGGCATTCACCGCGGCAGTGATCGGTGGGATCGGCAGCATCCCCGGCGCCATGCTCGGCGGGCTGACACTGGGTTTGCTCGAGACGTTCGGATCTTCGATACCCTTCATTGGCTCGGAATGGCGAGACGTCGCCGTATTCGGCGCGCTGATCTTTTTCCTCGTTTTGAAACCGACGGGGATACTGGGCAAGACCATGGTGGAGCGGATTTGATATGCTGGACAAGTCTCCTTCGGAGGCAGCGGTCGAGCCCAGGGGGACGCTCGCAACCGATGCTCGCGGTGTTTGGCGCGGGCGCGGAGGCCGGGCAAATATGCTAGGCGGTTCCGTACTGCTAGCCGCTTGCGTGCTTCCCTTTGTCGCCGATCCCTACGTGTTGGAAGTGGCCACGATGGCGCTTCTTTACATCGTTCTTTGCCTCGGGCTGAACGTCGTGGTCGGCTATGCAGGGTTGCTCGATCTCGGCTACGCCGCGTTCTTCGCGGTCGGCGCCTATACGACCGGCATTCTCACCAGCCAGTTCGACTGGAGCTTCTGGGCCACCCTTCCGGTGGCCGCTGTCGCGGCGGCGGTCGCCGGTGTTGTGATCGGCATGCCGACTCTCCGGCTGCGCAGCGACTATCTGGCGATCGTCACCCTCGGCTTCGGTGAAATCATTCGGCTGATCGCCCGGAACCTTACGATCACCGGCGGTGCCAGCGGGCTTTACGGGATCGAGCGGCCCGTGCTGTTCGGCATCAGGTTGGATCGGAACATAGACTTCTATTTCATGTTCCTGATCCTCGTTGTTCTCGTCATCTATGTCAGCGACAGCCTCAGCCACTCGCGCATCGGCCGCGCCTGGCTCTATGTCCGCTTTGACGAGGACGCCGCGGCCGGCATCGGGATCAACCGTGTCGCCGTGAAGCTTTATGCCTATATCGTCGGTGCGGTGATCGCGTCGCTGGCGGGAACGATCTTTGCTGTGAAGATGACGGCGGTTTCCCCCGAGAGCTTCACTTTTTCGCAATCCCTGGCGATATTGCTCGGGGTCGTTCTGGGCGGCATGGGCAAGATCCCCGGGGTCATCTTGGGGGCGATCGCGATGACGCTTCTGCCCGAGCTGATGCGGGACGCGGGGATCTACCGGCCGCTGGTCACGGCCGTGGGGCTTCTCGTGCTGATGCTGTTCCGGCCGCAAGGCCTCTGGCCGGACGGGAGGGCATGAAGGATGACGATCCTGGAGGTCAAACAGGTCTCGCTGCGGATCGGCGGTCTCAGTGTCCTGACCGACGTATCGTTCAGCCTCAACAAGGGCGCGATCCACAGTTTGATCGGGCCGAACGGTGCCGGCAAGACATCGCTCTTCAATTGCATTACGGGCTTCTACCGTCCGACGGCGGGGGCCATCCGCCTTGACGGAACCTCCCTGGCGCGGGTGACGCCGCATCGGGTGGTCCGCCTGGGGCTCGCGCGGACCTTCCAGAATATCCGCCTCTTCAAGGAGATGACGGTTCTCGAAAATGTCATGGCAGGTTGTCATTGCCGCAGCGAGGGAAGCATCGTTTCGGCGCTTCTGCGGACGCGTGCCCATCGCCGGGAAGAGGAAAGCATCCGGGAGATAAGCCGCCGGTGGCTTGACTTCGTGGGACTGCGCGCGAAGGAGCAGCGGCGTGCCGGGGACCTGCCTTATGGCGATCGGCGGCGCGTGGAATGGGCCCGGGCTCTGGCGTCGGAACCGAAGTTGTTGATGCTGGACGAACCCGCGGCAGGGCTTACGCATACCGAAAAGGCGGAGCTGATCGAGCTTCTCCGTCGGATTCGTGGTCAGGGAACGACGATCTTGCTGATCGAGCACGACATGCCCCTGATCATGCAGGTCTCGGATCACGTCGTGGTAATGGATCACGGTCAGAAGATCGCCGACGGAGAGCCCGCGGCTGTGCGCAGAAACCCCCAGGTCATCGAAGCCTATCTTGGCGTGGAGGAGTGAGATGCCCGACACCGTTCTCGACGTGCAGAACCTCTCGGCTGGATATGGCGGCATCCGGGTGCTGCATGACATTTCGCTGAAAGTGAAAAAGGGGCGCGTCGTCGCTGTCCTGGGGACCAACGGGGCCGGAAAAACCAGCCTTCTGCGCGCGTTGTCGGGGCTGATCGCCGCCGAGCAAGGCATTATTCGACTGATGCAGCGCGAGATCACCAATATTCCGGCGCATAAGCTTCCGGCGGCCGGCATGGTCCACGTGCCGGAAGGGCGCCACATTTTCGGCACGATGACGATCCGGGAGAATCTGGAGCTTGGCGCCTTCACCGTCGCGGATGCCCGAACCCGCCACGAAAGGATCGACAAGGTCTTCGAAATCTTTCCGATTCTTGCCGAACGCCAGGGGCAGGATGCACACTACCTTTCGGGGGGGCAGCAACAGATGCTGGCGATTGGGCGTGGGCTCATGGCCGCTCCCACACTGCTTTTGCTGGACGAGCCGTCAATGGGGCTTGCGCCGATAATGGTCAAGGAAATCATGGTCATTATCGATCGCCTACGCGAGTCCGGCATCACCATTCTTTTGGTTGAGCAGAACAGCCGCGTTGCCCTCAGGCACGCGGATTATGGTTATCTGTTGGAACTCGGTCGAATTGTCCGCGAAGGCTGCGCCGCGGAACTCGCGCGGGACGACTCTATCGTCAGAACCTATCTCGGCGAGGTTTGAGAGAGGCAGGATCGCACGGCGCACCGCCACCGATTTCACCGGGTATCATGGGCGCCGTCGCACGTCACGAAAGTCACCCGTCACCCGCCATTCCGGGCTCGCCCGGTCCGCCTGGCAACAAATCTACCGCACGAAAGGACAAATTCGCTCGTCTCGCGGGCGTCATCGCGCTATCTTCGGTCATGGGCGAGGCTGCCCACGAAAGAATATTGCGTTATCGTAAGGAAGCGTCGAAGAAATGGTCGATTGGGACGATCACTATGCCGGGCGTGTCAGCCGCATGGCCGGGTCCGAAATCCGGGAGCTGCTCAAGCTGCTCGATCAACCGGATATCATCTCCTTTGCCGGCGGGATTCCCGACCCGACACTGTTTCCCCTGAACGAGATCGCCGCGGCGCATGCCGCGATCCTGGCCGATCCGGCCCGGGGCGGCGCCGCTTTGCAATATTCGGTCAGCGAGGGCTATCTGCCGCTGCGCGAATGGCTGGTCGATTACATGGCGACCTTGGGCGTTCCCTGTACCCCCGACAATATCGTTATCACCAACGGCTCGCAGCAGGCGCTGGATTTCCTGGGCAAGCTGTTTATCGGCCCGGGCGACAAGGTGCTGGTGTCGCGCCCGACCTATCTGGGGGCGCTTCAGGCCTTCAATCCCTACGAACCGACCTACGACGTGTTGCCGGGCCCCGACAATAATCGCACGGTCGAGAGTTTTGGCGTCGCGGGCGGTGCCTCGGGGCCGCGGCTCGGCTATGTCATGCCCGAATTCCGCAATCCCACCGGGACCTCCTTGACCCTCGCCGAGCGCCATGAGCTGCTGGCGGTCGCCGACGCGCTTGATCTGCCGCTGATCGAAGACAGCGCCTATGAAAAACTGCGCTATGACGGCGAAGCCGTGCCCTCGCTGCTGGCGCTTGAGGCGGCGCGCACCGGCGGGGTCGATCACGGGCGGGTGATCTATTGCGGAACCTTCTCCAAGACGATCGTGCCGGCCTTGCGTGTCGGCTGGATCGTCGGTCCGCGCAGCGTGATCCGCAAGCTGGTGCTCACCAAGCAGGCCAGCGACCTGCATAGCAGCACCCTCAACCAGATGGTGATGCATGAGGTCGCGTCGCGGACCCTGATGGCGCAGGTCGGCAATATCCGCGCCAGCTACAAGGCGCGGCGCGATGCGATGCTGAGCGCGCTCGAGCGCTACATGCCCGACGGCGTCACCTGGACCCGGCCGGAAGGCGGGATGTTCATTTGGGTGACCTTGCCCGATGGCTTCGACAGCGGCGTGCTGTTGCGTCAGGCGATCACCGAGGCCCGGGTTGCCTTTGTCCCGGGTCGGGCCTTCTTTGCCGACGGCTCCGGACAAAACACCCTGCGGCTGAGCTTCTCGCTCGCCGCCCCCGACAAGGGAACCGAAGGCATCCGCCGCCTCGGCACCCTGTTGTGCCGCCTGATTGAGGAGGTGCAGCCGGTGGCTGCCGCCGCTCGCGCCTGACCGCCGCCCCGGGTCAGCGTCCGGTCGCGCTGCGCGGCCGGTCGCGCCCGGCGGTCACGCTGTGCCACCAGGCCTGCAAAGCGCCGGGGTCGGGCGTAATCGCGGTGCCGTAACCCCCGCAGAAGCGGGTCCAGGGCTCGACCATCGTTCGGGCGACCGCGGTCAGCATCGGGACGGCTTCGCTGGCGGCCCGGTTGAATTCCGACAGCAGGCCGGACCCGGTGCTTTCCAACTTGCCAAAGCGGTTGATGATGACAAGATCACAGCCATCGTCGATAGCGCGCTGGACGACCAGGCTGGCCGCGACGATCCCCGCGGGGTCGAGATGGCAGGACTCGGAACCGCGGCCCAGATCCTGTCTGATATTGATGATGTCACCGGTGCGCAGGTCCTCGACCACCATGGTCGGGGCGCCGCCAGCATCGGGACTTTTGCGCTGAACGATGCCGCCGACCCGCCAGCCCTGGTCACGAAGCGACCGGGCAAACCCCGCCAACAGCGCGTCGACGTCCAGCCCGTCACGGCAGACGAGATAGCCCAGCGGGATGTCGAAGTCCGGTTCGCTTAACGCGGTGCTTTCCATACAGCCTGTCCCGGTTGGCCAATTTCACGGGAAAACCCCGATGTTCACCAGCGCCGTTTCCCGGTTGTGGCAGGGATCGCGCGGCCCATCAGCGGCAAGTATAGCGCGACGCCCGCCGGGGCGTACCCAAAAACCGTGATCGGCGTGCGGGAATTCGCTGCTGTTGGCATTGTCGTGACGGCACAATGCGCCGGGTTGGACAGGGAGGACGCGCATGCCGGGAATAGCAAGGGTCGGGGTCGACCGTGCCGGTGGTGTGATCATCGGTAATCTGGCACCGACGGTTCGGGCCGATGGCTCACCGGTTGTCGTCGCCGGTGCCGCCATCACGCCGCATGGCGATGGACCGCATCTTGCGGCGATCACGGTTGGCTGCAGCGCCACCGTTCGCGCCCAGGGACGCTTCATCTGCCGATCCGGCGATGGCGCCAGCTGTGGCCATGTCGACAGCGGCAGTACCGACGTTCGCGCCGGATAGCGAGAGGTCGCAATAGTGGGGACGGGTGACGGGGCCGGGCCGGCTCCCGTCCCCAAAGGCGTCAGGCCGTGACCGCGGTCAGCAAATTGCTCATGAACGCCTCGGCCTCGACCAGTTGCTCACGTTCGATGAATTCATTGGGCTTGTGGGCCTGTTCGATATCGCCGGGACCGCAAACGATCGACGGGATGTCCAGGACTTCCTGGAACAGGCCGGCCTCGGTGCCGAAGGCGACCTTGCTGTGGTGGTTCTGGCCGGCCAGGCGCTTGGCCAGGGTCACCAGCTCATGCGACGGATCGATCTCGAGCCCGGGGGCGCTGGTCAGCGCTTCCCAACCAAACCCGGTCTCGGGGGCGACGCGCTGCATCTCCGGTTCCAGGACCCGCTTTGCATGGTCCTGGAGCTCGGCCAGCAGGTCTTCGGGCTTCTGGGCGGCCAGGGCCCGGAATTCAAAATCGAAGCTGCATTCGGCCGGCACGATGTTGAGCGCGGTGCCGCCCTGAATGGTCCCGGTGTGGACCGTGGTATAGGGCACATCATAGGCGGGGTCGAAGGGACCATTCTGGGCGATTCGACGGCCCATCGCCCGCAGATAGGTGATCATCTCGGCGGCATACTCAACGGCGTTGACACCGTGCGGCGCCAGTGACGAGTGACAGCTATGGCCGTGAACGTGGCAGCGCACCGCCAGCTTGCCCTTGTGACCGGTGATGACCTGCATGTTGGTCGGTTCACCGACGATGCACAGGGCCGGCCGCACCGGAGCCTGTTTCAGATGATCGAGCAGCGTGTGGACGCCGACGCAGCCGACTTCCTCGTCATAGGAAAAGGCGAAATGGACCGGAGTCGTCAGCGGCGCCGCGGCGAAACGCGGGGCGAAGGCCAGGGCGACCGCGATGAAGCTCTTCATGTCGGCGGTGCCGCGGCCGTAGAAGCGGCCGTCACGCTCGGTCAGCGTGAAGGGGTCGGAGTCCCAGCTCTGGCCGTCGACGGGAACGACGTCACTGTGGCCCGACAGCAGGATGCCACCGCGATCGGTCGGGCCGATCGTCGCGAACAGGTTGGCCTTGCTGCGGTCTTCGTTGAAAACCAGCGTCACCGGGATATCCAGGCGTTGCAGATAGTCGCGAACGAAATGGATCAGCTCCAGGTTCGAATTGCGGCTGGTGGTATCGAACGCAACGAGGTCCCGGATCAGGTCGAGACTGGCGAGGGGCGTGGAAGGCATACAAACTCCGAAACAAACAGGCGGGTAACGGGGATCGGGGGCGATCAGCGCCGCAGGAACGGATTATGCTGCCGCTCATAGCCCAGGGTCGAGCACGGACCATGGCCCGGGATGAAGGTAACGTCATCGCCGAGCGGCAACAGCTTGTCGTGGATCGAGGCCATCAGGGTGTCGAAATTCCCTTGCGGGAAATCGGTTCGACCGACCGAACCCTGGAACAGGACGTCGCCGACGATCGCCAGTCGTGACGCGGCGTTGAAAAATGCGACATGGCCGGGCGTATGACCGGGAAGATGGAGGACCGCGAAACTCAAGGATCCGACCGTGACGACATCGCCGTCATGCAGCCAGCGCGTCGGCGTGAAGCCCTCGGTCGGCGGAAAACCGAACATGGCGCATTGCTGTGCCATCCCGTCGAGCCAGAATTTGTCGGACGGCTCCGGCCCCTCGATCGGCAGGTTCTGCTGCGCAGCCAGGCTGGCAACCGCGCCGACATGGTCGAGATGGCCGTGGGTTACCAGGATTTTCTCCAGATGCACCCCGTGCCGGGTGACGGCCGCCAAAATCCGGTCCAGATCGCCACCGGGATCAACCACAGCAGCGGCCAGCGTCTCCTCACACCATAACAGCGTGCAATTCTGTTCGAACGGCGTGACCGGAATGATTTCGAAGCGCATTGTGGGGTCCAGGCAAAGGACGGGGGCGGAGGCGCAGTCGGCGGAATCGGGCGGCAAACCACCCGGATCCGGTGATGCGGCAGGCAGGACACAGTAGCGGCCTCGTTGCGTTGCGGCAAGCCGGGAAACCTGCGGCTTGCCGCGAAGCGCGAAAACGTTTGCCCGAACGTGATCCGCGTTGTGCTATCCCGCCTTGAAACGGGACTGCAAAGAAAACGTCCCTTGAACTGGCCTCGGTTTTCTTGGCGTTGTCGCTATGACGCCGGGTCGATCGCCACGGTTGGTCCCCGGGATCGTTTTGCCGCGTGGGGTCATGTCAAGGGCGAGGCTGGCGCGCCGATGAGGCAGTGTTGCGGGGCAGGACAATGTTACAGATTCTGATCGATCATTTTGGCTTGCTCGTTGCCGTGCTCAGCGCCGCCGCGATGGTGGTCTCGGTCGTCTATGATATCGGCTGCCTGATCATTGAACGGGTGCAGCGAACCGCCAATTTGCAGCGCATGGGCCGCGAAACCGATGATCTGGCGGTGGCGTTGCAGTTTCTTCAGGATCTTCAGACCGAAGCGTCAAAAATGCAGGGCAAGCTCGCCGAGCTGGTGATGCAGCGAAATCGGTTGGAGCGCGACGAGTTGACCGCGCGACTGTCACGTTTTGCGTTTATTCATGAAGTCGGTGAGGCGCGGCCCAATACCCGGATTTTTTCGACCGAGCTCGCCGTGGATCCGGTGTTCGTGATGCTTCCGGATGGTGACGTCATGTTTTCCCGTATCATCTGGCGTTACAAGAACACCGCCCAGATCTGGGCCGAGAACGAGGCGGTTGCCCGGGATCTTTGCAGCAAGGTCATGGGTCGGAAATCGGCCATTCATGCCACCAAGATTATACAATCGGCGTGACAGCGGGGTTGTGGGAATAAGCGATGGACTATCTTGCGCTCTATGCCGTTCTTCTGATGATGATCGTGGCGATCCTCGTCAATCGGGTCCTTCGCGGCCGGATCAACGAGGCGCGCAAACGAAATCGGGATATCCTGCGCAAGATCGACGATCTGATACGCCACCGAAGCGCCGCCGAGGGGGCGGCGATGACGCTGCGCAGCGAGATCGGGGAACAGGAACGGCGGATTGCGATCGCCGAGGACGAGGTGGCCAAGGCGGGAAAGGCCCTGGAGGAACGGCGTGCCCAGCCGATCCGCCGCTATTTCGTGTTCGATCGCCTGGAACCGCGCGCCGGCGGGTTCTGGGAATGCGATGTTGTGCTGCAGCAGCCGCTCCAGGGCGCCTCGCGCGCCTATATCAGGAGCTGGATGGTGGGCCGGTGCTACATCATTGTCGGCAAGACCGAGTCCGAAGTCCGCGCGCGGCTCGAGTCGCGTTTCCCGGTGCAGCTCGGCTTTGCCCTTCGTGGCGTGCGTCGCTGCAAGCTGGCCGATCCGGACGGCGATGAGGGGGCGGTTGCGGTCAAGCCGATCGTCGCGGCGGCGCCGGTTGAAAGCGCGCCGACCGGCAGTGCCGCGCTCTGGGCGTCGCTGCGCGGCGGTTCATGACATCACGATCCCGGGGCGCAACATCGTGCTGCCGTTCGTCATCCGGCCCGGTCTGATGGGAGATCGGGATAATTTCGGTTGTTGTCATTGAATTTCCGGAAGCATGGCAGTAGAATAAAACTGTCATGCTGAAGTTTTCGAGTGTTGTTCGGCTCGACTTCACAGAATGACCAGTTGAGCACCGCATGTCTTCTGGGTATCCCGGTCAAGGTCGAGCTCGTTGCGACTGATAATCGTTCGATCTTGAATGATAATCAGGCTCTGCTCGGATTCATGATGGAAAGACACAGGACCGCGGGCGGAACCCTATGCCGGAGGTTGCAGGATGAGCAACAACAAGGAAATAACGGGCATGGTGACGCGGATCGTCACGGCCTATGTTGGCAATCATTTGATTGCGATGGCGGATCTTCCTGATCTGATCCAAAGCGTGCACGAGACATTGGCCAATGTGGCGCAGGCTGCGACCGAGGAACCCGTTTCCGTGCCGGCGCCCCAGCCGGCCGTGGCCATCAAGAAATCGGTGACCCCCGATTTCATCATCTGTCTGGAGGACGGCAAGAAACTGCGCATGCTCAAGCGCCATCTCAGCGCGCATTACCAGATGTCGCCGGAGGATTATCGCGCAAAGTGGGGGCTGCCGCCGGACTATCCGATGGTGGCGCCGAACTATGCCAAGCATCGTTCCAATCTCGCCAAACGGATCGGGTTGGGGCGGCGCACCGCCGAAGCCGCCTGAGGCCGGCTCAGCGTCCGCGCTGCGGGGCCGAGGGCTGCGGCGCGGCGGTGGGCGCTGATGATGCGACCGGGCTCGGGGCCAGGTCGCGGAGGGCGGCGACGGCCCGGGCGACGGCGATTTCCGCTTGTCCCGGCGCGGCGTGGCGCAAGGCCAGCAACGGCGGCCAGATCGCGATACGGCTGCCGCGCCGCATCGCGATCAGCCGGTCGATGGTGTCGCTGTCGGGCAGGCGGTCGGCTTTGCGCTGATTACAGCGGCGGTGCGCCAGGACGATATTGCCCGGGTCGTCGGTGCCGCCATAGCATTGCGGGATGACGTGATCGAACGTCGCCTTGGCGCCGACCGGAGCGTCGCAATAGAAGCACCGGCCGCCCTGGAGAATATCCATCACGGTTGCGTCGTCACGGGTCATATCGCCAACCCGCGAACCAGGGTCACGGGTTCGGCCGCCGACCGCGGCGGGGCCCGGCAGGGCCTGTGGCCCGCGCCGCCGCCGCCGCCACAGGGCGGGGACGTCGCCCCGGGACCCCGGCGGCGGCGCCCGGTCGGGCATCGCCCACCGGGCGCCCGGCCTTCTCCCCGTTCTTGGCGGTGTGGCAGACGTCGCAGATGCGGAAGCGGTGGTTCGCCTTCAACCGGGTGCCGCAGGATGGGCAGGCCCGCGGCAGGCTGCGTTCCGCCAGGGTGCGTTCGATGAAGGCATTGAGTTCGGCGCGCCGGCCCTGGCACAGGTCCATTTCCGGATAGGCCGCCGGAAAACGATAGGCCAGCCAGGCATAGGCGGTCAGGTCCTTGACCGCTTTTTCGGCGGCTTCCAGCTCGACATCGGTGCCGACGGCGTGGCGGAACCGCTCGGCGGTATCCGGTGCGGCGTTGTTGTGGCCCCGGCCCTGGGCCAGGGCCCACTGGCGCAGCAGGCGCACCTGGTTGGCATCGCGGACATCGATCGGACAGCGCGACAGGGTATCGCGGACCGACATCGGCAGACGCGCCGGGTCGACGGCGATGGCGGCCTGGATGCGCTCATCCAGGTCGGTCATGCGGAAGGTCTGATGGGCGCGCAGCAATTCCTGGCCCGCGGTGCGCAGCACCTTGGCCAAGCTGTTGGTATCCAGCGCGCGGGCGATGGCGTCGACATGCGAGGTGTTGGGGGAGATCCACGGGCGCGGATCCTCCGGGGGCTGCGGCGGGCTGGTCAGGGCGCGACGGACCGGGTTGATGGTCTCGCCTTCGACGACGGCAACCCGTCCTTCCTCGTGCATGCCAAAGCGGCCGGCACGGCCGCCGATCTGCCGGATTTCCGGGGCGTTCAGTTCGCGCTCCGATCGGCCGTCATATTTGTGCGTCGATGACAGCACGATCCGGGCGATGGGCAGGTTCAGGCCCATGCCGATCGCGTCGGTGGCGACCAGAACCTCGGCCAGACCGTCGCGGAACCGTCGGGCCTCGGCGCGGCGGACCTCCGGCGACAGGGCGCCATAGATCACGGCAACGGTGCGGCCATGGCCCAGCAGGTCGGCGCGCAGCGACAGCACGTCGCGTCGCGAGAAGGCGATCACCGCGTCGCCCGCGCGCACCCCGGTCAGGGGAACCCGTTCCTCCTGCACCCGGAGCGGCGATTTCCGGGTGAACTCGACAATCTCCAATTCCTCGCCGGTCGCGTCCGCCAGACGTTTGACGTAGGGAATGGCATCCGCCGAGCCGGTCATGATGATCTCGGGTGCCGCCATGCCGGCGACCGCCTGGGTCCAGGCCCAGCCGCGATCGGGATCGCCAATCATCTGGATTTCGTCGATGACCACCGCGCCCAGGACGCGGTTGGTGTTGGCCATTTCGATCGTCGAGGAAATGAAGGAGGCGCCGGGGCGGACATCACGCTCTTCACCGGTGATCAGGCTGCACGGGCGGCCACGGGACTCCAGCGCTTCCTGGCCTTCGAGCGCCAGCAGTCGCAAGGGCGCCAGATAGGCGCCGTTTTCGGCGGTGGCCAGGCAATCGAGGGCGGCGTGGGTCTTGCCGGAATTGGTCGGCCCGACGAACAGGCGCAGCCGGCGCAGTGTCGCGCGGGCGGCGACGAAGCTGTCGAGATACACGCCGAGGCCGGACGCCGTTTCCAACTGGGCGCGCCGGACCTTGACGCCGGCCCGTGCGGCGGCGGTGGCAAAGGATTCCTCCAGCGCGTCGAGCAGATTGTCGAGGCGCGGGATGCGGCCGCCAAAGCCCAGCGTGCGGCCCAGTTCCGCGGCGAAACTGTCAGGTCTCCAGGCATCGCCCAGAGCGGTGGCTCGTTCGGTCAGCGAGACCAGCCAACTGTCGAGACGGCCACGGGCACGCTCGATCGCAACCGAGTCGCGACAGGTCACTTTGACGTGGCGGGCCCAATCGCGAATGTCGGTGCGTTCAATGCCTTCCGCGCGGGCGATTGCCGCGGCCAGCCGCTCTTCGAGCTCGGCAACCGGACCGATGGTGACGCGGAACCGGGCCTTGTAGGGGCGGCTCTCGTTTCCGGGAATTACGAGTTCGTGCGTGGTGGCAATCGACCAGCGCGCCGGGGTCGAATCAAAGTCACCTTCGATGCCGTCGGCGCGGACGGCGCCAGCGATGGCACGAAGAGCATCCCGACGCGCCGGGGAATCGGCGTCGGTGGATAGGGGATCAGATGAGATTTCGTTCATTAACACGGACTATTGCGGGAAAGGATTAAAAAAAGCAAAAGCTTCGTCGTCGGGCCCCGATTTTGTGCCGGCCGACGCGGTCTTGCGGGCCATCAGCAAGCTTTTATCGGTTGATGGGGGCAGGCTGTCGGCCGTCAACGCGGTGGGCGCGGTCGCCGGGTTCGGTCGGGCCGTTCCAGGCTGCTGACCCGCTCCATCGCCTCCATCACCACCAGGGCATCGCCCAGCTGTCCTTTTCGGACCAGGTCACGACTATAGGTGTTCAGGGCCCCCAAGACCGCCAAGTCATCGGTCACGCCGGACATGACCTGCCCGGAACGGTCGAGGATCAGGACGTCCATGGCCGCCAGCATTTCGGCGACCAGTCCGACCGAGCGGTCAAGTTCATCATCATCCTGGGTTGAGGCCTGCAGGAGCGGCTTCAGGACCGTCGACAAGCGGGTATCGCGCTCAATCTTTGCCATCGTTGTTCAAGCCCTCGTTGGCAAGGGCCCGTCTCAAGGGGGGGCCGGTCCAACAACGGGCGATGGATCGACGCCATGGTGGTCGGGTCTTCGTTCCGAGACACCGGCCGTATCGCACCACCGGTACAGCGAACCGCGGTATGCGACAGGGATAGGCTTCGGGACTGCCACGGGTTTGGCGGCGTCGCGACCCCGTGACGCATGCCATAGATGGTGCGCCCGGCCCGCGCCGACAAGGAGGCGTGATCGTCCGCAAAGCAGACAGGGACAAAGCTTTTTCGAGCGCCGGTCTTACCAGTTTTGATGCACGTCAATGTCGTCTGTGCCGCGAGCGACTAGTTTGCCAGCATAAATATGCCCGGGCGGCGCCTATAGCGGGCGGTGAGGAGGTGGTATGCCTAAATCAACGACAATCATCGACGGTAATGAGGCGGCGGCATCGGTTGCCTACCGCTTGAGCGAAGTGATCGCGATCTATCCCATCACGCCGTCATCGCCGATGGCGGAGCTGTCGGACGAGTGGGTCACGCACAAACAGACGAACATCTGGGGGACGATCCCCAGCGTCGTCGAGATGCAGTCCGAGGGCGGCGCCGCCGGCGCGGTCCACGGCGCGGTTCAGGCCGGATCGCTGGCAACAACATTCACCTCCTCGCAGGGCTTGTTGTTGATGATCCCCAACCTCTACAAGATCGCCGGCGAACTGACGCCGTTCTGCATCCATGTCGCCGCGCGCACCCTCGCGACCCATGCCCTGTCGATTTTCGGTGACCATTCCGACGTCATGGCCTGTCGCCAGACCGGCTTTGCCATGCTGTCGTCCGAGAACGTTCAGCAGGCCCATGACATGGCCCTGATCGCCCACGCGACGACGGTGCGGGCCCGCATCCCGTTCATGCATTTCTTCGACGGGTTCCGCACCTCGCACGAACTCAACGTCATCACCCCGCTGTCGGACGACGATCTGCGTTCGATGATGGATCCGGCGGCGCTGGCCGCGCATCGCGCCCGGGGCCTGACGCCCGACCACCCGGTGGTCCGGGGCACCGCACAGAACCCCGATGTCTTCTTCCAGGCCCGGGAAGCCTGCTCGCCCTACTATGAGAGCTGTCCGGCGCTGGTCCAGGAGATGATGGACCAATTCGCGGCCCGGACCGGCCGGCAGTATCATCTGTTCGACTATCACGGCCATCCCCAGGCCGAACGCGTCATCATCGCGATGGGCTCGGGTGCCGAGACGGTGGCCGAGACCGTCGAATGGCTGGCTGCCCGGGGCGAACGCGTCGGTTCGGTCACGGTGCATCTGTTCCGGCCGTTCTCGATCGCTGATTTCGTCGACGCGCTACCGGCGTCGGTGCAGTCGATCGCCGTTCTCGACCGGACCAAGGAACCGGGCGGGGTGGGCGAGCCGCTGTATCTCGACATTGTCGCCGCCCTTGACGAAGCCGAGGCCGCCGGCCGGATCCAGCGGCGGCCGAATGTGATCGGTGGTCGTTTCGGTCTGTCGTCGAAAGAATTCACGCCGGCGATGGCCAAGGCCGTCTGCGACGAATTGCTGCGCAACAAGCCCAAGCGCCGCTTCACCGTCGGCATTGTCGACGATGTCAGCGACAGCTCGCTCAGCTACGACCCGGCGTTCCACATCGAAACCGGTGACGTGACCGAGGCCCTGTTCTTCGGCCTCGGCGCTGATGGCACGGTGGGTGCCAACAAGAACTCGCTCAAGATCATCACCAAGCATACCGACCAGTGCGGCCAGGGCTACTTCGTCTATGACAGCAAGAAGTCGGGCGCGGTAACAGTGTCGCATCTGCGCTTCGCGCCCAAGCCGGTTCGGGCGCCGTGGCTGATCCGTGAAGCCAGCTTCGTGGCCTGTCATCACTTCCCGTTGCTCGAACGCAATGACGTGTTTGAAACCGCGGCCGTGGGCGCCACGGTACTGCTCAATGTTCCGGGTGGTGCCGACGCGGTGTGGGATTTGCTGCAGCGTGAGGCGCAGCAGATCATCATCGATCGCAAGCTCACGGTCTGGGCGATCGATGCCGGTGAGGTGACCCGCGCCGAAGGGCTGGGGGGCCGCATCAATACCGTGATGCAGACCTGTTTCTTTGCGCTGACCAAGCGGCTGCCGATCGAGCAGGCGGTGGAGTATATCAAGCAGGCGGTCGTCAAGACCTATGGTCGTCGCGGGGAAGAGGCGGTGCGGCGCAATCATGCCGTGATCGATCAGGCCTTGGCCCATTTGAAGCAGGTCAAGATCCCGGACCATGTCACGGCGACGCATTCCCGGCCGGCGATTGTCGGCCCCGATGCTCCGGCGTTCGTGCAGCGCGTGACCGCGACGATCCTGGCCGGCCATGGTGATTTGCTGCCGGTCAGCGCCTTCCCGGTTGACGGGACCTGGCCGGTTGGCACGGCGCGCTATGAGAAGCGGCGCGTCGCCACCGCATTGCCGGTGTGGCATTCCGAGCTGTGCATCCAGTGCAACAAATGCTCGCTGGTATGTCCGCATGCGGCGATCCGGGTCAAGGCCGTGCCCGAGGCGGCGCTCGCCGATGCCCCGGAAGGCTATGTCACGCTGCCCTATCGCGGCAGCGAGTTTGAAGGTTTCCGCTATACCCTGCAGGGATCGCCGGACGATTGCACGGGTTGCACCCTGTGCGTCGCGGTGTGCCCGGGCAAGTCGAAGACGGACCCCAAGCAGCGCGCGCTGTCGATGGAACCCGCCGAAGGTCTGCGGGACAGCGAGAACGCCAATTTCGACTTCTTCCTGAAATTGCCGGAAACGCCGCGGGACCGGGTGCCGCTGAGCGTCAAGCATACCCAGCTGTTCGAACCGCTGTTCGAGTTCTCGGGTGCCTGCGCCGGTTGCGGTGAGACGCCTTATGTCAAGCTGCTGACCCAGTTGTTCGGCGATCGCACGGTCATCGCCAATGCGACCGGTTGCTCGTCGATCTATGGCGGCAATCTGCCGACGACCCCCTACACGACCAATCCGGAGGGCCGGGGACCGGCCTGGGCCAACTCGCTGTTCGAGGACAATGCCGAGTTCGGTCTTGGGATCCGCGCGGCGCTCGACCAGTTCACCGTCGAGGCGCAGCGCCTGCTGATCGAATTGGCGCCGACGCTTGGGCTCGAAGTTCAGTTGGCGGCGGATCTGGCCGGGATTTCCCCCGCCGACGAGGCCGGCCTGGCGCGGCGCCGGGCGGCAGTGGCCGAGTTGATGCGCCGGTTGGATCGCAGCACCGATCCCAAGGCGCTCCGTCTGCGCCAGATCGCCGAACATCTGGTACGCAAGAATGTCTGGGTTCTGGGTGGTGACGGTTGGGCTTATGACATCGGCTTTGGCGGCCTCGACCATGTCATGGCGTCAAACTTCGATATCAACGTCATGGTCATGGATACCGAGGTTTATTCCAACACCGGAGGCCAGCAGTCCAAAGCGACGCCGACCGGGGCCTCAGCCAAGTTCGCCAGTGCCGGCCGTGTCGCGGGCAAGAAGAATCTGGGCATGATGGCCATGACCTATGGCCATGTCTATGTCGCCCAGATTGCGATGGGTGCCCGCGACGTGCAGGCGGTCAAGGCGCTGCAAGAGGCGGAAAGCTATCCGGGTCCCTCGCTGGTGATTGCCTATGGCCCGTGCGTGGCCCATGGCTTCGACCTCAGCCGGGGCCTGGACCATCAGAAGATGGCGGTCGAAAGCGGCCATTGGCCGTTGTTCCGCTACGACCCGCGGCGTCTGGACCAGGGCAAGCCGCCGCTGGAGATGGACTCGGCGGCGCCGAAGGGTAATCTCGAAGAGTTCATGGCCAACGAGAGCCGGTTCCGCTCGTTGGAACGTGCCAATCCCGAGCGCTATCATGCCTTGATCCAGGCCGCTGAGGCCCAGAACAAGGTGCGGTACGACATGTATCACTATCTGGCGTCGTTCTCGGAGCCGACGCAGAACGGGTAATACCGCTTCGGTCATCGGATCTCGTGAAAACAGAGAGGGCGGTCCGGGGTCATCCCGGGCCGCCCTTTGCTGTTGGTGCTGCCGGATCAGGAGCACCGCCGACGGAAGCCCGTTGCCGCGTCAGTTATATTGCGGCTGCATGTGGTGGGGGCGATGGTGGTGGTGGGGCGGATGATGGAGGACGTAGCAGGCGTGGTGATCACCGTGCCGGCAAGCCCGTCTTAGCCCGTCCGTCCCCGCGGCCTGCGCCGCGATCGGAAGCGTTGCGAAAAGCACGATGGCGGCAACGAGGATCTTAAGCTGTCTGAACACCAGGAATTCTCCAGTCATGAAGGATAACGACGTTTGACCAACATTGTGCCGGTCATTCTATTCCCTTGCGGCCTGGCGATCTTTTGCGCAACGCGTCTTTAGTGCGAGAACAGCACCGGGAGCGTCATTTCGCGCAGAATTTGGCGCGTATTGCTGCCGCGGTAGCGCAGAGGAAAGCTGTAGTTGCCATAGGCGCCCATCACCATCAGATTGGCCCCTTCGTCGAAACTTTGTGCCAGCAGGGTGTTGGCGGTTCCGATTGAGCCCGCGGGAAATTGATCGACGCGTGCGGTGATGCCATGGCAACGCAGCCAGTCGCCGATATCGACCGTGGGCAGCGTCGCGTCGGTCTCGTCCGATCCGCTGGGGCGCAACGCCAGAACCACCACCTGGTTGGCCGCGGTCAGGAACGGCAATGCGTCGGCGACGGCACGGGCCGCTTCGCGGCTGGCGTTCCAGGCCACGATCGTCCGGCTGC
Source organism: Azospirillaceae bacterium (assembly GCA_031291675.1). GTDB lineage: Bacteria > Pseudomonadota > Alphaproteobacteria > Azospirillales > Azospirillaceae > JARLIO01. The sequence goes on from JARLIO010000068.1 coordinate 41,252, forward strand.
CAATCTCGGTGAAGGTGCCGGCATAAGGCAGGACCAGGACCGGATGACCGCTGTTGAGGATCACCTGTTCGGCCAAATCCTCGGGGGTTGGGTCGTTGTGGTCGCCCGGCTCGTGCTGGCCCACGATCGTCAGATCGGCATAACGCGCGCAAATCACGGTTTCGCCGACGACGAAGCCTTGTTCGCCGTGCGCCAGCTGCCACCAGCGGCCGGTGATGCCGCTGTCGGCGATTGCGGCGTCGAAGTGGCGGTGGCAGTCCTCGGCCGCCTGTTCCAGGTGCTGACTGGCGCGTCGGGCGACGATGCCCGGGGCAAAACTCTCCTTCTGGGCGAAAAGTCCGGTCAGGTTGGCGTCAAAGCGCCGGGCCAGGGCGATCGCCACGGTCAGTCGGGCGGTCGCGTGCGGTGTGGCATCAATGTGAACGAGAATGTGGCGAATCGTCATGGCTCAGGCTCTCCGGGGATCGACAAGGGGACACGGATCAGGTTCGCTTCGGGGGATCCGCGGCAAAGCGATCGTCGCGCGGGCGCTGTGACGACGATGGCGACGACAAGGCGATTGATGCGCCGCAGATCTTTATCAAGTTCCGGCGGCGCCGACTGTCGGAAAAAGGTAGCAGACGCCGGACAGCCGCCCAGGCCATCAGGCTCGCCATCGGGATCCAGCGGTTGTCATTTTGGCGACGACGCGTTGGGCTTTCGCCCAAACCCAACGGGGGCCATGCCCCGGACCCCCTTTGTTTTTGTCAAAATAGAGGGGGATTCGAGGTTCACCCCGAGCGGGTGCGGGCGGCAGCCCGCGGGCCGACAGCCAAAATG
>JARLIO010000069.1 GCA_031291675.1 Azospirillaceae bacterium
CGATCGGTGAACCTTCGCGAAGTGTTCAATGCGATCCTTTACCTACTTTCGACCGGTTGCCAATGGCGAGCTTTGCCGAAGGATTTTCCGCCACGCAGCACGGTAAACGAGTATTTCAAGCTCTGGGAATGGGACGGAACGCTGGAGAGGATCCATCACGAACTCTTCGCCCAGGTGAGAGAACTCGCGGGAAAAAAAGGCCAGCCCCACCGCCGCAATCATCGACAGCCAAAGCGTCAAGGCTGCGGAGAAAGGCGGGGCTGAAATTGATGAGATCGGTTACGATGCCGGCAAGAAAGTTAAAGGCATCAAACGCCACATTGTTGTCGATACCCTGGGAATGATACTTGGCGCGATGATCCAACCCGCCAGCACTCAAGACCGCGATGGTGCACTTCCCGTTCTTGCCGAAGTTCGTCGCCTCTTTCCTTTCATTGAGAAGATATTCGCCGATGGTGGATATCAAGGTGCCGCGACGGCCTGTGCCGTTGCCGCCCTCGGGCAATGGGAACTGGAAATCGTCAAACGCTCCGACACGGCAAAGGGGTTCGTCGTTCTGCCAAAGCGCTGGATCGTCGAGCGAACCTTCGGGTGGATCGGCCGGTGCAGGCGGCTCTCCAAGCACTTCGAGAACCTCAGCAAAAATGCCCTCGCCTTCCTGCGCCTCGCTATGATTCGTTTGATGACACGCAGGATTGCTCGCCTCGCTCTTCAGCAATAATCATACCGGACAGACTCTAAGGATGTTGGCGGAATACGAGGTCTCAATGTCGTTGCTGACATAGGCATACGGCCCGTAGATTGCCGGCAAGTTACGCGGCAATCACTTTATCTCGGTGCACCGTGCTGTAACCTCGAGCCGCTTCAGTAAACGCGATTGCGGCAAGGTCGCGCGTTCTATTCACGTCACGAGTAATGGCATGACCAATTTCTACGCAGCGCTTCCGAACGACCCGATGTCGGCGATAGAAGCGTTCCGAGCCGCGATGGTTGCAGGTGATGCCAAGGGGCTTGCTGATGCACATGTCGAGGGCGATGTTGCGATTGTCGACAAAGCGGCCCCCTTTATTTGGAAGGGACCGACTGCGGTGGCGGACTGGATGTTGAGCATGACGCTCTATTTCGAGGAACGCGACATTAGGGAGGGAAGCATTGTCTACCACTCCCCCATCACCAAATTGGTGGATGGCGATCAAGCCTACGCCGTCGTTCCTGCCGTCTGGTCTTACAAGTTGAAGGGCATCCCAATACGACACGCGGCAACGATCACCTTTGCGCTACGCCGCATGCCATCGGGCTGGAAGATTGCCGGCTGGAGCTGGAATCAGGGCGATTAGCGGCGGTTAAGTTCCCAACCTCCAGCCGCCCGAAACATATAGGGCCGCATCGGCCTTTACCTCTGAGCGAACGTAGCTGCGCAACAGCGGCGTGCGTCAATCGCCCGGTTTCAAACCACCTCCAACTGGCTGGACGAATTGCAGTCGGCGGCATAAGATGATGGATGCCCTCGAAAAATGCCACATGCACCGGGAAAATGCGACGCAAGATCGTCATTGTCGCTTACGACCGTGTAAAATTGATGGATGTCTGCGGTGTGGTGCAGGCCTTCAGCGACGCTCGCCAAGAAGATGGTCGTTCTGCTTATCACGTAACTGTTGTGTCCGAAGCCGGCGGCTTCGTCACCACCGATACTGGTCTGAAGTTGGACACCGCGCCGCTAGATCAGGCTGCCCTCCGATCCGTTGACACGCTGCTTGTAGCGGGGTTTGACCCGGCAATTCCGCCCACCTCCACTGCTTCGCTCCGATCTCGTCTCTCTAACTATCTGGACGAGCCGCGTCGGCTGGGCTCCATCTGCACCGGAGCGTTTATCCTTGCCGAACTCGGTGTTCTGGACGGTCTTGAGGCAACCACGCACTGGATCGTTTGTGACAAGCTTAAACAGGAATTCCCAGCAATAAAGGTAAAGCCCGACGCAATTTTTATCACTTCCGGCCGCTTGTGGACGTCGGCCGGGGTGTCTGCCGGAATAGATATGTCGTTGGCAATGATTGAGGAAGATTTGGGGCACCTCGCGGCGCTCAATGTAGCCCGTGGATTGGTCCTGTTTCTCAAGCGACCGGGCGGCCAGTCGCAGTTCAGCGTCGAGCTGCGTCAACAGTTGCGCGATGCGCGCGGCCGGTTCGAGGACCTTCACGATTGGATTCGGAATAATCTCGAAGCGGACTTGTCCGTTCAGACACTGGCGGAAGTGGCTCGGATGAGCCCGCGCAATTTTGCTCGTGTCTATCTTCGCGAGACCGGGGAAAGCCCCGGGCGGGCTGTTGAGAGGCTCCGCACAGAAGCGGCTAGACGCCTTCTCGAAGCTGCACACGAACCAATAAAGGTCGTCGCCCGTCGAACCGGCTTTGGCGACGACGAGCGTATGCGCCGCGCATTCGTTAGAGCCTATGGTGTCTCTCCACAGGATTATCGCACTCGCTTCGGGTATCTGAAGAATTAAGGCGCAATCTGCCAGAGATAAGCTCTCGACCTGGCGAGCATGCTACGAAGAGCCTTTACTTGCGCCAACCAACCGAATCTCGATTGAGATCCTGGAGCCTCAGTCATCAGACGATCTTGCCGTCGTCTCTCCGACAACCATGCCGCTCAAGGCCGCTCGCAGAGCGGCCACATTTTCCGCACCGTTCAACTGCTGGAATTGTCGCTGGGCATCCTGCCAAAGAGGGGCCGCTTCGTCGTGAAGACGGCGGCCGGCTTCAGTGAGTTCGATGACGCGGCTGCGGCCGTCGGTGGAGGAGGGTCGGATTCTGACCAATCCGTCGCGTTCCAAAAAGCCAACCATCTTGCCCATCGCCGTCCGTTCGATGTCGAGCCGCTCGGCAAGAGGATTGACCGCGGCACTCCCGACCTCGTTGAGAGCCGCCAAGGTGAGGAATTGCGTGATGCGGAGACCCACTGGCTCAAGATGGGCATCGTAGAAACGGGAAATCTGCCGGTTCGCCTTCCTTATGGCGAAGCAGTTGCAGTGATCGATTGCGAGAGTCTGGCTCACCGGCAACATCCATTTGCCCTTTCGATTTCTATTGGAGCCCTGCCGGCGGAGTGATGTAGCCGGGTATCTCGGCCGCAAGCGTGCCTTTCAGCACTGCCGTCCCATTGTCGGCCATGATCTCGCTCTTGCCGGCGATCAGGGCGTCGTAGGTTTGGCGCACCACGTCTTCGGGGTTGGCTTTGGGCACGTCAATGCCGTTGGTCAGGTCGGTATCCATGAATCCGACATGCAGGCCGAGAACCTGGATGCCGCGCTCTTGCAGATGCAGGCGAAGTTGGTTCGTGTAGCTCCAGGCGGCCGCCTTTGACGCCGCATAAGGCGTCAGATAGGGCCGCGGAAGCCACACGATATCGGAAAGCACGTTGATGATGGCCGCACGCGGCTTGGCCGATAAAATTTGCTCGAAGGCCTGCGTGACGCGCACCACGCCATAGTAGTTGGTGTCGAACATGCGGGCTGATTGCGCTTCGACATCGGCCGCGAGAGGCCCGTCGATCAGAGCGGCGATTCCCGCGTTGTTGACCAGCAGAGTCGTATCCGCCGCCAGTTCGGCGGCGACGGCGATCGACGCCTTATCTGTGACATCGATCCGGACCGGAACGATGCCGGGCTCTTGGAAACCGTTCGTATTGCGCATGCCCCCGTAAACCTTCGCTGCCCCGCGGCGACGTGCTTCGCGCGCGAAGGCCAATCCCAGGCCGCGATTGGCACCGGTGATGAAGATGGTAGCTCCTGTGATATCCATGACAAGTCACCCTTCCAAAATCCTGGGTTACGGGCATCCGGCTGGCGCCGTCAGCCCGAGCGCACCCGGTTCAAAGCAAAAGGCTCTCGGGGAGTTGCTGCGAAAGCGCTTCCCGCAGAGACGTGGCGAGAGACAGCACGGCGCCGAGCGGGCTCATACGAACACTCACACGCGGCACCGAGCCGTCGGGGTTATGGTCGACGACAACAACGGCATTCAGGTGTTCCCCGCTCGTCAGAACGGCCTCGTACTCGAGGAAAAGCCGCGAATCGACAGTCTGAAGGAACGTGGGTGTCTGCGAGGCGTGGAAGGTCTCCACGGCGTTGACGACGAGCCGGATCTCGTCGCGTCCAATGACAGATCCCCGTAACACCGAACTGACGAGCTCCGCGTCGGCGGTCAGATCGTCCAGGAATGGGTGGCGTTGGCCCTGATCGTTCGACATTGTGCGACTCCCTGGTTTGTTCGAGCCGGTGCTCAGGCAAATACGGCTCGATTCCGAGCAATAAATTGCGGTACGGAGAGCGCCGGCGTTCCGGTGATCCTGTCGACGGCATCGTTGGTGCCCGAAAAGATTCCGTCACGGTAGTTCTGGGCGACCTCGACAAGATGCTGCGTCAGGAACGGTGGAAACTTGTAGAAGGTCTCCATCTTGCCCCGGAACGCGTCGATGGACGTTGGCGCGTACTCGATCTTCGCGCCGAGGACCTCGCTCATGGCGGCGGCAATCTCGGTGTGGTTCATTTCGACCGGGCCGGTGAGCGTGTACGTTTTGCCCGCATGGCCTTCCGGATGAGCCAGGACATGGGCGATGACACGTCCCTGGTCGTCGGTTGCGATCGGCGCGTGACGCCCGTTCCCGAACGGAAATTCGATCTTCCTCTTGGCCCAGATCTCCTTCGCGAAGTGCGGATAGACGAGCCAGTCCGCAAAGAAGGTGGGGCGGAGATGCGTCGTCGCCACGCCCGACCAGTCGAACACCCGTTCGGAAATCCAGTGATCCTGGGCGGCATGGCTCGCTGATTCTCGCCGCGCCGAGATCTGCGACATGTTGACGATCGCGGTGACGCCAGCTTCCTTTGCCGCCTGGGCGAAATAGGCCGTGGCGCCGATGATTCCGGGCGCGATCGGATGAAGGAAATAGGCCGACCTGATGCCTTCCATGGCAGCGCGGATGTTGTCGATGTCGGTGAAATCGCCGACGGCGATATCGACCCCGCGTTTTCTAAAGGAGGTTGCCCGCTCGTCATCGGAACGCACGTAAGCTCGCACGCGTTCGCCCATCTTCAGCAACTCGTCGATGGCTGCACCCCCGGTCCGCCCGGTCGCGCCACTGATCAGAATGTCTGCTTCGCCCAAGGTTTTGCTCCTTTCCAAAATATAAGAGTATATGCTCTTAATTTCATATAAGAGCATATGCTCTTATTGTCAAGGGCCGGTGATGGCGGGGTCTTTGATCACACCGGTTTGCAGGCGGCGCCGATCCGTGAGGAGGTGGAATATGGCGGCGTGTGGGTGGGTACGACGCCGGCGATCGCTGGTGCGCGCGTACCGATCCAGGTTGATGTCGGCTTCGGCGATGCGGTAACGCCGGCGCCGGTCGAGATCGATTATCCGACGTTGCTGGGCAACCCAGCGCCGTACCTTCGGGCCTATCCCGTGGAGACCGTGGTCGCGGAAAGGTTCGAAGCCCTTGACCCCGCTCGGTAGCGTGAACAGTCGCCTCAAGGATTTCCACGATCTTTGGCTGATTGCGCAGACATTCGAATTTCGCCAGCGCGGCTTGATCCGCGGCCGAGGCGGCGATTTCTTAAGCTCACATCGGAGCCCTTGACTCCAGCCCGGGAATCGCTTAAAGGCCCACGGCGAACAACGATCTGATTTTCACATCCCCCATCGATTCCTGCGTTGCCGGACGAACGGCCTGCAACGAGGGATTTGTTGTGTCTGTGCCCTCCGTGGCGGGAGGGCCGAACCATGATTGATGGGATCGTGGCTTGGCTGGGCCAGCAGATGCAGACCGGCCTGTTCGCCAGTGGAGCCGCGCTGGGGCTTGCCGGAGCGGCCGCAGCCACCGTTCATCGTCTGCTGCCCTGGGCCTTGCAGCTCATCCGGGCGGCAACGACGACATCGGTTATCGTCGACAGCCGGTCAGACGTGTTCGAGCCCCTGCTGCTCTGGCTGCACCACCATCCCTACAGCACGCGGTGCCGCCGGCTGACGGCGACCCTGCGGTCGGCGGGCGACCACGGCGATGGCGACGGGAAAAAGGAGCTGGTATTCACGCCAGCGCCAGGCTCCCACCTGCTCCGATACCGGGGATGCCCGATCTGGCTGGAACGGCGGCGCCTGCAGAAGGGCGACGGGGAATCCCTGCTTCGCGGCTCAACGCCGAGTGAAACGCTTCACCTGACGGCGCTCGGGCGCGACCGCGGTCTGCTTCGTCGGCTCATCGAAGAGGCCGTGGCCCGCTATGGGCAGCCCGATCCGGAGACCACCGCGATCTATGGCCTGGGCGAGTATCTGGAATGGGAGAGGCTGGCGCGCATTCGCCGCCGCCCGTTGGAATCCGTGATCCTCCCCGAAGGTGTCGTCGAGGGTCTCCTGGCAGACGCGTCGCGCTTCCTGGCGGGCGCGACCTGGTACGTGGAACGCGGCATTCCCTGGCGTCGCGGCTATCTGCTCTACGGCCCGCCCGGTACCGGCAAGACGTCGCTGGTGAAGGCATTGGCCGGCGCGCTCGATCTCGATGTCGCCGTTATCAACCTGGCCTCGCCCAAGCTTGACGACGCCGTCCTCTGCCGGCTTTTCGCCGAGGCACCGGCTCATTCCGTACTGCTGATGGAAGATGTGGATTCCGCCTTCTGTCAACGCGAGCATGACGATGCCAACGGCCGGGTGACGTTCTCCGGCCTGCTGAACGCGATCGATGGCGTGATGTCGCAGGAAGGACACCTGCTGTTCATGACCACCAATCACCTCGATCGTCTCGATCCGGCGTTGATCCGGCCGGGGCGGGTTGATGTTCGTGTCGAGACGGGTGCCGTCAACAGGGAAATGGCGAAGCGCATGTTTCTTGCCTTTTTCCCTGGTGAGGTCGCCCTGGTTGACATATTCGCGGATGCCCTCGGCGCGAACCAGGTCACCATGGCTTATCTCCAGGGCCATCTGCTTCGCCATCGCGACTCCGCACCGGATGCTGCCCGGACCGCATTGTCATTGAAATGACCGAAAGGGTTTCAGGCGTTAGCCTGAACGGGTTGCCATAATAACGGCAACCATGCAGGACGAATCTGCGGCGCTCATGTCGTTGAACGCCCCAACAAAACCCAGGCCGGCGTTGTTGACCAAAATGTCGATGACGATCCCGCGTTCGGCGATGACGGTCACCGCGACGCCATGCGCGGTTCCGAGCCTTTCCGCGATGGTCGTCAGGGCGGATGAATCCCGCCCGGTAAGAACCACGTCATATCCCCGGGTGGCCGGAGACCTGGCGATTTCGGCGCCGGTGCCGCCGGATGCTCCCGTGACCAGGGCGGCCCCCGAAGCCGTTCCTTGATGATCATCCATTTTGCACCCGATAGCGTGCGGCAACGTCGCGCTGGGCCAAGTGGGGAGCCATCGCGAAACGGGAAGATTCGAACTGCGCCCAAAGCGCTTCATCCGGCAGGCTGGGAATGGTCACCGTCTCGCCGGCATCGAGACCGACCAGAGCGGCGTCGACCAGATCTTCAGCGGCCATGATCTTGCCGGGAAGCACGGCGTCCGGGTCCATTCCGTTATGGCTCCAAATGCCGGTTCGCGTCGGCCCTGGCAGCACCGCCTGGACATGGACCCCGCTATCCTTCAACTGAGCGGAAAGTGATTGGGACAGGTTCAGGATATAAGCCTTCGAACCGCCATAGGACCCGCCGAACATTTCAGGAAGGAAGCTGACCACCGAACCGATATTGATGATCGTTCCCCGCTTGCGCGCCAGAAACGCTTTGGCCGCCGCCGAGGCCAGCAGGGTCGGCGCCGTCACGTTGAGAGTGATCAGGTCCGTGGTGCCTTTCGCGTCGTTATCGAGGAAAGCACCCGGCAGCATCATGCCGGCATTGTTGACCAGAAGGGTGACCGAAACATCCTTCTCCAGTCGCTCGGCGACAGCGGCAATGTCCTCGGACCTGGTCAGATCCGCCACCAGGATATGAACGGTCCGGCCGGTCTGGCGCCTGATGCGATCGGCGTTTTCCTGCAGGCGATCCTTGCTGCGCGCCACCAGGGTCAGGTCCAGCCCCCTTTGCGCCAAACGTTCAGCATAAATCGCCCCGATTCCCCCGGACGCACCGGTCACAAGGGCGGTTCCATTGCTCGATTTGCTCATGTTTTTCACTCCTGTCATCATTGTCCGGCCCCGGCTGGAGCCCCGGTGAAAAACATGCTACTATCGAATCGATATTAAGTAACTATCGTTTTGAGACTGACACCGATGAATCTTTCCGACGACAAATGCCCGATCGCTCGCGGCCTCGCCTGTGCCGGCGATACGTGGAGTATTTTGATCCTCAGGGATGCGAGCCAGGGCCTGACCCGCTTCGATCAGTTCCGCAAGAGCTTGGGGATCGCGCCAACCATTCTGACCAGGCGGTTGGCCGCCTTGACCGACGAGGGGCTGCTGGAGAAGAGGCGGTATTCCGACCATCCACCGCGCGATGAGTATGTCCTGACGCCCGCCGGGCAGGATTTCATGCCGATCATCGTCATGATTGGGGCCTGGGCGCTGCGTCACCGGAACAGTGAAGCGACGACGCGGTTCTTCGATGCTCAAACGGGGCGGGAAATCACGCCGGTGGCCGTCGATGCCGCTTCGGGGGAGCCTATCGGGTCGCGGCCTATCAGTCTGGGAACTGCCGCACCGCATTCATGATCGGTCCCGATGGGGGGATCTCCGCCATTTCGTCTCCAGGCCGATCATCATCGAAAACCATGCAGTCGTGTGTTGCCCGACGCGCATCACCGGGCTCCGCATGTTTTGACGGAGACGAATAGACTGTCTCAAACGCATTCTGTATGATAATCGTCATCCTAAATGATCGGGAAAGCGACCGGCATACCGATTGTCAGGCCGGGAGAAGGAGCAAGGGACTGTGGGACATTCACAAGCTGAGAAGGCGGAAAGTCGCGAACGCATTCTCGACGCCGCGGCTTTGAAAATACGCCAATGCGGGTTGGACAGCCTCAGCATCGCCGACCTTATGAAGGCCGTTAACCTCACCCACGGCGGCTTTTACGGTCACTTTCCATCACGGGCCGCGCTTATTGCGGCGGCGCTTATCCGAGCCATGAACCTGGGCGAGTCCTTGATGGGAGAACGCCCGGATACCGTGGAGTCGTTTGTCGACCGCTATCTGAGTGAAGAGCATCGCGACAGCATCGGAACCGGTTGCGCAGTTGCGGCCCTTGCTTCGGATGTTGGCCGCCTTGATGACCGCGAGATACGTGAGCTTATGGCGGGGCGGGTCGAGGAATACTTTGAAAGCATGGCAAGAACCATGGGGGACGGCCCCGGCGCCGAAAAGGCGGCGGTCGCGGCATGGTGTACGATGGTTGGTGCTCTGGCAATTTCCCGGATGTTTCGGGGAAGCGAGCGTGCCGACGAAATACTGGCCTATGCGCGGCAATCCATTCTCGATCTCGGCTCTCGGTGCAATCCTCACGCCGAGCCCAGCCCCGGCGATAACGCGGTCAAACAATAAGCGCAGCGCGGGAGTCCCGGCCCTGCGGCTTTTGGCGATCAATGAGCATGATGGTTGACATTCAGAAATTAGAATGTCACTTGTCATGCAGATTGTTTGGCCGCAGAGGTGCGAATATGGCGAGACTTCATGATCACTCGATTACCGCGCACGACCGGCGCACGAGGCCGGTTTGGCGACCGAACCGCGGATACCGGGCCCCGGGTTTTGCGATTGCTCTCGTGGCGGCGGCCGCGGGACTGGCGGGATGTATCCCCGAGGGGCACGCGGCCCGGGATCCCCGTCAGGCTGACCGTCTTGTGGCCGTGACGACCATCGCCCCGTCGGTCGCCGCAGGTGGCGAATACACCGGAATCGTCGGCGCCCGCATCCAGAGCGATCTCGGATTCCGGGTCCAGGGAAAGGTTGTCGAACGAATGGTGGATACCGGCCAGACAGTGAAGAAAGGCCAGCCTCTCATGCGGATCGACGCCACCGACTATACGCACGCCTTCGATGCGCAGGCGGGAAACGTCACCGCGGCGCGGGCGCGTTGGATCCAAGCCGATGCGGACGACCGTCGTTATGGCAGGCTTGTCATCTCAGGAGCGGCGTCGCGGTCGGCTTACGATCAGGCGAAAGCTGCCGCCGACAGTGCCAAGGCACTGCTCGAAGCTGCCGAAGCGCAAGAGCAGGTGGCCAAGAATCAGGAACAATACGCGGTTTTGTTGGCCGACGCTGATGGAACGGTCATGGAGACGCGGGGCGAACCCGGCCAGGTGGTGACGGCGGGGCAGGTCGTCGTGCGCCTCGCCCATGCGGGGCCGCGTGAGGCCATCGTCAACCTGCCGGAAACAGTCCGGCCCGCGATCGGTTCGACCGCCGAGGCGAGCCTCTATGGCGCCAGCGTGCAGGTGGCCGCGCATCTGAGGCAGCTTTCGGACGCCGCTGACCCGCGAACCCGAACCTTCGAAGCGCGTTACGTCATGGATGGCGCCGGCGCGCTAGCGCCCCTGGGTGCGACGGTCACCATCAGACCTGATAACGATCGCGTCGCGACTCTGCTGAGCGTTCCTCTTGGCGCGATCGATGACGAGGGCCATGGGCCAGGGGTGTGGGTCATCGACACCAAGACCTCGAAGGTATCCTACCGGTCCGTTCAAATTCAGTCACTCGGTGCTGAAGCCGTCGAGATCCGTGGTGATCTGGCTTCCGGAGACACGATCGTGGCCACGGGCGGGCATTACCTCCATGACGGGGAGCAGGTCCGCCAGACCACCATTCAGGCGGCAATGCAATGAAAGGCTTCGATCTCTCCGCGTTGGCGGTCCGGGAAGGATCGATCACGCTTTTCATGATCATCGCGCTCGCGGCGATCGGAATCATCTCCTATCTCAGTCTGGGCCGGGCCGAAGATCCGCCGTTTACGGTCAAGACTCTCACCGTTAGTGCCGTATGGCCGGGGGCGACGGCACAAGAGATGCAGGATCTCGTTGCCGATCCGCTGGAGAAGCGGTTGCAGGAACTGCAGTGGTATGACCGGGTGGAGACCTTCACCCGCCCGGGACTGGCGGTCATGATGGTAACGCTGAAGGATACCACGCCGCCCAAGGACGTCCCGGAACAGTTCTACCAGGCCCGCAAGAAGCTGGGGGATGCGACCCATCTTCTGCCCAGCGGTGTCTTCGGTCCCTACGTTAACGACGAATATTCGGACGTCGACTTCATCGTTTATGCCGTCGAAGGACATGGCTTGCCGGAACGGCAACTCGCGCGAGTGGCCGAGTCGCTCCGCCAAAAACTCTTGCACGTCGAGGGTGTCCGAAAAGTCGATATCATGGGCGAACGGGCCGAACAGATCTTCGTCGAGTTCAGCTATGCCCGCCTCGCCAATCTTGGCATCGCGCCGCAAGACGTCTTTGCGGCGCTGGCCAAGCAGAACGCCATCACACCGGCGGGCTCGATCGACACCAGCGGTCCGCAGGTGTTCATGCGTCTGGATGGTGCGTTCGACGACGTTCAGAAGATCCGGGATACGCCTGTCGTCTCCGGCGGCCGCTCTCTTCGTTTGTCCGACATCGCGACGGTCAATCGCGGATACGAGGACCCACCGACATTTCTTGTTCGGCACAACGGCGAACCCGCATTGATGCTTAATGTGGTTCGGAAGGATGGCTGGAACGGGCTGACCCTCGGCAAGGCGCTCGACGCCGAAGAGGGCAAATTGAATGCGGCCCTTCCGGTCGGCGTGACCCTGGCCAAGGTGGCGGATCAAGCGGCCGTCATTCATGACGCCATCGACGAATTCATGCTCAAGTTCTTCGTGGCGTTGGCGATCGTGCTGGGGGTCAGCCTCTTCACGCTCGGATGGCGGGTCGGCATCGTGGTGGCCGCGGCTGTTCCCCTGACGTTGGCCACCGTCCTTGCCATCATGCTGATCACGGGTCGGGAGTTCGACCGGATCACGCTGGGGGCCCTGATCATCTCTCTTGGCCTGCTCGTCGATGACGCGATCATCGCCATCGAAATCATGGTGGTGAAACTGGAGGAGGGCTTCAATCGCCTGACGGCGGCCTCCTATGCGTGGAGCCACACGGCGGCGCCCATGCTCGCGGGAACGCTGGTCACCGTCGCCGGCTTTCTTCCGGTGGGATTTGCACGCTCGACGGCTGGCGAGTATGCCGGCAACATCTTCTGGATCGTCGCATTCGCCCTCATCACCTCTTGGATCGTCGCCGTGGTGTTCACGCCCTATCTTGGTGTGAAGCTGTTACCGGAAATCAGGAAAATCGAAGGCGGCGCCTATCAGCACATCTATTCGACGCCCTGGTATAATCGTTTCCGTCATGTCGTTGCCTGGTCCGTCGACCACAAATTCGTCGTCGTCGGAGCCGTGGTCGCTGCGTTTTTCTTGTCCGGGCTCGGAATGGGCTCGGTCAAGCAGCAGTTCTTTCCGGATTCCGATCGCACCGAAGTGCTGGTCGAGGTTCAAATGCCGGAGGGAACCAGCATCGAGGCGACAAGCAAAGTCACGGCGAAGGTCGAGACTTTCCTGAAGACGCAATCCGAGGCCAGGAGCGTATCGAGCTATATCGGCGGGGGCGCTCCGCGCTTCTTCCTGCCCTATGCGCCGGAACTGCCGGACCCTTCCTTCGCGAAAATGGTCATCGCGACCCCGAGCGACGAAGCGCGCGATCAGCTCGAATTACGCCTGCGTGAGGGCATCGCCGGCGGCTTGGCGCCAGAGGCTCGCATCCGTGTCCTGCAATTCGTCTTCGGTCCATATTCGCATTATCCGATCATGTTCCGGGTGTTGGGACCCGATCCCAATACGCTGCGCCAGATCGCGGGCCAGGTCGAAGCGGTCGTGCGGGCCAACCCGGACACACGGCAGGTCAACACGGATTGGGGCGAGCGGGTTCCCACGGCGCATTTTGTCCTGGACCAGACGCGCCTTCAGTTGATCGGACTTTCTCCCGCCGATGCCGCCACCCAACTGCAATTTCTTCTGACCGGCGTGCCAATCACCCAGATTCGGGAGGATATTCGAACGGTCGAACTGGTTGCCCGGAGTGCCGGCGCGCAACGCCTGGATCCTGGGAAATTGGCAGACCTCACGCTGACCAACCGGGATGGCAACCCGATTCCGCTCAGCCAGATCGGACGTGTCGAGGTGCGGCCGGAGGATCCGATCGTACGCCGCCGTGATCGCGTCCCGACGATGACTGTCGAGAGCGACATTGCGCAAGGCGTTCAGCCGCCGCAGGTCTCCAGGACGATTCAGAAGGAGATTCAACCGATTATCGCCCAATTGCCCGACGGCTATCGGATCGAAATGGGCGGCAATATCGAGGAGTCCGCAAAGGCGAACGATGCTCTCGTTCCGGTTTTTCCCGTCATGATTCTCATCACCTTATTCATCCTGGTTGTTCAGACACGGTCGTTGTCAGGCATGGCGATGGTTTTCCTGACCGCCCCGCTCGGCCTGATCGGCACGGTCCCGGCGCTTCTTCTGTTCGGTCAGCCCTTCGGCTTCAATGCGATCCTTGGCCTCATCGGTCTGGCCGGGATTCTCATGCGGAACACGTTGATTCTGATCGGCCAGATCCATGAAAACCAGAAAGAGGGGCTGACACCCTTCCACGCCGTGGTGGAGGCGACCGTGCAACGGGCGCGTCCTGTCGTCCTGACCGCCTTGGCGGCCGTCCTCGCGTTCATCGAGCTGACATCCTCGGTGTTTTGGGGGTCGATGGCCTATGTGCTGGTCGGCGGAACCGCCGTTGGCACAGTGCTGATTCTCGTCTTCCTGCCAGCACTCTATTCGATCTGGTACGGCGTCAAGCGCGCCTCTGCGGAGACAAAACCGGCGGAATCCGTCGTACCGGATGTTCTGTTGGGCTATCCAGAGAAACAAGCAGAAGGGGCGGAGTAATACCCGCCCGCCATCACGGGCAGTCCGCCCGTGATGGCGGGGGACAGGAAGTTCCCGCGCACGGAGAGCCACCTTGAGCACGGGGGTGTCCCTATCTTTTCGGGAAAAAGGACACTGGTATCGGCGGCGACCGCCGCCGCGGCCCGCAAGGGCCGGAGCCTGCGTCGCGCTTGAACGTAACGGTCATTTCCAATGACCGTTGGCAGGAGGCCGAAGAACTTTTTCGCGGACGACATTTGAGAGAGGGATCGATAAGAACGCGCTCGGGTATGCGTCTTTACGGAGAGGTGGAAAACCGACGATCAGCGGGCGCGTGCCGTCAAGGCGTTCCAGGCCGCGAGGGAATCCATGTAGTCGCGCCAGTGGGCGATCTTCCGGTTCTCGATCCTGACGATTGAGCAGAACCGGTTGTCGTATGGCACACCGGTCGCGCGGATGGTGCCGTGGACCTCGTATTCGATGACGACGATTTGCCCGCCATTCGTCCGGTGGACGACCAACTGGTCGGCGGAGTTCAGCACGATGGCGTCGACATAACCCCGGAATCCTGCCATCAGATCCGCCCGTCCCCCGATGACGCGTGGCCAGCCGGCGATGTCGTAGAGGACTTCGTAGACAACGTCGTCGCTGACGGTGTCGAAGAAATGTTCGCCATCGACGAGATCGCCGAGCGCCCCGCGCACCAGATCGAAGTAGGCGGTGGCGGGCGCATAGATGGCGTATTGGGGGGCGGACATCGCAGTCTCTCCTTAGGCTCGGGGTGTTGCCTAGCAAATGCGAGCAACTTATAAATCAGAAGCTTAATACAGAGAAGGGGGCACTTTGACGTCAGGTGCTGACGCCACGGTAAGTAATGAAAAAAAATCAGCAAAACCAGTCCTTTGAATCCAGCCCTGGTCTGTCGCGGCGCCGACCCGATGGCCGTTCGGGAACCGCTGACCAAGATCGGCGACAAATGGACGATCTTCCTCGTCCTCTCGCTCGACTTCCTCGGTGGACGGGCCCGGTTCTCCGAACTCGAACGGGCGATTCCCGGCATTTCACAGCGGATGTTGTCTTCGACCCTGAAGGCTCTCGAACGGGACGGATTGGTGACCCGCGAGGTCTTTCCCGCAGTCCCGCCCCGCGTCTAGTCCGAAATGACCGACCTTGGCCGGAGCCTGCTGGGCCTGACGCAAGGACTGGTCGACGGGGCCAAGGCACACGGGGAACAGGTCCGAGAGATGCAATCCCGCTACGATGCGAGATCGTTTTCCAGGACTGCAAGCGGAAGTGGTCGTACCGGACCATGGTTTGCCAGTCCAGATCTACGGGCTCGCGTCGCCAAAAATGAGGAGGCTACCGCCACCCCGCCAGAAGCTCACAGGCGCCAAGATTAGGCCCTCTCACCACCGTCATGCCCGCGACCGCTTGCGTCCAGCGCAGCAACCTCAGTGGTTCCACGCGGAGGTTCAGAGCGCGTGGCCCTGGGCCCCCGCGTTCGCGAGGGCGACGGTATCAAATTCGATGACGCGAGCCACTACCACCCTCCGCCCAAGGCGCGGAAGCTGCCCACAGCGGCGCGCGCCGCATCGGTCCCGGCCGATGCCAACTGATCTTGGGCCTGAAGCAACTGACGGTCGGCATCCAAGACATCCGTCAAAGCGATGACCCCACCCTGATAAGACTCCTGGGAGGTCTCTCGCGCCTTCTTCAGAGCAGCCACTTCCGCCGTCAGTTCACCGGTTTCCGCCTCCTTCTGCACCAGGGCCATGAAGGCGTTTTCGACGTCCTCCGCCGCGTGCAGGACCGATTGCCGGTATTGAGCCAGAGCCTCCCGGTTGGCGGCCGCGGCCTGGTCCACTTCGGCATCGATACGGCCGAAGTCGAATAGTCGCCAGCGCAGGCCGGCCACGGCTTCCGGCTGGAACGTCGTGCTCCGGAACAGGCGGGAGGGATCCAGGCTCTCGAAGCCAAGAAGGCCAGAGAGCGACAATTTCGGGTAATATTCCGCGGTTGCGACACCGATGCGGGCGCTGCTGGCGGCAAGGTTGCGTTCAGCGGCGATCACATCGGGACGGCGACGCAGGAAATCGGTGGCACTGGAGGGTATGGCCGGAACAGCGGGAATTTCGGTGTTATCCCCCAGGAGGGCGGCATTGGTGCCGGGTTGGTCGCCGAGCACGACATCGAGACGATTCATTTGCGCCTCCCGGGCCGCTCGCAGAGGCGGAATAGTGGCTCGTGCCTGGGCCAGCAGAGCTTCGGCTTGCGCGACTTCACGATCGCTCGCCGTCCCCTCTGCCTTGCGCTGCTTAATGAGATCGAGCAGATGGGCGTCGGTGTCGACCTGCTCACCGGCCAGGCGCAGGCGCAACTGATAGCCTCTGATTTGCAGATAGGCGTCAGCCGCTTCCGCCACGATCGTGATGCGAACGCCGGCTCCGGCTGCTTCCGCCGCCCCGGCTTCGGCCCCGGCCGCCTCCGCTCCACGCTTCAACCCGCCGAACAGGTCGGCCTCCCATGACGCGCTGACGCCGACGTCATAGAGGGCATTGTCGCGGTCGTAACCGGGAAGATGCCGCCCGATGGCTCCGATCGGACTTTCCAGAGACTGGCGTTGTGCCGCGCCTTGGGCCGTGGCGTCCAGCGATGGCAGCAAACGCGCGCCAGACTCGCGGGCCGCTGCCCGCGCCTGCTCGGTCCTGGCCAGGGCGGCTTTCAGGTCCAAATTCTCCTGCAACGCCTTTTCGACGATACGTTCCAGCAACGGATCGCGAAATCCCATCCACCATTTGTCCAGCTGTGGCGCCGGCAGCCCGACCGGCCGTGCTGCGACGGTCACCGCGTTGTGCAGCGGCGACAGCGTACTCTCGGGCGCTTGGTACTCGGGACCCACGGTGCAGGCCGCCAGGGCGGAAACCAGCAAAGGAGTCAGGGCGGCGGCTATCCGGTATCGGTTGGTTCCCCGCTTCGTTTCGTGCTGCTGCGTCATGCTCCGCGCTCCTTCCGTCGCCGTCTCGAAAAATAACTTGCATAACGATAGTTAGTGACGTTAAATGACTTTCATAATGAAAGCAACAAGGATGTGACGGGATGCAACGCAAGAGCTTCGGCGATATGCCGTGCCCGATCGCCCGCAGTCTGGAGCGGGTGGGCGAGTGGTGGAGCATCCTCATTCTTCGGGATTGCTTCCATGGCCTGACGCGCTTCGACGAGTTCGGGAAAAGCCTGGGGATCGCCCCCAACATACTGACCCGCCGCCTGGGCGGACTGGTCGAGGCGGGGCTTCTGGAGCGCCGCCAATACAATGAGCATCCGCCGCGTTTCGAATATGTGTTGACCGAGCGGGGCCGGGACTTCCAGCCGGTGCTGCAGGCGCTGCTGACCTGGGGCAACAAACACTTCGCCCCCGAGGGCGCCAGCGTGGTCATCGTCAATCAGGAAACCGGTCTGACCGCCGAGCCGGTGATGGTTGACCGGATCAGCGGCCGACCCCTGTCCGATCCGGTTTTTCATTCAGCGCCCGGACCGGCGGCTGGCGATGGCGTGCGGCGGCGTCACGCGCCCCAGCCGCAATAGAAACCGGGACCTCGATCAGGTTTGGAGGGCGACATGGATGCGACGGTGGTGGAGAAGGCCAGCAAACCTGCGACGGCGCGGGCGAGGAGCCGCGGGTGGCCCACGAAGCGCCTGCTTTCCGCCGGACTGGGCGTGGTCATCGGCGCGGGCGCGGTGTGGTACGGCCATGACTGGTGGACCGTGGGACGGTTCTTCGAGACCACCGACGACGCCTATGTCGGCGGCGACGTGACCGTGATGGCCCCCAAGGTGGCGGGCTTCATTGCGCGGGTGGCGGTCGGCGACAACCAGCCGGTTCACACTGGCGACTTGCTGATCAAGCTTGACGACCGCGATTACCGGGCCGCTCTCGGCAGGGCCGAGGCGGTGGTCGCGGGTGAACGGGCGGCGCTGGCCAATCTGGACGCCGCCCGCCGGCTGCAGGAGGCGAACGTGGAGGAGGCCCGAGCCGGCATCGCCGCCGCCGCCGCCGAGACCGAACGGACGCGCGACGACCAGGTCCGCTATCGCCGCCTGTCGGCGACCGCTGCCGCTTCGGTCCAGGCGTTTCAGAAAGCCGACGCCGACTATAAGCAGGCGGCGGCATCCAGCCGGCGGGCCGGCGCGGTCCTCGCCGCCGCGGAGCGGCAACTCGATGTGATCGCGACGCGGAGGCAGCAGGCCGACGCCGCCCTGGCCGCCGCCCTGGCCGACCTTGAGACCGCCCGCCTCAACCTCGAATACACCGAACTACGGGCACCTTTCGACGGCACGGTCGGTAACCGCAGCGCCCGGCCGGGCGCCTATGCCGTTGTCGGCGCCGCGCTCTTGTCGCTGGTGCCGGCCCGGGGTCTGTGGGTTGATGCCAACTTCAAGGAGAACCAACTGGTTCGCATGCGGGCCGGGGAACCCGCCACCATCGAGGCCGACGTGCTGCCTGGCCGGATCTTCCGTGGTCGTGTCGCCAGCCTGGCCCCCGCCACCGGGGCCGAGTTCAGCGTGCTTCCGGCCGAGAACGCCACCGGCAATTTCACGAAGATCGTCCAACGCGTGCCGGTGCGCATCCTGCTCGATGGCGATGCCGGTGATCTCGGGTGGCTTCGGCCCGGCCTTTCCGTCACCGCTGCCGTCGATCAGCGCGGCGCAACGGAAAACGTCCCATGAGCCTGACCTTGCCGCATCATGGCGAATTGCCGATGGCGCGGAAGATCCTGGCCTTCGGCACCATGTGCGTCGGCTTCTTCATCGCCACCCTCGATATTCAGATCGTGTCGGCCTCGCTTCGGGACATCGGGGGCGGCCTGTCGGCCGGTGCCGACGAGACCGCCTGGGTCCAGACCAGCTATCTGATCGCCGAGATCGTGGTCATTCCCCTTTCCGGCTGGCTGTCGCGGGTGATGTCGACCCGCTGGCTGTTCTGCGTCTCGGCCGCCGGTTTCACGCTCACCAGCCTGATGTGCGGCTGGGCCTGGGACATCCGCAGCATGATCGTCTTCCGCGCCCTGCAAGGGTTCATCGGCGGCTCGATGATCCCCACGGTATTCACCACCGCCTTCTTCTATTTCGGCGGCCATCAGCGCATCATCGCGGCCGCCGTGATCGGTTCGATCGCCTCGCTGGCCCCGACCCTCGGCCCCACGATCGGCGGCTGGATCACCGACAACTACTCCTGGCACTGGCTGTTCTTCGTCAATCTTGTGCCCGGGCTGTTCGTCACCTTCATGGTGCCGGTCCTGGTTCGCGTCGACCGGCCCAACCTGGAACTGCTGCGCAACGCCGACTATCTCGGCATGGTCCTGATGGCGGTGTTCCTGGGTTGCCTGGAATATACGCTGGAGGAGGGGGCGCGCTGGGATTGGTTCGGTGACGGGACCATCCGCGCCACGGCCCTTGTCTCGGCCTTCGCCGGGATCGCCTTCATCTGGCGCAGCCTGACCTATGAACATCCCGTCGTCGATCTGTGGGCATTGAAAAGCCGGAATTTCGCACTCGGCTGTCTGTTCTCGTTCGTCAGCGGCATCGGCATCTACGCCACCATCTACCTGACCCCGTTGTTTCTGGCCCGCGTGCGCGGTTTCGGCGCGCTCGATATCGGGTTGGCGATCTTCTCGACCGGGGTGTTCCAGATTCTGACCATTCCTCTGTATTCGTTCCTGGCCCGCCGGGTCGATCTGCGCTGGCTTTTGATGGCCGGGCTGGCCCTGTTTGCCGTCAGCATGGGCGAGTTTTCGCCGATCACCCATGACTGGGGCTGGCGCGAACTGCTCTTGCCACAGGCCCTGCGCGGGATGGCGCAACAGTTGGTCGTACCGCCGACGGTGACCCTGACCCTGGGCGGTCTGGCGCCCGAACGGCTCAAATTGGCCTCCGGCCTGTTCAATCTGATGCGCAACCTGGGCGGCGCCATCGGCATCGCCGTCTGCGGCACCATTCTCAACGACCGTACCAATCTGCATTTCCTGCGGCTGGCCGAACATCTGACCGCCGGCAACGCGGCGATGGACGACGTGATGCGGCGGATGACGGGTCGTGACGTCCTGGCCCTGGGCGGCGATCCCGTGCACGGCCACGCCGCGGCGTTGCACGCCCTGTGGGCATTGACGATGCGCGAAGCCCAGACCCTGACCTATGCCGACGCCTTCCTGGCGATCATGGTCTGTTTCGGCGCCGTGACTTTTCTCGCTCCGCTGTTGCGCAAGGTCGGCGCCCCGGCCCAGCCGGCGGCGGACGCGCATTGATGCCTGGTTTTCCGAAAAGCCGGAGGAAACGACCGGGCAAATTGGATGGCAAGATCGGCGCCCGGTCGCTGCTGGAGCCGTCTCTTCGCTCCACCCGGCAATCAGTTTTTCGACCGGGACTTTGGGATTCGCCAAAAACCGGTGGAATTGGACTTCACCTTCACGTGCCCCGATGCCCTGGCGCACGCGCGGGGGGGAGCCTTTGGAGCGTAACGCTGTGAAACACCTTAATTGTATCAGCAACAACAGGCGGATTGATCGCGGAGAAACTCGCCCCTGACGAGTAGATTGGCGGCCATCGCCGGGGTGGTCTGCGTGATTTCGGCTGGACTCTGCGAGCGGGCGTGCCATCGTCACAAAATCGGGCGATGGTGGCCCCCTTCCCGTCAACCGGATGCCTGAAGACAGACGGCACAACAACGCAGGTACGAACATGGCCCATGACGCCCTGGTCTTTGATCTCGACGGAACCCTGACCAACAGCGACCCGTTTCATTTCGCGGCCTTTGTCGAGATCGGCAAAGACTATGGCGTCGAGATCGACGAACAGATCTTCGTTGACAAGATTTCAGGACATTCGAACGTGGAGATCTGCCGCAGCCTGTTCGGGCATATCGACAGTGCCCGGCACCCCGCGATCGCCGACGACAAGGAGGCCTTGTTTCGCCGGATGCTGGTCGGCAAGCTTCAACCGATTCCCGGTCTTGAGGCCCTGTTCGCCTGGGCCGGGGCGCGGCGCTGTGGCATGGCGCTGGTCACCAATGCGCCGCGTCTCAATGTCGTCGACATGTTGAAAGCGCTCAACCTCGACGACCGGTTCGACGAAATCGTCCTGGCCACCGAACTGCCGCGCAGCAAGCCCGATCCGCTGCCCTATCAGACCGCGCTGGAGCGTTTGGCGGTGCCGGCGTCGCGCGCGGTCGCATTCGAGGATGCGGTGCCGGGCGTGCAATCAGCCAGTCGGGCCGGGATCGTCACCGTCGGCCTGTCGACGACCTCGGCCCCGGAGGCGCTGGAGGCCGCCGGGGCAACGCTGATCATCGCCGATTACACGGCGCCCGGCCTGCTCGATCGGATCGGCGCCGTGCTGGATCAGCGCCACGACGTTCAACCGGCGACCCCCGCCGCCCCCTGATCGGCCCCTCCCGGTGTTGAGTGTCCGGGGCGGCGTTGCCCCGGATCAGAACAGCCCGGACAGAAAGTCGCCGCCCAGCGCGGCGCCCTCCCCGCTGATCGTGTGACCGACACCGGGTAGGATCCGCAGGTCGACCGAAACGCCGGCCTGGCTCAGAAGCGTTCGGGCCGCGTCGCTTTCGCGGCTGGGGATGACCGGATCGACGCTGCCATGGATCAGCAGCAGTTTGGTCGCGAGCGACGGCGTCCAGGGCAGCGGCGATGCCAGGCGGCCGGAAAAGGCCAGAATGCCGGCGACCGGCCAGCGGCCCGAAACCAGCGCGTCAAGCGCCATGATCGAGCCTTGCGAGAAGCCCACCAGCGCGACCCGGTCCAACCGGTCGGATAGCGCGGCGGCAGCGCTGAGATCACCCAGGAGCCGGTCGAAATCGGCCCGCGCGGCGGCGACCCGCTGTGATCGGTTGGCCTCGGTGACGCCATTGATGCTGAACCATTGGCGCCCGGGCCCCGGGCCGAAGGCGAGGGGCGCGTCCGGCGCGACGAAATCGGTGTCGGGCAGCTTTTGCCGCCACAGGTCGCCCAGCGGCGCCAGATCGGCACCGCTGCTGCCAACGCCATGAAGCAGAATGATGAGATTGCGGCTCATGACCTCTCCTCAAAATCGGGCAATTCCGGTCCGAGCGGGACGATGCCCGTGGGGTTCAGCGCCTTGATCGCGTAGTAGCCGCGCTTGATATGGTCAATATTGACCGTCTCCCGAACCCCCGGTACCGCAAGAATCCGGGTCAGGTAGCGGCTGAGCGCACCATAGTCCCGCAGACGGCGCCGGTTGCATTTGAACAGGCCATGATAGGCGGCATCAAAGCGCACCAGCGTCACGAACAGCCGGATATCGGTTTCGGTCAGCCTTTCGCCAAACAGGAAGGGCCCGGTTCCGGTCAACTGCGTTTCCAGCTCGTCGAGCATGCCGAAGACATCGGCGAAGGCTTCCTCATAGGCGAGCTGGGTCGTGGCAAAGCCGGCACGGTAGACACCATTGTTGAGACGCGAATAAAGGCGATCATTCAAGGCGTCGATCGACGGGCGCAGATCCACCGGATAGAGATCGATCCCGTTGCGCGCCAACGCGCCGAAACCGGCATTGAACATGCGCAGGATTTCGGCGGATTCATTGTTGACGATCGTGCCCCGCTGCCGGTCCCAGAGCACCGGAACCGTGGCCCGGCCGGTATAGTGCGGATCGGCGCGGGTATAGATCTCGTGAATGTAGCTGGCGCCATTCAGGTGATCCGGCGTGGCGCCCCGATCGTCGCCAAAGCGCCAGCCCTGATCGGTCATCGCCGGCTCGACCACCGAAACGGAGACCACATCCTCCAGCCCTTTGAGTTTGCGCGCGATCAAGGTCCGCGAAGCCCAGGGGCAAATCAGCGCGACATAGAGATGATAGCGTCCGGCCTCGGCCTTGAAGCCGGCCACCCCGGACGGTCCGGCGCCACCATCGACCGTGATCCAGTTGCGGAAGCCCGAGGCCTGCCGCACGAAACCGCCCTTGACATCGGTCGCCTGGACCGGTTGCCACTTCTCTGTCCACTGACCATTAACGAGCATTGCCGATGTCCTTCCCCCGCGGGTGGCACGGTGCCAAGACGGAGACTGTAGCCGGGCCCCCGGCGTCGGTACAGCAGGGGATGGCGACGCACGACCTCTTCGTCACCGCGACAGGGAAAATCCGGTGGATCGGCACCGTCGTTCAGTCGGCACAGACGGCGCGGCAGAGTGCCTGGGGAAAGAGTCCGCCGCCGGACATGCCTTCGAGCGCGGTATTGGTGAAGGCGACGACACTGAGGTTGCGCAGCGGATCGACAAACCAGGAATGGCCGTAGGCGCCGCCCCAGCGCCAGGTTCCCGGCGATTCCCGCGTCGTCGCCGCCACCGGATCTTTCAACACCGAGAATCCCAGACCGAACCCCCAACCGGGCCAGTCGGGGATTTCCAGATCCCCGGTCTGCACCCGCGCCATTTCCGTGACCAGCTCACGCGGCAGCACGGGTGCGCCCCCGTTTCGCAACGTCTCAAGAAGACGCAATGTGTCGCCGGCGGTGCCGATCATGCCGGCACCACCCGAAGGAAAGGCCGATGGATCGAAGGCGCGGGCCGGATCCATGGCGATTCCCGCCATCTCGGGCGCCATGTCGATCAGATCGGGCTGCCGCATCCGGCGCGGTGCGGGGCTGTCGCTGGCATAGGCGGCGGTGAGACGGGGTGGATCAGCCACCGTGAACCCGCTCTCGGCAAGGCCAAGCGGTTGCGTCACCAACTTGCGGACGGCATCGGGCAGAGCCGCGCCGAAGGCGGCGGCGACCACCGCGCCCAGCACATCCGTCGCCAGGGAATAGTTCCAGGCCGTGCCGGGGGTGAACAACAATGGCACCGAAGCAAGCCGCCGCAGATTCTCCGCCAGCGAGAACCCCACCCGGTCCATCCCGTCAGAGATACCGGCCTGATGATAGGGGCCGCTTTTCGGTTCCAGGAAGCCATAATTGAGTCCTGCGGTATGGGACAGCAGCTGGCGCAGAGTGATTCGCGCCGGGCCGCCATCGGGCAGACGCGGCCGGAAGTCTGGCAGCCATTCATCAATGGCCGCATCAAGAACCAGCCGCTGCTGCGCGACCAGGACCAGCGCGGCGACCGAGACGAACAGCTTGGATACCGAGGCGAGACGGAACAGCGCGTCCTCGCGCATCGCCTGGCCGGCTTCCCGATCGGCGAAACCTGCGGCGCGTCGTTGGAGCATAGCGCCATCGCGGGAGATCAGAACAACGGCGCCAACCAGCCGTTTGTCCGCCAAGGCGGCATCGATGACCGAATCGACTCGCCGGACGAGCCGCCGCTGATCGTCCGCGATCGAAGACGTCGTGGGGGAGGAGAAAAAGGATGAGGTCATGGTGAGCCTTTCACAGGACAAGAGTCGTGATGGGGTTCAAGGTCCGTTGGAGTCCGCGGCCGGAATCACCGACAAGGGGACGGTGAAAAGCCATGGCGTTTGGCCTGCCACGCCACCAGCAGTGCCGGAATCAGAAGGCCCGTCACCGCCCAGGGAAAGGCGGCGGTGCCAAACCCGTCGAGAAGGAGGCCGCCGAGGGACCCGCCCCCGGCGATAGCGGCATTCCATACCGTCACAATCATGGATTGGGCGACGTCGGCGGCCTCGCCCGCTGCGTGGGACGATGCGGTCTGAAAGAGCGTCGCCGCACCGCCGAAGGCCAGTCCCCAGAGGACGACGCCCGCATAGATGACCAACGGCGCCGATCCCCACAGACCAAGGATGACGGCGACCAGCAGGAACAGAAGCGTGCTGAGCAACACCAACTCACGCAGCCATTGATCGATCAGGACACCAACAATCCAGATGCTGACCAGAGCCGCGATGCCGAACACCAACAGCACAACGTCAATCCGGCCGGCGATCCCGGCCGGGACCAGAAACGGCGCGATATAGGTGTAAAGGACATTGTGGGCGAGGACGAAGGCCAGGGTGACGAACAGGATCTCGCGGATACCGGGAAGCGCCAAGACCTGGACCAGGGAAAACGGCCGAGCCAACCGCTGCCCCGGGAAATCCGGAACCCGCCCCAGCACCCAGCCGATCAGGATCAGGGAGAGAAAGCTCATGACGCCGAAGCTATAGCGCCAGCCGACCACCGCACCGAGGAAGGTCCCGGCGGGGATGCCCAGGGACAGCGCCAGTGGTGTCCCCACCATGGCGACGGCGATCGCCCGGCCGCGCAGCGGTGCGGGCGCCATGCGGCTGGCATAGCCGGCCAGCAATGCCCACAGCAGTCCGGCAAACACGCCGGCAGCAAAGCGCGCGACCAGAGTCAGTGCGTAGCTGGTCGAGATCGCCGTGATGCTGTTGACGACGGCGAAGTCGCCGATCGCCGCCAGCAACAGCGGACGCCGGCGCCAACGCCGTGTCGCCACCGTCAGCGGAATCGCGGCGATCAGCGAACCCATGGCGTACAGGGTCACCAGTTGGCCGGTCCGGGCGGTGGAGACCCCAAAATCGCGGCTCATTTGCGGCAACAATCCGGCGGGCAGGGCTTCAGTCAGAATAGTGATGAATCCCGCCGTCGCCAACGCCAACAAACCCGCCAGGGGAAGCCGGCCGGATCGGATGTCAGAAGAAGTGAGGTTCGGCGTCATGAGTCCACCTGTGAAAAAGCGCGTCGAGGCCGCGCGGACGGCGCGGCGCGGCGTCATCCCCGACCATAAATCTCCCCACCGCATGGAAAAACGGGCTAATATTCCACACACAGAGGACAATCTTGTCCGCAATGGATTGACGATGGACCGCCTCGGATCGCTGAACGCCTTCGTGCAGGCGGCGGAATGCCGCAGCTTCGTCGCCGCCGGTCGCCAACTCGGGGTATCGTCGTCCGCGATCGGCAAGGCCGTCGCCCGGCTGGAGGAACGGCTGGGCGTGCGCCTGTTCCACCGCAGCACGCGCAGCATGACGCTGACGACGGAAGGGGCACAATTTCTCGACCGTTGCCGCCGCATTTTCCGCGAGATCGAGGCGGCGGAACGGGAGTTGTCGCAGGCGCAGGAGGCCCCCCGCGGCAAGCTGAGGGTAAGCCTGCCGCTGGTCTGCATGCTGATCACCCCGGTGATCGGCGCTTTCATGCGCGCCTATCCCGAAATCGAGATGGATCTTGATTTCACCGATCGGCTCGTCGACGTGATCGATGAGGGGTTCGATGCGGTCATCCGCACCGGCGAGACGCGCGACTCCCGCTTGATGACCCGGACGCTCGGGAGCTTTTGCCACCGGCTGGTCGGATCACCGGATTACTTCTTGCACCACGGCATTCCTCAGCATCCGCAAGAGCTGAGGGCTCATGCCTGCCTGCACCACAAATACCCGTCAACCGGCAAGTTGGAGCGCTGGCCGCTTTGCGGCGGCGACGAATACGCCGAGATTGATCTGCCGGTCGCGGCGACGGCAAGCACGATCGAGCCCTTGATCTGCCTGGCGGAACAAGGTTTGGGCATTGCCTGTCTGCCGCTGTTTGCTGTTCAGCGCCCGTTGAGTGAAGGCACGCTCATAACTGTGCTCGACGGCCATATCCACGACGTCGGAGAATTCCACATCTTGTGGCCATCAAGCCGCCATCCATCCCCGAAGGTGAAAGCTTTCGTTGATTTCATGGCGGCAGAACTGTCCGTGGGAAGCACACCCCCGGTCCGGTAATGCCAGGGAGATCGACCGACGGGAGAGATTGTTTCATTTTTACTCTATTTGGTCATGTGCCATGAAAACCTCTTCTATGGATGCCGAGGCGGACCTTGTCCCGTAAGGCCATTGTGATAGGGCGTCTCACGCAACTATATTGTGCCTCCTGTGCGTCCGGCGCCGATCGAATGGGGCGCTGTCAGTCTTTCAGGACGGCCAGGCGATCCAGCCGCAGCCGGTGACGGCGGTCGGTCAGGCGGTAGACCCCGCCGAACACCGCGGCCACGGCACCAATGCCGACGCCGCCCGCGATCAGGAACAGGATCATGACCTGGTATTTTGCGGCCTCAACCGGGGGCACGCCGCCGAGGATCTGTCCGGTCATCATGCCGGGAATCGATACGACGCCGGTCGCGGACATCAGATTGACGATCGGCAGCAGCGCGTTGCGCAGCGACTGGCGGATCACCGGGGCACAGGCGCTGCGCCGGTCATGGCCCAGCATCAGCCGGGCCTCGACGGCCGCCCGTCGCTGGACCAATCCCGACGACAGGCTGTTCAGGCCCAGGGACACCCCGGTCATGGTATTGCCCAGAATCATGCCGAGCAGCGGCACCGCATAGCGCGGATCGTACCAGGGGTCGGGACGGAGCGCCGTGGTCAGGGCCAGCACGGTGACCAGCATGGCCGCCAGCGTGACCGCTCCTGTCCCCAGGCCGAGCCCCCACCAGCCGGTCAGGCGGCGTTCCTGGCGTGCCGTGGCCTCGCGTCCGGCGAAGCCCAGCATCACCACGATGGCCAGCGCGGTCCAGGCGGGCGACACCACGGTGAACAGCGTCGTCAGCACCAGACCCATCAGAAACAGCTGCACCACCATGCGCACGGCCGACAGCAACAGTTGCCGGTGCATCCCCAATTGCAGCGCCAGCGAAATCCCGGCGTCGGTCAGGACCAGCAGCGCGGCGAGCCCCAGGTCGCCATAGCCGAGGGAAATGTAGCCCTCCATCAGACGATCTCCTCCACGCGGGTTTGCCCGGCCTCGACCACCAGGCGGCGGCGGGCGACGCGTTCGCCTTGGGCGGCGTCATGGGTGATCCAGATGACGGTCAAGCCGGCGGCGCGGCGTTCGGCAATCACCTGTTCGACCAGGGAAACCGATGCGGCGTCGAGCGCCGCGGTCGGCTCGTCGAGCAACAGGACCTCCGGTGCGACTTCCAGCGCCCGGATCAGGGCCAGGCGCATCCGTTCGCCGGTCGAAGGACGGGTGATCGGCCAGCGGTCGGCGTCGGCGGGCAGGCCAAGCCGGGTCAGGAGCGGGATCAGGGTGGGCCAATCGCGGAAATGTCCGCCCACGGTCTCGGCCCACCAGCCCGGTTCGGCCGGCAGGTAACCGACCAGCCGGCGCCATTCCGGGCCGCTCATGGTGTTGCGCTCGCGCCCCTGCCAGGTGACGCGGCCGTGACTGGGGTCGAGATCGGCCAAGGCGCGCAGCAGCAGGGTCTTGCCGGCGCCGGAGGGACCGCGCACCGCCAGGCAGTCCCCCGCGGCCAGGGTGAAGGAAACCGGAGCCAGGCCCGGACGGCAAAGTTCGTCAACGTCAAGCATCGTCAGGAGCGGGCGGGGGTTGCGCCGGGCAGAAACACGCCCAACGGGTTGGATCCATGACCGCTTTCTCCGCTTTCCTGATGCCGGTGTCCACCGCTGTTCGTGGCCCGCCATTGTCGACGGCGGTGCCGGCGCCGGGCGTTACCGGGGTGACCGCGCATTCGGGATCGCCTGGCGCCGGGGCCGGTCGCTGCCGATGACCCGGATCTGCCGGACCTCGGTCAGGTAGGACAGGATCAGCGAGACCCAGACGATGCCATAAAGCAGCATGAAGCAGCTTGAGTAGATGCCGACCCGGTCGAGAAGGATGCCAAACAGGATCGGCAGCAGGAACCCGCCCAGCCCGCCGACCAGGCCGACGATCCCGGAAACCACGCCCATATTGTCGGGAAAATCGTCACTGATATATTTGAACGTCGAAGCCGAGCCGCAGGCGAAGGCGAAGCCCAGGACGAACAGCAGCACGGCGAAGCCCCAATCGGGCAGGCCGAAATGGAACGACAGTGGACCCCGGATGGTCTGGATCACGAAATCGGTCTGTGGGTAGGACAGCACGAACAGGCAGATCCAGGCGGTCCACAGCACCCACCAGGTCACGGTGTGGGCGCCGAACCGGTCCGACAGATAGCCGCCGAGGGCCCGGAGCAGGCCGGCCGGCAGTGCGAAACTGGCCGCCAGCAGCGCGGCCTGGCCGATCGGGAAATGGTATTCATTGACAAAATATTGCGGCATCCAGATTGACACCGCGGTGAAACCGCCGAAGACGATCGAGTAGTACTGACAGTATTTCCAGACCCGGGGATTGCGCAGGACCGCGAGCTGCCGGCGCAGCGGAATCGGGGTTGCTGATTTGATCGGATCCGGTGCCGACAGCAACCAGAACAGGACCGCGGTCACCAGCAGGACCACGGCATAGACGCGGGGCACACTTTGCCAGCCATAGGCCGAAACCAGCGGTGGCGCGACAAACATCGTGATGGCGGCGCCGACATTGCCGGCGCCGAACACGCCCATCGCCATGCCTTTTTGCGTCTTGGGAAAAAAGCGCGACGCATAAGGCGTGCCGACGGCAAAGGATGCGCCGACCAGCCCCAGCGCCAGCCCCAGCAGCAGGAACTGCAGCAGCGAGGTGGCATAGGAGGCCAGCCACAGCGGCACGGCGCAGCCCACCAGCAGCACGGTCATCACGATGCGGCCGCCGAAGCGATCGGTCCAGATCCCCAGGGGCAGGCGAAACAGGGCGCCGGTCAGGACCGGTGTTGCGGTCAACAGTCCGAACTCGGTGCCGTTGAGGCCGAGTTCCTTGCGGATCGGAATGCCGATCACGCTGAACATCAGCCAGACCGCAAAACACACGGCAAAGGCGAGCGTGCTGACGAGAAGAACACGGATCGCGACCGGTCGGGGAATGCTTGATAGAGGATCCATGATCAAGGCTTTCCTGCGGGCAGCGGGATGATCGGCTCACCGCCGTCGATGAAGGGATCGAGCGCGAAGCGGGCTCGCGCGGTGTCGGCGTCTTCGACCTGGACCGTGTCGCCGATGATGCGCAGGCCGAATTTCGCCATGCCCGCCAGCGCGCGCGAAAAGGTCTCGCGGGTCATGCCGAGCTGGGAGGCGATCAGACGCTTCTCCATCGGCAATTTGAAATCAGCCGCGCTGTCGTCGCGGGGCAGCAACGCCACGAGGTAGCAGCCGACCCGTTCCTCGGCGGAACGCAGTTTCAGATTTTTCGCCACGCGGACCTGTCGGCGGAACTGGGCCGCAAGGCAACCGAGCACGGCGCGGCACAATGCCGGATCGGAGGCCATCATCTGGCGGAACGTTTCGGCCCGGATCAGCAGGAGGTGGGCCTCCTCATGGATCCGCGCCCGCATCAGATAGGGCTGGCCACCGACGACGGCCGCCGGGATGATCAGGTCGACCGGGCGGACCAGCTCCACCAGCGTTTCGAGGTGACCGCGCACGCCAAGCAACTCGACACTGCCGCTGAGCAGGAACTGCGCGAAGACCGGGGTTTCCGCCTGTTCGAACACCAGGCTGCCGGGCGGGACGCGGTGCAGCAGGGCCTCCGCGGCCAGATCGTCCAGGGTCGCGCGCGGGACGTCGTGCAGCCAGGACACGTCAGCAAGGGCCTGGGCCGCGGTCATCTCCGCGTCTCTGATGTCGTCACCGGGTGCCCGGTCAATCTGCATTCTGGTTCACCAATTCGGGTTTCCGGTCTCTTGACAAGGATTGATGTGATATTTGTCACGTTATATGTCATCAGAAATCACGTTTGTCATTGATCTAAGTCAAGGAAGCCGAGGCGGTTTCGCAACAGGATCCGGTTCGCGCCATCGTCGCCTTTGCGGGCGGTGGCGCGTCAACCGCAGCGATGGGGCAGGGATCCGCATGAGCCACTTTCTCGACCGGCTGAGCTTCTTCAAGAAGCAGGTTGAGCCCTTCGCCAATGGCCACGGTATCGTCACCGACGAACCGCGCGACTGGGAGGACGGCTATCGCAAACGCTGGCAGCACGACAAGATCGTCCGCTCGACCCATGGCGTGAACTGCACCGGGTCATGTTCGTGGAAGATCTACGTCAAGGGCGGGATCGTGACCTGGGAAACCCAGCAGACCGACTACCCGCGCACCCGCCCCGATCTGCCCAACCATGAGCCGCGAGGCTGTGCGCGCGGCGCCAGCTATTCCTGGTACCTCTATTCCGCCAACCGGGTGAAGCATCCCATGGTTCGTGGCCGGTTGCTCAAGGCCTGGCGCGCGGCGCGGACGACCCGATCGCCGGTCGAGGCCTGGGCGGCGATCGTGGAAAACCCCGAAACCCGCGCCAGCTATGTCAGCAAACGCGGTCTGGGCGGTTTCGTGCGCGCGACCTGGGACGAGGTCAACAGCATCATCGCCGCCGCCAATGCCTATACCGTGAAGCGTTATGGGCCGGACCGCGTCGTCGGCTTCTCGCCGATTCCGGCGATGTCGATGGTGTCCTATGCCGCCGGCGCCCGTTATCTGTCGCTGCTCGGCGGTGTCTGCCTGTCCTTCTATGACTGGTATTGCGATCTGCCACCGGCCAGCCCGATGACCTGGGGTGAGCAGACCGACGTTCCGGAAAGCGCCGACTGGTACAATGCCGGCTATCTGCTGATCTGGGGCTCGAACGTGCCGCAGACACGGACGCCGGACGCCCATTTCTATACCGAGGTGCGCTACAAGGGTGCGCGCAGCGCCGTGATCTCGCCGGATTATGCCGAGGCCACCAAATTCGCCGATTTGTGGCTTCACCCCAAACAGGGGACCGACGCGGCGCTGGCGCTGGCGCTGGGCCACGTCATCCTGCGCGAATTCCATTTGAATCGCCGGGTCGCCTATTTCGACGACTATGTCCGCCAATACACCGATTTGCCGATGCTGGTCCGGCTGGTGCGCCGCGGCGACGGCTATGTCCCCGATCGCCTGGTGCGCGCCGACGACTTCATCGACGGATTGGGCGAGGCCAACAACCCCGCCTGGAAAACCGTGGCCATAGACGCTGATGGCACACCGGTCGCGCCGCTGGGCTCCATCGGTTTCCGCTGGGGCGAGGATGGTGCCTGGACCCTCGAACCCAAGCGCCGCGACGGCAGCGACACGGCATTGCGCATCAGCCTGATCGAGGATGGGGCAACGGCTCCGGTGGCCTTTCCCTATTTCGGCGGTGCCGCCACCAACGGCTTCGTCGCGACCGCCCATCCCGACGTCGTGACCCGCAATGTCCCGATCCGCCGCCTCGCGCTGAAGGATGGCGAGACGGCGGTGGCGACGGTGTTCGATCTGCTGTGCGCCAATTACGGGCTGGATCGCGGGCTGGGCGGCGATGGTGTTGCCACCGACTATGACCAGGATCAGCCCTACACCCCGGCCTGGGCGGAGCGGGTCACCGGGGTGCCGCGGGACCAGATCATTCATTTGGCCCGGGAATTCGCCGGCAATGCCGAGGCGACCCGGGGCCGTTCGATGGTGATCCTGGGCGCCGGGGTCAACCATTGGTACCACATGGACATGACCTACCGCGGGATCATCAATCTTCTGGTGCTGTGCGGCTGTATCGGCCAGTCCGGCGGCGGCTGGTCACATTATGTCGGGCAGGAAAAGCTGCGGCCCCAGACCGGCTGGCTGCCGATCGCGTTCGGGCTCGACTGGTCGCGGCCGCCGCGGCAGATGAACGGCACCTCGTTCTTCTACGCCCACACCGACCAGTGG
The DNA here is from genome assembly GCA_031291675.1 of Azospirillaceae bacterium. GTDB lineage: Bacteria > Pseudomonadota > Alphaproteobacteria > Azospirillales > Azospirillaceae > JARLIO01. Next base: position 32,439 of record JARLIO010000069.1, read on the forward strand.
CGTTATGAGACGCTGAAGATTTCGGAGATCCTGTCGCCGACCGCGCCCGAGGGCGACTGGTCCGGGTCGATGATCGATTACAATGTCCGTGCCGAGCGCATGGGCTGGCTGCCGTCGGCGCCACAGCTCCAGCAAAATCCGCTGGGGATCGCCGCGGCCGCGCAACAGGCCGGCCAGACGCCGCAGGACTATGTTGCGCAGGCGCTGAGCTCCGGACAGTTGTCGCTGTCCTGCGATGATCCCGACGATCCGGCGAACTGGCCGCGCAACATGTTCGTCTGGCGCTCCAATCTGCTCGGCTCCTCCGGCAAGGGGCACGAATATTTCCTGAAGCATCTGCTCGGCACCACCAATGGGGTCCTGGGCAAGGATCTGGGGGTCGAGGGCCGCGAGCGGCCGCAGGATGTCGCCTGGCATGACCAGGCCCCGGAGGGAAAGCTCGATCTGCTGGTGACGCTCGATTTCCGCATGTCGACCACCTGCGTCTATTCCGACATCGTGCTGCCGACCGCGACCTGGTACGAGAAGAACGACCTCAACACCTCGGATATGCATCCCTTCATCCATCCGCTGTCCGCCGCGGTGGACCCGGCGTGGGAATCGCGTACCGACTGGGACATCTACAAGGGGATCGCCGCGGCCTTCTCCGCGATCTGTCCCGAGGTGCTGGGTCGGGAAACCGATGTCGTGCTGACGCCGATGCAGCATGACACGCAAGGCGAATTGGCCCAGCCCTACGAGGTCAGCGACTGGCGGCGCACCGGGGCCCCGCCGGTGCCGGGCAGGACGATGGCCACCGTGACCGTGGTCGAGCGCGATTACCCCGGCCTCTATTCCCGCTTTACCGCGATCGGCCCGTTGCTACGCAAGCTCGGCAATGGCGGCAAAGGGATTTCCTGGGATACCGGGCATGAGGTCGAATTTCTGGCGGCGCTTAACGGGACGGTGCGCGCCGGTGCCGCGGCCGGCCAGCCCCGGCTCGACACCGATATCGATGCCATCGAGGCCATCCTGAGCCTTGCCCCCGAGACCAATGGCGAGGTCGCCGTAAAAGCCTGGCAGGCGCTGGGCAAGATCACCGGTCGCGACCACACCCATCTCGCCCGGTCCAAGGAAGACGAAAAGATCCGCTTCCGCGACTTGGTCGCGCAGCCGCGCAAGATCATCTCGTCACCGACCTGGTCGGGCATTGAGAGCGAAAAGGTCTGTTACAACGCGGGCTACACCAACGTTCATGAATTGATCCCGTGGCGCACCCTGACCGGGCGTCAGCAGCTCTACCAGGACCATTTGTGGATGCGCGCGTTTGGTGAGGCCCTGGTCACCTGGCGGCCGCCGATCGATACCAAGGGCACGGCCGCGCACCAGGGCCGGCACGGCAACGGCAATCCCGAAATCGTGCTCAACTTCGTCACGCCGCACCAGAAATGGGGCATTCACAGCACCTACACCGACAATCTGCTGATGCTGACCCTGAGCCGCGGCGGACCGTGCCTGTGGATCAGCGAAACCGATGCCAGCCAGGTCGGCATCGTCGATAACGACTGGATCGAGGCCTACAACAGCAACGGGGCCCTGATCGCGCGGGCCGTCGTCTCGCAACGGGTCAATCCCGGCATGGTGATGATGTATCATGCCCAGGAAAAGATCGTGAACATGCCGGGAAGCGAAATCACCGGCCAGCGCGGCGGCATCCACAATTCGGTGACGCGGGTCGTTTTGAAGCCGACGCATATGATCGGCGGCTATGCCCAGCAAAGCTATGGTTTCAATTACTATGGCACCGTCGGCAGCAACCGCGACGAGTTCGTCATCATCCGGCGGATGAACCGGATCGACTGGCTGGATGGCACCGAGCCGGCCTTCCAGCAGCCGGCCTTTCAACAAAAGGAAGTGGTGCGATGAAGATCCGCGCGCAGATCGCGATGGTGCTGAACCTCGACAAATGCATCGGCTGTCACACCTGTTCGGTGACCTGCAAGAATGTCTGGACCAGCCGCGAAGGCATGGAATACGCGTGGTTCAACAATGTCGAAACCAAGCCGGGGATCGGCTATCCCAAGGACTGGGAAAACCAGGACCGATGGAATGGCGGCTGGCGCCGGCGCCACAACGGCACGATCGAACCCCGGATCGGCAGCAAGTGGCGGATTCTGTCGCATATTTTCGCCAATCCCGACTTGCCGGAAATTGACGACTATTACGAGCCCTTCACCTTCGATTACGCCCATCTGCAAACCGCCCCCGAGGGTCGGACGATGCCGACGGCGCGTCCCCGTTCGCTGATCAGCGGCGAGCGGATGGACAAGATCGTTTGGGGACCGAACTGGGAGGAGATCCTGGGCGGCGCCTTCGCCGACCGGGCGCAGGACCATAATTTCGAGGGCGTGCAGAAGGAGATCTACGGCGCCTTCGAGAACACGTTCATGATGTATTTGCCGCGGCTGTGCGAACACTGCCTCAACCCGGCCTGCGCCGCCGTCTGCCCGTCCGGTGCGATCTACAAGCGGGAAGAGGATGGCATCGTCCTGATCGATCAGGACAAATGCCGGGGCTGGCGCATGTGCGTCTCCGGCTGCCCCTACAAGAAGATCTATTACAACTGGTCTTCGGGAAAATCGGAAAAGTGTATCTTCTGTTATCCGCGCATCGAGGCCGGCCAGCCGACGGTGTGCTCGGAGACCTGCGTCGGGCGCATCCGTTATCTGGGTGTGATGTTGTATGACGCCGACCGCATCGCCGAGGCCGCGTCGGTTGCCGACGATGGCGACCTGTACCAGGCGCAGCTCGACCTGTTTCTCGATCCGTTTGATCCGGCCGTGCAGGCGCAGGCGCGCGCCGACGGGATCGCCGACGCTTGGCTGGAGGCGGCGCGCCGCTCGCCGGTGTGGAAAATGGCGATGGACTGGAAGATTGCCTTCCCGCTGCATCCGGAATACCGCACCCTGCCGATGGTCTGGTACGTGCCGCCGCTGTCGCCGGTCCAGGCCGCGGCAACCCGCGGCGATCTCGGCCTGGTCAACGGCATCCCCGATGTCAACGCGCTGCGCATCCCCGTCGAGTATCTCGCCAACCTGCTGACCGCCGGGCGGACCGCACCGATCACCATGGCGTTGCGACGGATGCTCGCGATGCGCGCCTATATGCGGGCCCGGACCGTGGATGGCGTCGTGGTCGGGTCGATCGCCGAGGCCGTCGGCCTGTCCGGTCCCGATATCGAAGACATGTACCAGTTGATGGCGATCGCCAATTACGAGGACCGCTTCGTCATACCGACCGCGCATCGCGAGACCGGCGAGGACAGCTTCCAGACCCGCGGTTCCTGCGGCTTCTCGTTCGGCGAAGGCTGTTCCGGCCGGACCGGGTTCAGCCTGTTCGATGCGAAGAACCCGAAAACGACCAGGACCCGAAACCCGATGGAGGTGGTGTGATGGCGCGAACTTTCCGGGCGCTGGCCGCCCTGATCGCCTATCCGACCCCGGCGCTCCAGGCCGCGACCGGCGACATCGCCGCGGTCCTGGCCGATGAGGGCCTGGTCCCCGCGACGTTGTGCGCCGCGATCGGGGGGCTGCTGGCCGAACTGGCCGCGACCGACATCTATGATCTTCAGGAGCGCTACTTCGCCCTGTTCGACCGAAGCCGCACCCTGTCGCTGCATCTGTTCGAGCATGTCCATGGCGAGAGCCGCGACCGCGGTCAGGCCATGGCCGATCTGATCGCGCTGTACCGCGAGCACGGGCTCGAACCGACCGCGAGCGAACTGCCCGACTTTCTGCCGCTGTTCCTGGAATTCCTCTCGATGCTTGCCGACGACGAGGCCCGAAGCCTGCTGGCCGAACCGGTGGGCCTGCTCCAGGTTCTGGCGGAGCGGCTGACGAAGCGCGACAGCGCCTATGCCGCGGTGTTCCAGGCACTGGTCGCGATCGCGACGCTGCCGGCGGTGGTGGCCGCACCCGGTACCACCGATCTGAGCGATGATCCGCCGGACGATCCCGATGATCTCGTGGCACTCGACGCGGTGTGGGAAGAGGCTGCGGTCCATTTCGGCCCCGGCGACCCGACCGACGGCTGTGGCACCGACCGGCTACGGGCCCGCGTTCGCGCGGCGGCCCGCGATGCCACGGTAGCGTGAGGAGAGCGCAACATGAGCCCTTATCTCAACGATGTTCTCTATGGCTGGTATCCCTATTTCTGTCTGACCGTGTTCCTGCTGGGCAGCCTGCTGCGCTTCGACGCCTCACAATACACCTGGCGCACCGGGTCGAGCCAGCTGCTGCGCCGGCGCCAACTGGTCTGGGGATCCAACCTGTTCCATGTCGGGATCCTGGTGATTTTCGGCGGTCACCTCGTCGGCTTGCTGACGCCGGTTGCCGTGTTCGAGTTCCTCGGCATCAGCCACACCTTCAAGCAGGTTCTGGCGATGGCGGTGGGCGGCATTGCCGGGATCGGCTGCTTTGCCGGGATCACCCTGCTGGTGCACCGGCGCCTGTTCGACGCCCGGATCCGCAACAATTCCAGTTGGGGCGACATCATTATTTTGCTGATGCTCTACGGCCAGCTCAGTCTGGGCCTGCTGACCATCATCGTGTCGGCGCACCATCTGGATGGCGGCGAGATGGTCAAATTCATGGGTTGGGCCCAGGGCATCGTCACGCTGCACCCCGGGGTGTCAGCGTTGATCCAGGATGTCAGTCCGATCTTCAAGCTTCACCTGTTTCTCGGCATGACCATCTTCCTGGTGTTCCCCTTCACCCGTCTGGTCCATGTCTGGAGCGCGCCGGTGTGGTATCTCGGGCGTACCGGGTTTCAGGTGGTGCGGCGCCGGCCGCTGCTCCACCCGGCGCTGCCCGTCAAGGGGGACTGAACCATGACGACGGTGACGGTCAATGAGATCGCGATCCCTCACGCGGCGATCGCGCGCGAGGTTCAGCATCATGCCGCGGCGTCGCCACGGGACTCCTGGCAATCGGCGACCCGGGCGCTGGTGATCCGGGAACTGCTGCTGCAACGGGCTGCGGCGCTCGGCCTCGTCGCCGAACCCCGTACCCGGGACGGTGGCGCGGAAACCGACGAGGAAGCCCTGATTCGCCTGCTGCTGGAGCGCGAGGTTTCGATCCCGACGGCCGATGACGCGGTCTGTCGCCGCTATTACGACAATCACGCGGCGCGTTTCCGCAGTCCGGACCTGTTCGAGCCGGCCCATATCCTGTTCAAGGCGCGGCGCGATGATGCCGAGGCCTACGGCCAGGCCACGACCCGCGCCGAGGCGGTCCTGGCGCAACTGCGCGAGCAGCCCGATCGTTTCGACGCGTTGGCACGGGCCCTGTCCGACTGCCCGTCGGCGGCCGAGGGCGGCCGGCTCGGGCAGGTGGTGCGCGGCGACACGACGCCGGAATTCGAGGCGGCGCTCGCGGCCCTGGCGCCGGGCACGATCAGCCCGACGCCGGTGGCGACGCGCTACGGCGTCCATGTGCTGCGCCTGGACCGCAAGGTCGCGGGTGACCTGCTGCCGTTCGCGGCGGTGCGCGACAGGATCGCCGCCTATATCGAGGAAAGCAGTGAAAGGCGGGCGATCGCCCAATATATCGCGCTGATCGCCGGACAGGCGCGGATCGTCGGCTTCGATCTGCCGGGCGCGACGTCACCGCTGGTGCAATAGGAGGTCATGATGCTGGGGGAAATTCTCGGCGGATTATCCGATCCGGCGCGCGCCGCCGACATCCTGGCCGCCCTGGCCGATCCGGACAGCGTCGACCGGGCGCGGCAGGCCGCGGCGGCCGAGGGCGTCGCTGTCGGCGAGCTGGTCGCCGCGCGGACCCGCCATCTGCTCGAAACTGCGGGGGACGCGTTGTGGCTCGATCTGCTGGGCCGGATGTCGGCCTCGCCGCAGCCGGGGGCGGCCGCGCTGGCGGCCCTGCTGCCCGCCCTGTTCCCGGCGATACCAGCCGGACGGGCATTGTAGGCGGGATCAGTCGCTCCGGCGGCCGTTGGGGCGGGACCCGATCAGGCTGTAGCCCTCGCCGTCCTCATCGCCGAACGGATTGGCGAAGATCGGGGCTGTGAAGCTCGGATCGTCGAGCGTGAAGCCCAGATAGTCGCGGCCCTCGTCGATACGCCGCAGGGGCACGGAAGCGGCGATCTGGTCGAAGGTGCGATGCTTCATCTCTTCGGGGTACTTGTCCCACCAGGGCGTGTCGATCACGCCCGGCGACACCGCGTCGACTCGAATGGGGCCGAGAGAGCTGACCCAGCATGGACGCGTAAACATCGCAAACGTAATTGCAAGAGACACCTACCTCCACATCATCGGCGTCGGCCAAAGCCGGCGCCGATCGTGCTGGGTCCAACTGGCGCCAAAAGCGTCATAGGCTTGGCGCCAGGAAGAAGAGGTTCCGCGGTGAGTCCGAATGTCCGAGTTGGGTTGGATCACCTGACGGCAGTATTTTGTGAGGTGGGGGCCGTCGCAGGCCCGTCGCCGTCCGCAGGCCCCAGAGTGACCTTCAGTTGGCGGAGCAGGACCAGCTCGATTTTCTTGGTCCGGTGCGAGAAGCGCGCCTGATAGAATTCGAAATCCGTCCGGCGCTCGGCCAGACATTTTTGCTCGATGATCCGCATGACGCGGAGCTTGTCCTCGGTCGAGGTTTTGATGCCAAAGCAAATCCCGGCCAAATCCTTGAAGCGGTATTTGAGGGTGCGTGGCTGGCTGATGCTTGAACCCAGAACGAGCCGGTATTCACTCTCGTGCGCCCAATCGCGCGTCTTAGTGACCCGGCCGGCGTGATAGTCCTTCCAATAGCCCGTTCGCCACTCATCCTGGTTGCCGAGAATTTGCGCCGAGGACTTGCTGCGTTTGCCCTCCGGACCAGCGTACCAGAAGGAAAGCCGCTCCCCCTGCACGGTGCCTAGCGTCTCGAAGAAGCTGATCTCGGGATAATCGTCGCCATACCGCACGGCTTCAAATGGAAGCGGGCTATATCCGTAGTGGATCCGGATGTCGCCCCTGCCGCCTCCAACGCCAACGGCCTGGTACAGGCTCAAACTCGCATCGCCGGACGGAGTCACATTAGCAGAAAACGTCAGGCACATGCCTTTGTGACCATCGGCGTAGTTGCCCCACATGGATGCGTTGCTCGCGTCATCCAAGAAGCAGGCTGCATACCAATCGGAATGGACAAGGCTTTCCAGAGACCGAATGTAAAAATCACCGAACTCTCGGGCCAGAAAACTCCACGCTTTTTGCGTCGGGGTGAGGGTGTTGTTGAAGTCGTAAATCAACGCGATCTGCATCGTCGTGATCGCGCCGATATCGAATATCGGCTCGGCTAACTCGGCGTGGTCAGCGCGCTGGCGGATCATATCTCCAAGGGATTTGAGTTGATCGGTTGCGATGGCCTGGCCCGCCGCGTCGCCGCCGATGTCCACAGGAGGAATGGCGAGTGCCGCCTTCGCTAGGGTGAAGACCAATGGATTCAGGGCACGGAGATAAAGCCCGAGCTCATCGCGCCGGACTTTTGCCGATGTGGTCGCCAGCATGGCGATCAACTCCCCGACCACCTCGTGCGCGAAAAGTTTTTCGCAGATGTCGGCATAGATTTTTCGAGCCTCGTCGCTCGGGAGGTCAGCCTCGGTGTGATGGGCGAACTGGCAATGGCGCGATTTGTTAAAATCGGCCCCCAGGAAAATGATCGTCATCACGGTGTTGAGGAGGCAGAGCGCGTAGTGGCGAATGAGATTGCGCCAGACGATCTCGTCTCCCTGCCAATAGAGGTCTTTGAAGCCCTCCATGGGGTCGTTCAGCTCGGCCGGGCTGGCGAAGTAGATTTCCTGAGAATCCAGCTCGGCGCGCTTGCCAAGAAGGGCGTCGACTGATCTGAACCGATAAAAACGGCGCACCATGGCGGAGAGGCCTTCGACGATCGGCGTTGGACGACCAATCAGGATGCGGCGGTACGGCGGCGGACGCGCGGCGTGGATACAGGCAGCGTCTCGTCGGTCAGCGCATCACCCAGATGTTGGAGGTGTAACGCCGGATGGTGGGGCAACTTCACGACCAGCTCCAATTTGCCGCCGACGGCCTCGACGTAGCTACGCAACGTCGAGAGATACATGTCGGCCTGCTTCTCGATTTTCGACACGGACGGCTGTTTGATGTTCAGCGCTTCAGCGATTTCGAGCTGGGCCTTTCCGGCGATCTGCCGCAGCTCCCGCAGGCCTTCGATCTCCTGCTTGAGTTCCTGGTAGCGTGCCTCCACCGCCACCTGGCGCTCAGGCGGAAGGTCGGCGAGCATGTCGTTCAGGCTCCGGACCATCTCACACCTTCCTCTTTTCAGCTTTCAGGCTTTTCACATGAGCGGAGAACCGGGAATCGGCCTTGGCGATAAGCTGACGATAAAAACGCTTCTGGCTTCCGCCAGACTTGTCGCCCGCCACCAGCAGGATCGCCCGCCGCTCCGGATCGAAAGCAAACGCGGCGCGCCATTCGCCGTCTGCTCCCTCGAACCGCAGCTCCTTCATGTTGGCGTGCTTTGACCCTTTGAGCGTATCGGCATGCGGCCGGCCGAGATGGGGGCCATAGTCGGCCAACAGCTTGGCAACGGCGAGCAAGCCATCCTGGACGGAAGCCTCGAGCGCCTCGAACTCCGGGACGAACTCGTCATGGAAAGCAACATCCCACGCCATCTATATAGCTTTTAAGCTATGTGGAGTCAATACAATGTCGCCTCCCAAGGTCAGGTGGCTTTCTTGGGAGAGGCGGCGGCCTTGGCCGATTCCCCCTTGTCCAGCAGCGACGCGATTTCCTCGCGTGTGCGAGCCGTGGCCAACTTCAGCGCCTCGTCGACAGGGATGTAGTCCTGGGTCACGCTCTGATACCGATCCGCATGGCTCTATTCGCGTTAGTTATTGGCACACCCGAATTCGCATAGCCGCGCCCAGCCATTGCTGGCAGCTGGCGGTATTGCCAAGCGCTTCGATGGATCGCCGCCAACCGAGGTAATGATCGAGATAGGCGGTCGCGACGC
>JARLIO010000070.1 GCA_031291675.1 Azospirillaceae bacterium
CGGTCTGGTTCCAGGCCAAGGTTCTGCGACGCAAGCTGATCGGCTATTACGGCTACTTCGGCCTGCGTCACTGCCTCCCGGCGCTCAACCACATCAAGTGGCACGTCGGGCGACTGTGGGTCATGGCACTGCGCCGGCGAAATCAAAAGCATCACCTCTGGTGGAGCAGCGTTGTTCGCCGTCCGTGGTTCAACTCGCTTCCTGATCCCACACTTCGGTAATGAACGTCGAAACCTGGGCGCCGGATGCCTTAATTGGGCACGTCCGGTCCTGGGAGGGGGGCGGCCAGCAATGGCTGTCCCTACCTCACCCGGCAGCCCGCGGGCCGACAGCCAAAATGAGATACAATCAGGGTGGCGAGGGCGGCGGGCCGTGCCATTCGGCGACGCGGCGGCGTCCGTCACTCGACAGCGCCGTGACCGCCTGAACCGCAGCGGTCGCCGCACTTAGCTCGAATTCCGCGTGTACGGCCTGCAGATCACGAATTGCCGCGGAAAAAGCCGCGACGTCGAAGGGCTCGATCAACAACGCCGACCGCATCCGCTCAATGGCGGGGCGTACCATCGCGTCGCTGTTGTCCAGCATCGGCTGTTGGCTGTTAAAAGCGGCACGGAACGCCGCACCATCGGCCGGCGCCAGATCGGACGCAATCCGATCGACGATTTGCGACGGCAATTCGTGGCGTGGCATGCGCATACCACGCGGCCAATCCGGGCCACCATTCCCCAGCGCATGAACAATGATGCCGACGACAAAAAAAACGTTCAACGCAAACGACAACGTCATCAACCAGTTGACGGGCCGGCTCAGAAAATATCTCATCGGTTGGCCTGTGGCAGATCGGACGAAGCGATCACCAGGGTTGCCAGGGTCGTTGTGCTGGCCGTGGTGCTGCTGGCCCGATTCAGAAGGGTCAGAGAATAATTGCCCGCCATGATCCCCAGCAGCGCGGCGGATACCATGACCAGGGCAAAGCGCTGGGCGCCGACGGCCCTCCCCGATCCGGTCTGCTCAAACAAGTCCGCCAGCCAGCTCCAGCGTGGCCGCCGTTGCGGCCACTGCTCAAGCCGCGCCATCGTCGACGCGATCACCGCATCAAGGCGTTCGCGATCGATGCTCCCGGCCGGATCCAGGCGCCGCAGCACCCTGTCCTCACGCTGGGCCGCCGCCCACAGACTGCGCGCTTCAACCGACCGGGCGCAAAGAGCCCGCCCGCGCTCGCACCGATCCGCCGGCCACCGCGCCATATCGCTGCCATAGCGATCGAGATCCATTCTCAATTCATCCAAAGTCACCGCAGATCCCCCATCTCAACGATGCCCAAGGCCGACAAGTTCTTGCGCAAAGACCGTCGTCCGCGGACCAGCAGCGCCTCCACTGCTGAGACCGACAGATCAAGAATCTGCGCCGCATCGGAAGCGGTCGTTTCGCCAAAATAGCACAGGGCCAGTACCCCCCTCTGCCGTTCGGGCAAACGTGACAAGGCTTGATTGAGCCACATCACAGCATCCTGCTCCACCACCCGGTCAAGGCTGCTGGGCAACGGATCGACCGGATCACCCGCCGCCTCCAGCGGCAATGCCGTCACACGACGACGACGATCCAGACACAAATTAACGGTCACCCGGTACAACCAGGTCGTCAGCTTGGCCTCGCCGTCCGGACGCCACCGCGGTGCCGTTACCCATACCCGCAAGAACACCTCTTGAGCAATTTCGTCCGCATCCGCCTGGTTGCCAACCAACCGATGAGCCAAAGCCACGATCGAAGCCAAGTGTCGCTGCATCAGGGTGTGGAAGGCCTGCCGACGCCCCTGACCGATGGCGATCATCAAATCGTGGTCGCCATCCCCGGCGTCGTGCGTCACGTCGCCTTCACATTGCCCACCCACACTCTCACCTCACAACGCCTCCGTACACGAACTATTGGCCAATTACACGGCACAATCATCGGTTTCCTGTCGCGCTCTCGCCGTTTTTTTCGTCGCACCGGGAAAGGTGCGCTGTGATATCCTATAGCGCATTACTTAACGCTCCGTCGATGATCGTCGCCCTGAGCAGCCGCGGACGGGCACCGTCTCGTCGATTGAGGCCCGTTGGGGGAGGCTGGTGATGAGTCTGCCCGTTGATCCGATCGGTGACGTGGCCCGTATCACCGTCAGCGATCATGACGGAAAACCGCAGCGCCTGTTGCGAATCCGCCATATTCTTGCCGAACAGCGGCGCGATCGCAAGGATCAGGACGATCGGGACCGTCCGCACCACCGACCGGCGGACGCCATCATCGGCGACGACACCGTTGATGAGCCGCCCTTCGTTATCGACACGGAGGCCCAACCGGACTCCGACGTCGCCTATACCAGGCCGGTCACGGGTCCCCCCGCGGCCCTCGCGGCGCCGTCGCCGCTTCCCGACACGGTCGAACCCATCCCCGAGGCCCGCGCCGCCGCGATCGGGCATTACCATGACCGGGACTCGCTCGACAGCGACCGCAAACCTGAACCCCGGGCGCCCCTCCCCGATGCGGCCGACCCGGTCCCCGAGGCGCGCGCCCTGGCGATCAGGCATTATCATGACCGGGACTCGGTCGACGGCGACGACAAGGTCGCGGTGCCGCATTCAGTGTCCGTGGCGACCTGAAAGACCCGGATCACCTCTCGCCGCTCGCCTCACCGCTCGACCGGAAGCAGATCGAAGGCGACCGTGATCCGCTGACCGGTGCTGTGGAACGGTCGGGTTTCGTGCCAATAATAAGACGGAAACAGCACCAACTGACCCGCGACCGCGGGAACGACCCGACGCGGCGGCGGGATCACAAAGGGAAAATCGATCCAGGGCCGACCCAACTCAAGCCCCCCCTGATCCGGATCGCCATTGTCAATGAAGTCGGGAACGGCAACGTAGTAACAGCCGCTCAGCCAGCCCTGGTGGTGGATATGCGGGATGTGAAACCCATGGTCCTCAAGGACAACCGACCAGCTGCGATAGGCATAGCGCCGCGGCAAGCCCGCGGCGAAGGCATGTTTGGGATCACCCGCCACCAGTGACGGCAGCGCCGCCCGGATATGGCGATCGATCGCGGTCGCAAGCGCCTGGATCGAGGATTGCGGCAACGAGAACAGGTTGTTGGGGGTTTGCGTCCCGCCCCGGATGCTCTGATAGTCGGGCTGCCACTGCCGGCTGCCCATGGCCCGAAGCTCGTCGGCCAGCCCGCGGTTGAATTCCGCAAGTTCCACCCCGGGCAGCGGCGACGCCAGCCTTGCGACATGGACCCGCGCCGCGGCCGGATCGACCAGGCTGTCGGCCGCGGCAATGCGTCCTGCCAGGCGCAGGCCAATCGCGCGATAGGCAATCGCCTCCTGCTCGTGCGGTGAAAGCAACAACCAGCGATCGCAGGCCGCAACGGATGCGGCCCCGTCACCCTGACGCAGCAAGGCGAGGGCCAACCCGCCCCAATAAGGCGCACAATCCGGATGAAGCGCCAACGACTGGCGCAGATGGACGATACCGGCGGCGATGAGCGCCGGTTGCGCGGGTTCGCGCATCGTCAGAACGATCCCCACTTTCTGATGGGTCGCATCATCGTCGCCGCGCAGCGCCAGGACCCGGCGATAGGCGGCCACCGCCTCGTCGAAGGCACCGGCATTCTCCAGGGCATCGGCAAGCAGCGCCTGGGCGCGGAAATCATCGGGCCAGCGCCGGACCACGGCGCGATAAGACTCCAACGCGGCGTCGCCGCCCCCCGCTTCGTGCAGGACCCGGGCGAGATGACTATGCGCCGCGGCATGCAACGGATCGCACTGGACGGCGCGGCGAAACCACACCGTCGCCGAGTCCCGGTCGCCACCGCGCTGGAACCAGACACCGCGCTGGCAACAGCCGTCAGCGTTCGCCGGATCGAGCGTCTGCGCACGATCGATCAACGCCGCCGCCGCCGCCAGCGCGTCCTGCTCCATCAGGCCCGCCGCCGCGTTGTTGAGGGCCGCCAGCAGATCGGGCTGGCACACCAGCGCCCGGCGGTAGGCGGACACCGCACCCGACACCTCACCGCCATCGTGGAGCAGCATGCCGATATTGTTGTAGGCGGCAGCATTGCCGGGCTCGAGGGCGATGGTGCGTCGATAACAGCGAACCGCCCGCTTCGTGTTCCCCGCCGCCTGTAACGCCAGCGCCAACTGATAGACAACCATGGCAGCACCGGGCAAAGCCTGGGTGGCCCGTACCAGCAGCGCGACGGCGCGATCGCTGTCGCCCAGCTGTCGCGCCACGACACCGCGATTGAATTGGGTTTCCGGGTCATCCGGTTCCAGCGCCAGCGCCGCGGTCAAGGGTGCCACCGCGTCGCCAAACCGGCCCAGAGCCATCAGCACCACCCCCTGATGACGCAAGATTGCCGGGTCACGCGGTTTCCGCGACCGCGCGCGATCGAGAAGGTCAAGGGCGCGGTCGCAATCACCCTCCTGAAAACAAAGCATGCCCAGCATGTCAAGCGCATCGGCGTGATCCGGATCCCGGGCCAGGACGGCCACGTAGCCCTGTCGGGCAGTGACCCGGTCGCCATCCCGATGGGCCCGCCACGCCCCGCGATACAGCGCCGCCAAAGCCGCCCCAGCCGCCGAATCGCCGTCTTCTGCCGACCCCATCCCCATTCCTCCCGGTCATCATGCCGCGGCGGGCCCCGAGCGGACCCCGCTCGTAAAGCCCTTGTTTCGCACGCCGAAGGCTTCACCGTCATGCGCGATGGACGCGAATTTAGCAAGTGGAGCGCTGCTGGTCCCGGCGGACGGCTACAGTGTCGGCAGCACGTTGTTGACCGGACGGCGGATCGGGTTCCCGGCAGGCCCCCTCATCCGGCTCGTATCCTGGCGATGAAACCTTCCACCTGCGTCCGCAGGGTGTCGGACTGTCGGGCCAATTCGCCGGCGGCTCCCAGAACTTCGCTGGCGGCCGCACCCGTTTCCGCCGCCGCGCTGGTGACGCCCGCGATATTGAGGGAGACCTCGCTGGTTCCCACAGCCGCCTGCTGGACGTTGCGGGCAATTTCCCGGGTGGCAGCACCTTGCTCTTCCACCGCCGCGGCGATGGTGGTGGCGATTTCGTCGATCAGACCGATGGTCGCCCCAATCTTACGGATCGCGACGACCGAATCATTCGTCGCCTGCTGGATCGACTTGACCTGCGCGGCGATATCGCCGGTGGCGTTGGCCGTTTGATTGGCCAGATGCTTGACTTCGTTGGCCACGACGGCAAATCCCCTGCCGGCCTCACCGGCGCGGGCCGCCTCGATGGTGGCGTTCAACGCCAACAAATTGGTCTGGCTGGCGATGTCATTGATCAGGGAGACCACTTCGCCGATCTTCTGCGCCGCCGCGGCCAAGGCCTGGACTTGCTTGTCGGTGTCACGGGCATCCTGAACGGCCTGGGCGGCGATTCGGCTCGATTCAACGACCTGGCGGCCGATCTCGGCGGTCGAGGACGACAACTCCTCGGTTGCCGCCGCCACTGTCTGCACATTGCTTGACGCGGTGTCCGATGCGGCGGCCACCGCGTGAGATTGCCTCTGGGTCTGTTCCGCCGTGGCCGACATGGATTGGGCCGTGCTTTGCAGTTCCGTCGAGGCCGATGAAACAATCTCGACAATTCCCTGAACGTTGCTCTCGAACTCCTCGGCCATTTTCTGCATGACGGCGCGTTTTTCCATCTCGGAGTGCCGTTTCGTTTGTTCTTGTTGGGCGCGCAGGCTTTCCGTCTCGCTCATGTTCTTTTTGAAAACCTCCACAGCCCGCGCCATCTGTCCAACCTCGTCATAAAGATCCAGCGCGGGAATCTCGGTTTCCAAACGACCGTCGGCGATCGTCCTCATCGCCCGCGTCATCTTCAGTATTGGTCCGGACACACTGGTACCCACAGTCCAGGCGAAAACGCCGCCCAACAACAATGCGATCGTCGCCACGGCAAACACCAAAGTCCGCGTGCGCTTGACCATCGCTTGCGTCACATCCTTCTGCTCGCTTCTGAGGCCGCTCAAGACCTGGCTAATCTTGTCGGTCTGGGCGGAAATGGCTTTTCCGGCCTGCTGCAAAGAGGTTTGCGCGGCCTTCAGATTGCCAACGGCCGTGCTCAGCGCATCCATCGCCTTGATGTCATCGTCGAGAGAATGGCGCAGCAAATCCGCCAGCGTTTTGGCGCGGCTGTCAGATTGTCCAAGATCGCCCAGGACATCGCCGACGGCTGACAAAGCCATGCGCAAGGACCTTTGCGCTTCCGTGCCTTCGGCCGGCGTTTGCGTCATGGCGTAATGCAAAGTGGCAACACGCGCCAGCTCGACATGGAAAGACAATCTGATGGCGTTCACCGGCATCGCACCTGTCCCGCCATTGGCCAGGGCTTCCAGAATACCGTCGGTCCTGAGACCGGCAGCCGCTCCAAAGCCGTCGGTCTGATCCGAGAGGGCACGGACCTGGTCTACGGCCGCGGCGATGGCATCAAAGGCGGCGCGATACCGGGTGACACCCTCAGCCAGTGCCGCCGCATTTTCCGACACCGCGCTCACCGACGATGAATGTTCCTGCACGACGGCAAGTGCGGCGGTGAACTTCTCGATGGCCACCTTGGCGGCTTCGCGGTCGCCCAGGCTGCGGGTCCGAATATAGCGTTCGACGCCACTGTTCACGTCGGCCAAAGCGGTCCTGGCTGCTGACATGCCAACGTCCGCTTCGGCGCTGACCACCAAATCGCCAACGGTCTCTCCGATAACGCCAACTTTCGCCCAGGCGAAAAAGGCGATGAGGAGAAGAAAGGCGAGGTTGAAGGCAAACCCGCCGAAGATGCGTGACCGAATGCTGGCCCTCGACAAGGCCCGATCAATCATCCCCATGGTCATCAAACCTCTTCGTTATCGATCAATGCGCTGCACGAATATCGTCGAGAAACGCTTTGCCGAAGCGTTTCTCGAATTCCGGTTCGAGTGACGCCAGGCTGGCGCGAAAGGCATCGCGGTCGACGGTGTCGACGACGGTCATACCCTTGTTTTTCAACAATTCAAGATTTTTGGCTTCGCTCTGGGCGATGGCGACCCGGGTCGCCTCGGCCCCGGCCCGCGCAGCCTCGGTGAAGGCGACGACATCGGCGGCATCCAGACTTTCATAGGTCTGCTTGTTCATCAGAAAAAGCGTAATGCCAAACACATGTTGGGTCAGGCTTACGTATTTTTGGACTTCGTACATGCGATTGGAGGCGATGCTTCCCAGCGGATTTTCTTGCCCGTCAATGCGCCCTTCCTTGAGCGCGTCATAGACCAGAGGATAGTCCATCGGCACCGGTTCCGCGCCCAAGGCTTTGAATGTCATCTTGTAGACATCGTTGTTCAGGATACGGACTTTCAGTCCTTGGAGATCGGCGGGTGTCCGCACGGCAACCTTGCTATTGGTGAGGTTGCGGAAACCCTGCTCGCCGATGGCCAGCAAGACCAGATTGTGTTCTGGAAATTTGGCGGCGATGGCACGGCCGATCGGGCCTTCGACGACCGCCTTGGCATGGGCGGAATCGCGAAAGAGAAACGGGACGTCGAAGACGCCAAGTTCTGGAACCACCGAGCTCACAGCCAAGCCAGCGACAACGCAAATGTCGGCAGCCCCCTGTTGCACAGCGGTCACCAACGCGCCTTCGCTGCCCACCGAACTGCCGGCGAGCAGATCGAGAACGACGCGGCGCTCGGCATGGGCACGGAAGGTCTTCTCCAATTGCGCGGCGCCGATCGCTTGCGGATTGTCCTCGCTGGCGTTGTAAGTCACCGAAATCAGCGCGGGAGATGCCCCGGCAACGGTCGGTACAAAGAACAAAATCGCCAGTAACACCAGAAGCGGTCGTCGCATTTGTCTTCCCCGTAACTTTTGGCACGAAAGAGCGTTCCGGGCCGTTACCCCTCGTTTATCCGCGTGATTTGACGAAATAGCGGGCATGCAACTCACTGCCGCCGAGCAGCGCGAGCACGTTGCGCACCGTCATCAATGAAACCTCCCGCCGCGCTTCTTCGGTTACGCCGCCGATGTGAGGCGAGACTATCACATTGGGAAGCGACCACAGTGGGTTTTTCGCGGCGGGTGGTTCCGGGGCAAAGCTGTCAAGACCAGCGCCGGCGATCTGGCCAGCCTTGAGGGCTTCGACCAGTGCCGCTTCGTCGATCACTTCGCCCCGGGCGGTGTTGATGAGGAAGGCGCCGGGTTTCATCAGGCCCAACTGATGCGCGCCGATCAGATGATGGGTCTGGTCTGTCAACGGGCAATGCAGGCTGATGACGTCGCAGTCTTTGAGCAGCGTATCGAGATCGGCGCAGCGCGTGGCGTTCGGGCCGAAGGCCTCGTCCGGGGCGAAGGGATCAAACGCCTGCGTGGTCATGCCGAGCGGTGCCACCATGGCGGCAAGCGCCCGACCGATCATGCCGATACCGACCAGTCCCAGCCTGCGGCCGCGCAATTCGTGGCCGTTGTAGTTCTTCTTCTCCCAACCGCCACTGCGCACGAAGATGTCTTGATTGCGCAAGTCCTTGATCAGACCGAGCATCAAAGCCAAGGCATGTTCAGCCACCGAATGGGCATTGGCGCCCACTGCCGCCAGGACCGGCACACCCAGCCGAGCGGCAGCGGCAATATCGATGTCATTGGTCCCTGCGCCGTGTTTGGCGATGACCTTCAGCCGTGGCGAGGCCCGCATGATGTCCTCGTCGATCCTGTCGACAAGACGAACCACGACGGCATCGGCTTCCGTCTTCTGCAGCAGGGCGATAATCTCATCTTTTTTCGGATAGGGTCCGGTGGCCAGGGATTTTACCCCGGCCGTCCGCAACATTTCCTCGCCTTCGGGAGCCACCGGGCCGCCGAGGCTGATCACTGTGAACGCCATGGAACACTCCTGAATTCATCGACAACTGGACGGCCCTGCGCGGCGCTCAGTCCACACTCTGGATCGGCGCCACCTTGCCCAGGAAGAACGCGTAGTTGAGGATGCCCAGCATGCCAAGGCCGGCGGAGAACATCAGGGCGGCGCTGAACGAACCGGTGGTGGCAACGATGAAACCCGTGACGATCGGGCCAACCACGCCGCCGAAATTCGACACCATGTTCTGCAGGCCCGCGACCATGCTGGTCATATTTCTCGGCGCGACGTCGCCGGGCAACGCCCAGACCTGTGAGGCCGCAACCGTGGTGCCGGCCTTGGCGATACAGAGCAGCGCCACGGTAAAAACCACCGAATGCGACAACGGCGCAAGGCCGATGCACAGGGCCATGGTGAGGCCGCCGATGAGAAACAGCTTGCGGGTCGCGGTCAAGGACAGACGCTTGCTGCGCACCACCCGATCCGACAGCCAGCCGGCCAGGATTTCAAAGACAAGGCCCGACAGCAACGGCAGAGAGGCAACGAGACCCATGGTCAGCATACCCATCCCCTGCTCTTTCACCAGATAGGTCGGCAGCCAGGTGATGAAGAAATAGGAGATGTAATTGATCGTGAAGAAACCGAGACACATAGCCCAGATGTTGCGGTAGCGCAGCAACTCGTACCATTTCATCGGAATGATCTTGTCTGTGCCATGTTTGCGGCGCTGACCGTCCCGGATGTAGGCGACTTCCGCGGCACTGACACTCTTATGCGTTTCTGGCGTATCGGTATAGAACCACCACCACACGACGCTCCAGACGACGCCGACGAGGCCGATGATCACGAAGGTCATGCGCCAACCGGCCAGGGAAATCATCCAGACGATCAGCGGCATGGCGACGGCACCGCCAAATTTCGAGGCGCTGTCGAAAAGACCGGAAACCGTGGCGCGTTCCTTGTCCGGGAACCATTTGGAGGCGATGCCGGCATTGCTGGGATAGGCGCCCGCCTCGCCGACGCCAAGCGCAACGCGCAGTCCGAACAGCGAGGTAAAGCCCGTGGCCAGGCTGGTCGCTGAGGTGGCGACCGACCACCAGGCAACCGAAGCGCCAAGCCCGATTTTCTGGCCGAATTTGTCGCAGAACCAGCCGGCAGGGATTTGCAGCATGGCGTAGGACCAGAAAAAGGCCGACATGATCAAGCCCATCATGTCGATGGGAATGTCGAGCTCCTTGATCAAATGCGGGGCGGCGGCCGACAAGACGGTGCGATCGATGTAATTAATGGCAATAGCGAGCCACATCAGGCCAGCGACGATCCAGCGGATGTGCGTCATCTTCTGCGACGACGTCACGGACGTGGCGATCGGGCCCGTCTCTGTTGCTCCGGTGACTACGGTCATTTCCTGCTCCCCTCCGGCGGCTCCAACGCCGCTCTGCTTGTTTTCGGGCCCGAAGATGTGCCTCCTCCCACGCGGGTCCGACGGGGAGGAGGCACTCCAGGGCACAGCTTGTTGGTGCAATTGCCGCCACGCGGCCCTCTGTCCTGGCGATCCGCGACGGGCGCGATCCTCCGCCGGCCAGCCCGGTCAGCCGTTCAGGCGGTGGCTTCAGCGTAGCGCTTGGAGAGCTCGCGGATTTTTTCATTGATCTCCGCGCCAATCATCACCGGGGCACGGCTGAAACCGACGTCCGGCATGGCCAGACACAGGGCGCGCTTGACCATGGCCGGCGGGAAACCGTGGGCGTAGAGTTCCTTGCGCAAGCCGCTGAAGTGATCCTGCCGCTTTTCCGCCGTGGCGATATCGCCGGCGACAAAGGCGGCATGGATGGCATTGAGGGTGACCGGCGCGATATTGCCAAGACCGGAGATGCAGCCCGCGGCGCCGTTCTTCAGTCCATGCAAGATCAAGGAATCGGGTCCAACCAGGACGTCGAAATCATCGCGTTCACGGGCGATGGTCAAGAAGGCATCAAGGCTTTCTTGCGAACCGGCGCTGTCCTTGATGCCGATGATGTTGGGATGGCTGGCCAGGACGGCGACCGTCTCGGGCTCCAACTTGTTCCCCGTGCGCCCCGGGATATTGTAAAGATAGACCGGCACGGAGAGGGCGTCGGCAACGCGGGTGTAGTGTTCGATCAATTCGGCCTGCGAGCAGGCGATGAAGGATGGGGTGACGGCGGAGACGGCCTTGACCCCAAGCTTTTCAATAGCTTTGCCAAGTGCGATGGTCTGATGCGTCGAGATCTCGCCAATATGGGCAAGAACGGGCACGCGGCCAGCGGCGACGTCGATACTAATCTTCGCAATGGACACCTTTTCCGCGAAGGACAAGGCGTAGAATTCGCCATTGGTACCGGCGCAAAAGACACCGTTTCCGGCCCTGGCTTGACGATCCACCTGGCGGCGCAGCGCCTCGGCGTTGACTTCTTCTGCCTTGTCAAAGGGGGTGACGATGGCAACGAACGGTCCGGTGATCTTGGTCATTTCCTGTCCCTCTGTTGATACGGCCTTAAGCGGCGGCGCGATAAATGGCGAGAATGTCGGCCTCGGAAAGTTCGCGTGGATTGTTGTCCAGGAGACGGCGGATGGCGTGGGCTTCGCGGGCCATGCGCGGCAGGTCGTCGGCGGAAATGCCAAAGGCCGACAGCGTCATTTCGCAGCCAAGATCCGAACACCAGCCAAAGGCAGCAGCGAAGACAGCCGCCGGATCGGTCACGGCCGGCAGGCCGAGCGCGCTGAGAATGACCGCCGTCCGTTCCGGCACCGCCGGGGCGTTGAAGGCCAGGACATGCGGGAAGATCAGCGCGTTCGCCGCGCCATGCGGGACATGGTGGCGGGCACCGAGCGGATAGGCGACCGCATGTCCGGCGGCGGTGTTCACCGGGCCCAGGCAGAAGCCGCCGTAAAGCGACGCCAAGGACATGCCGGCGCGGGCATCCACATTCGTCGCATCGGCCGCCGCGCGCGCCAGCCAGCGGCCGACCAATTGGATGCCTTCCAGCGCATAGAGATCGATGGTGGGATGCGCCTTGCGATTGGTGAAGGCTTCGACGCAATGGGCCAGCGCATCAACGCCGGTGGCCACGGTCAAGGCACGCGGCATGCCCAAAGCGAGGTCCGGATCGACGACGGCGAGATCCGCCAGCATATGCAGGCTCTGCACCGCCCATTTGGCGGAGGTCGCGCGATCGGTGACCAGCGCCCGGGTGCCGGCTTCGCTGCCGGTGCCCGCCGTCGTCGGGACTTGCACGAGCAACGCGCCCTTCCGGGCGACTTTTTCCGGGCCAACCACATCCGCCAAAGTCTGGCCGCTGCCCGGCAACACGGCGGCGAGCTTGGCGAGATCCATGGCGCTGCCGCCACCGAGGCCGATAACCACGTCCGGCCGGGCGCTCTCCGCCAAGGCGATCAGCCTTGCCAGATCATCGGTGTCCGGCTCGCCCTGCAGGTCATCATAGACGGTCAAGACCCCCTTCAGGCCGAGGAGTCCGACGCGGGCGCGATTGAAGGCATCGGTGACGATCAGCACACGGCTGGCGCGGCGCTCGTCCAGCCACGGTGCGATGCCGGCGATGCTGGCGGATCCGAACAGGATGCGGGCCGGACGCACCAAATCGATGGATTGGGACAGGTCACTCATGGTCATTTGATCCCTCGGGCAGCGCCTACCCGGGCGGCAGCGAGTTTCAAGGCGTAGTCGACCGCCTCGAGCAAACTCAGCTCGTTGGCGATCCCTTTGCCGGCGATGTCGAAAGCGGTGCCGTGGTCAACGGAGGTGCGGATGATCGGCAGACCAAGGGTGATGTTGACGCCCGACAGGGAATCCCATTTTCCGGTTGCCGGATCGACGTTGAAGCCGAGCAGCTTCACCGGGATGTGACCCTGGTCGTGGTACATCGCAACGACGGCGTCGTATTGTCCGGCCCGCAGCTTGACGAACACCGTGTCGCCCGGCACCGGCCCGACCACATCGAGGCCCGCGGCGACACATTGGGCGATGACCGGTTCGCTGACGTCAATATCTTGACGCCCAAAGAGCCCGCCTTCGCCGGCATGCGGATTGAGCGCCGCGATGGCGATGCGCCGACGCGGTAAGCCGAGCCCCGCAAGGGCTTCCGCCGTGAGATCGATGACGTAGCGCAACCGCTCCGGCGTCAGCTTTTTAGGGACTTCCTCCAGGGCGATATGG
Organism: Azospirillaceae bacterium; assembly: GCA_031291675.1. Lineage (GTDB taxonomy): Bacteria > Pseudomonadota > Alphaproteobacteria > Azospirillales > Azospirillaceae > JARLIO01. Next base: position 13,069 of record JARLIO010000070.1, read on the forward strand.
GTGGTGACGTGACTGACCCGCATATTGCCGTGTGCCAACATCATCACCGAGCTCTTGGCCCCGGTCAGATGCGCCAACATGTCGGTATGGCCGGCGAAATGGAACCCCGCCTTGTTCAGGGCTTCCTTATTGAGCGGCGCGGTGACGATGCCGTGGATGCGGCCAGCTTGCGCAAGCCGCACCGCCTGTTCCACCGCATGATAGGCAAAGCGGCCGCCGTCGATCGACAATATGCCGGGCAGGATCCGCCCGCCTTCCGGGCAAGCCTGCAGCCGCGCCAAAACGGGCCAAGTCCCGCCCGGTTCCACCGCCGGAATATCCAGATCCGGACCGAACCCTTGACGTGCCACTTCCAACGCCGCATTCGAACCGATGATCAAAAGGCGAAATTCGCCGGCCTTCAGGCGGGGCGTCAGGGCGTGGCAGGACTTGACGATGATTTCCGGACCGACGCCGGCCGGATCGCCCATGGTGATGGCCAATTGCGGGATCATAGGGTGCATCCTCATGCGGGGGATTGGGTTGGCACTTGGGCGGGCGCAACAAGTCGCCGCAGGAAATCGGACTCGCCGAAGGCTCCGGACTTGGAGATGACGCGCACGCCGTGGAAGCGACCGCCGCGCAACGTCGAGCTGGGCACGCCGGGAAGCAGTTGCCCATCCAGATCGAGGTGCTCGGCCTCAAGCGCCAGGCAAAGGCCACGCAGCGTCTCACCGCCGGCCACAACCAGCGTGCCGGGCGGATCGAGGCTACGGACCAGATCATGCATGTGCCGACCGATGCGCTCCGCCGCTTCGCCCCGCGACAGGCCGTCGGGCAGATCCAGGCGGACCAAGGCGACGCCCGCCGCGCGCAAGCGGGAGCGGACGCGGCCCGCACCAACCGCATCGCCGGCGGCGATTTGCAGCGCGAGATCGCCACAGGCGTCGAGTTGCGCCATGGTGACGGGGTGATCGGTGCCAAACAGGCCGAGAACGGGGCCGGCGAGTGCCGTGACGGCCGCTGCGGCGGATTGCGGGGTGGCGCTCAAGGCGCCAGCCAATCCGCCGCTGCCGCACCACAAGACAGGTCCACCCGCGGCGCGACCGGCGGCGACCACGGCGGCGAGATCGGCGTCGCACGCGGCATCCCAAAGCGAAATGCCCAAGGGTGCGGCGTCGCCGGGGCGGCAGAGTTGCACCGTCAGGCCCTGTCGCTGCAGATCGTCACGCAAATCTGTCTGGGTCGGCGTCCACGCGCCACCGTGCAGAAAATATTGCCGGCCATCGCGGGTGACGCGGTTTTGAAAGGGGAAGGCCGGGGCTATCAGGCAACGCTCCGGGCGCAAGCCGAAAGTCCAGGCGGCGATTTCCGCGCCCGCATGGCCGCGCAGAAGGCTGTCGAGTTTGGCGTAATAGAGGGCGTTCGCGTCCTGTGGCAAGGCGGCGACCAGCGCGGCAACCGCCGACCGGGCCTGTTGCGACGTGAGTTCACGGGTTGCACTGTCGATGGCAAGACGGGCGCCGGCGAATGAAGCGGGCGCTCGCCAGCGAACCTCGACCGGTTTTCCGGGCCGGGCGAATTGCGCCGCTGAATCCAAAGCGCCGGTCAGATCGTCGGCGATGAGGAAGAGCCGCGAGGTCTCCATTCCCGGTGCCGCGAGCCGGCATTGAGTGGCCTGGATATGCATATTCCCCTCCCATCCCCCCGCATTGCCACTCCGAGCGATGGCGTTGCAACGATCCGCCGGCCTTGATGGCGATGATAACATCAAAGCGCCGAAGACTTGTCAATATGTTGTAAGGTAGTTTGGTCAGTTTTGCTTTTCTGGTGGTGTTTCCCGTTTACAAATTTACAACTTTGTCCTATCACGTGAGTTGTTCGATCCGGTTTGCAGCGGTTCGACCGTGCCGCGGTTCGCTGGGCCGTCTTGAGGGTTGGAGGATTCCGCTACCGCCTTCTGCGCCCATGCCCCGGGCCGGCCCTTTGTTTTTGCGAGACGTTTCCATGGCAGACGATGCATCGATGGGCTTGACTGACACCGAAGCCGGGATGGCTGGTGACGGCGGGCGCGAGGATGAAACCGGCCAGGAAGCGCGCAGCAGCCGCAGCCCCCTGGTCAATCGCGTGCATCAGCGCCTGTTGGCGTGGATCGAGGCAGGAGAGTTTCAAACCGACCAGCGACTGCCGGGCGAAATGGACCTGGCGGCGCAGTTTCTCGTGTCGCGACCGGTGGTGCGCGAGGCCTTGCGGCTCTTGCGCGAACAAGGCTTGATTTATTCGCGGCGAGGCTCGGGGAGTTTTGTCCGTGCCGCCTCGCCGTCTGAGTCCTCCACCCGCGCCCTCGGCTTTGCCCCGGTGGAAACCATTGCCGACATTCAGCGCTGCTATGAATTCCGTCTGACCATCGAGCCGGATCATGCCTATTGGGCGGCGCTGCGTTGGAACGAGACCATGCTGGCGGCGATCGCCACGGCGCTTGATCTGCTGCGCGATGCCACGCGGGCGCATCAACATCGGGAGGATGCGGATTTCGCCTTCCATTGCGCCATCGCCGAAGCCTCCAACAACCATTATTTCGTGTCGTCGATGACGGCGCTGAAGGATCACATTGGCGTCGGTATGAAATTCCATGGCGTATCGCTCATGGGCCCGACCTCCGCGTTGCAAGGCGTGTTCGACGAACACGCCGCCATCTTTGACGCCATCCGCAACCGTGACGCCAGCCGCGCCCGCAATCTCATGCGCTCGCATTTGAAAGGTTCGCGCGACCGGGTGTTCGGGGGCAAAATCCTGGACCTGTCGTTTTGAGTGCAGAGTCCGAGTTTCCCTCCGGTGGCGGGCCGCCATCGGCCTGAAATGATCGCCCCGGGCGCCACACGGAATCCATCGCGATCGGCGACGAACCGGAAATCACGATCGATTCGATTTGGCAGAATCGCGCGGAAGGGTGATATTTCCGACCCTGCGGAACAGGGCCGCCGGTTCGATCGCCCGCGGAACCGAAGTCCGCGGCAACGGCAGGATCGGAGAAATCATGGTAGAGAACGACGGCCCCGCCCCCGACACGGCGGTCCCGACAGAGCCCCCGGCCGCCACGGTGTCGGCGATCCAGGCGGCGTTCGCCGCCGCGGTTGCCCGGCATCAGGGCGGCGATGGCGCCGCCGCCGCCCGGCTCTACCGCCAGGTGCTGACGCTCCGCGCCGACATCCCGCAGGCCTTCAACAATCTGGGCGCAGTGTCGCTCGATCTCGGCCGCGCCACCGACGCGGACTGGGCATGCCGCCGGGCCCTGGCGCTCGACCCGACTTACGCGCAGGCCTATTACAACCTCGGTAACGCGCTCCAGGCCCAGGGCCACGCCACGGCCGCGGTTACCGCCTATCGCCGGGCCATCACGCTGAAAGCCGACTATCCGTTGGCGCATTACAATCGCGGCGATGCTCTGCGCGCCGCCGATGAGACCCAGGAGGCGATCGCAGCCTATCGGCAAGCCTTGACCCTGAAACCGGATTTTGCCGAGGCCTATGGCAATCTCGGCGTTGCGCTGTACGATGGCGAGGACTTCACGGCGGCCGAGACGGCCTATCGCCGCGCCCTTGCCCTGAGGCCGCTCTATCCCCAGGCCCTCGACAATCTGGGGAATGTCCTGCTCCAGCTCAGTCAGCTTGATGCCGCGGTTTCAGCTCATGGCCGGGCCATTGCCGTGCAGCCCGGCCAGCCGGGGCCTTATTGCAATCTGGGCAATGCGCTCTCGGCCCGCGAGGACTTCGAGGACGCCATCGCCGCGTACCAGCGCGCCCTGGCCCTCGATCCCGACTACGGCGCCGCCCTGATCAATCTCGGCAACGCCCTGCGCGAGCAAGGTCGGTTCGACGAAGCCCAGGCCTCGTATCGCCGCGCCATCGCGATCAAGCCCGATTTTGCCGAGGCTTACAGCAATCTTGGCTTGGCCTTCTATGACAGTGATGACTATGCGCACGCCGCAATCGCCTGTCAGCAGGCGATTGCATTCCGGCCCCACTATCCCGAAGCCCACAACAATCTCGGCAGCGCGTTGCAGGCGCTGCGCCGCCTTGACGACGCTCTTGTCGTATGCCGCCGGGCGATCCGGCTCAAACCGGATTTCCTGGAGGCGCGCCTCAACATGTGCGGCGCCTTCACGAAACTGGGTCGCATCGACCAGGCTCTTGCGACCTATCAGGAGGCGGTCGCGCTGCGGCCCCATCACGCTCTGAGCCATTTCGGCTATGGTATGACACTGCTGAAACTGGGGCGGTACCGCGAGGGCTGGGCCGAATATGAATGGCGCTGGAAGATCCCGAAATTCGAAGCCCAATCCGCCGCGCTGACCCAGCCGCGCTGGGCCGGCGAGCCGCTTGATGGACAGACGATTCTGCTGTCGGGGGAACAGGGCCTGGGCGATGCCTTGCAGTTCGTCCGCTACGCGCCCCTGGTCGCCGCGCGTGGCGGCCGCGTCGTGCTGCGGGTCCGCACCCCGCTGGTCCGCCTGTTCCGCAGCGTCGCCGGTGTTGCCGATGTTTTCACCATCGACGCGACACCGCCGGCTTACGATTGCCATCTGCCGCTGATGAGCGTGCCCTGGGCGATCGGAACCACGCTCGACGACGTGCCGGCGACCGTGCCCTATCTTCATCCGGATCCGGCGGCCGTCGCGCGGTGGCGCGACCGGCTCGCCGAGCAGACCGGGGACCGGCCCGGCGGTCGCACCGTTGGTCTGGTCTGGGCCGGGGATGCGCGTCCGTTTGACCGACACTCCTATCGCGTCGACCTGCGCCGCAGCCTGCATCTGGATCGGTTCGCCCCCCTGGCCGGTATCCCCGGCCTGACCCTGGTCAGCCTGCAGAAAGGCCCACCGGCCCGGCAGTTGCTAACCCCTCCCGAGGGGCTGAGGCTGTTGAATTACATGGATGAGATGTACGATTTTGCCGACACCGCGGCGCTGGTCGCGGCGCTCGATCTGGTGATCGCCGCGGATACCGCCGTGGCCCACTTGGCCGGGGCGCTCGGCAAGCCGGTGTGGATCCTGTCGCGGTTCGACAATTGCTGGCGCTGGTTGCATCAGCGCGATGATACGCCGTGGTACCCGACGGCGCGCCTGTTCCGCCAGTTGCGGCCGGGCGATTGGGATGCCGTCGTCGCGCATCTCAAGGTCGAATTGCTGCACTGGATGGCCACCTCGCCCACAGAGGGACTGATCGAGTCCGCGTGATGACGCGGTTTCAAAGGCCATAAATTCCAGAACCGGGGTTGGCTCCGCGCCAGCCCGCGTCAGCCGGTGCCCCGGGCGGAGGTCGGTCGGACACTCTTTGACCCGCCCGGTCCGCAGCGAAGGCGAGCGGCCAGGAAACCCGCCCCTTGGTCGATGGGCGACCGACGTCGACTGAAGCCCGGCGACAGCGACGGGCGCCACAGCGACGCCGCCAAACCCCCAGTTCGGAGAATCCGAAGCAAGTCACACGAATTGCGTAATTTCTTTGATGCCGTCCTGCCCGCACTGTCGTCCCGCATCCCGGAACAAGACCCGCGATACCGTCGGACAAGCATGATGCTTTGACAGGAGATTCTGATGATCCGCACAGGACAACAATACAAAGATTCCATCCGGGACGGCCGCGAAATCTATATTAATGGTGAGCGGGTCAAGGATGTTGTCACCCACCCAATGTTCAAACCGTTGGTCGATATTCGTGCACGCATCTACGATATGCAGCACGACACCGCAACCAGTCATGTCATGACCTATCGTGAGGGCGGTGAAGTCAGTGCGATCGCCAATCGGTTGCCCAAAGCCCAAAGCGATTGGTGGGATAAACGACGTGCCACGGACATGGTGCTGGAACAGATTGGCGGTATCGTCACCCGGGTCGGTGACGAAACGGTCGGGGAGATGTGGTCGCTATTCGACGGCCAGGACATCTTGAACGAGGTCGATCCCCAATTTTCCGAGAATATCCGGACCCATATCCACAAGGTCCTGCACGGCGATCCGTTTCATGTCTCGGCCAATACCGACCCCAAGGGCGATCGTTCCAAGGCCCCACAGGACCAGGATCCCGACATGCTTTTGCATGTCGTCAAGGAAACCGATGCCGGTATTATCGTCCGTGGCGCCAAATACGAAACTGCCGCGGCCTACGCCAACCAGGCCTTCACCAAGCCGACAATCGCCAATTGGGGCAATGAGGCCTATTCCGATTACGCGGTTGGTTTTATCTGCGATCTGGCCTCACCGGGCATCAAGTTCATCTGCCGAACCGGATTTGCCGGCCGTGCCCCTGTAGAAGACTATCCGCTGGCCAACCGCTTCGACGAAGTCGACGCCCTGGTGGTCTTCGATGATGTCCTGATCCCTTGGGAGAACGTTCTCTTCTACCGCCACACCAAGGCGGCGATGTTCATTCGGGCAACCCTGCATCGCTACTCGGCCTTCGCCTTCGTCCAACGCAATCTGAAACTCGCCGATCTGATGATCGGGGCCGCGCTGTTCAATGTACGCCAGACCGGGCTCGACAAGCAGCAGGCGGTACAGGAGAAGCTGGCCCAACTCGCGGTCTACCGCGAAGGCATCAACGCGCACCTGACCGCAGCCGTGACCCTGGCCGAGCCCAGTCCGGCGGGGCTGTTGATGCCAAATCAGTCTCTGCTCTACACCGGGCGCGTCCTGGCCTGCTCGCAACTCCACACCATGATGCACATCGCCCGCGAACTGTGCGGCGGCCAGATTTGCGTTACCCCCGATGCCGCCGCCTTCCGCGATCCCCGGACCGCCCCCTGGCTCAACAAATTCTATACCATCAACGGGGATTGGGCCGCCGAGGACCGGCGCAAACTGCTGGCCTATGCCCGCGATCTGCTGAATTCGGACTATGCCGGCCATCGCCTGACCTTTCAGCTTTTCGCCCAGTCCCCCCCCTTCGCCCATCTCGCCGCGGTTTACCGCAATTTCGATTGGGACGGCCCGCTTGATCTGGTGCGCAAATCGGCCGGCCTGTCGGACACCGTGATGGGGGTCACGACCCGCACACCCGGCGACAGCGCCGTCAGCCAGTGGTTCAACCCGAACTTGAGCCCCATTTCCGGCACCGTTGGCCAGACCACAGGGTGAAACCTGGCAGGGAGGAGATGATGTCAATTGACAGTGTTTTGGCCGCCAGTGTTTTGGCCGACAGTATTTCGGCCGACATCGCGCCGGCGCGTCAGCAGAGCTTTTTGAATGCCATGCGCGCCGTGGTCAATTCGGTGACCGTCGTCACCACCGATGGCCCCGCCGGACGGGCCGGTGTCACGGTTTCGGCGACGGCCTCGGTCTCGGTCGACGGCCCCACCCCGTTGCTGCTGGTCTGCATCCACCACCGGAGCCCGACCGCACAAGCCATCGCCGGCAATCGCGTATTTTGCGTCAATGTCCTGGCGGTCGAACAACGGGCGATCTCCGACATTTTCGCCGGACGCCAGGAACATCCGGCGGGCAAGTTTGGCTGCGCGACATGGAGCGTCGGCGACACCGGCGCCCCCTTGTTGCGCGATGCGGTAGCCGTGCTGGATTGCCGCGTCGAAGACAGCCTGCGCAAGGGGAGCCACATCGTCTTTTTCGGCGCCGTGCACGACGCACGGTCCGCAGCGGCGAAAACGCCGACGCTGCTTTACGGCCGGCAATCCTACGGCAGACTCACGCATCTTGGAAATGACGAGACCATGATCCACAAACGAATCCGCCCCTTCAACACCCGCGACACCTATCCGGAGCAGAAATTGGACAATGATCTGTGCCAGGCGGTGGTCGCCCGCGGCACAATGGTCTTTGTCCGCGGACAAATTGGCCAGGATCTCGATACCAGCGCCAGCATTGCGATCGGTGATCCCCGCGGTCAAACCGCGCGGGCCATGGCCAACATCAAGATGTTGTTGGAGGAGGCCGGATCGGATCTGGCGCATATCTGCAAGATCACGATCTATCTCGTCGATCCTCGCTACCGCGAAGAGGTTTATCGCGAAATCGGCCGATGGCTGCAGGGTGTCTTTCCGGTCTCAACCGGGATCGTTGTCGCGGCACTGGCCCGACCCGAATGGTTGGTGGAAATTGACGCCACCGCCGTAATTCCCGACGATCCGGCCAACACATGACCTTCTCGATCCTGGCCTGCTGCCCCGAAACCGCCCAGCTTGGCATGGCGATCGCCTCGTCCTCTCCCGCCGTCGCCAGCCGATGTGCCTGGGCCCGCGCCGGCGTGGGCGTCGTCGCAACCCAGAATATTACCGATCCAACCCTGGGACCGCGGGCGCTGGACCTGATGGCGCTGGGTGCCAGCGCGACCCAGGCGGTCGAGATCCTGGTCAGTTCGGCCGCTCATATTGACTATCGCCAGTTGCTTGTCGTCGACGCACGCGGCCGGACGGCATCTTTTTCGGGTTCGCAGATCCTTGGAATTGCGGCGGTATCGTCGGGGCCTGCGGTCATCGCCGGTGGCAATCTGCTGGCCGACCCCGCCGTCATACCGGCGATGACCAAAGCCTTTGCGGCGGCGCCGTCGGCCACGCTGGGCGAGCGCCTGCTGCAGGGGTTGGAGACGGGGCTGCGTGTCGGTGGCGAGGCGGGACCGGTTCATTCGGCGAGCCTGCTGGTGGTCGAAAAAGCATCCTGGCCGATCGTCGACCTGCGCATCGATTGGGCCGATGCCGCACCGATCGCGGCCTTGCGCCAGGCGTGGACGGTCTATGCCCCGCAGATCGGCGACTACGTCACACGGGCCCTCGACCCCCGACGCGCCCCCGGATATGGTGTCCCCGGTGACAGCCGGATCGGGCGGCCCGACGGTACATGAGGACGAATACCACGGGACGCGCGGTCGCCGTCGCGACCGGGACCGGCCCGCCATCAGTCAAGATCAGGGCCGGCTGGTATAAAACTCTGGGCAGGAAGCGTTGATTCGATTTACCTTCCGCCAACTGGAATACTTCGTGGCCGCTGGTGAAACCGGCAGCATCACGTTCGCCGCAGAGCGGATCAATATCTCACAGCCCTCGATTTCGTCGGCGATATCACAACTTGAAGCTGAGCTCGGCGTGCAGCTCTTTGTCCGTCACCACGCCCAGGGTCTGTCCCTGACCCCGGCGGGACGGCGATTGTTGCGCGAGGCCAAGACCCTGTTGTCGGACGCCGCCAATCTCTATGACAGCATCGCCGAGGTGACCTCCGAGATCCGCGGACCGCTGACGGTTGGCTGCATGGTGACCATCGCGGCTATGGTGATGCCCGAGCTCTGTCATTCCTTTGTCGCGTCGTTCCCGCGGACGGAGCTGCACCAAAACGTCGCCCACCAGGAGATACTGGTGGCCGGCCTGCGGCGGGCGGAAATCGATATTGCCCTGACCTACGATCTCGATATCCCCAGCGATATCCTGTTCGAACCGCTGACAACCCTGCCGCCCCACGTTCTGTTGGGGGAAACGCATCCGCTGGCGCGCCACACCCGGCTCAGCCTTGCCGAAATGGCCAAGGAACCGTTGATTCTGCTGGATCTGCCGCTCAGCCGGGAATATTTCCTCGCATTGTTCGCCAAGGAGGGCCTGGAGCCCCGGATCGACACCCGCAGCCCCTATCAGGAAGTGGTGCGGACCATGGTCGCCAACGGTTACGGCTACACCCTGGCCAATGTCCGCCCCCGTTCCGATTTCGCGCTCGACGGGCGTCGCGTGGTGCGTGTCGCTCTTGCCGGTGATCATCGCCCGATGAAAATCGGCGTGGCCGTCGTCAAGGGGATGAAGCGCAGCCGGTTGATGAACGCTTTCGCCACGCACTGCCGCACGTTCATCTCGGACGGCTACATTCCCGGCATGGTTCCGCCGGCGCTTGATGGACCCTACATGGATTCCTCGCACCAGCGGATTGGCCCTCTGGAGGTCGCCGTCCACGACCGCCACATCGTGGAAGCTCATGGCACAACGGACGGCAAGGCGATGGCATCCCCCGAGAGACCGTCCGATGTCACGCCGGATGAACCTGTCCCGCGGCGTTGACCTGATCGAGCAGTTCCTGGATTGCGGTTTCGGGAAAAGTCAGGCGGAACCGTCGATCCATCGTCACAAAGATGCCGAAGAACGAGCTGCGGCAGCCTTCAAGTATCCGCTCGGCCTCCGGCGCGCTGATCCCGACATTCGTTTGCAGAAATCCAACAAAGGCGCGGCGTGCCAGCGGATTTTCCAGCACAAAGACCGGCTGGGTATCGCGCGCAAGCTTGCGATAAAGCGCGGCCTCGCCATCACAGCGTACGGTCGCGGCCAACCGGATGTCGCGCGACGAAGCCCCCACAGCCACCGTGACCTGATCGCGATCGAGCAACCAACGGCCATAGGCCGGATCGAAAACCATGAAATCACGGGATTCCAGGACAACGGATACCCGCCCCGTCTCCCCGGGCGCCAATTCTATTTTGGCAAAACCGGCCAAGGCCCGCAGCGGTCGATGCAGGCGTGGTGCGGTTGGCTGAAGATAAACCTGGCAAATCTCCTTTCCCTGGCGCCCGCCGACATTGGTCACCGAAAAACTGACCGTCAGGGTGTCGCCGGATCCGACGATCGCCGCACTCAGATGAAGATCAGAATAGGCAAACGTCGTGTAGCTCAAACCGAATCCAAAGGGGAACAGCGGATCGACCCCTCTGCGGTCGTAATACCGGTACCCAACGTAAACATCTTCACTATACAAATGACGCCCATTCTCACCGGGGTAGGTGAGATATCCCGGAATGTCCTCTAGCTTCACGGGAAATGTTACGGTCAATTTTCCTGACGGGTTGACCTTCCCAAACAGAATATCGGCGACCGCACCCCCCATCGCCTGCCCGGCGAAAAAGGTTTCGACGACGGCGGCCACCGCATCCAGCCATGGCATGACGACGGCGTCGGGATTTGCCAGAACGACGACCACGTTCGCATGCTGCGCCGCCAAGGCTCCGATCAAGAGATCGTGGCCGGGCGCGAGATTGAGATCGCGGCGATCGGAGCCCTCGCCATCATAGCCCACGGCGGTATGCGCGAACACAATCACCACCGCCGCGCCGACGGCACGGCCCAAGGCCTCGGCCCGCAGGGCATCGAACTGCGCCGGATCGTCGCCATAGCCCGGACAATAGTCGACAACGCTGTCGGGGCCGGCAAGAGCCTTGATTTCGTTGAGCGGCACGTCGACCCGGGTCGGCGTTGTCGTTGCACACCCCGATCCCTGGATCACCGGCTCGATCGCCCCGGCACCGACCACCAGGATCCGCCGCAACCGTGCCGGATCGAGCGGCAGAACACCATCATTCTTGAGCAGAACGATCGATTCGCCCGCCATGCGTCGCGCCAGATTGTGGTGGCCGTCGAAATCGCAGGGCTGGTCGCGCCGTTCACCGGCCTTGGCGCGGCTGATCAGCCCAAGCACACGGGTGCAGGCGGCATCGACAGCCGCGACGGAAACGGAGCCGAGCGCAAGTGCGGTCAGCAACTGTTCCTTGCGGGTCTGACTTTCCGGCATATCGAGGTCATTGCCGGCCAACAGCGCCGCGGGCCGGTCCTTGATCCCGTGCCAATCGGAGATCACAACCCCGTCATAGCCCCACGCCTCGCGCAGCACCGTCGTCAGCAACCAGCCATTTTCCGCAGCCTGACAACCGTTCAGCTTGTTGTACGAACTCATCACCGTCCAGGGCTTGCTCTTGCGGATGGCACGCTCGAACCCAAGCAGATAGACCTCGCGAAGCGCGCGCTCTGTAACGATGGAGTCCATCGTCGTCCGCTCCACCTCGGAATTATTGCAGGCAAAATGTTTCAGCGACGCACCAACGCCACCGTCCTGCAACCCGTTGATCACCGCCGCCGCGAAGTCCCCGGTCAGAACCGGATCCTCCGAATAATACTCGTAGCTGCGGCCGGCAAGCGGGGTACGGCGAAGATTGATGCCGGGCCCAAGAAGCAAATGAACGCCCAGCGCCTGGCATTCGCGCGCAAGTGCCGCGCCCAGTTCATAGGCCAGCGCGACATCCCAGGATGATGCCAGGCTGGAACCATTGGCAAAACAGGTCGCCGGCCTCATCTGTCCCCACGCGGCCTGCACCTCATTGGCCCGGCGATTGACGACGCCGAGAAACGCCTCAAGATCCTGGCCGCCCGGTGCGTCATTGTCGATTTGTTCAATCGAATAACGAACACCGTAGGTTCCATCGGTCATCACGATCTCTGGAATCCCAAGGCGCGCAACAGCCTTGGTCTTCCACATCCCGTGACCACCCAGAAGATCGATTTTCTCGGCCAGCGACATCAACGCGACGCGATCGCACAGGATCTTGTCGGCCTCTTGTTGGTTCACGGTTCTAGTCTCCAGAAATCAGCGGCACCGTTGCAGGGATGCCGGCGCACGCCAGGGTTACTGTCAAAGACGCCGCCCGGTTGCGGCATCAAAGATCGATGCCTTCGCCAGATCCGGTGCCAGGGTCGCAGCCCCGGCAAGCCCCCGGGCCAGGGTCGGCGACAATCGGACGGAAAGACGGCCGCCGGCATGGTCGAACCAGGCGAAGGTGTCGGCCCCCATCGGTTCAATGAAGACCAAGGCCGCCGAAAAGGTCGGGCCCGGGCCCGCCCCGGGCGCGATCACGATATCCTCCGGACGGATGCCGAGAACAACATCCAGCTCCTCGGGGGGCGGCGCCGCGAAAACACCTGGCTCCAACGGCAGGATCAGATCCCCGCTGCGGAACACCGGCCCCGCCGCTTCCCCGTGCAATCGCCCTTCAATGAAATTCATCGCCGGAGAGCCGACGAAGCTCGCCACGAAAAGACTGGCCGGGCGATCATAGACCGTCGCGGGATCGGCGAACTGCTCGATCTTCCCGTCTTTCATCACGGCAATGCGCGTGGCCAGGGTCATGGCTTCGACCTGATCATGCGTCACATAGACGATCGTGCAGCCCAGTTCCTGGTGCAGCCGCTTGATCTCGACCCGCATTTCCGTGCGCAGTCGGGCATCGAGATTGGACAGCGGTTCATCGAACAGATAGACCGGAACCTGACGAACCAGGGCCCGCCCGATCGCAACGCGTTGGCGTTGACCACCGGAAAGCTGGCTTGGCAGGCGATCGAGCATCGGAGTCAGTTGCAGCAGGTTCGCCGCCCAGGCGACCCGGCGCTCCACCTCGGGCTTGGCGACCTTGTTGACCCGCAGTCCAAAAGACAGGTTGCGGCGAACCGTCATCGTCGGATACAGCGCATAAGACTGAAACACCATGGCCAGGCCGCGCTGGTTCGGCTCAAACCCCGTCACATCGGTATCACCGATCAAGACGCGCCCGGAATCAACCTCGTCCAGGCCGGCAATCACATTCAACAGAGTCGATTTGCCACAGCCGGACGGCCCCAGAAGAACGACGAACTCACCGGCGGAAACCCGAAAATCGATGTCGCGCAGAACCTGAAACGACGCGTAGGCCTTGTTGAGATGTTGAACTGAGATCCCTGACATGATCAGCCTTTCACTGCGCCGGATGCTATTCCTCTGACAAAATAGCGTCCAGAAAGAAAATAAACGGCAAGCGGGGGCAGCGCTGTCAGGACAGTTGCCGCCATGTTGACGTTGTATTCAACGATCCCCGTTCCGTTCGTTACGATGTTGTTGAGCTGAACTGTCATTGGTTGATTGTCATGGCCCGCAAATATCAGACCCAGTAGATAATCGTTCCAAATCCCGGTTGTCTGCAGGATCAGGGCAACGATCAGGATGTTTGTCGACATCGGCAGCATGATTTCGAAAAAGATCCGAAAAAAACCGGCACCGTCAACCCGCGCCGCTTTAACCAGTTCCGCCGGAATAGCGGCATAGAAATTCCGAAACAGCATCGTCATCAGCGGCAGTCCAAAAACGACATGAATCACGATGATCCCAGGCAGCGTACTATAGAGATGAAGAAAGCTGAAGATCTTGACCAGCGGATATAGAATCACCTGGTAGGGAATAAAGGCACCAAGCATGAGCGCGGTAAGGACCGCGTGAGCACCACGAAAGCGCCACAGCGCCAGGGCATAGCCATTCAGGGCGCCGGCCAGAATTGACAGAACGACACTAGGGACAAGAATGCGCACCGAATTCCAGAAACCAACCGAAAGACCGCCGCACGCCAGACCGGTGCAGGCACCGGACCACGCCTTGACCCAGGCGCTCAGATCAAGCGCGGCGGGAAGCGAAAAGATGGTGCCCTGGCGAATTTCCGGCATGCTCTTGAACGAGGTCAGGACCATGATCAACAGCGGGATCGAAAACAGAACAGCGGCGCCACTCAAAAACAGGTAGAGCGCGATTCTCGATCCACAGCGCCGCCGTCGGGCCTGTGCCGCACTGAAAGCAAACGGAAATGCGGGCGAATTATTGTCGGTCATCGTCCGGTCCGCCGCGTTTCAAGGTAGAAATAGGGCATTACCGCCGCGATGACGGTCAGCAGCATGATCACCGCCGCGGCAGATGCCTGTCCGATGTTTGCGCGTTCAAACGCCATGTCGATGACGAATTTTCCCGGAACATCGGTGGCGTTACCGGGTCCGCCATTGGTCATCGCCACCACGAGGTCATAGCTGCGAACAACATTGATGATCAACAGCACAACGCACGTCAGCACCACCGGACGCAACAGGGGCAGAATGATGCTGAGATAAGTGCGCCAGCGCGGAATCCCTTCAACCTGGGTCGCGCGCCAGATATCGCGATCGACGCCACGAAGTCCCGCCAGTATGATCGCCATCACCAACCCCGAGGAATGCCAAACCGCGGCCAGGACAATTGTATAGATCGCCCGATCCGGCCGAATGATCCAGTCGAACAGGAAGTTGTCCCATCCGGCCTCTCGCACCAGATGTTGCAGACCCATTGCCGGATTCAGCAGCCATTGCCACGCAAGGCCCGTGACGATGAACGACATCGACAGCGGATAGAGCAGGACCGTGCGAAAAAAACCCTCGAAGCGGATCCGTTGGTCGAGAGCGACCGCAAGCAAGAAACCCAGGATCAAGGCAAAACCCACAAACAGGACTCCAAATACGAACATGTTCAGAAATGCGGTATGCCAACGCTCCGTTCCAACCAGACGCCAATATTGCATCAGTCCAGAGAAACTGTAACTTGGAAACATGCCCGATCGCGTGAATGAAATGAATATTGTCCATATAATGGGCGCATAGAAACATATAAAAACAACGGCAATGGTCGGCACGATCACGAATTCTGCTGTTTTATGACGACGCATGATTTGAACGACCTGTCCTCATGGTTTAGGGCCTTCCGTGTTTTTGGAAGGCCCTGCTCGATTATTCTACTTTGATGTTTCGCCGACGATTTGAGAGAATTGCCTGGCAGCATCGACCGCGGTCATGCCCGGGTCACTCCAGAATTTCGAAACCAGATCCTTGACCTGCCCTTCCTCATCCGCGGTGAAGACAAACTCGAAGTTCGGCACCTGGGCTTGGGGATCCGCGAGGATTTTCTCGCCCTTCTGCAAACAGGAATCGAGACCCGAGACGTCGACATCAAGACGTGACGGCAGCGAGCCCTTGACCTTGCTGAACGCCACCTGCACAGCGGGGTCGATGAGAACATCGCGCAACAATTTCTGCCCTTTGACCATCTCGGGTGCCGTGACCGTCGGGAAATCAAACAGATCGACGACCATCAGGAAAGCGTCCTGTGTCCCCGGCGCCAACGCGCAATCATAGTCCTTGCCGAGTGTCAGGCCGGCAGCAATGAATTCGCCTTTCGCCCAGTCACCCATCACCTGCATCGCCGCCTTGTTGGTGATGACAAGATTGGCCGCATCGTTCCATTTGCGCCCCGGGCTGCCGGGATCGACATAAGCCGTCAGTTTCCGCATGGTTTCAAACGTCTTGACCATTTCCGGACCGCCCGCGGCGGTGACATCGCGATCAACAAGGACTTTCTTGTAGAAATCACGACCAACGGACAGCATGATATTATAGAAAAGTCCGGCCTGCTGCCACGGCTGTCCCCCGAAGGCCAAGGGAATATAGCCCTTTTCTTTCAGTTTTTTGGCGTCGACAAAAAATTCGTCCCAGGTTGCCGGCGGCGGCGCGCCGATGTCATGAAAGGCTTTCGTCGAATACCACGTCCAGTTTGCCTGCCCAATATCGACCGGGATCGCGAAAACCTTCCCTTCACGACTGACTTTGGACATCAGGAAGCCCGGCATATGCGCGGTTGCCGCGGCGGCCGCTGCAGGATCCAGCGGACTGAGCACACCTTGTTCCGCCAGGGCCTGCACATCGCCGATATTGTCCAGCAGCGCCGACGGCGGATTACCTCCCGCAATCCGACTCAGCGCCGACGCCCGGGCATCATCATAGCCACCGACGGCGCTGTCGATCCAGGTGCCGCCGCGCGTCTTGAACGCGTCAGCGAAGACCTTCATGCCAGCGGATTCACCGCCGCTTGTCCAGTAGTGAAGAACGTCGGCCGTCTGTGCGGACGCCGGGCCCATCGCCCCGATCGTACTGCAGATTGCAATTGTGAACAAAAGAGAACGGGAATACTGCATTTCGTGCCCCTCCACCTGTCGTCAAAATAGAGAACGGTTATTCTTCCCCAAAGTGCAGCTTGACCAAGAGCAAGTGTGATTTTTCCGTGGATGTTCGCCGAGAAGACTACCCTTGCCGAAACACCGACACAAAATATTAAAGTTGACGGTTCTAGTTCGGTTTTTCCAATGCAAAGGCGCGGCATGCATTCGCCATTTTCCGGGGAACACGCCGCTGAATCGGGTGCGAGCTCATGCTATCGGACAAGCTCGACGAACGGGCCCCGATCGCCCGATCGACAATCGCACAGGCCATTGCCCGCTTGAATTGACAAAACATTGAAAGACAGGCTGAAATCGCCGCGGTATCACATTGCTCCGCAACACCGTTCCGGGCCGCCGGGAACGGGCCGATCGCGGGAATTTCCGCGACGCGACGCGGGAGCAGGCGAACCGCGCTGCCGGTGATGATACGATCATCGGGACAGCGTTCGAGGAGTGGGCATGAGCGGGAGCATTGCGGAACCGACCGCATCGACGGTCATCGGTCCGACCGGCACCGGCGCGGACGAGGCGGTGCTGAACCGCTTCACCCGGGCGGTGACCTGGCATCAGGCCGGCCATCTGGCCGAAGCCGGGGCCTGTTACCGCGACGCGATCGCGCTGCGCCCCGACCTCGCCGAGATCTACAACAATCTGGGCGTGATCGCGCTCGACCGCGGCCAGGCCGGCGTCGCGGTCACGGCGCATCTGCGGGCCGCTCTGCTCAAGCCCGACTTCGCCGAGGCCCTGTTCAATCTCGGCAACGCCTTGAACGCGCTGGGCCAGCGCGAACAGGCCGTCGCCGCCTATCGTGAGGCCCTGGGGTATCACAACGATTTTGCCGAAGCCTACAGCAATCTGGGCACCGTGCTGTTCCAACTTGGGGGCTATGACGCCGCCGTCGCCGCCTATCGCCAAGCCATCATCCTCCACCCGGGCCTACCCGATCCACCCTACAATCTTGGCAATGTCCTCCAGGCGTTACAGCAGTTCGGCGCGGCCGTCGCCGCCTACGACCGGGCCCTGGTCCTTGATCCCGAAAACCCGGAGCTCTGGAGCAACCGCAGCACCGCGCTGCGAATCCTGGGTCGCGTTGACGCGGCGGTCGAGGGCTTCCGGGTCGCCCTCAGCCATGCCCCGGGTGATCCCCAGATTCATCTCAATTTCGCGATGGCCTTGCTCCATCAGGGCCAATTCGCGGACGGTTGGCGCGAATATGAGTGGCGCTGGAAGACCGAAAAATTCCGCCCCTGGGTGGTCAGCTTCGCCCTGCCCGAATGGACCGGGGAATCCCTGAGCGGCAAGACCGTGCTGCTTTATACCGAACAGGGTTTTGGCGACGCCCTGATGTTCGCCCGCTTCGCCCCGGTTCTTGCCGCAACCGGTGCGCGGGTGGTGGTCCGGACGTTGCCATCGCTGGTGCGGCTGCTGCGCACCCTGCCCGGCGTCACCGAGGTCGCACCGTTCGAGACGCCGTATTTCGATTTTGACTATCACCTGCCGCTGATGAGCGTGCCGCATCGGCTCGGTATCGATCTGGACAGCATTCCGGCGACGATCCCCTATCTTTGGGCCGAGGCCACCGCGGTTGCCGCCTGGCGCGCCCGGCTGGCGGCAGCCGGCCCGAACCTGAAGGTCGGCGTGGTCTGGGCCGGGGATCCGCGACGGCACGACCCCAGCGCCCATTCCATGGATCAACGGCGCAGCCTGGGCTTCGATCGCATCGCCAGCCTGGCCAGGATCCCGGGCGTGACGCTGGTCAGCCTGCAAAAGGGCGAGCCGCCGTTGCCCGCGCTCGACGGGCCCATTCTTGACGGGCCCATTCTTGACTGGATGGACAGCATCGTTGATTTTGCCGACACCGCAGCGCTGGTTACCGCCCTGGACCTGGTGATCACCGTCGACACCGCGGTCGCGCACCTGGCCGGGGCCCTGGGGAAACCGGTCTGGATCCTGTCACGGTTCGACGGCTGCTGGCGCTGGCTGCGTGACCGGGACGACACCCCGTGGTATCCGACCGCAAGACTGTTTCGCCAGCATCGCGCCGGTGACTGGGACGACGTCATGACCCGGGTCGCCGAGGCCCTGCGGGCGGCGATCGCCACCGATGCCACGCCGATCTTTGAACCGGGGGCGTCCTCGCTGACGGCATTGGAGAAAGAATGAGCGGGCCCAGACACCCCAAGCGATCGAAGCGATCGAAACTGAAGCCGGGCCCAAACCGTGGCGTGGCGTTGACACCCGTGGCGGACGCCCCACCGCCCACCGGTGAAGCGCTGATCTTGTTCAACCGTGCCGTGTTTCATCATGGCCGAAATGAGTTTCCGGATGCGGTCACCTTGTATCAGCAAGTGGTCGCGCTGCGGCCCGACCTGGCGCCGGTGCGCAACAATCTCGCAGTGGCGTTGCGCGATCTCGGCCGCATCACGGACTCGCTGGCCTGCTGCCGCGCGGCGATCGCGCTGAAGCCGGATTACGCCCAGGCCTACAACAATCTGGGAACCGCGCTGCAAGCGCTGAACCCGGTACCAGCGACGCCGGCAACGACCGGCACCGACGCGGCGCGAACCGCCTATCGCCGGGCAATCACCCTGATCCCCGACTATGCCCAGGCCTACAACAATCTCGGCAATGTGCTGCGCGAGTCGGACCAGACCGAACAGGCGGCCGCCGCCCTGCGACGCGCCATCACCCTGATGCCGGATCTGCCCGAAGCCTACGACAATCTGGCCACCACGACACTCGACGCCGGCGCCTTTGACACGGCTGTCGCGATCTGTCGCCGCAGCACGCTGGTCCGCCCCGGCCACGCCGAATCCTTTAGTGATCTCGGCATGGCACTGCAAAGTTCCGGGCATCCGGACGCGGCGCTGACCGCCTACCGGCAGGCGGTCACGTTGAATCCCGAGAACACGCAAATACACTTCAATCGCGCCACCGCGCTGTTACAGGCGGGCCAGTACCGCGAAGGCTGGGCCGAATATGAGTGGCGCCGCCGCACCGCCATCGACGTGGCCCTGGCGCGTCCTTATGACCAACCGGAATGGACCGGCGACCGCCTCGATGGCCGCACCATCCTGCTTTATACCGAACAGGGATTCGGCGACACCCTGATGTGGGCGCGCTTCGTGCCCCTGGTTGCGGCACAGGGTGGTTCGATCGTGTTGCAGGTCTACCCGTTGTTGGCACGCTTGATGCGGGGCCTTCCCGTCGATGTCGATGTCGTCGATCTCAGCCCGACCGACCGCCATTTCGATACCCATCTGCCTTTGATGACCCTGCCGCATCGGCTCGGGATCGGCCTCGACAACCTGCCCGCCACGGTGCCCTATCTGCGGCCCGATCCGGCGATGGCGACGGCATGGCGGGTCCGGCTCGCGGGCCTGTCCGGGCTCAAGGTCGGGCTGGTCTGGGCCGGTGCGGCGCGGATCGGCAACCGTGCCGCCAATCGGATCGACCGCTGGCGCAGCATCGCGCTGGCGCGTCTGGCGCCGCTCGCCGCGGTGCCGGGCATCGCCTGGGTCAGCCTGCAAATGGGCGCCGCCGCAGCCGAGGCCGGGATGCCCCCCGCCGGCATGACGCTGCTGGACTGGACCGAGGAGTTGACCGACTTCGCCGACACCGCCGCCCTGATCGACGCCCTGGATCTGGTGATCACGGTCGACACCGCGGTCGCACACCTCGCCGGCGCCCTGGGCAAGCCGGTCTGGATCCTGTCGCGCTACAATGGGTGCTGGCGCTGGCTGAACGATCGCGACGACTCGCCCTGGTATCCCACCGCCCGCCTGTTCCGCCAACCGCGGATGGGGGACTGGGATACGGTCATCACCCAGGTCCGCGATCAACTCGATCACCTTGCCTTGGCGCGGCAAGCGGCACGCGCCGCGCCAGCCCCCCGATCGACAATCCCGCAGCCATGAGCGACGTCGCCGAACCGTTCCCGCCGCACGGCCCCCCGCTCACGATCGGGCAGTTGTTCACGCTGGCCGTGGCCCGACAGAGCACGGGACGGTTCCAGGAAGCGGCGCTGCTTTATTTGCAAGCCATCGCGATCGACCCGATGATCGCCGAGATCCACAACAATCTCGGCATTGCCTTCCTGAAGCTGGAGCGCTTCGACGCGGCGACCGTGGCCTGTAGCACGGCGATCCTGCTGGCACCGGAGGCGGCCCAGGCCTATTGCAATCTTGCGATGGCGGCGCAGAGCCTCAGCCAATGCGCCGCCGCGGAAACGGCGTATCGTCGGGCCACCATGATCAAGCCCGACTATCCCCACGCCCACAAAAACCGCGGCACCAACCTGATGACTCTCGGCGTTTTCGAGACCGCGGCAGCCTGTTTTCGCCGCGCGATCGCCGGACGCTGCGACTTTCCCGAAGCCTACACCGGTCTGGCCCAGGCCTGCTTCAATCAGGGCCTGCTGACCGAGGCCGCCGCGGCCGCCCGTCGCACCTTGCGCCTGAAGCCCGACGACAGCGCGGCGTTTTACAGTCTCGGCAATGCGCTCGGCCGCAGCGGCAACACGGCGGCCGCGCTGACCGCCTACCGATCCGGGATCGCCCTGCAACCGGATGCCCCGGAACTCTACAACAATATCAGCAACATCTTCCACCTTCAGGAACGGATGGCCGAAGCCGTCATCGCCGAGCACCGGGCGCTGGTCCTGAATCCGCAATACGCCGCCGCGATCACCAATCTCGGCAATGCCATGAAGATGCTGAACCGGTTGCCCGAGGCCATCTACGCCTATCACCAAGCGCTGACGCTGCAACCGGGCTTCGCCGAAGCGCTCAGCAATCTCGGCAACGCCCTGGTCCATGCCGGCCGCTACGAGGAGGCGGTCAAGATCTGTCACCGATCGACCCTCATCGGACCGGAATATTCCGAAGCCTATAACAATATGGGCAATGCGCTGCACGCCCTGCGACGGATCGAGCCCGCCCATACCCTGTATCGTCAGGCCATCACGCTGGCGCCCTCCAATGCCGGCCCGCATAATAATCTGGGCAACGTCATGATGTCGTTGCGCGAAACGGAACGCGCGATCCGGGCCTATCGGCGCGAAGTGGTGATCGGCAGCGCGAACGGCCACGGTCCCGACCCCCGGGTTCACGTCAATCTGGCGATGGCGCTGTTGATGATGGGTCAGTTCCAGGAAGGCTGGATCGAATATGACTGGCGCTGGAAGACCCGCGATTTCCGCGGCGAAGTCCTGCCGTCACCGCCACCGGAATGGTGCGGCGAATCCCTGGAAGGGCGGACCATTCTGCTTTACGGCGAACAGGGGTTCGGCGATGCCCTGCAGTTTTGCCGTTATGCCACCGTGGTCGCGGGGCTTGGGGCGCGGGTGCTGATCCGGGTGCAACAGCCCCTGGTCCGGCTGCTGGCGACGGTCCCCGGGGTCGCGGCCGTCGCCGGCAGCGTCGCGGAGTTGCCGGCGTTCGACTTTCACCTGCCGCTGATGAGTGTTCCCCGGGTGGTTGGCACGACGCTGGAAACGATTCCGGCCACGGTCCCCTATCTTCATGCCGACGCCGTGGCCTGGCGCCGGCGCCTCGCCCTGCTTGCCGGCATGAAGGTCGGCCTGGTCTGGGCCGGCAATCCGCGGGCGTTCAACCATGAAGCCCATCTGACCGATCGTCGCCGCAGCCTGAGCCTCGATCATTACGCCGTCCTGGGAACAATCCCGGGCGTCAGCCTGATCAGCCTGCAACTGGGACCCGCGGCCATCCAGACCCGCTCACCGCCGCCGGGTTTACGTCTGACAGACTGGACCGCGGAATTGGGCGATTTCGCTGAAACCGCCGCACTGGTCGCGGCGCTGGATCTGGTGATCACCGTCGACACCGCGGTCGCGCATCTCGCCGGCGCCCTCGGCAAGCCGGTATGGATCCTGTCGCGATACGACGGGTGCTGGCGCTGGCTGCGTGACCGTGATGACACCCCCTGGTATCCCACCGCCCGCTTGTTCCGTCAAACCGACCCCGACGAATGGCATAGTGTCGTCGCGCGCATCGCCACGGCGTTGCGGCAACGCGCCGCGGCGGCGGCCGGGGTCGGAGCACCGGCATCATGATCAATCCCGGCCGGCAAGCGCGAGCGCTGGTGCCGCACCCCGATGATGCCCTGACCGTCCTGTTCGCCCGGGCGGTGGCCCGGCAGGCGGTGGACGAACACGCCGAAGCGATCGCACTGTATCGGCAACTGATCGCCCTCAGCCCGATGCTGGCCGAGGTCTACGTCAATCTTGGCCAGTCCCTGGCGGCCTGCGGCGCGATGGTGCCGGCCGGCGATGCCTTGCGCGATGCCGTGGTCCTGGCCCCGGCGGATCCCCGGTTTCTGTATGCGCTGGCGGAAATCCTGGTGCTGCGCGGCCGCGTTCGTGATGCCATCAACGCCTATCGCCGCGCGGTGCGCGCCCGCCCCGACTTCGCCCAGGCCTGGGGCCATCTGGGCCTGGCCCTCGGCGCCTTGAACCAGCCGACGGCCGCGATCATCGCCTATCGCCACGCCACGGCCCTGCTGCCTGATGCCGCCGAAGCTCACTTCAATCTCGGCAACAGCCTGGCCGGCCAGCGTCGCTTCGCCGAGGCGCTGATGGCCTATTGGCGCACCGTCGTGCTTGAGCCCGGCCACCACGCGGCCCGGCATAATCTGGGCAATGCCCTCCGCGATCTGGACCGGCTTGAGGTGGCTGTCGTCTGTTTCGGCCTTCATATCGCCCGTCAACCCAATTTCCTCCCGGCCTATACCGCGCTCAGCCAGACCTTGCTGCGGCTCGACCAGCGCGGTTCCTCCCTGCCCCAAAGCCCGCTGGCCCCCGCCCGCCACGCCTACCATCTGCGGCCCGATGACCCCACGGCGTTGACCGCGCTGGGCAATGCGCTGAAGGCCATCGACCAGCTCGCCCCGGCGCGGGCCGCGTTCCGCCAGGCCATCGCGATGCAGCCCGACGAGGCCGAAACCTACAGCAATCTCGCCTTCGCCGAAATCGATGGCAGCGCCCATGACGCGGCGGTGGTCGCATGCCGCCGCGCCCTGATCCTGAAACCCGATCATGCCGAAGCGCTCAACAATTTCGGCAAGGCGCGACAGGCGCAGTGTGCCGCCGGGATCCCGTTCTTTCGCCACGCCGTGACGTCCCGACCCGACCACGACGCGGCCTACAACAATCTGGGCAACGCGCTGGCGGCCTGCGGCGACTTCGCCGGGGCCATGGTGGCCTACCACCGGGCCCAACGCAGCAATCCCGCGGAACCCCGGTTTCACGTCAATCGCGCCCTGACCCTGTTGCGCTACGGCTATTGGCGCGAGGGGTGGGCCGAATATGAGTGGCGCTGGAAAACCCGTCCTTTCATCCGGGCGAAGCCGGCCATCCCCACCCCGGAATGGCGCGGCGAACCGCTCGCCGGACGAACGGTGCTGTTGTATGCCGAGCAAGGCCATGGCGACGCGATCCAGTTCACCCGCTTCGCCCCGATGGTCGCGGCACGCGGGGGGCGGGTGGTCCTGTCGACCTTTGCCGACCTGGTCAGGCTGCTGCAAACGGCGCCGGGCGTCGACGCGGTTGCGCGGTTCGCCGGGTCCCTGCCCGCCCATGATTGCCATCTGCCCCTGATGAGTGTCCCCCATGTGCTGGGAATCGATATCGCCGACGCGGCGGTGCCGGTACCCTATTTGCGCGCCACACCCGATGCCGCGGCGGCCTGGCGGATCCGTCTTGCCGGACTGCCGGGGCTCAAGGCCGGACTGGTCTGGGCCGGCGATCCCCGTCCGTTCAACCGCGAAGCCCATCAGGTCGACAGCCGGCGCAGCATGACCCTGGGGCAGTTCGCGCCCCTGGGCACGGTCACGGGCCTGACCCTGATCAGCCTGCAAAAGGGCGCCCCCGCCGCCGAGGCGGCGACGACGCCGCCGGGCCTTCGGCTCTATGACTGGATGGAGGAAATCAACGACTTCGCCGATACCGCGGCGCTGATTGAAAATCTCGACCTGGTGATCACGGTCGACACCGCGGTGGCCCATCTGGCCGGCGCGCTGGGCAAGCCGGTGTGGATCCTGTCGCGTTGGGAGGGCTGCTGGCGCTGGCTGCGTGACCGGGACGACACCCCCTGGTATCCCAGCGCCCGCCTGTTCCGCCAGCGTCGCCCCGGCGACTGGGGTGAGGTCGTCACCCGGGTCGCCGCCGCCGTGGCCGAGCGGGTCGCCATCACCCGGGCCGCCCGATGATCGCAAACACCCCTTCCCCTGCGCCCGCGGCGCCGGCACCGGCAGCGCTGGCGCTGTTCCAGCAGGCGCTGGCCCGCCATGAGGCCGGCGACTTCAAGGCGGCAATCGCCCTCGATCTTGAGGCGCTTGCGGTGCAACCCGACATTCCGGAGATCCACAACAATCTGGGCACGGCGCTGGTCGCGCTGGGGCGTCCCGAAGCTGCCCTGCCCGCCTTTGGCTGGGCCGTCATCCTGGCCCCGGCCTATGCCCGCGGCTACTACAATTTCGCCAGCGCTCTGCTGACCCTGGGGCACGCCGCCGCCGCCGCCCAGACCTTCCGCCATGCCGCCCGGATCAAGCCGGACTATGCCGCAGCGCATCACAATCACGGCCTGGCCCTGAAGGCGATCGGCCGGTTCGGCGAGGCGCTGGCCGCCTATCACCGCGCCATCGCGCTCGGGCCCGCCGCCCCGGAAGCCTGGCTCAATCTCGGCAATTCGCTGGTCGACCAGGGAGCCCTTGTCGAGGCTGAGGCCGCTTATCGCCGGGCCCTCATTCTGCAACCGGATTACGCACCGACCCACGACAATCTCGGCAATGTGTTGCGGGTCCAAGGTGATAATGGAGCGGCCGTGGCGGCCTATCGTCGGGCCATCGTGTTACAGCCCGACGATCCGCGTTTCCCGCTGCATCTTTGCGAGACGCTGCTGGCCCTCGAACAATTCCGCCCCGCGGCGGCCATCGGCTGGCGCGCCGTATTGCTTCACCCCGGTGATTTGCGGGCGCTGCATACCCTCGCCTTCGCTCTGGTGGAGGCAAACGCGGGCGCCGCCGCGCTGGCGCTGCATCGTCACATCGTCGCCCGGGAACCCGACCGGCCCGAGGTTTACAGCAACCTGGCGACCACGCTGCTTGAATACAGCGCGTTCGGCGACGCCATCGCCGCGGCCCACCGGGTGCGCATTCTCGCCCCCGGCTCCGCCGAAGGCCATTTCAATCTCGGCAACGCCCTGAGCGAACTGCGCCAGGACGAGGCGGCGATCGCGTTGTTCCGCCAGGCCCTGGCCCTCAACCCGGCCGACGAACGCGCCCATAATAATCTGGGCCATGCCTGTACCATCCGCAATCAGACCGACGACGCCCTGACCGCATTCAGCCGCGCGATCCGCATCGTGCCCGGCGACCCCGGTTTCCACGTCAACCGGGCGATGATCCTGTTGCAGCGCGGGGCGTTCCGCGAGGGTTGGGCCGAATATGAGTGGCGCTGGAAATTCCGCCATTTCTCGCGCGAGATCGCGCAGTTCAAGCAACCCATCTGGCGCGGCGAACCGCTCGTGGGTCGCAGTATCCTGCTGATCGGCGAACAGGGCTTCGGCGACATCATCCAATTTGCCCGCTACGCGCCGCTTCTCGCGGCGCAAGGCGCCCAGGTCATGATCAGCGCCTTCCGTCCGCTTGCCCGGCTGCTGCGCAGCGTTGCCGGTGTCGCCGCGGTCGCGCCGTTCGGCACGGCGTCGCTCGTCTGCGACTTCCAGTTGCCGATGCTGAGCGCCCCCCACGCCCTGGGGACCGACCTGGACACCATCCCGGCAACGGTTCCCTATGTCAAAGCCGACCCGACCTTTGTCGGCTTCTGGCAACGCCGGCTGGCGAAGCTGCCGGGCCTCAAGGTCGGGCTGGTCTGGGCCGGTGACAGCCATGCCGCCCACCGACGCGCCTTTCTCACCGACCGCCGCCGCAGCCTGAGGCTGGAACAATTCGACGCCCTGAGCCGAATCCCCGGGGTCACCCTGGTCAGCCTGCAGAAGGGCAATCCGGCACTGCAACGCCGCACCGCCGCCCTGGGCGGTGAGATCATCGACTGGATGGACGAGGTCATGGACTTCGCGGACACCGCGGCCCTGATCGAGGCCCTGGATCTGGTGATCGCGGTCGACACCGCGGTGGCGCATCTGGCCGGCGCGTTGGGCAAACCGGTGTGGATCCTGTCGCGCTTTGACGCCTGCTGGCGCTGGCTGCTCGACCGTGAGGACACGCCCTGGTACCCGACGGCGCGGCTGTTCCGCCAACGCCAACCGGGCGATTGGGACGAAGTCCTGGCCCGCGTCACCGCCGCCCTGGAACAGGCCGTAGCCGCGACGGAGGCGCGCTGACACCAGCCCAGGGAGGCCACCGGCCCGATGCGTTGCAACAGGCCGCACGGGGCCGCCGGGCCAGACCGTAACCTTGGCAAGAGGGTCAATGGGGTTATCATCGCCGCGAAAGCGAGCGGAACCCGGCATTTTCGGATGGCACAATGTTGACGATCGAACAGGCTTTGAATCAGGCGCTGTCGCATCATGGCGCGGCGCGACTGGCCGAAGCCGAGGCGCTTTACCGGCAGATCCTGGCGGTTTCGCCCGAGCATCCCGATGCCCTGCATTGGCTTGGCTTTCTGGCTCATCAGGTGGGACGCCATGAAGTGGCGCTCCAACTGATGACACTGTCGCTGTCAAAAGCGCAAAATATCGCCAACTATTACAATAATTTGGGGCAGGTCCTTTCTGCCCTGGAACGACCGGCCGCCGCGGCCTTTCACAATGCCGTCGTCCTGGCACCCGAATTTCCGGAAGCCTATGTCAATCTGGCGCCGATTCTGGCTCGGGACGGACAGACTTGCGCCGCTCTGGCGTTGATAAGGCGCGTGCTCTTGTTAACCGGTGCTGTTGCCGATACCTGCAATAGCTATGGACTGATCCGGAAGCAAAAAGGTGATTTCGCCAATGCCTCCGCCGGTTATCGACAGGCATTGGCACTGGACCCGGCTCACAGTCCGGCTCTCAACAACCTTGGAAACCTGTTGAGGGATCAGAATTTCCTGAACAAAGCCGCCGCTTGCTATCGCAAGGCCGTCACTCTCAAGCCAGGCTTTACCGAGGCCTATGCCAACCTTGGGGCCGTGCTCCAGGAGCTGGGGCGGCTCGATGAGGCCGTCATCTGCTATCGAAAGCTGATCGAGCTCAACCCGAGCCTGGTCGCAGCCTGCACCAGCCTGGGCAGCGTTTTGCAAAGGCAGGGCCGGCTGAACGACGCGGTCCTTTGCTGTCGCAGAGCGGTCGCCATCGCGCCCGACAGTGCCAACAGCTACGTCAATCTCGTGGCCTACGCCACCATGCGGGGCTTGCCGCCCGAACAACGATGCCTGGAGGAAGCGATCCGCTGTTGCCGCAGGGCGATCAAGATCGATCCCACTCTTGCCGAAGCCCATTACAATCTTGCCACCCCTCTGCTGCTGACCGGACAGTTCCACCCGGGATGGCAAGAATATGAGTGGCGATGGAAGGTTCCCTCGTTTCAGGCACACCGACCCGCCTTTCCTCAAGCGGAATGGCAGGGAGAACCATTGGCAGGCCGTACCATATTGCTCTACGGCGAACAGGGGTTCGGCGATTTTCTGCAATTTGTCCGGTATGCCCCCTTGGTGGCAGCACGGGGGGCGCGCATCGTGTTGCGCGTCCCCAAACCGTTAATCCGGCTCCTGAAAACGGTCCCCGGCATTTCCGAAATCATCGGCCAGGATGAAGCGCCGCCGCCCTTTGATTACCATCAATCCCTGATGAGCCTCCCCGGGATCTTTGGCACCGACATCGACACTATTCCTGCGACCATTCCCTATTTCAGGGCCGATCCGGCGATAACCGCGCGCTGGCAGACCAGGCTGTCCGCTTTGCCGGGGCTCAATGTTGGTCTGGTCTGGGCGGGGAATCCACGGCGCCACGACTTCGCCGCCACTCTGGTTGACCAGCGCCGCAGCATTGCCCTTGAGCATTTTGCCCCCCTGGCCACGATTCCGGGGATTCAATGGATCAGCCTGCAAAAAGGCCCTGGCGCCCGACGGAGCGGAACACCGCCTGGAGGCCTGATGCTTCACGACTGGATGGACGAGATCGACGACTTCGCGGACACCGCGGCGCTGATCGAGGCCCTTGATCTTGTCGTCACCGTCGATACATCGGTTGCCCATCTGGCCGGAGCATTGGGCAAACCGGTGTGGATTCTATCACGGTATGACGGTTGCTGGCGCTGGCTGCTCAACCGCGATGACACGCCATGGTATCCCACCGCACGCCTGTTTCGCCAGGATCGTCCCCATGACTGGGATCGCGTCATCGACCGTGTTCGCGATCATCTTGCGGCATGGGCCTCGACCCCGCCGCAACTTTTGGATTTAGCGATGCGCCATGACAAACAGCCCGACACGCCGTAACAGCCTGTTTTCGACCCCCGGTTCGTTGATCTGCGCACGCTGTTGCGGGTTCGGCGCGCGTCGGCGCCCGCGATCGGCAGCGCGCTGCCTGGCGCGGTTGATCCCCTCCCTGTTGGCGCCAATATTATTTGCGGTTGCGGTCTTCAACCGCGATCGTCCCTCTCAATCTCAGTGGAGCATCGGGCATCATGACCCTTTGTCGAGCCGTGGCGCTGGCGGGGCTTGTTGTTCTCGCGCTGGCCTGTCAGGGGATTGCCCTTTGCGCGGCGCAGACCGTCTGGCAGCCATCACCAGGTCATGCGCAGATCCCGATATGGCCGGGAGTGGCGCCCGATGAGCCGTCAGTCCCGGGGCCGGAAACCCAAACGGAAGGGGCGGTGACCAACGTGACCCGGCCCACGATGACGGTCTACGCCGCAAGCGGAAAGAACACCGGCATCGCTGTCATTGTGATTCCGGGCGGCGGGTTTCAGGAACTGGCCATCAATCTCGAAGGCACCGAGATCTGCGATTGGCTGACCTCCACAGGCATCAGCTGCATATTATTGAAATATCGTGTCCCGAGCATGCCTTATATCTGGCAATGCGATTGCCGTCCGCACAATTTGGCAATATCGCTGCCGTCCTTGGAGGATGCGCAGAGAACGTTAAGGCTGGTGCGCTTTCATGCTGCGGAATGGCGCATCGATCCTCACAAGGTTGGCGTGCTTGGCTTTTCCGCGGGCGGATTTCTGGTGGCGGAGGCCAGTACGACCTTTAATGATCGCCTGTATCAGCCGGCCGACGCGGTGGACCAGGAAAGCTGCCGCCCGGATTTCGCCATTGCTCTTTATCCCGGACACCTGTCCCTGGCGAAGAACAGCATCGCACTGAACCCCGAAATCGCGAGCCACATCACCCCTCAAACGCCGCCGACGTTTTTGTTGCAGAATGAAGATGACCCTGTGGACAAGGTCGAGGATGCGCTGAGCTATTATATGGGGCTGAAAAAGGCTGGCGTTCCCGTGGAGTTGCACGCCTACGCGCAGGGTGGCCATGCGTTCGGCCTGCGAGAGAAGAAACTCCCGGTGTCGGGGTGGCCCCAATTGGTGATCAAATGGCTGGGGACGATCGGGATGCTTTCGCGGTAACGCCGCTCGGAAAACCGATTTTTCCGCAAAGGGGCTACGCCATTTTCTCCCGCCTTTTCGCGTTCAAGTCTCATCAACCGGCAGCAAAATCGTCAGAGACGGGCGATGGCGCCTCACCGAGGGGGATCACCAGCGGTGCGCCCGAAACCGGATCGGTGATGATGCAGCAGCGCAATCCGAACACCTGTTCCACGAAATCCGCCGAGACCAGCGCGGCGGGCGTGCCCTGCGCGATGATGCGGCCGTCGCGCAGCGCGACCACATGATCGGCATAGCGAAACGCCTGGTTCAGATCATGCAGCACGGCAACCAAGGTCCGGCCATGGTGCCGGTTCAACCGACGCATCAGCTCCAGCACCTCAATCTGGTGGGCGATGTCGAGGAAACTCGTCGGTTCGTCCAGCAACAGCAAGGGTGTCTGTTGCGCCAGGACCAGGGCAATCCAGACCCGCTGGCGCTGGCCACCGGACAGCGCATCGACCGGGCGATCCGCCAGGTCCGTGATGCCGGTCGCGGCCAACGCCTCGGTGACCGCTGTCTGGTCCTGCGACGACCAGCGCCGCATCAACCCGTGATGCGGGAAACGCCCGCGGGCGACCAGCTCAGCCACCAGGATCCCGTCCGGCGCCGCCGAGAATTGGGGCAGCATGCCAAGCCGGCGCGCCACCTCCCGGGTGCCATAAGTCGCGATCGCCATGCCATCGAGAAAAACGGCCCCTTCGCTTGGTTTGGTGATCCGCGCCAGGGCTCTCAGCAAGGTCGATTTACCGCAGGCGTTCGGCCCGATGATGACCGTGAAGCGACCGTCGGGGATGTCGAGCGACAGATTTTCTGAGACGATCCGATCGCGATAGCCGATCGTGATCCGGCGCGCGGCAAGGCGGCTCTGGTCTGTGGGCATCAGCCGCATCCCCCGGTTCGGCGTGTCAACAGGACGACGAGATAGACGCCCCCGATCGCGCCGGTGATCAGCCCGACCGGAATCTGAAACGGTGCCATCAGATGCTGCGCCAGGAAATCGCTCACGATCAGCAGCACGGCCCCCATGATGGCCACCGGAACGACCCCGGGGTCGCCGGGGCGCACCAGCCCCCGGGCCAGAGGACCGGCGGCCAGGGCCAGAAAATGGATCGGCCCGGCGAGCGCCGTCGCCAATGCGGCAAGACCGAGGCCGACGCCCATCAGGACCAACCGGCTGCGCCGCGCGGAGAGTCCGAGCCCGACGGCCAGATCATCCCCTATCTCCAGCATTTTGAGCCCGGGCCAAAGCAGGCCGGCGCACAGCAGCAGAACCACAATGCCCGGAGCCAGGATCGTGACCTGTGACCAGGACACGCCGTTGAGACTGCCGAACAGCCAGGTTTTGGCCGCCTCGGCTCTCTCCAGTTCGGCGCGCGTCACCAGATATTCATTGAACGCCATCAGCATCGCGCTGAGCGCGACCCCGGACAGAATGAAACGATCGCCCGTCAGGCCGCGGCGCAGCGCCAGAAGATAGACCAGAGCCGCGGCGGCGAAGCCGCCGATGACCGAGCCCAACGCGGTGGCCAGGCCGGATTGTCCAAGCACCACGATGGTCGCCAGCGCCCCGGTTGCCGAACCGGTGGTGAAGCCGATGATGTCCGGGCTGGCGAGTGGATTGCGGCACAGACTCTGGAAAATGGCGCCAGCCACGCCGAATCCGGCACCGACACAGAGCGAAGCAACGATGCGCGGCAGGCGCAAACCGACGACGACGAGTTGCCCGATATCGTCCGACCGCCCCCACAGGATTTCCCCGATCTGAGCGACGCTGAGGGCGTAGCTGCCCGTCAGCAAGCTCAGGACCGCGACGGCGAGAGCGACCGCGACCAACACCCCGACAACCCTTGCGACCCGCCGATGCGCATGCCGAGCTGTGCCTTGGATCCCCATCATGATCCGCCACCGCGCCGCCGGGTTACCAGCCAAAGCAGGAGGGGCGCCCCCATGAAGGCGGTGACGATTCCGGCCTCGATCTCTCCCGGCGGGGCAATCACCCGGCCCAGGATGTCGCCGACAACCAGCAGGCCGGCGCCGATCAGCACGGAATAGGGCAAAATCCAGCGCCAATCCGGACCAATCAAGAGACGCACCACATGCGGCACCACCAACCCGAGGAACGCGATGGGTCCGGCGACCGCCGTCGCCGTGCCACACAGGATGACGATCGCGACGAAAACCAGCGCGCGCATCCTGCCAACTGCCACGCCGAGGCTGTGAACCAGATCATCGCCCAGCGCCATCGCGTTCATCGCCCCACCCAGCGGCATCACCAGGGCCAAGGTCACCAGCACGCTGGCACCGATGACGCCGAACCCACCCGGTATCGCGCGGTTCAACGAGCCAACCACCCAAAACCGGTAGCTGTCGAACGTCGCGCTGTTCGACAAGGTCAGGACACCGATGCCGGCATGGATCGATGCCGAGATCGCCGCGCCACCCAGGACCAGGCGGACCTCCCCGGACCCCGGCGTACCGACGCGGTCGAGCGTCAGAACGCAGCCGGCCGCCAGTGCGGCGCCGAGCAGCGCGAGCCCGGTATCGTCGGAGAGCCCGCTGGCGCCGAAGAACGTGATCCCGAGCACGACGGCCAGCCCTGCCCCGGCATTCACGCCCAGCAGGCCCGGATCGGCGAGCGGATTGCGCGTCAAGGCCTGCATCAGGGCCCCCGCCGTGCCCAGCGCCGCGCCGACCCCGGCGCCCATCACGGTGCGCGGCACGCGAAGCTGCCAGACGATGACGGCATTCCGCCCGCCATCCGGATGCCAGAGCGCCTGCCAGACCGCACTCGGCGCCAATGCCTGGGCGCCGATTGCGAGGCTGGCCAGGACCGTAACCAGCAACAGGCCCGCCAGGGCCAGGAGTCCGGGGCCGCGCCAGCCGCACGGCAGCACGGCCGCCGTCTTCATCGGGGGGACCCTGGTCATGCTAGCGTGCCATCGTCGACATCAGGGTATCAAGGACCTCCCGCGCGGCGGTCGGGCCGGCGTTCAGGTAAAAGGCGTCGATATCCACCGCCACGGCATGGTGGGCCTGCACCGCGGACAAGGTCGGCCACAGCGGCGCCGCGGTCAGTTCGGCGACCGCAGCACCGCGCCCGGCATAAAAAATCCAGTCGGCGTCCACGGCGTCGATCAATTCGGGGCTGATGTCCCGCGACGTCTGCTGAAAGCGCTGGCTCGGCGGCCGGGCCAGGCCGAGTTCCTCGGCAATGCCACCGGTGAAGGACGCTATGCCGAAAATGCGGGTGCGGCCGGCGGTCGCCAAGGGAAACGACACGCTTGGTGCCTGACCTTGGCCTCGTGCCGCGAAGCCTGCGGCGTCGCTGTGAAACCGATCGAGGAACGCCTGAGCCTGCTGTCGCCGACCGACCGCGCTGGCAATCAGCAGAAAATCAACCTGCCAATTGACGCCGGTGCCCCGGGTCACGACGGTGGGCGCGATCCGCGCATACCGGTCATAGACATCCTGCTTGATAATCGTGTTGTTCATCAGGATCAGGTCCGGACGCAACTGGGCGATCGCCTCGATATCCTGATTGGCGCGGGTGCCGAGATCGGCCATCGCATCGAGCTGAACGCGCCATTGCGGAAACCGTGTCGCGAGATACGGTGCATAGAGCGCCCCGCCCTCGACGCGCGTCGCACCGGCGGGCACGATGCCCAGGGTCAGCAACGCGTCGAGTTGTCCCGTGGACAGCACCGCGATACGCCGGGGTGGCGCCGTGATGATGGCCTCGCCATTGTGATGCCGGACGATGCGGGGAAAGACACCATCGGCCAGATCGCTACCGAAAGGACCGAGGTCGCGCGGTGATACCGGCGCCGCCGCAATGGTACCCGGCTGCGCCGTCTCGGCCCCGGTGGCCACGACGAGCAGCAGGCAAAGAACCGCCGACAGGGTCAAACCCCGCCGACAGGATCGTGCGGCCGCGGTCCGGCCTTTGTTGTTGGTCGGCATCCGCGTCACCAGCGATAGAACAGGGTCGCGAAAACGGCGCGCCCCGTGCCGTAGGAACAGGCGACACTCCGCGTACAGGCCGCATAGATCGTGCGGTCGGTCACGTTGGTTCCATTGACCTGGAGGCGCCAGCGATCAAAGTCGGCGTGGCTGTTGAGGTCGAACACCATCTGGCTCGGAACCTTGAAACTATTCGGATCACTGCCCTCGGTGTCGCCGTTGTAGCGCACCCCGCCACCGAAACCGAAGCTCAAGCGTTCGTCGAGCGACCAGGTCTTGTCGAGATAGAGCGAAGCCATCTGGCTGGGGATTGCCACGGGCCGGTTGCCAACTTCGTCCGCGAGATTGCTGCGTGTGATCCGCGGATCCTGAAAGGTCAGCGCCGCGATGAAGTTGATCTGTTTGCCCAAACTGCCAAGCGCTTCGAACTCGACACCGCGGCTGCGGATCTCGCCCGTCTCGACATTGTAACTCGTATTGCTCGGGTCGGGCGTCAGGACGTTCTGCTGGCGCAGATCATAGGCCGCCGCGGATAACAGCAAGTCGCGGCCCGTCGGCTGAAACTTGATGCCGGCCTCGACCTGCGAGCCGGTCAACGGATCAAAGGGCGTTCCCTGGATATCGGTTCCGTTCTGCGGCTGGAACGACGTGGCATAGGAAATGTAGGGCGACACCCCGATCGGGAAGGCATAGAGCAGCGCCGTGCGATAGGTGAAGGCACTCGGGCTGGAGGCCGTTGTCGCGTTCGTCCTGTTGTTGGCGAGGTCACTGCTGGTGAAATCCTCGCGGCCCGTCAGAGTCAGGCGCCAATTGCCAAAGCCGATCTGGTCCTGGGCGTAGATCCCGGTTTGCAACATCGTCTGGTTGGTATTGGTGGTATTTGCGTAGGCCGGCCAGGTAATCGGCCTGTAAACCGGATTGAAGACATCGATTGACGGCGCGGTGCCCTGCCCGCGCCGCAACGCCAGAAACTGTGACGAAAAATCGACGCCGGTCAGGATGTCGTGTGTCAAGGGGCCGGTCTCAAACTTGTATTCGGACTGGTTGTCCATCGAGAGGTTGTTGTACGTCGAGGATTGCCGCAATGCCTGGCGCGTCAGCGTCCGGTTATCGGCCAGGAAAGCGACGGCTGTCACATAGCGGTAATTGAGATCGAGATGCGCAAAGCGCAGAGTCTGGCGCAACGTCCAGTTTGGCGCGAGGTGATGCTCGATCTCATAACCCACCGATGCCTGCTGCTTGGAATAGACATCGTAGTTGGGATCGCTGTTGAGAAAATCGCGCGATATCTTGCCATTGGGATTGTCCAGCACGGTCCCAACCGCCGGAAGAAACTGCGACGAAGAGCCCGCGTCGATCTGCATGTAGCTTGCCAACAGGGTGACCGTCGTGTCCTCGCCAATCCATTTGAGCGACGGCGCGACGTAAACCCGGTCGTTCTTGATGTTACGGAACTCGGTATCGGCATTGCGCGCCAGACCATTGAGGCGCCACAGGATCGTGCCATCCTGGTTCAGCGCGCCACCCAGGTCGGCGGTACCCTGGGCGCGATTGAACGAGCCGGTCTGCACCGACATCTCATTGACCTGATCGGGCCGCGGCACCTTGCTGACGCCATCAATGATGCCGCCGAGGCTGCCGCCGCCATAGAGGGCCGAGCTGGCGCCGCGTAGAACTTCAAGCCGCTCCAGACCGTAGGGTTCCAGGTCGAAGGTTTGCGACGCGGCTGCCGCGGGAAGACGTAACCCGTCCAGATAGGTATCCGCCGCAAAGCCTCTGATGGAACCACCATAGCCACGCGGATCGTCGCGCGAACCATAATCCGTGACGCCTGCGCTATAACGCAGTGCGCTGGCGACGCTTTGGGCGTTCTGGGTACTCAGCCGATCCTGCCCCATGACCGTCACCGCCTGAGGCGTCTCGATCAGATCCGTGGCGGTCTTGGTGGCTGAGCGGTTGGCCTTCGCGACGAAACCCGCGACCGGACCCGCCGCATTGTCCTCGGTCCGGGTCACCTCGACGGGCGGCAGGACGATGGGGTCTGACGCCGACGGTGCTTCCTCGGCCAGGGCCCGGCCGGGCGCCATCGCCCAGCCAGCGCCGACGATCAGCGGGACGGCCGCGACACGGTGCAGATGCCGCCGCAAAGATTGCTTCATTGATGATCTTCCTCGGTGCCACAACAAGAGAATGCGACTGCGCCTCATTCGCATTATCAGGTCAAAAAAAGCCGCTGAAGGCGCCGTTTGAGCCATCGCCGACGGACACGCTGAGCCCCAGGGGCGGCGTCGCCCGCCGGTCGAGCCGCCCGCGACGAGCCGGGTTTGACGATGATGCGAAACGCCCCCTTTGGACCAAAACATGCGAATGCGAATAATTCGCGTTCTCTACATTCACCTTTTCATCCCCTGCATTCATTTCTACATGCAACAGCCAGATCACCTATCACAACATAATTGCACAATACGAGCCAGGATATCGCAGTATTTCGCCATTATTGCAGATCATACGAAGCACCGCACAAACACAGAACCTCATCATTTCTGCGCATAGACATCTCTATACGGTCGTTAATCTGACGTAAAGTGAAAATATGCGCGCACATCGACCGGAATTTTTGCCAGTCGCCCGACGGGTCATTCGACGGTGCGCGGCAAGCAGGACCCGGACCCGCCGCATCGCCCGGCGACAGACAGCGATGGCGCCATCGCTTCGATGACCCTCTATCCGCCGTTCCTGACAACCGTCACACCCGTCGCCGACCGGGTTGTCCCCGCCCTCAGTGGCGCATCAGGATCGGCAGATCCGCGTGAGCGAGCATATAGCGGGTCACACCGCCCAGGACCGCTTCGCGCCACGGGCTATGGCTATAGGCCCCCATCACCAGCAGGTCAGCATCCAGGGCATGGGCCTGCGCCAGCAATTCCGCGCCGAAGATGCCCGGGCCGATCGGCAGCACATGAAGCGTCGCCGCAATATCATGCTCGGCGAGGATCGCCGGCAGCCGCGGCTCGGGATCCCCCGAGCGCACGCCGACCAGCACCTGCACCTGACGAGCCTTCGACAGCAGCCGCACGGCCGCGAGAACCGAACGGACGGTCCGCTTGTCGTCGCGCCAGGCAATCGCAACCCGCTCACCAAAAGGCAGCCCGGGACCAGGGGGAACAACCAGAACCGGCCGGTCCGTCGCGAACAGGCCGGCGCGCAGTTCCAGCCGGTCGTCCCCGCCGCCGCGTCCCATCTGAGGGCCGAAAACCAGGAAATCGGCCCTTTGTCCCCACGCCGTGACCAACGGTGCGGCAAGCCCGTCGAGATCGGCCCAATCGACCATGACCCCGGGCGCTCGCGCCGTCACCGCCCAGTCATCGAACGACCGGCGCAGGGCAGAAACCCGCGCACCCTCACGGTCGCGAATCGCCGCGACCTGGTGCCGGGTCAGAATTTCCTCGGTCGGCAGGATCGTTGATTCGGGCGGCATGCGGATCGCAATCACATTGATCCGGGCACTTCCCATCAGATCGGCCAGATTGCGAGCCGCAGCCAGCGTCAGGCCGGCGACATCCGGATGATCAAGCAGAACAAGGACCACGCCGCACATTTTCCGTCCCCTCACCGCAGCCCTGGAGACAGGCCGTTCGCGGTCATCGGTCGCGCGGCAGGCGGCCACCAGCGGTTGGCCCCGACCTCACGCCACACCCGCACCACACCCCCAAGGATACGCCCGAAACCGCGCCGCAGCCATGGGGCAATGATACCGACCCACGAGGAGCAAAACCGGTGGAAGCTTTCGAAGCGGCGCGAGGCGGACTACGGCTTTTGCGCCGCCAACGCACGGGCCGCTGTCAACAGCGCAACCGTGGGATAGCCGTCGGCCGGCTGGTGGCACGCCAGTTGGAGGGTCCGGATGGCCGCACGGGTTTTCTTGCCGATCTGGCCATCGGCACCGCCCGGATCATGGCCCAGGTCGATCAGAAGGTTTTGCAGTGCAATAACATCCTGTGGCTGCAACGGGTCGGCATCGGTCGGCCGGGGGCCGGCGAAGGGCGGAGCCCCCGCGATGCGGTCGGCCAGCAGACCGACCGCCAGGGCATAACTCAATGATGAGTTCCAGGTCGTGATGATCTGGAAATTGTCGAACGTCAAAAACGCCGGACCGCGATAGCCCATCGGCAGCAGAATCGCGCCGCGACCCTCGCTGGGCAGAGCCTGCCCGTCGCTGGCCACCACGCCCATCGCGACCCATTCCGCCAGTGGTTTCTGGATCGACATATCGGCGATCTGCCATGGGAAATCGGCGGGCAAACGAACCAGTGTGCCCCAGGATTGGCCGTGCCGCCAGCCAAGCCTGGCCAGATAGTTCGCCGCCGAGGCCAACGCCGTTTCCGGATCGCCCCAAATGTCCTTGCGCCCGGTGCCGGCCACGTCGACGGCATAGGACAGGAAGGTCGAGGGCATGAATTGAAAATTCCCCATCGCCCCGGCCCAGGATCCGACCATTTGCGCCGGATCCGCCGCGCCGCTGTCGGCAATCCGCAACGCATTCATCAATTCGGTGCGGAAGAACGAGGCCCGTCGACCGTCAAAGGCCAGGGTGGCCAGGGAGCGGAACACGTTGTTCTTGCCCATATTGCTGCCGAAATTGGTCTCCATGCCCCAGAAGGCGGCCAGGAATCGCGCATCGACCCCGTAACGCTCCTCAATCCGCGCCAGCGGTACGCGATATTGCTCCAGGATGTTGCGGGCCTTGGCCACCCGATCGCGGGTCACCGAACGATCGAGATAGTCCAGGAATGACAGGGTCGATTCCGGTTGGCGGCGATCCTTTTCGATGACGCCAGGATCCACGGTGAGACCACCGAGCGCTCGCTCCACTGTTTCGCGCCGAATGCCGGCCTGGACCGCCTGGTCGGCGAAGGCGGCGAGCCAGACCTCGAACCCTTGTTCATCCGGAGCGGCGGGCCGCGACGGGATCCCCGGTACCGGTCCTTCACCCGATCCCCCCGCTGACGGCGCGCCCGCGGGCACCACCAGAGCCGGTCCGCCCGACGCGATCGGGGGGACCACCGGCGCCGAACCCGGCGCCGGCCCCGGCGCCCCGGCACAGGCGGGTACGACCAGGGAGACAACAACCGTTATCGCAAGCGAGGACACCGTGCGGAGAATTCGATTAATCACGTTCAGCTTCCATCGAACGAAACACCGCGACCCGATCGCGCGCGGGATCGCGCCGCGACGATAGCACGGACAACGACGCCGCACGAAGCCCGGCAAGTTTTGCCAACGACCGGGCAAAAACTTCACCCCCGCCGGACGCCCGGCGGCCGCTCACCCCCCGCTTCTGGCTTCCCGACACGAAATTAGCGCCACCAGGGGGAAATCCTTGCCGACATCGCGCCAGTGCGCGGCGGAAATTTTGACCGACCGGCAGAATTTTCCGGGTGACATCAGCCCCCTCCCACCAACGCCCTTGAAAAACAAGCGAAAATTATTGGCACACCCCTTGCTTATAGCAGTGAAGCGGAATTGCCCGGTTTTCAAAATCGGGCAGCACCACACACGGCCACAATCTAAAAGATGAAGGAGGTCGCAATGTCGAGTTCAATTTCGGGCTCATCGTCCAGTCAATCACAACTCCTGGCCCAGGAACTCAGTAAGCTTCGCGCGGCGCAACAAGCGTCGGCGGCCAGCAGCAACAGCACGTCCTCGTCCGACAGTACGTCGTCGACGACCAGTTCGACAACATCGAGCACAACCGCAAGCACATCGGCGACGACCTCGAGCAGTCTGCTCGTTTCCGATCTGGCGCAGCTCCTGCTTCAGCTTCAGGAAGGTTCGGCACCGACCACCGACGCAACCACGGCCGCGGCGACCGCATCCTCGACCGCTTCCACCAGCGCGTCGACATCGTCCTCCAGCACCAGCTCAACCTCAACGGCCTCGGACACTGACGAGGCCTCAAAGATCGAGAACGATCTTGCCACCCTGGTCGCGGATCTCAGCAGCGTGATGGGCAGTACGTCCTCCAGCTCAAGCGGCAGCTCCGCCGCCGCCGCGAGCAGCTCGACCAGCGACAGCACCAGTGCAACCACCTCCGCCTCCGTCAGCGGCCAGTTCGGTTCGCGTAACCTCGAAGCGGCATTGGCCTCTCTGCTCAGCGGCTCGACGGACAGCTCCACGAGCGGAACATCGACCGCGAGCAGCACGTCTTCGACCGCCAGCACCACGACGGCCAGCTCGACCGCCGCCTCCACCACGGCGTCCACCACGGCCTCGACCGCCGCAACCCTGGCATCGATGCTGTCCCAGCTGGAAAGCTATTCCAGCGTGCAGAACTTCGAGGATGCTTCCCTCGAAAGCAGCATGGCCCTGAGCATCTAGCACACCTGCGGATCGGCCCTCGCATCAGGACCCCATCCGCCCACTCTAGCACCCGAAATCAGGAGATTTGCCACGTTTCCTGTTTTTGAAGATCCGTTCCGTACCCAAGTCCTTCATGGCTGCCTGTCGCGAATGTCGTGGGTGAAGATGGTACGAAATCGGCGTTCCTGGCCCGCCCGGTTCGAACAAGTCGAACGGGTGCGCGCCGCCTCTGACGCCCTGGCCAACGATCCGCAACCGGGTCCCCTTTCTCGTTCCCTTCCGGCCATCCGCTCCCGGCTGTCGTGCCGGGCAATCGCGGACAATTCTCGATAACGGCGCTATAGTCACCACCCAGACAGAAGGTCACGTCTGGAGGCTGGAATGACGCGCTCTGGTAGGCGCAACCGCGAAATGCCAGGGCTCCCGCGCCCGGTGCCACGACGCGCCGTGGCAATTCTGCGTTTGACGCTGCTGGCGGGCGGTCTCGTCGCTGGACTGGCGGCCGTATTTCCCGCCCCGATCCCGGCCAGCGAAGCCATCCCCGACGCGGAGACGGAGGCCCCTGCTCTCGCCGGACGAATTGCATGGGTCGATGGCGCGGTCGCGGTGCGTTTTGCCGATGACGCGGCCTGGTCGGTCGCCGAGCCCAACGATCCGATTGCCGGCCGACGTCCCGACGCCGCCGTGCCCGAGGATGGCGATGCCGTCCGTGTCGGCAACAACAGCCACGCCCGTATCGACGTTGGATCCGCCCAACTCTCGCTTTCACCCGAAACAGAAATTGACCTGATCGCGTTCGACCCCGGGCAAACCCAGGTCCGATTGACCCGGGGCGCGGTGGATATCCGGCTCGATGCGACCACGCCCCCCAGCCGCTTCGCCGTGACGACACCACAAGGCACGGTCGAGTTGGCCGCGGACGGGTTATACCGGCTGGTCGCCGGGACGGACACGGCGCCGACCGAGATCATGGTCTGGCAGGGTGGGGCCGATCCCGGCGACGAGGGGCAACACCGCCCGGTTGAAGCCGGTCAACGGGCGGCGCTTTATCCAAGCGGCGGGATCGCGGTTTTTGACAATTTGCCGGCGTTGCCCGCCGTCCTCGAACCCGGGATCGCCGCGACGCCACCGCCGGAAATCGCATCCCAAAACGTCCCGGAGGCCGTTCCCGCAGACGTCCCGGCCGAAGCCACGGTGCCGACGCCCCCGGGTCAGGGCCAGCCTTATGTTTTGGCCGAACAGTCGGGCTATCAGGATCTCGACCACTATGGTCAATGGGACCAGACACCGGCCTATGGGCCGATCTGGTTCCCGGTCACCGTGGCACCGGATTGGGCCCCCTATCGCTTTGGTCATTGGCGCCTGATTCGTCCCTGGGGC
The DNA here is from genome assembly GCA_031291675.1 of Azospirillaceae bacterium. Taxonomy (GTDB): domain Bacteria; phylum Pseudomonadota; class Alphaproteobacteria; order Azospirillales; family Azospirillaceae; genus JARLIO01. The sequence goes on from JARLIO010000070.1 coordinate 54,969, forward strand.
TGGACCTGGATCGACGACGCGCCCTGGGGCTTCACCCCGTTCCATTACGGCCGTTGGATCCAGATAGACGGGCGCTGGGGCTGGGTCCCCGGCCCAAGACGGGACCACCCAACCTTTTCACCGGCCCAGGTGGCGTTTCCAACGCCGATCCCGGGTGGACGTGCGGCCCGGCGCGATCGCCCCCCCGTCGACTGGGTGCCGCTCACGCCCACAGTCCCCTTCGAACCGCTCCCGGGCGCCGCAACGACAGTCCCTGGCACCGCCGCCATGCCCGATCATGGACAATCCCGGACCCCGTCATCGCAAAATGTGATCGAGCCGCCGCATGTCAAGGGCCCGGTGGTTCCGCCAACCCTGCATCCCGCCGCACCGGATCTTCACCCGATAATCACCCGGTCACCCCGAGCACCGGTCACGACCCCACCCCGGACGTCGCAAACGCTCGCCACGACGCCGGCTCCCGTCGTGCCGGTACCGCCACCCCTCGTAATTCTGCCGGGAACCACACCCGCGGTGCCAAACCAGATCGCGACACCCCATGCGATGCCGCCCGCCATCCAGCCGGTGGTACCATTGCCGCTTCACCCGCAGCCGGTGCCGGCAGGCCGGCCCTTGCCCGCGGCGGCACCCCGTGGCGATGACCGGCCACCGGGATTCCCGGGTCATTGACGCCGCGCGCGTCGACGATGGATCACTCCGCCCCGGCGGGCGTCGGAACCGAGACCTCATCCGGACGGGCAGCCGTGACCGCGGCAAACGCGGTCAAAGGCCCCCGCGCCACCGCCGCCTGTTTGGTTCGCGACGGCGGTGCGATGGCCAACGCCACGGTCACCGGTGCCGCGCTCCAACGGGCTGAGGGGTGCAGTCTCGCGCCACTTTGGCACCGGGATGTGATGCCAACACGCCCCGCGGACGGAATCACCCCGGATGCCTCATCCCGCGCGGGTGGCTGCGTCCATCCCGGCCCGGCCAGCAGCGACAGGAAAAAGGCCGCCACACACGCCAGCTTCGTCGAATGGCCGTTCATCGGCTCCCTCCTCTGCGATTTTGTCCGAGACCACGGGACCCGGACATCCCGGCGCCACAACCGTCATCGACCACCCGGGATCAATGAGGCCCGCGCCGAAATGCGGTCCCGCGGCGTTGTCTTCCTGTTCTTGTCCGATTGCCACGGCCTCGCCAGAATACCAAACAAAGAATCGACCGGACAGGCGATGCCGGACCCCAGCAGGGAAGCCCGAAATCTCATTCTCTGACCAAACCATAAACAAGAAAACGCACGCTGTCAGATAGTAATTTCTTTATATCCTGCCTTTTTCGTCGCGGCAGGCTTTGTCTTCTGGAAGATTTAGATGTTTTTATAAATAATTTATATAACGAAGCGTCGGCTTTGGTCGCACCAGACCCCGATCACGTTTGCAGAAACCGGGCGGTATTGCGCTCCAGGACCAGACAGGTCAGGTGGCCGGTGAAGCAGGCGCCGGTATCGATGCCGATCCGGTTGCCCCGCACGTCGGGATAGTGGCTGACGGTGTGGCCGTGAACCACGATCTTCCCCAGATCGTCGTTGCAGTTCAGGAAGTCATCGCGGATCCACAGCAGGTCATCAACATCCTGCGCCGCCAGCGCGACCCCGGGCCGGACCCCGGCATGACAAAAGAAATAGTCGCCGACGACAACCGATAGCGGCAATGCCGTCAGGAAGGCCCGATGTGCCGGCGGCAGCAGCAACTTCAGGCTCTGCTGCCCCCTGCGCAACTTTTCCGCCACCGGGGTCACCATCGACAGGTCGACGCCATAGCTCGCCAACGTCTCAAGCCCGCCGAAACGCCACCAGCTGCTCCCGACCGAAAGATCGGTCAAGAACCGGATCAGATAGTCCTCATGATTGCCACGCAGATAGACCGCCCGGAACCCGGGCGGCGGCCCCGCCATCAGGCATTCCACCACCTGTCGGCTCCGGGGTCCGCGATCGACATAATCGCCCAGATAGATCAGCAGCTTGTCCGTCCCCGCCGGCAGCCCCGCAGCATCGCTCTCGATCCGGGCATGAAGCCGATCCAGCAGATCGAGGCACCCATGAATGTCGCCAATGGCGTAAACACGCAGGCCGTCGGGCACACGCGGCCCGGGTGCGGCATGCGGCGCGCGGGGGTGTGGTCGAAACCGGTCAAGGATGTCCATGCGCCCCCTTCCGCATCATCGATTGCCCGCGGTTGGGACGAGTTTGGCACCAAGCCGGCCCGGCCGGCAACAGATTCCCGCAATAATCCTTTACCTCTGCTTGCAACCAATGTTCGACACTACCGGGCCGTTCGGTCGTACCCCTCGCTTATTCTTTAGTTTTGCGTTGCGGTTTCGACACGTTGGCGGCTACCCGGCGCTGGCACCGGAACACCAGGGGGCGTCAGGCCACAACCGCGCAGGATGAGGGTCACCGCGGTATCGCCGGCCGCCGCGAACTCCGCCGGTCCCAGGGTTTCGACCCCGAGAACCGCGGCGATCTGGACCGCAAAGTCGGCATAGGTCTGGGTCATCGCCCAGATCTGAAACAACAGATGCCGCGGGTTGGGCACGACAATCCGTCCCTGCCGCGCCCACCCTTCAATAACCGCGACCTTGGCGTCGACCCGGTCGCGCAGCCGATGGGCCAGGAAATCCTTCAACAGCGGCGCGCCGCGCATCATCTCGCTCGCGAAGACCTTGGAGGCCTGGGGAAAACGGCGTGAGTGCTCGATCTTGGCCCGGATATAGTCGGCCAACGCCACGGCGGGATCCCGCTCCGGCACAATCGCGTCCGCGGCATCGAGCCACACGGTCAGAATGTTGTCGAGCACGGCGGCGTACAGCGCCTGCTTGGTACCGAAATAATAATGCAGATTGGCTTTGGGCAGACCGGCCGCGTTCGCGATCCCCAGCATCGTCGCGCCACCGAAACCGGCGTCGGCGAACACGGTCGTCGCAGCCTGCAAAATCCGCTCGCGGTTGACCTGACGGATGTTCCCCGTCACCGCCTCACGATCATGATCCTGTCCAGACACCGCCGCCCCGGAAACTGAATCCATCGCAGCCTCGGGGACTCTCTTTTCCATTGTTTCCATTTCCCGGCTTGATCCCGATCCGGATCCTGTTATAAAGAAACTTGACCAAATGGTCAAATACCACCGGCCAGATGGACTCAGCCCTGGGCCGGCCGCCTCGGAGGCCGGGTCGACACCAACTCACAGGCAACAAGGGGACGCGACGGCATGACCGACCTTGCAGCACCTTGTCCGGACATCCGGACCAACCGCCTGCCGCACGAGGACTACCAAGCCAATTTTGGCGACTGTCATCCGGCGCTGACCCGGCACGAGGCCCGCGTCGAAGCCAGCCGTTGTTATTATTGCTACGATGCCCCTTGCGTGGAAGCCTGCCCCACCGGCATCGACGTCCCCGGTTTCATCCGCCGGATCGCGACCGGCAATCTTCACGGTGCCGCGGTGACGATCCTCGATGCCAACATCATGGGCGGCATGTGTTCCCGCGTCTGCCCGACGGAGATCCTGTGCGAACAGCGCTGTGTCCGCACCCAGGCCGACCAGCATCCCGTCGCGATCGGAGCCCTGCAACGCCACGCCACCGATGCCCTGCTGGCCCGTGGTGAGCAGCCGTTCCGGCGCGCGCCCGACAGCGGCCGTCGCGTTGCCGTGGTCGGTGCCGGCCCGGCCGGGCTGTCCTGCGCACACCGCCTGGCGCGGTTGGGCCACCAGGTCACCTTGATCGAGGCCCGTGCCAAGCCCGGCGGCCTCAACGAATACGGGATCGCCGCGTACAAGACCGTCGACGATTTCGCCCAACGCGAAGTCGCTTTCATTCTTGGCATCGGCAGTATCGAACTTGTCACCGGCAAGGCCCTCGGCCAGGACGTGTCGCTGACGGACTTGCGCCAGAGCCACGACGCCGTGTTCCTGGGCCTGGGGCACAATGCGGTGCGGGCGCTGGGTGTCGACGGTGAGAACCTGCCCGGCGTGCGCAACGCCACCGATTTCATCGCCCAACTGCGGCAAGCCGACGACAAGGCCCAATTCCCGATCGGACGGCGGGTCGTCGTCATCGGCGGCGGCAATACCGCCGTCGATGCCGCGGTCCAGGCCCGGCGCCTGGGCGCCGATGAGGTCACCATCGCCTATCGGCGCGGCAAGGCGCAGATGTCGGCGACCGGCGACGAGCAGGACTGGGCCCAGACCAATGGCGTGGCCCTGAGGCTGCATGCCCGGCCGCGCCGGATCCTGGGTGACGCGCGCGGGGTCCAGGCGGTCGAATTCGAAGACACGCGCGAAGCCGGCGCGGCGTTCACGATCGCGGCCGACATGGTGCTCAAGGCAATCGGGCAATATTTCCTGCCCACGCCGCTGCAAGGATCCCGGGATTTGGAACCGCTGGAAATCGACCGCGACCGGATCGTCGTCGATGCCGACCGCCAGACCTCGCTGCCCGGGGTGTTCGCCGGTGGCGATTGCATTACGGGTGTTGACCTGACAGTGACCGCTGTCGAGGACGGCAAGATCGCCGCCCTGGCCATCGACCGCCTTCTGCGCGGCTGAGCCCCGCGACGCCCGATCTGCGTCGGCGTGGTGGCGGACCGGCCGCCCTGTTTTGTGGCGGTTTCACCAGCCTCCGTCCGGCGTTCCCCAATTTCCGAGACCACGGAGCCCTGCGATGTCCTCTCTGATCAGCAATTTCGTCGGTATCAAGTCGCCGAACCCGCTCTGGCTGGCCTCCGCGCCGCCGACCGACAAGGCCTACAATGTCGTCCGCGCCTTCAAGGCGGGCTGGGGCGGTGTGGTCTGGAAGACCCTGGGCGAGGATCCGCCGATCGTCAATGTGTCCAGCCGCTATGGTGCCATCGGTTTCAATGGCGCCGCGATCGCCGGTTTCAACAATATTGAACTGATCACCGACCGGCCGCTGGCCCTCAACCTGGCCGAGATCAAGCAGGTCAAACGCGACTGGCCGGATCGCGCCGTGGTGGTCTCGCTGATGGTGCCGTGTACCGAGGCGAGCTGGAAAGCGATCCTGGGCCCGGTCGAGGACACCGGATGCGATGGCATCGAATTGAATTTCGGCTGTCCCCACGGCATGTCGGAACGGGGCATGGGGGCCGCCGTCGGTCAGGTCCCCGACTATGTCGAGATGGTCACGCGCTGGTGCAAACAGCATTCGCGCCTGCCGGTCATCGTCAAGCTGACCCCGAACATCACCAACATCCTGCTGCCGGCCCGCGCCGCCAAACGCGGCGGTGCCGACGCGGTATCGCTGATCAACACGATACAGTCGATCACCGCGATCGATCTCGACCGGATGGCACCCGAGCCGGTCGTCGATGGCAAGGGAACCCATGGCGGCTATTGCGGCCCCGCGGTCAAGCCGATCGCCCTGCGCATGGTCGCCGAGATTGCCCGCGACCCGGAATGCCGTGGCATGGCGATCTCGGGCATCGGCGGTATTTCGACCTGGCGCGATGCCGCCGAGTTCATCGCCTGTGGTGCCAGTACGGTCCAGGTCTGCACCGCCGTGATGCATCACGGCTTCCGGATCGTCGAGGACATGGCCGAGGGGCTGACGACCTGGATGGCGGGCAAAGGCTACACCGAGGTCCGTGATTTCTGCGGCGCCGCCATCCCCAATTTCGTTCATTGGGATGATCTCAACCTCAACTACAAGACCCTGGCGCGGATCGACCAGGAGCGCTGCATCCAATGCGGCAAGTGCCACATCGCCTGCGAAGACACCTCGCATCAGGCGATCGCGGCAAGGCGCGACGGCGCCGAGCGTCACTACGAAGTCATCGATGCCGAATGTGTCGGCTGCAATCTCTGCGCCCATGTCTGCCCGGTCGAGGATTGCATCACCATGGTCCCGGTTGACCGCGGTTTGCCGCCGCGCACCTGGAAACAGCACCCCAACAACCCGATGCGGCAAGACGCCGCTGACTGACAGCACGGTCGCAGAACGTCGTGAGGTCCCGGCAATTGCTGCGGTTTTTTTTGGCAGTTCGAAACGCGTTGCTTAAATTGGCGCCAAAATCCTGCTCACAATGACGGCAGGATGCCGATCCCCGGTGCCGCGCAGCGGCAATGCCAACGGAGAGCCGCCGCCCACCAAGGGTGGCACCAACCTTGCTTGATGCCGACTGACTGTGGCGTCCGCGTTTTCGGCCATAAACAGCCAGATCCGGTGATCGGGCGCAATAATCAGGAACCGTCATGGACAATCTACAGATCAACGGCCCCCGTCTGTGGGACAGCCTGATGGAAACCGCCAAATTCGGCGGAACCGCCAAGGGTGGCATCTGCCGCCTGACGCTGACCGATTTCGACCGCCAGGTCCGCGACTGGTTCGTCGCCCAGTGCGAAGCCGCCGGTTGCACGGTCACCATCGACACGCTGGGCAATATCCTGGCCCAACGCCCCGGCAGGGACAATTCACTGCCCGCGATCGCGATCGGCAGTCACCTCGACACCCAGCCCAGCGGCGGCAAATTCGACGGTATTCTCGGCGTCCTGGGCGGCCTGGAGGTCCTGCGCACCTTGCAGGACACCGGTTATGAGACCCACGCCCCGATCACGGTGATCGACTGGACCAACGAGGAAGGATCCCGCTTCGCACCGGCGATGTTGAGCTCCGGCGTCTTCGCCGGTGTTTTCGATGCCGACTACGCCAACAGCCGCCAGGACCGCGACGGCAAGAAATTCGGCGACGAGTTGGACCGCATCGGTTATCGCGGCACGGTCCCGGTGGGAAGCCAGCGCCTGGGCGCCTATTTCGAACTGCATATCGAACAGGGGCCGATCCTTGAGGATGAAAACAAGGAGATCGGGATCGTCACCGGCGTCCAGGGCATGCGCTGGTTTGAGGTCACGATCACCGGACGCGACAGCCATGCCGGAACCACGCCGATGCATTTGCGGCGCGACGCCCTGTTGGGAACAGCCCGGATGATCGAGGCCATCCATGCCCTGGCCCTGGTCGAGAAACCCCTGGCGGTATCGACCGTGGGCCTGGTCGAGGTCACCCCCAACAGCCGCAATGTCATTCCGGGCAGCGTTTTCTTCACCGTCGATCTGCGCCATCCCGACGATGCGGTCCTGGCGCGGATGGAGCAGCAGTTGCGCGACGATATCGCCCGGATTGCCGCGGCCTCGGGGCTCGAAAGCACCGTCGAGCAGGTGTGGGATTCGCCCGCCGTCCATTATGACGCGGCCTGCGTCGGCGCGGTCCGGGAAGCCGCCGATCATTTCGGCTTCAGCCACCGCGACATCATCTCGGGCGCCGGCCATGATGCTGCCTATATGGCCCGCGTCACGCCGACCGCGATGATTTTCGTCCCCTGTCGCGACGGCATCAGCCACAACGAGATTGAGTATAGCGCACCGGAACAGGTCGCGGCCGGCACGAACGTCCTGTTGCGCGCGGTGATCGAACACGACAGAAAAGAGCATGAGCGGCGCCAGGTTCGGGCCGTTTCCTGACCCTGCCATTGCCGCCATCCGGCGGCCGCATCCGCCGGGTTGGCACGCCGGCCAGACCACCCCGGCCAAACCACCGTGCCAACCGCAGCCAGGAATCCGACGTGATGACTCCGTCCGCCGCGCCATCCACCCTCGGGACCCGACAGCACGCCGCCAGCCCGTCCCCGAAGCGCACCCCGGTGGTCGAAGCCACCGATCTGGGCCTGGTGTTTCAGAGCGGCAAGCAGCCGATCACGGCGCTCAGTGCCGTCAATCTCACGATCCGGCGCGGCGACTTCGTCTCGCTGATCGGGCCCTCGGGGTGCGGCAAGACCACGCTGCTGCGCGCCATCGCCGACCTGGTCAAGCCGACCTCGGGCATGCTGCGGATCAATGGCAGCACCGCGGAGCAGGCCCGGCTCGACCGCTGTTACGGCTATGTTTTCCAGGCCCCGGCGCTCTATCCCTGGCGCAGCATCGAACGCAATGTGATGCTGCCGCTGGAGATCATGGGCAAATCACGGCCCGAACGCCTCGAACGCGCCCAGCGCTATCTGGCCCTGGTCGGGCTGGAGTCGTTTGGCGGCAAGTTTCCCTGGCAGCTCTCGGGCGGCATGCAGCAGCGGGCTTCGATCGCGCGCGCGCTCAGCTTCGAACCGGACCTGCTGCTGATGGACGAACCATTCGGCGCGCTTGATGAGATCACCCGTGACAATCTCAACGTCCACCTGCTGCGTCTGTGGGCGAAGACCGGGATCACCGTGATCTTCGTCACCCATTCGATTCCCGAAGCGGTCTTCCTGTCATCGCGCATCGTCGTGATGTCGCCACGCCCGGGGCGGATCCTGGAGGTCATCGATAGCGACCTGCCGCCCGACCGCGATCTCGACAGCCGCGAAACCCCCGAATTCCTGGCGATCGCCCATCGGGTTCGCGTCGCCCTGCGGGCTGGTCATTCCTATGACTGACGACACCCTGGCCACGGCAGCCATCCGGCTTTCCAGCCCTCTCCGCTTCGGCGCGTCCACCGTGCTGCCGGTTATGGCGGTCGGCATGGTCCTGCTCGTCATCTGGTACCTGGCGGCGATCGCACTCAACGGCCCGCGGGTCACCGAGGCCCTCAACCGGGGCGGACAACCTTACGACAATGCGACCTTCATTGCCGCGACCTGGGCGATGGAGCGACCGGTCCTGCCAGCACCCCACCAGATCGCGCTGGAGCTGTGGAACACCACCATCGACAAGCCGGTCGACAGCAAGCGCAGCCTGGTTTTCCACGGCGCCGTGACCCTGTCGGCGGCTCTGGCCGGTTTCGTCCTGGGGACGGTGCTGGGCATCGTGCTGGCGATCGGCATCGTCCATGTCACGACGCTGGACCGGTCGCTGATGCCCTGGATCGTCGCATCGCAGACGGTGCCGATCCTGGCGATCGCCCCGATGATCGTCGTCGTACTGGGCAATATCGGGCTGACCGGTCTGGTGCCCAAGGCGATCATCTCGGCCTATCTCAGCTTTTTCCCGGTCGCCCTCGGAATGGTCAAGGGGCTGCGCGCCCCCGACCCGTTGCAGCTCGACCTGATGCGGACCTATAGCGCGACACGGACGCAAACCTTCAACAAGCTGCGCTGGCCGGCGGCGATGAGTTTCCTGTTCCCCGGCCTCAAGGTCGCCGTCGCCCTCTCGCTGGTCGGCGCCATCATCGCCGAACTGCCGACCGGGGCGCAATCCGGCCTGGGGTCGCGGCTGCTCTCGGGTTCCTATTACGGCCAGACGGTGCAGATCTGGGCCGCCCTGGTCATGGCCGCCATCCTGGCGGTGACGGCGATCGGCGTGCTCAGCCTGATCGAGCGCGGGGTCGTCATGGCCCGTGGTGGTCGGCTGTGAGCGGCGCCCCGGCCCGTGCGGCGCTCGTCGCGGCCGCGGCACTTGCCGGTGAACTCCTGACGCTGGTCGCGTCGGAATTCCAGGCTGGGCTCGCGCCGACCCTTTTGCTCGGGATCGCGGCGCTGACGATCGCGGCCCTGGCGATGTCGCGCCTGTCCCGGCACGACCATGGGGCCGCCCGGCTTGCCGTGCCGGCGCTGTTCGGCCTGACGATGCTGTGGCTGTGGCAAGTAATCACGACGACATTCGGTATCCCGAAAATCCTGCTTCCGGCGCCATCGGAAATCGCCGTAGCCTTCATCGCCAACAGCGCGACGCTCGGGGCCGATTTCATGCAAACCTTCGTCCGCTCGGTGATCCCGGGTTATGTGATGGGGTGCGGCGCCGGTTTTCTGTTGGCGATCGCGATCGACCGATCGAATTTTCTCCAGCGCGGCCTGCTGCCCTTCGGCAATCTGGCCGCGGCCGTTCCTGTCGTCGGGATCGCCCCGATCATGGTGATGTGGTTTGGCTTCGACTGGGAGTCCAAGGCCGCCGTGATTGTGGTGATGACGGTGTTTCCCATGCTGATCAACACCACCGCCGGCCTGTCCGCGACCTCGGCGATGGAATTGGACCTGATGCGCTCCTACGCCGCGCGCTATGGCCAGACCCTGGTCAAATTGCGCCTCCCCGCCGCGATGCCGTATATTTTCAACGCCCTGAAACTGAACTCGACGTTGGCGCTGATCGGCGGCATCGTCGCCGAGTTTTTTGGCACTCCGATCGTCGGCATGGGTTTTCGCATCTCGACCGAGGTTGCCCGCATGAATATCGACATCGTCTGGGCAACCATCGCGGTTGCGGCTCTGTCGGGGTCGCTCAGCTACGGTGTGCTGTCCATCGTCGAGCGCGCCACGACATTCTGGCATCCATCCTTCCGCAAATGACATCCCCTGAGAAGGCCCCCTGAGGAGGCGAGGACAACGATGAAGAAACTTGCTGTGCTGACCGCAACCGCAATCTTCTGCGGCGCGATTTCAACGGCCCAGGCGGCCGACAAGCTGACCCTGCAATTGAAATGGGTGACCCAGGCGCAATTTGCCGGCTATTACGTCGCACTCGACAAGGGTTTCTATAAAGAGGCCGGTCTCGACGTCACGATCAAACCCGGCGGACCCGATATCGCCCCGCCCCAGGTCATCGCGGGCGGTGGCGCCGATGTCGTCGTCGACTGGATGCCCTCGGCGCTGGCGACCCGCGAGAAAGGGGTCCCCCTGGTCAACATCGCCCAGACCTTTACCAAGTCGGGCCTCGAATTGACCTGCCGCAAGGATAGCGGCATCAAGACCCCGGTTGATTTCAAAGGCAAGACGCTGGGCGTCTGGTTCGGCGGCAATGAATACCCCTTCCTGTCCTGGATGGACAAGCTGGGTTACAAGACCAGCGGCACCGACTCCGATATTACCGTGTTGAAGCAGGGATTCAATGTCGATCCCATTCTGCAGAAACAGGCCGCCTGTATCTCGACGATGACCTATAATGAATACTGGCAGATCATTGATGCCGGCGTGCCGGCATCCGACCTGCTGGTCTTCAAATATGAAGACCAGGGCGTTGCCACCTTGGAAGACGGCCTCTACACGCTGGAATCGACGCTGAAGGACCCCAAGGCCGTCGACCGGTTGGCCCGCTTCGTCAAGGCCTCGATGGCAGGCTGGCAATATGCCGTCGATCATCAACCCGAGGCGGTCAAGATCATCCTCGACAATGATGCCTCCGGGGCCCAGACCGAACACCATCAATCCCAAATGCTGGGTGAGATCGCCAAGCTGATCGCCGGCAATCCCAAAGGCCTGGGCTATCTCGATCCCGCGGCCTATGACCGCACCGTCTCGATCCTGATGTCGGGCAAGTCCGACCCGGTCATCACCCGCAAGCCTGAGGGCGCCTGGACCCACGAAGTCTGGAACAAAGCGTTCGGTTCGTAACCAGTCAGCGCCCTCAGCAGATCGTTTCTTGCCAATCATGGTGGCGCGACCCCGGGCGGCCATCCCGGGGCCGCGCCACCATGACGCAGATTCCGCTTGATGATCGCGGCCCCTGTTTTCCATAATCTGGTATAAACTTCGGGCTATGCTCTTCCTGTCCCTACGCCAGGAGCGGCACAGAGCGATTGCAGCACCGGAACGTTTTCCGATGGATCCGCTGCGACGAGATACCCGGGAGGACGTAGATGATCACATGGGATGATTGCATCGGTCTGAGCCCGTTCGAAAATGATGAGGTGTACGCGATTGCCGCGCATGAGCGCCTGCCGGCGATCTGTGCCTTGGAAAAAGCCATGACGATGATCAACCAGCCCTGGGGTGACGCATCGGTCCGGCAAATGATCTGGGATTCGGTCCGGCTGGCCCGTGACCAGGGTAACGATTTGACCGCCAACCGCCTGATGGTCGTCTATCGCCGAGCTTGCGTATCCCACAACGGGACCGTCGACCGGCGCACCGACCCCAACCGCCGGCACCACGCGATCGTCAGCGCCCTTCATTGATCACGATCCCCGGGGCGGCCGACACGTCACCGACCCCGGATTGCCTCATTTTTCAGCACCCTGCCTTACTGGCTATCGGTGCGGCGCCCAGGGACACGGTGTCACGATAACCAAGGGCGGATTTTGGCGGAATCGCGCCATCGGTGCGCTTGGCACGGGCTTTGCGTTGTCTCCTGCGACCGCGCGTGGCTTTGGCGGTCGTTGCCCAGGAGTCGATGCAATGAACGCCCCGATGAGCATTCTTTCGCCCTATGATCCCGCACGTTTTGCCGCCCTTGGCCTCGATTTCATGGTTTATGTCCGCCCCATTGAGGACCGCGGTCGTGCCGCGTATGGCATCTACATGGCCGATGGAACACAGCTTGCGGTCATGGACTCGCGCGATCTCGCCTTCGCCGCGAGCATTCAGCAGGACATGAAGGCGCTCAGCGTGCATTGAAAGGCCCCTTCAAGGGCCCGGGCCGGGTTGGTGAGCCGCTTTATTCCTGCGGCCACACGGTGATCGTCAGGGCCAATGACGACGCCAGGGAGGATCCAGCACGGAAACACGTCTGGAACGTTTTACGGCACTACAGGATCCGCAGACTGCTCAAAATATAGGCACAGGATTTCGATTGCACGCGCCATCGGCTTTGTAAAATAACGCCGCGGAATGGGCACGGCGCTTGACGGCGCCGAGAATCCTTGGCTTTGCTGTTGGCACTTTCCCTGGCCAGCCTGGAAGGCCCGATTTGGCGTCCTCCTTTTCCTCGATAACGGCGATGCCGCCCCTTCATGGCGGTGACTTGCACGGCGGCGATCTCGCCACCGCGCGACAGCTTTTCGGCGACGGTGATTGGCTCGATCTCTCGACCGGGATCAATCCACGCTCCTACCCGGTACCGGCGATCCCGGCCGCCATCTGGGCCCGTTTGCCGCAGCGCGACCTCGAAGAAGCGGTCGAACGCGCCGCCCGCGACTATTATGCGCTTCCCGATCGGATTGGTCTGGTTGCGGCGCCCGGAACCCAGGCCCTGATCCAATGGTTGCCGGATCTGACGGCGCCCGGTCCGGTTGCCATCGTCGGCCCCACCTATGGCGAACATGCCCTGGCCTGGACCCGGGCCGGCTATCAGATCCGCCCGGTCCCCGATCTTGCGGCGCTCGGCCCGGAACAGATTGGCGACATCCTTCACGCCGTGGTCGTCAATCCCAATAACCCCGACGGTCGGCGCTGGCGGCCCGAGGAATTGGCCGCGGTTGCGGAGCGGCTCGCAGCACGCGGCGGCCTGCTGGTCGTCGATGAAAGCTTTGCCGATGTCACGCCCGAACTCAGTGCGGTGACCCTGGCTGAACGCCACGGCCTGGTGGTGCTGCGCAGTTTTGGCAAGTTTTTTGGCTTGGCCGGCGTCCGGCTCGGTTTCCTGATCGCGACCCCGAAACTGGCCTTGGCGGTGCAGCAGCGCCTCGGCCCCTGGGCGGTCTCCGGACCGGCGCTGGCCATCGCGGCAACGGCCTTGTCCGATCGTGCCTGGATCGACGCGACCCGGACCCGGCTGGCCGGAGACGTCATCCGGCTTGACGCCGTACTCAGCGCCGCCGGACTGACGATCGTCGGCGGCACGGACCTGTTCCGCCTGGCCCGTCATCCCCAGGCTGGCGCCCTCTATAATCAGTTGGCACGGCGACACATCCTGATCCGCCAATACCCCGACCAGCCCCAATGGCTCCGTTTCGGCGTCCCCGATGCACCCGAGGCGTTTGCACGGCTGGCGGCGGCGTTGACCGTCGCGGTGCATGGCGCCGGAACGCCAGGTTTGACAGTTGCGCCCGAGGAGCCGCGCGGCTAAGCTCGTCCTCACGATGCTGGTTCCCGCAAGGGATTGAAAAGGGAACGCGGTTTGATGCCGCGGCTGCCCCCGCAACTGTAAGCGGAGAGTGCCCTCTCCCGCCGTCACTGGCCACCGCGCCGGGAAGACGAGGGGGCGCAATGACCCGTGAGCCAGGAGACCTGCCGCATCGAAACAGCTCCAGGCCGGGCGGGGTGCACCGGCGACGGGATTCCGGCTGCGCACGCGGCCGGTGACCGGCGTCCCTCCCCGCTCCGCCTTTCGACAGGGGATCGCCGTGACGCTTGCCAAAATTCCTGCCACCGTCATCACCGGATTCCTCGGTGCCGGCAAGACCACGCTGATCCGCCATCTGATCGCCACAGCCCAGGGACGCCGGCTGGCCCTGATCATCAATGAATTTGGCGATATCGGCGTCGACGGCGAGGTGCTGCGCGGTTGCGGCAACCCGGATTGTGACGACAACGATATCATTGAACTCGCCAATGGCTGCATCTGCTGCACCGTCGCCGAGGACTTCCTGCCGGCCCTGACCGCCCTGATCGACCGCCCCGATCCGCCAGATCATATCGTAATCGAAACGTCTGGGCTGGCCTTGCCGAAACCCTTGATCGCCGCCTTCAACTGGCCCGCGATCCGGACCCGGGTCACGGTCGACGGCGTCATTGCCGTGGTCGACGGCCCCGCGGTTCTGGCAGGTCGTTTCGTAACCGATTTTATTGCGGTCGCGGCCCAACCTCCGGCGGATGCCACACTCGGCCATGACGGCCCGATCGAAGAACTGTTTGAAGAGCAACTGCTGTGCGCCGACCTGGTGTTGCTCAACAAATGTGATCGGCTTGACGATGCCGGCGTCGCCACGGTGACCGCCGACCTGCGCACCCGTCTGCGGCCCGGTGCCAGAGTGCTGAATGCGCGCCACGGCGCGATCGACGCCGCGGTCCTGCTCGGCCTGTCGGTAGCGGCCGAGGACGATCTCGCGGCACGGCCCAGCCATCATGACGGCCAGGCCGATCACGCCCACGACGAATTCGAGAGCTTTCACCTGACGCTCGGAGAATTCGCCAGCCCCGACAGCCTGGTCGCCGTGCTTGGGCCGGTGCTGCGTCAGCATGCGGTGTTGCGGCTCAAGGGCTTTGCCGCGATCCGAAACCGCAGCATGCGGCTGGTCGTCCAGGCCGTCGGCGATCGCATTGATCATTATTTCGATCGCGCCTGGCGCGATGATGAGGATCGGGCGACCCGCCTGGTCGTGATCGGCGAGGCCGGGCTCGATCGCGCGGCGATTGCCGCACCGCTCGGCGCCTGACGATTTTCTGTCCTTTCCGATGGACCGGTTGATGAACCGGTCGCCCAACGCCCAAAGGCCGTGACCATGCATCTGCTGGCAACCCAGGCCGGTGATATCAACGACGGCGCCGTGGCCGTCGATTTGCGCCAGACCCCCGGCGATGTTGTGGTGCTGAGCGCCGCCGACAGCGAGCTGGCCGCTCTAGCCGCCGCCCGCCGCGCCCTGGGCGAAGGCTTTCCCCGGCTGCGGCTTGCCAATCTGATGGCCTTGGGCCATCCGATGTCGGTCGACATTTATGTTGACCGCGTCATCACCCGTGCCCGCGTCGTCATCGTCCGACTGCTGGGCGGCGTGGCCTACTGGCCCTACGGGATCGAGCAGATCACCGAAGCCTGTCGGCGTCACGCCATTCCACTGGCGGTGCTGCCGGGCGATGATCAGCCTGATCCGGCGTTGGCACGGCTCTGCAGCCTGCCCGCCGCCGCCTGGCAGCGACTGTGGCGCTACGGGATCGATGGCGGGCCCGAAAATATGCGCTCTTTCCTTGGCTATGCCGCGACGCTCGCCGGGTTCAAGGCCGAATGGGCGGAGCCGCGGCCGCTGCTGCGCGCCGGACTGTATTGGCCGGGACAGGATCAGCCTGATCTGGGCAGGGTCCAGGCACAGTGGGCCGACGCCCGGGCGCCCGTCGCTGCGCTGGTGTTTTACCGGGCCCTGCTGCAAGGCGCGGGGCTGACCCCGGTCGACGGCCTGATCGCGGCCCTGGCGCAACGCGGCCTCAACCCGCTGCCGGTGTTTGTCGCCAGCCTCAAGGATCCGGTCTCAGCCGCGACGCTGAGCGGGTTGATGGCGCGCACCCACCCCGACATCGTCCTCAACACCACCGGCTTTGCCGTCGGCACGCCGGGCCAAATCCACGGACCGGGGCCATTTTCCGCCGTCGATGCGCCGGTGCTCCAGGTCGTCTTTGCCGGTGGTTCCGCCGCCCGCTGGCACGAGGGCACCCGGGGCCTGTCGGCGGCGGATCTGGCGATGAATGTCGCCTTGCCCGAGGTTGATGGCCGCATCATCAGCCGCGCCGTGTCGTTCAAGGCCGAGGCGCAACGCGACCCCTGGTGCGAAATCCCGGTCATCGGCTACGAACCGGTGACCGACCGGATCGCCTTTGTCACCGACCTCGCCGCCGCCTGGGTGCGGTTGCGGCGGACGCCGGTGGCGGCGCGGCGGGTCGCTGTCGTCCTGGCCAACTACCCCAACCGCGACGGTCGGATTGGCAATGGCGTCGGGCTTGACACCCCCGCCAGCGCGATCGCCGTGCTACGGGCGATGCAGGACGCGGGATATCACGTCAGCGGCATTCCCCGCGACGGCGACGCCCTGATGGCGCGGTTGACCGAGGGGCCAACCAACGCGCTGTTGGTGGGTGCCGCGGCCCGCGCGGCCCGTCCCGGTGGCGTCCGCTTTGCCGTCACCGCCTATCGGGCCTGGCTTGCCACCCTGCCCGACGCGGTCCAGGCCGCGGTGTCACAGCGCTGGGGCGATCCGGATAACGACCCCTTCGTCGCCGAAGGTGACTTTGTGCTGCCCGCCTTCAGCCTGGGTGCCGTCGTGGTCGGCATTCAGCCGGCACGCGGCTACAATATCGACCCCAAGCGCAGCTATCACGACCCCGCCCTGGTGCCGCCGCACGGCTATCTGGCGTTCTATGCCTGGCTGCGCACCGGCTTTGTCACCGATGCCATCGTCCAGCTCGGCAAACATGGCAACCTGGAATGGCTGCCCGGCAAGGCCGTCGCCCTGTCACAGACCTGCTTTCCCGAGGTCGCGCTGGGTCCGACGCCCCATCTCTATCCCTTCATCGTCAATGACCCCGGCGAAGGGACCCAGGCCAAGCGCCGCGCCGCCGCGGTCATCATCAGCCACCTGACGCCGCCGCTGACCCGGGCGGAAACCTATGGTCCGCTCAGCGACCTGGAAGCTCTGGTCGACGAGTATTACCAGGCGGCCGGTTTCGATCCGCGCCGCCTGGCCTTGCTGGGGGGCCAGATCATCGACCGGGCGCGCAGCCTCGGGCTCGACCGCGATTGCGGCGTCCTTGACCTTGACCCGCCGGATATCGTCCTGACCAAGCTCGACAATCATCTGTGCGAATTGAAGGAACTGCAAATCCGCGACGGGCTGCACATTTTTGGCCAAGTCCCGGTCGATCGGCAGGAGACCGATCTGCTGGTCGCGCTGACCCGCGTGCCCCGTGGCACCGGCGCGGGCGAAGACGCATCGTTGCTGCGCGCCCTGGCCCGCGACCTGGACCTGACCACGGATTCGATCGCGTTCGATCCGCTGTCCGCCGAGATGGCCCGGCCGTGGTCCGGCCCGCGGCCGACGATCCTGACCGGCCCCGACCCGTGGCGCAGCCAGGGCGACACGGTCGAGCGGCTGGAACTGCTGGCCGCGGCGCTGGTGGCGGGAACAACCGCGCCATCCCCGGACTGGGTCGCGACGGTGTCGGTGCTGACCATGATCGATGCGACGCTGCGACCGATGCTGCGCCGCTGCGGCGCCGACGAAATGGCCCGCCTGCTGGTCGGTCTCGACGGCCGGTTTGTCGAGCCCGGCCCCTCCGGGGCCCCGACCCGCGGTCGCCTTGACATGCTGCCCACCGGCCGCAATTTTTATGCGATCGACAACCGTGCCGTCCCCACCCCGGCCGCGTGGCAACTCGGCTGGGCCTCGGCCGGCCTGGTGCTCGACCGCTATCGCCAGGATCACGGCGAATGGCCGCAGCGCCTGGCCCTTAGCGCCTGGGGCACCGCCAATATGCGCACCGGCGGCGACGATATCGCCCAGGCCCTGGCGCTGATGGGGGTCCGGCCGCGTTGGGACGAGGCGTCGCGCCGCGTCGTCGGTTTCGAGATCATGCCGCTGTCCGTGCTCGACCGGCCGCGGGTCGATGTGACCTTCCGGGTCTCGGGTTTCTTCCGCGATGCCTTCCCGACCCAGATCGACCTGATCGACAGCGCTGCCCGCGCTGTCGCCCTGCTCGACGAGGCACCGGCGCTCAACCCGCTGGCCGCCCGGGTTCGCGCCGATACCGCCGCCCTGATGGCCGCCGGCGTCCCTGCCGATCAGGCGTGCCGCCGCGCCGGATACCGGGTGTTCGGCAGCAAGCCCGGGGCTTATGGCGCCGGCCTGCAGGCCCTGATCGACGAACGCGGCTGGGACGACGTCGCAGATCTTGGCCGGTCCTATGTCGCCTGGGGTGGCTATGCCTATGGCGCCGGCGCCGAGGGCGCCGCCGAACACGGGCTGTTCGAAACCCGGCTGGCCGGGGTCGAGGCCGTGCTGCACAATCAGGACAATCGCGAGCACGATCTGCTCGACAGCGACGATTACTATCAGTTCGAGGGCGGCATCACCGCGGCCATCACCCACCTGGCCGGTCGTCGCCCTGCGATCTATCACAATGATCATTCCCGCCCGGAACGGCCGGTGGTCCGCAGCCTCGCCGAGGAAATCGGCCGGATCGTGCGCGGCCGGGCCGTCAACCCCAAATGGCTCGCCGGGGTGATGCGCCACGGCTACAAGGGCGCTGCGGAGATCGCGGCCACGGTCGACTATCTGTTCGCCTTTGCCGCGACCACCGGCGCGGTCTCCGACCAGCATTTCGACGCGGTTTTCACCGCGACGCTGGACGACGCCGGGGTTCGCCAGTTCCTGCTCGACAACAATCCGGCCGCGGCACGGGAAATCGCCGAGCGGCTGCGCGAGGCGCTGAGCCGCGGCCTGTGGCGCCCGCGCGCCAACCACACCCATGAGATGCTCGACAGCATCGCCGAAAGGGAAAGCCCATGAACAGCAGCGCACCCGAAACGGACAGCATGACCGAGGATCAGATCAACGCCCGCCATGCCGAGAAAATGGCGCGCAAAAAGGCGGCCCGCGACCGGATTCTGGCGACCAAGACGATCGAGAAGGGGCTGCTGATTGTCCACACCGGCAAGGGCAAGGGCAAGTCGACCGCAGCGTTTGGCATGGTGATGCGGGCGCTGGGCCATGGCTTTCGGGTCGGCATCGTCCAGTTCATCAAAGGGCGCTGGGAGACGGGCGAACGCGTTGTGTTGGAGCGCTTCGCCGATCAGTTGACGGTCGCGACCATGGGTGAAGGTTTCACCTGGGAAACGCAGGACCGCAGCCGTGACATCGCCGCCGCCCGCGCCGCCTGGACCCGGGCGCAGGCGATGCTGGTCGACCCGCGGTATCGCCTGGTCCTGCTCGATGAGCTCAACATTGTGCTGCGCTATGATTACCTTCCGCTCGACGAGGTGCTGGCCGGCCTGCAACAGCGGGTTCCCGGCCAGCATGTCATCGTCACCGGACGCAACGCCGCCGAGGCCCTGATCGAAGCCGCCGACCTGGTCACCGAGATGACCATGGTCAAACACCCGTTCCGCGATGGCGTCAAAGCCCAGGCCGGGATCGAGTTTTAGGTCCGGGCGGGCCTTGGCATGCGACACGCGCAACGAAAACGAGCCAATCGTTGCGCTGCTGAACTCTGGATCGAGAAGAAAACAGAACAAAAAAAGCCTCTGAAAACGCAAAAGCCTTCGAACGAAGTTATACGAACACTACCCCATAAACGCTAGAACAATTTTTCGTTGTTTTATATCCGTTTTTGCGCTAATACCACGAATAGCTTACGTCTACGACTCCGTATAAAGTTAAATAATGGAGCATGGTCGCACTGGACCGAGTCAAGTCAATGCGACCATGCTCTTCAGCTCTGCCCTTTTCAAAACCTCCGTTGCCGTGCGATCTTCGAAAGACGTGCGTCATCAAGCGGGAATGCGTGACCGATCGGGCGAAGATGGCAAGTCTTGCGCGGAGCCTCAGTCGGACGTGTCGCCGACAGAATACTCTTCACCCTCGCCAGCATTGTGAATTGCGGCTGCCAGATTTTCAAATAACTCGACGATGTCACTCTCTCCGGACTCGAAATAGGACTCATGAGACGCGCCACCAAGGATGGATTTCAGGTCGAATACGTCCCAGAATAACTCACCACCAAGATAATAATATGCCTGCGCTAACACATATTCTGAGTGCCTATTCAATCGATGGATCCATTTTTTCGGTAGTGAATAGTGATCCTTCTTTACTTTTGGCTGAACCTTTTCGATAACCCATTTGTGGAATTTAGCACGGGCGTCCTCAAGCCGCTGAAGGGTGTCGTTGTCCCCGATTAGCTCTTTGGCACGGACATAAAAAACATCATAGCTTGGGTTCCCGTCCGACCGGACAGATTTGGCAACATCGACCCATTCTTTCGGACGAAGGCCGTAGGTACCATAAAGGAACGACGTAAGCCAATTGCCCACGGCGTCGATCGTTACCGGTGGATCGGAATCAATACAAAACAAAATCTGATTTGCAGCCTGATGGCATTTTCCATCTGCGTACCAACTTCTTAATGTTGTTGTTCCATATTCTTGTTGGCCATCGGTACCAGAATGTTTATTTGGTTCCGAAATATTCGATACACTGTCAAGTGTCACGACGCTTTTACCTTGCCCCGCCGTTTCTCCGTTATCATGCCCAGCACCATAACAGTACCAGAAATCAGGATTCGGATCACCACTGACATCCGAACCATTCACTTCATAATCTGTTACGAAAGTGTGATCAAGATGAACTGGAAGCCACTTCATCTTGATACGCCAAGCGTAAAGGTTTAGATCCGCCATGTTAAGACACCTCCATAGTTAGTTTTTTTGCAGTGCGGAGTTGCTCTTATTCACAGGGGATTCTGAAACGCCTCCATGAACTGACGCGACTACCACTAATGACACTACCGCAACGCCTGATACACCGGAACAGTGCATATTGTGACATCATACGTTTTTTTGTACGATTTTTCGTAATGACAATGAAAAGAAGCATAAATCTTTATCAAAAGATATCTTTTCATACAAGACTTTACATCTTCACTTCTTACATGGAGAAAAATATCATGCCTCTCTAAACCGTGGCGCTCTGTTGAGGAGCCGAAACCACCTAGGGAGAGCGGGACATGGCTCAGATGATCCCGGCGCCACATTCGGTGCGGCGCGCGAAGTCTCGACTCGCGACGCAGGCTAGGAGGTCGATGGCCTGCCACCCCCGCCCTGGTCGGACGCGTCGGGCGCGGACCGCCGCCCACCGTTGGCGTTCGCGCCGACGCGGCGTATAACGGGATCATGTCCTCGCCCCACCCCCCCCGCACCACCGCCGGCCTGATGATCCAGGGTACCGGTTCGGATGTCGGCAAATCACTGATCGTCGCCGGCCTGTGCCGCGCCTTCACCCGGCGCGGGCTGCGGGTGCGCCCCTTCAAGCCGCAAAACATGTCCAACAATGCCGCGGTCACCGCTGACGGCGGCGAGATCGGCCGGGCCCAGGCCTTGCAGGCCCGCGCCTGCGGCGTCGATCCCGTGATCGACATGAACCCGATCCTGCTGAAACCCGAGACCGAGACGGGCGTGCAACTGATCGTCCAGGGCCGACGGGTCGGCCGCGTCATGGCCCGGGATTATCAGACGATCAAGCACGGGCTGATGACGCCGGTGCTCGATAGTTTTCACCGCCTCGCCGCGACCGCCGACCTTATCCTGGTCGAGGGTGCCGGCAGCCCGGCCGAGATCAATCTGCGCAGCGGCGATATCGCCAATATGGGCTTTGCCGCGGCCGCCGATCTGCCGGTGATCCTGGTCGCCGATATCGAACGCGGCGGCGCCATCGCCAGCATTGTCGGCACGCTGGCCGTGCTCGAGCCCGCCGAGCGCCAGCGTGTCAAAGGCTTCGTGATCAATAAATTCCGCGGCGACATCCGGCTGTTCGACGACGGCCTGACGATCCTCACCGCGCGCACCGGGGTCCCCGGCCTGGGCGTCGTGCCCTATTTCCCGGGTGCCACGGCGTTGCCGGCCGAGGATGCGATGGGGTTGGCCATAGTCGCCGCGGCCCCGGGCACGCCGCGTCCGCCGCGCCCGATCCGGGTCGCCGTGCCCCACCTGTCGCGCATCGCGAATTTCGACGATCTTGATCCGCTGCGGTTGGAGCCGGACGTCCTGATGACCCTGGTCGAACCCGGACAGGCGCTTCCCGGGGACGCTGATCTGGTGCTTCTGCCCGGGTCCAAATCCACCCTGGGCGACCTGCGTTTCTTTCGGGACCAGGGCTGGGACATTGATCTGGCCGCCCATTGCCGCCGCGGCGGCCGCGTCGTCGGCTTGTGTGCCGGGTTCCAGATGCTGGGGCGCCAGATCCATGACCCGGAAGGCAGCGACGGTGCGCCGGGATCCGCCGCCGGCCTGGGCCTGCTGGACCTCGAAACCATGATGACCGCGACCAAGACCCTGGCGCCGGTCACCGGGACCGAGCGCGGCACCGGTGCGGCGGTGCGCGGTTACGAGATGCATGTCGGCCGGATCGACGGGCCGGCCCTGGCCCGCCCGTGGTTCGATCTCGCCGGGCGGGCCGAGGGCGCGGTCTCACCCGACGGCCGGATCTTCGGCAGCCAGATCCATGGCCTGTTCGCCGCCGATGATTTCCGCCATGGCTTTCTGGCGCTGCTGCGCGGCGCGGCCCGCCCGGGCATTGCCTTCGAGGCGATGGTCGACGCGGCGCTCGACGGTCTGGCGGTTCATCTGGAAACCCATCTCGACCTCGACCGGCTGCTGGCCCTGGCGGGACCGGTGGGCGCGGACGGATCGCGACCAGGATAAGGCCCGGTTTCGCGGACGATCTGGCGCCCGACCCTGCTATAATGCCAGAACCGTGCCCAACCCTATCGGTCCCCACTGTGCCCAAATCCTTCTCGCTGACCGGCTCGCTCAGCTCCACCCTGCTGGGGCTGGTCGGCGCTGTGTTGTTGTTCTGGTTCGTCGCCAACCGCAACGGTTTCGGGACCTTGTGGAATCCGTCCGGGCTGGCGATCGTCGGCGGCGGCGTCACGATCGCGACACTGATCGCCTTCCGCCTGTCGGAATTGCTGAGTGCGCTGGTCGCCTTGAGCCGGATTGTCCGGGACGACAGCGCCGCCGAGAACCACATCGCGGAAATGATCGAATGGGCGCGCGTCTATCAGACCCGGTCGATCCAGGCCAGCGAGGAAAAGCTGACCGAGATCGCCAGCCCGTTCCTGCGCCTCGGCTTGCAACTGGTGCTGGACGCGCTGCCGACCGAAGACGTTCTCCAGATCATGAATTGGCGGATCCAGAAATTCGCGGAACAGGAAATCCTGCCGTCGCGACTGTTCCGGACCATCGCCGGTATGGCGCCGGCCTTCGGGCTGCTGGCGACCCTGGTCGGGCTGATCGGGATGATGGCCGATCTTGGTTCATCGAGCATTTCGACGATCGGCCGGCATATGTCCGTGGCGCTGGTGGCGACGCTCTATGGCGTCGTGCTGGCCAACATGGTGTTCAAGCCGATCGCCATCAAGCTGGAACAGGCCACCGCGCGCGACATCGCCGTCCTCAATGTAATGCTCGAGGGTATCCTGTTGATCCGCCTTGGCCGCAGCCCGGCGTCCGTGGCCGAGGCCATGGGCGAATTCCTGCGTGACGTCAAGGATGAGGTCCATGGTCATCGATAACCGCCATCGCCCGCCACCGCCCCCGCGGCTCCGGGACCCGGTGCCCGAGACCCACAGCCGGCCGATGCCGGAACGCCGGGCGACGCGCTGGCAAACCGTTGCTCCCGAAATCGATACCGATCAGGAAATCTGGCTGCTGAGCTACAGCGACATGGTCACGTTGCTGTTTGCGGTGTTCGTGATGATGCTGGCCATCACCCTGTTGAAAGAACAGTTGCCCCGGGTTGACCGGCCGCCGCCATCGACGGTCGCAGCCCCCGGAATGCCGGTCCCGCCGCACGCCCCGCCCAATCCCGACCCATCACCCGCGATCCCGACCGATACCGAATCGAACGACCCGGCGCTGCTGCCCGGCCATGCCCCCAGCGCCGGCACCGAGATGATCGTCGCGACGCCGCTGGAGGAGCAGATCCGGCGACTGGGATTGCCCGACGACGTCTCGGTCCAGGTCCAGAATAACAGCGTCGCGATCACGATCGGCGATCGCATCCTGTTTGCTTCGGCCCAGGCCGATCTCTCGGCACCGGGACGCGCGGTCCTGACCGCGCTGGCACCGACGCTGAGCCACACCAGGGGCACGCTGCAGGTCGAAGGCCACACCGACAACATCCCGATCATCGGGTCGCGCTTTCCCTCGAACTGGGAGTTGTCGGCGGCGCGGGCCGCGGCGGTGGTCCGGGTCCTGATCGATCAGGGGGTGGCGCCCGGCCGGCTCACCGTGATCGGCCATGGCGATACCCAGCCGATCGCCGACAATGGCAACGAAGCCGGCCGGTCGCGAAACCGCCGGGTCACGCTGACCCTGCTCAATCCGACGCCGGACGCCGGCTTCCGCGCGCCGCCCTGACCGCCGGTGCCGCGACCGCTTTCTCGCAAAATCCGAAACATGTCCAAGCTTTCACTTGATCTCGGTCGTACCATCGCGCACAGGAAGGCGGCAGAGCCGCTTATGGCCCGTTATACCAACGGTCATTAGAAATGACCGTTGCGTTCAAACGCCACGCAGGCTTCGGCCCTTGCGGGCCGCGGCGGCAGTCGCCGCCGATACCAATCCGCGATGAGTCAAGCTCATCGCGGATTGGTATTATTCGCAACATTTTGTGGTGGAGAGCCTCGAAGTGCATCGCATTCTACCGTTCCTGGCGCTGCTGGCGCTGATCGCGGCGGGCGCCCCGGCCCACGCCGCTGACCTTGATGTCCCGGCCGCGCTGGCCGACCGGATCCTTGGCAATCCTGACGCCCCGATCACGATCACGGAATTTTCCAGCCTGACCTGCCCGCATTGCGCCGACTTTCACGCCGAGACGATGCCCAAGATCAAGGCGGAATGGATCGACACCGGCAAGGCCCGCCTGATCATCAGCGAGTTCCCGTTGGATGGCGTCGCGCTCCGTGCCGCGGCGCTGAGCCGCTGCGTCGCCCCGGAACGTTTTTATCCGATCGTCGATGTGCTGTTCAAAACCCAGGCGCAATGGGAGCGGGCCGCGGATCCGGTCAAGGCGCTGAGCCAGACCGGCAAGCTTGCCGGCTTGGACCAGGCCCATATCGATGCCTGTGTCGCCAACAAGGCGTTGACCGATGGCATCCTGCAGAAGCGGATGCTGGCCGAGAAGCAATACAAGGTCGAGTCCACGCCGACCTTCGTGTTCAGTGGCCCCAATGGCGGTTCCGACACGCTGGTCGGTGCCGAGCCCTATGATGCCTTCGACAAGGTTCTGACGGCGCTGTACGCGAAAAAATAGCTGATGACGCCCGCCTCCCGCTTGTCTTCGCGACGCGACGATGACGGGAGCGCGCGGGCTGATTCGACGGCCGGGAACAACAGCGACCGCAAAATCCCCGGGTCCCGAGACAAAAACACATTGAACCGGCTATCATCGCCCGGTTAATTCAGGCGCCGGCGCCGACCGGCCCCGGGACCCAGAGGCATTGAGCGTATCCCACCGTGCAATTTTCCAAGCTGCGCCTATCCGGTTTCAAAAGCTTCGTCGATGCCACCGAGATGCTGATCGAACCGGGAATGACCGGCATCGTCGGTCCCAATGGTTGTGGCAAATCCAATCTTGTCGAAGCCCTGCGCTGGGTCATGGGCGAGAGTTCGGCGAAGAAGATGCGCGGCGACGAAATGGATGACGTCATCTTCGGCGGCACCGCCCAACGCCCGGCACGCAATCTGGCCGAGGTCACGCTGTGCGTCGACAATAGCGGGCGCACCGCGCCGGCCGGCTTCAACGATCTCGACGAGATGGAGATCGTGCGGCGCATCGAGCGCGGCGCGGGATCCGATTACCGCATCAATTCCAAGCCGGCGCGGGCCCGTGATGTCCAGCTGCTGTTTGCCGACAATTCCAGCGGCGCGAACTCCGCGGCCCTGGTCAGCCAGGGTCGCGTCGGCGCCCTGATCAATGCCAAGCCCGAGGACCGGCGCCTGCTGCTGGAGGAGGCCGCCGGGATCACCGGCCTGCACTCCCGCCGCCACGAAGCGGAATTGCGGCTCAAGGCCGCCGAAACCAACCTGACCCGTCTCGACGATATCCTGGTGACGATGGAGTCACAGCTTCAGGGACTGGCGAAACAGGCCAAGCGGGCGGCCCGTTATCGCACGCTGTCCGAACAGATCCGGCACACCGAGGCGTCGTTGCTGCATCGGCGCTGGCGCGCCGCCGAAGATGATCTGATCACGGCCCGCAACGGCTTCGCCGAGGCCGAAGCCGCGGTCCAGTCCTTGATGGCCAGCGTCACCGGCTTGACGAACCGGCGTGCCGACCAAGCCACCGGATTGCCGCCGTTGCGCCAGGCCCAGGCCGAAGCCGCGACCACGGTGCAGCGGCTGATCCAGGCCCGCGAACAGCTCGATGGCGAGGAGCAACGCGTTGCCGCGGCCCGGACCCGCAACCAGAACCATCTCGAACAGCTGCTGCGTGACCTCGTCCGTGAAAAATCGCTGGCCGGCGACGCCGAGGACGCCCTGACCCGGCTGGCCAGCGAACAGGAACGCCTGGCCGCCGCCCAGATCGACGAGGAGATGCTGCGCGAAGCCACCGAAACCGCGGTCGATGACGCCACCGACGCTGTCGAAACGGTGGATCGGGAGCTGACCGCCCTGACCGAGCGCATTGCCGCGGACGAGGCGCAACGCGTCGCGTTGCAGCGCCAGGCCAACGAAATCGCGGCGCGGATGGCGACGGCCGGCCGTCGGCTCGACGAGCAATGCCGGCAGCGCGAGGCGCTGGCGCAGCAGATTGCGGCCCAACCCGATCTCGCCGCGTCCGAAACCGCCCTGGCCGCCGCCGAGGAAAGCCTGGAGATCTGCCGCGACGCCGCGGACAGCGCCGAGCGGGCCAAGGCGGAAAGCGAAGCCGCCGAACGCCACTCCCGCGAGCGCTATCAGGCAGCCGAGGCGGCGCGGACGCGATTGCGCGCCGAAGCGTCGGCACTGAGCGAGGTGCTGGCCGCTGGCAGCAATAGCGGCTTGTTTCCGCCCCTGATCGACGCGATCGAGGTCGAGGCCGGCTCCGAGGCCGCCCTTGCCGTCGCACTGGGCGACGATCTCGACGTGCCGCTGGACGAGGCGGCCGCGGTGCATTGGCGATCGCTGCCGCCGTTCGACCGCGATGCCGCCCCCCCGATACCGGCCCTGCCCGAGGGCGTGGTCTGTCTCGCCACCCGGGTTGAGGCACCGCCGGCGCTGTCGCGGCGCCTGTCCCATATCGGCATTGTCGCCGATGCGATCCGCGGCGCCGCGCTGGCGCCCCGTCTGCACCCCGGCCAGGCGCTGGTCACGCTCGACGGCGCCGCATGGCGCTGGGATGGCCTGACGGTCCGGGCCGGCGCGCCCACGGCCGCGGCGATCCGGCTGAAACAGCGCAACCGCCTGGCCGTTCTCCATGCCGAACAGGGCGCGGCGGAGGAGAATGCCGCGGCGGCCAAGGACGTCCTTGACGAGGCCCGGCGTCACGCCAGCGACGCGGCATCACGGGACCGCCAGGCCCGCGACGCCGTCCGCAATGCCTTTGCCACCGTCGGTCAGGCCCGCGACCGCCACGCCCGGCTGGCACAGACCGCCGCCGCCGCCGCCAGCAAGCTGGCCGCGCTGGATGAGGCGATCGGGCGGCTCGGCGCCGACCGCGAAGACATCGCGGCCCAGGCCGAGGCCGCCGACCGGGCGATCGCCGTTTTGCCCGACACCGCGGCCGCTCGCCGGGACATGGCGGAGCTGCGGGCCCGCGTCGCGGAACGGCGCACCGATCTGGCAACGCGTCAGAACGCCCGCGACCGGACCCTGCGCGACATCACCGCCCGTCGGCAACGGCTCAACGCCATCGTCCAGGAACAGCATGGCTGGCAGTCGCGATCCGCTGGTGCCGATGACCGTGTCCGCGAACTGGTCGAGCGCACCGCGACCGTGCGCCAGGAGCTGGAAACCCTGGCCGCCCGTCCCGCCGAAATCGAAGGCGAACGCCAGGCCTTGCTGACGCGGCTCGCCGAGGCGCAACGTGGCCACAAGCGCGCCACCGAGGCGCTGGGCGAAGCGGAACGGCAGCTTGATGGTGCCGAGCGCGCCCTGAGGCAGGCCGAAGCCGGCCTCGCCGACGGGCGCGAAACCCGGGTTCGCGCCGAAGCCGCCGTCGGCGCCTGCCTGCACAACCAGCAAACGATTCGCGCGCGGATTACCGAGAAGCTGAACTGTGCCCCCGAAGACCTCGCGGCGTTGGCGACCCTGGCCGAGGGTGAGGCGGTGCCGCCGATCGCCGCGGTCGAAGCCCGGCTGGAAAAGTTGCAGCGCGAGCGTGAGACCATGGGACCGGTCAATCTGCGCGCCGAGTTGGAGGCCACGGAGCTGGACCAGCAAATCCAGGGGATGCAAACCGAACGCAGTGATCTGATCGCGGCGATCGGCCGGCTGCGTCAGGGCATCGGGACCCTTAACAAAGAGGCACGGGACCGCCTGCTGGCCAGCTTCGATGTCGTCGATCAGCATTTCCAGGATCTGTTCGTCCGACTGTTCGGCGGCGGCAAAGCCTATCTAAAGCTGACCAACGCCGATGATCCACTCGACGCCGGGCTGGAAATCTTCGCCAGCCCCCCCGGCAAAAAGCTTCAGGCACTGACGCTGTTGTCGGGCGGAGAACAGGCGCTGACGGCGCTGGCCCTGCTGTTTGCCGTGTTCCTGACCAATCCGGCACCGATTTGCGTGCTCGACGAGGTCGATGCCCCGCTCGACGAGGCCAATGTCGATCGCTTCTGTACCCTGGTCGAGGACATGGCGCGGCGCGAGGCGACCCGTTTTCTGGTGATCACCCATCACCGGTTGACGATGGCGCGGATGGACCGGTTGTTCGGCGTCACCATGATGGAACGGGGCGTGTCCCGCCTGGTCAGCGTCGACTTGCGTGGCGCCGAGGAAATCGGCGCCACATCCTGACGGACACGGGATTCGGCACGAGGCAACATGCCGTCTTCAAAAGAATTCCACCCCCGCCAAAAAAAAGATTGACTTTGCCAGGGTGTTGATTTCTTACGTCCCGCACCCGACGTTCTTGAGGGCGTTGTCCATCGCAGGACACGGCATTCATCGAGGAACGTCCACATGGCCCGTGCAGAAAGCAAAATTGTCCGGATCGCGCTACTGGTTGCCGCAGGGCTGAGCGTCGCATCGTGCGCCGTCTATGGACCGCCGCCGGGACCTGTTGGCACACCCTATGGCTATTACGCGCCGGATTACGGCCCCTACTACTATCCGGCACCGGTGTTAGGGTTTGGCTATGGTGACGGATGGGGCTGGGGCCACCGCGACCATTGGGGCGGTGGCGGCGGGTATTGGGGTCATGGCGGACGTGGCGGGCGCTGACCGACATTCTCACAGTGCCGATCGCTGAGAGGCTGACCGAAAAAGAGTTGAGTGATTCCAGTCCCTTGTGATTCAATCGTGGTTGCGAGCAACGAGGAGATCACAAGATGGTTTGGACTGAAACCACCCGGGCGAAGTATCGGCGAGATAAGCTTCGGTATTCA
>JARLIO010000071.1 GCA_031291675.1 Azospirillaceae bacterium
CCGGGTCCGACTAACGAACGGGCTCGAACGCACCAAGAATGAACCGACCTCTGTGCCGACGACGCTCAGCCAAAATACACCAAACCCCCGCCCGTTTCATTCTTCGCGGGTCGGAAGCCCCGGTGGGGGACTAACTAGAACCGTCGGAATAAGGATGGGTTTCGCGGTCCATCCTCGCCATGAATCACAGATCGATCCCCACCGTCCAGTCACAAAGTTAGCGCCTATGCGCGAACGCGGGGGGCCAGGGCGGCAAGCTCCGAATGATGGTGCCTGTGGCCCTGGATGCCCGCGTTCGCGAGCACGACGGTGGCGAGAGATCTTCTCATTTTCGGCGAGGCGAGCCACTCGCCGATGGCTCGCTCCCTATTCCTAAGATCCGCCAGTACCGATCTGTGCGGTGAGACCGGAGCAATCTGGCTCTCGACCACGATCCCGGTTCCCGTTACGCGGGTTCCGTCGACAGTGCGGCGATCACGCCGGCGGTGCGCCGGATCAGGACCCGATCGATCAGGCCGGGCATCAAACGTTGCAGCAGGACGAACCAGCGTTCCGGCCCGTTCGGATAGATATCGCGGGCCCCGCGCCGAATGCCCGCGACGATCTGTTGCGCCACTTTTTCCGGGGGATCGAGCGGCATTGCCAGCGCCGAGGCAAGCTCGGCGAAGCCCTCGGCAGCGGGCGTCCGGGTACCCCGGGGCGCCGCATAGCTCACCGCGACCCGGGACGGGGCCAACTCGCGCCGCAAACCCTCGGACCAGCCGCGGAGCCCGAACTTCGTTGCCGAGTAGGCCGCAAAACCGGGGAAGGCGATGTCGCCGAACATCGAACCGACATTGACGATGCGGGCGGGTGCGCTGGCCCTCAGGATCGGCAACAGGGCCATGGTCAGCTCGATCGGGGCCAGCAGATTGATCTCGACCATGCGCCGGCGCCGGAACGCGTCGTCGGCGCGGAGCGGCCCCGTCTCCACGAGACCGGCATTATTAATCAGAATGTCGAGGCGGCCCAGGGTGCTCACTTTGGTCGCGAGCGCGGCGCGGGTGTGGGGATCCGTGATGTCGCCGGCCAGAACCATGCCGTGCCTCGGGTCGGGCAATGATGCCCGGGTTGCCTCCAGGGCCTCGACCCGGCGCCCAACCAACAGAAGCCGGGCGCCATGGCTCGCCAGTTCCCGGGCCAACGCCTGGCCGATGCCCGATCCGGCCCCGGTGATCAGGACGATTTTACCATCAAGCGGCATCACGGATCTCCCGGGCCGGGCTCAGGGTGCGAAAGACGTCCCCATAGAGCCGATAAAAATCGCGGGCGGCCTGAACGACAAGGCCGCGCCGTGCCGGGGTGTCGATCCGTTCGAGCAATCCGGCGAACAGATCGACGTGATTTTCGTCGAGCTGGCCGTGGGTGGTGAGATAGCGGAAGCCGGGCGGGATCGCGTCGCGGGCTCCGTCGGTGCCATCGTCCGGGGTGAGGTGGGCCCGGATCGCGTCGGCCGCCGCGGGCGCCAGGGCCACCGACATTCCTTCCAGGACATGGATCATCCCGAGCAACGTGTAGGGGCTGATGCGTTCCACCGCGAAATAAGCGTATGCGACCATCATGCGCACGGCAAAGGGCGCGGTCCGCTCAACAACGTGACGCGGGTCACCGCCCAGAGCGGCAATATCCTCGAGGATCCAGGCTTCGTGTCCTTTTTCCTCCATGACATAATCGAGCAGTCCGGCGCGATAGGCGGCGTCGTCCTCCCGGCAATGTGACAGGGCCAGCCCCATCAGCGGGCAGGTGTGCCGGACATGGTGGTAGGCATTGGCCAGAAACGCGAGATACAGGTCACGATCAACGCCAAGGGTGACGGCGCGCAGGATCAGCGGGATGGCCCGGAACCGAGCCTGGTCGAGGGCGGTTTCGAGCACCAGATGCTGGTAAAAGGACAGGGTCATGGGGTCTCCGTGAGGGTCGCAGCAATGGCCCAGCGGCGCAGCCGGCCATTCGCGGTGATCAGTCCCTGCTGCACCAGGGCGGTCTCTGAAATCATCAAATTGGCCCGCGGGCGGGCATAATCGGGCGCATCGGCGCACAGCGCCGCGACCAGGGCCTCAATTTCGGCCGCGGTCGCGTGTGACAGCGATTCCGCGCCCGGAACCAGAACGGCACGGGGATGGCTGCCGCCATCGATGACGGCGCAGCGGCGGATCCGGGGATCGCGCAGAATCATCTGCTCGATCCAATCCGGATGGATATTGCGTCCGGTACTGGTGGTGATCACGTCATCGATGCGCCCCGCGACGACCAGCCGGCCATTTCCATCGATATGACCGGCGTCCCCGGTGCGCCAGACCGCCGGCGGTGACGCCATCGGCAGCTCGGGGATGGTGCCGTCACAGGACGCATCGCCGGTCGGCTCGCGATGATAACCGTCCATCACCGTGGCGCCGGCGACGACGATTTCACCCCGGTCAATCGTCACGCTGACGCCGGAGATCGGCCGGCCCACCGTCCCCACGGCGCGGTCGCCGGGGCGGTTGAGCGCGACGACCGCGCAGCATTCCGACAAACCATAGCCTTCGTGAATCGGCAGACCGACGGCCTCGGCGCGTTCTGCAAGGCGGGGCGGTACCGGGGCGCCGCCGACGGCGACAAAACGCAGGCTTGCCGGGGCCCGTTGTTTCAGCCGCTCCAGCACCCCAACCCAGGCTGACAACAGGTCCGGCACCAGAACCGTGGTGGTCGCCGCGAAGGTCGCCGCCGCCGTCGCGATGGCATGGGGATCGGGGCACAGCATGATCGATGCCCCGACCGACAGAGGGACGGCGATCCCGGCGATCTGTTCCAGCAGCAGTGCCGCGGGAAGCACGGCCAGCGTCCGGTCGTCACCGCTCGCGTCGGCCGCCTCGATCAGGGCGGTGACGCTGGCGGACAGTTGGCGTTCGCCCAGGACCACACCCTTGGGCCGTCCTGTGGTGCCGGAGGTGTAGATGATACAGCGGTTCTCGCGTGACGGCGTCGCCGACAGGGCGGACCCGACCCCCGGGGTGACGATGGCGCAGGCGCCCATCCGGACTTTGTCGGCTTCCTCGGGCGCCGCGATCACGGTTTTGAGGCCGGCGTCGTGAATGATGTGGGCCCGTTGCGCCGTCGAAAAGAAGCCGGGCAGGGGGACGATGGTTCGCCCCGCCCAGGCCAGGGCCAGGTACCAGATGATACCTCGGCGGTCTTCGGGGGCAAGCAGACCAACCTTGTCGGGCAGGGAGTCGATTCCGGCGGCGGTGCGACGGATCGCGTCCGCCAGTTCGCTGTAGGTCAGGCAGCCCCCGGCATCGAGGATGGCGGGATGGTGCGGTCTGTGTCGGGCATGGCCCATGAATGCGGTCAGAACCTCAAACATGGACGTGTCCTCCGGGGACCGGGTGGGCCGGGTGAAACGTGACGCGCAGGCGGTCGTCACCGACCGCAACGACACGGGGTTGTTGCTGGTAATAGCGGCCCCAGCTTTCGGCGGCCTCGATCCGCGCCGGATCGGCCGTGGCGAGGTCGATCAGGGGAATCCCCGTGCGCCGCAGCAGGAAACGGAGCCGGATGGTCGCGGTAAAGAAGGCCCATCGCATCCCCCGATCCTGGAGGAACCCGACGATTCCGCCAATCATGTCACGGATTTCGCCGGGGCGTCCGGCGGCAAGGCCGCCAACCTCGGCCAATTCACGGCGATCCGGTGTCGTGCCGGTCTGTTGGGCAATCGCCCTCTCGACCGGTTGATCCAGATAATGCTCGGAAAAGAAGCCGTCCTCGGCGAAGCGCAGGGATGCGGCGCCGATCACACCCGTGTCGTCGACACGGGCGACCAGCCAGTGCGGCAGCGTCGTCAGACGGGCATCGTGACCACGGTGGAAAGCCGAGCGGATCGTCGATTCCACGGCGGGACGCAACCGGTGTTCCGGACCGACAAGTTCAAACATGGCCGGTCACCCGAGCACGTAACGAATGTCGGCGCCGTCCTGGGCCTTGAATTCGACCTGGACCAGCGTTCCCGACGGGTCGTACCAGAGGTCACGCTCCAATTCCCCGGTGATCTTGAAGTGGTGCGCGGGGGTCGGGCTGGTGTGTGCGGCGATGGTGTCGGTCCCCAGATCGGCGACGGTCACCGACATCGGTGCCCCGGTCAACGTGTTGAGCAGGGTCGATTGCCGGACCAGATCCTGGTTCCACAGGCTGGCGGGGATGATCCCGGCGGCGCTCTGGTGACGCGTCCCGTCGGCTTCGATATCGAGGTGATCGGCGGCCGCGGTAACGGTCACGGCGTGCCGGTTACCGTCATCATTGGTCTGGGTGTGCAGCGTTACCAGATGGCCGCCGCGCCACAGCTCGGTCCCGCTATGTTCAAAGCGGTAGACGACAACGAAAGCCACCCGGACCTGGACGTTGGTCCGGATCGCGACGGTTTCGGTGTCACCATCGCGTTTCAGGTCGATGTGATGCTGTCCGATGGGGCTGCCGTCTTTGAGCACTGTGAAATCGAGATGGGTCTCGGTGGCCGGTGACGCCGCCGCCGGCGGGCACAGGGCGGCCGTCAGGGTCGTGAGGACCAGGACGGCAAGCGATCGGGACGGGGAAGACATTGGGCCAGCTCCGCTTCTATTCCAGAGGCGCTCACCCTAGCGGCGTACCCCGTGGAGTTGTGTGGAGATGGTTGGATGTCTGCGGAGACTGGTCGTGGCGTCGGCCTGGCCGACGCCCGAACGCCCGGGTCAATCGTCGCCGAAGATCCGGTCGAAAGCGCGCCGGAAGAAGCCCGGGCGCGATCGCGCCGCGGTATCGCGTTCGGCATCCGGGTCACGGCGCGCCGACGCCGCATCGGGGGATGGGGCGGTCCGGCTTATGGAAAAGATGAAACCAAGACCGGAATAATGGTAATCGCCGGCCCCCTGCGACGGCGGCTGGTCCGCGTCGGAATGGCGCGTGGCATCCTCATTGTCGGAATCGGTGGAGAACGCCAGAGCCGGCTCCCACGTGACCAGGATCAGCAGCATAACTCCAAGGAAACTGATAGGCCTGAGGCTCATTGCCGCTCCACTGTCCGGGCCGCGATGATTCCGCTGCGGCCTGTCACCGTCGTCAGCTTTAGCCCACTCGATTATGGTGTTGTATGGAGATATGGGTCTGATCGGTGTGCTCCGCCAGGCGTGGCAAATCCATCACGATCGCGAGGCCATGCGGCGCGATATTGTGGGCCGCGACGCGCCCGTCATGAACCTCGATCGCGCGGCGGCAGATCGCCAGGCCGATGCCGGAGCCGCCGGTCTGTCGGGTCCGCGCGTCGTCGACCCGGTAAAACGGATCAAACAGACGGGCGAGCGCATGATCGGGTACGCCGGGGCCCTGGTCGCGGATCGTGATCAGGGCCCGGTCATTGCCGTCCGGCGCGCAGGTGACTTCGATCGCGTCCTGCGGGGCGGTGTAAAAGACGGCATTGCGCAGCACGTTCTCGATCGCGCGGCCCAGCAGCGCCCGGTCGCCGCAAACGGTGATGGTGTCGCCGGGGGGCCGAAACCGCAGGTCCGCGGCGCGATCGGGGGCCTCATAGGCGATGTTGGCCAGCAGGTCGGCGATCAGTTCGCCCAGGTCGATAGGTTCGCTGACGGTTTTTGCGGCACCGGCATCCAGGCTGGCCAGGGTCAATAGTTCCCGTACCAGTTGAGAGACATTGTCAATTTCGCGCTGCATGCGCTGGAACTGCCGGGGCGCGTGCGCCTCGG
Organism: Azospirillaceae bacterium; assembly: GCA_031291675.1. Classification (GTDB taxonomy): domain Bacteria; phylum Pseudomonadota; class Alphaproteobacteria; order Azospirillales; family Azospirillaceae; genus JARLIO01. The sequence goes on from JARLIO010000071.1 coordinate 5,751, forward strand.
CATCGCGGCGCGCCAGGCCCAGGGCCATGTTGAGACGGGCCAGGGGCGACTTGATCTCGTGCGAGACATCACCGACCAGGCGGCGTTGCACCTCGATCAAGGCGGCAACCCGATCGGCCATCTGGTCGAATTCACGGACGAGATCCGCCGCCTCGTCATGGCGTCCGGCGAATTTGGCGCCGACCCGTGCCGTCAGGTCGCCTTTGGCCAGGCGCGTTGCGGCCTGTCTCAGGTCCGAAATCGGGCGCGACAGATAGCGGGCGATGACATAGCTGAGCCCGGCGCTGCTCACCAGTTGCAGCAGCACGGTGATCTGCATGCGCGACCGCCGGCTCTCTGGCGATTCGGGCAGGCCGCCATTTTTGGCATGCACCGTCAGACAGTAGCTTCCCGTCTGACCGCGGGCCACGATGCTGGCCGACTCCGGGGTGCGCGGCCCGCAGGCTGTGCCGGGATCGGTCGCCGACAGCGTCAGTTGCAGCAGCGTCGTGTCACCGCTGCGGGCCAGGAACTTGTCGAGCGCCTCGTTGCCAAAACGCTCATACAAGGCGACCGCGGTGTCGGCATAAAGCGAGAAGGCGTTGTCCACCGCCTCTTGCGATTCCGGCAGATAAAATGTCGCGAGCGCCAGGAGGGTGCCGACGGTGACCAGTTGCACCGAAACCGACCACAGCAGGATCTTGCCGAACAGGGTCCGCGCGATCGCCCTCACGGATTTTTGCCGGTCGGCAGGACATAGATGTAGCCGGCGTTGCGGATCGTCTTGATCCGAACCTCGGTGCCGTCATCCGGGTCCAGCTTGCGCCGCAGCTTGCTGACCAGCGTGTCGACATTACGGTCGATGCGGGTGCCGTTGGCGCGGCCGAACGCGGCCTGCGACAGGTCATCGCGGCCGACCACCTGTCCGGCATTACCCAGGAAACACTCCAGCAGATTGAATTCCGCCGTCGTCAGGTCGAGACGCTGTCCGCGGCACCAGGCCTCGCGCGAGGCGGGATCCAGTTCGACATCCTCGACCGCGAGGCGCGCGGCCGCCCCGGGAACCGCGCCCGGTTCGCTATGGGAGCGACGCAGCACGGCCCGCACCCGTGCCACCAGTTCGCGCGGATTGAACGGCTTGGACACATAGTCGTCAGCCCCGATCTCAAGGCCGACAATGCGATCGACGTCATCATCGCGGGCCGTCAGCATGATCACCGGGATATCCGATCGCTTGCGCAATTCCTTGAGCAGTTCGAACCCCGAGCGCCCCGGCAGCATCACGTCAAGGATGATCAGATCGGCCTGTGTCGGATCCGCATCCCAAAACCCGGCGCTGTCATGAACGGCATCGACCCTGAAGCCCTCCGGTTCAAGATATTCAACCATCATTTCGATCAGCTCAACATCATCGTCGACGAGAAGCAGGCGGGGCAATGAGGGATCGGGACTTTTGGTCATCAGAACCGGTACGCGCATCCGAAGCGCAAAAGAGTTTCGGCCCCGTTGGCCTTGGGCTGCCAGGGTCGTGCCGACCCGGTCTGGAGCCCAAACTGGGGGCTTTCGCGTTCAATCACCGTGAAAGCGCTGAAATGTGGATTGAGACCGTAGCGCAGCTTCACGCCGGCCCGCCACACCTTATCGGCGTCGTCATCGGAGAGCCGGGTCACAACCGGCCGGCCGGTTGCCGCCGGTTCGATCACGCGGCCGCCGGCAACATCCAGCGCAAGACTCCAGCGGGCGCTCAACCAGGTCCGCATCGTGCCGCCGATCATCAAGCGCCCGGCGGGTTCGTGGAGCAACGGTAACAGCGACCCATGGGGTGGCGCGTCGTTGGTTTGGCCGCCGAACTCCAGATAGGGCACGACCTGGACGCCGCGTGACGCCCAGAACCCTTTGCCCAGGTTGCGTGACCATGTCCAGAGCTCACCATCCCCGGCCGCGGCGTGCAGCGCGCCGGCGTCATCGTTCGCCGCCAGGGGCACCGGCAATTCCAGCGTCAAGGATGCGGCGGTCGCCGCGGAAACCGTGACCGCGACAACCAGGGATGTACAAATCGAACCGGTCAGGATGGGAATTGGTTGGAGCATGACGGTCGCGGTAGCGTTCCCAGGGCGTTGACCCGGCGATCCGACGGTCGTCGGCCGCGGCGCAGGATACATGAGGCCGGGGCCCGGCCTCAAGCCCGCCAATGGCCCGCCAGCGGTTCCCATTTTGGCGACGACGCGTTGGGCTTTCGCCCAAACCCAACGGCGACCATGCCCCAGACCCCTTTGCTTTTGTCAAAAGAGAGAGGGGGATTCGGGGTTCACCCTGAGCGGGTGCGGGCGGCAACCCGCGGGCCGACAGCCAAAAGGAAAAATGCTGATGGCCCGCCAATGGCCCGGGCTTGCCAGGGCCATTGGCGATGCGTGACCGCGACGGATCACGCCGTGACCACGTCGACACCGCGATCACGGAACCGCTTGATCAGATCCACAGGCGCATCGGGTTCGATCAGCAGCGTGTCGACCTCGGCCAAAGGAACCACGAGGTAGGGCGAGGCCGCCCCCAACTTCTCGCGGGAGGCCATCACCACGGTTTCCGCGGCGAACCGGCACAGGGCGCGTTTGACGGCGGCCTCCTCCGAATCACCGGTGGTCAAGCCGACATCCGGGTGCACGCCGGTGACCCCCATGAAATAGGTGTCGGCACGCACCCGCGCGATGGCTTCGATCGCGGCGGCACCGACGGCAACGACCGAGTGCTTGAACAGGCGCCCGCCGATCAGCTCGACCGCGATACCGGGATGGTCCAGCAGCGCAACGGCGACACTCGGGCTGTGGGTTACCACGGTGGCGACCAGGTCGGGGGCGAGATGGCGCGCCATCTGCACCGCGGTGGTTCCGCCATCGACGAAAACCACCTGGCCCGGGCGCACCAGGCGTGCCGCGGCGCGGCCGATCGCCGCCTTGCCCTCGGTTGCGACCTGTTGGCGTCCGGCAAAATCCGCAACGGCCAGCGACGCCGGCAGCGCACCACCATGGACACGCTGCAGCAAACCCTCCGCCGCGAGTTCGCGGAGATCACGCCGGATCGTGTCCTCCGACAGCCCGAGCGCGTGACTCAATTCCTTGGCAACAATCTGTCCGTCGCGATTCAGGACGTCGAGAATATGCGCTTTGCGCTGCTGGGTTAGCATCGGGCCTTTCTCCTGGGTGCAGGAAATATCTTGACGTTGCATGAAACTGCACGAATTATCAAGGGGTGCATCATACGATCTGGCAAAGGATACGCCCATGACGCTGGCCAACCGCATCCGCATCCGTGATGTCAAAACGCTGTCGGACGACTGGTTCCTGCTGAAAAAGACGACGTTCGATTTTCATCGCCGCGATGGCACCTGGCAGACCGTGAGCCGGGAGACCTATGACCGTGGCAATGGCGCGACGATCCTGCTTTATGATCCCGATCGACGAACCGTGATCCTGACCCGCCAATTCCGCTTTCCGGTGTTCGTCAATGGCTGCCATGATCTTCTGATCGAGGCGCCGGCGGGTCTGCTGGATCAGGCGAGTGCGGAAGCGGCGATCCGTCGCGAAACCGAAGAAGAAACCGGATATCGCATCCGCGACGTGGTCAAGATCTTCGAGGCTTATATGAGCCCGGGTTCGGTCACGGAGAAACTGTTCTTCTTTCTGGGACGCTACGCCCCGGCGGATCGGATCGCACCGGGTGGCGGTTCGGCCGCCGAAGGCGAGGATATCGAGGTTCTGGAGTTCGATATCGACGAGGCCCTGGCCATGATCCGCGATGGCGTGATCCAGGATGGCAAGACCATCATGCTGTTGCAGCACGCGGCCTTGTCCGTGCTGCCCGCCCTGACATCGAATCGGTGATCCATGGTGATCCCGCATTGAGGACCGCCAGGGTGCAACAGCGGGAGGCGGTCGCCGGGGCATTATCTCTCAGGGCGCGGCCGCCGCGTCGCGCCCGGCAAAGACCTCCCGCGCGGCGAACAATCCGTTGAGGGCCGCCGGGAAACCGGCATAGACGGCCATCTGGATCAGGATCTCGGTGACCTCCTCGCGGCTGAGCCCGACATTGAGCCCGGCCTCGATGTGAACTTTGAGCTGTGGCGTCGCGGTGCCGAGCGCGGTCAACGCCGCGATCGTCGCGATTTCCCGGGCGCGCCGGTCCAGGCCGGGACGGGTGTAGATGTCGCCGAACGGAAATTCGATCAGATAGCGGGCGAAGTCGGGGGCGATGTCGGCGAGCGCGGCAACGACCCGTTCGCCCGCCGCACCGTCGATCTCACAGAGGGCGCGCTGGCCCCGCTCGAACCGGCTCTCGGGTTCCTTGCTGAATTGCGTCATGATGAGGCTCCATCCCCTTTGATCCGCCGGCATCGCCGGCGGATCCGCGTGCAGAACCGGCATAGCCGGCGATCTTGGTATCGAGGACGACCAGGCAGGCCTGCAATTCGGCGAGATGGTGGCGTACGCGGGCCCGGTGCTGTTCCAGCAACGCCCCGCGTTCGGCCGCGGTCGCGTCACCTTGGGCCCGCAGGGTGGCGTAGCGCAGCATGTCGCGGATCGGCATTCCGGTCGTTTTCAGGCGGCCGATGAACCCGATCCACGGCAGGATCGATCCGTCATAGTCCCGTTGTTTCGCATGATCCCGTATCGCGAAAGGCAGCAGGCCAATCCGCTCGTAGTAACGGATCGTGTGAGCCGTCAGCCCGGTCCGCCGTGCCAATTCACCAATTTTCATCACCGGCCCGCCTGTTCGTCACGACGCGTCCGAGGGTAGGTGTTCGAGCGCGCTCGAAGTCAAGGGTTATTCTCGGGCGACCAGGCTATGATCCCGGGGCGCGTCGCCGGACATCGCAAGGCACAACAAAGCAAAATGTTGCAGTGCAACACTAGTGCTATTGTCTAAGGGGGCAGACACTGGTGCGGCCTTGGCACTGCTCGCGTCGCCGGAGTAGCTTGTTTGGCATCGGTATGGTTGCCGCGCCGATGCTGCGGTTCATCGAAACGGCAGGGCGGGAGAAACGAGCAATGGCGCGGGTGTCATCTGCGCATGACATCCGCGAAGCGGCGCCAGAAATGACGATGTGTGGAACGATGGAACAGGGTGCCGGCGCCATTCGCCAAGCCACAACGGCTTGTCGCGATCGGGTCGCTGCGGCCGAGGCCGGTCATGCGGGCTTGGCGCAGCCCGGGATGGTGTGCGCCATCGTCGCCCCCGCAACACAGCTTGACCTCGCGGTCCTGGCCGCCCATTCCCGTCCCGGCGCGACAGGTCCGGGTGCCGTTGCGCCGTCCGTCCTTGTGTCATCGCATGATCGGGTGACGCGATGACAGTCGTTCCGGTTGCGAATTCGGAATCCAATCGTGTCGAGGAACTCGAACGTGAAGTCACCAGGCTGCGCGCGACCAGCCAGGTCCTGATGGATCGGGTTGAACACGGGATGAATGCCACCGACAGCGCGTTCACCCTGGTCCCGGATGTCCAGGATGCGGCCAGCCGCGACGGCAGGATCCATGAGCGAACCCAGCAGCTCGAGACCGCCCTGGCACAGCTGGAACGCTCAAACGGCGAGCTCGAACGCGCCAAATTGCAGGCGGAGACCGCGCAGCTTCGGCTGATCGAGGCCATCGATGCCGTCAATGAAGGCTTTGCCCTGTTCGACGCCGAGGACCGCCTGTTGCTGTGCAATGGTCGCTACCGCTCCTTCTGGCCGGCCTTTGCCGACAAGATCGAGCCGGGACTGACCTTTGATGCGTTGGCCCGGCTCGCGGTCGAAACGCGCTCGGTGGTCGAGGCGGCGTCGCATGCCGAGGCTTGGCTGCGCTATCGCCTCAACGTCCACAGCAACCCGCGCGGCCCCTATGTCCAGGCGCTGTGCGACGGGCGCTGGATGCAGATCAATGAACGGCGTACCCGCGACGGCGGGATCGTCGGCGTCTACACCGACATCACCGACGTCAAGCTCAGCGAAACCCGGCGACGGGAACAGGAACTCGCCGAGAAATCCGCGCTGTTGCAGGCGACGCTCGACAATCTGGCGCAAGGCGTCTCGGTCTACGACCGGGGGTTGAAACTGGTTGCGTGGAACGACTGGTTCGTCCGGCTGCTCGACCTGCCCGCGTCGCTGGCCCGCCGCGGCGCCACCTTTGGCGATTTCCGGCGCTACAACGCCAGCCTGGGGGAGATTGGGCTCGACGGCCGGGTCCTTGATGGCGACGGCCAGGATTTCCTTGAGGCCGTCGATATCGAGCAACGCTGGCACAACGGGCGCATCCTTGATGTCAAACGTAGTCCGATGCCGGGTGGCGGCTTCGTGATGACATTCAGTGACATTACCGCGCGCAAACACGCGGAACGGGCGCTGCGCGAGGGTGAACGGCGGATCCGGACGATCACCGACGCCCTGCCGGCCTTGATCGCCTATGTCGACAAGGACCAGCGCTACCGGTTCGTCAACAAGCCCTACGAGGATTGGTTCAAACAACCGCGCGCCGATATCGATGGCAAGCCGATGTGGGTGGCGCTGGGACCGACGCATTACGCCCAGCGCCGGCCTTATGTCCTGGCCGCACTGTCTGGTCAGGAAGTGACCTTTGAAATCGAACTGCCATCTTCCGAGGGTGGGCAGCGCTATGGCCTTGCGACCTACCTGCCGCATTTCGATGAAAATCGCACGGTGTTGGGTTATTTCGCCCTGATTCAGGATATCACTGAACGGCGTCTGGTTGCCGAGGCGCTCAAAGAGGCCAAGGAGAGCCTGGAACGCCGGGTCGAGGAACGGACCGCGGCCCTGATGTCGGTCAATACCCAGTTGCATCAGGAAATTGCGGAGCGTCGCACGGTCGAGGCGGCGTTGCGCATCGCCACCCGGCAGGCCCAGGAAGCCAATCTCAGCAAGACCCGTTTCCTGGCCGCGGCCAGCCACGATCTGCTGCAGCCGCTCAACGCCGCCCGACTGTTCGTTTCGGCACTGGCCGATCTGGATCAGACACCGCAGAATCGGACGCTGATCGAAAACACCGACGTCGCGCTCGAATCCGTCGAAGAGCTGCTGGCGACGCTGCTGGATATTTCCAAGCTCGATGCCGGCGCGGTTTCTCCCGAGATCACCGACTTTCCGATCGACAGCCTGTTGTCGGCGATGACGACGGAATTCCGGGCACTGACCAAGGATCGCGGGCTCGACTTCCGGATCGTGTCATCGACCGCCGTGGTGCGCAGCGATATCCGTCTGCTGCGCCGGATTATCCAGAATTTCCTGTCGAACGCCGTGCGCTATACCCGTCGTGGCGGTGTCCTGCTGGGCTGCCGGCGGCGCGGTGATGCGCTGCGGATTGATGTCTGGGATACCGGCCCCGGGATTCCCGAAGACAAGCAAACCGAGATTTTCGAGGAATTCCGTCGGCTGGGTAATGAACAGAGCGCCCGCGATCGTGGCATGGGTTTGGGATTGGCTATTGTTGAACGAATTTCCCGCATGCTGGGCCATCCGATCAATGTGCGCTCGGTCGTCGGGAAGGGGTCAATGTTCTCGGTCACCGTGCCGTTGGGGACGTTCCGGGGATCCCAGGTCAAACAGAAACCGCCGACAACCGGGAACAACCGGCTGACCGGGACCATGGTTCTGGTGATCGACAACGAACACAGCATCATCACCGGCATGACGGCACTGCTTCAGGGCTGGGGCTGTGTCGTCTATGGCGCGACCTCGGGCGACGAGGCGATCGGCCTGCTTGCCACCATCGGCCGCCCGCCGGATTTCGTGATCGCGGATTATCACCTGGATCACGGTTGCATCGGCATCAATGAGATCAGCCGTCTGGAGGCGCATCTCGGCGCGCCCGTCCACGGCATCGTGATCACCGCCAACCGCCGCCCCGAGGTCAATGACGAGGTTGAGGCCCGCGGCTATCATCTGCTCAACAAACCGATCAAGCCGGCCCAGTTGCGGGCCCTGATGACCGCGCTGCGCTCATAATCGGGCAGCGGCGCCGGTCCAACGTGCTGTCGGGCTGGACCGGCGCCGCTGATTTTGGGCTGAGTTCGGAATTACAGCAACCCGCGTTGATCTTGACACATCGCCGCCGTGCATCGGTGGGGCGGGCCTCCGTGCCCGCCCTTCGGTAATCCACGATGGGTTAAATTCATCGCGGGTTGATATCACACCCCGGAATAGGCGGAGAAGCCGCCGTCGATCGGCACAACGATACCGGTGACGAAGCTCGATGCGGGCTCGCAGGCGAGCCAAAGCAAGGTTCCGATCAACTCCTCGGCTTCGCCGAAGCGGCCCATCGGGGTATGGTCGATGATCTTGCGGGCGCGCTCGGTGAACGCGCCGGTGGCTTCGTCGACCAGCATTTGGTGATTCTGATTGGTCAGAAAGAAGCCCGGCGCCAGCGCGTTGACGCGAATGCCGACCTTGGAGAAATGCACCGCCAGCCATTGGGTGAAGTTGCTGACCGCAGCCTTGGCGCCGCTATAGGCCGGGATCTTGGTCAGGGGGCGGAAAGCGTTCATGGATGAGACATTGATGATGGAACAACCCTTGCGGCCAAGCATTTGCCGCGCGAACACCTGGGACGGCATCAGCGTGCCCAGGAAATTCAGGTTGAAGACGAACTCGATGCCTTTGGGATCAAGATCAAAGAATGTGACCAGTGACGGGTCGTTGAGATCGCTCTCTTCGAGCCACTCCCGCGTCGTGGTTCCTTTGGGGTGATTGCCGCCGGCACCGTTGAGCAACAGATCGCACGGGCCGAATTGCGCCAGAACAGCCGCGGCCGCGGTTTCCAGGGATTCCCGCTCCAGCACATTGGCGGCAAACCCTTTGGCAACGAACCCATCGGCCCGGAGCGCCGTCGCAACGCTCTCCGCCGCCTCCAGCTTGATGTCGAGGATCGCGACTTTGGCACCGTTTTCGGCCAGTGCGCGGGCCATTTGCGAACACAGCACGCCGCCGCCACCGGTGACCACGGCGACGCGACCGGCCAGATCGATCTTGAACGGAACCGTCATGATAAAGCCTCTTTGCTGGCCTTGGCGATACCTTCCCAAAGCCCATTGATGTAAACGGCGCCCAGCGCACGGTCATAAAGGCCATAACCGGGCTTGCCGGTTTCGCCCCAGATCATGCGGCCGTGGTCCGGGCGGATATAGCCCTCGAAATTCGCTTCGAAATAGGCGCGGACGATCGCGGCCATATCAAGCGAGCCATCCGCCGAACGATGGGCGGTTTCATGGAAATCGCCCCGTTCGTTCACCTTGACATTGCGCAGGTGAGCGAAATGGATCCGTCCCCGGCCCGCGAACTCGCGCACCAGCGCGACAATATCGTTATGGGCGTCGGCACCGAGCGACCCGGAACAAAGCGTCAAGCCATTGGCGGGCGTGTCGACCAGGTCCAGAAGGCGTGCGAGATCATCGCGGTTCTTGACGATCCGCGGCAAGCCGAAGATTGGCCGCGGCGGATCGTCGGGGTGGATCGCCATTTTGATCCCGGCTTCCGACGCGACCGGAATGATGCCCTTCAGGAAATAGGCGAGATTGGCCCACAGGGTTTCCGTGTCGATCGTCGCGTATTCGGCCAGAAGCGCCTTGAGTTCCCCGGGCTTGTAGCTGGTGTCCCAGCCGGGAAGATCGATGCCCTTTGACAGGTCGATCTTGTCAACCACGTCGACGTCAAAGGCCAGGGCCGTCGATCCGTCGGGCAGTTTCATCTCAAGCGAGGTCCGGGTCCAGTCGAACACCGGCATGAAATTATAGCACACGACCTTGAGGCCACAGGCCGCCAGGTTGCGCAGCGTCTGGGCGTAGTTGGCGATCAGACGGTCACGGGTCGGTTTGCCGAGTTTGATATCCTCATGAACCGGCACACTTTCGATGACCTCGAACGCGAGGCCATGGGACTCGATCGTCGCTTTGAGCTGCCGGATCGTCTCGATCGGCCAGGTTTCACCGACCGGAATATCGTACACGGCGGAAACGATACCGACCACACCGGGAATTTGCCGGATATTTGCCAAGGTCACCGGATCCTTGTCGCCATACCAGCGAAACGTCATTTTCATGGGCCAACTCCTCACTGTTGCCAGGCGACCCGACCTCTTTCGATGACAAAGAGGGCAGGTGCCGCCTGGGTTGCTGTCCGGATTGATCTCCGTATCGGTTCTGCCGCCGCCGGGTCCGATCCGTCGGGCCGCTTGCCGGTGCGACGATACCGGAAAGCGGCCCCGTTATAGGTCAGACCGCGACGGTGATGGCGATCCTGGCGTCCCGTTCCGTGCGGGCCAGGATTGTGCCGCCTGCAATCGCGACGCGACGTCGCTCCTGCCGCGGCAGCAGGATCGTCACGCGATCGGCCGGGGGCGGACAGCGCCCCGCCTTGCCCAGCGTGATCTCGAGGGTCGTGGCTGTGCCGGATACCGCCAGCGTCCACAGACCATACTGGCCATCCCGGTATGTCTCGCTGTCGCCGTCATCTTCGAAGCAATCCTGGGCAAACGCCGCAACGTCGTGATCCGGGAAGATGGCAAAGCCGCGCTCATCCGCGGCGCTATTGAAATGTTGCGGTGCCAGATTGAGCGGAATGGCCGAACCAGCCCGGGCCAACAGCGGCGGACGGTCCCAGGGGGCCGGCACCGTGATCGTGGCGCCGCCCTCGTAATAGTCGCCGCTCCAGAAATCGTACCAGCCGCTGCCGGCGGGCAGACGGATCCTCCGTTCCCGCTCGCCGGGCTCAACCACCGGGGCAACCAGAAGATTGGCGCCGAGCAGCATCTCGTCGTTCTCGTCAAAACAATGCGGATCATCCGGAAAATCGTGGAAGGTCGGCCGGATCATCGGCTCGTACCGGCTGTGCGATTTCCACAGAAGATCATAGAAATATGGAACCAGCTGCTGGCGGAATTTGATCAAGCCCGCAATATGCGGCGTGATTTCCGGGTACATCCAGGGTTCATTCACCGTCCTGTCATCGTTCCAGGAATGAATGGAAAAACGGGGCAGGAAGATCCCGAATTGTACCCATCGAATGAATAGTTCCGGGTCCGGCTTTGGTCCGGCGAACCCACCAATGTCATGTCCGGTGTTGGAAACCCCGGACATGGCCAGCCCGGTTCCCATCCTGACATTGTATTTCAAGGTCTCCCAACGGGTGAAATTGTCGCCGGACCAAGTCTGGACGTAGCGTTGCATGCCGGCGGTACCGGCTCGGGAAATCAGGAACGGGCGCTGATCCGGGGCGAAGGCCTGTTGTGCCTCACGCGACGCCCGCATCATCAGCAGGGTATGAAGCACCTTGGCCTCCTGCGCCGCGCGCGGCACACCAAATCCATGGATCCGCGCCTGCGCGCTCCAGATCTCGAACTCATTGTTGTCGTTCCAGGTGGCGGCGATCCCGAACGCGAGCAGGGAGTCGGCGACCCGTTCCTTCCACCAGGTCAGCGTCGCGGGGTTCGTAAAGTCGAGATAGGCGCCGGTCTCGTCCCAGAACTGAACCGGGGTCGGCGTGCCGTCGTCATTGTGAACGAACAGGCCCTGTTGTTCGGCCTCGGCGAAGCGCGGATGGTCGCGCAGCAGACAGGGCTTGATATTGGCGCACAGCCGGACACCGTGGTCGTGGTAGTGGCGCACAAAGGCGGCGGGATCGGGGAATTTGTCCCGGTTCCAATGGAAGACATAGCGCTTGTCGCCGATCGTGGTGTATCCCGACGACAAATGGAAGGACGTGCACGGAATGTCGTGCTCGATGCATTTCGTCAGGAATTCATTCATCCGTTCCTGGGCGTTGGGGGCATCGGTATAGCTCATCGTCGAACCGGAATAACCGATACTCCATTTCGGCATCAGAGCCGGTCGCCCGGTCAGCCAGGTAAAACGCCGGGTGATATCGGCCGGTGATCCACCGCCGATGACGTAGTAGTCGATGTCGCCAAAGTCAGCGACGAAATAGCGGTATTGACCGTGATAGTTGTCAAGTTCACAGCCCATGTCGAACACGCAATCCGACAGCGTGTCATAGAAAATACCGAATGGCACCTTGGATGCCGGCTTCCAGGTCAGGTAGAAAGGCAGATGCTTGTAGAGAGGATCCGTCGTCCGGGCGTTGTATCCCATGGCATCGACATTGGTCATGCGGTAGCGTTGACCGGCCCGGTTGGCGGTTCCTGCCCGTTCGCCGAGGCCGAAATACATCTCATCGGGATCGCGTTTCAAATAATGATAGGCGCGGTCATCCCACCATCCGAAATTGTAGTTCTGGCTGGCGCGGTCGGCGGCCGCCTCGCGCCATTGTCCGCCAACCCGGTTTTCCCAGCGGCAGAACAGCCCGGCCAAAGTGATCGACAGGCGCAATTGCGTCGTGGTCACGATCAGGCAATCGGTGGTCTGGTCCAGGTCGAAGCCCGGCAGAGCAAACCCGGCGACATCGAAGCGGTCCCGCCCTTCGGTCGGCACATCCTCCTGACCCGGCGCAATGGCCCAACTGCGCGGTGACCGGAGCGTGCCACCCGGCAGAACCATGACGCGGATGATGTCGTTTTCCAGGACAAAGACATGGGCGAGATGTCCTTCCGGCGAAGCGAGCGTCAGTCGATTGGCGTTCGTTTCAGTCAGAACAAAACGGGGAGGGCTGGTCAGAGACATTGTTGTTTCTCGAGGACTGGAGGCTTGGGTGGCGATGACCCGGGTTCGGGCCGGCGTGGAAAGAATTCGTTTGTTGCCGAACCGCCGGGCAGGAGCCCTGACGTCGCGGCGGGCATTCCGGGACCGACCTCCCGGGGCCAAGGACCGATCGATGACATCGACCCTTGGCGGAAACCCTATTGCCTGACCGCTTCGGCCAAGGATGCCGTGCCGCGATCGCGCAGCAGGACGATGGCCACGGTGGCGCCGATGATGTCGAAAACAGTCAGACAGGCAAACAGCGGATTATAGCCGATGGTTCCGGCAAGGGCGCCGACAACCAATGAAAAGCTCAGGCCTCCCACCCAGGAAATTGCGCCGGTCATACCGTTGGCCGTGGCGACCTCGTGGCCCTCGAAGACATCCGCGCTGAGGCAATTGATCAGGGCCGAAATCATCTGATGGGCAAATCCACCGAGACAGAACAGGGCGATCGCGACATAGACGCTCGACGCCAAACCGATACAGCCCGGCCCGATCATGCAGACGGCACCGCAAACGATGCCGGCAAGGCGTGAATTGACGAGCCGCATCTTGAAATATCGCATGAAGAAGGGCGACAGGTAGCCGCCCAGGATCCCGCCCAGGTCGGCCGCCAGGAACGGCATCCAGGCAAACAGGGCGATTTCCCGGAGGTTCATGCCCCGCTCGGTTGAGAGATACAGCGGTATCCAGAAACTGAACGTCTGCCACGCCGGTTCGGCCAGGAAACGGGGAATCGCGATCCCCCAGAACCGCCGGGTCGAAAGGATTTCACCGATCCGGGGTTTCACCGCCGCGCCATCGGCCTGCACCAGCGGCGGTTTCTGTCCGCTGAGAATGTAATCCCGCTCGGTCTCGGTCACAAACGGGTGGTCACGGGGCGAGCGATAGAACAGCCACCACAGCGCCGCGAAAATAAAGCCGAGCGCGCCGGTGACAAAGAAGGCGGCCTTCCAGCTATAGGCGTATTGCACATAGACGACGAGGGGCGGCGCCAGCATCGCGCCAACGGATGTGCCGGCATTGAACCAGCCGACCGCGACCGAACGCTCCTTCGACGGAAACCATTCGCCGACGGCCTTGATCCCCGAGGGAATCGCCGCCGCCTCGGTCAGTCCCAGCAGGCCGCGGAAAAAGGCGAGGGACAGCCAGCCGCTGGCAAAACCGTGAAGGCAACTCGCGATCGACCACAGCAGGGCAAAGAGCGCAAAGCCCGCCTTCAGGCCCAGAAAATCAACGACATAACCGGCAACAGGCTGCATCACGGTATAGGCGAGCTGGAACGCGCCGACGATATAGGAATATTGTTCCGTCGAGAAATTCAGTTCCGTTTTCAACACCGGCGCCATCACCCCCAATGAGTTGCGCGCCAGATAGTTGATGATGGTGCCCAGGCAGATCAAACCGATGATCCACCAGCGCATTCCCTTGAGCTTCATGGGTTCCTCCAGTTCTTTTCATTGATGCTTCTCGGGGCGGTGGGGGGCTCCCGCCCTCTTCCCGGCCGCTCGACGACCCGGAAGAGGGAGAAGCACCAGCGACCCGTTGCGCCTTCAGACCCGCGGTCAGAACGGCCAGTAGCGGAACGCCATGTCGACAGCCCAGTTGCTGGCGCTGGGGGCACGGCCGAACTGGTCCTTGAACAGCGTCTTGTTGACGTATTGAAGCTGCGGCAGGAAATCGAGATGGCCGAAGCTGCCGTTGTAGACGCGCCAGATTGCGGTGGGCGTCACGTTCCAGTAGGTCCGGGCGTCCTGGCTGCAGGTTCCCCCCAGAACCATGCAGCCGCTGTTGCCGCCGCCGGCGCCATAGGGGTTGCCATAGCCATAGGCCGTGGCGGCGGTATTGCCGCTGACGCCGGCCTTGCTGCCCTGTTCGATACCGGCCTGAAGATAGAGGTCAAGATCCGGCGTCACATGACCGACAATGTTGGCGAAGGCGTACCGATCCATGATGGGAACGGGCTTGCCCGTGCTGGAATAAGTGACGTCGGGGATAAGACCATCGATCTGCTGGCCGATGCTGCCGTAGCCGATGCCATTCTGCACATCAAGCACCCCGGGGATCACCTTGATGAAGGTGTTGACCCCGAAACCGCCGGAGAAGACCGAGCCGGCGTCGGGTAGTCCGGCAATTCCGGTGTTGCTGTCCTTATAGCGCCGCAGGATGCCCCAGCTTTCAAAATGGTAATCGGGGGTCGGATCGTAGGCGACCTTGGCGACGATGTCGGGAATGGTTCCCAGCGAATTGAACGCCGTCGTCGCGTTGTAGGAACTGTTATTGACAATCGGTTTGTTGATCGAGGTTCCCTTGTCGCCGCCCCAGCTCACCTCGTTGTTCTCCAATGACAGGGCCACCGCGGCATTCGTGGCGACCTCCTTGACCACCCGGAACTGCATATTCCGGGTCGCGCCGAGACCGGCAAGGGCGCCGTCGTCCGGCGAACTGGTCGCCTCCGATCCGGGCAGCATCTTCCAGCCCAGATTTGGTGATGGTGAGCCATCGGCATTGATCCCGTTGCCGTTGGGGATCGTCAGCGAATAGGCCTGACCCAGCACGGCATGCCAGCCGGTCTTAAGGTCGTCAACCTCCCCCCAGGCATGACGCAGGCGGGGCGTCCAGCTTCCGCCATTGGCCGTGCCCGCGGCATTGGAGCCGGAGAGCGTGTCAAATTCGATCTTGCTCTTGAAGATGAGATCGTCGCTGACGTCGCTCGTTGTGGTCAGGCCAAAGCGCGTCTGCGGTGGGCCGGCGCGGAACTCGTTGTCATGCCACTGCGCCTGATTGGGAAATGGCGTGTTGAGGCTGGTACTGGAGGGGCCCGCCAGTTCGTTATGCTGGCGCCGCGACATCGAAGCCTCGACCCAGCCGCTGAAGCCGATATTGGTGTGGCCGATTTGAAGCTGGCCTTTGCGCAGCTTGCCCATGACCGCAGCGGCATCGGCACTTGCCGTGGTCGCGGCCGCGGCATCCTGTCGGGCAAGGTCGGCGGTCGCCTTTGCCGCGCTGGCGTTGTCGCTGTTGACCTTGATCTGCGTTTCGAGTTGCTGGATGCGCGCTTGCAATGCCTGGATGCTCTGCATTTGCGCCTTGAGCGCCGCAATCTCCCGCAGCACCTGTTGATTGCTGACCTGGCCACCATCCGCCCGTGCCGGCGTCGTGACGGCGGCCGACAAAGCGATCGCGGCCACCATTGTCGGGCGGAAATCGTATATTCGCACTGAGCCTTCCTCCGTTTTTCTTATAGGTCCGGTATTCCGGTGGTCACCGGGCTCGATGCCTTGCTTTCTGGCAATACAAACTGTGCCAGCAAGGAACAAACCGGTTTATTGTTCTTTGCTTATCCCGTCATCAATGCGTGCCATTGATGGGCGATTACGGCCGATGGACGGGATGATTCCGATCAAAAAAAGAAATGAATCGCTTCACGGCGGACTCCGATGCCGGCTTTCCTGTCTTTCGCTGCGGGCGGCATCCTCGTCCGCTGAAGCCATGATCCGATTCCTTCCCTGTTTCGGGACGCAACAGACAGCGCGAGCCCGAATAAGCCGGGTCGGCGGGGCAGATGGTGCACAGCTTCTGCCGTTGTTGTGTCGCGCTGAGGTTTGGCGGGACCACGCTGCTGGTGCCAAGTGTGGCAAACGTTTGCCCAATCAGTCAAGGCAATCGATTGCCTTCATTGCCGCAGTCAGATTGCGACACGGCCAATGTCCTCTTGACAGCCAGGGGGCGCAGGACGATACCGAGGCGACATGACGCCCGGTCGGAAAACACCTTCAAAGTCCAAGGCCGCTGCGGCGCCGTCACTCGCGGATGTTGCGCGTTTGGCCAATGTTTCGATCTCGACGGCGTCGCGTATCGTTAACGGCGAGCTGGGCCGCGCCTCGGCGGAAACCGTGGCGCGGGTCCGTCGGGCGATCGAAGAGGTCCGCTACCACCCGAACCATATCGGGCGGTCCCTGCGACGGCGCGAAAGCCGTATCGTGGCGATGTTGATCGCCAATCTGGATAATCCCGCGATGGCGGCGATCATGGCCTCAACGGAGGCGGCCTTGCGCGCCGACGGTTACGTCATGTTTCTGTGTGATACCCACGACCGCGCCGACCTGCAGGATGAGTATCTCTACGCCATGCGCTCGCAGGGTGTCGAAGGCTACGTCATGGTCACCAGCGTACCTAGTCCCGGGCTCAAAGAATTCGTCGAGGACGGGGTTCCGATGGTGTTTGTGAGCCGGCGCAATCCTTGCGGTCCCGGCGCGTTTGTCGGCATCGACAATGTCGCGGCCGGCGCCGACGCGGCGGATCACTTCTGGTTCCAGGGCATCACTGAACTGGCGGTTCTCTATCCCGAACCGAACTCGTCAGCGACGCAGGAGCGCGTGAGCGGGTTCTGCCGACGGCTCGAAACCCGGGGTGTCCCGCCCGAGAGGATCATTCATGCCGCGGCACCGGGTCTTTTCCATATGCAGGTCGGATACGATGCAGCGCAAGGCCTGGCCGCGCGGACGCGGTGGCCGCGCGGCATCCTGTGTGTCAGTGACCAGATCGCCTATGGGGCCTATCGCTTCACCCAGGAATGCAAGATCCCGGTCCCGGCCGCGTGCGCCCTTGTCAGCATCGACGGCAGCCCCCTGAATGCCTGGCTGGCGCCATGGCTGACCTCGGTGTTCGTGCCGTATGGCGATTTTGGCCGCCAGATCGTCGAACTCCTGATCAGCATCTGGGGTGACGACGCGCCCTCGGACCGGATCCTGCCGCATCGCATCGAAAGCAGCGGCGGGCCGGGGATCCCGTCCCGGGTCCAGGAACCTGACGGCGCTTAGCTTAAGGTGCCGATGAGTTCGGCCCGGCGCCGGCGTCGAACTTGTCGAAATGGAGGCGGCTGGCGAAGACAACCGCTTGTGTCCGGCTATAGACCTTCAGCTTCTGCAGGATCGCCGAGACATGGGCCTTGACGGTGGTCTCGGCGATGTTGAGCTCGTAGGCGATTTCCTTGTTGAGCTTGCCGGTGCCCAGCATGTCGAGTACGCGAACCTGCTGCGCGGTCAGGCTGGCCAGCCGGCGGGCGATCTCACGGTCGTCCTCCCGGTTCGCCTTGGTGGCGGCGCGGTCCTCGGGATCGGGCAAGGCTGGAAGATAGACTTCCCCCGCGGTGATGGCGCGCAGCGCCTGTCCGATCACCTCACGGGGCGTCGATTTCGGGATGAAGCCCACCGCGCCATAATCGATCGCCTGCTTGGCGATGGTCATGTCTTCGAGCGCGGTGACGATCGCCACCGGGACCGCCGGGAATTGCGCACGGAGCGACAGCAAACCGCTGAAACCGTTGACCCCGGGCATGTTGAGATCAAGCAGCACCAAGTCGAGATTGCCGTCCTGCCGGATCAGCGCAACCGCTTCATCGAACGTTGAGGCCTCAATGGTCTCGCACCCCCCGAACGAGCCGACAACGGCAGTGCGGAGCGCGTCGCGGAACAGCGGGTGGTCGTCTGCGATCAGGATTCGTTGCATCGGCGTCTGGGCGCTCTTCGTCTCACGTTTCCGAGATCGCATGATGGGGCCTGACGCGGGCCGATGCAAGCGCGATCGCGGCCGGGCAACCGGCGGATCCGCCGCGACCCGCCCACCCTTGGCGGCGCCGTGGCCGCCTGTGGATCGCGGATCCGATCGTCATCCCCGGTCCGCGACCCGCGCCCGAACCAGGATCGGGCAGGGCCCTGGTGATAGAATCGCTTGGTGCCGCACCTATCTGCCTAATTTTTACTCAAACCGGTCCGGCACTGGATTTGACAGCTCTGTAACATGGGCGTCCACAGGCTTATCCACAGAAAATGGGGATGAATGCCGCCTGCAGGGTTGCGGCAATTTTTCGCATTGGCAATTGGTACGGCCGGACACCGCTCATGTGGAAAAGACGGACCGGGCCCCTGTCTGAAAATGCGAAGTGTCGCGACTCTGGACCCGATCGTTGCAGCCACAGGACGTGAGGCCGGGCAACGGGCGATCCGCAGCGGGCGATCCAGGATGACCGGGCCTGGGGCGTTGGCGCGTTCTATCGCCCAACACCCAAACCGGGCGCAGCCCCCCTTCTCAGCGGCCTGCCCGGAGCCGGTTCCGCGGCACGCAGCGGCGAGGTGTCAGGCCGGCCCGGCGACGCATTTGCTCGGTGCGGGGGTCAAGGCCCGCAGCACATCGTGCCAGATTGCCGAGACCTCCTGATCGTTGGCCTCGTCCGCCAGTCGCCGCGCTGCCTGTGTCGCCTCGGTACCATATTGCCCGATCAGCAAACCAGCCAGGGCCCAATGATCATTCCGTTTGGCCATCATCGACCGCCCTCCGTTTGAAATCCCGCCGTTTCAAATCCCGTCGTTAAAGTTAACACCGCTGCGCCCGAATTATTCTTCACGTTGGCGCGACTTTATAAACATTAATGATTTTTCAACCTTTGGCGGACAATGCCGGACGGAAACCTGTCAAAATTCGGCAGGCGACGCGCACCGCTCCCTGAGCGGGAAAGCCGGCCTGTGCCGCAAATGGCTACGAGGCGAAAATATCGGGGCGAGTGGATCTGTGGCGCGATGCGCCACGACACCGCTCTCAAGGCCGGGACTCCCGGCGTGCAAAACCCGTGGCGACAAAAAAAAATCCGGAGAATCCTTGAAGAATCTCCGGAAGAGTCAATAAAGGGAGGGCTTGAGACAAGCCACCTGCTATCCCGATCGTGCGAAAATCGCGTTGATCTGGATCAAAGGACTTGAATGCAGCGCAAAAAAGACGGGAACCGTCCCGATGCCGCAACCAAATCGCAATTGCTCCGATGGCTCACAACGGATCAAGGCTTTGCCGCCCCGGACCCATAGAGTTGATCCGGATCCGCGATGACCGGGGCGATTTCACCCAAGGCCGCATCCGGCGCCGCTGCCGGATCAAAGGCCCGATAGAAACAGCTGCGGCGTCCGGTATGACACGCCACGCCGGTTTGATCGACCAGGAGCAACACGGTGTCGCCGTCGCAATCGATGCGCAGCGAGATCAGGCGCTGGATCTGACCCGAGGTCTCACCCTTGCGCCACAGCCGTCCCCGTGACCGCGACCAATAGCACACCCGGTTGGTGGTCACGGTTTCGATCAGGGCCTCGGCATTCATCCAGGCCAGCATCAGAACTTCACCGCTATCGACCTGCTGCGCGATCGCGGCGACGAGGCCGTCACCATTGAACTGGACCGCGGCGAGCAGGGTCTCGATCGCCTCCGGCATCACCCCCGTCATCGCGCCGCCGCCAGTCGGGCAAACGCCCGTTCCAGGTCTTCGATCAGGTCCTGCGGATCCTCCAACCCGGCATGCAGGCGGATCAGGATGCCGTCCTGGGGCAATGTCGTGACCGTGCGCATGCCCGACAGATGTGCCGGCAGCATCAGACTTTCATAGCCGCCCCAGCTATAGCCAATGCCGAAAAGTGCCAGATCGGCGAAAAAGGCCGCAAGCTGACGGTCGGTGCACGGGGCCAGGATCGCGCCGAACAGGCCGCTAGCGCCGCGGAAATCACGCTGCCACAAAGCATGACCAGGATCGTCGGGCAGGGCAGGGTGCAAAACCCGGACAATTTCGGGGCGCGCCCGCAGCCACTGCGCCAGCGCAATCCCGGTTGCCTGGTGCTGGCGCAACCGCACCCCGAGCGTCCGTAAGCCCCGTTGCGCAAGATAGAGGTCGTCGGGTCCGGCGCAGGTTCCGGTCATCAGTGCGTATTGCCGCAGACGGGGATAGCTGGCCTCGTTGGCCACCGCGATCCCCATCATCGCATCCGAATGCCCGACCAGATATTTGGTCGCCGCATGAACCGAGACATCGACGCCATGGTCGAAGGGCCGGAAGAACAACGGTGTCGCCCAGGTATTGTCCATCACCACCAGCGCGCCACGCGCCTTGGCCACCGCGGCGATCGCCGGCACATCCTGGATCTCGAAGGTATAAGACCCCGGTGATTCCAGAAACACCAGCCGGGTCTCGGGGCGAAACAACCGGGCGATGGCATCGCCGATCCGCGGATCATAATATTCGGCGACCACGCCGAATTTCTTGAGCACCTGCTCGCACAGGGTCCGGGTCGGCCCGTACACGCTGTCCGAGACCAGGATATGGTCGCCGGCGCGCACCAACGCCATCAGCGTCGTCGCAATGGCCGCCAGGCCCGACGGCATGGTGACGGCGCGGAACCCGCCTTCGAGCGCCGCGACGGCATCCTCGAAGGCGCGCGATGTCGGTGTGCCAACCCGGCCGTACCGAACAATATCGGGATTGTGGCTGGCTTCATCGAGCGCCCCAAGATTGGGAAACAGGACGGTCGAAGCGTGATAAACCGCCGGATTGACGATACCATGCTGGGTTTCCGGGTGGCGGCCGGCATGGGTGATCAAGGTATCGGGACGAGGGGACGTCTTCATGACTGAACTGACGGTTGTCGTGGGAGCTGGAACCATCTTGGCATCGCGCGATGGTCCCGGCCAACGGAATCCGCAGGGCCCGGGGGCGTTGACACACCCTGGACGCCGGGTCCCGTGCCCGGCTCAGCCCTGGAAGCTGCGGATTTCACGGCGGGCCTCGACGAAGCCCGCCGTCAGATAGGTCCCCAGCGCTTTGGGATGATCGAGGCTGCAGGTGTGAACCGTGACACGCCGGGTGTCAGCCCCCCACGCCAACGCCACCGCGCGCCTCAGCAGCCAGGCCCCCAGGCCCTGGCCGATAAATTCCGGCATCAGACCGAAATAGGCCAACTCGACGGTGTTGGGCTGGCGGCGATCCAACTCGAAGAACCCCGCGGGGACATGGTTGACGGTGAGGACATGGATCTCGACCCGTGGATCATGGATCACGGCGGCCAGCTCGTCGTCACTGAGCGCCCTGCGGTCGGTCCAATGCCAGGGCCCTCCGACGCTGTCGTATAGAAAACGGTAATAGCGCAAGGTTGGTTGCCGGGCCTGGACGACCGCGAGGCCCGGGCGCGGCGCCGCGCCCGCGCCCGGCGCCGGCGGCGCCGTCATTCCCAGATGATACACCGTGACCGGCGCGCGCGTGTCGCGGGACAAGACCCGCTGAAACCAGGCGCGCGGCATCGGTTCATAGTCGAGCGAACGCCAGAATGCGCCGACCGCGGGATCGCCCGGATCCACCAGCAGACCGGCCCGGGGAATCCCCTGTGCCGACAACCACGTTTCGGCGTCACGGACTAGCGCAGTGGCGATGCGACGGCGGCGAAAGGTCGGGGTTATCATGATGGCGTTGATGCGGCCGCAGCGACTGTCGTGATCGACGACAATGGCGCCGATCAGTCGTTCACTGCTATCGATTGCGACCAGCATCACCATATTGAAGGGTGCCACCACCGATGCGCCGGCGCGCAAAGGGGTGTTCTGGGCAGCGGGCGATCCGCATTCCTGCCAGAGTGATCGCACCGCGGCGTGGTCTGCCGAGCGATAAATCCGGATGCGCACCGGGATTTCGGCGGCGACGGTGGCGCGCCCGGTTCGGGTCGCCGTCATTCCTTGACGCGCCGTGACGGCCCCTGCTCGATCGGCAGGTCGTCCCGCAGGCCCCATTCGGCCCATGACCCGTCATAGACCGCGACGTCGTTCCAGCCCAGCACATGAAGCGCGAGTGCCGCGACGCAGGCCGTGACGCCGCTGCCACAGGAAGCGACGACGGGCCGCACCGGTCGCAGCCCGGTCGCCGCAACCAGCGGCGCGATCTGATCCGGGGTTCGCAATGCCGTCCCCGACGCGTCGACGAGATCGGCATAGGGCAGATTGAAGGCACCGGGAATATGCCCCATGCGCCGCCCGGGCCAGGGCTCGGCGACCGTCCCCTCGAAGCGTGGGCGTGCCCGGACATCGACGATCTGTTCGCGATCTGTGGCGATGTTGGCCAGGATCTGTGCCGCGTCACGAACCCGTAATCCGTTGAAGCGCGGCGAAAAGGCCCGCGATCGCGGGGCGGGCGGTTCATCGTCGACCGGCCGCCCCTCGGCCAGCCATCGCGTCAGGCCGCCATCAAGAACGCCCACGTCCTCATGACCGAACACCCGGAACATCCACCACACCCGGGCCGCCGACATCAGGCTCTGGCCGGCATAGACCACGATGCGGATGCCGGCGCCGAGGCCGAGCCGGCCGACCTCCGCCGCGAAAATCTCCGGCGACGGCAGCATATGGGGCAGGTGGTTTGCGGTATCGGCGATCGCATCAATGTCGAAATAGACGGCCCCCGGGATATGGCGGGCGCGGTATTCCGCCCGGGCGTCGGCCGCGGTTCCGGGCATATACCAGGACGCGTCGACGACGCGAATGTCGGGGCTTTTCAGATGTTCGGCCAGCCAGGCGGTCGAAACCAGCGCATCGGTATGGCTATTGTGCGGGGGATTGCTCACGGGCGGCTCCCTTGTTTGCGGGTCACGGGGCTCTGCGGGTCACGGCGATGGCATCACGACGCGAAGGCGAGGATGATACGACGGTTCTGCTTGCCCTTGTTTTCGATCTTGACCACGGTGACCGGCCCGATTTCGCCGGTGTGGCACACATGGGTACCGCCACAAGGCTGCAGGTCGGTGTCGATGATCTCCAACAATCGGACCTGTCCCGCGCCGGTTGGTGGCTTGACCGACATGGTGCGAACCAGATCGGGCTGGGCCGCCAATGCCGCATCACTGATGAAGCGCGTCTGCACCGGGTGGTCGGCGACAATCAACTGGTTGATCGCTGTCGTGATCGCGTCCTTGTCGAGGTTTTCCGCGGGCACGTTGAAATCGAGGCGGCTGCGCTCGCTGCCGATCTGCCCCCCGGTCACCGCACCGGGCACCACGGCGCACAACAGATGCAAGGCGGTATGCATCCGCATATGACGATAGCGCCGCTCCCAATCGATCACCGCGTCGACGGTTTCGTTCAGCGCCGGCAGCGCCGCGCCCGGGGCCGGGACGTGGATCACCGTGTCGGCGTCATCGCCTTTGATCGTATCGACGATCGCGATCTCGGTCCCGCCAAAGCGCAGCCAGCCGCAATCACCGGGCTGTCCGCCGCCCGTCGGATAGAACACCGTTTGGTCGAGGGTGATCCCGCGGGCGTCGACGGCGATCACGCGGGCCTGGCATTGCCGGGCGTAGCTGTCGTCGCGGAACAACAAAACGGTCATGACATCTCCGGGCGAGTGGCGGCTTCCGGTTCAAGCCAGGACGGCACCGGCAGGTTTCGCGCCTTGAGGAATTCGGGATTGAACAGTTTTGATTGGTAGCGGCCGCCGCCATCGCACAGGATGGTCACGATGGTGTGTCCGGGGCCAAGGCGCCGCGCCAGCCTGATGGCGCCCATGATGTTGATCGCGGACGATCCGCCCAGCAACAAGCCTTCGCCGACCACGAGGTCGAACAGCACCGGCAAGGCCTCCTCATCGCTGATCTGAAACCAATCGTCGATCTGGACGCCCGCAAGATTGCCCGGAACCCGGCCCTGGCCGATCCCTTCGGTGATCGAGTTGCCCGCGGCCTTCAATTCGCCATGGTCAAAGAAATTGTAAAGCGCCGAGCCCATCGGATCGGCCAGCCCGATCCTGACCGCCGGGTTCTGGTCGCGCAGCGCCTCGGCCACACCCGCAAGGGTGCCGCCGCTGCCAACGGCGCAGATGAAGCCATCGATCCTGCCCTCGGTCTGCGCCCAGATTTCCGCGCCGGTGGTTTCGCAATGTCCGCGGCGATTGGCCAGATTATCGAACTGATTGGCCCAGATCGCGCCATTCGGGTCGCGTCGCGCCAGATCCTCGGCCAGGCGTTGGGAAACATGGACATAGTTCCCCGGATCGCGGTATGGCACCTGGGGCACCAGACGGATCTCGGCGCCGATCAACCGCAGCATGTCCTGCTTTTCGATACTCACGGTCTCGGGCATCACGATGACGCAGCGATAGCCCCGGCTGTTGCCAACCAGGGCGAGGCCGATTCCGGTATTGCCTGCGGTTCCTTCGACGATCACGCCTCCAGGACGCAAATCCCCCCGGGCCTCGGCATCGCGGATGATCGCCAGCGCCGCGCGATCCTTGACCGAGCCTCCGGGGTTCATGAATTCCGCCTTGCCCAGAATCTCGCATCCGGTTGCTGCCGATGCTGCCGCGAGACGAATCAACGGGGTATTGCCGATCGCGCCTACCAAGCCGTCACAGATTGCCAACGCGCACCTCCCTCAAGGATGTCCGGGTCAGAGTATCGGCACCTTGGCATCAGTTCAAGGCATGGCATCCGCCGCGGGGACCGGTCGCAGCCAGCGATCCCGAAGATCCTCGCGATGGCGCGAGAGCCAGAACAGAGCAACCATTGCTGGTGAATTGTGAATCCGATCACTGTCGGCCAGGTTGATCGCCACCGTGGCCGACATGACGTGAACCTTGATGTCCTCGTTCTCCTCGGCCAGTCCATGCACACCGCCGGCGGCACGGCTGTCGATCTCACCAACGAACAGGGTAGTGTTCTCACTGGTGCCGCCGGGGCTGGCCAGGTAATCGGCGATGCGCTCCAACCGCCGAACCGTGCAACCGCTTTCCTCGACGGCCTCCCGCATTGCGGTTTCTTCCAGCGTATGGCCCGGTTCGATCATCCCGGCAACAATCTCCAGCATCCACGGCTCACGCCCGGCCGCCAGAGCGCCAACGCGGAACTGTTCGATCAGGACCACGGCGTCCCGGGCCGGATCATAGAGGAGAACACCCACGGAATGCCCCCGTTCGAACACCTCCCGGTTGATGACATCCGACCAGGAGCCATCGAACCGGCGGTGCCGCAGTCGGTAGCGCTCGATCCTGAAATAGCCGTGATACTTGGTCTTGCGGTCGATCAGTTCGACATCGGCCGCGGTGAAAGCGGGCGTCGCCGCCGCTGAAGCATCTGTCATGATCTTGGAACCCCGGGTGAATGTCACACGTCATTCCTGGTTTAGCCGATCACGAGGCCTTATGCGACGGTGGTGAGGTGAAATCGCGGGCCGGGAGCCCAATACGGCGCACGACAATGTCCGGCGCTTGGCCTAGGATGACCGCCGAATTTGATACGCCATCCCGGAGTACAGCGGTGAGCAGCACCCGTCGGCTGGACAATTGCTATAGCTGCCGAAACTGGATCGGTTTTGG
This sequence comes from Azospirillaceae bacterium, assembly GCA_031291675.1. Taxonomy (GTDB): domain Bacteria; phylum Pseudomonadota; class Alphaproteobacteria; order Azospirillales; family Azospirillaceae; genus JARLIO01. The sequence goes on from JARLIO010000071.1 coordinate 31,570, forward strand.
TGTTCGAGAGCGCGGGCCAAGGGGGCAATGCCGCCGCTACCCGCCTGTGGTCACCGACCGGGCGCCGTTCGGGGCGTTTCCCGTGACCAATTCGGCCGATTGGTGCGGCGAATGGCAACGCCATGTCGGCCGTAGCGATCCCGAGGACGACGCACCGCCGCGTCAGCGCCAGGTCGACGGATAGGGAAGCACCAGCATGGGACGGCTGTCCGCCCGCGAGATCAGGTCCCGTGGCGCCGTCGCCAGAAGCAATGGACTGAACGCCAGCCACCAGCACCCCATTGCGGCGACCAGCGCGCCGAAGACAACCCAGGTGCGCCAGTGGCCCGGTCTTGTCACCATGACAATCCTCCGCAGTCACGCCCGCTCGTCGTCAATCCCGTCCTTGTCCGAAGTCGGGCGCCTTTATTTCAACTTTCGCATATTGTAACGGTTTCGCGCGGCGCCAAACCAGCCCGATTCGGGTTGTCGCAATTTTGCCACGCTTTGTGTTGCGCATTTGCCGCAGTCCAATCAGATCCGGGCCCGGAACGATCCGGCAATGAACCGTTCGCGGGGCACTGCCCCGCTTATTCGAAGCCGCGGCGGAACAGCCACGCGGTCACCGACAAGGTTCCGGCCGCGATCAACGCCATCGGCCACAGGTCCGGGATCAGGTCAGTGAGATCCGCGCCTTCGAGATAGACGCGATGGGCAATATCGATCGCATAGCGCAACGGGTTCAGTAGCGTCAGGGTCTGAAACGCGACCGGCATGTTGCTGATCGGCGTGGTCAGCCCGGACAGCAGCGACAGCGGCATGATGATGACAAAAGCATACAGGACAGCCTGCTGCATCGTCGCGACGACGGCGGACAGCATCAGACCGATCCCCACCGCCGCCAGCAGAAACAGTGTCAATCCGCCATAAAGCACCAGATAAGACCCGACGAACGGGATGTGGAACCAGAGTTGGGCGACCAGAAGGATCAGTGTCGCCTGGATCAGGCCGATCAGCACCGAGGGCAGCGCCTTGCCGACAATGATCTCGAACGGCCGGAACGGCGTCACCAAGAGCTGGTCGAATGTGCCCTGTTCCCGCTCGCGGGCCACCGACATCGCGGTCAGCAGCATCGTCTGCAGCAGGGTCAGCGTGCCGATCAGTGCCGGCACCATGTACCAGCGGGTCTCGAGATTGGCATTGTACCAGGCCCGCATTGCGGCCCGGACCGGCGCCCTGGCATCGCCATGGTCAGCGGCCCAACTGGTATTGAAACGATCGACAATGGTGCCGACATAGCTGAGCGCGGTTCCGGCCGTGTTGGAGTTGCGCCCGTCGGCAATCACCTGGAGCTCGGCCGCGCCGCCGGCCGCCAGGCGGCGCTCGAAATCCTGGCCGAACTGGATCACGAGCAAAGCACGCCCCTGGTCGATCAGGGTTTTGATGTCGTCGGCCCGTGACAGGACGGCAACCCGCTGAAACACACCCGATCCGTCCAGCGCCGCCAACAGTTCGCCTGAAGCCGCGCTATGATCCTGATCCAGCACCGCATAGGGAACATGATTGAGGTCATAGGTTGCCGCGTAACCGAAGATCAGGCATTGCAAAATCGGCGGCAAGAACAGGCTGACCCGGCTGCGCGGGTCCTTGAGCACCGCCAGCAATTCCTTGCGGATCAGGGCGAGAATGCGCCGGACGGATGCGGTCATCGGCGGCCTCAATCCAGTTTCTTGGTTGCGACGAGACGGGTCAGCACGAGCAGAACGCAGGCCATTGCCGCGAGAACGCCGGCATCGGGCAGAATGACCGCCCAGATGTCACCGGCCAGGAACAAGGTTTGCAGCAGCGACACATAATAGCGCCCCGGCAGCGCGAAGCTGATCATTTGGACCGCCACCGGCATGCTGCGCAGATCGAACATGAAGCCCGACAGGAACACCGCCGGAAGAAAGGTCACCAGCAGGGTTGCCATGCTGGCGACAAACTGGTTGCGGGTCAGCGATGAGATCAGCAGCCCGATCGCCAGTGCCACCAGCAGGTAGAGCATCGAAACCGCGATCAGGATCAGAACCGAGCCGCGGAACGGAACCTGAAACAAAAACCGGGCGGCAATCAGACAGAGAGCCAAGCCAATCATCCCGAGGACAAAATAGGGAACCATCTTGGCCAGCAGGATTTCACCGGCGCGGACCGGGGTGACGAACAGTGCCTCCAGCGTCCCCCGTTCCCATTCGCGGGCCATCACCAGCGCGGTCAGCAGCGAGCCGATCAGGGTCATGATCAGGACGATCAGCCCGGGGACCAGAAAATAGTGGCTGTCATTGGCTTCGTTGAACCACAGTCGGCTTCGCACCACAGCATGGCCGCCCGTCGCATCGCCGCGTCCTTCGCCGGCACGGCGCAGCGCCTGCTGCCCCAACGCCGAGCCGGCATAGCCTTCAATGATGCGCGCCTGATTGGCATCGGTACCGTAGACCAGGATCTGGGCCTCGGCGTCATTGCGGCTCGAACGTCGGGAAAAATCGGGAAGAAGCCGGACGATGCCGTCGACCCGATGCCTCCGCATCAGCGTCTCTGCCGCCGTCATCGATTTGACGGGCTGCACGGCGAAGTAGGGCGACAGGTTGAATCCGGCGCTCAGTTCCATCGCCGTCGGTGACGAATCTTCCAGCACCACGGCAATCCGAACACCCTTGACGTCGAGGGACAAGGCAAAGCCGAACAGAAGAATCAAGACCAACGGCATGACGATCCCGATCGCGATGCTGCTCGGATCGCGCAACAACTGCCACGTCTCCTTGCGCACCAGCGCCTCAACGCGACGCAGCCCGGCCGGGATCACCGCCATCATGACGTCCCCCCGGCGGCGCGTTCCCGCGCCCGGGCCTGCTCAACAATCGCAACGAAGGCATCATCCATCGTCGCCGCGCCACGGCCATCCGCCGGAGCCTGGGCCCGCACCGATGCCGGCGTCCCCGCGGCCAGGATGCGGCCGGCATCGAGGATCGCGACGTGATCGCAATACTCGGCCTCTTCCATGAAATGGGTGGTCACGACCACCGTGACCCCGGCGGCGGCCAGTCCGGTGATGCGCTGCCAGAAGGCGCGGCGCGCCCGGGGATCGGCACCGCTGGTTGGTTCGTCGAGAAACAGGATCTCCGGTTCGTGAAGCAGGGCAACCGCCATCGCCAGGCGTTGCTTGAAACCGCCGGGCAATTGTCCGCTGGCCAAATGCATCAGCGAGCGCAGTTCGAAATGATGCAGGGCCCAATCGATCCGCTCCCGTTTGCGTCGCCCTTGCAGCCCATAGGCGCTGGCAAAGAAGTCGAGATTTTCGGCGACCGAGAGCTGGCCATAGAGCGAGAATTTCTGGGCGACATAGCCGAAATGCTGCCGGGCCGCCGCCCGTACCGCACGGACATCCAGCCCGGCGACGCGCAAGGTCCCCGCAGTGGCCGACAGCAGACCGCACAACATCCGGAATGTCGTGGTCTTGCCCGCCCCGTTGGGGCCGAGCAGGCCGAAGATAGTCCCGCGGGCGACCGCGAAGCTGACATGGTCAACGGCCGTGAAAACGCCAAATTTACGCACCAGGTCATGGACCTCGATCATCATCGGCCCGGGATCATCGCCCGACGGCACGGATTCGACGAGCAAATCAGACCGATCGCGCGCCGGATTGGCCGGGGTCGGGGTCTCAGGGACCGCGTCCTGCTGGCGCAACAGCACCATGAAACCGTCTTCGAATCGCGGAGCGACCGCCGTGATCGAAACGCCCGCCAGCGGTGACGTCGCCACGGTCGTCGCCACGGTCGTCGCGATGGCCGGGATCACATCCGGGGCCGGATCGGGGATCACGTCGCTGATGACAAAACGGACCTGGCCGGCCTCCGGCACGGCATCGACGATACGGGGGTCATCCAACAGCCGCGATTGAAGGATCCGCGCCGCCTGGCCGGGTGCAGGTTCGGCCTGGAAGGTGCGATCCGCGGCACGTCCTGTTACCGCCGACGGCGGTCCTTCCGCCAGGATCCGGCCCTCGTGCAGCACGAAGACCTGATCACAGCGTTCCGCTTCATCGAGATAGGCCGTGCTGAGCAGGACCGTCAGCCCCTGGTCGCGGACCAGGCGGACGATGATTTCCCACAGCTCGCGCCGCGACAGCGGGTCGACGCCCACCGTCGGTTCGTCGAGAAGCAGCAAGGACGGCGTGCTGACCAGCGTACAGGCCAGGCCGAGCTTTTGCTTCATGCCGCCGGAAAGCCGGCCAGCAAGCCGGCGGGTGAACGGCGCCAGGGCCGTCATCCCGAGCAGGCGGGGATAGAGTGCGGCGCGGATCGCCCCGGTGACGCCGTGCAGATCGGCATAGAGGTCCAGATTCTCCTGGACGCTGAGATCTTCATAAAGCCCGAAGCGCTGGGGCATGTAGGCAATGCGGTCCTGAACGGCTTGGGAGTCGGTCGCGACGTCGATCCCCATCACGGTCAAGGTGCCGGCGTCACAGGCAATCAACCCGGCGATCGCCCGGATCAGGGTGGTTTTCCCGGCGCCATCGGGCCCAACCAGGGCCACCAGGGCCCCCGGGGGCACCACGAAGGAGATGTCATCGAGCGCCGTGACCAGCCCGTCGCCGAGACCTCGGCCTCCCTTGCGGCGAAAGGTTTTGCGCAGGCCGCGGCCGGCGACGGCCGGCGGCCCGTCTGCCGCCACGATCATGAGCGGGCGCCCGGGGTCGAAGCGGCGGGCGGGGCGGGCGGGGCCGGCGCCGGCGCGGGTTCATTCTCGATCGACACGGTTGCCGGCATCCCAAGACGAAGCTGGTCGTCGGGATCCTTGACGAAGACGCGCACCTCATAGACCAGGCTGGTGCGCAGTTCGGTGGTCTCGACCGCTTTCGGGGTGAATTCAGCCACCGGCGAAATGAAGCCGACCCAGCCGGTAAAGGGGTGGCCGGCAAAGCTGTCCACCGTCACCGTCGCCGGCGCACCGGGCCGGATCTTGCCAAGATCGGTCTCGGCGACATAGGCCCGAACCCATTTCGGATCGATCACGGCCAAGGAAAACACCGGTCGCTGTGGTGAGGCGATTTCCCCGGCTTCCATCAGGCGCGAGCGCACGACGGCGTCGGTTGGGGCGACCAGGATCGCATCCGACAATTGCTGCTCCAGCCAGGCCAGATGGGCCTGGTCGGCACGCAATTGGGCCTCGGCCTGGGCGATGTCCTCCTTGCGCGGCCCGATCGCGGCCAGATCCGCCGCCTTCTGGGCCGCGACCGCCTTGGCGGTGGCGACGTCGAAGGCCGCTCGGGCGTTGTCGAGATCCTCAATGCTGCCGGCCCGCCCTCCGGATGCCGACGACAGCTTGCGCTGGCGCTCAAACTGACGCTGGGTGTTGTCGACATCGGCCCTGGCCGAATCAACATTCGCCCGGGCCTCGGCAATTTCCTCGGGCCGGCTGCCGTGATGCAGGCGGTCGACGGCGGCCTGTTGTGCCGCCGCCTCGGCGGCGGCCTGCGCGACCTGCGGGTCCAGGCGCCGCGTGCTCAACCGCGCCAGCACCTGACCGGTGGTGACGTGATCGCCCTCCTGAACCAGGACGCTGTCGATCCGTTCGCTTTCGTTGAAGGGCAGATCGACCTGCCGCAAATCGACATTGCCGTACAGCGTCAGCGCCGAGGCCACGCCGGGATGGGGCGAACCCCCGAAGATCAAGCGGATTCCACCACCGACAACAACGATCGCGGCAATAAACAGCAGAATCCTGCGCGTCATGACGTCCTCCGGTGCCGCCGTCGCGAGACAGGGCAGGGCAAATCGAGTGCGCTTTTCCGATGGGCCGACATTCTAGACCCCTCCCAACGCGGCGGTAACTTGCTCGCGGAGCGCCTGTTTGACCAGCGCCACGTGTTCGGCATCGAAACGGGGCCATCCCAGCATCCGCAGCGCCGTTTCGCGTGCGGTTCGAAAGAACACGATCTGACCCAGCACCGCCAATGCCCGGATCCGCAAAACCGGGTCCGTGGTCGGCAGCCCGAGCAGGCGGCCAACAAGCCGGGTGCACACGGTCAGGGATCGGGACATTACACGCGTAAAGATGATGTCGAAAGCCCTGGTTGGTTGTGCCTGCTCACGCACAATAAACAGAACCCAGGTTTCAGGCCCGTGATCGCCGACAAAAAAATCGACGAGATCGTCGAGAAACGCGTACAGCAAGGTCAACAAATCGGCACGCGCCAGATCCTCGCCCATCAAAACCGCGTCGATGTGCTGGATCCGGGCTCCGAGGCGAGCCTCCAACTGGTCGGCGATATAATCGGCGCAGGCCAGATAAAGGCCTTCCTTGCCGTCGAAGTAATATTGCAGCGCCGGCAGATTGACGCCGGCCTTGTCGGCCAGAAGTCGCGTCGAGGCGCCATCGAACCCGGAAGTGCCGAAGACTTCGAGCGCGGCAATGATAATCTTCGACCGAGTCTCATCGCCGCGGGGATAGCCGCCGCCGACGGGATGCCGACGCTTGGGGGGCGGACCAGACGGGGGGGCTGCCCGGGGCATGGACGGGACTCCATGATCAGGATTCAGGAAAACCCGACCGCGACCGCGGAGGAACCTCGGCCGGCGGGCGGACGGTAATGGCACGCGGCAAATGTCTATCGAACGATACACTAAAAGGGTGACGCCGATGTGTCAACTCGGATTACCACGCCCCGACAGGGATGATCGTGAACTCCGACCGGGGCGCCACGCGCGCAACCCGCGTGCAACGCCGTTGACGATGTATGTGACGATCCTTCACCTTGAACAAGACGGTTGTTCACGACATGGTTGAGTTCGGGTTCGGCCGGCCGGCGATGGGCTGAAAAACGATGGACTTGACGGCAGGGGCGAGCGCGCCACATGGCAAGGATGGACCGATGGCGCCCGTGGCAACGAAACCGGATCTGATTCTCCTGGAATTCGGTTTGTCGACCAAAGTCGGGCGCGGCTATAATTATTGCGCATCGATCCAGCGGGCTGTCCGCCGGCGGGGTTTCTCTTTGCGTTTGTTCTGTCATCAGTCGGTGCCGCCCGGGCTCGCCGAGACGCTGGGCGCCGAACCGCTGTTCCACACGGACGGTGAAACCCCCGTCGCGGGCGACGCTTCGGCGGTCCAGTCCTTTTGCCACAGCGGTATGCTTTTCCGCGATCTGACGCGCCTCGATTCCCTGATGTCACCACGGACCACGGTGTTCGTCCACCAGCTTTCCCCCCTCGCGCTTCCGGGATTGAGTCAATGGTACTTGTCGCTACCGGTTGAATATCGGCCACGGCTCGTGGTTTTCCTGGATTGCCGCCCGGACAATCCCTGCCCGGGATTGTTCGGCTTCGCCGTGGCCGCCCTGGCGACAGCCGGGCCGCCGGGCGCAACCGCGGTGCGGTTTTGCACCGATACGGCTCAGGCCGCCGTGGCGTTCGAACGCGAACGGGGCCGCAAGGCGGATGTCGTGCCCATTCCCGCGGCGATGCTGCCGGCGACAGCGCCGGTACACCCCGCTCTGGTCGCCCAGTTGAAACGGCTGCGCATCCAGCGCGGCGTGACCGTGATCAGCCTCAGTCTGGGGACCGTCGCCCGCGACAAGGGCTTCCTGATGGTCAAGGACATCATCGCGGCGATCCGGATCCAGCATCTGCCAATTCGTTTCATTGTTCAGACCCGGATTGACCCGCATCAGCGCGAGGATCACGCACCCCTTGAGGCGGCGGTCAAAGCACTCAAGGCTGACCGTGGCACCGACCTGCTGCTGCTTGACGAGGAATTGGACGAGACCGCTTATGCCACGGTTCTGACGGCCTGTGATCTGGTCGTGCTACCCTATCGATCCGACCGGTACCGTGATCGCAGTTCCGGCATCTTCGCCGACGCCCTGGCCGCGGCAAAAACGGTGATCGTACCCGCAGACACCTGGATGGCGGGCGAACTGGTCCGCTTCGATGCGCCCGGCGCGGTGTTGCATCAGGTCACGCCGGCGGCGATCGGCCAGGCGGTCGCCGCGATCGTTCCCGACCGCGGGCTGTTTCACCACCAGGCCCGCGCCGTGGCCACGACCTGGACGGCGTTTCACAATGCCGAAATGATGGTCGATTATCTCTTTGCGGGATTGGACAGCGCGGCACGCGCGGATCGACCCCATTCGCCCTCCGACAACACGACACCCCGCTGATGCCATGTCGCTCAAAATCCTGCTGATCGACTCCGACCCCGAGCGGGCTCAGACCCTGGCCGACACGCTGGCCGGGGCTGGATTTTCCGATATTTTGCGGGTGACAGCGGGTGGCGATCTGGTTGAAACCGTGCAGCGGCTGCTGCCCGATCTCGTGATCATCGACATGGCGCTGCCCGATCGCGATGCCTTGGAGGACATAAGGGCGTTGACGACGCGGGCTCCGCGCCCGATCGTGATGGTCGCCGACGAGGATGACCCGGCCTTCGTCGCCGCGGCAATCGCGGCCGGCGTCTGTTCCTACAATCTCTCCGGCGTCTCGCATCGGGACATCCAGCCGATCGTGGCCTCCGCGATCGCCTTGTTCCGGCGCTACAATCATGTCGAAACCGAACTCGCGGTCGCCAACGCCCTGCTGGACGAACGGCGCCTGATCGAGCGGGCCAAGGCGCTGCTGATGCGCGAACGCAAAATGACCGAACCGGCGGCCTACAAATGGCTGCGCCGCACCGCGATGGACGAAAACCGCAAGCTGGCGCAGGTCGCGGCCGAGTTGCTGAAAGGGGAGGGGACGGATGAGCGGCAGGACTGAGGCGCCAGCCCTGAAGATCGGGTTGCTCCGCCTGACCGACGCGGCACCCGTGATCGTGGCCCACGAATTCGGCTTTTTCGCCGAGGAGGGACTGGCGGTCACGCTGTCGGTCGAACCATCCTGGGCCAACGTCGCCGACAAGCTGGCTTATGGCTTTCTCGACGCCGCGGTCATCCTGCCCCCGCTGGCTTTCGCGATCACGCTGGGGTTGCGCGGCACGCCACAATCGCTGCTCATCCCCTATCATCTGAGCCTGGGGGGCAACACCATCACGCTGGCCAAAGACCTTGCCGCCACGGTCCGCACCACCGCGGCAAGCGAAGGTATCACGATGGCCGATGCCTTCGCCCGCTGCTTCCGGCAGGCCGCCGATGCCCCGGTGATGGCCGTGGTCCACGCCTATTCGACCCACAATCTCATGCTGCGCTATTGGCTGGCGTCGGCCGGCATCATCGCGGGGCGCGACCTGACCCTGTCGGTCGTGCCCCCGGCCCGAAGCGTCGAAGCTCTGGAAAGCCGCCGGATCATCGGCTTTTGCGCCGGCGCACCCTGGGGTGATGTCGCAGCCCGCGCCGGTGCCGGGGCGACCATTGCCACCTCGCACCATGTCTGGCGCAACGCCCCTGAAAAGGCGTTTGCGCTCCGGGAAAGCTGGGTCCGCGACAATCCGGGGGCCTTGTCGGGGGTGCTCCGGGCCTTGCTCCGCGCCGCGAAATTCTGCGATGCCCCCGAGAATTCCGCCTATACCGCAGCGCTGTTGTCGCGCCGCGAATATCTCGATGTCGACAGCCATGCGATCCTGTCATCCCTGCCGGGCGGCGGTCGCAGCGATACGACATCGGTGTTTTACCGCTTTGCCGCGACCTTTCCCTGGCGATCCCACGCCCTGTGGTTCCTGACGCAGATGGCGCGCTGGGGACTGATCGATACGGCCGTGTCGCGGCGCGATCTGGCGTTTCAGGTCTATCGCCCCGACCTCTATCGCGCGGCGCTCGAACCCACCGGCGAACCTGTTCCTTTGATCGATACCAAGCGTGAGGGCGAACATCGCGAGCCGTGGACGCTGCCGGCGGCGCCAACACCGATCGCGATGGCGGCTGACCCGTTTTGCGACGGTGCGATCTTCGATCCCGGCTGACGCCCGGAGCGGCCCGTCACCAGCGCTGCACGCCGGTGCCCTCAACAGACCGTCACCCAACATATCACCGGCGGTGTGGACCCGATGTCCCGCCAGGATTGAAGGACGAGAACCGATCATGGCCAATCCCTACCCGCAATTGGAAAAATTCGGCTTACGTTGCGAGGGCTTGTCTCTGAACCCGGATTGCATTGTGACCATCGAACCCCCGGTGAACCTCAGCCAAGGTCAGTTTACCGGGCGATGTTCGGTTGGTTATGGCAGCTATCTGATTCACGGCTTTGATGTCACCGATTGCGATATCGGCCGCTTTTGCTCAATTGGTCGCAGTTTGGTTGTGGGACCGAGTCAACATTGGACGGATTATTTCTCGACGCATCCTTTTATCTCGCCACAGGACCGGGCATCCGGCCTCGGCGGTCACCCGCTCTACGACCCGATCAGACCGCCGATCGGCATGGAGTACAGGATCCCCTCCAGTCGCGCCGGACGAAACAGGCGGACGCATATTGGCAACGATGTCTGGATTGGCCGCCAATGCATCATCATGGGCGGCGTCTCGATCGGCGATGGCGCGGTCGTCGGTGCCGCGTCGGTGGTCACACACGATGTCGCGCCTTATGAGATTGTCGCGGGCAATCCGGCGCGGCCGATCCGCTATCGCTTCGCCCCGCCGCTGATCGAAAAGATGCTGCGGATTCGCTGGTGGGACTACGACGTCAGTCTGGCCTCGCAACATGTCGACTATTCCGACACCGAAGCCACCGCCGACTTTTTCGAGCAGGCGATTGCCGAGCAACTGCTGCCCCGGCTGACGCCGCGCAACATTGTCCTGTCGGCCCGCGAGGACGGTTTGATCGACTTCAAAGTCACGTGATGTCACCCCGCATCACGGAGGGCGCCGCATCGTCATGCTGCGATGCACAGGTTTTGCGCGTTGTCTGCCTCGGTGTTGAGCAATGCCGACGCCGCTCGCGGTCGATCCGGCGGGCGGGCGGGCCACAGAGACTGGCCCATGTTTTGCATGTTAGGAGCAATCGATGGTTTTGAGCTGTCGATTGATGGCGCTCCAACGGCGGGGCGGATCATAGCGGGCGGTCGCTGCGGCGATCGCCACCGAGATGTGACGGACTAATGGCGGTCCGTAACCAGACTTCGGGTCTGGCTGCGCTTGGCGCAGATCTGATGAGCCTGCTCATGAACCGCGCATTCCTCAAGGCCGGGCACCTGCCCACCCTGGTCGCATCCTTTCTCTATTTTGATGTCAGCTTCATGGTCTGGGTCCTGTTGGGACCGCTCGGGGTCCTGATCGCCAAGGACCTGCATCTCGATCCCGGGCAAAAGGGCCTGATGGTCGCGACCCCGGTCCTGGCCGGTGCCGTGTTGCGAATCGTCAACGGCATCCTGGCCGACCAGTTGAAGCCCCGTCTGACCGGAATCATCATGCAGATCGTGGTGATCCTGGGCTTGCTGACCGCCTGGCTGATCGATATCGACAGTTTCAATCAGGTTCTGGCCCTCGGGCTGGTGCTGGGCGTTGCCGGGGCCTCATTTGCCGTCGCCCTGCCGCTGGCCTCCTACTGGTATCCGCCGCACTATCAGGGCATCGCCCTGGGCATTGCCGGGGCGGGCAATTCCGGTACCGTGCTGGCGTCGTTGTTCGCGCCAACCCTGGCGGTCCTGTTCGGCTGGCGCAACGTCCTGGGACTGGCCGCCCTGCCGCTGGCGGTGGTCCTGGTGCTGTTCATCATCCTGGCGCGCAACAGCCCCAATTGTCCGCCGCGCAAATCCCTGGCCGATTACCGGCGCATCCTGGGAACCGGCGACGCCTGGTGGCTGATGTTCTTTTACGCGGTCAGTTTCGGCGGCTTCGTCGGCCTGTCATCGTTTCTGCCGATCTATTTCAATGATCAATATGGACTTCCACCGATTTCCGCGGGTTACCTGACGGCGGGCTGCGTGTTTGCCGGCTCCCTGGCACGGCCGTTCGGCGGTGCCCTGGCGGACCGGATGGGTGGCCTCCGCACCTTGTCGGGGGTTTATGCGATTGCCGCCCTGGCGCTGGTCGTCGTCAGCCGTGACCTTCCGACCGTGATACCGGCCTTCGCCGTCCTGATCATCGGTATGGCCGCACTCGGGATGGGCAATGGCGCGGTCTTCCAACTGGTCCCGCAGCGATTTGGTCGTGAAGTTGGCATCATGACCGGCCTGGTCGGCATGACCGGCGGCATCGGGGGCTTCTATCTCGCGGCAAGCCTTGGTTATGCCAAACAACTCACGGGAAGCTATTCCGCCGGTTTCCTGATCTTCGCGGTCCTGGCGCTGCTCGGCCTGGCCGGAATCGTCGGCGTGCGCAGTCGGTGGCGCCGGACCTGGCGCGGCGCGGCGGCCCTGACCAGCGCGCGAATCTGACCCTGGCCCCCCGTGATGACTTCAATGCGGATGATCAAGATGGACCAATTGACCCCATTCACGCCCTTTTTTCCCGATCAGCCCGATACGCGCCCGCGACTGGTGGTGATCGGCAATGGCATGGCGGGAATGCGCACCATCGAAGACCTGCTCAAGCGGGACGAATGCGAGGGACGCGATCCCCGCGATCGCTATCACATCACCGTTTTCGGCGCGGAGCCCCATGTCAATTATAACCGGATCATGCTGTCCGCGGTGCTGGCCGGCGACAAGACGACCGACGAGATCATCATCAATCCCCGGGCGTGGTATGAGGCGCAGGGCATCACCCTGGTCACCGGGGATCCCGTCGTCGCCATTGACGCCGCGAACCGGACCGTAACCGCGGCCAGCGGCCGCGTCGCCCGATTTGACCGGCTGCTGATCGCCACCGGTTCCAAACCGCTGGTGCCACCGATCCCCGGCCTGACCTTGCCGGGCGTCTGCACCTTTCGCGACATTGCCGACGTCGAAAAGATGCTGGCCGCCGCGCGGTCGCATCGCCGGGCCGTGGTCATCGGCGGTGGTCTGCTCGGGCTCGAAGCGGCCTGGGGCCTGAAGCAGCGGGGCATGTCCGTCGCGCTGGTCCATCTGATGCCGACCCTGATGGAACGCCAACTCGACGCCCCGTCGGGCCAATTGCTCCAGCGCGACCTCGACAAGCGCGGTATCGCTTTCTTCACCAACGGTCAGACCGAGCTCATCTTCGGCACCGAGCGGGCCGAAGGCGTACGCCTGGCCGACGGCCGCTCGGTTCCCGGCGACCTGGTGGTTCTGGCGATCGGGATCCGCCCCAATATTGATCTGGCGCGCGCCGCCGGGCTTGAGGTCAATCGGGGCATCGTGGTCACCGACGATATGCGCACCAGCGACCCGGACATCTTCGCCGTCGGCGAGTGTGTCGAGCATCGCGGTCAGGTTTTCGGACTTGTCGCCCCGCTATGGGATCAGGCCCGCGTGTGCGCGGCACAGTTGGCGGGTGACGAGACGGCGATGTTCGAGACCAGGCCGGTCGCGACCAGTCTCAAGATTACCGGCATCGATGTGTATTCGACCGGCGCGCTGATGGCCGCCGACGATGCCGACGACGAAATCACGCTGCGTGACGACAATCGGGGCCTCTACAAAAAGGTCGTGCTGCGCGATGGCCGGCTGGTCGGCGCGGTGCTCTACGGCGATGTCGCCGATGGGCCGTGGTACAAACAGTTGATCGAGAACCGGACGGACGTCACGGCGCTGCGGGACCGGCTGGTGTTCGGTCAGGCTTTCGCGGCGGGCGCGGTTGCGGGAAAAACCGGCCCCGATGTCGGTGCGATGCCCGACAATGCACAGATCTGCGGCTGCAACGGCGTGTCAAAAGGTGCGATCGTCGCCGCAATCCGGTCCAGGAACCTGACCACGCTCGACGCGGTGCGGGCCCACACCAAGGCGTCGGCTTCGTGCGGGCAATGCACCAACCTCGTCGCGGCGCTGTTGCTCCAGACCACGGGTCCGATTGGCGAAGTCCGGGCGCCGGGGATCTGCGGTTGCACCGCCGCCGGGCATGACGAGATCCGCGCCGCGATCCGCACCCGATCCTTGCGCAGCATGACCGAGATCCAGGCGGCCTTCGGCTGGACCAAACCCGACGGTTGCCACAAATGCCGGCCGGCGCTCAACTATTATCTGTTGTGCGCCTGGCCCGGCAGCTACCGGGATGACCCGCAATCCCGCTACGTCAATGAACGGGTTCACGCCAATATTCAGAAAGACGGCACCTATTCGGTGGTGCCGCGGATGTGGGGCGGGGTGACGACGCCGGGCGAGTTGCGCGCGATCGCCGATGTCGCCGAGAAATTCAACATTCCGACGGTCAAGGTCACCGGAGGGCAGCGCATCGATCTGCTCGGGGTGCGCAAGGAGGATCTGCCCGCAGTCTGGGGCGACCTCAATCAGGCGGGGCTGGTCTCGGGGCATGCCTATGCCAAAGGGTTGCGAACCGTCAAGACCTGCGTCGGCCGCGAATGGTGCCGGTTCGGGACCCAGGATTCGACCAGCCTGGGCATTCGCCTGGAAAAGATGTGCTGGGGTGCCTGGACGCCGCACAAGGTCAAGCTCGCGGTCTCGGGGTGCCCGCGCAATTGCGCGGAGGCGACCATCAAGGATCTGGGCGTAATCTGTATCGACGCCGGCTACGACCTCGTGGTCGGCGGCAATGGCGGAACCGAGGTTCGGGTCACCGACCCGCTGGTCCGGGTTGCCACCGAAGCGGAGGTGCTCGAATATACCGGCGCCTTCCTCCAACTCTATCGTGAAGAAGCCCATTATCTGGAGCGGACCGCGCCCTGGATCGTCCGGGTCGGGATCGATACGGTCCGCCGCCGCCTGATCGACGATGCCGCGGGGCGGCGCGCACTCCATGCCCGCTTCCTTCATGCCCAGCAATTTTGTCAGTCCGACCCCTGGGCGGCCCGGGTTGCCGGTGAAGAGGCCCATGAATTCGTCCGTCTGCCCGCGCGCGTGGAGGCCTGAGCCATGACTCCAAAACAGGAATGGCGTTCCATCGGTCCGCTGAGCGCGATCCCGCAGCGCGGCGCGCGGCGGCTGGGCTTTGGCATCGACACCAAGCCGATCGCGGTGTTTCGGACCGCGACCGACCAGCTCTTTGCCGTGATCGATGAATGCCCGCATCGCGGCGGCCCGCTATCGGAAGGGATCGTCTGCGGCACCACCGTGACCTGCCCGCTGCATCATTGGGTCATTGATCTCAGCGACGGCGTCGCGGTGCCCCCCGACGAAGGGGCGACTATGACGATTCCGATCCGGGTCATTGATGGCGAGGTCTTCATCGAAATGCCGCGGCACATGCCCGGCACCGGCCAGGGCGGAGCCGGCGAGCGATGAGCCCGGGCGCGCTTCGAACAACCTGCCCCTATTGCGGGGTCGGTTGCGGCCTTGAGGTCGATCGTGACGGTCAGCTCCGCGGCGATCAAGACCACCCGGCGAATGCCGGCCGACTGTGCTCCAAGGGGGCCGCGCTCGCCAGCACGCTGGGCCCGGCGGATCGCTTGAGGGCGCCGACGAGCGGCGGCGCCGCGGTTTCGTGGGATCAGGCGCTGGACCATGTCGCCGCGCAGTTCGCCGGGGCGATCGCCGCGCACGGACCGGATTCGGTGGCCTTCTATGTCTCGGGACAATTCCTGACCGAAGACTATTATGTCGCCAACAAACTGATGAAGGGCTTCATCGGCTCCGGCAATATCGACACCAACTCGCGACTCTGCATGGCGTCATCGGTTGCCGGCCATGTCCGGGCCTTTGGCGAGGATGTGGTTCCCGGCTGCTACGAGGACCTGGACCAGGCCGATCTGGCGATCCTGGTCGGCAGCAACACGGCCTGGTGTCATCCGGTGCTGTATCAGCGGCTGATCGCGGCGCGCGAGGCGCGGGGCACAAGGCTGGTCGTGATCGATCCGCGCCTCACCGCGACCGGGGATACGGCCGATCTCCATCTGCCGGTCCGGGCCGGGACCGACGTGATGCTGTTCGCCGGGCTGTTGGCATTTCTGGCACAAACCGGGGCCCTGGATTCCGCGTGGATCCGCGATCATGTCGCCGGTTTCGACGAAGCTTGCGCGGCCGCCCGGGCCTGTGCCGGGTCGCTCGAGGTGGTCGCGACGGCAACCGGGGTCGCCGCCGCCGATCTGAGGCGCTTCTACCAGGATTTCGCCGACACCGAGCGGGTGGTGACGCTCTATTCCCAGGGCGTCAATCAGTCGGAAAGCGGCACGGACAAGGTCAACGCCATCATCAATTGCCATCTGGCAACCGGACGGATCGGCCGGCCCGGGATGGGGCCGTTCTCGCTGACCGGCCAGCCCAATGCCATGGGCGGCCGTGAGGTCGGCGGCCTCGCCAACCAGCTCGCGGCCCATATGGGTTTCGAGGATCGCGCCGACATTGATCGGGTCCGCCGTTTCTGGGACGCGCCCACGCTGGCAACCCGTCCGGGCTTGAAGGCGGTCGAACTATTCGACGCCGTTGCCGACGGGCGGATCAAGGCGATCTGGATCGCGGCGACCAATCCCGTGGCCAGCATGCCGCGCGCCGACCATGTCCGTGCCGCGCTGGCCGGCTGTCCGTTCGTCGTTGTCTCCGATTGCTGGCCGACCGACACGACCGCCTTGGCTGACGTTGTGCTGCCCGCTGCGGCCTGGGCCGAGAAGGATGGTACCGTCACCAATTCCGAACGGCGGATTTCGCGCCAACGCGCGTTCCGCAAGCCCCCGGGTGAGGCCCGGGCGGACTGGTGGATGTTCGCGGCGGTGGCCCGCCGGCTGGGCTGGGGCGAGGCATTTGCCTTCGCCAACCCCGCTTCGGTGTTCCGGGAACATGCCGCGCTGTCCGCCTTCGAGAATGACGGCCGGCGCTGCTTCGACCTGGGCGGCCTGGCGGGTCTCGACGACGCGGCCTATGATGCCCTGGCGCCGGTCGCGTGGCCGGTTCGTACCGCGAATACGGGTTCCGGTCGGGGGGCCGGGCAATCCCGGTTGTTTGCCATGGGGCGGTTTCCGACCCCGGATGGTCGGGCCCGGATGGTGGCGACGCGGCCACCGGTGATCGTGCCGAACGACCGGGACCATCCGCTGCGGCTCAACACAGGGCGGTTGCGCGATCAATGGCACACCATGACCCGAACCGGCCGGGTCGCGTCCCTGATGACGCATGCCCCCGAACCGCTGCTCGACGTCCACCCTTATGATGCGGCGCCGCGCGGTCTTGAGGATGGTGGACTGGTCCGGATCGAAAGTCCCGACGCCGTATCCGTGCTGCGGGTCCGGATCACGCCGCGCCAACGGCCGGGCGAGGTTTTCGCCGCGATGCATTGGACCGCCCAGTTCGCCGCCTCGGGCGCCATTGATCGACTGGTCAGCGCGACAACCGATCCGCTTTCCGGCCAACCCGATCTCAAGGGGACCCGGGTTCGGATCAGCGCGCTGTCGACGCTGTGGCGCGGCATCCTGATCCGCAGCGGTGCGCTGGCGGGGATGCTGCCGCCGCCGTTGGGTGAGGGGGTTGTGTGGTCGATGGTGCCGCTGACCCGGGGGGTGGCGTTTCACCTGGCGGGATGGCACCCGCTGCGGGATGTCATCACGACGGAAGGGCGGTTGCGCGCGTTGCTGCATCTTCCCGAGGATGCCGAACTGGTAACCTACAGCGACCCCAAACGCTCGGTGTTCCGCTATGCGGGCCTGCGGCAGGGGCGTCTGGAAGCCTGCCTGTTTCTGGCCATGACGGCTGAGGATCTGCCGGGGGTTGACGCGGCGGCAGCCCGTCTTGGCGAAGACCTGGCGGCGTCACAGCGCTCCGCCATCCTCGCCGGTGGTGGCGGCGTCGCGGGCGCCTTGTCCGAGCGGTCGGTGTGCACCTGTTTTGGCGTTGGCGTTGCGACCATCGAGACGGCAATCCGCGCCCACGCAATCACCAATGTTGCCGCGATCGGACAGCTGTTGCGCGCCGGCACCAATTGCGGCTCCTGTATTCCGGAGCTGAAGACAATTCTACAGGCTACGATTCAGGATGTGGAGACCATCGTGAACTGAGGGGGGCCGGGAGTTTTCACCGTCGGGCGGCAGGGCCCGATCCCTTGAACATGGGCGGGCGGGCGCGCACGGAGCGGCGCCCTTGTCGCGACCCCTATAGTGGGGTGCGTCATCGAGTTTGCCACCGTCGCCCTCGCGAACGCGGGAGCCCAGAGCCGCACGCTCTGAACGATGGCGCCTGGGGCCCTGGATGCCCGCGTTCGCGAGCATGACGGTGGCGAGAGATCCTCTCATTGTCAGCGACGCGAGCCACCAGGTCGTCGCTTGCCTTAAATACATCAAAGATGGGGAAAACGAGGGGTGGGATCATGCCGGCGAGGCCGGTGATCCGCGGCACCCTGGTCGCAGCTGTGAAGTCCTTCAAAACAAAACCGCGCAGATTGTGTGCAGTTTTGTTCCGAAGTGGCTCCGGGACTCGGATTCGAACCGAGGACCGATCGGTTAACAGCCGATTGCTCTACCGCTGAGCTATCCCGGACCAGCGCGGTGAGGCGGTTATCTAGTCTGGTTGATGGGGGGCGTCAACAAAGATTTTGTCGGACCGGTGATTTTTCTTCCAAGCGGTATCGATGACCGGGATCGCAGTCCATCCGGGAGCCGACGCGGCGTTGGCCCTGGATCAGCGCGACCGCCGCGGCGCAATGCACGGCGACCACGGAATGTGTCGAGGGAATATGTCGAGAAGGGGGGAGGCGCCAGAGACTTGCGCCGCATGCGCGCGTTCACCGCGTCGCGCATATCACCGATGCAAAATCGGAAGAGGTGAGCTTTGGGCAAGACTCTGGGAGATCATTGGAGGCGCGGCCGGGAATCGAACCCGGGTACACGGATTTGCAGTCCGTTACATCACCACTCTGCCACCGCGCCGCCAGCGGGGGACCGACGCTGCGGTCCCGGGCGGGTGCGGAGATATAGCCTCCCGAATTGGAGCGGTCAAGCGCTGCGAACCGGCAAAACACAACAAAGATCCCGGAAAGTGTGTCGGCAATTGTGTTCGCGGCGGCGCAACGATATATAGCCGAAAGCGCCGTCGTTCCGGCGACGGCAGTTCCTTTCCCAGCCCAATCCGAGCGTGCCGAATGATTGCCATCACCGATTATGCCGCCGCCCGATTCCACATGGTCGAAGGCCAGCTCCGCCCCAACAAGGTGACTGACCCTGCGCTGATCGCGGCGCTGTCAACGGTTCCGCGGGAGCAATTCGCACCGGAACGGCTGCGCGGCGTTGCCTATGTCGATCAGGCGCTTGCGGTCGGCGGCGGCCGCTATCTGGTCGAACCTCTGGTCCTGGCGCGTCTGCTGGATGAGGCGGCGATACAGCCGACGGACCGCGCGCTTGTCATTGGCGCCGGCGCCGGATACCTCGTTGCGCTGCTGACCCAGCTTGCCGCCGCCGTGGTGGCGCTGGAAAGCCTGCCCGATGCCGCGGCCGCGCTGCGCCGGCGCTTCGACGCGCCCGGTACGGTTTCCGTGGTCGAGGGGCCTTTGGTCCAGGGCTGGAGCGCCGCCGCGCCCTATGACGTGATCGTGATCGATGGGGCCACCGCCCGGATTGAACCCGCCTGGCAGGAGCAATTGGCCGAGGGCGGCCGTTTGGTCGGTGTGGTCCATCGCCCCGGCGCATTGGGTCAGGCGCGGCTGATCCGCCGCGTCGGGGCGGCGGTATCCGGTCGCACACTTTTTGAGGCCGCAACACCGATTTTGCCGGAATTGGCGCAGAAGCCCGAATTCGTGTTCTGAGCGCCGCTGCGGCATCAACAGCTGGATGCCGCCCGATCATCACCCTTTTCGTCCGTCGCAAGGAGTCAGCCGTGAGCATGAAAGAACCGTTCGAGGTTGACCCGACGATCGTCGCCGCCCGGCGTGATGCCGGCGAGACGCTGGTGATCCTCGATGTCCGCGAGCCGTGGGAGCGCGAGATCTGCCGGATTGACGGCAGCCTCGATATTCCGCTGCAATCCCTGCCCGGCCGGGTGGCCGAGGTCCCCACGGACCGCTCCGTCATTGTGATCTGTCATCATGGTGGGCGCAGCGCCCAGGCGACGATGTGGTTGCGCCAACAGGGGATCAGTCGCGCGGTCAATCTCGCGGGCGGGATTGATGCCTGGGCGCGACAGGTGGATCCTGCGCTGAAGGTGTATTGATGGCGTTGTGGTGCCGGCGGCGCGACATCCCAACACGGGGGTGGGGGATCCCGGTCGGTGGGGGCGGCCATCGACTCGCTCCCGTGGCCATCGTCGGAGTCGCCGCGCTGCTGGGTTTGTGGTCCCTGGGCGCCGACGCTCAGACCTTCGAAGCGGCATTGGCGCAGGCCTACATGACCAATCCGGTCCTGGAGGCACAGCATGCCCAACTGCGCGCGACCGATGAACTGGTGCCCCAGGCCCGAGCGGGTTATCGACCGGTGATGACAGCATCGGGTAGTTACGGATTCGAATATTCCGACGGCTGGAAGCCCTCGATCGCCGGCGCACCACCGAGCACGACGCGGACCGATCTGCGGCCCTCGACTTTCGCCCTGCAACTGACCCAGCCGATCTATCACGGCGGATCGATCGCCGCGAGCGTTGCCGGCGCGGAAAACAAGGTTCAGGCACAGCGGGCCAACGTAATGACGGCCGAGGAACAGGTGCTGCTGAACGCCGCGACAGCCTTCCTGGATGTCGTCCGCGATCAGTCGATTGTCGACCTGACAACCAGCAATGAGCAGGTGGTGGCCCGCCAACTGGAGGCGACGGGCAGCGCGTTCCGTATCGGTTCGGTGACCCAGACCGACGTCAGCCAAGCCGAATCACGCCGCGCCGGGGCGACCGCGACGCGGATTCAGGCCCAGGGCAATCTCACGATCAGCCGGGCGGCTTTTCAGCGCACCGTCGGAACGATTCCCGGTGAGCTCGCGGCGCCGCACCCCGCGTTGGTCCTGCCGGCCTCGTTGGCGGAAGCGATCCAGGCGGCTCAGGATGACAACCCCCAGGTCACGGCGGCACAATATAGCGAGGCGGCGTCGCGGAACGCGATCGATCAGGATTTGGGGAAATTGTTACCGCAAATCGATTTCACGGCGTCCGTCATCCGCAGCAATGATTACAAACTCCAGGGCGATCGGCTGAACAACGCGGTCGTCATGGCGCAGGTGACGTTTCCCCTTTACGATGCCGGCCTGGTGCCGTCGGAGGTCCGCCAGGACCGCGAAGCCACCGCGGAGGACCAGGTCCGGATCGACGACATCAAACGCCAGGTCGCCCGTTCCGCAACGTCGGCGTGGCAGGCCGTGGCGACCGCGCGGGCCAATATCCAGTCCTACCACAGCAGCGTCGCCGCCGCGGCGATTGCGCTCGAGGGCGTCCGCCAGGAATTGCGCGTTCGCACCCGAACCACGCTCGATCTTCTCAACGCACAGCAGGAATTGTTAAACGCCCAGGTCAATCTGGTCACTGCGGTTCATGACGAACTGGTAGCGCAGTTCCAGTTGTTGTATGCCACCGGGGCGCTCAGCGCGCGGCAGCTCAATTTGCCGGTTCCTTATTTTGATCCTGACGCGAATGAACGGAACGTTCGGGATCGATGGTGGGGGACGGCGAGCCTGCCGTGATCGGACTCGATCATTTCGTTACGCTTGTGCTCAGGCCTTGATGTGCTGGCCCGTGCCAGTCCTGAAAGGCCGGAATGGGAAAGGGGCTCGCACCGGGCGTCTTTCCCAAAACCGAGATGCCGATCGCCGGTTCCAAACCGGCAGTTGGACCGCTGCTGCAGGGAGCAGCGGGATAATCCCGATGTTTTCAAAGTGGTAATCTGGTTGGATCTGCCCTAACCTCCCGACCTGGTACCATCGCCCGCGGGTTGCGCCACGATGAGTGACACGAGATCACAGCAAGAACCGTCGATGGAAGAGATCCTTGCCTCGATCAGGCGGATCATTTCCGAAGACAGCGAAGAGGCAAAACCCGCCGAGCCGCCGGCGCCGGAGGTGAAAGTGGCGCCTCCGCCACCCCCACCACCGCCGCCCCCACCGCCTCCTCCACCACCGCCACCCCCGCGTCCGGCGCGGCGCGAGCCGGAACCCGAGCCGGAACCCGAGCCCGTCCAGGATGACGTGCTTGAGTTGACGCAGATGGTTCAGGACGACGGTTCGGTCGTCAACCTCGACGAGGTTGTCGAAGACGAGCCGTGGGAACCACCGCCGCCACCGCCTCCACCCCCGCCGCCGCCGCCACCACCACCCCCGCCGCAATATCGGCCGTCGCCGTTTTATAACGAGGACGGGTTGGTTTCGGAGCCGGTGGTCGCCGCGGCAAGTGCGTCGCTTGCGCACCTGGCGACCTCGATCGGTGCCCAGGGCGTTCACATCTGGGCCGGTGGACCGACGCTGGAGCAGATTGTCCGCGAATTGCTGCGGCCGCTGCTGCAGGAGTGGCTCGATGACAACCTGCCGGAAATGGTTGAACAGATGGTGCGCCGCGAGATCGACCGGATGATCCGCCGCGCGCAGGGTAGCTGAGGGGCGATCCGTCGGGCGGTGACACGTTGTTTCCCCAGGAAAAGCCCAGGACGGGCCGTGCCTCGTCCTGGGTGTAACTGTGGCATGACGTCATGGGCGTTGCTGACATCGCAGGAACGTGGCACCACCAGATCTGGTCACGAAAATGGGATGAACGAGCGGGGATCCGACCGGGGCGCGGCGCCGCTTGATGTTTGATGGGAAAGTCGATCGCAATGTTGGAAAAGACGTACGGGCCGGCCGAAATCGAGGCCAAGCATTACCATCGTTGGGAAAGCACGGGCGCATTCGCCGCCGAACCCAACAGCAACCGGCGCCCGTACACGATCATGATGCCGCCACCGAATGTGACAGGCAGCCTGCATATGGGCCATGCCCTCACTTTCACGCTGCAAGACATATTGATTCGCTATCATCGGATGCGGGGCGACGACGCGCTGTGGCAACCAGGCACTGATCACGCCGGTATCGCAACCCAAATGGTTGTCGAGCGCCAACTTGAGAAGGCTGGTTTGACGCGTCACAGCCTGGGGCGCTCGGCATTCGTCGACCGGGTCTGGGACTGGAAGGCGGAATCCGGCGGCACCATCACCCGGCAATTGCGCCGCCTCGGCGCTTCACCTGATTGGGCCCGCGAACGGTTCACCATGGACGAGGGGCTGAGCCGCGCGGTCGCCAAGGTCTTTGTCCAATTGCATCGCCAGGGCTTGATTTATCGCGACAAGCGCCTGGTCAATTGGGATCCCAAATTGCACACCGCGATCTCCGACCTCGAGGTCGAATCGCGGGAAATCCACGGCCATCTCTGGCATTTTCGCTACCCGTTGGCTGATCAGCCCGGTCGTTTCATCACGGTGGCAACGACGCGCCCGGAAACCATGCTGGGCGACACCGCAGTGGCCGTTCACCCCGATGATGAGCGCTATCGCGATCTGATCGGGCAGGATGTGTTGTTGCCGCTGGTCGGGCGACGGATCCCGATCGTGGGTGACGACTATGCTGATCCGGCGACGGGCAGCGGCGCGGTGAAAATCACGCCGGCCCATGATTTCAATGATTTCGAGGTTGGCCGCCGTCATTCCCTGCCGATGATCAACATCCTCGATCGCGACGCCCGGCTCAATGATGCCGTGCCCGAGCCCTATCGGGGCCTTGACCGTTTCGAGGCGCGCGCCCGGGTCGTGGCCGATCTCGAGGCGCTCGGTCTGGTCGAAAAGATCGAACCCCATCTCCACACGGTTCCCCACGGCGACCGCTCCGGGGTCGTGATCGAACCCTGGTTGACCGACCAATGGTATTGTGACGCCGCGACCCTGGCCGCGCCGGCCATCGAGGCGGTGGAGCAGGGGCGGACGAGCTTTGTGCCGCGCCAGTGGGAGAACACCTTCTTCGAGTGGATGCGCAACATCCAACCCTGGTGTATCAGCCGGCAGATCTGGTGGGGGCACCAGATCCCGGCGTGGTACGGCGCCGACGGCACGGTCTTTGTCGCGGAAACCGAAGCCGAGGCTTTGCTGGCCGCAACCGCCCATTACGGCGAGACGGTGACAC
Source organism: Azospirillaceae bacterium (assembly GCA_031291675.1). Taxonomy (GTDB): domain Bacteria; phylum Pseudomonadota; class Alphaproteobacteria; order Azospirillales; family Azospirillaceae; genus JARLIO01. Next base: position 55,557 of record JARLIO010000071.1, read on the forward strand.
TGACCCGTGACACCGACGTGCTCGACACCTGGTTCTCCTCGGCGCTGTGGCCGTTCTCGACCCTGGGCTGGCCGGACCAGACACCTGAGTTGGCCCGCTATTATCCAACCGACGTTCTGGTCACGGGATTCGACATCATCTTCTTCTGGGTCGCCCGGATGATGATGATGGGGCTGCATTTCATGGGGGAAGTGCCGTTCCGGACCGTTTATATCCACGCGCTGGTCCGTGACGAGCATGGCCAGAAAATGTCGAAGTCGAAGGGCAACATCATCGACCCGCTGGTCGTGATCGACAGCTATGGCTGCGACGCGCTGCGCTTTACCCTGGCGGCGATGGCGGCGCAGGGACGCGATATCAAGCTCGCCACCAGCCGGGTCGAGGGCTATCGCAATTTCGCGACCAAATTGTGGAATGCGGCGCGCTATTGCCAGATGAACGGCGCGGCGCCGCAACCCGGGTTCGACCCGGCGACGGCGCGCTTGACCGTCAATCGCTGGATCCATCATGCGGTGGCGCAAGCGGCGGAAAAAACCGCGGATGCCATCGAAAGCTACCGCTTCAACGATGCCGCCAGCGCGCTGTACCAGTTCGGCTGGGGGACGTTCTGCGACTGGTACCTTGAATTCACCAAACCGATTCTGGCTTCGGGAGACGACGCGGCCCAGGCCGAGACCCGGGCCATGACCGCCTGGGTCCTGGATCAGATCCTTCACCTGCTGCATCCGATCATGCCGTTCCTGACCGAGGAGCTGTGGGAAGAGTTGGCTCCGTCGCGACCCGGTCCGTTGATCGGCGCCGCCTGGCCGTGCTTCCCGGCCGAATCGCTCGATGCCGCGGCGTCTGCCGAGATGGAGTGGGTGGTCCGGCTGATTTCGACCATCCGCACGGTCCGCTCCGAGGTCAACGTGCCCGCCGCGGCCCAGATTGCGGCGACCATCAAGGATGCCGCGCCTGAAACCCTGTTGCGCCTGGACCGTCATCGCGACCTGATTTTGCGTCTGGCGCGGCTCACCGCGCTGGCGCCGCAGCGCGTCGATGACGCGGGTGCGGCAAGAAACGCCGTGCAGGCCGTCGTTGATGAAGCCACGGTCAGCCTGCATGTCGGCAGTGTCGTCGATCTGGACCAGGAACGGGCGCGACTCGGCAAGGAAATCGAGAAGCTGATGAAAGAAGTGAGTAAAATTGATCAGAAATTGAGCAACACTCAATTTCTGGAAAAAGCGCGCCCGGACGTGATTGACGAGCAGCGCGATCGGCGTCACGACGCCGTCGCCGCGGCCGAGCGGTTGCGCGCGGCTCTGTCGCGTCTCGAACACGCTAATAATTAAAGTGAAGCCCGTAAAAAATCCCTGATGACAAATTGATGCTGTTCTGTCAAAAGGCGGTCGGATCTCATAGATTCGACCGACTTTATCGTGAGCGGGGCTGATCCTCACCCTGTCGCTCTGGAGCCTTTGCCGTCATGGCACATTCTGGGTTCGTGCGTTCGCAGCAAACTGCCGAAGAAAGCATCACCGGCCGTCTCACTGGTGTTGTGTTCATTCTATTGATGATCGCGGCGGCGACGCCGGTGTTGTTGGTGCAGGTACCACCACTCGGCGATTACATCAATCACCTATCACGAATGCACGCGCTCGCGGATCTCGACAAGGATCCCCTGCTGGCGCGGTTCTATCAGGTTAAATGGCAGCTTGTGCCGAATCTGATGATGGACCTGGTCGTGCCCCCCCTGGTCCATATTTTCGATGTCTATCTTGCCGGACAGATGTTTGTCCTGTTGACGATGGCGATCATGGTGACGGGCGTTTTTGCCGTCAATTTCGCGATCCATCGACAGTTCTCACCATGGCCGCTGGTTTCTTTCGTTTTCATCTACAACAACATTCTTCTGTTCGGCTTTGTGAACTACCTGTTCGGGATCGGGCTGGCGTCCTGGGCGCTGGCGATCTGGATCCTGATCCGCGACCGCGGTCCGGAATGGCGGCTCGTGGTCTCGGCGCTGATGATCACGGCAATGTTTGTCTGCCATCTGTTTGCCGTGGGTCTCTACGGGCTTTGCCTGGTTTGTTTTGAGACCTGGCGGGAATTCCAGCGTACCGGAGCCCGACGCTATTCCCTGACCCGCGATATCATCGCCTTCGCGGCGCCCTTCCTGGTGCTGGTCCCGTTGATGCTTCTCAGCCCGACCATTGGTCTGGCGACCGACATTTCCTGGGATTTTTCTGAAAAGCTAGACGGTATCTATTACCTGGTTCAGAACTATTCCGATTTCTTCGATCTGCTGCTGACGGCCATCATGGTTGCGCTGCTGATCTGGGCGGTCCGCCAGCGCCTGTTGTCATTTCACCCGGTTGGCTGGATCCTGCTGCTGGCATCAGCCGTGCTGTATATGGCGATGCCGCGGGTTCTGTTCGGTTCCTGGGGCGCCGATCTGCGGCTCCCGGTCGCCTCGGCGTTTTTGCTGATGGGCTTTGTCCGCATCAACCTGCCGACCCGTGCCGTCGCCTACGGTTTTTTTGCCGTGATCGTCGGTCTCTCGGTGACCCGTGACGCCGCGGTGCAACTGACCTGGATGAACCTCGACAAGGGCTTGCGCGAGTTCCGCGACTCGGTATCCATGATCGAACCGGGCAGCACCGTCCTGGTCGCCGAGGCCGATCGGCCCGACGGCAATGATCAGATCAACAACGCGATCAGCCACGCCGCCAGCTTTGCCATGCTCGAGCGCTCCAGCTTCGTTTCAACCACTTTTGTGGTTCCGGGCAAGCAGGTCCTTGAGGTGAAGCCGGCGTTCGAGTCCATGGCAAACATCAAGGACGATCCGCCACCCGCCGTTGGTGATCTTCTGGCGGCCGTCAACAACCCGCAGCCCGACAGCACGGATTACTGGGAACGTTGGCCAGAACGGTTTGACTATCTTTATGTGCTGTATAATGGGGGTGACTTCAATCCGGCACCGGACGATCTGCGCCTGATCTTTGCCGGCGAGAATTTCCAGCTGTTCGAGGTCCAGGCTCCCGACTGATCCGCGAATTCGACCAGGTGATGCGTGGTTTTTGTGATTTCCAAGGTGCTCTGGGACCTGGTGGCACCGGGGCACATTCTGGTCATCCTGCTGCTGGCCGGTTTGATTCTGCGCCGGCGCGTCCTGATCTGGACCGGAACCTTGGGCTTCACGGCGCTGGCGGTTCTGCCGATCGGGTCCTGGGCGATTGCGCCGCTCCAGGACCGGTTTCCACCGCAGGAGCCCGGTCATATTGATGGCATTCTGGTCCTGGGAGGGTCGGCCGACGAGTTGGCCAGCGCGGAGCGCGGCGAACCGGTGCTGACCGGCGAGGTCGGACGTCTCACCGAGGCGCTGGCCCTGGCGCGGCGACACCCGGAAGCCCGGCTGGTGTTCAGCGGCGGCAGCGGTCGGCTGGTCGACAGCGGCACCGCCGAGGCCCGGGTTGCCGCGCAGGTCTGGGCGCGGCTGGGTGTCGATCTCGGCACGGTCACGTTCGAGGATCACAGCCGCAACAGCTACGAAAACATGGTCATGACGCGTGATCTGGTCCAACCGAAACCGGGCGCGGTCTGGGTGCTGGTGACCTCGGCGTTTCACATGCCGCGCGCGATGGGCATTGTGCGGCGGATCGGCTGGGATGTCGTTCCTCATGCCACGGATTATCGGACCGGCACAGCGTCGCTGCTCCCGGCGGTGGATTTGCGCAATCAACTGGTCCTGCTGTCATTGGCAAGCCGGGAATGGGCCGGCCTGATCGCTTATCGGCTGATGGATCGCACCGATGCGCTATGGCCGAAACCCTGAGAGCGGCCGACCGTGGTTGACCCGCGGCGTGACAGGGAGTACTTGCCGCGGTGCGAAGCGCTGTGGCACAAGCTTCGCTGACAAATCGGGTGAGATCGGTTCTTGATGGCGCAGGCATCGGCTGTTTCATGTATCCGCCGGATCATGCTGGCGGGATCCATGTCCCGGGTGCCCGGGATCCCAACGCCTTCCGGCTCCGTCACAATTTTCGGGTGCTTATCTCCCGGAACCATTCCACCTATTTTGCAACGGCCGTTGGTCTTCTCGCGGATCAGATCGGCAACGAGGCTGATATACCGTGAGTGATCGCCCCTTTTTCCGTGTCGTGCTGCGACGGGTCGTGACTGCGGGGGCGATCCTGACCATCGCGGCTTGCAGCTCGACCCCCTCGACGCCATCGGGTGGACACCGGGCCGCCCTGCCGGGTGGGGGCGTGTACAAAATCGGCAAGCCCTATCAGGTTGCAGGTATCTGGTATTACCCCAAGGTCGACTACGACTATGACGAGACCGGCATCGCATCGTGGTACGGGCCCGGTTTCCACGAAGACGCCACAGCCAATGGCGAGGTCTTCGATCAGAACAGCCTGACCGGTGCCCACAAGACGCTGCCGCTGCCGACACTGGTGCGCGTGACCAACCTCGATAACGGGCGTTCGATCGTGGTGCGGATCAACGACCGCGGCCCCTATGTTGCCAACCGGATCATCGACCTGTCGCGCCGCAGCGCGCAGTTGCTGGGGTTTGAACAGGCGGGGACGGCCAAGGTCCGCGTCACCGTTCTCCCGGACGAGAGCCGCGCGATTGTCGCCATGGCGATGTCAAGTCCGGCCGCGCAAGCGGCCAACCGCGCGGAATCCGGTCCCGCGCCACAGGCGGCACCGCGCGCCGCGGTCCAGGTCGAAGGCCTGCCGCCGCCGAAGGCAACGACGCAACGGGATGCGGTTCAGATGCCGACCACCGTCCCCGGAGAGACCGTCGATGGCCGTTTCCTGCCGGCGCCGGTTGTCGTGCAACAGGCGGTCACCGGCCCCCACCAAATCTATGTCCAAGCCGGCGCCTTTACGGTCTATGATAATGCCAGTCGGATGCGCTCACGCCTGTCCCCCCTGGGGCGGGTCAACGTGCAAACGGCGACGGTCGCCGGGACCCAGTACTATCGGGTTCGTCTGGGACCGATCAATACCGTGGAGCAGGCCGATAGCCTCTTGAACCAGGTCCTGGGCACCGGCGTTGATACGGCACGGATCATCGTCGATTGACGCGCACCGCCATAGTTTCGTCCCAACCGTGAGATAATCCCCTGTGCTCAGCGGCCCGTCGTCTATCGACCGCAGCCCCAAGTCCAGATAGCGTGGAACCCGATGAAGCCCCGCATTCCTGTCCATCTCCGCCCGATCGTTGCTGCCGCGGCAGTGCTCTGTCTCGTCCTTGTCGCGCTCAGTGTGGCAACCGCTTCATCCCGCGCGGCGACAATCGACACCCTGGCCAAGCAGGCCGTCCTGCTCGACATGACGTCCAACACGGTGCTGTTCGAGAAGAATGCCCGCGAACACATGCCGACCTCGTCCATGAGCAAGGTCATGACGATGTACATGGTGTTCGAACGGCTGCGCTCGGGCCGTCTCACCCTGGAGGACACGCTGCCGGTCAGCCAGCGTGCCTGGCGCACCCAGGGGTCCAAGATGTTCGTTGAGCTGAATGCCCGGATCAAGGTCGAAAACCTGGTCCGTGGCGTCATCGTTCAATCGGGCAACGACGCCGCCACCGTCCTTGCCGAGGGTCTTTCCGGGACCGAAGATGCCTTCGCCACCGAGATGACCAAGCGCGCCCAGGAACTCGGCATGCTCGACACCAATCTGGTCAATGCGAATGGGTGGCCCGACGATCGGCATTATTCGACGGCCTATGATCTGGCCCTGCTCGCCGAGCACATGATCCAGGATTTTCCTGAATATTATCACTATTATAGCGAGACCGAGTTCACCTATCACGGCATCAAGCAGGGCAACCGCAATCCGCTGCTCTATCGCGGTATGGGTGTTGACGGCCTGAAAACCGGACACACCGAGGCCGGGGGCTACGGTCTGATGGTCTCGGCGATGCGCAACGGCCGCCGCCTGATCCTGGTCGCTAACGGCATGCCCAGCATGCAGGCCCGCGCCGACGAGTCGGCCAAGCTGTTGGAATGGGGCTTCCGGGAGTTCGAATCCTATCCCTTGTTCAAGGCGGGGGAACCGATTGATCAGGCGCCGGTGTGGATGGGGGCCATGGACACCGTGCCCGTCGTCGTCGCCCATGACGTCCAGGTCACGATGAACCGCGACGAACGCAAGGACCTCAAAGTGTCGCTGGTGCTCAACGCGCCGGTTCAGGCGCCGGTGGCCAAGGGCACGCCGATCGGCAAGCTGGTGATCAGCGCTCCCTCGACCGGATTCGTCACCAAGGAGGTGCCGGTGATCGCTGGCGATGACATCGCCAAGACGGGCCGCCTCGGCCGGATCGCGGCGGCGGCCAAATACCTGGTTACGGGCCGCTGAATGGCCAAGGGTCGTTTCATTACCATCGAAGGTGGCGAGGGCGCCGGCAAGACGACCCATGTCCGGCGCCTGGCCGCCACCTTGCGCGATCGGGGCTGCACCGTGCTCGACACGCGGGAACCCGGCGGGTCTCCGGGAGCCGAACAGATTCGCGCGCTGCTGGTCTCCGGCGATGTCGGACGCTGGGACGTCGTCACGGAAACGCTGCTGCATCTTGCGGCCCGGCGGGATCACTTGGTTCGCGCCATTTGGCCGGCCCTGGCGGCGGGAACCTGGGTGGTCTGTGATCGCTATGCCGACTCGACCATGGCCTACCAGGGCTACGGCCAGGGATTGGCGCCCGAGATCGTTGACCGCTTTCATGCCTTGGCGACCGATGGTTTCAAGCCCGACCTGACCTTGATTCTGGATCTGCCGGCCGATCGTGGCCTGTCGCGCGCCTGGAGCCGGAACCCGGACCGCGCCAGTGACAACAACCGTTATGAGCGGATGGACCGGACGTTCCATGAGCGCCTGCGCCAGGGCTTCCTGACTATTGCCCGCTCCGAGCCGGGACGCTGCGTCGTCATCGATGCCAGCCAGGACCTCGACGCGGTCAGCGCGGCGATCGAGCAGGCGGTGTTCGACCGTTTCCAAACCCCCGCACTCGAACCGCCGCCCCTTCGACCGCGATGACAGCGGTGGCGGAGGCCGCGGCACCGCGGTGCACCGAAGATCTGATCGGCCATGCGGCCGCGGAACGCGCGTTGTTGGCGGCGTGGCAGTCGGGACGGCTGCCCCACGCCTGGCTGATCACCGGACCGGCGGGGATCGGCAAGGCGACGCTGGCGTTTCGCTTCGCCCGCTTCGTGCTGTCGCGGCCCGGGCGATCGCGTCGGCCCGAGGCCGGTGCCCTGTTTGGCACCAGCCTTTGGGGTGACGGCACCGGGCCCGAAACAGACCAACGCGAAACCGACCAGCCCGAAACCGACCAGCCCGAAACGCTCGCGTTGTCCGCCCACCACCCGGTCTTTCACCGGATTGCTTCTGGTGGTCACGCCGACCTGCTGACGGTCGAACGCCGGTTTGACGAGGAACGGGGGCGCCTGCGCCGTGACGTCGCTGTCGATGACGTCCGGCGCATTGCCCCGTTCCTTCACCTGACCCCGGCCGAAGGCGACTGGCGTGTCGTCATCGTCGACGGCGCGGAACGGATGAATGAGAGCAGCCAGAACGCGATCCTCAAGATCCTTGAGGAGCCGCCGACCGGCGCGCTGCTGCTCCTGGTTGCGGAAAATGGCGGCGCCATGAAGCCGACGATCCGCTCGCGCTGCCGGCGCCTGGCGCTGGAGCCTCTGGGCGCCACGGCGCTTGAGGCTCTGATCGAGCGTTTTCGCCCCGATCTTGGCGCGACCGATCGGGCGACCCTGATCCATCTCGCCGAAGGCAGCATCGGTCGCGCCCTTGATCTGGCCACGGCCGGTGGCGTGGCGCTGTACAAGGAACTGATGACGCTGCTTGGCGGATTGCCACACCTTGATGTCACGTCCCTTCATGGCTTCAGCGATCGTCTGGCGCGGCGCGGCGCGGAACGCAGCTATGAGACGGTATCGGCGCTGCTGATCTGGTGGCTGGCCCGACTGGCGCGGGGCCGCGCCACGGGCCAGCTTCCGGCCGAGATCGTTCCCGGCGAAAGCGCGTTGGTCAGCCGCCTGATCGCGGAAGGCACGCTTGAAGCTTGGATGGAGGTGTGGGAAAAGCTTAACGTCCTCTTTGTCCAGGCCGAAACCGCGAATCTCGATCACAAGCAAGTGATGTTGAACGCGCTGTTGACCCTTGAGCAGGCGCTGTGACGGCGGGCAGGGTGCGGGTTTCGCCGCTCGGCTCGCCCCGGGACGTTACCAGAAGGACTGATCATGCCAGCGACCAAGCACTATTATCTGACAACGCCGATCTATTACGTCAACGACGTTCCCCATATCGGCCACGCCTATACCAGTCTGGCATGTGATACGCTGGCGCGCTTCATGCGCCTGGATGGCTATGACGTCAAATTTCTGACCGGAACCGATGAACATGGCCAGAAGGTCGAGAAGTCGGCCGCGCTGGCCGGGCTCGATCCTTTGGCCTTCACCGACCGGGTATCGCAGAATTTCCGGGACATGGCGAAGGCGTTCAATTTCACCAACGATGATTTCATCCGAACCACCGAGCCGCGCCATATCCAGGCCGTGCAGCATCTATGGCAGCGTCTCGTGGAGCGGGGTGAAATCTATCTCGGCTCTTATGCCGGCTGGTACGCGGTGCGCGACGAGGCCTTCTATGGCGAGGACGAGTTGCGCGACGGCCCGGCGGGCCGGAAGATCGCGCCGACCGGCGCCGAGTGCGAATGGGTCGAGGAGCCGAGCTATTTCTTCCGTCTCGCGGCATGGCGCGATCGTCTGCTGGCTTTCTATGATGCCAACCCTGATTTCATTCTGCCCGCGGGCAAACGGAATGAGGTCATCGCTTTCGTCAAGACCGGGCTGCGCGACCTGTCGATCAGCCGGACCACGTTCAAATGGGGTATCCCGGTTCCCGGTGATGACGCCCATATCATGTATGTCTGGCTCGACGCGCTGGCCAACTACATCACCGCCGTCGGTTATCCCAATGTCGCGCCGGACAGCGAATTCGCCCGGTACTGGCCGGCCGATCTGCACATGGTCGGCAAAGATATCCTGCGTTTTCACGCGATCTATTGGCCGGCCTTCCTGATGGCCGCCGATCTGGCGCCGCCGCGCCGGGTCTTTGCCCATGGCTGGTGGACGATCGAAGGCCAGAAAATGTCCAAATCGCTGGGCAACGCGATCGCGCCCGAAACCCTGATCGAGAGCTATGGCCTCGACCAGACCCGGTATTTTTTGCTGCGAGAAGTCCCGTTCGGCAATGACGGGGATTTCTCGACGCGGGCCGTGATCAACCGGATCAACGGTGATCTGGCCAATGACTATGGCAACCTGGCACAGCGCGTCCTGTCGATGATCCATAAGAACTGCGGCGCGCAGGTGCCGACGCCCGGACCGTTCACCGAGGCCGATCAGCGCCTGCTGGCCGCGGCGCAGGGGCTCCTGGCAACGACGCGGCACGAGATGTCGCTTCAGGCCTTCAATCGCGCCCTTGAAGCGTTGTGGGCGATGATCGGCGATGCCAATCGCTATGTCGACGAACAGGCGCCCTGGGCGCTGAGGAAGACCGATCCGGCACGCATGGCCACCGTCCTCTATGTTCTGGCCGAAACCATCCGTCACGTCGCCCTGTTGACCCAGCCCTTCATGCCTGGGGCGTCGGCCCGCCTGCTGGACCAGTTGGCCGTGCCCGTTGCGCAGCGCGATTTCACGCATTTGACACCGGCGTCGGCGCTGGTGCCGGCAACGGCCCTGCCGGCACCCCAGGGCCTGTTCCCGCGCCATATTGAGGAGGCCGCGCCCTGATGCTGGTCGACAGCCATTGCCATCTCGATTTCGCCGAGAGCGACGCCGCCCGCGCCGAGATCGTCGATCGGGCCCGCCGCGCCGGCGTCGGCCGGATGCTGACGATCGGAACCCGGGTCAGCCGTTTCGATGAGGTTCAGCATGTCGTCGACAGCTTCGACGATGTCTGGTGTTCGGTCGGTGTCCATCCGCACCATGCCGCGGAAGAAGCCGCCGTCGCGACGCTCGACCGGCTGCGGGCGCTGAGTGCGGCGCCCAAAGTCATCGCGATCGGCGAGACCGGGCTGGATTATTTCTATGACAGCTGCCCGCGCGATGTTCAGCAGGACAGCTTCCGCCGTCATCTTCAATTGTGTCGCGAGACCGGTTTGCCGGTTGTGGTTCACACCCGCGATGCTGATGAGGATACCGCCCGGATCCTGGGCGAGGAGGGGGCGGGGCAGGGTGTCACCGGGTTGATCCACGGCTTCAGTTCCGGCCGACGGCTGGCGGAACAGGCCCTGGCGATGGGATTTTATCTGTCGCTGTCCGGCATCGTGACCTTCAAGAATTCCGAAGACCTGCGCGCGATCGTGCGCGACGTCCCGCTCGACCGGATTCTGGTCGAAACCGATGCACCCTATCTGGCCCCGGTGCCCAAAAGGGGCAAGACCAACGAACCCGCCTTCATCGTTCATACCGCCGCCGCGGTGGCCGCGGTGAAAGGCATTGATGCCGCTGACCTCGCGGCTCAGACCACGGCGAATTTTTTCCGCCTGTTCACCCGGGCCCCGGCGCCACCAGGCCCCGGCAACGCGGGGGCTGCGTGATCCCCGTGATGCGTGTCACCATTCTCGGATGCGGTGGTTCCCACGGCGTCCCGATGATCGGCAATGACTGGGGCCGCTGCGACCCGGCGAACCCGCGCAACGAGCGCCGCCGCGCCTCAATCCTGGTCGAACAGGGCGATACCCACATCCTGGTGGACACCTCGCCCGATCTTCGCGCCCAGTTGCTGGGCGCCCAGGTCCGCTGGCTCGATGCCGTGCTCTATACCCATGCCCATGCCGATCACACCCATGGGATCGACGATCTGCGCAGCATGAACAGCATCATGGGACGTGACATCCCGATTTACGCCGACCGGGAAACGCTCGAGTCCCTGATGGTGCGCTTCAGTTATTGCTTCCGCGCCCTGAGCCACGCCTTCTACTACAAGCCGGTGCTGCTGCCGCATCGAATCGAGGGACCGTGGCGGATCGGTGATCTGCTGATCCGGCCCTTCGCCCAGGATCACGGCTACACCACTTCGCAGGGGTTTCGTTTCGGCAATTTTGCCTACTCGACCGATGTCGTCAATTTCGATGACAAAGCCTGGGCGGTGTTGGCCGGGATCGACACCTGGATCGTCGATTGCGTCCGGCTTGAACCGGAACATCCGGTCCATGCCCATTTGCCCAAGGTCCTGGATTGGGTCGAACGGCTGCGGCCGCGGCGAACCATCCTGACCCATATGAACCAAACCATGGATTACGCCCAGGTCAGCGCGATCCTGCCGCGCGGCATCGAAGTCGGCTACGACAACATGGTGCTCGAAGTTCCCCTGACGTGATGGCCGTGGCCAGCCGTTCTCATTTTGGCTGCCGGCCTGCGGGCGGCAGCCCGCGCCCGCTCGCGGTGAACCCCGAATCCCCCTCTATTTTGACAAAAACAATGGGGTCTGGGGCATGGCCCCCGTCGGGTTTGGGCGAAAGCCCAACGCTTCGTCGCCAAAATGAGAGCCGCTGGGCCGTGGCCGTGGATGTGGACGTGACGGGCGAATTGCCTTTACTGTCGCTCAGAAGGCCGGCTTTAACGGCAACGGTGCCGCGCGCCAAGCGCATTGGCATCGCAACATTCGATGCTCTAGACTGCAGGGTCTACTCGTGGTAGTGGGGCTTTCTGGACATTGAAGTGAAGTCCAATGCCGAAACCGGGTTGCCCACCCGGATTCGTTTGCGGAGCATTTTGACAGATCACATTGCGGAGTTATTGATGGCGGCGATACGACGAAAAACGGATTCGATATCCCAGATTCTGGAGCAAATTCTCTTTGGGGGATCCAGTATATCGATGAACGTTAGTACGCTGTCGCGTGGTATCGACCCTGAAAAACGCCTTTTTCGGACGTTGGCACTTAATAACATTATTCTATTCAAATATCCGAACTTCAATAGCGCCGCGGACGATGATGCCAATCCGATTTTTGACGAAGGGGAGGGGTTGGCCATCGATCGTCCGGTGGAAACCGGGCTCTACGTTCCCCATACCCAGGAATTTCCGGAGGCGGGCGGCGTTGCGATCTATCTTCGTTCCACCAACAACGAGAATCTTCTTGAAGAGCAGTTCGGATTGAGCGATTCAAGCAGCGAAAATGCAAGCCATGATCTGAGGATCTTGTCCCTGATCGACAGGATTCCATCGCTCGACGCTTTTCTTTTGAAGACATGCTTCGAGGCTGAGAAGATCAATGTCGATCCGCGCTACTGGACCGTCAAGTCCGAAGAAGACAGCCAAATTCGCCATCTGATCCGGGCACGAACCGAACCGATTGTGCGCAAGGCGGTTGGCGGATCCGTCGGGGGTGGTAGCAGTCTTGAGCGCTTTCTCGATGCCATCTGGAACCCGGCGCTGGAAGAGGCGGGCCTGTTCGTTTCAGCATTCGGGATCGAGCGCACAGAGGCGGATTCCATCTTCACGGCCTGGAAGGGCATCACCTTCTATGAATACCAACTCCGGCGCATCGCACCCCGGGTTCGTGTCATTCAGACTTGGCTGAAATCAAAGGACTGCAGCCCCGTCGACATAAAAATGCACAAGCCGTACGAGACCCAGCTTGTCATGCATATCGAGCGGGTCGGAAAACTGCTCGATGCGACGATGCTCGATATACGCTCGATCATGATGGAGTATGATACGAGCTTTACCGCCTTCGTGAATGGAAATCCAGGGCCTTTCCGCAATTATTTGCGCAAGAGCCAGTCACTCTATTGGCTGCTCGGCTATTGTGTCTCGGCCTTGACCAATGTCGTTCACCTCGATGGGCGCTGCATGCGCAACAATCCCTCGCGAAAGCTCTATTTCGATGCGACGCAGAAACTCGTGCGCCAGTTTGATGTTGCGCTCGATCGGCGACGCGAACAAAAGGGTATGCTCTAATCCCAATTCGCTTTGATCGTAACCGATCAAAGCGAAGCCTCAGGCGCCGGCGCGCCCCTCCGGGCGCTTGGCTCCGCGCCCCCCGGGGGGGCGCGATCGCCGTCGCGACCGCCAGACCGCCATGTTGTTGATCGCTGCGGCCATGGCTCGTCATCCAGATCCCGACGAGCCGAAGCTGTGATGGATGGTTCATCAGAGCCCGCGCAACGGCATCCATGTCGAGCGCGGAGAGCATTTGCATCTGATCATCCGATCCTCTAACATAGTCGAAATGTTTGCGCGTTATAGTAGCGACTCGCCTCAATGAGAAGCGTCGCCCCCCTTGAGCCGGGTCCCGCGTCCCGATTCTTTCGGGCACAATTTCGGCAAATCGCATCACGGAGTTCTTGATGGCGACGACACGACGCAGAACCGACTCAATCTCACAAATCCTGGAGCAGATTCTTTTCGGCGGATCCAGTGTATCGATGAACGTTATTGCACTGTCGCGTGGCATCGATCCCGACGAGCGTCTTTTCCAGACGTTGGCGCTGAATAATATCATCCTGTTCAAATATCCGAACTTCAACAGCGTCACCGACGATGACGTCAATCCAATTTTTGACGAAGGCGAAAGCCTGGGCGTCAATCGTCCTGTCGAGACCGGCCTTTACGTTCCCCATACCCAGGATTTTCCGGAATCAGGTGGCGTCGCGATCTATCTCCGGTCAAACAACAGCGAGAATCTTCTTGATGAGCAGTTCGGTCTGAATGCAATAGGCAGCGAGAGCGCGGTCCATGATCTGAAGATATTGTCTCTCATCGATCGGATTCCGTCACTGGATGCCTTCCTGTTAAAGACATGCTTCGAGGCCGAAAAGATCGATGTCGATCCGCGCTACTGGACCATCAAATCGGAAGAGGATAGCCAACTCCGGCATTTGATCCGGCGACGAACCGAACCGATCGTGCGCAAGGCAATGGCGGGAGCCGTTGGTGGCAGCGACAGTCTGGAGCGCTTTCTCGATGCCATCTGGAACCCGGCGCTGGAGGAGGCGGGCCTGTTCGTTTCGGCATTCGGGATCGAACGCTCCGAGGCTGATGCGATCTTTACCGCCTGGAAGGGTACGACTTTCTATGAATACCAACTGCGTCGCATCGCGCCCCGGGTGCGGATTATCCTGACATGGCTGAAATCGCGGGATTGCATTCCCGTCGACATCAAAATGCACAAGCCGTTCGAGTCCCAACTGTTCATGCATATCGAACGGGTCGGAAAACTGCTTGATGCGACAATGCTCGATATACGCTCGATCATGCTGGAGTATGATTCAAGCTTCAGCGCCTTCATGGCGGGAAATCCGGGGCCTTTTCGCGACTATCTGCGCAAGGTCCGGTCACGCTATTGGTTGCTCGGCTATTGTGTCTCGGCCTTGACCAGCATTGTTCACCTCGATGGTCGCTGCATGCGCAACAATCCCTCGCGAAAGCTCTATTTCGATACGATGCAAAAGCTGATGCGTCAGTTTGATGTCGCGCTTGATCGGCGTCGCGAGCAGAAAGGAACGCTGTAAGCGTCGGGGCGATGCCGCCACCGTCCCGCGCGACACACCATGATATTTTCCATAATCATCATTATGACATCTTGCCATAGCCCTGTTCGCGCTGACCGGTGCTATCACGCGGGCCGCGGATTGCTGCGAATTGCTATGGGCGGGTTTGATCGGGCTCGCCTTTCATCAGGTCGCTCTGGGACATCGGAATAACCGTGCGGGAGATTTCCGAGCTGACCATCCAGCCGGGGCGCTCCCTGGATTCGCACGACGCAGAGCGGAGACGCAGCGCAAGGTCTCGGGTCAGCGGACGATCCCAGTTGAACAGGACACAGCGTTCCCCTGAAGGTCCGCGCATCTCACCATCGGTTTCCGCACCGTAATTGCCATGTTGACTGCCGAGGCCATTTTCGACGCTCGGTGGCAGATTGATCGCGGGTGTGGCTGCGCAACCAGCCAACGCCAATGCCATCGATACCGCGCCGCACGCAACCGTCAGTCTCATCGCCGTCGCCCTTCGCCTCTTGTTTGTCGTCGGCAAACTGTGCGGCGAATGCGGCATTATTGCGGTGGCGCCGACGTTCAGTTGTACCCGCCCGGCACCGCGCAAAAGGTCGCGACGGCGACCGCGCGCCCCGGGGGCGCGGAGCCAAGCACCCGGAGGGGCGCGCCGGCGCCTGAGGCCTCGCTTTGATCGGTCACGATCAAAGCGGATGGCTCTATTCGCGTTAGTTATTGGCACACCCGAATTCGCATAGCCGCGCCCAGCCATTGCTGGCAGCTGGCGGTATTGCCAAGCGCTTCGATGGATCGCCGCCAACCGAGGTAATGATCGAGATAGGCGGTCGCGACGC
>JARLIO010000072.1 GCA_031291675.1 Azospirillaceae bacterium
ACGGAACCCTTGGCTGCGCTGCGCCGCGGTTAAGTGGCTGACGTTGGCCAGCCAAGGGTCGAATGCTTCGTCGTCCATCGCCAACAACCCCCTTGAACGGAACGATTCTAGCATCTTCAATAACTAACGCGAATAGAGCCAAGCGGATTGGTATAAGGTGGCGGGTGCCAACCATGAGGCTCCGAACACCGATGTCATCGTCCCGGTCAAACGCCACCCTGCCCTCCCATCCCCGCGCCGCCGCTTGTGACGAACCCGCAATCAATCGCCTGCTTGCGATCATGGCGCGGCTGCGCGATCCCGAGACCGGATGTCCCTGGGATGTGCAGCAGGATTTCGCCAGCATCGCGCGCTACACCATCGAGGAAGCCTATGAAGTCGCGGAGGCCATCGCCGATGACGACATGCCTTCCCTGTGTGACGAACTCGGTGATCTGCTGCTGCAGGTCGTGTTCCACGCCCGAATCGCCGAGGAGCGCGGTTTGTTCGCCTTCGACGATGTCGTCGCCGCGATCTCAGACAAAATGCTGCGGCGTCACCCGCATGTGTTTGGCGAAGCCTCCGTCGCTGACGCCGCCGCGCAGACGCGCCGCTGGGAGGATCACAAGGCCGAGGAACGCGCCGCCAAGGCCGCGGCCCAGGGGCGCGCCCCGAGCATCCTCGATGGCGTCACGGTCGGCTTGCCCAGTCTGACCCGAGCGGTGAAACTGCAGAATCGCGCGGCCCGGGTCGGGTTCGACTGGGCCCGCGCCAGCGAAATCCTCGACAAGATCGAAGAGGAAATTCGCGAGCTGCGCGCCGAGCTGACACCCGAACGCCCCGCCGCCCGCCGCGAGGACGAGTTGGGTGACGTGCTGTTCGCCATCGCCAACCTGGCACGACGGCTCGACATCGACCCGGAGACCGCGGCGCGCAGCACCAACGCCAAGTTTGAGCGCCGCTTCCGCCGCATCGAAGCCCTGTTGGTGGAACAAGGCCGCAGCGCGACCGACGCCTCGCTTGACGACATGGAGGCGCTGTGGCAGGTCGCCAAGGCTGAGGAGAAGACCGATACCAGTTCGCGATGAGCGTGACTCATCGCGGACTCGTATCGGCGGCGACCGCCGCCGCGGCCCGCAAGGGCCGGAGCCTGCGTGGCGTTTGAACGTAACGGTCATTTCTAATGACCGTTGGTCTGAGACCTGACGCCCCCCGCGGGTTACAAGCGCCGGGCCGGGAACAGCAGATCGCGCAGTGTCAGCCAGGTTTCCTGGTCGGGTGCCAGCAGCAGGCCGCCGACACTGTCGGTCGGTGCGTAGGGTGTGCCGTCGAGTTTGGCGTGGTAGCCGCCGGCTTCGCGATGCAGCAAGGTCCCCGCGGCGTGATCCCAGGGCATGATCTTGCGGAACAGCGCGAAATGGATCTCATCACCGGTTGGAACCGCCGGGCCGGTCAGGCGCAGATATTCATGGGCCGCGCAGTTCAGCGCCGCGCTGTCACGGAATTTTTGCGCCGCCTGTTCGAGGTGTTGCCGGGTCGATGCCTCGTAATTGGCGAAGGTCAGCGAACCTCGCAGTTCGGACAGCGGTGCCGCGGCCCGAACCGTCAGGCGGTTGCCCGCCAACCAGGCACCCTGCCCTTTGACCACCGTCGCCATCCGCCCGCCCAGCGGGTCATAGACCCAGCCGGCCAGCGTCTCGCCGCCTTGGACCAGCGCGACCAGCAGGCCAAAGCAGGTGTTTCCCGACGCAAAATTGAAGGTTCCATCGATCGGATCGACAATCCAGACCGGGGCATCGTCACGGAATCGATCGAGGACACGCGGATCGGCCGCCACGGCCTCTTCCCCGATCACCAGAGAGCCCGGCAACAGGGCGCTGAGTTCGGCGGTCAACCGGCGTTCTGACGCCTCGTCGGCCACGGTCACGAGATCGCCGGGCCCCTTCTCGCGAACATCCTGTGCCGACAGATGTCGGAACCGCGGCAAAACCTCGATCTCGCAGGTTTCACGGATAATCTCCGAAACCCGATCCATATCCGGCAGCTTGACCATGGGCGCGACGCCCCTCATCCATGAACGTGAAGGCCTGTTCATAGCCGATGCGTGCGGCCTTTGCCAAAGGCCATCTCGCCGCCGCGACGCGGTCCGGCATCGCGCGGCACGAATGACACGGTCCCTGGCTCCAACAAAAACGTTCCCCGGGCATGGAAAAGGCCGCTCCCGAAAGAGCGGCCTTCCCCTTGACTGAGATCGCTGGCCGAGATGGCGAGCGCAGAGGCGCTGGATCAGAAATCCATATCGCCCATGCCGCCCATGCCACCCATACCGCCCATGCCACCCATACCGCCGCCCATGCCACCGCCGGCGGGAGCCTTACGCTCCGGCCGCTCGGCGACCATCGCTTCGGTGGTGATCAGCAGACCGGCGACCGACGACGCGTTCTGCAGCGCCGTACGGACAACCTTGGTCGGATCGATGATGCCGGCCTTGACCAGATCGCCATAGGAACCGCTCTGCGCGTCATAGCCAAACGCCGGATCGTTCTGTTCCAGCAGCTTGCCGACCACGATCGAGCCTTCAACGCCGGCGTTCTCGGCGATCTGGCGCACCGGGGCTTCGAGGGCGCGACGGACGATGTCGACGCCAACGCGCTGATCGTCGTTTTCGGGCTTCACGCTGGAAAGCGCCTTGGCGGCATAAAGCAGCGCAACGCCACCACCGGCAACGATGCCTTCCTCGACCGCGGCGCGGGTCGCGTGCATCGCGTCGTCAACGCGATCCTTGCGCTCCTTCACCTCGACCTCGGTCGCACCGCCGACGCGGATCACGGCAACGCCGCCGGCCAGCTTGGCCAGCCGCTCTTGCAGCTTCTCGCGATCATAGTCG
>JARLIO010000015.1 GCA_031291675.1 Azospirillaceae bacterium
ATGAGGTGCTGTCCGACGAAATCGGTCAGTTCCTCGGGTTTCGTCGATTCGAATTCATTGGACATGGCATTCTCCCAAACACGGTGCGGCCCCTTGTCTGGCACCGAACAACAGAAAGCTGAATTCCTGATTTCGGTTCATTCCAATCGGATTATCCGATATGACGGGGTGGTCCGTTTCGTTGCGAGAGCATGATGAGCCGCCTGCCGCGTTCCACCATCGAACAATGGGCGGTGCTGCGCACCGTGATCGAACAAGGCGGTTTTGCGCAGGCCGCCGCTTTTCTTCACCGCAGCCAGTCGTCGGTCAGCTACGCCGTCACCCGGTTGCAGGATGCGCTGGGCGGCGGACTGCTGGAAGTCCGGGGGCGGCGTTCGGTGCTGACGGAGGCGGGAGCGGCTCTGCTGGCTGAGGCGATCCCGTTGATCGACGAATTGCTGCGGCTGGAGGAACGCGGGCAGGCTATCCTCCGGGGCGAGGTCGTCCGCATCCGCCTGCTGATCGACGCGCTGTTTCCCAAACCGCGTCTATTCGATGCCCTGAAGACCCTTGCCGAGCACCATCCTCATGCCGAGGTCCATCTGCGCGAAACCGTGCGGCGCACTGTTGCCGATCTGGGAGATCCGGATTTCGACCTCGCGGTGCTGGCCACGGAACCCGGTGCCCGCTATGCCGAGCTGGTCGCCAACGTGGTCCTCATCGCGGTTGCGCGCAACGGCCACGCGCTGACCCGGCTGCGGCAGCCGCCGAACCGGCTGACGATGGCGCAGCATCTGCGGGTCGAGATCCGAGGCGTGGAGATGGTCGACGGGCCGCGCGCGGCGGAGGCGGAGGGTAAGGTCTGGCGCATGAATACGGTCGAGGCCGCAATCGAGGCCGTGCGCCGGGGCCTGTGCTATGGCTGGCTGCCCCGGCATCTCATTGAGGCCGACCTGGACGCGGGTGTGCTGGTGCCGCTGTCGCTCGCGACAGACGAGATGCGCCATATCCCCCTCTGTCTCCGCTACCGCGACGAGGGTGGGCGGGTTACTCCGGCGATTCGAATGCTCGCGCGCCTGCTCGCTGCGGATGGGCAGAGCGGACTAGAAGCCTCTGCGCCACCGGATCAGCCGCCATAGCCCGGTCAAGCCGATCGGGCTTGGCGCAGACCGATCACCACGGGATCGTGCCGAGTGTTGCGTGGGTGAACGTGCCTGTCGGGCCGTCCGGACCGAGCAGCGCCACGCGCACCGCCTCGGCGGCACCCTGCTCAACGGTCTCGGTGCCCTCATAACCATTGAGGTTCGTCTTGGTAAAACCCGGGGAGACGGCGTTGACCGTGATCCCCTCGGGCTCCAGCTCGATCGCCATGGCCAGCGTCATCGCGTTGAGCGCCGTCTTGGACGCGGCGTAGCCGGGGCCAAAGATCGCCCGGTAGGGGAAGGTCGGGTCGGCGTTGCTCGTCAGTGAGCCGACGCCGCTCGACACGTTGACGATGCGGGCTGCCGGCGCCGCGCGCAGCAGCGGCAGCATCGCCTGATAAACGGCGAGGACGCCAAACACGTTGGTCTCCCACACCGCGCGCACTTCGTCGAGGGAGATCGTGCTCGCGCGGGTTGATCGGGTGTATTCCGCGATGGACATGCCTGGCAGCTTCGTCGTGTTCGAGATGGCCGCGTTGTTGATCAGCACGTCGAGGCGACCAAACGCGTCGCGAATGCGCGCCGCAGCCGCAGCGATCGAAGCCTGATCCGTAACGTCGAGCTGGAGCGCATGGGCGTCCGGTCCCACCTCCTTGGCGGCAGCCTCGCCGCGCTCGAAATTACGCGACCCAACCAGCACCGTGAAGCCGTGGGCCACGAGGTCCTTTGCGATCTGAAGACCGATTCCCTGATTGGCCCCGGTAACCAGGGCGACGGGTTTGTCGGACATGCCAATCTCCTTCTCGGAACGATGTGTGGCCAACGCCGCCCCGTTGCGTCGGGGCGCATAAACGGAACATGCGTCCGATTCATACGGAACATCGGTCCGTTTGGCAAGAGGGTGTGGCGAGCGATCAAGCGGGAGAACGGGGTCACGGCTTGGACGAAATTCCGTGAGCGTGATCCGGGATTAGCTTATTCGGGCCGCCGATCTGTCCGAACAAACGGGGCCACCTCAGTCCGGTGCGGCTTCGGACGGCAGGACGGCGCGTAATTCGGCGGCCTTGGCTGCAAACTGTGGGTGAAATTCGCCGAAAATATCAAGGAATTCGGCGAAACGGGCAGCGCAACCGCGCAGGGCGGCGATGGTTTCGACACATGGAAATGTGGCACTTCCGCCTTCTGTCACCTGCGCATCGACGGTATCACCGGTGGCGGTCAGACGGATGGTGCCGGGCCAATCGATGGTATTCGCCGTCGCCACGCCAGTCTGTTCCAGGGCCGTCGCGGCCTCGACGCACAGGGCCGGTACCAGGAACGGCAGGTCATCATAGATCGACAGCCGCGGCTGACCGGTGTGCTCCAGCACCACGGTGCCGTACAGATGGTATTTCTCCGTCGGCGGCTGCGCCATTTCGGCGGCGGCGCGGGAGGCGGCTTCGTCGCCGAAATCGCTGGTGGTGAAATAGACCTGCATTCGGGCCTCCTGGTTCGTGACGCTCACCGGATCGCCCGCAGAATGCTCTCGATATCCGCGGTTTGAAATTGCGGTGTCTCGTTGGGCAATCCCCGGTCGGCACGCGGCGTGAAGTGGTTGACGGTTTGGGCGTCAAGAAAGCCGATCTCGATCTCGATCGGCGCGAGGGGATCGCCGACGTCGAGGATGTGACTGCCCGCGAGAGCAAGGCCATTGGTCCGGATCTGGGTCAGGGCATCATCGATCAGGGCACCGAGGTCGACGCCCGGCGGAAATTGCGAATGCAGCACCGCCCCGCCCATCTTGGTGCGGTCGAAGCATTCGGGGGTGTGGCGACGCCGGACCGAGCCGGTTACCGTCTTGATGCCGAGGGCGGTCATTGCCGGGGTTTTCGGTTTCCAACTGTCGTCCGTGGTCTGCCGATCGAAATAGGGCGCGAAGCGGATGGCCTGCTTTCGGCGCGTCGCATTTGCGACCGTGCCGATCTCGGCGGTGAATCTTGACTGCAGCGCCGTGATGTTGCCGTTGAGCTTGTTCGGGCCCAGCAGACGGGCGATCGCGGCGCCGGGCTGGCGCTCGTCGTCCGTCGCAGGTTCGTTCCAGGCATCCAGCATCATCTTCGACTGGGCGGCATGGCCGTCGAACGCCTGGGCGTATTGGCGCATTTTCCGGCCATCACCGGCGAAGCCGTCGACAAACACCTTGGCCAGGGTATCGGTTTTCCCGGTCAGCCCGCCATTGTTCATCAAGGTCTGCAGTCGCGCCCGGTCCGCCGGATCGGCGAAGGCGGTGCCCAGGGATTTCACCTGGCTGACGTCGGTGACCTTTTCCACCAGCATGCCGAAGCTTTCGGGATGCTGGCCGATGCCGCCAGATTCAACCAGGCCTTTCAGCAGGGTGCGGTCGCTCTCCGCGTCATCGCCGGCGAAGGCATCCGCAAAGCCGCGCAGTTTCGTGGCGTCACGGGCGCAACCGGTATACAGCAGCGACACGATTACCGGGGGCGCCGGCGGCGCCGACGTCGCGCCCAGCCCGGCACCATCGAGGAGATCGGCCAGGGCGCCAGGATCGTCCATGAAGCCCTTGGCCATGGCCTTCAAGGTGTCAGCGTTGGCTGTGCGTCGCGCCTCGACATCACCGGGACCGACGACATCGTGATGCAGCAGCTGCGGCAGAACCTGGGGATGTGTGACCAGGCCCCCCTGCTCGACCAGCGCGGCCAGCGCTGTCCGGGCTTCGGGATCGCTGCCGAAGGACACCGCCAGCGCCTTCAGCCCGTCGGCACCGCTGGTGGTGACCAGCGCATCGAGAATCGCCGGATCGCCGCCGAGCCCTTCGTTCACCAGTGTCCCGATCGCCGGGCCGGCCGCGCTCACGACGGTACATAACGCCTTCCGGGCGGACGCATCGAGCTTGCCCAGCAGCGCCGGTCCGCAGATGTTGAAGACCTGCTTGGCAATTTCGCCGTCCCCGGTGACGCCCTGGAACAGCTTGTCGGTGAGCGGTGCTCCCTGATCCAGCACCGGTTCCTTGCTGATGGCGTCAAGCCGTGCCTCGAGGGCCCGGTAGAGCTTCAGGGCACCGGCCATATCGCGCTTGTCCCCGGTCAGCGCGGCGCAGGCGGATGCCGCGGTATCGGCGCGGTCGAGTTCCTTCTGGGCCGGCGGTCGCGCGGCGCCGTGTATGCCGGGAAATCGTTCTGCGACGCGGTGCCGGGCCGCCTGCACCAGCGCGGCGTTCTTGGCGTCGCGCTCGGCGGTGTGCCATAGCGCGGTCAACGCGGCCAGTTGCAGGGTGGCCTTGTCAATCATGGGCCGGGCGAGTATTCCGGCCAGAGTGTGCGCGAGCGCCTCGCGTCCGTGCGCCAGATGTTCGGCGAACCACGGATCGACGCCTTCGGGGTCCGTCAGGGGCGTTGCCCCGTCGATGGCGTTTTTCCGGTCGAGCAGTTCGACCAGTTCCTCCCCTTTTTCCTTTCGTGCGTGGTCAACGGTCGCCCGGAAGTCTTCGAGTGCTTTCAGGCCATCGGTCGTGCCGGCACCGGAGTTCTTGTCGATGCCGGCCCTGATTGCCGCGAACTGCTTTCCAGCGCCTTTTTTCGTGTCAGCGAGGGCAATAGCGCTGTCCGGGCCCAAGGCGCGATATTCTGCCTCAAGCTTTTGCTTTTCTGCGATGAGATAAGGTCGAACTGCGGTGATGAAATCCCGGTTGCCGGTATTCGACCCGGCAGACGCGGCGATTGCAGCACGGGTGGTCCGGAACGCCACAGCAATCGCAGCCATATTGTCAGCCGTCAGCGCCCCGGCGAACAGACTCTGACAATCGTCGATTGCTTGCTGGGGAGCCTCCTGCTTCTTCACCGCCAACAGCTTGATCGCGGGCTGAACCGACTTCGCGAAGGTCTCGAATTGATCCCTCAGCAATGTCCGCTGCTGGCGCAGCGGGGCCATCATCTCCTCGATTTCATCGCGACGGTTCCGAAGCGTACCCAGGGCGAACTGCGCGGCGTTGAGATCGTCATCGCTCAGCGGATTGGCGGCCAGGGCCTCGGCGACCCTGGCGCGCGCCGGATCGAGGCAGTGCGGGTCGGCATCCTGAGGAACCGCGATCAGGGCCATCTGGTCCTCGACCGCTTTTTTCCCTTCCAGCCGGTGCTGGACATTGGCGACGATCCCGCCCTGCAGTACAGCGAGTTGGCCCAAGGCCAGATGCAGGTCGTGCAGCTCCACAAAAGTGGCAACGGGCAATCGGGGCGCCAGCTCGCCACGTGCGTCTTTCAACTGTTTGGTCTCAGCGGCGGTCGCCCCGGGAACGGGGGTATCGCCAACGGGAACCAGGGTGTCGAGACGCTCCTGCAGGTCTGCCCGCTGACTGTCGCGCTGCTCGATCTCCTGAGTCACCCGCGCTGTGGCCTCGGCGAGCTCCTGTAGCGCGGTGGCAAGGGTCTCCATCCCGTCCCGGGTTGGCGAACACAGCTTAATCATGGATCGCAGATAGTGACGCGCGGCGTCCAGGTTCAAGGCCTGCGTGGCGTCGGTCCCGGGTGGATCGATGCCCAACGTCGGCGTCGTTTCCCAGTGGTCCATCAGTTGCTTCTTGGCATACCCGCCGAGCGTCAGCGGGACATAGCCCACTTCCTTTGTGGCGCGTTCCTGCTCGGCCACCTCTTCGTTCCCGGGACGGTCGGGGAGGCCCAGGATGCGCAGAATCTGGGTGCCGGTCTCGGACAGGCTCTTCGACATGGTCGTCCTTTTCTCAGCGCAGCCGCGCCGTCACTTCGGCTTCCAGATCAGACAGCGCGGCCGCCAGGCCGCTGTGGAACTGCAGGTCGCCGCCCACGGCGCGGCGTGCGACCGCTTCCAGATCCGCCAGCGCCGGCACCGCGTCCAGCACGCGGCGATACGCGGCGAGCGTGCCCAGAGCCTCCCGCAATGCCGCCTTGCCGTCAGGCGAATCGCCGCGGGTCATCGCCGTGTCCAGATGGTCGGCCAGATCGTCGCCAAATTTCGGTACCAGCCCGGTCATTTTCGCCGCGGCCCGCTGAAGCTGCGGCAGGCGGGGGTCGCGCTGAATCTCCTCCAGCGCCAGCAGGGCCTGGCCGAAACGCGCCAGATCGAGGTTCGCCCGGCGCTGGGCATCGCGCCAGCGCAGCAGCAGTTTGGCATAGCTCACCGCGCCACGCGGTTTCGGGGGCGCCAGTGTCACGCCGAGCACACGGCTGAGCCAGGCGCGTTTGGTTGCATCGTCGGGAATGGCCGTCGTCTCCCTGCTAACGGGCGCGCCAAACTACCACAGCGGGCTGCAGCGTCAAATATGCGGCGTCGATTATGCCAGGGCCGGTTCTCGTGTTTCAGCACCGGACCGGGTCATGGACCAGTTGCGGTCTCGGCGCTGCTCTGGCTTAATCGCCGTTAGGATGTTCCCGAATGTCGGGTGGGCAAAATGGCAACGGAAGCGGCAGAGGTGATCAAGCTCCTGAAGGCGGCTCGTCAGGAGGAGATCGGGTTCGGCTTCGGTGTCACCGCGGCCGGCGGCCTCATGGTGGCGGAAAAGGGCAGATCCGGCGACCAGATGGTCGCTGTGACCCGGAAACTGCCCGGTGTCACCCAGAGCTGCGGCGGGCTGGCGCATTATGACGGCACGGTGCTGACCCTGGTGTGTGACCGGCCGGTATCCAATCTGGGCCGGCTGGCCGAAGCCTGGGGAAAGACGCACAAATTTTCCTTCAAGGTCCAGGTGACCAGCCACCGCGCCGCGCAGGAGGGGGAGGCGGACGCGCAGACCGAAGAGGACCGCGAGGATCCGTTCGCGTTCGAGCAGGTGAAGGCGCGGCTGGCCAAGGCCAAATCCACCGCGATGCTCTTCGCCTTCGGCGTGGGCGCGACACCAGGCACCGACCTGCTGGGTTTACACCCCCGGCGGGGTGGTGCCGCGCTGGTTCGTCCACTGCGCGCCCGCAACGGTGCCACCAAATTCGCCTGGGGTACCGTGGCCCTGGACGGCTCGACGGCCATATTCACCTGCGAGGAGGATCCGTTCGGCGGCATGAAGCGCCGGCTGCGCGCGCTGTTCGCCGAATGGAAACTGCCGCTGAAGGTGACCGTGATCGGCCCATCTGGCGAGCTTGACGAGCCGGACCTCGACAATGCTGCCGGATCCAGGCCGACTGCAGGGCCGGCGACCGATACGGACGGCGCGAGCACCGTGACGGTGCTGCGCCAGCAACTGGCGGCGCTGCTGCCCGCCCTGAAGCAGTTGTTCGCGGCGGCGCCCGACCAGGCCGAAGCGATCCGCCGGGATTACGCTGCCTGCCAGGCCGCGCTGAAAGCGGGCAGTATCGCCGATGCCCGGCCGCTGATCGACGGCCTGGCCGCCCGGCTGGACCCGTCGACCGGGCGGGCGGGGACGGGCGGGGTCGAGGAGCTGCGGACCGAACTGGACGGGATGCTGCCGGCCTTGAAAGAGCTGGCCCGCGATCCGGCGGTGACGGATCAGATCCGCGCGTTGTGGCGTACGGCGGACGCGGCCCTGAAGAGCGGCGACCGGGCGACCGCCGGTCCGGCCATCGCGTCACTGCGACAGCGGCTCGCGGTGCCGAAGGCGGCGGCCGGCGATGATGCGGCGCTGGCACAGGGCTGGTCCATGGCACGGGACAGCGCGGCAACCGAACTGCGCGGCCTGGAGGGCGCGATCCTGGCCGACTATGGCGATTTGCCGGAGGCCGGCGCCTTGCGGTCAGCGGTGCGGAAGTTCGACGGCATCTTGGCGACATTGGGCCCCGACCTCGCCGATCTTCTGGCTGAGGCCGGGGCCCGGCCGGCTTCGGAACGGCAAGCCCTTCACCTGCAGGCCCAGGACTTGACGGCGCGCTATCGCAGCTTTTTGGATTCGGATCCCGTGCTGGCGGAACTGGACGACAATCCGTTCGTTGCGGTTTCAGTAAAGCGACGGTTCTCCGCGACTCTGGACGCCATCGACACGGCATTGGCTGACGCGGTACCGGGATGACAAGGGGCCCGCGTTGGTGCCCGTTTGTCGCGTCGTTCTTGCCCGGAACCGGCTGATTTTTGGCGATGCGGCGAGCATGACGGAAATCATCGGTTTTCCGTCATCTTCGCCGCTCGGCCCGTCGAAGCCATTCACTCCGGTTTCGGCAGAATTTATATTGTTATATGCTGACGTGTCGGCAGCCGCTGCGCTGAAGATGGCAGCGCCGGCGGTTCTCATTTTGGCGACGAAGCGTTGGGCTTTCGCCCAAACCCAACGGGGGCAATGCCCCAGACCCCTTTGTTTTTGTCAAAATGGAGGGGGATTCGGGGTTCATCCCGAGCGGGTGCAGGCGGCAGCCCGCGGGCCGACAACCAAAATGAGAACGGCTGGATGCAGCGCAAGTTCTCTGTTTCGATGCAGACACCGCTTCGCGGTGAGCGGGCGCGGAGCCCGCTCCACTCAGATCGCAATGAGTCAAGATCATGGCGGGCGGGTATAACGCCGGATGCTAGGCGGATCGCACTCACTCGACCGCAGGGATTTCGGCCTCACGGGCTCGCGCTGCGGCCACAGAAGGACGGGCGCCAATCCGGTACCGATAGTCGGTGATGCCCGGCCAGCGTGCGAGGTCGATCGAGAAGCCCGGCATCCAGCCGAGGACGGTGAACAGGTAGGTGTCCGCGATCGTGAAGCGATCGCCCGTCAGATAGGTGCGCCCCGTCAGCGTTGCTTCGATCAGATCAAAGCGGTTGAATAATTTCGTCATGAAGATGGCCTGCACCGGTTCTGGCAACTCTTTGTTGAAGAGCGGACTCGATCCCGCGTGTATCTCGCTGCTGATGAAGCTGAGCCATTCCTGAAGCCGCACCCGGTCCAGCGTGCCGTTCGCCGGGGCGAGCTGTGCTTCGGGCTTGAGATCGGCAAGATATTGAACCAGCGCCGGCCCTTCGGTCAGCACGGTGCCGCTGTCGAGCCGGAGCGCGGCAACATAACCCTTGGGATTCACGGCGAGGAAATTCTCACCGTCCGAGGTGCGCTTTGTCCGGTTGTTCACCCGGACGAGGTCATAGGGCAGCCCCAATTCCTGCAACACGATGTGCGGTGAGAACGAGCAGGTGTCGGGCGCGAAATAGAGCTTCATCGGAAAATCTCCGCCAGTGAGAAATGTCACGGCGGATGTTGACGCAAAGCATCAAAGAAGAAAAATTATGGAGACAGATTGGTGATATAAGTTTTGCTACTATGAACCTGACCCAGCTCCGCAGCCTGATTGCCGTTGCCGAGGCCGGTAGCTTCACTGCCGCCGCCGCCGCCGTTGGCCTGACCCAATCGGGCATGAGCCAGGCGCTGGCGGTGCTGGAAGAGCATTTGGGCGTCAAGCTGTTCGTGCGCCAGCGGCATGGCGTCGCGTTGACGGCCTTCGGCGAAATGGCGCTCGACCATGCCCGTGCCGCCCTTGCCCATTTGGACGCGATCCGGCAGGAGGCCGCGGTTGCGACGGGCGAGGAAACAGGTTCGATCCGCATCGCGGCCTTTCCCAGTGTCTTCGCGACCATACTGCCGCCGCTCTTCAGGCGCTTTCGTTCTCTCCATCCCGGCATCGAGCTGGTGGCGCTGGAAACGGACGACCGCGAGGTCGAGCTCTGGCTGGAAGCCGGGTCCGTCGATCTCGGCATCGTGTTGAACCCGTCACCGGACCGTGCTGCGGTCCAGGTTGGTCAGGACGCGTGGCTCGGCGTGCTGCCGGCGGCTCATCGTCTGGGGCGACGCGGCACCCTGTCTTTCGCCGAACTGGCCACCGAGCCCTTCGTGCTCGCGACCGGCGGGTGCCATGTCCATGCGCGCACGCTCGCCGAGGCTGTCGGCTTGTCGTTGACGGATGTGCGAATGGAAGTGCGCGATTGGGCGAGCGCGATCGCGTTTGTCCGCGAGGGCGTCGGCGTCAGCCTTGTACCGGAGTCGACGTTGCCCGAGAAACGAAAGGGGCTGCGCGTCGTGCCGCTTGATCCGCCGCTTTTTCGCCAGTTCGGCCTGATGGCAGCGCCGGGGCGCGCCCCTGCTCGCGCCGCAAAGTTGTTCATGGGGCTGTTCCAGCAGAAGATGTGAGGCGTCTCTTGTCTGGTTTCATCGTTCAGGACCGGCTTCGCTCACGCCGGATGTGTTGCTCGTGGCTCTGCCCTGTGGCGTGGCGCACAAGACGCTGAACCGGGATTTCGCCGCCCGAAATTTCGACGCGGCCTGAGGCCGGGCGGTGGCGTTTGTCGCCGGATCGACCAGTCCGCGCGCGACGATCGCAGGCCGGGTTCCCTGCGCGTCTGATCGTACCGGGTGTTGAACCGCCGCGCAAACGAACCCATCTGGCTGAGGCGGTGGTGCCGTGGCACAGCGATCGGATCCAGGAGCGGGCGTTCGAACACGCCGCCGCGTTAGAAACCCGAGAGGAATGATCATGAAGACCACTGGTTATGCCGCGCAGGCCGCGGACGCGCTGCTTGCGCCTTTCGATTTCGAGCGGCGGGCGCTTCGGCCGAACGACGTCGCGATGGAGGTGCTGTATTGCGGCATCTGCCATACCGACTTGCACCAGGCCCGTAATGACTGGGGCTGGAGCCAGTATCCGCTGGTTCCCGGCCACGAGATCGTCGGCCGCGTGATCGCGGTCGGCGCCGGGGTGACCCGCCACAACATCGGCGACGCCGTCGCGGTTGGCTGCATCATCGACAGCTGCCAGCATTGCGATCAATGTCACAAGGGCGAGGAACAGCTCTGCCGGCACACCGTCACGCAGACCTACAACGACCGGGACCGCATCACCGGCGAGCGCACCTATGGCGGTTATTCCAAGCATCTGGTCGTTCGCGAGGAATTCGTGCTGCGTGTTCCCAAAGGGTTGGACCTGGCACGGACAGCCCCGCTGCTGTGTGCCGGCATCACAACCTATTCGCCGCTGCGCACCTGGAATGTCGGCCCGGGGAGCCGGGTCGGGGTCATGGGCCTTGGTGGTCTTGGCCATATGGCGGTCAAGCTGGCGGTCGGTCTGGGCGCCGATGTCACGGTCATGAGCCGGTCGAGCCACAAGGAAGCCGATGCCCTGGCCCTGGGCGCCGACCGGCTGCTGGTCTCGTCCGACGATGCGGCGATGGCCAAGGCCCAATCGACCTTTGACCTGATCATCGACACGATTCCCGTCAAGCATGACCTCAACACTTACGTGCCGCTGCTCGATATCGATTCCACGCTGGTGCTGGTCGGGCAGATCGGCCCGCTGGCGGAACCCAGCACCGTGCCCCTGGTGATGGGGCGCCGTCGCATTGCCGGCTCCCCGATTGGCGGCATTGCCGAAACGCAGGAGATGCTCGATTTCTGCGCCCGCAAGAACATCCTGCCCGACTGCGAGATGATCGCGATGGACCAGATCAATGCGGCGTTCGTGCGGCTGGAGCGCTCCGATGTCCGCTATCGCTTCGTGATCGACATGGCGTCGCTGCCGGCGCCTGCGGCGGCCTGATCCCGGGCGCGACGCCAGGCTTGGCCCGCTGTCATCGAAGATGGTCGTCGACGAACAGCGGGCCGGCACTTATTTCAGCGCGGCGGCAACCGTGACCGGCATTGGCGTTGTCGGTCGGCCGATCAGGGTGGACAACTCGCGTCCCGCGTGGAACAGGGCGTTGTGGGAGGCACCGACATCCCAGCTGGCGACGGCCCGGGCGAAGCCCTCGGGAAGGCCAAACCCGGCCAGGGCGGCGGCGTAATCCGCTTCGGGCAGATCTTTGTAGGAAATGGGTTTCCCGGACTGACGGGAAATCTCGGCGGCCAGGTCGGAAAGCGTATAGGCGTCGTCGCCGGCCAGCTCATAGGTCTTGCCGTCATGACCGGTGCCGGTCAGCGCGACAGCCGCGGCCTCGGCGTAATCGGCGCGCGCGGCCGATGAGATCTTTCCGGCGCCGGCACTGCCGATCACCGCACCTCCAGCCAGAGTGCCCGCGATCGAAAGGGTGTAATTCTCGGTGTACCAGCCATTGCGCAGCAGGGTGAACGGGAGGCCCGAGGCCGTTAGCGCGGCCTCTGTCTGGCGATGCTCGACCGCGAGCGACAGCGGCGAGCGGTCGGCATGGAGCAGGCTGGTGTAAGCGACGCGCGTCACGCCGGCTTGCTTCGCGGCCGTGATGACGTTCTGGTGTTGGGCGACCCTCTGGCCGATCTCGCTGGACGAGATGAGCAACAGCGTGTCGACACCCGCCAGAGCGGCGGCAAGCGCCTCGGGTTCGCCATAGTCGGCTGCGCGCGCGGCGACGCCCAGGTCCGCGGCCTTGGCGGGGGTACGCACCAGGGCAACGATGTCGGCGGCAGGAACGCGGGTTTTCAGCGCGGCGATCACCAGCCGGCCCAGTTGGCCGGTCGCGCCGGTCACGGCAATGGTCATGGTTCGTTTCCTTAATTGTATCTGATTCGATCACAGATCAAACCGTATCTAAAACGGTATCAGACCGCTGTCAATTGGAAGCGGCTGGTGGGTTACGCGGATCTTGCGATATCGGCGGCCAGGTCGGCGATCGAGGTGCGCGCCAGCTCGGTTCGCAGCGCCCGTTCCGCGGCGTCGGTTCGGCTTTGCAGCACGGCCGTGATATGGCGACCGATCGGGCAGCGCGGGTTCGGTTGTCGGTGGATGGCCAGAACATCACCGGCATCATTCACGGTGCGATAGACGTCGAGCAGCGTGATCGTCGTGGCCGGTCGCGCGAGGCGGGCGCCGCCGCCGGTCCCCATTTGCGACGAGGTCAGGCCGGCTTTGGCGAGCTGCGACAGCAGGCGTCGGATCAGCGAGGCATTGGTGTTGACACTCGACGCAATCAGTTCCGATGAGGCCGGCCGGCCCGCTTGCGTTTCCAGAAAAGTCAGGATGTGGGTGGCAACGGCGAATCGGGTATTCATGATCCTGGCGCTTTACGGAATGCGATCATTCGATCGTCACATCAAGGACGCCGCCTTGTCCCGGGAATTCGGCAAACAGGGGGCGGGGACCGCGGTGATGGTGCCCCTGGCGCGTCAGGAGCAACGACTCGTTGGCGGGACCGGCACGTCACACGGAAGGAAGCTTGGATTGCATCGCCGCTCTGCGGTCAAAACGCCGGCCGTCCTCGACGAACGTACCGTCGCCGATGGCGTGGATCAGTCTCTTCTCCTGGCGGGCCCCGTCGATATGGGCGGAGATACCCTGGAGCACGACAATGCCATGGCGCCCGACGATGTCAACGACGCGGCATTCGATGTTGGCAAGGCACTCCGCAATGAGTGGCGCCCGGACGTAGTTCGCCTTCACCCGGGTGAGGCCAAATGTCGCGAACTTGTCGGTGTCGTTTCCCGAGCAGGTCCCCACACCGACGACGATGTCGAGCAGGTCCACCGTGGGGATCGCGATCACGCACTCCTTCGTCCTGGTGAGTGCCGCGTAGGAGTGGTTCCAGGCCCCGGTGGTGATGGCGAATTTTGCCGTGAAGTCCAGCACCATCGTCCAGGAGATGGTCATCACATTGTCTTTGTGGCCGTCATTCGTCGTCACCAGGACCACCGGCCCGGGCTCTATCAGGGTGAACGCCTTATCGGTTGGCAGATCTTCCATGCCAGTCTCCCGCCCGCGCCGGACCGATTCTAGCAGAATCCGGAGGGTGGCGAAAGCGACGGGCCCGCTTTTCAGCGGTTCCCATTTTGGCGACGAAGCGTTGGGCTTTCGCCCAAACCCAACCGGGGCCATGCCCCGGACTCCCTTTGTTTTTGTCAAAAGAAAGGGGGATTCGGGGTGCGCCAGGGAAAGGCGCGTGTTTCAAGCGGGTGAAGAATCCCGCCCGTGCGCTGGTAGCGACAGGGTACGGAACCGCGTTCTTGGGCGAGTCCGTCGGTGACGACGGCCGCCAAGCGTAGAACAGGGGGGTGCAG
>JARLIO010000073.1 GCA_031291675.1 Azospirillaceae bacterium
CAGCGAAGCGTCGCCAGATGTTCGATGCACACGTCTTCCGTGCTGAATTTGGCAACAAAATCGAGAAGTCCGGCCATCGCTTCACCCCATCAGCAACAGACAGATTCTACTCCAAGGCGAGCCTAGCGCCTAGAACATTTCACGAACCTGCGCTACCCAGATAGGGAGACTCCGACGATATCTTGATCGCCGTACCGGGTGGCGCGGCCGAAGGAAAGCAATGGTTAACGTATGTACAGCGTCTCATTCGTGAATATGGCCAAAAATTGGTAATCAAGGAAGATAAGTCGGCCGTCTACGTTTTTAGTAAAAATCGACGTGATCAGACATTTTCACACATCCTTGGCCAAAAAGGCACAAACGGTCTCGAATATCTTGGTTTTCGCTACGATGGTCGTCACGTCTACATTCGAAACAGTACTATTTCTGGGCTTTGGAGAAAGGTTACGTTTGCCGCTCGCCGTAATTCAATTAACTTCATACAAAAGCATCCGACCAGGAGCGCAGATGAATTGAAAGAAATATTCAATTACGAACGTCTGATCAAAGAGTTCGGAAAAGTCGAGGATTTTGGTGAAAAACAAGAAGACTACCGAAGCTGGACGTTTTTGACCTATGCGCATAGAGCCGCAATAACATTCGGACCACTCGGGAGAAACATACCCCGTCAGTTACGGCGACATTCATCATTCGTGCGTGAAAGAGTTCGTCTGGAAATTGAACAAGCCGTTGAGAGACGAGACAACGCCAAAGTAATACGGTTCCTAAATTCCGGCGACACCGCATTTATTTTACCAGAACCTGTCAGCACGATAACTTTCGTCGATTAAATGGACGTTTGATAGATAGAGAGCGTCCCGCAAGGTAGGGCGACGACAAACTGCCGATTTCTTCGTCTCAGAATTGCATCAATCATGATCTATGATTGCCACCCGGACACAAGCTTCTTGACCGTCCGGCCTCCGCTTTTCGTGCTGTCTTGGCGTCCACAGAGCGTAGTTTCGTAACTTCATCCTCATAAGGAAATGGCCGGTTGTGCACACCGGCCATTTCCCGCCTCAAAGAAAGAAAGCCTCGTCAAAAGGACGCATCGCGTAAGGCAATGCGCTCGTTCACCCACGCGTCGACCTCGCACAGCAGCCATGCGACCCGATTTGGACCAAGGCGGACCCGCTTGGGAAAATTGCCGGCCGCTTCGAGTCGTCCGATATGCTGAGGCGTATACGGGATGCCGCAGACGCTTTTAAGCTCCTTCTTCGTCACGAGCCGCTTTTCGTACTGAGTCATCGGATTTCTCCCTTTCAGGAGGCATCGCGATGCCTCGGTTCGAATATGCCGCACCGGATAGGCACAGCAAGCGTAACGCGGGCGGGGGATGGTGTCGAGAGGTCGGCCACTGCGGTAAGTGATTCGGTCCAGGTAACAGCGGCGAGGCCGTAGGTAACAGCCGCAAGTCGCTCTTCGGTAACGTCCGCGCGCCTGTTACCTATTTTGTTACCTGTTTGCCTTTTCGAGGATGGGAAGTCGCCGCTGGCGCTTCCTAAGCCCTTGAAAAGAATGGTGATCCCGCTGGGATTCGAACCCAGGGCCACTTGATTAAAAGTCAAGTGCTCTACCAGCTGAGCTACGGGATCATTCCGGCCCGCTTGCGGTGCCACATTCGGTCACTACAGCGGCGAAGGTCGCGCACCATAAGCAAAACCGCACAGCCGGTCAAGTCGCGATGCCGAAAAATCTCTTCATCCGCCCCGTCATTCCATCGTCTGGACCCGCTTCTGGACATCGCCGTTCTGGCGCTCCTGCGCGAAGCGTTGCTGCAGACATATCGCCGTATGCGCCGACACGAACAGCGTCACGTCACCGCCCAGGCGACCGATCTCCTTGACGAAGCGCGAACTGATGAACTGATTGCGATCCGACGCCATCAGAAAAATGGTTTCAACCGTGGGATCCAGCCGCGCGTTCATTCCCGCCATCTGGAATTCATATTCGAAGTCCGAAACGGCCCGCAGACCGCGAATGATCACACCGGCCCCAACATCGACGGCAAAATGCATCAGCAAATTGTCAAACGCCCGGACCTCGATATTGGTACCGTTCGCGCTCCGTCCCTCGAGGTCGGCCTTGACCATCGCCACCCGCTCGTCGGCGGTGAACAGCGGTCCCTTGCCGGCGTTGCGGGCAACCCCGACGATCAGATGATCAACCAGACGGCTTGCGCGCTGGATGATGTCCAGATGGCCGTTGGTGATCGGATCAAAGGTACCCGGATAGACGCCAATTCGGAACTTGGCCATGCTCACCCCAACCTCTCGCACGTCAGTCTCATCGGTCAGCCCGCATCAGACTGCGGCTTCACCATTGCCGTTCGCATCGTCCGCGTCCTCGGTCAGCCAGGCGACCGAGACCACCCGCTCACCCGGCGCGACCCGGAACAAGGTCACCCCCTGGGTCTTGCGTCCGGCGATCCGGACATCGTGCACCGGCATGCGGATCACCTGACCGCCATCCGTCACCATGATGATCTGGTGCTCGTCCGTGACCGGGAACGCCGCGACGATGCCGCCATTGCGCTCGCCCATCTCCATGTTCCAGATACCCTGCCCGCCGCGGTTGGTGATGCGGTATTCATAGGCCGAGGTCCGCTTGCCGAAACCCTGCTCCGAAACGGTCAGGATGAATTCCTCCTGCTGCGCCAGGAGATCGAAGCGCTCCGGCGCCAGCGTGGCGGCGCCACTGACCGCGATCGGTTCGCCATCGGGGTCATTGGCCGGATCGACCGCGGTCTCATCCGCGCCCGCCGTCGCCTCGTCGCTCGCACCATCCTCGCCGGCGGCACGACGCAGCGCGCTGGCCGCGCGCAGATACAGCGCCCGTTCCTCCGCCTCGGCATCAACATGGCGCATCACCGACATGGCGATGACATCGTCGTCCTTGGCCAGTTGG
This sequence comes from Azospirillaceae bacterium, assembly GCA_031291675.1. Classification (GTDB taxonomy): domain Bacteria; phylum Pseudomonadota; class Alphaproteobacteria; order Azospirillales; family Azospirillaceae; genus JARLIO01. The sequence goes on from JARLIO010000073.1 coordinate 2,947, forward strand.
ATGCCGCGGACGCCGGTGCTGTTGCGGCCGCTGAACACACGGACATCGGCGACGTGGAAACGGATGCATTTGCCCTGGCGCGTCGCCAGCAGCACATCGTGCGCTTCGCTGCACACCTTGACCGAAACCAGGCTGCCCAACGACGCGCCGGCCTCATCCTCCAGCTTCATGGCAATCTTGCCGTTCGCCATGATGTTGGTGAAATCGCTCAGTCGATTGCGACGCACGTCACCGCGGGACGTCGCGAACATGACATTGAGGTTGCTCCAGCTCGCCTCATCCTCGGGCAGCGGCATCACTGTCGATATCGTCTCGCCTTCGGTCAGCGGCAACAGATTAACCAGGGCCTTGCCCCGCGCCTGGGGTGTTCCCAGCGGCAGGCGGTAGACCTTCATCTTGTAGACCATGCCCCGGGTCGAGAAGAACAGGACCGGCGTGTGCGTGTTGGCGACGAACAGCTCGTTGACGGTATCCTCCGCCTTCATCGCCATTCCGGAACGGCCCTTGCCACCCCGCTTCTGCGCCCGATAGGTCGAAACCGGAACCCGTTTGATATAGCCGGAATGACTGACCGTGACGACCATGTCCTCGCGCTGGATCAGGTCCTCGATATCGGTCTCAAACTCATTATCTTCCAGCGTGGTGCGTCGCGGCGTGCTGAAGCGCACCTTCATCTCGACCAACTCGTTGCGCAGGATCTCCAGCAGCTTCGGGCGATTGCCCAGGATCTCGAGATACCGCGTGATCCGCTCGGTAACCTCGTTCAATTCACTGGCGATCTTGTCGCGCTCCAGCCCGGTCAGGCGCTGCAGACGCAATTCCAGGATGGCCCGGGCCTGAACCTCGCTCAGCCGATAGGTTCCGCTCGGCGACACCTGGCGGCCCGGCTCATCGATCAGCGCGATCAGCGGCGCGACATCAAGCGCCGGCCACTCCCGGCCCATCAGGCCCAACCGCGCCGTGGTCGGATCCGCCGCCTCGCGGATCACCCGGATGATCTCATCGATATTGGCAACCGCGACCGCCAGACCGGCCAGGACATGGGCACGTTCCCGCGCCTTGCCCAGTTCATATTCGGTTCGCCGCGTGATCACCTGCTCGCGAAAGGCCAGGAACGCCGCCAGGATTTCGCGCAGATTCAGCAGTTCCGGCCGGCCCTGATTCAGCGCCAGCATGTTGACGCCGAACGAGGTCTGCAACTGCGTATGACGATAAAGCTGGTTGAGAACGACGTCGGCGACGCCGTCGCGTTTCAACTCGATCACAACGCGGACACCATCACGATCGCTCTCGTCGCGCAGGTCGGCGATGCCCTCGATCGTCTTGTCATGGACCGCTTCGGCGATCCGCTCCAACATCTTGGCCTTGTTGACCTGGAACGGCACCTCGGACACGACGATGGCCCAGCGGTCCTTGCGCACCTCCTCGACCGTGGTCCGGCCGCGGATGATCACCGAGCCCCGGCCGGTATGGTAGGCGGCCCGAATGCCCGAGCGCCCCAAGACGATCGCCCCGGTCGGAAAATCCGGCCCCGGGATGAATTCCATCAGGTCCTCGACCCCCAGATCCGGATTGTCGATCAACGCGCAGCAGGCGTCGATGACCTCCCCCAGATTGTGGGTCGGGATGTTGGTCGCCATGCCGACGGCAATGCCCCCGGCACCGTTGACCAGAAGATTGGGGAAGCGTGCCGGCAGCACCGTCGGCTCGACATCCGCCTCGTCATAGTTGGGCTGAAAATCGACGGTGTCTTTGTCGATATCGTCGAGCAGCGGCTCCGCCGCTTTGGCCAGGCGCGCCTCGGTATAGCGCATCGCCGCCGGCGGATCACCGTCCATCGATCCGAAATTGCCCTGGCCATCGACCAGCGGCAACCGCATCGAGAAATCCTGCGCCATGCGCACCATGGCGTCATAAATCGACGAATCGCCGTGCGGATGGTATTTACCCATCACGTCACCGACGATGCGGGCCGATTTTTTGTAGGCCTTGGTCGAGTCGTAGCCGCCTTCCTTCATGGCATAAAGGATTCGGCGGTGAACCGGTTTCAAGCCATCCCGGACGTCAGGGAGCGCGCGCGCAACGATCACGCTCATGGCGTAATCGAGATAGCTGCGACGCATCTCGTCTTCGATGGTGACCGGGGTGATATCGCTAGGCGGTACTTGGGGCGACGTCGTCAAGAATTGGCTCTGGGTCGGAGGGGCATCATCGGGGCGGCCAATCGGGTCCCGCTCGCGCATAAACCGCAGCGACCGCGACCCCACAGGGCTTTTGTCCCCGGCATTCACATACCGACCGACTTGTGCCCCGTTGCGCGATTCTTAGCAGCTTTCGCGCTTGCAAACAATGTTACCTGACCAGCGACGTTGCGCGACGGTGGCACCCGTGCCGCCGCGATCGGGCGACCGCCGTGACCACAAAAGCCGGCGGACCACAAACCGCCGCGCTGTCCGCCACCAGAAACCACGCGGGCCCCTCGGTGAGGACCATATCAGCGGTCGCGGTGCTCCTCATGGAGCAGTTCACGCCCCAGGCGCCGCGGCCGTTTGATCGTTAGGGCCCGGACCACCGCGAGTTCCTCGACGAGATCGTCGGTCTTTTCCGCCGCATCGACCAGAACATCGCGCAATTCCTGTTCCAACGAGCAACCGTGGGCCAGCGCACGCGCCCGCAAACGCTCGAGAACCGTATCGTCGAGATTTCGGATGATGATCTGAACCAACTGAATTTCCTCGGGCTGAGATTTCGCCGTCAGGATGGCAGGCACGTCGTTCCCGCGCCAATCCTGCAACGTCGGTGAAGCGAAACACGAATTCGACCGTTGACGCCGTTTTGGCACTCAACCCGTCGGCCAGGTACTTGAAGGGGCCCTGTTATCTGAGCCCCGGGGCTCCGCGTCTGGAACAAAAACACGACCACGAAACCACAATAGCCAAAAATTTAAACAGAACTGATGGTACAGATGCTCAGCACACAATCAAAAACATACAGTCCTCAGGAGCGACAATGCCGACTTCAACGGCAGCCCGATCGTGGCCCTTGCTTTCGACGGATCGCGACCGCTGAGTCCTCATTTCAACTCCGCCAAAAAACTAGCATTCCGACTGGGAGCCGTCCATCGACATCACAGCGGGGTTTCGTCTATTTGTCCGACTTGAGTTCTTCCCGCAACAGTGCGTTATAAGCTATTGTTTCTATTTATAAAAACTCCCATGCCTCCTGAATTGATACCGGGTCCGAAACGTTCCGGCCACCGCGCCTTGCGCCGGTGTCACTATTGCGTCGCAACAACGAGACCGCGGGACGCGCTGTCTGCGCTGGCACACCCGGGGCGACAAAAGCTCGCCGCGGTCAACGCGATCGATGCTACGATCGCGATCCACGCCAGAAATCGCCGCACCACCCGTTTTGTCATCAATTTGTTAACGAGATGACGTTTATAAGCGAGTGCGTCTGGCGAATGCGAAGGACGAATTTTGTTAAATCCTTCGATGCCTGATCCCTCTTTTCTATTTCAGCACGGATTGTTCATGTCCCGCTGCCGGATATTCTATGACCCGCCGCCTTTCCGCACTGAATACCGCAGACGACGTTTTGCGCCGGTCAATGATGGTCGCGTCAGCGGTCCCGCAATGATGTTTTTCGTTCCCAATCCACCAACGAAAAATCGACGACCCCGTCGCATGGAAGCGACTGCGTTTTTGCCGATCCGCGTGGGCGTTTAGAGTCCGGCGCCAGGGATCGCCTTTCGACCGCTGCAGAGGGTGCCAGGCACCGGACCCCAAGAAGCGGAAACCTCATGTGCTATCGGAGACCATGATGACATTCATGAACCTGCACCGGAACAGTGCGCCGTCCGCCGAATTGCTGGAGGTCCAGCGCCTGACGCGAGCGATCAGCGCCGGGACGCTCACTGCCCGGGCCGATGTCGAGGGCGCGAAAGATAAAGCCAAACCCCTCCTGGCCGCGGTGAACGCTCTTCTCGACAGCGCCTTGCTACCGATCGGCGAGGGTAATCGCATCCTTGACCAGATTGCCCACGGCAAGGTCGACGAAATGATCACCCAAACCTGCCAAGGGGATCACGAGAAGATGAAGCAGAATGTCAACGGCATCGCCCTCGTTCTGCAGAAATTCCAGGCCGAACTCGCCAAGCTGACCGAATTCAGCCGACAGGGCCAACTGCAAAAGCGCGGCGAGGCCGCAGCGTTCCAGGGCGCCTATGGCGATATCATCAAAGGCGTCAACGACATGCTCGACGCCATCCTGGTCCCGATCGATGAGGGCAACCGGATCCTCGAGCAGGTCGCCCACGGCAAAATCGACGAGTTGATCGCCCAGACCTACAAGGGCGATCATGAAAAAATGAAGCAAAACATCAACGATATCGCTCTCGTTCTACAGAAATTCCAGGCAGAACTCGCCAAACTGACAGCATACAGCCACCAGGGCGAACTGGACAAACGCGGTGATGTCAGCGCCTTCCACGGTGCCTATGCCGAGATCCTGCATGGCATCAATCAGATGCTTGACGCCATCCTGCAGCCGATCAATGAAGGTAACCGGATTCTTCGGTTGATCAGTGGTGGCAACCTGCGCGAGCAGGTCAGAATCGAGTGCAAAGGCGACCATCAGCGCATGAAGGATGCCGTCAATGGCGTCCATGTCTGGTTGACGGGGTTGATCGCTTACGTCACCGCAATCGCCAACGGCAACATGACCGCGAAGATGGACAAGGCCTCCGCCGACGATCAGATCCATGAGTGGCTGATGTTGCTGAAGGCAAACATCAGCAACGTCGTCCACGACGCCGACACCCTGGTCCAGGCCGCGCTCAGCGGCCAATTATCGGTTCGCGCAGATCCGGCCCGGCACCAGGGCGACTATCGGCGGATCGTCGAAGGGCTCAACAACACCCTTGAAGCCGTGGTCGCGCCGCTCAATGTCGCGTCCCGCTATGTCGAGAGCATCTCCAAAGGCGATCTTACCGCCCGGATCACTGACAGCTACGCCGGCGACTACAACACCCTGATGGCCAGCATCAACACGCTGGTCGACAATCTGACGCATTTCGCCTCCGATGTGCATGAGGCGGCGTTCCAGGTCGCGCGGGGGGCCGAACAATCCAACGAGACCGCGCAATCGATGGCCCAGGGGGCCAGCGAACAGGCGTCCTCAACCGAAGAGGCTTCGGCATCGATGGAAGAGATGGCCGCCACCATTAAACAGAACGCGGAAAACGCGGCGCAGACCGAGAAGATCGCCCACCAATCATCGCTGGACGCGCAATCGTCCGGCGTCGCGGTCAGCGATGCTGTCAAGGCGATGCAGATCATCGCCGAGAAGATCACGATCGTCCAGGAAATCGCGCGGCAAACCGACCTTCTGGCCCTGAACGCCGCGATCGAGGCCGCGCGCGCCGGCGAACATGGCAAGGGTTTCGCCGTGGTGGCGTCCGAGGTTCGCAAACTGGCCGAGCGCAGCCAGCACGCCGCCGCCGAGATCAGCACCCTGTCGGCCGGCACGGTCAAGGCGGCTCAGGATGCCGGACAGATGCTGACCAAGCTGGTGCCCGATATCAAGCGAACCGCGGAACTGGTGGAAGAAATCACGGCGGCGTGCCGGGAACAGGATGTCGGCGCCAGCCAGATCAACCAGGCGATCCAGCAACTCGACAAGGTGACCCAGCAGAACTCTGCCGCAGCGGAACAGATGTCGGCAACCGCGGAGGAGTTGTCGGCGCAGGCCGATCAGATGCAATCCACCATCGCGTTCTTCCGCCTCGCCGCCGCGGCCAACCCGGTGACGGTGCACCGTCTGGCCGAGGCGGCAGCGCCGGGCCGCGTGAACCCGCAGCACCGCGGGAGCACCGCGAAACCGGCCCCGAAGACCAAAGGGAAAGTGACTCCCCTTGGCGGTGGCTTCCGCTTGAACATGGCGACCGCCGACGAGTCCGACAGCGAGTTCGAGAAGTACTGAGCGCGAACCGGGGCCCCGCCCCCCGCACCCGTCGCGACAAACGCTGGTGCAGGTGCCGGCTCCGACCGCGGCGCATAACGCAAAATCGCTCGGCCGTTCCTGTTGGCCGGGATCGGTTTCATCCCGCGACGGCGCGCTTTGGCAGGGGCGCGCGGCGGGCTGCGGTTCTTTCCGGCCCTCGCCGCGGTTGATGATTTGCAAGCCGAAACCCGATCGTCACACAACAGACCATGGTTGTACCGCCCGGCACTCCCTATCTCTAGAACCGACGGCCGTCGGTGCCCTGTTTCAATCGCACCGCCACGACCACGTCGCAAAGGAGACGCTTGGCATGGCATGGGTTCGACGGCACGTGGGTTGGCTGCTGTTCCATGCGGCCCTGGTTCCCGCGGTTGCCATCGCGGCAACGGTGGTGTGGTTGCGCAGCGGCCTGCCTTCGCCCCGCGGCACGATCGCTGTCGCCGGCATCGACGCGCCGGTCCGGATCATCCGTGACCGCCACGCCGTCCCCCATATCTTCGCCCGTTCGGAAGAGGATGCGTTTTTCGCCCTCGGCTTCGTCCACGCCCAGGACCGGCTGTGGCAGATGGATATGATGCGCCGGTTGGGGGCCGGGCGCCTGGCCGAGATTCTGGGCCCGCAGGCCTTGCGTTTCGACCGGCTCAGTCGGACGCTCGGCTTTTACGCTCGGGCACAGGCCAGCGAAGCCGCGCTGACGCCTGAGGTCAGGGCCGCCCTCGATGCCTATGCCAAGGGCGTCAATGCCTGGCTTCACAGCCCTCACGGCCCGTTGCCGTTGGAATTCCAGATCCTGAATTATCGGCCGGAGCCCTGGCAACCCGCCGACAGCCTGGTCTGGGCCCGCTTGATGGCTTTCCAACTCAGCGGAAACTACCGCGACGCGTTGATGCGAGCCCGGATGCTGCAACGGCTGCCCCCCGATCAGGTCGATGCGCTGATGCCGCGTGACCGCTATGACGGCGCGGTAACCCTGGCCGCGGCGCTCGCGCCCTTGTCGCAACAGGGCATCGATCTGGCAGCGCTTAATCTCGATCATCTGTGGCACGCCTTGCCGCAATTGGGGCCCGCGCAGGCCAGCAACGAGTGGGTCCTGGCCGGCAGCGCGACCGCCACGGGCAAGCCGATCCTCGTCAACGATCCCCATCTCGCCCTGAACGCCCCGATTCTCTGGTACCTGGCCCGGATCGAAACCCCGACACTGACCCTGACCGGCGCAACCGTTCCCGGTGTGCCATTCCCGATCCTGGGTCATAACGGACGCATCGCCTGGGGATTCACGACTACCGGTAGCAATGTCCAGGATCTGTTCATCGAGCGGACCGACGCCCAGGACCCGACGCGCTATCTGGTTCCCGGCGGCAGTGAACCCTTCATGCGCCATGTGGAGACCATCCATGTTCGCGGCGCCGCCGACGAAGTGCTGACGGTCCGCGAGACCCGGCACGGCCCGGTGCTGTCAGACATCGATCCGGCGATCCAGGGCCTGTCCGCACCGGGCGACGTCATCGCCCTGGCCTTCACCGGACTGGCGACCGACGATACGACGACCGACGCTCTGTACCGGATCAATCACGCCGCGAACTGGGCCGAGTTCCGCGCCGCGCTGCAACTCTATCAATCGCCGCCCCAGAATATGGTCTATGCCGACACCGATGGGCATATCGGGTTCATGGCACCGGGCCGGGTTCCGGTTCGCCGGTCCGGCGACGGCAGCCTGCCGGTGCCCGGCTGGACCGGCGCCTTTGACTGGACCGGGATGATCCCGTTCGACGCCCTGCCCCAGGCCGTCGATCCGCCCTCCGGGCGTTTCGTCAATGCCAACAACGCCATTGTCGGCCCGCATTATCCCTATTTCCTGACGACGCGCTGGGGCGAGCCGGCCCGGGCCGAGCGCATCGAACAAGTCCTGGCCACCAGCAATCGGCACAATGTCGAGAGTGCCGAGGATCTGCTGATGGATACCATGTCGTTGCCCGCGCTCAAGCTGCTGCCGACGCTCTTGCAGATTGCGCCGTCGACCCCGTTGCGCCGCGCCGCGCTGGTCCGGCTCAAGGTCTGGGATGGAAGGATGGAGCGCAACAGCCCGCAACCCTTGATCTTCGAGAGCTGGCTGCGGGAACTGAACCGGGTCCTGTTCGCTGAACGGTTGGGCCCCTTGTTCGATGATTACTGGAGCCTGAATGCGACGGTTGTCACGCAGACCCTGTCGAACGGCTGTGGCACCGTCCCCTGTGACGAAGCGGTGGCAAGCGCCTTCGATCGGGCCCTGGACGGGATCGCGGCGACAGAGGGCGACGATGTCGACGACTGGCGCTGGGGTGATGCGCATCGGGCACCCATGGCGCACCCGTTTCTGTCGCGTCTTCCGGTGCTCAACCGACTTTTCGATATCGGCATTGCGACCGATGGCGGCTTTTACACCATCAACCGCGGCGCCAGCCGGATCGAAGATCCCAATCATCCCTTTGCTGACGACCATGGCGCGGGGTATCGTGCCGTCTATGATCTTTCCGACCTCGACAACAGTCAGTTTATGATCGCGACAGGCCAGTCCGGCAATCCGCTGTCGCCGCACTATGGCGATCTGGTCACGCCCTGGCGCGATGGCGCCCATTTCGCGATTGCCGGAAGCCCTGCTGCGATCGCCGCCACCGGCCTGGGAACGCTCCTCCTCCAACCCCGCCCCGCCCCTCTCACCGACCACGCGCACCCCGCATCATGAATTGTGTCACGCCAGCCCCCGTGCCAACACCCGTGCCAGCCCTGGACGATATTCGCCGTGCGGCGGCGACAATGGCGGGAACGGTACCGATCACGCCGCTGGTCGAAGCGCCCACACTATCCGAACTCCTGGGCTGTCGGATCCTGCTCAAGCTGGAAAACATGCAGCGCACCGGCTCGTTCAAGGAACGCGGCGCGTTGACCCGGCTGCAAAGCCTGACACCGAAGCAGCGGCGGATCGGCGTCATCGCGATGTCCGCCGGCAATCATGCCCAGGGCGTCGCCTGTCATGCCGGGCGGCTCGGGATTCCGGCAACCATCGTCATGCCCGAAGGAACCCCGTTCACCAAGGTCGCCCGGACCGAAGCCTATGGCGCCCAGGTCGTCCTGCACGGCGCGACGCTGGCGGAAGCCGCCGCCCATGCCCATGAGCGCGCCGCCGCCGACGGGCTGCTGTTCGTTCACCCCTATGACGATTTCGATGTCATCCGCGGCCAGGGGACCATCGGCCTGGAAATGCTGCAACAAGCCCCCGACCTGGACGTTCTGGTGGTCCCGATCGGCGGTGGCGGCCTGATCTCCGGTATTGCAATCGCCGCCAAGGGCATCAAGTCGGACATCCGGGTGTTCGGGGTCCAGAGCGAACTCTATCCGTCAATGCGTCAGGCCCTGGCCGGTGTTCCGATCATCTGTGGCGGGGCCACGATCGCCGAGGGCATCGCGGTTGCCGCACCCGGCACCATCGCGCAGTCGGTCGCCCGGGATCTGGTTGAGGATATCATCCTGGTCAGCGAGACGACGCTGGAACAGGCAATCTTCCAATTGCTGACGGTCCAGAAAATCGTCGCCGAAGGGGCCGGTGCCGCCGGATTGGCGGCGATCATGTCCCGCCCGGCGGCATTCCGCGGCGCCACGGTCGGCCTCGTGGTGTGCGGCGGCAATATCGATGCCCGGCTGCTGGCTTCGGTGCTGATGCGCGGACTGGTCCGCGACGGCAGGCTGGTGCGCTTGCGCATCAAGATCGCCGACGCGCCGGGCGAATTGGCCCGCGTCACCCAGGTGGTCGGCGAGTCGGGCGGAAACATCGTTGAAGTTTTCCACCAGCGACTGTTTCACAACGTGCCGATCAAACTGGCCGATCTCGACATCATGATCGAAACCCGCGACGCCAGCCACGTCCAGACCATCCTGAAGCGATTGGGGGAGGAACGCTTCCAAGCCCAGTTGATGACAGACATTTCGTGAGCCGGGTCAAGAATCCCTTCTGCGAGGGATGCCTATAGCAACCGTTACGAGGAAGCCGGGTCCGGCAGCGCCGCATAGGACCCGCGGAAATACAGCAGCGGGCGGCCCCGCGACTCGAAACTCAGTTTTCGCACCCGGCCAACCTCGATGACATGGTCGCCACCATCGAGACGGGCGTGACTGTCGCATTCGAGCACCGCGAGACAACCCGGAATCACCGGGGCGCCGGTGTCCCAAATCGCGGTCGCCAACCCGGCCCAACGATCGTCGCGGGTGCCGGCAAAGCGGTTGGAAAGCTCCTGCTGATCGGCGCTCAGCACATTGACGACAAAGCCGCGGGCGCCGGCAAAGGCGTCAAAGCTCTGTGCCGTTCGGGCGATCGAGAACAGGACCAGGGGCGGATCCAGCGACAGGGACGCGAAGCTGTTGACGGTAAGGCCGACCCGCGAACCGTCGGCGGCCAGCGTCGTCACGATGGCGATGCCGGTGGCAAAGCAGCCCGCGGCTTGGCGGAAACGAAGGGACTCGACAGTCATGCTCGCAACAATCTCCGGGGCGGACGGGTTCGAGTACCAAGCCGGACGCGGTGGGCGCAAGCAGTTTCATCCCGGCGAGCCGCGGGGCGGGGACAACCGTCCCGTCGCATCCCTTTGGTAGTCCGGTTCAACCGCTTGATTCAGACCATCTTAAACCTGTAGGTACAAGGTTCCGGGCGGCACCGTCCGTGGCGCCGCGGCGACGTCCTGAAAGTGATGACGCCCGAGGATCACGGGCGGCAACATCCAGCGTTTATTGCGGGGGCCAACGCTCCCCGTCGTGTCGTGATCAGGTAACGGGGAACCAGCGTGGCAGCAAACGCCTCACAGCAGGGCAATCAACCGGCACCGATTATTATCAAGAAGGTCAAGAAGTACGCTGCCGGCCATCACGGCGGCGCCTGGAAAGTGGCCTATGCCGATTTTGTCACAGCGATGATGGCATTTTTTCTGCTGCTTTGGCTGTTGAACGTGACGACCAGCGAACAGCGCAAAGGGATCGCCGACTATTTCAGTCCGGCCAGCGTCTCCAAAAGCACCAGCGGTTCCGGCGGTGTGCTCGGCGGAACCACGATCACGACAACCGGCGTCATGACATCGGACAAACAGCCCCTGACCGTCACGGCCTCGGTCCCCTCCAAACCAAGTTCCGAGGACAGCAACCAGGATATCCAGAAGGGCGCGAAAAATCCCAAGGGCCCGGCCGACGAGAGCGGCGGCGACAGCCAACCCATCAGCGGCAAGCCCGATGCCAAGACCCCGCCCACCGACCAGGCCGGCGGGCAAAGCCCAAGCGGCACCCAGGATCAGGCCGGGAGAATCGGGGATAAAGCCCTTGAGGAGGCCCTGGCGCGCCGCGAGAAGGAACAGTTCGAAAAGGCGCGTCGCGATTTGATGGAGGCGATCCAGTCGGTTCCGGAGTTGGCGCAGCTCGCCAACAATATCGTCATCGACGAGACGCCGGAGGGCCTGAGGATCCAGATCGTCGATCAGGCGAATTATTCGATGTTCCCGCTGGGAAGCTCCCAGATGTTTCCGCAGACCCGCGATTTGATGGCGTTGGTCGCCAAGGTGGTCGGCAAGCTTCCCAACAAGCTCTCGATCAGCGGCCACACTGACAGCATGAAGTTCGCCAATGCCAGTAGCGGTTATGGCAACTGGGAGCTTTCAACCGATCGCGCCAATGCCAGTCGCCGCGCCCTGGTCAACGCCGGCGTTGACGAGGCGCGCATTGCCACCGTGGTCGGACGCGCCGATCGCGACCCCTTTGTCCCGGACGATCCCGGCAATCCGCGCAACCGGCGCATCAGCCTGGTCCTGCTGACCGGCGTCCATCATGGCACCGCCAATCCCGGGGACAGCAACGCGACGCCCGGCCCGGCCGCCCCCGCGGCGCCGGCGCTCCGCAGCACACCCCCGGCGCCGGTGATCCCGGTTATGCCCCCGCCGCCGGCGATCCCGGCTGCGCCGCCAGCAGCGGCAATTCCCGTGGCACCGCCGGCGCCGGCCATTCCCGTGACGCCGTCGATCCCCGCGGCACCACCGCCGCTCACACCCCCCGCCGCGGCGCCGGCGCTGGTCCCGCCGACGGCGAGAGCCGTCCCGGTGCGGCTCGCCACACCCCGGGAAATCCCGGTGGCAACGCAGAACTGACCCTGGCGGGCATGACCGTCCCGCCAGGGCATGCCCCCGGGGCGACAGCAGAGCCATATTAATTGACTGTACAAAATGCTGTTCGACCTCGGTAGGAGAAATTTGCGCGGACCGTGAATAAGCCTTTTGCTTTTACTCGACAGCGGTCATATCCTTTTCCTTGAGACATTGGTGGTTTTGACACGTCCGTTCGTGCGGCGAATAACCGAGGTAAGCGCGTGAGCATTCCCAGCGCCAACCAGACCGATCTCCTGGCACATTACGATCCGGGAGGGTATTATGATGAACTGTTCGGTAGTCCGAGCCACCCGGCCGCTTTTACACAAGCGATTCGGGATCGTTTGCAGCGATTCGATTTCACCGATATGCGCCGCCGTGCTCTTGATGCGGAGCGTGAGCTCTACAATCTTGGCATCACCTTCCTGGTTTATTCAGAACAGGAAGCGATAGATCGGATTCTTCCGTTCGATGTCATTCCGCGGATCCTGTCCGCCACCGAATGGGCGACGCTCGAACGGGGCGTCGTGCAGCGGGTTACCGCCCTCAACCTGTTTCTGCACGACATCTATCATGACCAGAAGATCCTCAAGGACGGGGTTATCCCGGCGGATCTGGTGCTGGGCAATCATAATTATCATGCCCAGATGGCCGGGATCGACGTCCCCTTCAACACCTATATCCATATCATGGGTATCGATCTGGTGCGCGATGGCGACGGCGTTTTCCGCGTCCTCGAAGACAATGCCCGGGTGCCGTCCGGGGTGTCCTACGTCGTTGAAAACCGGCATATGATGCAGCGGGCGTTCCCTGATCTTCTGTCGAATGTCGCGATCCGGCCGGTTGATAATTATGGCATGAAGCTGCACGAGGCGATGACCCAGATCGCAGCGGTCGGCGATCCCCAGGTCGTGCTGTTGTCCCCGGGAACCTATAATTCCGCCTATTTCGAGCATATCTTCCTGGCCCGTGAGATGGGCGTCCCGCTGGTCGAAGGCCGCGACCTGGTCGTCGAGAACGACCGTGTCTATATGAAGACTACGACCGGCCTGGCCCGGGTCGACAGCATCTATCGCCGTGTCGGCGACGAGTTCATTGATCCTCTGGCCTTCAACCCCGACAGCCTGCTTGGCGTGCCCGGGATCCTGGAGGCCTATCGCAAAGGCAATGTCGCGCTGGCCAACGCGATCGGCACCGGCGTCGCCGACGACAAGGCGATTTACTGCTATGTGCCGCGGATGATCCGCTATTATCTCGACCAGGATGCGATCATCCCCAATGTCGAGACCAATATCTGCCGGGAACCCGAGGCCTTGTCCTATACCCTGGCCAATCTGGACAAGCTGGTGGTCAAGCCGGTCGGCGAGGCCGGCGGTTACGGTATCACGATCGGCCCGCGGGCGAGCCGGGCCGAGCTCGAGGACTGCCGCGCCAAGCTGCTCGCCGATCCGGCCAATTATATCAGCCAGCCGGTCGTTCCCTTGTCCGTATGCCCGACTCTGGTCGAGAATGGCATCGAACCGCGTCACGTCGATCTGCGCCCCTTCGCGATCACCGGCAAGAGCACCTGGGTCCTGCCCGGCGGGCTGACCCGCGTCGCCCTGCGCAAAGGCACCTTGATCGTCAATTCCTCACAGGGGGGCGGGTCGAAAGACACGTGGGTCCTTGAATAATCTCCTTGCCCGCTATGCCGAGTGTATTTTCTGGATGGCGCGCTACATGGAGCGCGCCGAAAATCTCGCCCGGATCATCGACGTCCACGAGACCTTTTCCCGCGATCGATTCGGGGGTCAGAACTGGCAGTCGATCATCCAGCTCAATGCCGACGAGCGACGCTTCTTCTCGCGCTACGATGCGGTAACCGCCGAGAATGTCGTTAATTTCTATGTGCTGGACAGCGAGAATCCGACATCGATCGTCTCCGCCGTCCGCGCGGCACGGGAGAACGCCCGGACCCTGCGCCCGCTGATCAGCACCGAGATGTGGTCGCAGATCAATGTGTTCTACAACTGGCTGCTCGATCTGGGTCCCGAGGATTGCGCCCTGCCCAACGTGACCCGCCTGTGCACCGCCGTCAAAGAAAACAGCCAGACCCATACCGGCATCATCGAGGGAACATTCTACCGGGACGAAGGCTGGTTCTTCTATCAGCTTGGCAAATATATCGAGCGCACCGATCAGACGACGCGGCTTCTTGACATCAAATATCACATCCTGCAGCCCTTCGGTGAGGAACCGGGCTCGGCGCTTGATGTCAGCCAATGGAATTCGTTGCTGCGCTCGGCGGCCGGTTACCATGCTTTCCGCCGCGTGCATCCCAGCGGCATGAGCCCGGCGGCCGTGGCCAGTTTCATGCTGCACAATGAGAGTTTTCCGCGATCGGTCGCCTTCGGCGTGCGGCAAATCGATAGCTTGCTCGGTCGTTTGCATTCCCGCTATAGTTTGCTGGCGGCCTCCGGCGCGCTTGAAAAGGTCGACGAAATCCAGGCCGCCCTGGTATCAAGAACGGTTGAACAAGTCATTGTCAGCGGCCTGCACGAGCATCTCGACTGGTTGCAACTGCGGCTCAGCGATGTGACAACGGAAATCAGCCGGGCATTTTTCGGCTTGGCACCCAGGGTTCAGACGCAACAACAGGGGTCATAGGGCACCGCAACCAATGTCAGTCATCCCGCCGCCGCACCGACCGTTGCAGCAGTTCTTCCGTTCCGGGCCGATGCCGTGCCCTTATCTACCCGGACGAATCGAACGCAAGCTGTTTACGCGCCTGAGCGGCAGTTTTGCCCCCGAGGTCAATTCATCGCTATCGCGGGCGGGATTCCGGCGCAGCCACGACATCGTCTACCGCCCGGTCTGTCCGGGATGTTCGGCTTGTGTTCCGGTTCGCATCCCGGTCGACGACTTCGTTCCGGCGCGATCAATGCGACGGATCCTGAGAACCAACGCCGATCTGACCGTGAGCGAAGCGCCAAGCCGGGCGACGCTTGAGCAATATCGCCTGTTTGCCGCCTATCAGGCCAGCCGCCATAGCGACAGTGACATGGCGCGCATGACCCTGGCCGATTATACCGCCATGATCGACGAAGGGCGCAGCGACACCAGCGTGTTCGAGGTCCGCGACCCGGGGGGCGGCCTGGTTGGCGCCATTCTGATCGACCAGCTCAACGACGGTCTATCAGCGGTCTATAGTTTCTTTGACGCCCGCCAGGACCGCCGCAGCCTGGGCACCTTCATGGTGCTGTCGCTGATCACCCAGGCGCGACGCCAGCAACTGAAATATGTCTATCTCGGTTATTGGATCCGCGACAGCCGCAAGATGGCCTACAAGACCCGCTTCCAGCCCATCGAAGGACTGAGCCCCGAGGGCTGGCGCCGCCTGCCGGATGATGGTCCCGCTCACGCGGCGCCGCCCCTGCGCGGCCTGTAACCGGCCCCGCGCTGATCACGGCGGCACGTCCCTCCCCTCCGCCCGGCGACTGATCGAGAGAACAGCGGCGGTCTCCGCCACCGCGGCCCGCCGGCGCCGAAACCTGCGTGGCCTGTCAACGCGATGGTCACGTCTGACCGCCACGGGTGTCATCCGACGCTAGAGCTGTTTCCGATCACGTTGGATCGAAAAGCTCTAGGTCTTTGTTTTGTCGCATTTTCTACGCCCAGCCGGAACCCACTTGGTCGGAAAATGCTCCAGGGCCCTCACACAGGGGGCCAATCGGCACGTGGTCGGCTGCGATGTCGCCATGGTCGAACGGATCGGCATCGGACATTCTTGATCTGCTACTCTGTTTTATCATTACGGTGATATTATAATACTATGCCGACATTTTTCATCATCACCGCCATTCCACGGGTATTGGCAACGCAATGCGGGCGTTTTAATGATATTTCAATATTTTAAACGCTATCGTTGCTATTGACATCTTGACGACCGAGCCATCTTCAGGTTCCGCGTGCCCGGCGTAGTTTCTAGACATTTCCGCAAGGGATAGAAATCAAATGTCGATCATGCCGAGAATCACGATTCGTACCACCCTTTCCCTGCTGCTGGGCCTCATGGGGACGCTGCTTGTTGTCGTGAGTCTGCTCGTCCTCGGCCAGATGGTGCAGAACTGGCGATCGGCTGAACGCGTAACCGCGCTGGCCACGGTCAGCCGCGACCTGTTCAGCACGCTGATCGGCATGCGTATCGAACGCGGCTCGGAAACCACGGCGGTATTGAGCGAGGCCGCCGCGGATGACGTGACGCTGAACCGTATCGCAGAAAACCGGAAGATATCAGAAGACGGCTACGCAAAAAGCACGACGGCGCTCGACAGCCTCGACATTCCCGGGCTGGCGCCGGTTGTCGAACGGCTGAAGGCCACCCACGACGCTGTCGCCGCGATCAGGACGAAAGTCGACGCCGAAATCGGCAAACCCAAAACGGCACGCCCCCCCGAGCTGGCGCGTGATCTGCCCACCGTGCTCGGCGCCTACTTTTCCGCGATCACGACGACCAGCGATTTGCTCGAAGCCACCCTCAAACTCAATGATCCCGTCGTGGACCAGATCCTCGCTGTCAAGCAGTCGGCATGGGCGATCCGCGATTTCGGTGGCATGATTGCGGTGCGCATCGAAAGCGCCGCCGCTGCGGGCCGAAGCTGGACCCAGAGCGAGATCCTCGCGGCCGCGCAGGATGCTGGACGCGCCGCCTATGCGTGGAAGCTCATCAGCGACGCCGCGGCCCGCGCCGATACGCCGACGGCACTGGTCACGGCCATCAATGACACCCGTCAATATTTCGTCGGCCCGATGACCGACGAGCGCCAAGCGTTGATCGAGACCCTGAGCAGCAACGGTACCATCTCGATGCCGATGAGCGAGTTGCAAAAGCGCGATACTGCTGAACTCAGTTTCAGCGTCGGCGTCGTCAGGACCGCGCTGGCCGAAATGATCATCCATGCGGAACAACAGCAGGCACAAGCCCTGAAAATTCTGACGGGGAGCATGATCCTGCTGATCGTCGCCATCAGCCTGACCGTCCTGGGTTTCCTGATTGCGGCCAGCCGCATCAGCACGCCGATCCGGACCATGACCGAGGCCATGCGACGTCTGGCCGCTGGCGATCTGGCGGTCGCGGTCCCGGCGCCGCGCCGTCAGGATGAAATCGCCAGCATGGCCGCCGCCGTCGCGGTTTTTCGGGAGAATGCATTGCGCGCCAACCGCCTGACCGCGGAACAGGCGGCTGCGGCCGCTATGCGCGAGGCCCACGCCAGTGCCATCGAAAATCTTGCGATCCATTTTGACCAGGCGGTCGCGTCGGTCGTCGAGATTGTGGCTGGAGCGTCAACCGAGATCGAGGCCTCGGCACAGACCATGTCGACCAACACCGATCAGACCCATGACCTCGCCATCGCTGTCGCCGCGGCCGCTGAGGAAACCTCGGCCAATGTCGATAATGTCGCCCATGCCACCGCGGAGTTGTCCAAAGCCATCGCCGAGATCGCCCACCGGGTTGAACAATCTTCGGCCGTGTCGCAGATGGCCTCCGACGAGGCCATCCATACCAACAACACGGTCGAGGGACTGGCTGAAAGTTCGACAAGGATTGGCGACGTCGTCAAATTGATCAACGGCATCGCGGCGCAAACCAACCTGCTGGCCCTCAATGCCACGATCGAAGCCGCTCGCGCCGGTGATGCCGGCAAGGGCTTTGCCGTGGTGGCGAGCGAGGTCAAACATCTCGCCAATCAAACGGCGGTCGCAACCGAGGAAATTGGCGCCCAGATCGGTGCTGTTCAAGCCGCCACGCGGGACGTCGTCGCGGCAATTGGCGGTATCGCCAGCCGGATCGATGAGATCAACCATATCGTCACCACGATCGCTGCCGCCGTTGAAGAGCAATCAGCGGCCACAACGGAGATCTCGCGCAACATCCAGCAGGCGGCCTCCGGAACCCGCGACGTTTCGGCAAATATCGGTGCGGTCCGCTCCGCCGTCTCCGAAAACGGAACGATTGCCGGCAATGTCCTGATCGCGGCGCGGTCCTTGTCCCAGGAGGCCACGGTCCTCAAGGATCTGGTCGTCAAGTTCTTGACAGAAGTCCGCGCCGCATAATCTTGGGCCCGGGCGATCGGGGGTCTTCGACATCCGATCGCGCGACCGGCGCGGCAGGTCCGCGCGACCGGGATGTCTGCGGTCTCGCCCGGAATGATGCACAATCTGTCGCATGCAATCTGTCACATTTTCGTCACTCCCGATCGCTTCTGGTATATTAATACATTAGCTGTGGTCGACGCCCGAGGGGACAGCGGTCGCATTAGCCCGTCGTTCCGGGGAGGGAACATCGTTCGATGCCTTTCTTTTCAAAGACCACGATCCGTACCACCCTGATGCTGGTGGTCGGGATCATGAGTATCCTGCTGATTTCGCTGACTGTACGGGACCTGAGCCAGGCGACCAGCCGCTGGCATGAGGCCAACCGCTTGACCGTGCTGAGCACGATTGACCGCCACCTGTTCCAGGCGCTGCTGCAGACGCGGTTGGAGCGCGGCAGCGAGGTCGCGACGGTGCTGGCCGACGCCCCCGCCGACGACGCCGCGATCAACCGGATTGCAGACTATCGCAGAATTTCCGAAGACGGTTTCGCTCAAAGCCTGGCGGCCCTGACCGCCTTGCGAACCGACGGCCTGCCGCCCCTTGTCGCGCATCTGACGTCGACCCATGACGCGGTGATCGCACTGCGCGCAAAAATCGACACCGCTTTCCACCAGCCCAAATCCAATCGTGTTGCGGATCTGGCGCCGGAGATCATGAGTGTCGAAGGGGCCTTCCTGGACGCGGTCAGTCGCGTCAGTGATCTGCTGGAGTCCACGTTAAAAATGAGCGATCCGACGGTCGATCAGATCCTGTCGGTCAAACGGTCGGCCTGGGCGATGCGGAGCTTCGGCGGGCTGATCGCGGTTCGCATTGAAAATGCCGCGGCCACCGGCCAGAACTGGACCGTGGCGGACATGGTTGGTGCCGGCGAAGACGCCGGTCGTGTCGCCTATGCCTGGACCCTGGTGAGCGAAGCCGGCACCCGTTCCGATACCCCGAAAGCACTGGCGGAGGCCATTCGCCAGGCCGGACGATATTTCGTCGGCCCCATGGCCGACCAGCGGAAATCCCTGATCGCGACCTTGAGTTCGCCGGAAAAACTGGCGATGTCGGTGGCAGAACTGCAAAAGCGGAATACCGAAGAGCTGACACTGAGCGTCACGGTCGTCAACGAGGCCCTGACCGCGATGATCGATCGCGCCGCCAGCCAGCAGTTCAAAGCGCTGCGCACCTTGGCCATCAGTGCGGTTCTGCTGGCATTTACCGTCCTGCTGACCGCCTTTGTCCTCACCATCGTATCCCGACGCATCGCCTTCCCGCTGCGCCGCATGACCACGGCCATGCAGCGCCTTGCCGACGGCGACATGGCGATCGACATCCCCGATCGCAGCCGACAGGATGAAATCGGCTGCATGGCCAAGGCCGTCCAGGTCTTCAAAGAGAACGCCATTCAGGCACACCGGCTGGCTGATGAGCGCGCGGCAACGGCCGTGATCCGCGAGGCGCACGCGATGACGCTTGAGTCCCTGGCCCTTGGCTTTGACCAGGCGGTTTCCTCGGTCGTTGATATCGTCGCGGGGGCTTCCAGCGCGATCGCGACCTCGGCGCACACGATGTCGAACGGCGCCGAACAGGCCAACGGGCTGGCGATGACCGCCGCGGCGGCCGCGCAACAGACCGCGGCCAGCGTGCATCACGTTTCCAGCGCCGCCGAGGAACTGTCGCATTCCATCGCCGAAATCGCCCATCAGGTTGAACAGTCAAGCCGGGTGTCGCAAATGGCGGCTCAGGAGGCCGTCCATACCAATGCCACGGTCAAGGGCCTGGCCGAGAGTTCCACGAAAATCGGCGATGTCATCAAATTGATCAACGACATCGCCGCGCAAACCAATCTGTTGGCGCTGAATGCCACGATTGAGGCGGCCCGGGCCGGCGATGCCGGCAAGGGCTTTGCTGTCGTCGCCGGCGAGGTCAAGCATCTGGCCAATCAAACGGCCCTCGCGACGGACCAGATCGGGATCCAGATCAACGCGGTCCAGAGCGCGACCCAGGAGGCGGTTGCCGCGATCGGCGTCATCGTCTCGCGGATCGACGAACTGGACCACATCGTCGCCACCATCGCAGCGGCGGTCGAGGAACAATCCGCGGCCACCGCCGAAATTGCCCGCAACGTGCAGCAGGCGGCCTCGGGAACCCGCGAGATCTCAGGTCATATCGGCAGCGTCCGTTCGGCGGTTGGCGACAATGGCATACGGGCGGACGACGTCCTGTCCTCCGCCCGGTCCCTGTCCCGGGAAGCCGCCGGCCTCAAGGACCTGGTGATCCGCTTCCTGAGCGATGTCCGCGCGGCGTAATCGCGAGGGCCGGGCCTCTAGAGCCTTTTCCGACCAAATGGGTTCCGGTTGGGCGTAGAAAACGCGACAAAACAAAGATCCAGAGCTGTTTTCGATCCAACGTGATCGGAAACAGCTCCGGAGCATTTTCCGACCAAGTGGGTTCTGGTTGGGCGTAGAAAATGCGACAAAACGAAGATCCAGAGCTGTTTCCGATCCGACGTGATCGGAAACAGCTCTGGCAACCCGGCGTCGCGGACGCGCCGTCACAACGCCGGCGCCGCCGACAGTGCGCCGGCCAAAGACGGGGTCTCCCGAAACGCCAGCCGATTCCGCCCGGCCGTCTTCGCCTGGTACAGGCGGGAATCCGCCACCGAAATCATCGACCCGGCCGGCGTATCCCGGTTTGGAACCATCGCCGCGACACCGGCACTGACGGTGACCATGGGCGCACAGCTCGATCGCGCGTGCGGGATCATCAGGGCGCGCACATGCTCAAGAATGTTCTCGGCAACCGCCCTGGCTCCGTCGATGTCCTCCTGCGGCAAGAGCACGACGAACTCCTCGCCGCCGTATCGCGCGACCAGGTCGGCGGCCCGATGCACGCATTCACCGAGCGCGGTCGCCACTTTGATCAGGCAGCCGTCACCGCTCTGATGTCCGTAATGGTCGTTGAAGGTCTTGAAACAATCGATGTCGATCAGGATCAGTGCGATCGAAAGGCCCGCGCGTTCGCAGCGCCGCCATTCGCGATCGAGCGCGACATCGAAACCGCGCCGATTTGCGATCCCGGTCAATCCATCGCTAAACGCCATTTTCCGCAACAGATCGCTTTGGCGTTTGAGTGTCAACTGGGTGCGGACCCGGGCCCGCACCACCGCCTCGTTGATCGGCTTTGAAATGAAATCGACAGCACCTGCTTCAAGCGCTCGCGCTTCGTCCTCCGGTCCGTTGAGCACGGTGACAAAGATGATCGGCAGATCCCAGGTTTGGGCCGTGGACTTCAGTTCCGCGCACACGGCATAGCCGTCCATGTCCGGCATCACCGCGTCCAGCAGCACGAGATCGATGGCCTGGGTCCGCGATATCTCCAGCGCTTTTTCGCCATTCAGGGCAAAAACAACCTCATGCTCATCCTTGAGGGCATGATGCAGGACCCTGACATTCTCGGCGGCGTCATCGACGATCAGGATGCGCCCTGGTCTCGCGATTTCGGCCCAACTCATACATCACCGTCGGGTTCCAGTTCGTTCCTCGCGGCCAGAGCATATTTCTTTGCGGTCGCAAAATCCAGGCGATCAATGGCACTTGTGATTTTCCGGATGTCGACGCCGCGCCGCACGGATTCAAGCATCGGGACTAGGCGTTGAAACGCATCGATGGCCTTGAGATCGCACAGGTCCAGCAGCGCCAAGAGCGCGTTCAGGTCCGCGCGCAGCGCGGCGACGTCCCCGGTCGCGGCCGCCGGCTCGGGATCCGCCACCCCCGGGATGCCCCGCGCGGTCGCCACCACGACGGCAACCGCCGCCTCAAGATCGGCGACGAGCGCCGCAGCCTCGGGGCCACGCCCCGACGTCAACGCGGCTTCGGCATCGAAGGCCAGGCGGGCAATCTCGACGGCGCCCAGATTGGCCGCGGCGCCGCGCAGTCGATGCAGGCCACGGGCGGCATCCTCCCGCTTTCCCTGGGCCAGGAGAGCGGCGACTTCGGCCGCGGCCCCCGCCTGCTGGTCCGCGAACATCACCAGCAGCGCCTCCAGCAGGTTCCGGTCGCCGTCCAGGCGGAGCAACGCCGACGCCACATCAATTCCGGGCAGGTCGGGGATCGGATCGACCGGCGGCTCCGGTGGCGCGGCTGGCGCGGGATTGAGAGGGGGGGGCTCGGGCTCCCCTTTCTGTCGCGCCCGGAGCACCTGCACACTCAATGTCGTGATCATCTCCTCGACATCGATCGGTTTGGCGATATGGGCATTCATGCCCGCCTGCAGCGATCGTTGACGATCAGGGCCCATGGCGTTGGCGGTCATCGCGATGATCGGCAATGCGGTCAACCCCAGGCCGGAACGAATGATCCGGGTGGCCTCGTATCCGTCCATCCCCGGCATCTGGACATCCATCAGCACGGCATCGAAACGGCCGGCCTGGCTTTGCAGGGCCTCAACGGCCGCGCGGCCATCGGTGGCGATCTCAACCGTGGCGCCGGCGCGCATCAGCAGTTCGCGAGCGACCTGCTGATTGATCTCATTGTCCTCGACCAGCAGGAAATGCCGGCCGGCCAAACGCCCGGCCAGGGGCAGAAAACCGGATGCCGGTTTGGGCATGACGTCCCCTTTGCGCGCCCGGGCCACAGCGTTGAAAACGGTTGAGGGCGTCGTCGGTTTTGCCAGCACCGCATCGATCGGCAGGTTCTTCGCGGCGGCAATGACATCGCCGCGACCGAATGCGGTCACCATCACGATCGCCCCCGGGAGCTGGATCGCCGGATCGGCACAAGCGCGCTCCAGCATCACCACCCCGTCCATTTCCGGCATCCGCCAATCGAGCAGCAACACGTCACAAACCCGGCATTCCGCGGTCTGTTGTCGCAGCTGGTCGAGAGCCTCGGCCCCAGAGGCCGCCTCCGCGACATGCCACCGGAATGATTCGCAGGCATGGACCAGAACCGCGCGCGCCGTTTCATTATCATCGACAACCAGGACGTCGAGATCGTCCAAATCAGGATAGCGGGGTGCCGAGGACAAGGCCTCGTTCGACAGGCCGAACCGGGCGGTGAAGTGGAATTCACTGCCCTGCCCTTCCCGGCTGACAAAATCGATGGTCCCCCCCATCAAGCCGACAAGGCGGCTGCAGATCGCCAGGCCGAGTCCGGTGCCGCCATAGCGCCGGCTGGTCGAGCTGTCCGCCTGCGAAAATGCCGAGAACAGGTTGGCCTGCTTTTCCAGCGGAATACCGATGCCGCTATCCTTGACAGAGAATTCCAGGGTCACCTCGGTCGGGTCTTCGGCGGCCTTGGTGATCGCGAGAACGACTTCGCCCTTTTCCGTGAATTTGACCGCGTTGCCGGTCAGATTCAACAGCACCTGCTGCAGGCGGAGCGGGTCGCCGACCAGGCCCGCCGGCACGTCGGGCGCCACCGAGATGATCGTCTCGATCCCTTTTTCCCGCGCATTGATCGAGAAAATCACAGCGATGCTGTGCAACACCTCGTCGAGCGAAAACGGCGTCTTTTCGAGCTCGAGTCGCCCGGCTTCGACCTTGGAGAAATCCAGAATGTCATTGAGGATACCGAGCAGCGACTGGGCCGAGAGCTTGATCTTGGCCACATAGTCGCGTTCGCGCTCCCCGAGCGTCGAATCCTCCAGCAATCGGGACAACCCCATGATGGCGTTCATTGGTGTCCGGATTTCGTGGCTCATATTGGCGACGAACTCGCTCTTGGCCCGGCTCGCGGCCTCGGCGGTGTCGCGCGCGGACGTCAACTGTTCGTTGAGCTCCTGCAGGCGCAGCTCAGCCGCCTTGAGCGCCGTGACATCGGTGACCAGAACAAAGAAGCCATTCACCTGACCGTTGTCGTCGATGTCCGGAATATAGTTGGCCCAGGTATGGCCGATCTCCCCGGATGCCTTGACCAGCGACCGCTCGAAATTCTGGGGTTCGCCGCGCAGCACCGCCCGGATATGGGGGTCATTGCGGGCGTACAGTTCGTCGCCGAGCAACTCGCGCAATGTGCGACCGATAATTTCATCCCAATCCTTGCCGAACCACTCGATATATTTCTTGTTGACGAAGCGATTGCGCTCCTGCGCGTCCCAATAGGCCATCATCCCCGGGATATTGTCCGTGACCATCCGCAGGAATCGTTCACGCTCCAGCAGGGCCCGCCGGGCTCCGGTCTCCTCGGTAATGTCGTTGATGATGCACAGCAGGTGGGATTCATCACTGCTGGTGAAGGGCACGAGGAACGCATCGGCCCAGACCTCGCGCCCAGACGCCGTGACATGGTGAACATTGACCTGCCGCGCCTCTCCCGCCGCCAGGGCCTCATGCGCCGTTTCGAGAAGATCGGTATCGGTCCAGGCGTCCAGGGTGAGGAAGCTGCCGACACCGACATCGCCGAGGGTTTGCCCCATGATCTCCGCATAGGCGGCGTTGGCCAGGACGCACGTCCCCGTCGCCTTGTAGGCGACGATGCCGACAGGACATTTGGAAATGATTTTCTGATTGAGGTCGAGCAGGTCATTGAGACGCTGTTCGATCCATTTGCGATCGGTGATGTCGTCGTGACTGACGACGGCGCATCCCCTCTCACCTTTGAGCGGCGTGACCTGAAGGTGAAACCAGCTCTTGCCGTCGGCGAGCCGGCAGGGATATTCGGCGGCGAACTCGCGGCGCCGGCCGGCCATGACGTCCTCGATCCCCTCGACAATTTCGGCCTGAGCCAATCCGTCGCTGCCGAAACCGCCCCCCATCGTCAGAAAATTCGTCCCGATGCCCGGCGTTGCCCCGGGTTCGCCCCATGGCACACCGCCATGTTGATTGAATTCCCGCCACGGCCGGTTGACCTCGAGAATGGTGCCGTCGGCATCGAGAATCGCGATGCGGGATGCGACGGAATCCAGAACGGCACCGATGAAATCGTTATTCGCCGTGAGGTGCTCGGAGGACGCCTTCAACGCTGCGTTGGAGCGGCTCAGCAAGGTCGTCTTTTCCGCCAGTGCGGCCGTGGCGTGCCGCCAGTCGGTGATACGGCGCTGCAAAATAGCCATCCCCAGGATCACCAGGGCCATCATCAACGCGCCGAAAACCATGAAATGCTGGCTTTCACGACGCCAGTCCGCCAGATAGTCGCCCTCGGACAGCCCGACCACCAGGTAGTAGGGCTGGCCCACGATCCGACGGATCGACGCGATCCTTTGAACCCGGTCCATCCCGGAAACAAACCGGAACTGGCCGACGCTCTGGCCAGAGGCAATGATCGACCGGACATCGTCCGATTGGGAGAAAATCCCTTCCGGTGTGCGCAGTCCGGGGAGATCCGGAATCCGGGCCACAACCCTGAAATTGTTATGGAGCAGGGTGACGATACCGCCCGGTCCCAGATCGACAACGGAAAATGCGTGCGTCAACGCCCGGGTCGAGATTCCCGTCAGCACGGCACCGCCAAAGGATCCGTCAGCGTTCGCGATCCGCCGTCCCAGCGCGATCGCCCATTGGTTTGTCATCGGATCGATGACCGGTTCATCGACCGCCAGACCGCCGCGGGGATTGTCACGCAACGCCGTGAAGGCGCCTTGGCGCGAAAAATCAAACTGCCGCGCGTCCCCTTGATCCTCGCTGTAACGGAGACGCCCATCAGCACCGACGATCCGGAACCCCAGAAGATCGCCCTGGCGCACATTCTGCCGCACGATCGCGGCATTGATGGCGTCATCGTCCCAATGACCCGATTGCTGTTGTCGACCGACCGCGTCCACAACCGTTTGCAGGCCCAGATCGGCTTCACGCAGCAGACTTTGAAAATTTTCGATCAGGGCCTGGGAAATATTGCGCGTGGTCGCCTCGGCGGTACGCTGCGCGTCGGCCCGGCCTTGCACAATGGCCCAGCCGATCACCACAACGATCACCACGATGATAACCGCGCCGCTGCCAAGCAGCGGGAAGAGACCGGATTGCCATCCAATCTTCGGCCGCTCGGTCGGATCCGCTGTCATCGAATCAAGCTGCGCTTCCGGGGCATCGATCCTGTTCAATCCGACACATTTCGGTTCAATCGGGACGCCGGCTGGAGCTCTCCGGATGAACCGTGCTCCTTCAGCGGTTTCATGCGATATCCTAGCCGAATTCCGCCATCACCGCGAGCACAGGAATGCGGCCAAGGCGCACGACACGGTGATCACCGCGCTTGACCCCACGGGGCGCGCGCGCATTGTTGGGACACAAGCACACGTCAACATCATGCGGGAGACGAGCGATGAACATCGATCTTGGCGGAAAGAGTGCCATTGTCACCGGTTCAACCGGCGGCATCGGCTTTGCGATCGCCACCGGCCTGGCGCAGGCCGGGGCCGCCGTTGTGCTGAACGGCCGCACGGCTGAAGCCGTGACCCAGGCGGTCGCCCGGCTTCAGGCCATCGTGCCGACGGCAACGCTGCGCGGCGTCGCCGCGGACCTCGGAACGGCGACGGGGTGTGCCGCGCTGGTTGCCGCAGAGCCGTCGACCGACATTCTTGTCAACAATGTCGGAATTTTCGGCCTTATGGACTTCTTCGAGACCCCCGACGCGGAATGGGATCGCTTCATGGCGGTCAATGTCATGAGCGGTGTGCGCCTGTCCCGCGCCTATCTGCCGGCGATGGCGCAACGCGGTTGGGGCCGCGTGATTTTCCTGTCATCGGAATCGGGCCTCAATATTCCGGCGGACATGATCCATTACGGCGTCACCAAGACGGCCGATCTGGCGCTATCGCGCGGGCTGGCCAAGCGGATGGCGGGAACCGGGGTCACGGTCAACGCCATTCTGCCCGGCCCCACCCTTTCCGACGGGGTTCGCGCGATGTTGCACGACGCCTCGGTCCAATCGGGAGAGCCCATCGACGCGGTGGCGACGGATTTCGTCCGAACCCACCGCCCCACCTCGATCATCGGTCGCGCCGCCACGGTCGAGGAGGTCGCCAATCTGGTCGTCTATGTCGCGTCGCCCCTGTCCTCGGCAACCACCGGTGCCGGGCTTCGCGTTGACGGCGGCGTCGTCGACAGCATCGCCTGATGTGCCACGCCGGGGCGTGATCGCCGCCGGATCCGGCCCCCGCCCGGGGCTCACGGTATCGCGTGGATCTTGCCGTAGAGCGCCCCGGACCAGGCGTAATTCGTGCTGGATGCCAGGGGCGCGATCCGGGCCGCCAGGGCATCGCGATCCACCGGAAAGAACGTGACGCCGCGTTGTTCCAGCATGGTCCGGCTGTCGAGTTCCCGCTGCCGGATCCGCTCACTCAAGCGCTCACTGAGCCTGGTGAACACGGCGCGGACCAGATCGCGTTGGCGCGCCGGCAGCGCCGCCAGGCGCGCGGCATTGACCAGGAACAGCGCGGTGTCAAGCATGTGGCCGGTCAGCGTGATATTGGGCGCGCGCTCGTAGAATTTCTCATCGTCGATCGTCGCCAGGGTCTTCTCAACGGCATCAAAACGACCGCCATCAAACCCGTCATTGATCGTCGAAAACGGCCAGGGTGTTGGCACCGCGCCCAGGGCCTGGAAAAATTGAAAATAGATCGGGACACTGGGGACGCGAATGCGAAGGCCGGTCAGGTCGCCAATGCCGCGAACCGGCATCCTGCTGATGACATGGCGAAATCCACTATAGTAAAAGCCGAGCACAATCGTCCCGCCGCCTGACGCGTCGTAACCGCCAATGAGATCCCGGGCCAGAGTGCTGTCCTTGAAATGCGACCAATGCATGTAGTCGCGAAAGACGAAGGGCGCCGACAGGACGGAAAGGGACGCGAAGTCACGCGCCGCGGCCGACGCTCCGATGATGGCAATGTCGCTCCTGCCGAAAATGACCGAGTCCAGCAGCCGCGAATCCTGATCGCCCAGCAGACCGTTGGGCTTGATTTCCAGTCCAATCCCGCCATTGCTCCCGGCCAGCAATTCCTGGTTCGCTTCCAGCAAGCCCTGATGCTGGATCGACGCCTCGCTATAGAGGTGAGCGACGATCAGGATTTCGCGGGCCTCAACCGGCCCGCCGAAGCCCAGCGCCAGGGCGATCACGCCCAACGCGAAGGTCTTGCGAACCGGTCGGCGCCAAAGGGCGGCCGTCATGACACACCGCTTATCGGGGCCACATCGCCAGGCTCCACAACCGTCGGCGCGGCATCCTCGTCCTGTTGCGGCGCGACAAACGGAAGACAAAGGATGAAGAAGGAGCCCTCCCCCGGGCTGCTGATGACGTCGACCGAACCGCCCAGGACGCGGGTGACAATCGCATGCACGATATTGAGGCCAAGCCCGCTGCCGCCCTGGCCAAACCGTGTCGTAAAAAACGGTTCAAACAGATGCGCCCGATGTTCCGGCAGAATGCCCGCGCCGTTGTCGGCGACGCAGAGCGTGAGGAACGTGTCGTCGAGCGGCGTTGCCTCGATCGTCACCGTGCCCCCGTCACGCCCGTCCAGACCATGGATGACCGCATTCTGCAACAGATTGCTCAGCACCTGACCCAGCGGCCCCGGGAAACTATCCATCGTGATCGCGTCATCGACGATGATGTTGAGATCGACGGGGCGGTGTTTGAACAAGGGCATCGTGGTGACAACAACCTGGTGGATGATCTCGGCCACAGTAAATTGCCGGCGCAGGCTGCTGGTTCGATCAACGGCGACCTGTTTGAAGGTTCGGATCAGTTCACTCGCTTTTTGCAAGGTCGTCGAAATCAGGCCGCTGGCGCGCCCGACCCGGTCGACGAAGGCAACCAGATCCGATTTCCGGATCCGATTTTCTTCGAGCAGCACGGCGAACGCATCATGCTCTTCGAGCAATGTTGTCGCGACGGTGTAGGCCGACCCCAACGGGGTGTTGATCTCATGCGAGACCCCGGCCACCATGCGGCCCAATGCTGCCAGACGCTCGGAATCCCGCAATTCGCGTTCCGCGCTTTGCAGCCTGTTCAGGTTGCGCTTTTCCTCCTCGATGAGTTGCCGCCGTTCCAGCAGACGCTGGTGCAACTCATGCAGGGCGGTGGCCATGACGCCGATTTCGTCACGCCGCGAACCCGTTTCGATCGGTACGCTGAGATCATCCTCGGCCATGCGGCGCATGGCCTGCGTCAGGGTGTCAATCGGCGTCGTGATCCCCCGGACCAACAAAACCCCCAGCAACCATGACAGCAGGATCATCACCACGGTGCCGAAGCGAATCGAAGAAACCGTCGAGGTGTAGATGCGCCTGCTGTGGTCGGCGGCCTGGCGCCCCTGATCCGCGATCTGGTCCCGGACCGCGATCAGACAATCCCGTGTTCTCCGAAAACCGGCCTCGCCCGCTTCATTGTAGACGGTGCGGGCGCGCTCGATGCCATCCATCGGTTCAAACAGATGCCAGACCATTTCACGGCTGGCATTCTGGTAACCGCGCCAAGCCTCATCAAACGCGGCGATCAAGCGATCATCATCATCACGCTGCGGCCGAAACTTGTCATAGTCGCGGCGCAGCAGATAAAGGGAATCACGGGCACTCCACAGCCGCTCCTCGCTGCTCAGCCGTTCCACCATGTCCCGGGTCAGCAAGGAACGGCCCTCGATGATCCGGTAATCCTCGATGCCGGACATCAGATCCCCGACAACGGCCAGGGCGGGAAGCCACCGGTCGCGAATCGCTGCCGCCTCGGCATTGACCTTGTTCAGACTGTCGGTCGCGATGAGGCCGATCAGCATGTCGAGCAGCAAAATGATGGCGAAGGCACCATAAATCTTGGTCCGCAATTTTAGATTGCGCGTGCGCATCGCCCCGCCCCTCTCATCCGCGACGCTGATCGATCCACCGTTCCAATTCGTTCAATTCCTGGGGGTAGGCATAGAAGAAACCCTGAACATTGGCGATCTGGACGGCACGAACGGCATTGAGCTGTTCCTTGGTCTCCACACCTTCCACGAGGGTCTCCAGGCCGAGTTCAGAACAGATGTCGACGATCGATTGCAGCAGAACGCGCGCCCGTCGATCGACCGACACTTCCTGCAGGAACGACCGGTCGATCTTGACCATGTCGAGCGGCATCGAGCGCAGCATCGACAGTGAGGAATGGCCCGTGCCGAAATCGTCGAGCGCGATCTTGTAGCCCAGGCGGCCGGCCTCGCGCAGTTGGGCAATTGCCGCCTCGCTGTCGAGCAGCGCCGTCTCGGTGATTTCCCATTCGACAAACTGAGGACGCAGCCCTTCGCTTTCGACGATGGCATGAAGGCTGGCAAGACAGGAAGGGTTGCGAAGCTGGACCGGCGACAGATTGATCGCGACCCGATCCATGCGTCCGGCCAACAGCAGCGGACGCATGTCGCGGCACGCGCGCCGCGTCACCCATTTACCCAGATCGGAAATCAACCCGGTGGCCTCGGCCAGCGGGATGAACTGAGCCGGCGAGATGAAGCCACGCTGCGGGTGACGCCAGCGCAGCAGGGCCTCGACGGCGATGACCCGGCCGCTCTCGATCTCGATCTGGGGCTGATAGCACAGGAAAACCTGATCGCCGTCCAGGGCCTCGCGCAACTCATGGGCCAACAGGATCCGCCCCTTTTGGCCTTCCTCAATGTCGGGAGTATAGACCGTCAGCGTCCCGGCCCTTGTCTGTTGCGCCTTGTGCAGCGCCATCTCACCGCAGCGCAGCAGATGGCGGGCGGTAATCTCCCCGGACGGCGCCGGCGCATAGCCGAACAACAGGCTGACCCACAAGGTCCGCCCGGCGATCACCAGCGGTCGTCCGATCGACTCAAGCACCGCCGCCTGATCGGCGAAAACATCGGCATCAAGGATCACGGCAAAGACGTTGCCAAACAGGCACCCGACATAATCCGGGCGCCGCGAGACCTCCATCAGCCTTTCCGAGAAGGCCCGCAACAGGTTTTCGCCAAATTCACCACCCAGCAGTGTGCTGTAGTCGGTGAAGCGGTCGATCGCGACAATGAGAACGCCAAACTGCCGGCCCTGGGCCAGCAGATGGTCGATCGTCTGCTCCAGGCGGGCGCGCGTGGGCAAACGGGTGACCCGATCGATGAAGGCGGCCTCGGAGACCGCTTCAAACAGCCGGACATTCTCAAAACCAAGCGACACGTTATGACAATAAAGCTGCAACAGCTCCCGATCAAAGGGATGTACCGCGGCGCAGCTACGCATATAGATGACGCCACACCAATCGCCGCCCGCGATGAACAGCGCGATGTCACGGGGACCGGCAATGTCGTGTCGTTGTTCGAGAGCCCGTGTGATGACTGCAACGACCTCGTCATCGCGAATACTGCTGAGAGAGCAATTGACGGCTTCACGGAATTTTCCGGCACCACCGACAATGACGGCATCGGAACGGTCCGACAACTTGCTGACGCAGAGCAGACCATCGGGCGGCAGGCCCAGGTGAGCCGCGATCTGCGTCACGACGCCACTGGCGAATTCATTGATCCCATGCTGCCGCATCAGGTTTGATGAGGCCTCGATCACCATGCGCAGTCCCTGACGGTTCTTTTGCAGGGCGACGATCTGTTGGTAGGCGCGCAAGGCACAAACCACCGCGGTCCACAGGCGGAGCTGCGTGAGTTCCGATTTCTCCTTGTAGTCATCAATGTCATAGCGCCGGATCACGTCCATTGTCGGTGCGTAACCCGGCTGTCCGGTCCTGAGAATGATGCGCACCGCGGTGTTGCCCATGGTCTCCCGGATCTCGCGGACCAGGTCGAGACCGGCATGCGCGGTCTCCATCACGACATCGAGAAGAACACAAGCGATGTCCGGCGTGCTTTCCAACAGGTGGCGCCCCTGGGCTGCCGAGCCGGCATACAGAATGGTGAGCGAACGCCCCTCGAACTGCGTGTTTTCCAGCGCGATCCGGGTCGCCTCGAAAACCACCGGTTCATCGTCGATCACCGCGATCTTCCACGACGGCAGCGGGGCGATCGGACCATGACCCTGGTCCTCGGCCAGAAATTCGAGAAATTCACTCATCGCTCAATCGTCCAATCCCGTGGAGCTGGCTCCTGGTGGCAATGCGTCCGCTGCAACCCTGGCTTCCCGTGGTTCCCGTTTCACGATTTCTCAATAACGGGATTTCGTTAACAACATTCTACCCTTCGCAGAATCAACTCCATTCAATACCAAATCTCACCGCCCCGCAATGAGACCCTTTTCGGAGTCTGACAGGACGAGGGATATGTCGCTGTATTTCACCACGTCTTAAAACATTACTAAAGATATGACGAGCGATCGCGGGGATTTACGAGAGGGAGTACCCGCTTCCAACATCGCAACAGGCCTTGATTATTCATTAATAATAATAATACGAAGCAACCCGCACTGCTGCGACCCACTCGTTGGCCCGGGGCCATATTCCCGTCATGGTCGCCACGGCAATCCCTCACGTATTTTCAAGTCGCCACACTAACACCGCAACCAACCTGCTGGGGTGATGTCAAAAGTATGTATCGGGCGATTGATCGATTCCCGCCACGATCCCACCCCCGGTAATCCGGATGTCCCAACGGTCGCGGGGGTGGAGACCATGACAGGAAGCGGAGCCGACGGCTGACGGGACGGCAGCGTGCCCGGCGCCGCTCAATGGTCCGATCGTGCCGCCAGCGGCAGGACAATCCGCATCCGCAGCCCGCCGGCCGGGCGATTCTCGGCCGCGACCGTGCCGCCCATGGCCTCGACGTTGCGACGGACAATCCACAGGCCGATCCCGAAATGCGGACCATCACCCGAGCCCTCGGTGCCACCCTCGGCAGGGCTTTCCGGGCGCTGCGAGTAGTAGCGCTCGAACAACAGCGGCAACGCCGCGGCATCGACACCCGGACCCTCATCATCGATGGTCAATTCGGCACTGGTCCCGGCACGGGCCAGGGTGACGACGATGCGACGCCCGGCGGCGGTCAGGCTGATCGCGTTGTCCATGATGTTCTCGATCACCGTCTCCAGCATCTCCTCACCACCGCGTACCGTCACGGCCGGCGCGATCTGGCGATGCAGGGTCAACTGCCGTTCCGTCATCAGGTGGCCATAGCCGTCCAGCACCCGGTCGAGCAATCCGGACAGGGCGATGCGCTGCCCCGGTGCCCGCTCCAGCAGGTCGGCCGAAGCCCGATCGAGCGTACGGGCAAACGAGACCAGCCCGTCAAGGCGATCAACCGACCGTTCGATCATGTCGATCGCCCGGTGCGCCCGCGACTCCGGCGCGCCACCGACCGTCCGCTTCAAGGGCTCGATCGACTGGCGGATCACCGCGATCGGAGTCTTCAGGGCATGGGCATTGTCCTCGGCGGCCCGGCGCAGCGATTCCGCCGAATGATTGAGCGTCGCCACCAGGCGATCGAAATCCTCGGCGACACCCCCCAGTTCGGGGACGGTATTGTGCTCCTGGAAGGATCCGGCGAGGCGATGCTCCCGCTCGCAGATCCGGCGCGCCAAAGCGCCAAAACGGCGGAGATTGCGCCAGACATCAAGAAACAACGCCAGCACCGACAACACCAGCGCGAAATAGACCAGCGCCGCCGCCTCAACCTCCGGCGTTTCCCAATAGGGTCGGCCATAGGACTCCCCCATCAGCGCCTTCGCCGAATGCGACGTCACCACAGCCCAGCAGCCGAAGTCGGTGGCCAGCGGGGTGATCGAGGTCAGGATTTCGTCGTCGCCCTTCTCCGCCGGAAGCCGGATCGCCAGCGACTGTTCGTTGCTGCATTGGGGACCGAGCCGGTCGAAGACCCCCTCATCGAGCAGACGGCGCCGTTCGAGATCCATGTTGGCGTCGGGAATCGCCGGTGCCGCCGCAACATAGTAGAAGCCTTGGTTGCCCGGCAGGTTCCGGGGTCGCACCAGCAGCTTCAGCCCGGTATGGCTGTCGGCGAACCGCGCCAGCGGCGCGCTCAGCCCCGCCAGCGCGGCACCGTCGGCCTTTTCCAGAACCGGCAACAGCGCGCCGGCGATCAACCGCCCCTCCTCCTGGGCGATCTGCAACAACAGGTTCTGGCGTTGCAGATCGACCGCCTCAAACTGGCGATAGACCAGCACCGGCACCACAATCGAGATCAGCATCAGCCCGATCAGCCGCGTCGCCAGCGACCGGAACAACCAGCGCCACCGGCTGCGCCGTGTCACCGGGGGCATCGCGTTATCGGGCAGCGCGGTGGTTGTCATCGGATTGAATGTCGCTCTCTTCGCCCCAGCGATAGCCGAAACCGGGATAATTCTCGATCAGGTCAAAATCCGGATCGACCATCCGGAATTTCTGACGGATCCGCTTGATGAAAGCCCGAACATTGGCCCGGTAACCAACCGGGCCATAGCCGGCGACAAATCCCTTGCTGTGAACCAGGTCATAGATCTCACGGTACGAGACATCCTCAGCAATCCGGGTCGCCATCGTCCGGACAATATTGAATTCAGTCAGGGTCAGGTCCACCTGGACGCCGCGCCACAGGGCACGCCCCCCTTCGATGCGCAAATCCAGCGATCCGCGTTGAAACGTCCCGCCGTCAGCGCCATTACCGCCGGGCCCGACCTCGCCCGCCACCGCCTTGCGACCGTCAAGGATCAGGTTGATCCGCTTCAACAGGATCGGCAAGCGACGCGATTTCTCGACAAAATCGACCGCACCACCGACCAGCGCCGCTTCTTCATACATCTGGTCGGACAACACGGTCAGGAAAATCACCGGAACATCGAGGTCCTGAGCCCGGATCCGGCGCAGGACCTCGATGCCGTCCATTTTGGGCATCCGCCAATCGAGCAGAACCAGATCGACGCGGCCACCCTCGCCCAGGAACGCCAGCACGGCATCACCACCGGCGAAGGCGACAACGTCGAATCCCTCATCGATCAGATTGAGACCCAGCGACTCGCGGAACAACGCGTCATCATCGACGAGCGCGACCCGTCGCGGCGCCTCGGAAACCAGCGACTGGTCCCCAGCCGTCGTTTCACCCCCGGCCGTGGCGGGCGAGGAGTTCGGCAAAACATCGTTGGTCGGAATCAGGGTCATGCGTACGACTCGATAGTTGATATGACAACGCGCGATAATCCTGACTTGCAACTTCCATGAAAAATGTCAGAGTCAGGTTGCAATCTTGGCTGGCATAGCGCCAATAGCGCACCGGAGGCTGATCCTGCACCTGTTCCGGCGGCCCCAACAGGCCGGTGGCCGCCCGCTCGTCAAGCCCGACCAGGCTGGCGGGATCGACCGGCGGCTGCGGCCGGACAGATCGCGCAACCGGCGGCGCAATCGACGCTACCAAAGGCTGCGACGTCACGGCGCCGCCCGGCGCTTCACCCGGCGGCACGGCGACGGTGCCGTTCCCGCCCCCGGGCGGCGCCAGGGCGATCGGAGGACCACCGGCCAGCGCGTCGGGTTCCGTCGCGGGCGCCAGCTTGGCACCAGCGGGGTGCCATCGCGGCTTGGGCTTCGGCACGGGCACCAGCATCGGCACGGCGGCCTCGGCAACCGGCACCGTCGTGTCCGGCTTCACGCCAACAGCCGTGCCGCTGCACGCCGCGATCAGCGCCGTCGCAACCGCCATCAGGGCAAAACGCGGGGTCGCGGCGATCCATCGGAACCCGCCCTTGTCCCCCCGACCCTGAAATCCCCGGTGCCATGCGCCGAAGACCATAAGAACCAGACACATCACTGCACGACGCCGCCAAACGTTACTCATCATCCGGTGATCGCATCCCCCGCCCCGACCTTGAGCATCTTCCGGCCAAGTGGGTTCCGGTTGGGCGTAGAAAATGCGACAAAACAAAGACCTAGAGCTGTTTCCGATCCGACGTGATCGGAAACAGCTCTAGCGCCGCAGCACGATCTCGATCGCTGGCAACAGGGCCTGGGCAGCGGCACGGCCGATCGCGATCACCTCGCCGACCCGCTCGAACTCCAGAATCCCGACATGGCCGAGCCGTGGCGAGATCAGGACCTCCGGCGGCTCTCCCGCCAGCCGTGACCGTGTAATGCGGTCCTGCATGATATCAACCGAGCGGGCGACAATGTCGAGAACACTTGGTGACGGATCGCGATCCGCAGTGTGCGTCAGGTCCGAAAACCGGGCCCTGATCTGTTGCGCCCATTGCGAAGTCATCTGGATCAGCGGATTATCGGCTTCCGGCCGACCAACCGCCGCCGGCCCCCGGCGGTGACGGAGCGGTCGGCGACGTGCCGGCATGTGACTGTTGAGATTGACGGCAATCACGATATCGGCCCCCATGGCCCGGCACAGAGAGACCGGGACCGGATTGACCAGCGCCCCATCGACCAGCCATTGCTCGCCGCGGCGCACCGCGGGGAACAGGCCGGGCATCGCGACCGACGCCTGCACCGCATCCAGCAGCGATCCGTCACGCAGCCAGATCTCACGGCCCGAGGCCAGATCCGTCGCGACCGCGCCAAAGGCATCGGGCAGATTTTCGATCAGGATCTCGGTCTGCACATTCCGAAAACGATCAAAGGCCTTCTGAGTCGCGACGAGGCCACCCCGCGAAAAGGTCAGATCGAGCATCCCGAGAATGCCAAACAGCCCCATCTTGTCCGACCATGCCAGCAACGGGTCAATCTGATCCGTCAGAAACGCGGCCCCGACCAGAGCCCCGACCGAGGTCCCGCAAATGATGTCGGGCTTGATTCCGGCCTCAGCCAGCACCTGCAGAACCCCGATATGGGCCCAGCCACGCGCCGCCCCGGATCCCAGGGCAAGTCCAAGCTTCGGGTCAGCCATCAACCCCCCGCTCTGACGTTCAAAATGACGCGCCGGCGCCGAGACCACGAGAATACCATGGCCGCACTATGCCACAGCTTGGCCGGCGATGCGACACAACGCCGGGTTTCTGGAGCCCGCTTTGTACGCGAGCGGCGGCGCTCACGCGCCGACGTGCCGCCAACGGGCGACCGTCTCTGCAATCGCGCAAGGCGCCCGATCTCCAACCGGAATCGCGGCAATCTTTGCCTCCGGTGCGGCCCAACGGACTTGAACCGGGCGGGGCGAAGACACATCATCAGGCAGGACGGGATCGCGGACGCCGGCAATCCGGCGGCTGGCGTCAACGATGGCGGCAGTCCCGGTCGGCAAAAGCGGGTGGCGACGGTGCCACAAGCGTATTTCCAATTCTTTGGGAGAGCCCATGGCGGTTCACGAATCCCTGACGATCAAGGTCGTCCCTACGATCGACGATATCGACGCCGCGGGTTGGGACGCGTGTGCCGGACCGGAGAATCCGTTCCTCAGTCATGCCTTCCTGGCGGCGCTCGAACGCAGCGGCTCCGCCGTGGCCGCGGCGGGTTGGCAAGCGCAGCATCTTGTCCTCCAGGACGCCCAGGCTGCGGTGCTGGCAGTCGTGCCGATGTATCTCAAGAGCCACTCCTACGGTGAATACGTCTTTGACCATGCCTGGGCGCAAGCCTTCGAGCGCGCCGGCGGGCGCTATTATCCCAAGCTGCAGATCGCCGTGCCCTTCACCCCGGTCTCCGGGCCCCGCTTGCTGATCAACCCGGTGCTCGACGCCGACCGGGCCGCCCCCCTGCTGATCGGTGCGATCGAGCGCGTCGCACGCCAGCATCAGGTGTCATCGGTTCACGCGACCTTTCCGACCCGCGGCGATTGGGACCGCCTGGGCCGCGTCGGCTGGCTGCAGCGGATCGGCCATCAATATCATTGGCATAACCAGGACTATGGCGCCTTCGGTGACTTCCTCGAGGCGCTGAATTCGCGGAAACGCAAATCGATCCGCAAGGAACGGCGCGAAGTCGCCGACAGTGGTGTCGAGCTGGTGACCCTGACGGGCGGCGATTTGAAACCCGAACATTGGCAGGCCTTTTACGGTTTCTATCTGGATACCAGCGATCGCAAATGGGGCCAAGCCTACCTGACCGAGCGCTTTTTTCATCTTCTGGGGCAGAGCATGCCGGATCGCGTGGTCCTGATCCTCGCCCGCCACCATGGCGACTGGGTCGCCGGTGCCCTCAATCTCCTCGGCAATGACACGCTCTATGGTCGCAACTGGGGCAGCAACGGTGCCTACAAATTCCTGCATTTCGAGGCGTGCTACTACCGGGCCATCGATTTCGCCATCGAACGCGGGATCAAGCATGTCGAGGCCGGAGCCCAGGGACAACACAAGATCCAGCGCGGCTATCTGCCAACCCCAACCTACAGCGCCCATTGGATCGGCCATCCGGGGCTGAAGCAGGCCGTCGCCGATTATCTTGAACAGGAACGCCTGGCTGTCGCGGAAGAGATCGCCGCGCTGGCGGGCGAATCGCCGTTCCGCCAATGCGCCACCGACCCCGGCTGAACCGTCAAGGCGCCGTGGCCCACCGCGCCGCAACCTGTTCGATCGTGCTCTCCTGCAGCGGCGCGCGGTGCGGAGGTTGGCCGCGATCAACCCGCAGCCCGAACAGGCTGTGAACCAGGCCGTCCTGGCGCAAGATCTGGCCCCGCGCCGCGACCTGGGGATGCGACGCCAGCACCGTGGTCTCGACGACCGGTTCCAGGCAGCAATCGACGCCGGCGAAGCGCTGATCCCAATCCGAGAGCGGGGCGGTGGCAAAGGTTGCGGCGATCTCCGCCGCCAGGGCATCCTGGGGCAACGGCTCGTCATGGCGCCCAATCCAGTCGAGCCGGCCCATGCCCCGGCAGAAGGCCTGCCAGAACTTCGCCTCGATCGCCGCCAAGGCCAGGAAACCGCCATCGGCACAGCGGTAGACCCGGTAGTAGGCGGCGCCGCCGGTCAGCAAGGTCTGTCCCCGGTCGCCGACGGCCTGGTCCGGGGTGGTGCGCGCCGCCTCGGTCAGCGC
This sequence comes from Azospirillaceae bacterium, assembly GCA_031291675.1. Taxonomy (GTDB): domain Bacteria; phylum Pseudomonadota; class Alphaproteobacteria; order Azospirillales; family Azospirillaceae; genus JARLIO01. The sequence goes on from JARLIO010000073.1 coordinate 42,029, forward strand.
CGCCCCTTGCCATCCCAGAACCGTCTCCATCAGGCTGACATCGAGATAGGCGCCACGACCCGGATGACGGAACCGGCGCAACAACGCGGCGACCACCGCCAGGGCCGCCTGAATCGCTGCGGCATGATCGGCAACCGGTGGGAACGCCGGGATCGGTGTCGCCACCACGCCCGAGCCGATCAGGCCACCGCCGACCGCCATATAAGTCAGATCATGCCCGGCACGCAGCCGATAGGGCCCGTCCTGGCCCCAGCCCGACAAGGCCAGGTGGATCAGGCTGGAATTCAGCGCGCGCAACCGTTCCGTGTCAAAACCCAGGCGCCTCAGGGTTCCCGGTCGGAAACTTTCGACCAGGATATCGGCCTGGGCAATCAGCGGCGCCAGCCGCGCCTGGGCCGCCGGATCCTTCAAATCCAGCCGCACCACGGTTTTCCCGGCATTCAATAATTTATAATGCGCCGTCGTGCCATCGCTCTCGACCGCGCCCAGGCACCGCATCGGATCACCATCCGGGGGCTCGATCTTGACCACCGCGGCGCCCAGGTCACCCAGGATCTGGCTCGCATAAGGGCCCGGAACATATTGGCTGAGATCCAGAACGCGAATTCCCGCGAGCAGATCGAGCACCATCATCACATTCCGAATTGCAGCAGGCTGGGCGCCTTGTCGATGATTTCTTCCAGAATCGCCTCGGCGGTTTGCAAGTCGCTCTCAAGTGAGGCGTCAAGGCGTCCGACATAGGCCGGTCGGCTCAGTTTCTCATGAGCCTCATACAAACTACGCAACTCGGCGACGAATATCTCGCGCGCCCCCAGCGGAAGGACCGTGTTCGCCGACAAAACAAAGAAGAACTTCATGCTGGCACGGACCAGCAAGGCCATCATCAGCGTATCGAGACGTTCGAACTGTTGTTGGAGATCATCGGCCTTGCCATCAACAATATTCTTAAGCCGCCCTTCGATCAAAATCACAAGAGCCTTGAACTCGCCGATCTTGTCGCGGAATTCACGGTAGGCAAGAAAGCTGTTGCGGCTGGCATCCTGCTGCGCGACGGCAGCCAGTTTCGCGGCCTCACGCGCCTGACGCTCCAGCGCCACCAGCAATCCCTCGACATCACTGCGTTTATAAGCTCTCGGCGGCACGGTCCCGTTGCCTCTCGGTTGATCGATTCCGGTGACGAACCGACCTCACAACCCGCGCGGGACACCCCCCTGGTCGCAGGCCTCGTCGCCGGGCGACCAATGACGGCCCGCCCGCAGCGTGTCTCGGGTCGCCACAGCCGTGTGATACCATGGCAATGGAATTGGAGCAATCGTCCCTTCTCGCCACAGGCGAATCGGAACGCCCCGAAGACACGGGTGCCCCGGCCGGTCATACCGCCCCGGGGATCCCGTGTAACCGGCCTATTCGACGAGTTCGGGGACTTTTTCCTCTTCGCTGCTGGCCGGCGGGTCGGGATATTCAAACACCAACCCGTCGCCCTTGGCATCGACCCGAACCGTGCCCCCTTTGGCCAGCCGACCGAACAGCAACTCCTCGGCCAGCGGCTTCTTGATATATTCCTGAATCGTCCGCGCCAACGGCCGGGCCCCGAACAATGGATCATAGCCCTTCTTGGCCAGCCACTCCCGGGCACTGTTGCTCAGCTCGATCGACACCCCGCGATCGGTGAGCTGGGCTTCCAACTGGATCACGAACTTGTCGACAACCTGGGCGATCACCTGGAGGCTCAGGCTGGAGAACGGAATGATCGCGTCAAGGCGGTTGCGGAATTCCGGCGTGAACAGCCGTTTGATCGCCTCTTCATCATCACCGATCCGGGCCTCGCGTTCGAACCCGATGCTCGGCTTGGCCATGTCCGCGGCCCCGGCATTGGTGGTCATGATCAGGATGACATTGCGGAAATCGACCGTCTTGCCGTTATGGTCGGTCAGTTTGCCGTGGTCCATCACCTGGAGCAGGATATTGAACAGATCCGGGTGAGCCTTCTCGATTTCGTCGAGCAGCAACACGCAATGCGGATGCTGATCGATCGCATCGGTCAACAACCCGCCTTGATCGAAGCCGACATAGCCCGGCGGCGCCCCGATCAGACGCGACACCGTATGCCGTTCCATATATTCCGACATATCGAACCGCGTCAGTTCGATCCCCAGGGTCATCGCCAACTGCCGTGCGACCTCGGTTTTGCCGACGCCGGTCGGGCCGGAAAACAGATAGTTGCCGATCGGCTTTTCCGGTTCGCGCAGTCCAGCGCGGGCGAGCTTGATCGCCGACGACAGGGCATCAATCGCCCGGTCCTGGCCGAAGACCAGGGTGCGTAGGTCGCGCTCCAGATTCTTGAGCACCTCGCGGTCATCGCGACTGATGCTCTTGGGCGGAATCCGGGCGATCTTGGCGACCACCGCCTCGATATCCTTGACCGCGATCGTCTTCTTGCGCCGCGATTCGGGCAGCAACATCTGCGCGGCGCCAACCTCGTCGATCAGATCAATCGCCTTGTCGGGCAATTTGCGATCGCCGATATAGCGCGCCGACAATTCGACCGCGGCCCGGATCGCCTCGTTGGTGTAGCGAACGTGATGGTATTTCTCGTAATAGGGCTTCAGGCCACGCAGGATCTTGATCGCATCCTCAACCGACGGCTCGTTGACGTCGATCTTCTGGAACCGGCGCACCAGCGCCCGATCCTTTTCGAAATAGTTGCGGTATTCCTTGTAGGTCGTCGATCCGATGCAGCGCAGCGCCCCTGAGGCCAAGGCCGGCTTGAGCAGGTTGGAGGCGTCCATCGCCCCGCCCGAGGTGGCCCCGGCGCCAATCACCGTGTGGATTTCGTCGATGAACAGGATCGAACCCGGGAACGCCTCCATTTCGGACAGCACCGCCTTCAGTCGTTCCTCGAAGTCGCCCCGATACCGGGTTCCCGCCAGCAGAGCCCCCATGTCCAGGGAAAAGATCGTGGCGCTTTCCAGCACCTCAGGCACCTGACCCAGCACGATGCGTCGCGCCAGCCCTTCGGCGATCGCGGTCTTGCCGACGCCGGGATCCCCGACATAGAGCGGATTGTTCTTGGAGCGGCGACACAGGATCTGAATGGTTCGTTCAACCTCCTGCTCGCGACCGATCAACGGATCGATCTTGCCGCCTGCGGCTTTCTTATTGAGGTTGACGCAATATGCCTCGAGGGCTTCAGTGCCTTTCTTCACGACTTTCTCCGCCGCTACGTCGTCGTCGGCACCCGCGACCCGTTTCGTATCCGACCGGCCCGGCGCCTTGGCGATCCCATGAGAGATGTAGTTCACCGCGTCGAACCGCGTCATTTCCTGCTCCTGCAAGAAATAGACCGCATGGCTCTCGCGCTCGGAGAACAGCGCAACAAGCACATTGGCTCCCGTGACTTCCTCACGCCCGGACGATTGCACATGAATCGCGGCGCGCTGCAGAACCCGCTGGAACCCCGCCGTCGGCTTGGCGTCTTCCGTACGGCTAGTAACGAGATTGGCAAGTTCGTTTTTGAGATATTCGGAAAGATCGGTCCGCAGCTTCTCCAGATCGACACCGCAGGCGCGAAGCACCGCAATGGCATCCTGGTCCTCGGTCAACGCGAGCAAAAGATGCTCCAAAGTGGCGTACTCGTGACGTCTTTCATTTGCGTGGGCCAAGGCTCTATGCAGCGACTGCTCGAGATTACGCGACAGCATTCCCGGCTAATCCTTCTCCAAAGTACATTGTAAAGGATGCTGGTGCTGGCGGGCAAAGTCCATCACCTGCGTCACCTTCGTTTCGGCCACTTCGTACGTAAACACGCCACAGATGCCGACACCCCGTCGATGAACATGCAGCATGATCTGCGTAGCCTCATCGCGGTTCTTGCTGAAGAATCGCTCCAGAACGTGGACGACGAACTCCATCGGCGTGTAGTCGTCATTCAACATGAGCACTTTGTACATGGATGGCTTCTTGGTCTTTGGCGCGGTCTTTACCACCACGCCGGTACCCGAACCGTCATCGCCTTGTTTATCGGAGTCGGCCATAGGGGATCTTGGGACTCTCTCTGGAAGCGCTACCCTCAATCATATTGGATTTTTTGCCGAGGTTGGAAGCCCCCTTGTGCGCCTCCCGACGATCCTATCGACCGATTTTCCCAAGAACGTCCCGGGCGATCCCCGCATCGCCGCCAAAACGAACAGGGCCATGCCAGAGGCACAGCCCTGTTCCTACCAGAGATTGGCAAATCCGATGCCACCACACGGTCGCATTGGCTCCGGTTTATGCCGGTTCGCGTTCAGGCGGCAATCGGCTTGGCAATCTTTTCGACGGCGGCGTTGACCCGGGCGTTGATCGGCGCCAGCGACTCGTTGGCAACCTTGATCGACAGTTCGGACAGCTTCGTCGTCTCGGACATCAGGGCATCGAACGAGGTCCGGGCAAAGGTATGGTTGAGTTCGACCAGTTCCTTCAACGACTTGGCCGTCAGCAACGCCTTGCTGTTGGCGACATTGGCCTCGACCGAAGACCGGGTGAAGGCGGCGACCGCCTTGCCGATATCCTCAAAGCCCTTGACAAGAACGCCACTCGAAGCGACCAGGGCATCGACATTGGCCTTGCTGAAGCTGGTCAGTTCCTCGTAGCCGCGCAGCAGATGCTGGCTGGTCTTCTCGGCCTGTTCCTTGGTCGTGCTCAGGGCTTGCTCATATTGCTTGTGAACCGTTTCCTGACCAACCTTGACGAAATTCTCGACGGTGTCCTTGGCCTGGGCCACAACGGTTTCGAGCGGATTGACGGTATTTTGTTGCACAGTCATACGATGTCTCCTCGGATCGGGCTGGCCGCACGATTGGCAGTTCGCGGCGCATCGGTGGACAAGGGTAGCATCCGGCCGGGCTCGATCACCCGCACTCAGCCCCAACCGGCCTGCCAGAGGTCTATGCTGCACCGCAGCATGACGCTTGTGATAGGGCGGAGCATGCCCGTTGTCAAGGGTTTATAACGCACCGCAACAACAGCGTCCGAAATCTTCATGAGCGTGAGACACACGTAAACCGCGACCCGACCGGCGCGCCGCCCGTCCCTTGGCAAAATGGCTTGTGGAGCGCGCTGCACCAATGGGTTACACCCGATACAGCAACCGGCGCCGCCCGCAGGACCAGACCCCTCTCCGCGGGGCCGAACCCTGCGGCCGTCGGTACGCGGATGGAACCCGGGGCGCCATCGACCGGCGTCCTTTCCGATGTCCCCCTGGCGCCTACGAGGATTTCATGACCTACTGTCTTGGTATCAAGATCCGCGACGGCCTGATCGGCCTGGCCGATGGCCGCATCACCAGCGGTTCGCAACTCTCCGCGGCCCGCAAGGTGACCGTGCTGGGCGACGGTGCCCATCGTTTCTTCATCATGAATTCCGGCTTGCGCAGCGTCCGCGACAAGACGCTGGCCTATCTCCGGCGCGACATGAGCAAACGCGACGATGGCTATTCGACGATGCTCGACGCCCTGGGCGCCTTCACCGAGTCATTGCGCCGCGTCGCGGCGGAAGATCGCGAAGCCCTGGAATCCTCCAATCTGAGCTTCAACCTTCATGCCATCATCGCCGGGCAATTGCCGGGTGACAGTGAACCCTATATGTTCCTGGTCTATCCTGAGGGCAACTGGATCGAGGTCGACGAACGCACGCCACATCTTGCGATCGGGGCGACGGCTTATGGCAAACCGATCCTGGATCGTGCGCTCAATTTCGAGACGCCGATGCGAACCGCACTCAAGATCGCCTATCTGTCGTTTGACAGCACCCGCTTCAGCTCCACGGATGTCGGTTTTCCGATCGACATGGTGACGTTTCACCGCGGCGACCGGCAGTGGCGACAGTCGAATTACGACTATGACGACCTGCGCGATCAGCGCCTCTGGTGGAACCGCAACATCACCGACCTGGCCCGACGCATGCCCGACGGCCCCTGGGTCGAAACGCTGCTGTCGCCCGCGACCGCGGAAGAAAGCAAGGCCACCGATATCTGAGAGAGAACGGCGCGCCCGGGGCATTCGGGACGAACCCGGATGCCCGCGTCTAAAACACGCCGTCCCTGAGTTCGCGACTATTTCCGGTGGTTTCATTCCCGATGACGGCCGTCAACGTCGATGCCACCGATCGTCTTGCCGATCCTGAACGCCGTGTGTACGACGTAAGAGGCGGATCGCCTGTCCCTGACCCGGCCGGCGGAACCACCGTTGGCAAACCTCGGACCTGTGGCGGTGGACTGCAACGGACCGAGTTTGGATGTCGCCCGCTGTTGCAGCATTGCCACCTTTGCGGACGTACGCCGTGTTACTATCTTCACCAGAGGGTGGACATGGCCATGTTTGACGATCGCAAAGCCGGACAAGTCGCGGCGTTCTTCGTGAATGCGGGGGGCGGGCAATTGGACGTGCTCAAGCTGGTAAAGCTGATCTATCTCGCCGATCGTGAATTCATGAATCGGTGTGGCCTGCCAATCATCTTTGATCGGTTGGTGGCGATGCCGCATGGCCCGGTGAACTCCAGGACCTATGAATGTATCCAGGGTGCCGTCCACTGTGACGGCTGGGAAGAATGGATTGCCGACCGTCAAGGGCACGCTGTCACGCTGCGAAAGCAGGTGTCGCGCGAGGCGCTTGACGAGCTGAGCAACGCGGAGATTGAGACGCTTCAATCTGTATGGCAGCAATTCGGCGCCATGGGGAAATGGGAAATCCGCGACTGGACCCATGACCATTGCGCGGAATGGCATGATCCCGACGGATCGTCTCGCCCCATTCCCTACGCCGACGTGTTCCGCGCCCTGGGACGCGACGATGCCACTGCGGAAGAGTCGGCAGAAGGTATCGAGGCTTTTCGTCGTATCGACAGGTTGTTCGCCTCGCTGTGATCTGGCAGATCCCTTATCGACGCGCCACGATCCTGATTCCGTCGGGACCGACGCACGATCCCGACCGAAAGCACCTGTTCATCATCCTGACGGACCCATGTCCAACCGCCGGGGATGTCTTGATGGTCAACGTCTCGACCGTGCGTCCCGGGCACGATCCCGCGTGCCGGCTGTTTGTCGGAGATCATGCCTTCATCCGGCGGGAAAGCTTCGTCGAATACGCGATGGCCCGAGTCGAGTTGGCCCAAAAGATCAGCGATAGCGTCGCCAACCGCGTCCTGGTGCCCTGCGCTGATTTGGACAGCGCCATTTTCGCTCGCGTTTGCCACGGCTTGACGATCTCCCAATTCATCAAGCCGCGTTTCCTGACCTACTATCACGATCATACCGGGCTGTAATCCTGGCCGGCCGCCCGAGGACGCCCATCCAGGGACCCAAACCAGCGAGGCCAAACAAAGCCTCGGGAGACTTGTCATCGCCTTGGTCTCGCAGCTGCCCCCGAAGAGGTCTTCCCGGCCCAAGGCTTCCAGAAAGCGGGCGCATCATCAATATGAGCCGACGGGGGTCACAGACCCACCAACCGAAGGGCGCACTCAATGCAAACCTGGATAGCAACCCTATCGATATCGGGCATCTGAAAATGGCGCGCCCTACTGGACTCGAACCAGTGACCGCCCGCTTAGAAGGCGGGTGCTCTATCCATCTGAGCTAAGGGCGCCTATGCCGGCGTCTTATCGCACGCGATCGGGCCGGAAATTGTCGGCGTAGTTCCGCGGCCGGATCCGGCGTTCCGGCGCCTCCTGCACGCTATAAACCCAGCCCTCGCGCTCGGCGAAGGCCACGGCCTCTTCCTGGGTCTCGAACAGCATCTTGACCTGGTTGAGTGTGTCACCGGAGCTGATCCAGCCCATCAGCGGCTCGGGCTGACGCGGCGTTTCCAGCTCATATTCCAGCAGCCACTCGCGCGTCCTGGCCCGTCCGGATTGCATCGCGGTCTTGCTGGGCTTGTAGATCCGGACATTCATGATCACCAGGCTCCCACCACCACACGGACAAGACATAAGGGCCGAAACAACAAAAACAGGACAGATCGCCGGCCCCGGCGATCGCATCGCTGACAACATTTCCATGGTCGGGGCGCCCGGATTCGAACCGGGGGCCTCCAGTACCCAAAACTGGCGCGCTGACCAGGCTGCGCTACGCCCCGACGTCGGGTTGACATACACGAACCGCGAGCCCAGGGCAAGGGACCGTAACGACCGGCACACCCTCGATTCAACGCGCCGTCGTCGCAGCCAGTGACGGGGTAACGACATGGTCGCCGGCCCGGATCCCCAGTCGCGCCGCTGTGCCGCCATTGAGTTCCAGCACCGCGATGACGGGACCCGCCGACGGGATCGTGTCCTGTGACAGCGGCGTGGCCCGTTCGGCAATATTCACGATCTGTCCCTGCCGGTCGATGAACAGCATGTCGAGCGGAATCAACGTGTTTTCCATCCACATCGTCATGGTGCGCGGAAACTGCTCAACAAACAGCATTCCGGCATCGGTCGCCAGCGTGCGGCGAAACATCAGGCCCCGCGCCTGCTGCGCCATCGTTGTCGCCACTTCGACGGTGAACCGGTAACGCCCGCCCGCCCGGGTTCCGATCGACAACAGCTCGCGCGGTAATGTGACCTCCGGGGCCGTATCCGCGGTGGTATCCTGGGCGAAGGCATCGGGCGCACCCACGGCCCCTTCCACCACGAGGCCAATCAAGACCGCCACCGAAACCCCGGCCAGGCACCGCGTCAAACCCGGCGTGATCCATCGTGATGCAAGGCGCATGAACAACCCCGTCCGCTCCGCTGTCAAACGGTCCCGGATCCCACGATCGGAATGCCGACACCGAACCCGGACGCACAGTGCCTAAAGCCGCCGCGCATCGCAATCGATCCGTGGCCGGGCAACAAGGGCGGGGTCAGCGATTGGCGTTGTTTGCGGCCGCCAGGCCGGCCGCGATCAGCACGTTCGGCGGTTGGACAGCCTTGACAATCGCCAGATCGGGTTTGTGATCATGGATCCGGCGCGCGGCCTGCTCCGCCACCGCTTTGCCGATCTCGATCAGCCGACGGCGCGCCGCCGCCGAGGCATCCTTGACGCAAAGACAGTCGGTGACAACGATATGGACGATCCGACGCACTGTAGGACCGTGCAATTCCACCTCGACAAAACCGATGCGCTTGCCTGGTTCCTGATTGAGGACAACCTTGCGCAGATTCAAATTGTTGCCATGGACCGCCTGCTCGATCCCCATCGCAAACCCCAGCAGGTATAGCGCGGTACACAACTCCGCATGATCGAGACGATCGATGCCATTGAAAGCCAGGGTCTCCTGGATTTCTGTCTGCTCACTCAGGATGCGGACCTCGACATCAATCTTGCAGGCATGGCCCTCGGTGAAGGTCAGGACGTAGGTTTCAACAACCTCGGTCATGGTGGCGCTCCCGGCTATCCCGATAGAAACTCATAACATCATCAAAGCATTAATAATTCCTGTTTAATGCAACAATCTCCGGTCACATCCGGATATTTTGTCGCCATGGTACGAAGGAATGACTTCGGCCCAACGGGCTCGGCCGGCGCAGCCGGATGAATTGCATTTTCAAGATGCACCCCGAGACAGTCCGCCACGCGCACGGTGTCGCCGTGTCACATCGAAATGCCGCGGCACCCGCAGGATTTTAACCTTGCCAGGGCGACTCCGGGTTGCCATACATGACGGATTCACTGGGGGGAGCCGACCGTCGGCTGAGAGGTCCCACAGCGGGACGACCCCTGGAACCTGATCCGGATCACGCCGGCGTAGGGACAGTGACCTGATGATGCGTCCGCTTTTTTCCCGCCGGGAAAACCTTTCTCCCATTGCCTCTGTCAGCGATTTGGTGCCGGTCGCGGTCACCGTCCGGGACGCACGCCTGACCTATGGTGGCATTCCGGTGTTTCAGGATCTTGATCTCCGGCTGGCGGCGGGACGCTGGACCTGCCTGCTTGGCCCCAGCGGGGTCGGCAAGACCACCCTGCTGCGCCTGATCGCCGGCCTCAGTCCAGCCGAACCGCCGACCCTGATCCGCGCCGACGATGGTCTGCCCCTGGACGGGCGGATGGCCTATATGGCGCAACAGGATCTGCTGCTGCCCTGGCTGAGCGTTCTCGACAATGCCGTCCTGGGCGATCAGCTGCGGCATGGCACCGTCAACGCGGCACGGCGCGAGCGGGCGCGAACGCTGCTTACCGCGGTTGGCCTGGGCGATCGCCTCGGCGACCGGCCCGATGCGCTGTCCGGTGGCATGCGCCAGCGGGTGGCGCTGGTCCGAACCCTGATCGAGGACCGGCCGCTGGTTCTGATGGACGAGCCGTTTTCGGCTCTTGATGCCGTAACGCGCCTGCGCTTGCAGGGACTGGCCCGTCACTTGTTGAATGGGCGGACCGTCTTGCTGGTGACCCATGATCCGCTTGAGGCGTTGCGCCTGGGCGACGCGGTCCATGTCCTGGCCGGGGAGCCGGCGCGCCTGTCACCGCCGATCGTGCCGCCCGGAGCCCCACCACGGGACCCCTCCAACCCGGTACTGCTGGCACTTCAGGCCGATCTGCTGCAGCGGCTGGCGGAATGAACGTGCTGCGCCCGGCGCTGGTCGCGGGCATCCTGTTGCTGGCCTGGGCCGTCCTGGTCCGCGTGACCGGGATCCCACCGTATATCCTGCCCAGCCCCGAGGCGGTCCTGGTGACACTGGTGCAACAGGCCCCGCTGCTGGCCTTCCACGGCGTCCGCACCCTGTTGGAAATGGTTCTGGGTTTCGCGCTGGGCGCCGTCCTGGGCATGGGTGCCGCGTTGATCCTGGCCGGTTTCCGCACGGCGCGGCGCTGGCTGCTGCCCTTGCTGGTGATCAGCCAGGCCGTTCCGGTTTTCGCCCTGGCCCCGGTTCTGGTGCTGTGGTTCGGCTATGGCATGGCCTCGAAGGTTGTCATGGCCGGTATCGTGATCTTCTTCCCGGTCACCGCCAGTTTCTATGACGGCCTGCGTCGCACGACGCCGGGCTGGCTCGACCTGGCCCGGGTGATGGGCGGCTCGCCCTGGTCGCAACTGCGCCGTATCCGGCTGCCGGCCGCATTGCCCTCGTTGGCATCGGGGCTGCGGGTTGCGGCGGCGGTGGCACCGATCGGCGCGGTATTGGGCGAATGGGTCGGGGCTTCGGCCGGGCTGGGCTATTTGATGCTTCACGCCAATGCCCGGGTCCAGACGGCGCTGATGTTCGCTGCTTTGACGGTGCTGTCGCTGCTGTCGGTGACTTTGTATTTCGTGGTCGATGCGGTCGCCCGCCGTCTGTTGCCCTGGCAACCCGACCAGTTTCCCCCTGACGAAAGGACCTGAACATGATGTCGAGACGCCTACCGGCCATCGCCGCCTGCGCGGTCAGCCTGCTTATCTGCTCGCCGTCATTTGCCGCCGACAAGATGACGATCTGGCTCGACTGGTTTCTCAATCCCGACCACACGCCGCTGGTCGTGGCCCAGGAGCAGGGCTTCTTCCGCGACGCCGAACTCGACGTCACCCTGACGGCACCTGCCGACCCCAACGACCCACCCAAACTGCTGGCGGCGGGCGAAGCGGATCTGGCCCTATCCTATCAGCCGCAACTTTATCTCCAGGTTGCCGCCGGTCTGCCGCTGGTGCGGATCGCCACGCTGGTCTCGACCCCGCTCAACACCGTGATGGCGCTCAAGGACGGGCCGATCAAGACCCTGGCCGATCTCAAGGGGCGCAAGGTCGGTTATTCGGTCGGCGGCTTCGAGGACGCGGTGCTGTCGACAATGCTGGGCACCGCCGGACTGACCCTCAAGGATGTCGAACTGATCAATGTCAACTTCTCCCTGGTGCCGCCCTTGCTGAGCGGCCAGGTCGATGCCGTGATCGGTGGATTCCGCAATGTCGAAGCCCAGCAGATGACGCTGGAAGGCAAGCCGGCACAGCTGTTCTTTCCCGAGGAAAACGGCGTGCCGCCCTATGACGAGTTGATCGTCCTGGCCCGCAGCAACGAGCTCGCCGACCCGCGCCTGCCGCGTTTCCTGGCGGCGCTGGAGGCAGCAACGCTGTGGACCCTCAATCATCCCGACGAAGCCCGCGCCCTGCTGATCAAGGGTCGGCCCGAGCTGGATGACGAATTGAACCGCCGCGCCTATGCAGCGACGCTGCCCCGCTTCGCCCATGACCCCGCGGCCCTGGACCGGGGACGTTACGAACGATTTGCCGCCTATCTCAAGGCCCACGACCTGATCGCGACAGTACCACCGCTCGACAGCTACGCCCGCGCCCTTCGCTGAGCGGGCCCTCAGCAGTCTGGCCGGGAAAAGCGCCCGCGCCAGCCCGCCATGAGCAAAGATCACGGCGGGCTGGCGCGGCAACACGAACCGTCCGATTACTGGAACAGGTCGTGGACAAACATCGAAGTCTCGGGCACCAGGGTCACCAGAATCAGGGTCAGCCACAAGGCCAGCATGAACGGCCAGATCGACTTGACAACCTTGGCAACCGATACTTCGCCGATCGCGCAACCGAGATAGAAAGCGGCACCAACCGGCGGCGTGTTAAGGCCAATCGTGGAGTTCAGCAGCACGATGATGCCGAACTGGACCGGGCTCATGCCGTAATGGACCACGATCGGCAGGAAAATCGGCGTGCACACCAGGATATGCGCTGCCATGTCGAGGAAGATCCCGAAAATGAACAGGGCGATATCGACCAGGATGAAAATCACCCAGGGCGTGGAGCTGATATCGCCCAGAGCATCCCCGACCGTCTCCGCGACGCCGTAGAGGCTCAACAGATAACCGAACATCGTCGAGATGCCGATCAGCAACAGCACGACACCGGTGGTTTTGCAGGCCTTCGCCGCGGCCTTCAGGAAATTCTCCCAGGTCAGGCTGCGATAGACCAGGGTCGTCAGCAACAGCGCGTAGAGGACCGCGACGGCACCGGCTTCCGAGGCGGTGAAGGTGCCCGACAGGATGCCGCCGACGATGATCACCATGATGAACAGGCCGGGCACCGAGGTCGCGAGGCTGCGCCCCACTTCGGACCATCCCGGGAACTTCCCCGCCGGATAGCCGCGGGCGATCGCGACCAGATAAGCGGTCAGGACGTTGGCAACGGTCAGCATCGCGGCCGGCACGGCACCGGCCATGATCAGCGAGTTCATCGAGACCACGCCGCCGGCGGCCAACGAATAGATGATCATGTTATGACTGGTCGGCATCAACGCCCCGACAAGCGAGGAATAGGTCGTGACATTGACCGCGTAATCGGCGTCGATCCCCTCGCGCTTCATCAGCGGGATCAGGGCCGACCCCATCGCCGAAACGTCCGCCACCGGTGAACCGGACACACCACCGAACATGGTGCAGGCCACCACGTTGGTCATGCCGAGCCCGCCGCGGACGTGGCCAACCATTGCTTTGGAGCACCGAATCAGGCGGTCGGCAATCCCGCCATACATCATCAGCTCGCCGGTGAAGATGAAGAACGGGATCGTCAGAAATGAGAAAACATTCATGCCCGCGGCCATGCGCTGGAACACGACGGCAACCGGAAGACCTTCGAAGAGGACGGTAGCAAGAGACGACAGGCCGATGGCGAACACCACAGGCATACCGAGCAACAACCCAAGGACGAAGGTCACGCAGAGAATGGTTAGTGCCACGACGGTGTGACCTCCACTTTCAGAAAACGCGCAACGATCTGTTCGATCGCAAACAGGGAAATCAGGATGCCGCCAATGGCCAGGGGCAGATAGCTCCACCCCTGTGAGATCGGCAGCCCGGGATTGAGGTACGGCATCATCGCGATGCCGAGAACCGCACCGCCCCAGGACATGCACAAACCAAAGACGATCATGCAGAGAAAGACGAAGATCTCAATCCAACGCCGGATCGAGGGAAACAGGTATGACACCAGCGATTCCATCCCGATGTGCCGACCGTCACGAACACCAACCGCAGCCGCAAAACACGCGACGTAGAGAACGACCACCAGCGCCAGGATCTCCGTCCAGGTCGGCGAATTGTTCAGCACGTAACGTCCGAAGATCTGGGTCAGCACGGCTCCCAGGATGACAATGAGCCCAAAGACCGCCAGTTTGAGGCAGAGCCGGGAAAGCCAGGCGTGGAAGCCGAAATAGTAAGAAAGAAACCCCGTGGTAATGGACGTGGTCGGGGTGTGTAAAGGCGCTGAAGCCAGCGGCTGCGCAGCCATCCGTGTGTCTCCTCATAGGCCGTCAGGGTTCGGTGACCGTCGCGTTGCGCTGTGACACGCCACGGCGCCGATCGCACGCGTTGAACAGGACAGTCGGAAACCCGCCATTCGACGGCCACCGCGCACGCCTTCCGCCAAGAGGGCAATCCGGCGAGAGGGCCACCGGGAACCGATCCCGGTCCGCCCTCTTCTGGTGCCACCGGGCCGGAACAGAGTCCGGCCGGGGCCATCCGGTCGCTCGCCCGCGGGTCACCGATGGCGACCCGCGATCCCTTTGATGACGGCGCGACGGGGCCGGGAATCCGGATCCCGCCCCTCCGCACTCACTTCGTGTCTTGGATGCGAACCAACAGGGCTTTCAGCTTGGGATCGGTGATGAACTGGTCATAAACCGGCTTCATCGCGGCCTGGAACGGGGCCTTGTCGATGGTGATGACTTCACTACCGGCCTTCTCAACCGTAGCACGCGACGAAATTTCCATATCGTCCCACAGCTTGCGCATATAGGGCACGGAATCCTTCGCCGCCTTCCGGACGAGCTTCTGTTCGTCGGGGGTGAAGGCGTCATACACCTTTTTCGACATCAACAGCACTTCAGGCGCCATCGAATGCTCGGTCAAGGTAAAGTATTTGGCGACTTCATACTGGTGAGACGACTGGTAGGTCGGCCAGTTGTTCTCGGCGCCATCGATCAGGCCGGTTTTAAGGCCGGTGAAGACCTCGCCCATCGGCATCGGCGTCGCATTCGCACCGAGGGCGCGCATCACGGCAACCCAAATGTCGGACTGCTGAACGCGGATCTTCAGGCCTTTGAGATCGGTGATGCTGCGAATTGGTTTGATGGAATAGAATGACCGTGACCCTGAGTCGTAAAAGGCCAGGCCGACCATGCCTTGCGCGTCACAATCGGAGAGGAGCTCGTCACCGATCGGACCGTCAAGAACCGCACGCATATGGTCTTTGTCGCGGAACACGAAGGGCATGACCGGAACCATCATCGCCGGGCAGATCGTGTTGAGCGTACCGGTATTGACCCGCAGGAAGTCAATCGCGCCGAGCTTGACCTGCTCGATCGTATCCTTCTCGCTTCCCAGCGTGGAGTTCGCGAAAACCTTGACCGAATATTTGCCGTCGGTCAGCTTGCTGAGCTCGTCGCTCATGAACTGCACCGCCTTGACCGTGGGATAGTCGGCCGGCTGAACGTCGGCCGACCGGAACACCCGCGCCTGCGCCTGAGACGCCCCGAGCGCGACCCCCCCGACCAGTGCCGCCATGGCTATTTTCTTGGCAAACTTCATCGTTATTTCCTCCATTTGCGTTTCACACGAACTGCGTGAAACCGTTTCTTCACGTTACGCGCGTTCCGCTACCAACCTCTGGTTCCCGCCACCCGTTTGATGCCCGAAGGCTTGGCCAAAGAACCAGTCCGTCAAGAGTTTCCTCACAAAGCTGTCGCAACCGCCGCAGTGACGTCGATCGTGCAATCGGCGGCACCGGAGAACAGGATGCGGCCCTGCACGCCCGGGACAACCGGGTGAACCCCCGTCGTCGCCCCGGTCAGAACGATGTCCCCCGGGTTCAAACGCCGGCCGCGCGCCGCAAGATGATCGGCAAGAAACACCAGCGCCGCGATCGGACTGCCCGGAACGCCGGCGGCCGTTCCTTCGCCGACGGTCTTGCCGTCGATCACCATGCGCGACGTCAACCGCTCCGGCGGCGTGTCACGCCAGCCGGTCAGTTCCGGACCGACGACCGCGCCGGCATTATTACCGTGATCGCAAACCACCGCCAACGGGCCGATCTGGTTGAGCGTCGCCAACGGGCTGGAGGCGATCTCGGCGCCCGCATGAAGCGAGGCCAGCGCCGCCAGAATTCCCGCCACGGTGAAGCCGTCGGCGCCGGCTTCGGGGCTGCGCGCGAAGCGCGCCACAAATTCGGCCTCCAGAGCCGCGAACCCGCCGACGAACACCGGGGCCAAAACGGAACCACCATCCGGCCGATCGTGAATGGCATCCGCGAAGATTGGTCCGGCAAGCCGATCGGCCCCCAGCGAAGCGCGCAGATCCGGGTGGATCATCGCGACCTTCCAGCCCGCGACCGGCCGGCTGGTCAAGGCCAGGCAGCGTTCCTGAACGGCGTAGGCGTCTGCAAGCGTCGTCGGAAGGGTTCCGGGAAAAGCATCAAGCGGCAGGGCGCGACGCCGCGCGGTCACAAAAGCTTGGGCGGTGACTTCGGTCGTCTTTTCCACTTCCAGGTTTACCTTCCCCATGTTCATGCCACTTTTTGTTACCACAGGCGGCATCTCTTGGCGATCACCGGTCGGGGCTTGGTATGGTACGCCATTCCCTTCGCCCGGCGTTCTGTGGTATGGCAGCTCATATATCAGATTTTCCGTGGATTGACCATGACCGGAATCGTCGCAGATCGCGGTCAAAATCATCACCCCACGGTCTTGGAGACGGAGAGGCGGAACCGCATGACAGGATCGGCAAACGACATGATCACCGGGAGCCCCGTCATTGAACTGGGCACGGAACCGGGAGAAACCGCGGCGCGGCGCGTCGAACGGGCGATTCGCAAGGCGATTGTCACCCTTGAACTGCCGCCGGGGTGCGCGCTTTCGGAAAAGGATCTTGCCGATCGCTGCGGCATTTCGCGCCAGCCGGTGCGCGAGGCCTTCATCGCCCTGGCCCGCGCCGGACTGGTCACGATCCAGCCGCGCCGCGGCACCTTCGTTACCAAAATTTCAACCGAGCATCTGCGCCAGGGCCGATTCATCCGCGAGTCGCTTGAGATCGCCGTCGTCCGTGCCGCCTGCGCCGCCTTCGATTCGGGTGTGCGCTGCGAAATCGACGCGATCCTGGCACGGCAGGCAGTCCACGCCGACGCTCAGGACCATATCGCCTTCCAGCGCGAAGACGACCAGTTTCATGCCGCCCTGGCCGAGGGCTCGGGGTTTCGCACCGCCTGGGTCGTGATCGAGGACATCAAGGCGCACATGGACCGCGTCTGCTACCTCACCCTGCGCCCTCACGAGGCCGCACCGTCTTTGATTGCCCAGCACCACGAGATCGTCGCAGCGATCGACGCGCGGAACCCCGATGCGGCGGAACGGGCGATACGCCGCCATCTCGCCGAGATCCTGAAGGCGATGCCACAGGTTGAGAGAATGTACAGCGATCTCTTCGCCTGAACCACAACCGATGCGGCCGCGGCCAAACGCCACAGCCGCCGATAACCGGAGAAGAAGAACATGACCGTTGATATCCGCCACGCGCTTCATTTCACGCAGGTCGAGACGTTCGGAACCGCGGAACTCCGCAATCACTTCCTGATCGAGACACTGTTTGAGCCCGGGCGCATCACGGCGACCCTGACCCATTACGACCGGATGCTGATTCTGGGCATCGCACCGACCGATGCCCCGCTGGCCTTTGGTCCGGAGCTGGCGGGGGCCGTCGGCACCAGCTTCGTGCTGGAGCGCCGCGAGATCGGCATCATCAATATCGGCGGGCCGGCGACGATCACCGCCGACGGCACCGTGTACCCGATTGAGTTTCAGGAAGCGGTCTATCTCGGCCAGGGCACGCGCGACGTAACCTTCGCCAGCCGCGATCCGGCACAGCCGGCCCGGCTCTACGCCGTGTCGGCGCCGGCCCACCAGCGCCATCCGGGGCGCAAGATCGCCATTGCCGATGCGTCCCCGGCACCGCTGGGATCACAGGACAGCGCCAATGCGCGCACCATCTACAAATATATCCATCCCGGCCTGATGCCGAGCTGCCAACTGGTGATGGGCTTGACCCGCCTGGCCCCTGGCAGCATCTGGAACACAATGCCGGCCCATACCCACGACCGCCGGATGGAGGCCTACCTCTATTTCGAACTGCCGGCGGATGCCGCCGTCGTCCATCTGATGGGCCGGCCCGAAGCGACGCGCCACCTGATCGTACGCAATGAGCAGGCCGTGATCTCCCCGCCCTGGTCGATCCATTCCGGAGCCGGCACCGCGGCCTATGCCTTCATCTGGGCCATGGGCGGCGACAACCAGTCCTTCGCCGACATGGACTTTGTCGCCATGGGCGACCTGAAATGAGCGCCGGCACGCTATTCGATCTGTCGGGCCGCGTCGCCCTGGTCACCGGCGCGCGAACCGGGCTGGGCCAAGGCGTGGCGCGAGCCCTGGCCGGCGCCGGCGCCGATATCGTCGGCCTGGGATCGTCGCCGATGCCCGAAACCGCGGCGATCGTGACCGGTCTCGGACGACGATTCCGTCAGGCCCTTGTCGATCTGGGCGCGCGCCATGACTTCGCGGCCGTGATTACGGACATCGAGACCGGCTTTGGCCCGATCGACATCCTGGTCAACAATGCCGGGATCATCCGCCGCGCCGACGTGCTCGATTTCAGTGAGGAAGACTGGGACGCGGTGATGACGGTCAATCTGAAGAGTTTGTTCTTCCTGACCCAGGCGGTGGCGCGGTCGATGGCGGCACGCGGTGCCGCCGGACGGATCATCTCGATTGCTTCCCTGCTGTCGTTCCAGGGGGGGATCCGGGTGCCGTCCTACACGGCGGCCAAACATGGCGTCGTCGGTCTGACCAAGCTGCTCGCCAATGAACTGGCACCCAAGGGCATCACGGTCAACGCGATCGCCCCCGGCTACATGGTAACCGACAATACCGCGGCGCTCCGCGCCGATCCGGTGCGCGAACGGCAGATCCTGGAGCGGATCCCCGCCGGCCGCTGGGGTGCGATCGACGACCTGGCCACCGCGGTGCTGTTCCTGGCCGCGCCGGCATCAGGCTATGTCACCGGCATCACACTGCCGGTCGATGGCGGCTGGCTGGCCCGCTGACAGCCGCATCCCCTGGCAGCCGCCCCGGTTGCCAGGGGATGCGCCGCGGCGGGTTTCGCCGCGGACCCTAGAGCTGTTTCCGATCACGTTGGATCGGAAACAGCTCTAGATCTTTGTTTTGTCGCATTTTCTACGCCCAACCGGAACCCACTTGGTCGGAAAATGCTCTAAAGCGGCGTCACTTGCGGCAAGGCCGGTGCCGGTGATGCGGCCGTTCGCGCCGCCAGCGCGTCGTCGAAATCGCAGGGTTCGAGGCGCAACGCGACGGCATCGACCGATCCGCCGTTCGGCGAAGGAAAGACCCGGCGGATGGCATTCATGGCGGCGCGATCACAAAAGAAACGGACATCGGCGGCCGACATGCCTTCCGTCCGCTCCGCCAGCGCCGCAAGATCGACCCGCCCGTCCATCGGCTTCTTGCGCAAATGAACCTCCAGGATCGCCGCGCGCGCGGCACGGTCCGGCCGGCCGACCTCAAGGTGAAAATCGAGTCGCCCTGGCCGCAGCAGCGCTTCGTCGATCATGTCCAACCGATTGGTCGCGGCGATCACCCAAACATCTCTCAGGGTCTCGACACCGTCGAGCTCGGTGAGCAATTGACTGACGACCCGGTCGGTCACCGGCGAACGGCCGTCAAATCCCCGTTTGGGCGCCAGAGCATCAACCTCATCCAGGAAAACAATGCACGGCGCCGCATGACGCGCGCGCGCGAAAAGTTCACGGACGCCCTGTTCCGACTCACCGACATATTTCGACAAAAGCTCCGGTCCCTTGACCGAAATGAAATTGATCTTGCTCTGCGAGGCCAGGGCTTTCGCCAGCAATGTCTTGCCATTTCCCGGGGGACCATAGAGCAGGATGCCGCGCGAGGGCTTCAAGCCGATCTGTTCAAAGAGAAGCGGCTGGCTCAGGGGCCAGGCGATCGCCTCTTTCAAGGCAGCCTTGATCGGTTCGAGCCCGCCCACATCCTCCCAGCGCACATTCGGGACTTCGATGGCCACTTCGCGCAGCCCCGAGGGCGCAACCTGGATCAGCGCCTCCCTGAAATCGGGGGCACGCACCTCCAGCGCCATCAGCGCCTGGTACGGGATCGGCCCCGTATCGAGCGACAACTCCGGAAGCTGGCGACGCAACGCTGCCAGCGCGGCTTCGCGACACAGGGCGTTCAGGTCGGCACCGGTAAAGCCATGCGTCGCCGCGGCCAGTTCGGCGAGATCGACATCGCCCGCAAGCGGCATGCCGCGCGCATAGATCTCCAGGATCTCGCGCCGGGCGCGCTCATTGGGAATGCCGATCGCGATCTCCCGGTCGAAACGGCCGGGCCGGCGTAACGCCGGATCGATGCTGTTGGGCCGGTTCGTCGCCGCCATGACGATCACGTCACCACGGCCCTTGAGGCCGTCCATCAGCGCCAGAAGTTGGGCGACGACACGCTTCTCGACCTCGCCCTCGACCCGATCCCGCTTGGGGGCGATCGCATCGATCTCGTCAAAAAAGATGATGCAGGGTGCGCGCTTTTGGGCATCTTCGAAAATCTTGCGCAGCCGGGCTTCGCTCTCGCCATAAAATTTCTGGATGATCTCCGGCCCGCTGACATAAATGAACGCCGTATCGCATTCGTGCGCCACCGCGCGCGCCAACAATGTCTTGCCGCAACCGGGCAGCCCATGCATCAGGACCCCCTTGGGCGGCATCATGCCCAGGCGCTCGAAGATCTCGGGATGGGTCAGCGGCAACTCGATCATTTCGCGTATTTTCGCGACTTCGCGTTCCATGCCCCCAAGATCGTCATAGGTGACGATGTCCTCGCCCCCGCCTTCGGTCTTTGCGGCGGCGTTGCCGCGGGCGGGCTCGACCGCGAGCAAGGTATCGGCGTGGATCATCACCGGGCCATTGGGCTCGGTACCGACCACGTTAAAATCGCGACGGCTGGCACCAAACAAGGCGATCTGAATGCGATCGCCGGTCTTCACGGCCAGCCCGTCCAGACGGCGTGCCGCGTACTCGATCTCGTCCTCACGCATGGCACCCGCCCCCAGCGGCGCGACGACGACACGACGCGCCGCCGCACAGGCGACGATGCCGATCGCCGCCTTCTGGCCAAGCGCCACGCCGGCATTGCTGCGGGCGACGCCATCGAGCTGGATGACCTGCTGGCCCCTGTGCTCCTTGAAGGTCGGCATCGCCTTGGCGACGGTCCGGGTCCGGCCCTCGATCTCCAACACATCGCCCGGTGACGCGCCGATCTGCCGCAGCGTTTCCGGATCGATCCGGGCGATCCCGCGTCCGACGTCTTCGCGCCGCGCCTCGACAACGGTCAGTCGCAGCTTGCTGTCGTCTTCTTTTCGTGGTGCTTCGCGGACCATCGAATTCCCCATCTTCTGCCGTTAAGGGTCGTCATTGGCTGCGAATTGCCAAATATTCGACCTTGATGCGCCGCGGTAGATACGTCGCGACCTTGTGCAGGGCGCCCATGAAGAGGATCCCGTCCCTGCCTTCGCCAAGCGTTGCGTCGATTTGGCCGACGATGAAACGGTCGCGCGCCTCGAGCAGGGCCGAAGCCTGCGCCTCGGTGCGCTCGGCCGATTGAAAAAGCTTGTATTCATCAAGAAGCAGGGCGAGCGATTCCGTGCCGACCAACTGGGCGCCGCCTTGCATCAGACTTTCCAGAAGCTGATGATTTCGGCTGCCCTGGGCGGCCAGATCATGAACCAGCGCACTCTCGCGACCGCTGACGGGCAAACTGTCCTGGTACAGATTGACGCGCGTGAGATCGAGCTTGAGCGCCCCGATCGCATCGGCGATGCCACGCCAAATGGCGTCGAACTCCGCCGATCGTTCCACCCATTTGCGCTCGCCATAGCGGGCGACGAACGCAACCTTATAGGCCGCCGCGGCGGAACCCATCTCCGCGGTGCTGTGAACGACCGGAACATAAATCAATCGCGCCATTTCGCCGTCCGCCCGGTTGCCGTGTCATGAGATTGTCCTCGGCTTCCCGTCACGACCCAGCCTGGTCGGCGGCAACCGGACGTCGGCGCCGAAGCAAGAAGGGCGTGCCAACGCCGTGATCATGACACTTTGGTCAACCGAACCTCAAGAATACCGTTGTGCAGATTGAGATGCGGCGGCGCGGCGGCGAGTTTTTCCTCGATCAGCATCTCCTTGCGGTAGAGCCGATCGCCGGTCTTGGCCTCCAGCAACAGGATGTCGCCGTCGAGAATGCAGCGAACATCCTTGCGCTCGACACCGGGCAGCTCGAACAGGAGCAGGATCTCGCCGGGTTCGTCGAACATGTCCGTCACCGGCTCCAGAACTTCGAGCGAACTTCGCTTGGCAGCACGCCGTGGCCGCATTTCGGACCGTGCCGACGCGTCCGTGGCGTCAGACCCGTCGTCGGGCGCGTCTTCGTCGCCCGCATCGCCGTCGGCGCCACCCCGCAGCGGACGCGAGCCGAACGAATAGTCCATCACCACGCCGTTCTTCTCGTGACGCCCGCGGCGCGGAAGCCGGTCGAAATCGGCGAGCACATTGAACAGGTCGGAAAGGCCGCGCGCGATCTTCGCGAGGCCCGCCGCGCCGGTGACCTGATCCTTGTCGTCCTTGTTTTTTCCGGGATCTTCTTTAGTCATGAGACGTGCTCCCGCGTTCGAGAGGCGCCGCGCCGACCGCGCCAAGCGCCTGCTCAATCCGAACCAATCGCTCATCCATCGCCGTCAACGTCGCGCTTTGCGCCGACGTCAGGGGCTCCCGGTGTGCACTATGGTTCCACCAATCGAGGCCGAGTTCACGCGCCTTGTCGATCGAGCAGATGACGAGCCGCAACTGAATTGTCAAGAGCTCGACTTCGACGAGCTTGATCGAGATGTCACCGGCCACCACGACGCCTTTATCGAGAATGCGTTCCAGCAGGTCGGCGATGTTCGTACTCGCAACGGAATGCGTCATGGTTTGGGGGGACGACATCGCGATACCTTTCATAACGCCCCGTCGGGGACGCTGAGGTCGAGGGAAAGATCATTGTCGGAGAAGCCGAACTGTCGCTGCAGGCGCAAGATCTCCTCCGCTTGCGCGAAAAGCGCGGCGCCGACATTTTCGATCTCGGTGGCACTGAGGTGCCCCGCCTCCATGCGCCGCACGGCCTGCCGTTCCAGCACATCGTGAAGCAGTTTCACCAGGGTCAGCACCAGCCGGATGAGGCCCTCGGCCGTGGACGATCCTGGCTTGTTTGGCCCGGGCGTGTTTGGCCCGGGCATCGACGTCCCGGGCTGGTCCGGGTCGGCGCCGGGCCATGACGCCGCCTGATCGCGAAAACCCGCACCAGCCGATATCGCTGACGCGGTCGCGGCCGGTGGAACCTCGGCCGGTTGCGCCCCGGTTGCCAGAGTCTCGCGCGGCAGTGTCGCGGAATGCAACGGTGGCGGCGACGACGGGCGCGGGAAAATCGCGGGAACGGGCGGCCGGCCATCCGGCCAGAGCGCGTCGACCGAGCCCAGCAGCAAACGCACATCAAGGTACAACAGCTCGACGTCGGCGAGCCCGATCGTCACATTGCCCTGCAACGTCACACCGCGATAGAGGATCCGATCAAGCGCGTCGGCGAGCGACAAATGGCCGGCATGCGACGGCGTCGCCCCGGCGACGCGCTGCTCAGGACCGATCATCAGCGCCGTCATCGCTCTCGTCCTCCGCATGCAGGCGATCAAGACGGCCGAGCAGGATCTGCTCGCGCTCGTCGAACGCCGCCTCCGTGATCTCGTTTCGATCCAGGGCGCGGTGGAGCGCCGTCAGTTCAGCCATCAGCGACCGCTCCTGTGCCTCCCGCTCCGTGTTGACCGCCTGGTTCACCTTTTTGAGGACGAAGATCAGGCTGCGCATCGGTGCCGCCAACAGATCATCAATGATGAACATCGATTGCCTCTTTTTCTGTCTCTTTTTGGGGTCGCGCTCTATGCGTCGCCGGAATCAAATTGCACAAAATTATGCGGCGGCCAGGGACCGCTGATGCTGAAGGCGATGTCCTCGTCGGTCTGCGCCGCCGCGGCGTGAACGGCGGCCTCGAACTGATCGAGACCCGAGCGGGATACCAGCGCCGCGAGATTGGCGATTTCCTTCTCCTCCCGAATTGGCAGGGCTTTAACCTCGGTGCAGGCGGCGCCGACAACAGCGAGCACCTGGGCGGTGCGCGCCTCGCGATACTGGCGCAGGGCCGCATCAACCATCTGGCCCAGACGGATGCTGTCATCGTGGCTAGGCGTTCGGCGCCCGCGGAAGGCACGTTCCCGTGCCGCTTGCAGCGCCGGCGTCCGGGCAACGAGGTAGGTGATCGGATCGGACACATCGAGGCTCAAACGCAAGCTCATCTCGACCGCACCGGAGATCCGTTGCAGCTGCGCCATCAGGGCCTCGCCGTTCTCGTCAAGAAAGCGACGAAGATCCGTTTCGGATTTTGTCACGGTGCCGAACGCCATCGGCAACAGATCGACCTGTCCATCGAAAGCGGTGAGCACGCGCTGCATCGCGGCGATATGCCGGCGTTCGGCGCGAACCATGGCAACCGGACATTCGCTCACCACGGCACAAAGCGTCCCCGCATCGAGCCGATAGGTCGGCTGATCGAGAACGCCTTTCAGCGATGCCAGTTCGGCCTCTGCCGATCTGCCGATGCCATAAACATAGAGGCCCATCAACCACTCTCCCATCGGCTACGCCCGCGCGGCGCTCGCGATACGCCGCGTCCCCGGAGCGGTGAACAGCCGTCGCATCCGTTGGCGCAATCAATCGAGGCCGACGCGGGTTTGACCGTTTCAACCTGAAACGACCGGTCTTCAGTTGTCATCGACGCCGATTGGTCCATAGGACCGGATAGACAGGTCCGGATCGAGTTCGACCGCGTAATATTCACGTTCGAGAACTTCCTGCGTCAGCGGCAGACCGAGCGTCTTGAGCTCAAGATTGGGCACGAGAATTTCCGCTTCCGCCACCCACCCCTCCAGGCCGTGGCCAAGGGGGGCAATCCGGGTGACACGGATCTCCCGCGCGCCAAATTCGGTTGAAAAGAACTCCTGCACCACAGCCCGGGCGCCGGAAATCTTGCCGCTGGGCGCGGGCGGAGTCGCCGGGGCGGCCTTTTGCCGCGCCTTTGACGGCGCTTTGGACGCCGTTATTGCCGGATCCGCCTCGGTCGGTTCGGCGTTCTCATTGTTCCCCACCATTTGCCTCATCTCCCTGGATCGGGCGGTTCGTCTGGGCCGGATCCGCCCAAAAAAATAACAGCCCGTTGACGCAACGTTATGATGACGACCCCATTGACACGGCCCTGGCGGGGCTGGATGGAGCCCCCGAAAACCCGACGCGATCGCTTGTCCGGTCCCTAATAGGACATCTGGAAATGTCCTTTCCGCGGCCGATGTCCGACGGGCGACCGATGGGGCGCCTCGATCGCATGGGCGGGCGGCGCCGTGCCATTCAGGCTCGCCAGGATCGCCGCGATCTCACCGTCGATCTCACGAAAGCGGCCGTGAATGATGGCGAGACGATCCTGGGCCGTGCGCATTTCTTGATTTCGCCGGGCGCGCTCCAGCTCCAGGAAACTGATCCGGAGATAGGCCTTGTGAGCCGGGATCTGGTGATCTGACCGTCCCGTCAGCGTTGCCAGATCGGCCAGCCCGCGCAACGCCCGTTTATGCGTCGGCATCGTCTGTTTCCTCCTGTGGGGTCGCCGTCTCACCGTCAGCGCAGGGGCCCGATGGCGTCGATGCCTCTTCGCCGCCGTCGATACCGTCCAGGCGACGCAGAAGACTTTCGACGAAATCCGATGACACCGCATAACCCCGCTTTGCCGTCGGTGACGCTGGCGCAAGGATGTCCTGGCAGGTCGAAAGGAAAGCCGGATCGCGGAGGTCCGCGTCACGGCCGCGCGCGGCGAGCACACGGGCAATCGCGATCGAAGCCCGCAGGGTGGGAAAATGTGGATCCCTTCCGACCTGACGGGTCAACCTCACCAGATCGACCACCTGTTCGGCACGCGGCAAATCAATGTTGGATTTGCTGACGGTGATGGCGATCTCGGTGCTGCGATCATAGTGATCGAGATGAAGCGTGATCATCCGGTCGAGCAAGGCGTCCTGGGTGCGGAAGACGCCGACATATTCGGCCGGATTCGAGGTGAAGATCGCCCGAAACTGCGGATGGACGTTCACATAGCCTTCGCCGCGCCCATGCAATCCGGGAACGTTGAGGACACGTTCCGACAAGATGCTGAGGAACGGGTTATTGGCTTCGGGCTTGCTCCGATTGAACTCGTCATAAATAATTGTGTGACCGAGGCGACAAGCCGTCGTAATGCGGTTATCGATCCAGAGCGCACGGCCCTCCTCCTCGAACCTGTAAACCGAGGCGATGTAGTTATCGACGACGCGCGACTTGCGATAGCCGCTCTCGCGCCCGATGAGGTCGGAACTGCCAAACTCATGGTCGCCATGGATCAGGATGGCGGGCCGGCCGAGCTGCGCGGCGACATGGAAGGCGAGCGTCGTCTTGCCCGTGCCGGGAGGACCGGACAAATGCACAGCATAGCCCGCGGCGAGGTAGGCCAGCGCCCGTTCGGTGATGTTCTGAACCGCAGCAGAGCTCACGAACGCGTTGCTCGGACCCAATGAGATCGAATCCTCGCCCTCAACGGATGATTGTTCGTCGCCCGCATCGACGTCCGCGAATGCGACAGCCGTCATTTCCCGTCACCCCCGAGCCGATCGCTCGCCCCCCGATGGCTGACGGTCGCCGGGGCGCGTCGGCTCGATCGGATCGGTGGATCCGGCATTTCCGGTGCCGTGTCATCGAGTGCGGCATCGGGTGCCCGGTGCGCTTCGGCGTCGTGGGCAACCGTTTCGCTCTCCTGGTGTGACGGAGCACCGGACAATTCGCCCGCGCCGCCGCGCTGCAGCGCAAATTCGGTGAGGCGTTCGTGGATGGCACCGGCGTGATCATGAATGGTGCCGGCACGCTCACGGCGCTCCTTGCCGAACCGATCGCAAAGCGCGGCGACGTCGTCGGTCAAGTCACGCATAAAGGCCACCGCGTTGGCGCGCTGCACCGCGCTCAGCTCCAGCCGATGCTGCCGGCAGACAACCCGTTGGTGGGCGAATTGCGAGAGAAGCTCCTTGACGTCGCTCTGACGTCCGCGGTTGGCGGCCGTCGCCTCGGCTTGATAGGCAAGGCGCGCCGCACCACGCGACACCGCCAAACCACCCAGCATCGAACGGACTTCGCCGTGGCGCATTTTCGTCAGGCTCCGGATTTCCGCCGTCCACTCGCGACCCGCCCGGTCACGTGACATTTTCAAGCTTTTGAGCAGGGCGCCGACTTCGCCATGACGACTTGTCGTCGCGATCCTGATCTCCGCCACCAATTCCCCGCGTTGCCGGCGGGCCGTCGCAATTCCATCCGCGAGGCGCGCCCTCTCATCGGCAACTTTCGCCATGATCACCATCCGTTTTCGATTGATTATTGTCAGGCGGTTATGACCGGGAGCGCGAGACCGGAAAGCCTCGCACTCCCGACACTCACGGTTTCTTGGTTACGCCGGCGTGGCGGCAGAGGCGGTCAGACCGACCGCTTCGGCGTATTTGAGATAGGTCTCGACCGAGGCCACGACGACCCGGGCTTCGATGGTGATCAACTCAATACCAACCAACGAAACCTTGATCCAAGCATCGATCACGATGCCCTTGTCGAGGATCCGATCGACGACTTCGGCGAGGCTCGACGAGTCAGTGGACTTTACGACACGTGCCATGTCAATTCTCCGTTTCAAGACCTAAAATACTTGCTTCCCTTGCGGGACCAAGCCGGAAACCTTCCAGCCACGACATCTATACGCAAATCACGGGCCATCTGATCGCGCCTTCAAAACATTTTAAAAATCCTTGTTATTCCAACTGCTTAACGGAGGCCCCGATCGCCGGTTCGCCGGCTGCTTCCGGCAAATGCGGGCGTGCGCACCCCAGGTCATGGGGAATTTTCCCCGTCATCCCGCCCCGCCGCGGCCGTCACGATCGCCTCGATCCGAAATGGCTTCGTGAAGAACCCATTGATCTTGGACGCCCGCACCGCTTCCGATATCCGCGTGTCGTCGTCGAGATAGTAACCCGAGATCACAATGATTCTCATCGCCGGCTGAAACTCGCGCAGCCTCTCGATCAGCAACAGGCCATCCATGTCCGGCAGACGGGCGTCGACGATGGCAACCGGAAAAGCGCGCGCGGCAACCACCGAAATCGCGGCATGGGCGGAAATGACGGTCGTGACCGCGCAGCCGATCCCGGCGAGCGTCGCCTCCAGGACCCAGCACATATCCTGGTCGTCATCGACAACCAGGATCGTCTCCGGCACAAACGGGATATCAGCCACAGTGAAGGTGAGACGGCTCCCCGGTCGGGGTCGCCGCGATCAAGGTCCGGGCGAGGGGAAGGCGCACGACAAAGGTTGTGCCGCCGTGCGAGGTGCGAACGTCGACGCTGCCGCCGTGCTGGCGCACGATAGCCTGTGACACCCACAGACCGAGCCCCGATCGGCGCCCATCGGATCGTGTGGTGAAAAACGGATCGAATATCTTGGAAAGATGGGCTTCCGGGATCCCCGGGCCGGTGTCGCCGATCGTGATGGCGATTTCCGCGCGATCGCGCGAGGCGCCGATGACCAGCCGACCGCCGTTGGGCATGGCCTGAAAAGCGTTCAGAATGAGATTGATGAAAACAAGTTCAAGCAGGTTCTGCACACCTTCGGCATAGAGAGCGTCGGCCTCCGAAGGCAGCCGCCAGTCGACGGTGGTTCCGGCCGCGACCTCACCGGAGGCGAGCATCAACGCGTTCTTCAGCATGTCGTCCACACTGACCTTTGTTGTCTCGGTAATGGGCCGGGGCCTTGCGAAACGCAGCAGGCTCTCGACGATGAGCGAGGCCCGGTCGATGCCGCCAATGACCCGGGCGATGCAGTCCTCAAGCAGAGGCGGCGAGGTGATCCTTTGCCTCATCAACTGCGCCGCCGCGGAACTCACCCCCAGCGGGCTGCGGATTTCATGGGCGATTCCGCCGATGACCATGCCGAGCGCCGCAAGTTTCTCGCCCTGGCGCATCTGCGCCTCCATGGTGCGTTGCTCGACAAGATTGCGCCCGACCACCACCACCCCGGTCACTTCGCCACCTTCACCGGTCATTCGCGACAAGCGCCAGGACACCGGAATGCTATCGGCGTGCCGGCATCGCATGGGCCATTCGACAGAACGACCGTCATCGATCTCCGTGATGCCGCGAAAGCAGGCTTCCACCTCAAGATTCTGCGGTTCCTCGATAAGGTCCGCGAGCGCGACGCCCCGCACCTCGGAATCCACAAAGCCGGTGGCCTTTTCCGCCGCCATGTTCCACGTCATGATAGCCCCCCTCGGGTCGGTGGAGATGATCAGATCCCCGGCGCTGTCGACGATGCTGGCGAGATGGAGCTGCATCCTGCGGACTTCCTCGCCCAGGCGCAGCAGGTCCGTCACGTCGTCCATGACAAGGATCGCCCCCCGTGAGCCGTCATGCAACTGCAGCGGACATATGCTGTAGGAATAGACCCGCAACGAGACACCTGGCGCCCGATAACTCGTCCGCAGCCGGTGCAATGTCCGCCCGGTGACGACAACTTCCCGGATCTGCTGGTCGAGCGGCGTGTCCCGGAATGCGCCGGGAAAGACCTCGTGCAACCGCCGGCCCGAGATCGACTCCAGGCTACCCCGCGATTTCTCAAGAAAATTATGATTCACGGTCAACACGGCCAGGCGTTCGTCAAAGATCAGGATCGACGAAGGAATAGTCGCCATCATCGCGTGGAAAAAACTTGTATAATCGAGTGTCGTCAGAAGCATTTCCATTCCACTCTTTGCGCGACCTAGAAAGAGACAGTGGCGGGGGGGGGGGGGGGGGGGGGGGGGGGGGGGGGGGGGGGGGGGGGGGGGGGGGGGGGGGGGGGGGGGGGGGGGGGGGGGGGGGGGGGGGGGGGGGGGGGGGGGGGTGGGTTTTTGTGTTTTTATTCAC
>JARLIO010000074.1 GCA_031291675.1 Azospirillaceae bacterium
CCTCAACGGCGCCTGGGAGCGGCGCAACGCCGAGGAACAGGCCCGGGCGCTGGATGTCCGGACGCCCACGCTGCAACAGTTGATCCGCAATCTGTCGGGTGGCAACCAGCAGAAGGTGATCCTGGCCCGCTGGCTGTCCGATGAGATGTCGGTGATCCTGCTCGACGAACCGACCCGGGGCATCGATGTCGGGGCCCGCAGCGAGATTTATAGCCTGATCCGCAAGCTCGCCGATCGCGGCGTCGCGGTGCTGATGGTTTCCAGCGACCTGCCCGAGGTGCTCGGTGTCGCCGACAATGTTGCCGTGATGCGCGGTGGCGCCTTGTCAGGCTTCGTCGAGCGGAGTGATGCGACCGAAGAGAAAATTCTCGGCATGGCACTGCCACAATAGTCCAGCGCCGATCACGGAGGAATAAATGAGTTCTATTAACAAAGCTCTGGTGACGCCAGGACAGCCACAAAGCAGTTCCAAGGCCGCACTGCTGGAGACATGGGACAAGTTGGGGATGATTCTCATCTTCGTCCTGTTGTTTGCTATTTGTAGCGTTTTCGTCGACAATTTCTTCTCGCTGCGCAATATGAGCGGGCTGGGTCTGGCGATCTCGATGGCGGGCATGACCGCCTGCACCATGCTGTTTTGTATCGGCACCGGCGACATCGATCTATCGGTCGGCTCGGTGATCGCTTGCTCCGGCGTTGTCACCGCCGTGGTCATCAATGCGACCGGCAGCCTGCTGATCGGTGGCCTGGCCGGCCTGGCGCTGGGCGGCGTGTTCGGCTTCATCAATGGCTTCGTGGTTGCCCGTCTCGGTATCAACGCCTTGATCACCACACTGGCCACGATGCAGATCGTCCGCGGCCTTGGCTACATCATCTCGGGCGGCAAGGCGGTCGGCGTCAGCTATTCCGCCTTCTTCCTGCTGGGCACCACCGCGATCCTGGGCGTCCCGACCCCGGTCTGGATCACCCTGATCTGCTTCATCATTTTCGGCTTCCTGCTGAACTACACCGAGTATGGCCGCAATACCCTGGCGATCGGCGGCAGCGCCGAGGCCGCGCGCCTCGCCGGTGTGCCCGTGGTGCGCACCCGGATCCTGATCTTCACCGTCCATGGCGTCGTCTGCGCCCTGGCCGGCATCATCCTGGCTTCGCGCATGACCAGCGGCCAGCCCATGAGTTCGGTCGGCTTCGAGATGACGGTGATCTCGGCTTGCGTGTTGGGCGGTGTCTCGCTGCTCGGCGGCATCGGCAAGATCAGCTACATCATCGCCGGCGTGCTGATCCTGGGCACGGTCGAAAATGCGATGAATCTGATGAACATCAACCCGTTCTATCAGTATGTCGTCCGCGGCGCCATTCTGCTCGCCGCCGTGATCTTCGACCGTTACAAGAGGGTCGTTTCCAACTGATACTGGTGACCGTTTCGCCCTCGGCAACAGCCTCCCGCGCCAACAAGCGGGAGGTGCCCGGGGCGAACGCACAGTCTGGGCTGCGCACAGCGTCGGACCACGAATACCGGACCAACTCGCGCGGGGCGGGCCTTGTAACGGCTGTCTCTGGCCTGCGAAAGGATCCCCGAGTTCTTTCCGGCATACAGATGTACTCTCGGAAATTGTAGCGAATTGCACATTTCCCTCCGGCTTATCTTGCGCTATTGTTCTGCCGGGGCATGGAAATAACTTACGCCACTCCCTGCACGGTCGATGACAGCGGCGCCTATCGCCGCGGGCAGGACGCCACCGCGCCGTCGTGCTGTTTGGCATGGTCCACAGGAGGATCAAAAGAGCGGGACGCCGAACCGCTACAGATTTCGTTCATCGCTACGCCGATGGTTCAAGGGTATCTCACGCTCTTAAGGATTATCATTTCAGAATAAAAACCGGCCCTTTTCGCCGCAACCTTTCGTGTTAACATTGCACCAAGAGATAAAGACATCACCGTCACTTGGAAAGCTCAAGGAGTCCCGTTATTTCAAGCAATAATATTACCCATCATCTTCAATAATGTTTCTTCCAGTTTGACAAATTTGGCCGTGGGGTTCGCCGCGGCGAAACGCCAATCCAAGGGACGGGGCAGACAGTCCCGCCGATAACAAAAAGGGGGGAAACCTGTGATGCATCTTCGCTTCAAGGTTCGCACGCGCATTTTTGCCGGGTTCGGCTTGTTGGCGGCGCTGGCTGTCGGCATCGCCGGTCTCGGCGTCATGCAACTGCACGTCATCCGTCCCCGGGTCGAGACGATGGGCACCACAGCCGAGGTCCTGGCGCGTGTCCTGGAGGTCAGCCGTCTGCTGGAATCCGTGCAACGGGTTGAGGCCGGCTATCGCACAGCGGCGTTTGCCACCGATCTTGCGTTGCTGAAGGAGAACCAGGGGCAAGTTCGTCAATTGTTGGCCGAAGTCACGCAAAAGGTCAGGACTCCGGAACAAAGGGCGCTCTACGTCGCCATGGCGGACACGGTCGCTCACCACGCCGAACTGGTCAGCCAGATGGCACAATCATCCCAGGACGCCGCCGATGCCCGGGAACGCCTGTCGGCGGCGGGCACCGCACTGACGAGCGCCGCGACCAAGATGGTGCTGGCGGCGCGGACCCAGAATGACCCGACACTGACGGCCGCGACCGACAACGCCCGCAGCTTCGTCCTCGAACTGCGGATCGCCGCGGCGCGCCTGGTATCGGCCGACGACAAGGAGGCGCCGGAGGTTGTCAAGACGGCGATTCAGAAAGCCCAGGCCGCGGCCGCGGTCGCCCAGCAACTGGCAACGGTTGACATGTACGGACCGATCGGAACCTCACGCGCGGCCATTTACGACTATATTTCCAGTGTTGCCGCCTTCAAGGGCGCGACAGCGAAAGCCGAGGAACTCTACACCAAGCAATTGCAGCCGCAGATCGCCACCCTGCAGCAACAGCTCGGCGAACAGGAGGCAAGCCTGCGCGCGGCCACGGCTGCCACCGTCGCGGCTGCCACCGCGACGATCGCAACCGCATCGCTGCTGCAAGGGGCCGTGGCCGCAGCCGGTCTTGCGGTCGGCTCCATTCTGGCCCTGGTGATTGGCATGGGCATCGCCCGCCCGCTGAGCGCGATGACCGCAGCGATGACCCGACTGGCCGGCGGTGACAATGCGGTCGACGTGCCGGCGCGCGGTCGGCATGACGAGGTTGGCGACATGGCCCGGGCCGTCGAGGTC
This sequence comes from Azospirillaceae bacterium, assembly GCA_031291675.1. Classification (GTDB taxonomy): domain Bacteria; phylum Pseudomonadota; class Alphaproteobacteria; order Azospirillales; family Azospirillaceae; genus JARLIO01. The sequence goes on from JARLIO010000074.1 coordinate 3,194, forward strand.
TTCAAGCAGAGCCAGATCGAAGCCGAGCGCCTGACCACCGAGCAGGAGACAGCGCGGGCCGGACGCGAAAGGCGGGCCAATCAGCGCGAAGCCCTGATGACGACGTTCGAAAACGGGATCGGCGATCTGGTCGGCCAGCTTGCCGCCGCCGCAACGGAGTTGGAAGCGACCGCGCAGACGATGTCGGCGACGGCCAACCAGGCCAACCGTCAGGCGGCAATGGTGACCCAGGCCGCGGAACTGGCCGGAACCGGCGTCCAGACCATGGCGAGCTCGGCCGAGCAACTGAGCGCCTCGATCGGTGAGATCAATCATGAGGTCACGCAGTCGGCAAGCATGACCCGGAAGGTCGCCGAGGACGCCAAGCACACCGATACCACCGTGCGTGCCCTGGCCGACGCCGCAACCCGGATCGGCGACGTTGTCGGCCTGATCCAGAATATCGCGGCCCAAACCAATCTGCTGGCGCTCAACGCAACGATTGAGGCGGCCCGTGCCGGTGAGGCCGGAAAAGGCTTCGCCGTGGTCGCCAGCGAGGTCAAATTGCTCGCGCAGCAGACCGGCAAGGCGACGGAAGAGATCAGCGATCAGGTCGCCCGGATCCAGGCGGCAACGCAGGAGGCTGTTGCCTCGATTGACGGCATCACCGGCGTCATCGACCAGTTGGGCTCGACCGCCGGCCGGATCGCAACCGCGGTTCATGAGCAAGGCACCGCAACGGCCGCCATCGCCCGCAACGTCCGCGAGGCGGCAAACAACACCCAGGCGGTGACGCTCAATATCGGTGGCGTCAGTCAGGTGGCCAACGATGCCGGCGCCGCCGCGGGACAGGTCGTCAGTGCCGCCTCCGACCTGTCGCGTCAGGCGGAACAGTTGGCCAGCGAAGTCCACACCTTCATCGCGGCGGTGCGCGCGGTGTGACCACCGGGGACCTCTGATCCGGAGCCGCGCTTGGCGGCAGCACCGGATCAGACGTTCAAGCTACCGTTCGACCTGCGACACGTCGCGCACCGCGCCCCGTGCGGCGCTGGTGGTCAGCGCGGCATAGGCGCGCAGCGCCGCGGAAACCCGCCGGGTCCGGCCGACCGGCTTCCACGCCTCGCGACCTTTCGCATCCATCGCGACCCGGCGCTGCTGCAGTACCGCCTCGGTCACTTGCAGATTGATCTGGCGGTTGGGGATATCGATATCGATGATATCACCTTCTTCGACCAGAGCGATCGCCCCGCCCTCGGCGGCCTCCGGTGAGACGTGGCCGATCGACAGCCCCGATGAACCGCCGGAGAAGCGGCCATCGGTGACCAGGGCACAGACCTTGCCCAACCCCTTGGACTTCAGATAGCTGGTCGGATACAGCATCTCCTGCATGCCCGGACCACCCTTTGGCCCCTCATAGCGGATCAGCACCACGGCGCCGGGCTGGACCCGATCGCCCAGAATCGCCTCCACCGCAGCGTCCTGGCTCTCGAAAATCCGCGCCGGACCGGTAAATTTCAGGATGGCGGCATCGACGCCCGCGGTCTTGACGATACAACCATCGCGGGCGATATTGCCATAAAGGACCGCCAGGCCACCGTCCTGGCTGAAAGCGTGGGCCTGATCACGGATCACGCCCGCGCTGCGGTCAAGATCCAGCGTGGCGAAACGGCGGCTCTGGCTGAAGGGCACGACGGTGCGAATGCCACCGGGTGCCGCCCGGAACCGCGTGACCACCGCATCATCCGCATTCCGCTTCACGTCCCAGTGCGCAATCGCATCGCCCAGGGTCGGCGCGTGGACCGTCGCAGCCTCACGATTCAACAGCCCGGCACGATCCAGCTCACCCAGGATCCCGAACACGCCACCGGCGCGGTGAACGTCCTCGACATGGACATTGGCAACCGAAGGCGCGACCTTGCACAGATTGGGCACCCGCCGGCTCAGGCGGTCGATATCGGCCATGGTGAAATCGATGCCGCCCTCCTGCGCCGCGGCGAGAATGTGCAACACGGTGTTGGTCGAACCGCCCATGGCGATATCGAGCGTCATGGCGTTCTCGAACGCCATGACGCCGGCGATGGTCCGCGGCAGCACGGTTTCATCGCCCTGTTCATAGTAGCGCCGCGCCAGATCAACGATCCGCCGCCCGGCCTCCAGAAACAGCTCTTTGCGATCGGCATGCGTCGCCACGATCGTGCCGTTGCCCGGCAGCGACAAACCCAACGCCTCGGTCAGACAGTTCATCGAGTTGGCCGTGAACATCCCGGAACAGGAACCACAAGTCGGACAGGAGGAGCGCTCGAAGTTCTGCGCCTCTTCATCGGTGACATTGGGATTGGCCGCGGCGATCATCGCATCGATCAGGTCAACCGCAATCTCCTTGCCCTGATGAACCAGCTTGCCGGCCTCCATCGGCCCGCCGGAGACAAAGATCGCCGGGATGTTGAGCCGCATCGCCGCCATCAACATGCCCGGCGTGATCTTGTCGCAGTTGGAAATGCACACCAGCGCATCGGCGCAATGGGCATTGACCATATATTCGACGGCATCCGCGATCACTTCGCGCGACGGCAGGCTGTAAAGCATGCCGTCATGGCCCATGGCGATACCATCATCGACCGCAATGGTATGGAATTCCTTGGCAACGCCACCCGCGGCTTCGATCTCGCGGGCGACCATCTGGCCGAGATCCTTGAGGTGGACGTGCCCGGGGACGAATTGGGTGAAGCTGTTGGCGATCGCGATAATCGGCTTGCCGAAATCCTCATCCGTCATGCCGGTCGCGCGCCAGAGGCCGCGGGCACCGGCCATGTTGCGGCCATGGGTCGAGGTACGGGAGCGATAAGTCGGCACAGTCAGCCTCTCTTGATCGAAGATTTCGCGGCGTGGCCGCGGTGATGCCTGAAAATAGACCTGACGCGGCGAAGCGCCCACCGAAAAATGCGCATCGCGCCGATCTCATCATTCGTCGCCGCGGTGACCCCGCGGCAGATCAGCGCGTCATCGCCAGGATTTCGGCTGCCAGATTGGCGATTTCCCGTGCCGCCAGGGTACGCCGGGCGGTTTCGGTAACACTGCGCCCCTCCAGCAAGGCCGCGGCGAACTGTATCCGGTTGCCGATCGCACAGGCCGAAACCTGAACTTGCGGAGCACAGGCCAGCGCCGCGATCCGGGCCAGCAGGGCATCCGCCAACCGCGCCCGCGGCGGAACCCGATTGGGAACCAGCAGCACCGGGACGCGCTCCTGTCGCGCCAGATCGAGGGTTGGTTGGGTCGCCCAGAGATCCATCGGGCTGGGCTGGACCGGCACGATCACCAGCCGCGCGACACGAACCGCCAGACGGGCCTCGGTCTCGGCATGAGGCGGACTGTCGATCACGACGATGTCGTGATCACGGACCCGCTTTTCGACCTCGCCCTGGGTGCGCCAGCCGGTGATCTGGACATGGGTCAGACCCGATCGCGCGCCGAGCGCTTCGCAGCGCGCGCCATACCAGCGCGTCAAACTGCCCTGGGGATCAATATCGATGATCGCGACCTTGAGCCCGGCCGACGCCCAGGCCACCGCCAGATGGGCGGCCAGGGTGGTCTTGCCGGCGCCGCCTTTCTGCTGCGCGACCGTGAAGATTTGTCCTGGCATCCGCCTCTCCGGCCGTGTTTTCTCGTTGCCGGCATTGTGGCGGTATTACCGCCGCACCGCAAGGACCGGACCGGCACGGTCACGCCCCGGCGGCGACCGCGACATCGCGGAACCGGCCATAGCTGTAATGCGCGGCGCAGGCGCCCTCGGCCGAGACCATGCACGACCCCATCGGATTGTCGGGCGTGCACACCGAGCCGAACAGCGTGCAGTCTGCCGGCCGCTTGACGCCGCGCAGGATGGCGCCGCACGCGCAGGCCTTGTTGTCGGGCACGGAGGCCCCGGGCACCGTAAAACGGCGTTCGGCGTCGAACGCGGCATAGCCCGGGCCGATCCGCAGCGCGCTGTCCGCCAGCAGCCCCAGCCCGCGCCACTCGAAGCTCGGGCGCAGCTCAAAAACCTCGGCGACCAGGGCCTGGGCCTTGAGATTGCCGTCGCGGGTCACGGCGCGGCTGAACTGGTTTTCGACAACGTGGCGGCCGTCATTGACCTGGCGCACCAGCATCAGCACCGCCTGCATCACGTCCAGGGGCTCGAAGCCCGAAATCACCACGGCTTTGCGATAGTCCGCAGCGACCCCCTCATAGGGGCGGGAACCGATCACGGTCGAGACATGGGCCGGACCGATGAAACCATCGAGCGGCACCGCGTCCGGGTCGCCATCCTCGGCGCTGTCGAGAATCATCCGGATCGCCGGCGGCGTCAGCACATGGTTGCAAAACACCAGGAAATTCGTCAAACGCTCGGCGCGCGCCCGCTGCAGCGCGACGGCCGTCGGTGGCGTCGTCGTTTCGAAGCCGATCGCAAAAAACACGACGGTGCGGTCGGGATGGGCCCGCGCCAGCGCCAGGGCATCCAGAGTCGAATAAACCATGCGGACATCGGCGCCCTGGGCCTTGGCCTGCAACAGGCTGACCCGACCCGATCCCGGCACGCGCAGCGTGTCACCATAGGAACACAGCATCACCCCGGGATGACGGGCAATCGCGATCGCGTCATCGATCCGGCCCATCGGCAACACGCACACCGGGCACCCGGGCCCATGGACCAGGGTGACCGCGGCCGGCAGCAGGTCGACGATCCCATAGCGGGCGATGGCATGGGTATGACCGCCGCAGAACTCCATGAACTGATAGCGCCGACCCGGCTGGATCTCGGCGGCAATCGCGGCCGCGAGACGGCGCGCCAGAGCGGCATCTCGAAATTCGTCGACATATTTCATTGCGTCCTGGCTCCTGATCGGCGGCACGCCGCTACTGAACCATCGCGCCGGCACCGCTGGATATGACCTTGATCAAGAGCCGGAGCGGTTGGCTCGCCGCGAGCGGCAAACAGATCATGCCGCGGCCAGGATGCGCAACAGATCCTTGACCAGATACAGCGGGGGTGCGCCCATCGTCGTGTTGCAGAATGCAACCAGCGTCAGCGGCCGTCCGTGGAAATCGGGCAGATACATCGCCCAGGTCGTGGCCCCGGGACCTTCGCCGCCGTGTCCGAACAGGCCGCCGGAACCCCATTCGGGATCGATCATCAGACCCAACCCGTAGCAAGGACGTGGGAAAAACGGCCCGGCGGCGACGCCGGTTTCAACCGCGGTGACCATCGCCGCCACTTGCGGCGGCTCCAGCAGTCGCCCCTGCATCAGCGCGGTCAGGAACTGTGCGACCTCATCAACGGTCGAGACCATCAGCCCGGTGAAACACCAGCCGGGATGGTAGATCGGAATCACGTCGATCATCGCCTCATCGAGGCTGAGCTGGCGCGTATAACCCGGGGTGACCTGGCCCCGGTCCACGGTTTCGGCAACACAGGTCCGGTTCAGACCGAGCGGGGTCAGGATGCCGTCGGCGATCGCATCCGCCAGGGACCGGCCGGACACCGTTTCGATGGCTTGCGCGAGCAGCATGTAGCCGGTATTCGAATAGCGCCATCCCTCACCCGGCGGAAAATCGAGCGGACCGCCGCAGCAACGTTCAATCACGGCGTCAACGGACCAGGGCTGCCCCGGATTCTGGCGCACCGCGGGTCCATAGTCGGCCAGATCGGTATAGCTCGGCACGCCGGCGGTGTGATTGAGCAGGCGCCGGATCGTCACCCCGTCCGGCAGCGCAAGGTGCGGCAGATAGGCCGTGATCGGGTTGTCCAACGCCAGGCCACGTTGCAGCAGATGCGCCGCCACAAAGGTTTTGGTGATACTGTAGATATAGAAGCGCGCCCCGGCCGGCATCGGCACATCGCTATCCCCGGGGTCGCGCCAACCGGCGGCACCGGACCAGACGCCATGCCGGCCATCAATGACGGCGACATTGCAGCCGAGGCACGGCGCAAAGCGCTGCCAATGATCAAGCTGCCGCTGCAGCGCCCCGGTCAGGCGCGGATCCATCATCCCATCCGCCATGATCCCCCGCCCCGCCGCGCCGGCTGTTATTCCAGCGCCACGGTGCCGGCCCGGTTCAGCAGCCGGGCCAACACCGAGAGCCGGCGTTCGACGACGTCGCCAGCCAGCACGCCGGCATCGCCGGCGAGGGTCAACACCAGACGTTCGTCCTCCAGCCGCAACTGGGTTCGTTGCAGCAGGGTGGCGACGCCACCGGTCAGGCTGTGGGCCAAACGCAGGGCCAACCCGAGAACCAGGGCACGGCGCAATTGAGATTCCGACATCAGGGCGCGGGCGTCGGCCAGCGTCCGGTCCTGGAGCGGGTCGAGCGCGTCGATCCGCCCCTCATAACGGGCATAACCGACCAGGGCCAGGAAGGCACGCTCGCTGTGGTCGAGACCGACAAACGGCATGCGCAGAACCCGCAGGAACACGTGCTCCGCCCGATAGTCCGGATGCTCGGCCCAGCCCAGATCGCTCAGCAGGCACGCGGCCTGCCGAAGCCGCAGCGCAGCCTGGTCCTCGCCGACAAACAGCGGTGCGGTCCAGCCAGCAATGATTTCGCCCTGGCCAAAGCGGCCCAAGCGCACCGCGACGCCGGCGCAATAGGCCAGCAGCGGATCCTGCGCCTGCTCCGAGGGTGTCAACAAATCAAACAGCAGGCCTTCGCGCAGACCATAGGCGGTGAAAACGATCCGGCTGGGGCGAACCATCCGCAGCAGACGTTCCATCACCAGCGCGGCAAAGGGCAGCGTGTCACCGCGGCGCCGCGCCGCAAGCAACGGCACCGCCGCTTTGGGCAAGCGGTTCAAGCCGGCCAGGCCACCCATGAACTGCATCGTCGCATCATCGACATTGACGGTGTAGCTGTGGATGATATGCAACGGGTGCTTGAAATGTTCCATATGCAACCGGGCGATAGCGCGCCAATTGCCCCCGACCGGATAGAAGGTTCGCCCGGTCATCCCGCCCAGCCACGGCAACGAGGCCAGGTGATCGTCGACAGCCTTGACCAAACCCGCAGGCCGGGGCACCCCCATATCCATCAGACGCAAGGGCCCCAGCGGCAGGGTCACCTGCTCGCCAATCGCACCGCGGGTCAGATTGACCAGTTCGAGGCTGCCCCCGCCAAGGTCACCCATCAGGCCAAGGGCGTCCGGGGATCCCGACAGCACACCCAACGCGGACAGGCGCGCCTCCTCCTCACCCTGGATAACCCGGACTGACAGCCCGGTCTGCCGGGCCACCAAGGCGACGAAGTCGGCACCATCGCTGGCATCGCGCACCGCCGCGGTGGCCAGGACCTCGATTCGGGCGACCTGCATCGCCCGCGCGAGCAGAGCGAACCGGCTGAGATTCTCCAGCGCCGTCGTCACCCCTTCCGGATTGAGACGGCCGGTTCGTTCAACCGTCCGCCCCAGACCGCACAGGATCTTCTCGTTGAACAACGGCATCGGGCTGCGCCCGAGCGCATCAAAAACGACCAGACGGATCGAGTTGGAGCCAATATCGATGACAGCAACCCGCTCCGGCGTGGCGCTGTGAGACCGGTCTTCCGGTCGATCTGGAAACAGGGGCATCAGCCAGCGTCAGCGACAACGTTGTCAGTGAGAGTTATTCAAAACCAGTCGCGGCGGAATCCGCGCACCGGCCAGCGCACTTCCCCGTCCGGACAGGCTGGGGTTGGTCATGAAATAGGTATGCGCGATGAACGGATCCATCGGTGTTTCAAGCCGATGATAATGACCACTGGGTTCCAGGGTCCAGGTCTGGGCCTCATCCTTGAGATTGGCAACCATGATCTGATCGATAATCTGCTGATGAACCGTTTTGTTTTCGATCGGCACCAGCGTTTCGATCCGACGATCGAGATTGCGCGGCATCCAATCGGCCGAGGAGATGAAAACTTTGGCGTGGTGCGACGGCAGGGCATGGCCATTGCCGAAGCAGACAATCCGGCTGTGCTCCAGGAACCGGCCGACCATGCTGCGCACCCGGATATTGTCCGACAGGCCGGGAACACCCGGGCGCAGGCAACAGATCCCCCTGATCACCATGTCGATCTGGACGCCATGCCCCGAGGCCTCGTAGAGCTTGTCGATGATTTCCGGATCGACCAGCGAGTTCAGCTTGACCCAGATCTGCCCCGGTCGACCCGCCTTGGCGTGGTCGATTTCAACATCGATCAGATGGACCAGACGTTGACGCAGATTGATCGGCGCGATCGACAGCTTCTCCAGCGATTTCGGCGTGGCATAGCCGGTCATATAGTTGAACATCACCGCCGCGTCATGGCACAGCACCGGGTCGCAGGTAAAGAACGACAGGTCGGTATAGATCTTGGCCGTGATCGGGTGATAGTTGCCGGTGCCGAAATGGACATAGGAACGCAGCGCCTTCTGTTCGCGGCGCACCACCAGCGACACCTTGGCGTGGGTTTTAAGGTCGACGAAGCCGTAGACGACCTGGGCGCCGGCGCGTTCCAGGTCGCGCGCCCAGCGGATATTGGCTTCCTCATCGAAGCGCGCCTTCAACTCGACCATCGCCGTGACCGACTTGCCGGACTCCGCGGCCTCGACCAGCGCCTGGACGATCGGTGAATTGTTGCTGGTCCGGTACAGGGTCTGCTTGATCGCCACCACCGCCGGGTCCCGGGCGGCCTGGCGCAGGAACTGAACGACGACGTCGAAGCTCTCATACGGGTGGTGGACAACGATGTCCTTTTGGCGAATCGCCGCAAAACAATCGCCACCATAATCGCGGATCCGTTCCGGGAACCGCGCGCTATAGGGCGGAAACACCAGATCCGGGCGTTCGTCGACGATCAACTGCTTGGTGTCGGCCAATCCGATCAGGCCATCCAGCACGAACACATCGTCGGTCTTGACCGACAATTGCTGACGCAGGAACTCGCGCAGCGGATCGGACATTTTGGTGTTGACGGCAAGACGGATCACGCTGCCGCGCCGGCGCTGCTTCAGCGCCGTCTCGAAGGTCCGAACCAGATCTTCGGCCTCTTCGTCGATTTCAACCTCGCTGTCGCGCAGCACGCGGAACACGCCATGCCCTTTGAGCTGCAAGGGCGGCGCGAACACCCGATCGATGAACATCAGCACCAGTTGCTCGATCTGCAGGAAGCGGATCGCGGATCCGGGCAGACGGACGAAACGTTCGAGCTGTGCCGGCAACGGCACCAGAGCATCGAGGTCGCGCGCCCAGGTCGGATCGCTGAGCTGAACCACCAGCGAGAAGCCGAGATTGGGGATGAACGGGAACGGATGGGCCGGATCGACGGCGATCGGCGTCAGGATCGGGAAGATTTCGGCATGGAATTTGGCCTCGAGCCAATCCCGCTCGCTTTCGGTCAATTCGTCGGGGTCGACGACGGCGATGCCGGCCTCGCGCAGTTCCAGCCGCAAGGATCGCCAACTGGCCTGCTGATTGCGCATCAGCTCGATGACGCGCTGGTTGACCGCGGCAAGCTGTTGCGCCGGATTGAGGTGATCGGGGCTGAGCAGGCCGACGCCCTCGGCCACCTGGCCTTTGAGGCCGGCGACCCGGACCATATAGAACTCGTCCAGGTTGCTGGCGGAAATTGCCAGGAAGCGCAACCGCTCCAACAAGGGATGGCGCGGATTGGCGGCTTCCTCGAGCACGCGCTGATTGAAGGCCAGCCAGGACATTTCACGGTTGATGAATCGATCCGGCGACTGCTTGTCGATCTCCGGGATATCGGTTTCCGGTGCGATGCTCACGATGACCTCAATACGGCGAAGGGGGTGCCGAAGACACAGCGCACCCTAACCGCAAACCGTGACGAATTTAAGCGCTGTGTTGACGCGAATGTCACCGCGGCTCCGTGATACCGGATTGCCACAGCGGATTGCGGTGGTGCCGCCAGGGATTGCCGTGCCTGACATTCAGCGAGCGGCTCGGCATCCCCGGGAAGCAGCCACCGCCGGGTCTCGCGGCACCGAAAATGACGAGGCCACTTCCACCGCCACCCCAGCAGAAGCTCACGGGCGCTCAGATAAGCCCTCTCAGCACCGTCATGCCCACCGGCGGCGGGCATCCAGCGTAGCAGCCCCAATGGTTTGGAGCTTGTGGCCCTGGACCCCCGCGTTCGCGCATAGGCGCTAAGATTAGGGGCGCCTTACCCCGTCATGCCCGCGGCCGCGGGCATCCAGAGCCACAGGCGCCACCTTCTGGAGCGCGTGGCCCTGGACCCTCGCGTTCGCGAGGGTGACGAAAAAGGCGTCTAAAAGGAGTGGTTGATGACAGGCAACCCTTATCTTGGCGCCTATGCGCATTCGCGAGGGTGACAATAGCAAATTCGATGACCCGAGCCACTGGGCGGCGATGATCATGGTCTACGGGGCCACGGTGATGAAAGTCCAGACGCCCGTGACAAACTCCAAGCGAGTGGATCCTGAGGTTCAGGCATGCCGTCACGACCGCGTACGGTCACGGGGTTTTGGCACAAAAAAAGGCTCCGCAAAGTCTGACTGCTCTGCGGGACCCGGGGTGAAGACACGTGAGGCCGGAATAGCGAGGCTTACGCGTGCGCGGATACCGCCGGGGCGGCCGAAGCCGGCGGGACCGTGGTCGCCGCGGTGTCGGCCGGCATCACAGCCGCTGGCACCGAGGCTTGCGCCGCCGCGGTCTGGGCCTTTTGGACCTCTTGCAGAAGATAGTTGATCGGCTGAGCAACAAATTTGTGCGGCAGCTCAGTCAGCATCGCCAGAAGGTTGTTGAGCGATGCGACAGGAAGGGTGATGGTTTCATTCGACATGGAAATACTCCTGGCTGTCGATTTGATGAAGGACGACTTGCGCTTTCCTCGGCCTTCGGCAGGCAAAGAAGCCGCCGTCGTTGGGCTTTACGGTGCCGGACCAGATCGGGCAGAACACGGCCCGGCCCGGCACCACGTCGTGAATGGCTGCGAAGCCGGGGCGTGATCCCGTGCCTTGAGCCAACGTAACGGTATGCTGTTCTTGAGACTTCTACCTCCGAGGGTGGACACGAAGCTGATCAGGGCCGGCGGTGGTTCTCCTCCCTCGGCCCTTTGACCAGCCGGTCGACGCTCATCCGGGTGCCGCGCGACCGCGCATTATCCTTCGGTCCCTGTCAGGCCGGGCTTGACCTCCGGCTCGCGGTCGCGACGGGCAAAGGCGGCGACAGTGAGGACCGGCTACACGAGGTTCGGGGCAACGGGCATTTTTCCCTTGTATCTGGAAAGCGGGTTTCCGTTGTGATCAAAGGATACCTGCCAGAGGGCCGGTGGCCACCGGCCCTCTGGCGCGGCGAATGGCGCCCGCTGCCCCTCAGGCTACAACCGTTGGGGAGTCTTGGGACCGTCGCCG
>JARLIO010000075.1 GCA_031291675.1 Azospirillaceae bacterium
AATCACCCCGATGGCCGCATGACCAGATCGACAAAGTTTCTTTCTAGACCAACCGCCTCGTCGCTCGCCTGGAAAATCTCGGCTACCTCGTCGAAATCACCCCGATGGCCGCATGACCAGATCGACAAAGTTTCTTTCTAGTTATTGAAGATGCTAGAATCGTTCCGTTCAAGGGGGTTGTTGGCGATGGACGACGAAGCATTCGACACTTGGCTGGCCAACGTCAGCCACTTAACCGCGGCGCAGCGCAGCCAAGGGTTCCGTGCGCTGGTGTTGGCCGAAGCATGTTTGAATGAGCCAGCATTGCTCGGCATCGCGGCGGTACCGATCAAAGCGAAGCCTCAGGCGCCGGCGCGCACTACGGGATCTTTCCTTTGCCTTCAAGATCAACGATCGTCCTTCGGTGCAATTTCCTATCTTGTTTCGCTGAACACCGATCTTGGCTCGCGACGACGCGGGACCGGGCGTCCAGGCCCCCCCATGGCCACAGCGCGCAAGCCGAGGGCAGCCCACGAATCGCAGACGCCCGGTCGAAGACCGGGCGTCGCGTTGTGACTGCTGACGAGAATGTTTGATGGGTTGCGGACCTGCCGACCGGGATTGTCCGGCCGGTCGTCAGGCCGCCTTACCCTCGATCGGCGCCGTCGCCGGCCGACCGGCGGCGCTGATGGTGATCCGCCTTGGTGCGACGACCTCGCGCGGCTGATGGCGCAAATCGATCGTCAGAATGCCGTTCGCCAGGGCGGCCCCGGTCACGGCAACGAAGTCGGCGAGATTGAAGCGGCGCTCGAACCCGGCATCGGCAATCCCCCGATACAGGTAGTCGCCGACGGGTTCATCGGTCTTGCGCCCGGCAACGATCAACAGGTTCTGCTGGACGGTCACCGATAGAGAGTCGGGCGCGAAGCCGGGCACCGCGAGTTCGATGCGATAGCTGTCGCCCGACGTCTTGATGTCGTAGGCCGGGAAAGCGCTGTCACTCTCGGGAAACTGCAAGGCGTCCTCAAGCAGACGGAACATCCGGTCGAAGCCGACGCTGGAGCGTGAAAATGGCGAGAAATCGACTGCTCTCATAACCATATCCTCCTGTGAGCAACATGGATACAAGGGGTACCGGACAGGGTCCGGCGCCCATGCCGCCGGCCCCTGACTGGGCATCCGGCTGTTATTGATTTAGGGATTTCTTCGGCGGGTTCAAGGCCTTGACTCGCGAGAGCTTCGACGGTGAAGCACCCGTTTCACGAATCATTTCGTAAACGTTTTTATTATCATTTCGATATCGGAATTAATTTTACGCTCTGGCGCCGTGTCAGTTGTTGAGCCATCGCCCTGGTTCAGGCCATAGTACGGCGACGGTCCTGTGGAAAAGCTGACGAAGGATGCCTGCGCGATGCCTCAACACGGCTCAGCAAAGCAGTTGAACCGCTCCACGGTGGTCACGCGCGGTGTCACGCGCCTTGCCGCCGGGCTCACCGTGGTGATGGCGATTCTCGCGGCGCCCCTCCCCGGCCGCGCCGCCACGGGTCCGGTTGCCGCTCAGCACGGCATGGTGGTCAGCGCGCACCATCTCGCGTCCCAGGTCGGCGTCGACATCCTGCGCCGTGGCGGCAATGCCGTCGATGCCGCGGTCGCCGTCGGCTATGCCCTCGCCGTGGTTTATCCGGCTGCGGGCAATCTCGGCGGCGGCGGTTTCATGACCATCCATTTCGCCGATGGCCGGGCGACCTTTCTCGATTTTCGGGAACGGGCACCAGCGCGGGCTCATGAGACCATGTATCTCGACACCCAGGGCAATGAGATCCCCGGGCTGTCAACCCGCGGGTGGCTTTCCGTCGCGGTTCCCGGATCCGTCGCCGGCCTGGATGCCGCACTGGCCGCTTTTGGCACGCTGCCCCGTGATCAGGTCCTGGCGCCGGCAATCCGATTGGCCGCCGAAGGCTTCACCTTGTCGGTTGAAGACACGGCAATGCTCAACCGGAATGACGACACTTTGAGCAAGGATCCGGCGGCCGCGGCAATCTTTCTCAAGAATGGCACCAGCCGCTACCGGCCGGGCGACCGGCTGGTTCAGCCGGATCTGGCCGCCAGCCTGACAGAAATCGCGACCAACGGACCCGACGCGTTCTACCGCGGTTCCCTGACCAAGGCCATCCTTGCAGCCAGCCGGCAAGGCCAGGGCATCCTGGAGGCTGAGGATTTTGCGGACTACCGGGTGCGCACGCTGGCCCCGGTGGGGTGCGATTATCACGGTTTTCACATCATTTCGGCGCCGCCCCCCAGCTCGGGCGGTGTCGTGCTCTGTGAGATCCTGACAGTTCTGGAACCGTACCCGCTGGGCTATCTTGGTTTTCATGCGGCCGAAGGTACGCACCTTATGGCGGAAGCCATGCGCCACGCCTTCGTCGATCGCAACCTCGTGTCGGCCGATCCCGATGATGCTGCCGGCACGGTGAAGCGCCTGCTGGACCGCAATTACGCCGCGCGGGTTCGTGCCACGTTCGAGCCGGATCGCGCGGCGCTATCGCGCGAACTGCTTGCCGGCCAGGTTCCTGGTGAACCCAGCGACGGTCCCGGCCTGGGCGACGGCGTCGCGGATCCGGTGCCCCATGAGGGCAGTGAAACGACCCACTACTCGATCATCGATGATGCGGGAACTGCCGTCGCGGTCACGACCACCCTCAATGGCGCCTTCGGTGCCCAGGTCGTCGCCGCAGGCACCGGCATTCTGATGAATGATGAGATGGATGATTTTACCGCCAAGCCCGGTGCGCCGAACCTCTATGGCCTGGTCCAAGGGCAAATCAACCGCATCGCCCCGGGGAAAACGCCGCTCAGTTCGATGAGCCCGACGATCGTAACCAAGGATGGCAAGACCGTGATGGTCATCGGCAGCCCCGGGGGCCCGCGGATCATCACGGCGACGCTGGAGGTCATTCAGAATGTGCTCGATTTCGGCATGACAATCCAGGACGCGATCGATGCGCCCCGAATCCACCATCAATGGCAGCCGGACACGCTTTTCGTCGAACCCCACGCTCTGTCGAGCGAGGCTCACCGCATCCTGACCCAGATGGGCTATCACATCGCCGAGCAGCCGCGCTGGGGCATGGCTGAAGGCATTCTGGTCGGCGGCCCTGCGCTGAACACGCCGGTACGCGGTCCTGAACGATTGTTCGGCGCCGCCGATGATCGGGGCCCCGATGGTGCCGCGATCGGTTATTGAGCGCCGGAACCTGCCGGACGCGAACCGGTCAGCGCAGCAATATGGCCAGCACCGGCGCGAAGGCGACATTGGCCAGACCGGCCAGTACCATGACCAGCCCGGCGATCGAGCCTTCCTCGACCCCGACCTCGCGCGCCTTGGCGGCGCCGCAGCCATGAGCGCCCATGCCGAACAACGCGCCACGCGAGAAGGACGAGCGCAGCGGCAGCCATTTCAGCAGCAATTCGCCCACCGCGCCACCACACAAGCCCGTCAGAATCACACAGGTCGCGGTCAGGCCGGGGATGCCCCCGATGCCGCCGGAAACCGCCATCGCAAAGGGCGTCGTGATCGACCGCGGCACCAGGCTCAGCCGGACATCGGGCGCCAGACCCAGCCAATGGGCCAGCAACAGCGAACTGATGATCGAAATCGTGCTGCCGGCGACAACACCAACGGCCAGCGTCGGCCAGTACCGACGGATCATCTCCCGTTTTTCATAGATCGGCAGCGCGAACGCCACGGTTGCCGGCCCCAGCAGAGTCCCAAGCCAGAATGTTCCACTGAGATAGTCGTGATAGCTGGCGTGCAACACCAACGCCAGGGTGAGACAAAAACCAAAGGTCAGCAGCAGCGGCGACGTCCACCATTGGTGCAGGCGCGCGTCGATCCAGCGAGACAGGCAATAGCTGACCAGGGTCACGGCCAGCCAAAACAGCGGCACGATCTCAGGACGCACGACGCGCACTCCAGCGAAAACACGCCTCGACCGACAACGCGGTCCCGACCATCACCAGCACGGTTCCGACCACAACGGCCAGCACAACCTTGAGCCCGGCGACGCCGAACAGATCACGATGGTCCAACAGCGCCATCGCGGCCGGCAGAAAAAACAGCAGCATGTGATCCAGCAGCCCCTTGGTGCCGCGGCGAAACCACGCCGCCGGCGCCCAGCCGCTGATCAACAGCACCAGCAGCGCCGCCAGTCCGATGACGGCACCCGGCACCGGGATTTCCAGATAGCGAACCGCCGTGTCACTGAGCCACCACAGCCCGATCAGCAACCCGATCTGAACCCACCGGTTGCGCCGCATCGCGATCCGCCCGAGCGTTGGAAAATCCCTGATGTGAACCATTGCGCCACAAGGCCTTGTTCCTGGAAGAGATTGGCTCCCGGGGGGTGGTAACACCCGATGGTCGGGGCTAAACTTGGTGCAAACGGCGACCAGGGCCGCTCATCGCCAACGGGTCGCCGTCTCATTCCCGTCGACGACCGCCCTATAACGTAAGAGCCGACGCCCTATCGACAAAATGAATTGTTTGAATTCTGTTGATGCGATAATGGAATAGGGATGGATCTGCGAGCGCTGCGCGCCTTTGTCGAAGTGGTTCGTCACGGCGGTTTCTCCGCCGCGGCACGGGTGATCCACACGACGCAACCAACGATCAGCAAGGCGATCAAACAGCTTGAGGAGGAGCTGGGCGCTCCGCTGCTTGACCGTCTCGGTCACCGTGTCCAGATGACCGCGGTTGGTGAGGTGGTGTACCGCCGCGCCATCGCGATGTTGAGCGAGCGCGAAACCTTGATTGGCGAGCTGGCGGAACTGCGCGGCCTCAGCCGGGGCCGGCTTCGGTTGGGCCTGCCGCAATTTGGCAGCAGCTTCCTGTTCGCCCCGTTGTTTGCCGAATACCGGATCCGTCATCCGGGGATCGACATCGAGCTGATCGAGGACGGCAGCCGGCGGCTCGAGGAAGCGGTCCTGGCCGGCGAGATCGAGCTGGCGGTCTCATTACTTCCCGTGCCGATCCCGTTCGCCTGGCAGGAGGTTCGCAACGAACCGATGGTCGCTTTGTTGCCCGACGGCCATCCGCTGGCCGGACGGGACAAGGTCAAACTGGTCGAGCTTGCCGACAGTCCGCTGATCCTGTTCGAAAGCGGCTTTGCCCTCAATGAGCTGATCGAGGACGCCTGTCGGCGCCGCGGTTTCTCCCCCCGCGAGGCGGCGCGCAGCGGCCAGGCCGATTTCATCGTCGCGCTGGTCGCCGCCGGCCTGGGCGTCGCCCTGCTGCCCCGCCTGACCGCGGAGCAGCGGCACCTAGCCTCGGTCCATATGGCGCAGCTTGATGACGACGATCTGCGCTGGCACGCGGTCCTGATCTGGCGCCGCGACGGCTACCTGTCGCCGGCGGCACGGGCTTGGCTGGCACTCGCCGCCGAGGGGACGCCCGGCCAGGCCCGGTGATCGGGATTGATCGGCCGAAAAGCATCACGGCGGGCCAGGCGTTCCTGCCACCAGCCGCGATAATCGGCGATCGTCTGCACCTCGACCTCGTCATGATGCACCTGCCTGCCCACCTCCAGATAAACATCCAGATTGGACAGATCGGGGCGTGGCAGGGTGCCGGCCTTGAAATTACGCCACATTGTCGCGTAGAGCGCCTCAAGGTGGCGCACCAGACGTGGCATGTCGAACAGGACGCAGTCCTCGCGTCCGGCGACAAGCCGGTCGCGAAGCGGCCGGATCGCTTCACGGTCGTTGCCCAGCGCGATGGCCCGGGAGACATAGTCGGCCGCGGTGTCGCACACCATCTCCGGGACACCGGCAGCACGCACCAGACTGCCGCACACGCGGGAGGCGAAGGAGCGACCATTGAGCGTCAGCACCGGCACGCCCATCCACAACGCGTCGGAGGCCGTGGTGTGTGCCCCATAGGGACAAGTGTCGAGGAACAAATCGGCCAGCACATAACGGGCAAGATGATAGGGGTTGGCCAGTTTCTCGGCAAAGACCAGTCGCTCCGGTGCGATGCCGCGTTCCGCCGCCAGGCGCTTCAGCCGGTCGTTGGTGGCCTCGGTATTGCTGAGCAGCCAGAGCACGCTCCCCGGAACCCCGTTGAGGATCATCAACCAGCGCTCGAAGGTAAACCGGGTGATCTTGTGCGCCCCGTTGAAACAGCAAAATACGGTGTCCGTCTCCGGAAGCCCGGCCTCGCTGCGTGTCGGACGGCGCGACGCCACGATCCGCTTGCGGTTGTTGGGCTGATAACAAGGCAGCTGCAGTACCGTCTCGGCGTAATACATCTCGTCGCCGGGCGGGATGATCCAGTCGTCGGCGATGATGTAATGGTGATAGGGACTGGCCATCGTCCCGGGAAAACCGAGCCAGTTGACGATGACCGGGGCCGGCCGATAGGCGATCACCTTGGTCCGCGCCTCTCTGGTATAACCGTTCAGATCGATGAGGATTTGAATCTGATCATCGGCAATGCGCCGGGCTGCGGCGGCATCGTCGAGTTCGGCGATCGAGGTCCAGTGGTCGACGGTCGCCCTGAATTGGTCATGCAGCGCATCCTGGGCCACCGGACCGCAATAATAGGCAAAGACCTCGACCGCATTGCGATCATGCAGGCCGAAGACCTCAGCCATCAGATGGCCCACGGCATGTTCGCGCAGATCGGACGAAAGATAGCCGACCCGCAGCGGCGCCATTCGTTGTGATGCCTGAGGCCAGGCCGACAGGGCGGTGGCGGGCGTCCCGACGTCGGTCATGTTGTAGTTCCAGGCCACGGCCAACTGGAACAACGGATCATCGGTGTAGGCGGCAACCGACAAGGGGGACATGCCGATCATCAGACGATCCAGCGGTACCCGCTCCAATGGCGCCGCGACCGGCCACTCGCATTGCCGTTGGCGCAGCGCGAGGTAGTGCTGAACGACTTCGCGCTGATGGCAATCGATCTCGAGGCTCTGGCGCAGCATGTCCTCGGCGGATTCGTCCTGGCCGGCGGCTTCCAGGGTTCGGGCGATCTGATTGAGCGCCGTGGTCTTGTGGGTGATCGCGGCGCCGTTGACCGCCGCCAGCCGGCCGAGAACCGCGGACCACTGCACGATCGCCGGGCCGACCGTTCCCAGGCGCTCGTAAATCCGTCCAAGATTGATATGGGCCGGCATGAAATCGGGATTGAGCGCAATCGCACGGTCGAGCTGTTCGCGCGCCAGCGTGAGATTTCCGGAATCCGAGAGGATGACCGAGTAGTTGAACAGCACGGCATACAGAAGCGGGTTTTCCTGGTTGTGCTGGATCCAGGTCTCATAGAGCGCCGCCACCGAATTTGACTGGCCGCTTTGCTTCATGGTTTCGGCGGTATGGATGAGATCGATGACGCTGAAATCACGCGCCATCGATCGGATCAAAGCCGGCGCCAGGATATCACCCACCATATTTGGTCTCTCTTCAATACCGCCGCGGGGAACAGCACCCCGGGGGACAAGAACAGGAATGAGCCTGGGTCATAAACACCGACACGCCCGCCGTTTCAATCCCCATTGCCACGTCAATGCGATGCTTTGGAGCGGGGCCGCCCGGCCGGAGGCGGGTCATCAGGCCAGAGCCTGATCCATGGCCGCGACCTGCGCGGTCGACATCGCGGCGATTTCCGTCGTGGTCAAGGCGCCGAGCTGCGTTGCATTCAAGGCTTCGATCTCGGTTTCCAGCAGATAGGAAATGGTCGTCGTCGAAAGACCCGCGACCGTGGTTGTCGTCAAGGCGCTGAGCTGAACCGCTGAAAAGGCGTCAATCGTCGTTCGGTCCAGGGTGTTGAGCTGTGTCGCACTCAACGCGGCGACCTGGGTTGAGGACAAGGCCGCGAACTGCGTCGTCGTCAATCCTTCCAGGTCAGCCGCGCTCAGATTGCCCATCTGTGTTGTCGTCAGGGCTGCGACCTGCGTCGTCGTCAACGCATCAAGTTGGGTCGTGGTCAAAGAGCGCAGCTGCGCACGCACCAGCCCGGCCAGCTGCGTCACCGACATCGCGGTCAGATCCGTCGTCGTCATGTCGCCGATGGCCGTCGTCGTCAACTCGCCGATCTGCGTGGGCGATAGTCCGGCCATCTGCGTCAAGGTCATCGTCGTGATCTGGGCATCGGTCAACCCGGCGATCCCGCTGCTCGACAAAGCACCGATGTCACTTGAGGTCAGCACGGCAAACTGGGTCGTGGTCAACGCCGCCACCTGCGCCGACGACAGACCACTGATCTCTGTCGTCGACAAGAGCCCGACCTGGCTTGTGGTCAAGCTGGCGATCTGGCTCGTCGACAGACCGGTGATCCCCGTGGCCGACAGGCTGCTGAATTGGGTTGTCGTCAACGCGCTGATCTCGGTCGTGGTCAGGCCCATGACCGCGGTCGGCGACAGGGCCGCCATTTCCGTTGCCGTCAGTGCCGCCATTTGATTGGTGGTCAGCGCCTCGACCTGGGTCGCGGTCAAGCCCGACACCCCCGAGGTTGACAGCTCGGCGACCTGCGTTGTCGTCAGGGCCGCCAGCTGCGTCGTGCTCAGGGTCGCGACCTGGGTCGTGGTCAACCCGCCGAGTTCCGTCGCCGACAGGGTCGCAATCTGGGTCGTGGTCAAGCCCGCGATCTGCGTCGTGGTCAGCGCTGCCATTCCCGTCGACGACAGGGCCGCAAGTTGGGTCGTGGTCAGCGCCGCCAGTTCGGTGGTCGTCAGCGCCGCGATCGTGGTGCTCGACAAGGCGGCCATTTCGGTCGCGGTGATCGCCGAGAGTTGCGCCGTCGTCAGGGACACGATCTGGCTGTTGCTCAGACCGGCGACCCCGGTCGTCGACAACGCGGCGATCTGCGTTGTCGCCAGCGCCGCCAGTTGGGTCGTGGTCAGGGTCGCGACCTGCGTCGATGTCAGGCCGCTGACTTCGGTCGTCGTCAAGGTCGAGAGCTGCGACACCGACAAGCCGGCGATCTGGGTCGTGGTCAAGGCGCCGACCTGCGTCGATGTCAGGGCCGCCAGCTGTTTTGTCGTCAGCGCCGCCAATTCCGTCGTGGTCAGGCTGGCAAGCGCGGTCGTCGACAGGGCCGCGACTTCGGTCGTGGTCAAAGCTCCCCATTGCGCCGTCGACAACGCGCCGACCTCGGTAGAGGTCATGCCGCCGACTTGCGTGGTGGTCAGCGCCGCGATCTGAGTTGTGGTCAGCGCCGCCAGTTGCGTCGTGGTCAGCTCCCCGATCTCGGTGCTGGTCAGGCCCTGAAGCTGTGTCGTGGTCAAGCTGGCGATAACGGTCGCGCTCAGCGCCGCGACGCCGGTTGCGCTCAAGCCGCTCAACTCGGTCGCCGTCAGCGCGGCCACCTGGGTACTGGACATCGCCGCGAGGCCGGTCGCCGTGATCCCCGCCGCCGCGGTCACCGACAAGGCGGCCAGTTGGGTCGCCGTCAGGGCGGTAATCTGGGTCGAGGTCAAGGCCGCGACCTGGGTCGAGGTCAAGCCGCCGATTTCCGTCGTGGTCAAGGTGCCGAGCTGGGTCGTCGTCAGCGCCGCCATCTGGGTGGTGGACAGTCCGCCAACCTGCGTGGCGGTCAGGGACGTCAACTGCGTCGTGCTGAGTTCACCCAGTTCCGTCGCGGTCAGACCGGCGACCGCGGTGGTTGACAGCGCCCCGATCTCGGTTGAGCTGAGACCGCTCAGCAGCGTCGTCGACAGCGCCGCAATCTGGGTCGATGTCAGGCCCCCCAGCGCCGTGGTCGTCAGCGCGGCGAGCTGCTTTGTGCTCATGGCGTTGATCTGGGTGACACTCAGCGCCGCGACCTCGGTGCTGCTCAGACCGCTGAGCTGGGTCGTGGTCAGCGATGCCACCTGGGTCGGCGTCAACGCCCCAAGCTGGGTCGTGTCGAGTGCCCCCAGCGCGGTCGCGGTCAACGCGTCGACCTGCGTCGTCGACATCGCCGCGATCTCGGTCGTGGTCAGGCCGCTGATCGCTGTCGTGCTCAAGGCTGCGGTCTGAGTGGTCGTCAGCGCGCTCAGCTGCGTCGTCGAGAGCGCCGCGGCCTGGGTGTCCGAAAGACCGCTGATCTCGGTCGCCGTCAACGCCGCGAGTTGCGTCGTTGTCAGGGCCGCGACCTGGGTCGTGGTCAGAGCGCCGATCTGGGTCCAGGTCAAGGCCGCCAGCTGCCTTGTCGTCAGCACCGCCAGATCCGTGGTGCTCAGACTGGCAATCGCCGTGGTCGCCAGGGCCGCGACTTGGGTCGTCGTCAGGGCTGCCATCTGGCTTGAGGTCAGGTCACCGAGTTCGGTTCCGGTCAGGCCGCTGATCTCGGTCGGGGTTAACGCCGAAATCTGTGTCGTGGTCAGCGCCGCCAGTTGCGTCGTCGTCAGGTCGCCAATCTGCGTGCTGGTCAGCCCCTGGAGCTGTGTCGTCGTCAGATCCGCGATATCGGTTGTCGACAGGGACTCGATCTGGGTGGTCGCCAGGCCACTCAACGCGGTCGACGTCAGGGCCGCCAACTGCGTCGCCGACAACGAGGCGATGGCGCTCGTGGTCAACCCACTGACCGCCGTCGCCGACAAAGCCGCGACCTGCGTACTGGACAGCATATCGAGCTGCGTCGTGCTCAAGGCCGCAACCTGCGCTGACACCAGACCGCCGATCTCCGTCGTCGTCAAGGCCGCGACCTGGGTTGTGGTCAAGGCCGCGATCTGGGTCGCGTTCAGGGTTCCGATCTGTGTCGAGGTCAGCGCGGTCAACTGCTTGGTGGTCAGGGCCGCAACCTCGGTCGCGGTCAGCCCGCTGATCCCGATCGTCGACAGCGCGGCGAGCTGGGTCGTGGTCATCGCGGCGAGTTGCGTCGTCGTCAGGGCGGCGACCTGGGTGTCGACCAGCGTATTGACATCGGCGGTGTTCAGCGCCGCCAATTGTGTCGTCGACAGGGTCGCGATTTCGGTCGTGGTCAACCCGCTGGCGCCGGTCGTTGACAGGGCGGCGACCTGGTTTGTCGACAGGGTGGCAAGCTGGGCTGGGCTCAGCGCGGCGACCTGGGTGTCGGTCAGGGCCGCGATCCCGGTCGTGGTCACGGCCGCCAGTTGCGTCGTCGTCAGCGCGGCAATCTGGGCCGTCGTCAGCGTGCCGACTTGCTTCGCGCTCAAGGCCGCGACCTGGGTCGTGGTCAGAGCCACCAGTTCGGTCGTACCCAGCGTATTGATCACCGTTGTCGTCAAGGCGGCGATCTGGGTCGTGGTCAGGGCATCGAGCTGCGTGGTCGTCAGCGCGTTGGCCTCGCTGCTGGTCAAGCCTTGGATCTGGGTCGCGGTCAACGTGGCGAGCTGGGTCGTACTCAGCGCGCCGATCTGGGTCGTGGCGAGTTCGCCAATCTCGGTGCTGGTCAAGCCCTGAAGCTGGGTCGTCGTCAACGCGGCAACCTCGGTCGTCGTCAGGGCCGAAATCTGGGTGTAGGTCAGACCACTCAATTCGGTCGAGCTCAAGGACGCGAACTGCGTCGTGGTCAGCGCCGCAAGTTCAGCGGTCGTCAGACCACTGGCCGCCGTCGCCGTCAACGCACCGAATTGGGTGCCTGACAAAGCGCTGATCTGGGTCGCCGACAGCGCCGCAACCTGGGTCGAGGTCAGACCGGCGATTTCGGTCGTCGTCAAGGCCGAGAGCTGGGTCGTGGTCAGGCTCGCGGTCTGGGTCGCGCTGAGCGAACCCAGCTGCGTCGCCGTCAGCGCCGCGATCTGCGTGCTGGTCAGGGCGGTGACGTCGGTCGTGGTCAATCCGCTGAGCGCCGCGGTCGGCAAGGCCGCGACCTGCGTTGTGGTCATTGCGGCGAGTTGGGTCGTCGTCAGAACCGCGGCCTCGGTTGCCGTCAGACCTTGGATCTGCGTCGCGGTCAGCGCCGCAAGCTGGGTTGCCGTCAACGCCCCGATCTGGGTCGTCGTCAGTTCGCCGATCTGGCTACTGGTCAGACCCCGGAGCAGCGTCGTCGACAGGCCGCTGATCTCGGTCGCGGTCAGCGCCGTCAACGCCGCGTCATTGAGGCCGCCGAGCGCCGTCGCCGTCAGCGCCGAAACCTGCGTTTGCGACAGCGCCGCCATTTGGGTTTCGTTCAAAGCCGCCGCCTGGGTCGCTGTCAGCGCCGCAAGCTGGGTTGTCGTCAGCGCCGCAAGCTCGGTCGTCGTCAGCGCCGCAATGTCGGTGCTGGGCAAGGCCGCAATCTGCGTGCTGCTCAGCACCCCGAGTTGCGTCGTCGTCAACGCCTCAACCGCGGTTGAGGTCATGCCGCGAACCTGGGTCGCGCTCAGAACGCCGAGTTGTGCCGTCGTCAGCGCCCCGATCTGGGTTACGGTCAACGCGCCGATCTCGGTGCTGGTCAGCCCGCGAACCTGCGTTGTCGACAGCGACGCGATTTGGCTCGCGGAAAGGTCGTTGATCTGCGTCGTCGTCAGGGCCCCGATTTCTGTTGCCGTCAGCACCGCGAGCTGGGATGTCGTCAGCGCCCCAAGCTGCGTGTCGGTCAAGTTGCTGACCTGCGTCGTCGTCAGCGCGGCAATCTGCTGGGTCGTCAAGCCTGCGATCTGCGTCACGGTCAGACTGGCGATATCCGTGCTGGTCAACGCCGCAACCTGGGTGGTGCTCAGCGCCGCAAGCTGAGTAGCATTCAGCGCGTCCAGGGCCGTCGACGTCAGGGCCGCGACCTGGGTCGCGGTCAATCCGGCGCGCTGCACCGTCGTCAGGGTCGCCAAGTCGGTCCCGGACAAACCGGCCATCACGGTCGTGGTCAGGGCGCCGATCTGGCCCGATGACAAGGTCGCGAGCTGCGTGTCGCTCAGGGCCGCGACTTCGGTCGCGGTCAGGCCTTTGACCTGGGTCGTCGTCAGCGTCGCAAGCTGGGTGGTGCTCAGCACGGCGATCTGGGCGGTGGTCAAGGCGCCCACTTCGGTCGCGGTCAGCCCCTTGACCTGTGTCGTGGTCAGGGACGCGATCTGCGAGGTCTGCAGTGCCGCCACCTGCGCCGTCGTCAAGGCCGCGATCTGCGTCGTCGTCAAGGCGTTCAGTTCGCTCCCGGTCAACGCGCCGATCTGATCGTTGGTCAGGCTCTTGATCTGGGTCGTGGTCAAGGCGCGCAGCGCCGTCGTGGTCATCGTGGTCAGATCAGTGCTTGAAAGATCACTGATCGCGCTGGTGCTGAGACCCGCGACCTGCGTCGTCGTCAGGGCGGTCAATTCCGTCGTGGTCAGGGCGTTGGCCGCGGTTGTCGTCAGCGCCGCGATTTGAGCCGCGGTCAATCCCGATAGCTGTGTCGTCGTCAGAGCCACGATCTGCGTATCGGCCAACCCGGTGATCGCCGTGGTCGACAGGCGTGCAATCTGCTTGCTGGTCAGGCCGCCGATCTGGGTCAAGGACAGCTGACTGACTTCGGTCGAGGTCATGCCCGCGACCGCGGTCGTGGTCAGGGCCGCCAGTTGCGTCGTGCTCAACGCGGCGACCTGATCATTGCTCAGCGCGGCGATCTCAGTGCTGGTCAGGCCGGCAACCTGGGTTGTCGTCAGCGCCGCAATCTGGGACGTCGCGAGTTGCCCCACTTGTGACGTGGTCAGCGCCCCGATTTCGGTCGAGGTCAGCGCACTCAAGGCCGTGCCGGTCAACGCGGCAAGTTGAACGCCGCTCAGCCCGGTGATCTCGGTCGAGGTCAAAGCCCCAAGTTGGGTGGTCGTCAACGTGTTGATCTGTGTGGTCGTCAAACTCCCGACTTGAGTGCTGGTCAATCCCCGCAGCTGCGTCGTCGTCAACGCGGCCACTTCCGTGGCCGACAGGCCGCTGACCGCCGTCGTCGTCAACGCGGCCATCTGGGTCGCGGTCAGCGCGTGGAGCTGGGTCGTCGTCAGGGTGGCAATCTGGCTGTCCGACAGGCTGGCGAGCGCCGTGGTCGAGACCGCCGCGATTTCGGTTGCCGTCAAAGCCGCCAGTTCCGTAGCGGTCATGTCGCCAACCTGGGTGCTGGTCAGGCCGCGGATCTGCGTCGTGGTCAGCGCGGCAAGCTGCGTCGTGGCCAGGGACGCCACCTGGCTGTCACTGAGTGCGGCGATCGCCGTGCTGGTCAGGCCGCGGAGCTGCGTCGCCGTCAAGGCGCTCAGATCCGTCGTCGTCAGACTGGCCATCTCGGTCGAGGTCAGGGCCGAAAGCTGGGTCGAGCTCAGGGCCGCGAGTTCAGTCGTGGTCAACGAGGCGATCTGGTCACCGGTCAGCCCCGCCAACTGGGTCTTGGTCAAGGCCGAGAGCTGGCTGGTGCTGAGCGTGCTGAGATCGGTCGCGGTCAGCACGTCCAGCGACGTGCTGGTCAAAGCGGCAATCTGGGTTGTCGTCAACGCCGCCAATTCGGTGGCGGTCAGCGAATCGATCGCGGTTGTCGACAGCGCCGCCATCTGGGTCGCCGTCAGACCGGCCAACTGGCTTGTGGTCAGCGCGACGACTTGTGTCGTCACCAAGCCACTGATCCCGGTCGTCGACAATTGCCCGATCTGGGTCCGCGACAGCGCGGACAGTTGGGTCAGACTCAGCGACGCGACGTCGGTCGAGGTCAAGGCCCCGAGCACGGTCGTGGTCAGCCCGCTCATCTCGGTTGCGGTCAGCGCGCTCAATTGGCCGGTGGACAGGGCTCCGACCTCGGTCGAGGTCAGACCCGCCAGCTGGGTTGTCGTCAGCGCCGCGAGCTGGGTCGCCGTCAATGACCCGATTTGCGTTGTCGTCAGCGAAGCGATCTCGGTCGAGGTCAGCGCGCCCCACTGGGTCGTCGTCAGGCCGGCCAACTGGTCCGCGCTCAGCCCCGGGACCTGGGTCGCGGTCAAAGAGGCCAGCTGTCTGGTTGTCAACGTATTGAGCTGGGTCGTGGTCAGTCCGGCGATCTCGGTGCTGGTCAGCCCCTTCAACTGCGTCGTCGTCAGCGCCGTCAGCTCGGTCGCCGGCAGGGCATTGAGCGCGGTCGTCGTCAAGGCCGCGATCTGGGTTGTCCGCAACCCCGCAAGCTGTGTCGTCGAAAGGGATACCAACTGGGTATCGGCCAGGCCGCTGATCGCCGTGGTCGACAGCGCCGACACCTGGGTCGTGGTCAGCGCATCGAGCTGCGTGTTGCTCAGACCCGCGATCTGTGTGTCGGACAAACCCGAAATGCCGGTCGACGACAGCGCGGCAAGCTGCGCTGTCGTCAGGGTCGCGAGTTGGACGGTCGACAGCGCACCGACTTCCGTTTTCGTCAGTCCCTTGAGCTGCGTCGTCGTCAGCTCGGCAATTTCGGTGACGGTCAGGGCGCCGACCTGGGTCGTCGTCAGCGCGGCAAGCTGGGTCGATGTCAGCGAGCCGATCTCGGTCGCGGTCAGGGATGCAATCTGATCGGCGGGAATCCCGGCAATCTGCGTCGTCGTCAGCGCGGCCAGATCGCTCGTGCTCAAGGCACTGAGATCCGCCGCGGTCAACGCAGCCATCGCCGTCGTGGTCAGCGCCCGAAGTTGCGTCGTCGACAACGCGTCGAGTTGAGTCGCGGACAGCGCGTCGACCGCCGTTGTGGTCAGGGCCGCGACCTGCGTCGTGGTCAAAGCCAAAATCTGGGTCGTGGTCAGGGCGGCCACCTGGGTGCCGGCCAGCCCGGCCAGCGCCGCCCTGGGGATCGCCGCGATCTGGGTTGCGCTCAGCGCGCCGAGCTGGGTCGTGCTCAGTTCCGAGACCTCGGTCGCGGTCAAACTGGCGATCGCGGTCGTGGTCAGCGCGGCGATCTGCGTTGTCGCCAACGCCGCCAACTGGTCGGCACTGAGCGCGGCAATCCCGGTGGCGGCCAGCCCCCTCACCTGTGTCGTGGTCAGGGCGGCAAGTTGGGAAACCGACAAGTCACCGATTTGCGTTGTGCTCAGGGCCGTGATTTCGGTGGGTGTGAGCGCGGCCAACTGGGTCGCCGACAACGCGGCAATCTGGTCCGTGCTCAGCCCCCGCACCTGCGTCGTCGTCAACGCGGCAAACCGGGTGGTCGTCAGACTGTTGATCTGCGTCGTCGACAAACTGCCGATGTCGACACTGTTCATGGCTGCGAACTGGGTCGCCGTCAACGACGTCAACTCAGTCACGGTCAGGGCACCCGCCGCCGTCGTCGTCAAGGACGCGATCTGCGTGGTGGTCAACCCGGCAAGCTGGGTCGTCGTCAGCGCCGCCATCTGGGTCGCGGACAAGCCCGCCAAGGCCGTGGTCCGGATCGCGGCGACCTGGGTCGAGGTCAGGGCGCCGAGCTGGTCACTGGTCAAGGACGCCGTTTCGGTCGCGGTCAGACCGCCGACGGCCGTCTGTGTCAGCGCGGCGATCTGCGTCGTCGCCAACGCCGCCATCTGCTCGGCACTGAGCGCCGCAACCTCGGTGGCAACCAGGCCGCTCACCTGTGTCGTGGTCAGCGCCGCGACCTGGGCGGTTGACAATTCGCCGATTTGCGTCGTACTCAGCGCGGCGATCCCGGTGCTGGTCAGGGCGCCGAGCTGGGTGGCCGTCAGCGCCGCGAGCTGATCACCGGTCAAGGCCCGAAGCTGCGCGCCCGACAGCGCCGCGAACTGGGTCGTCGTCAGGCTGTTGACCTGCGTCGTCGTCAGACTGGCAATGGCGGTGCTGGTCAGGCCCGCGAGCTGGGTCGTCGTCAGGGCCGTCAATTCGGTCGCGGTCAAGGCTGAAGCGGCCGTCGTCGTCAAGGACGCGATCTGGCTCTTGGTCAGCCCGGCAAGCTGGGTCGTGGTCAGCGAGGCCACTTGCGTCTGGGACAATCCCGCCAGCGCCGTGCCCTGGATCGCGGCGATCGCGGTCGCGCTCAAGGCGCCCAACTGATCACTGGTCAGGGACGCGATCTCGCTGGTGGTGAAGCCGCTGATCGCTGTCTGTGTCAGGGCGGCGATTTGCGTCGCGCTCAACGCCGCCAGTTGATCGGTGCCAAGAGCCGCGGCTTCGGTCCGGGTCAGGCCGCTGAGTTGGGTCGTGGTCAGCGAGGCGATCTGGGTGGTCGACAATTCACCGACCTGCGTTGACGTCAGGCTCGCCACCCCGGTCGCCGTCAGCGCCGCAACTTGTGTCGGGCTCAGGGCCGCCAGCTGATCGCCGGTCAAGGCCTTGAGCTGCGTCGCGGTCAGCGCGGCAAACTGGGTTGCCGTCAGGTCATTGAGCTGGGTCGTCGTCAGGGCGGCGATGTCAGCCGCGTTGAAACCCGTGATCTGCGTCGTCGTCAACGCGGTCAAGTCGGTCGCGGTCAAGGCGGTGACCGCCGTGGTCGTCAACGCGGCAATCTGGGTCCGCGACAGCCCCGTGGCCTGTGTCGTCGTCATCGACGCGACCTGCGTTGCCGACAACTGGCGGAGCTGCGTCGCGGTCAAGGCGCCAATACTGGTCGTGGTCAGGCCGCTCAGTTGGCTCGTCGTCAAGGACGCGATTTCTGTCGTGCTGAGGCCGGCAATCTGGGTTGCGGACAGTGCCCCCAACTGCGAGGACGACAACGCAGCAAACTGATCCGACGTCAAGGCGGCGAGTTCCGTCGTGGTCATCGCCTGCAGTTGCGTCGTTGTCAGGGCCGCGATCTCCGCGGTCCCGATCGCATCGACCTGGCCGGCATTCAACACGGCAATCTGGGCGGCGCTGAAGGAGAACTGGTTTGTCGACAAGGCGGCAATCTGGGTTGTTTCCAGGGCCGCAACCTGCTTCGTCGACAATTCCGAAATCTGGGTCGCACTCAGTTCCGTGATTTCCGTCGTCGTCAGCGCCTCGATCTGCGTCGTCGTCATGGACGCAAAATCGGTCGAGGTCAAATCAGCAACCTGTGTGGCCGTCAGGTTGGCGATTTGCAGGGCGCTATAGGACGAAATGCTTGAGATCACGGCAGTCGAGCCTCACATGATTGTCGTCTGCGAAATGACTACCTGTTGACAGATGACGTATTTATTTCTTCGAGTTCTTGCACAGAAAGAGGGCAACAAGACAATAATTCACTCCCTCGCCGGTATCGCAGGTGACGACATTTCGATTGCTTGGTTCTCCCTGCCGGCGTCGCGCTATTCACCAGCGCCGTGGCAGGGGTCACCGCTGCAGCTCAAGAGTATGCAAGCGCCGTACCGTCAAGATGGTGGAATTTCTGGAAGGTTTCACGGTCTCAAATCGCCATCGCGCGCCGGCGATGCCGCGATATCACCGGAAGTTTCTGCCGTCGGGGAGGCATTTTTTGCCGGGCTGGCGAAACTATTTGCCGATCCGATGCGTGCACCAAACGACCGTCGTGCAGGCTTCCGGATCCCAAACGCAAAACCCCCGCTCGCGTCGAGACGCGGCGGGGGTCACTGCGGAATGTCTAAGGACACCGCGTTCCTGGGATGGTACAGGTTAAAATTCCGTAAGTTGTCTGGCCGAATAGGGTCGGCTTCCTCAAGTAAGCGCCGGTGGACTCATGAGACTGATCACCCTCCTGGCTTCGGTTTCCTATTCCTTCCGACGTTTCCGTCGGCAGGATCTCTGTCTATCTCTGTTCCCGGTCGCGGAGCCTCATCTGTATTTACTATGACTATAAGGTGCACCTTCACCAAACCGCTGTCAAGGGGAACGTTTCCATAAAGCGGGCGCCGCTTCCGTCATGGCGATCCGGACGCTCCGGATCAGAATCCGGCCGCGGTCAACAGCGCGGTGGCCGCGGCCGCGGTCTGATTTTGTCCGCCCCCGGCGTCCACCCGATGCCACTCGATGACCCCGGGATCAATGCGTTGTTGGAAGTCAAAGACGGCGGGGGTTGCGTCCGAAGCGTCGGAGACCCGGTCACCGATCCGCTGTCGCGCCTGATCCCCGGCAATGTCGAGCCACAGGCCGAGAAAGGGGACACCGGCGGCCGCGGCGGTTGCGGCGATGGCGCCCCGTTCCGACGGTTGCAGGAACACCGCGTCGGCGATCACCGGAAAGCCCGCCGCGAGTGCCGCCACCGTCTGCTCGATCAACCCGCCATAAACCCGCCCCTGGCTGGCCTGGTCGTAGGCGCTGGCCGGCAGGTGCTGCTCCGGCACCAGGCCAGCGGCGCGCTTGCGGATGACATCGGTCCGCAGCACCCGGGCCCCCAGCAAACCGTCGCACCGCGGTGCCAAGGCTCGGGCCAGGGTCGATTTGCCGCTGCCGCTGAGGCCGCCAATCGCGACCACGCCCCGGCGCACCGGCGCCAACGCCGCCTGCGCGGCGTCCAGGTAATGGGCGACGTCACCCGACACCGTCGCCCCGGCGGTCGCGGCCTGCGCCGCCGCGATATGACCGCGGATCACCGCACGCAACCCGACAAACAACGGCAATGCCGGCAGCCCCGCACTGTCGCCCACGCCCTCGTCGCTCAGATCAAGATAGCGGTTGAATACCAGATTGGCCGCCGCGCTGAGGCCATAATGCCCTAGATCCATCAGCAGGAAGGCCAGATCATAGAGCACGTCGATGCAGCCCAGGGCGGGATCGAACTCAAGGCAGTCAAACGGCGTCGGCCGACCCTCGACCAGACACAGATTGGCCAGATGCAGGTCGCCGTGGCAGCGCCGAACCCTGCCGCCCCGGCGTCGCCGTTCCAGCAGCCCGGAGAGCCGGTCGAGGGCGCCCTGACAGGTCCGCGTTACGGCACCAGCCCGGGCCGGATCAATGCCCGCCGCAGCCATCGCGGTTTCATTGAGGGCGACCACCTGTTCGATCCCCCCGGCACCGCCATAGCGGCGCGTCGGCCGGGCGTGGCGATGCATGTCCACGATCCGCCCCGCCAGTTCGATCAACAGTGCCGGGGTCAGGTCCCCGCGTCGGGCCAGACGGTCGAACCGGGTTTGTTCGTCAAACCGGTTCATCACCACAACCCAATCGAGCACCACGCCGGTGCCAGCATCCTCGTGATCATAGGTGATCGTGCCGTCGGCACGGCGCCACACCGCGCGGACGCCGCGATAGAGTTCGGGCGAAATGCGGCGATTCAGCCGAAATTCAGCCAGACAGGCGTTGTGCCGCAGCTCCCGGGTCGAATAGTCGAGATAGGGCCGACGGACCGCCCGCTTCAGCTTGACCACCCGCGGCCCGGCCAGAAACAGCAGCGACGCGTGGGTCTCGATGATCTCGACCGGGCCATCGCCGTCATGGGCCGCCGGATCCGCCAGGAAAGCGATGACGTCCGCCTGCTGATCCTGTGCCATGACGCGCTCTCCCGCCCCGGTCCGATCGCCCCCCGGGGCGGCTCAGCCCAACATCGACTGGCGTGGATCCGTGGGATTGCGCCCGGCCCACTCCCGCAACGCCGCGGACAGTGCCGGGTCGGGGGGCCCGCCCAGGACAATGCGCAAGGTCACGATCTGATCCCCGGCCTGACCGCCGTGACGGACCCCTTTGCCGCGCAGGCGCAACACGCTGCCGCTGTCGGACCCCGGCGGCACCGTCACCATCACCGGTCGGGTCACCGTCGGCACCTTGATCTTGCCGCCCAGGCCCGCCTCGGCAACCGTGACCGGCACCTCGACATGAATGTCGTTACCAACACGCGTGAACCAGGGATGGGGACGTACCGTCAGCTCGATCGTCAGCGGCGGCTTGCCGTTCAAGCGCAAGACCTGGCCGTCCTCGGTGCCGACCGGGATCGCCAGATCGATGGTCTTGCCGTCGGGCAGCGTGATCCGGCGCTTGCCGCCGTTGACGGCATCAAGGAAATCGACCTCAAGGCTGTAGCGGACCCCGGCCGGCGCACCGGCGCCCCGCCCCCCGCCACCGAACAGGTCGCCGAACAGATCACCGATATCGATATTGTGAACCGTGCCCCCCGCCCCCGCGGCCTGGCGCCAGCGAGGATCGCCAGCGGGCGGGGCCGCAGCGGTCTCACTGCCGTTCGCATCGATCTCGCCCCGATCAAAACGGGTGCGTTTTGCGGGGTCCGACAACAGCTCATAGGCCGCGGTAACGGATTTGAATTTCTGTTCCGCCTCCGGCTTTCCGGGGTTGAGGTCCGGATGATAGCGTTTGGCAAGCTTATGATAGGACTTGCGAATGTCATCGGCACTCGCATCCTGCGCGACACCAAGAATGCCGTACGGGTTTTCCACAGCCATGATTCTTCCCACTCCCCTCAGACCGGCCGCTTCCCGGGCGTCGCCGCCACACACGACGCCTGGTCATGCCGGCACCCGGCGCCGTACACCCCATCGGATCGGCCCGTCATTGCCGTTTCGATGACCGGGCTCGTCGGAAAACCGAAGCCACCATGATCAACGACCGGCGACACGGGCGAAACCCGCGGGAATGCGGCGTGGTCTGACAGATTGATACCCTCCATCGAGCGATATCCGGACGGCGCAACCCTCGCGATCGCAACCGACCCGCGGGCATCAGACCCGATCCGGCGTCCGACCCCTGTCAAGAGATGGGCCGGCCACATCCCCGGATCAAGATACCCGCCCGAACACCGCCCAGAACATTGCCCAGAACATTGCGTGGTGTCCTGCTCCGCCGCCCCCGGGCAAGCCTGCGCCCACCAAACCGCATGACGGGTCGGCCATGATTCCCGCACGCTATTTTGCGAACACCAGGCGCACGCCATTAACGCCTTTCAAGCACACGCTTAATAAGTTTCGGAATTTTTGAGACCGAATTCAGGTGAAACCCGAAGCGGAATCTCTTGGACAAAGCCTCCAGCCTGGCTGTGCGTTCGGCCAATTCTCTGCGGGTCGCAATCAGTTCATCGACGTGATCGATCAGTGCCGCCCGGGCCGCGTTGGCCTCGTCGGTTCGGCTCAGCAGATCGGCCCGGGTGGCGTCCAGATCCGCGGTACGCTCGATCAGCGCCGCCCGCGCCACGTTGGCCTCGTCGGTTCGGCTTAGCAGATCGGCCCGCGTCGCTTCCAGAGCGGCACGGGTGGCTTCCAGGTCCGCGTTGCGCTCGATCAGTGTCACCCGCGCCACGTTGGCCTCCTCGGTGCGTGCCACCAGAGCGGCCCGCGTCGCTTCAAGATCCGCGGTACGCTCGACCAGCGCCGCCCGCGCCACGTTGGCCTCATCGGTTCGGGACACCAGAGCGGCCCGCGTCGCTTCAAGATCCGCGGTACGCTCGAGCAGCGCCGCCCGCGCTGTGTTTGCCTCATCGGTTCGACCGACCAGATCAACCCGGGTCGCTTCCAGGTCGGCGGTGAGTTCGGTTAGCGCCGCCCGCGCCGCGTCCGCCTCGTCGGTTCGGGACACCAGCACGGCCCGCGTTGCTTCCAGATCGGCACGGGTGGCTTCCAGATCCGCGGTGCGCTCAACCAGCGCCGCCCGCGCCACGTTCGCCTCGTCGGTTCGACCGACCAGATCAACCCGGGTTGCTTCCAGATCCGCGGTGAGTTCGGTTAGCGCCGCTCGCGCCGCGTCCGCCTCGTCGGTTCGGGACACCAGATCGGCCCGCGTCGCTTCCAGATCCGCGGTGCGCTCGATCAGCGCCGCCCGCGCCGCGTTGGCCTCCTCGGTGCGTGCCACCAGATCGGCCCGCGTCGCTTCCAGGTCGGCCGTGCGCTCGACCAGCGCCGCCCGCGCCGCGTTGGCCTCCTCGGTGCGTGCCACCAGATCGGCCCGCGTCGCTTCCAGGTCCGCGGTGCGCTCGACCAGCGCCGCCCGCGCCGCGTTGGCCTCCTCGGTGCGTGCCAGCAGATCGGCCCGCGTCGCTTCCAGATCCGCGGTACGCTCGACCAGCACCGCCCGCGCCGCGTTGGCCTCGTCGGTGCGTGCCACCAGAGCGGCCCGCGTCGCTTCCAGATCCGCGGTGCGCTCGACCAGCACCGCCCGCGCCGCGTTGGCCTCCTCGGTGCGTGCCACCAGATCGGCCCGCGTCGCTTCCAGATCGGCCGTGCGCTCGACCAGCACCGCTTCACTCACCAGAGCATTACGGTCAAGCCCATTTCGGCTGCTGTATGGAATATGCGGATAAGCCGATCGAAGATAGCTTTTGAGCAACCGAAAAGGTGTATCGATCGGCGCAAAGAAATTTTCGTCGATACCGACGGTTCGATACCGAGCTATCCACGCAACAAAACGCTGTTCCAGCCAAGTTGAATCATATAAATGTTGCTTGTCTCCGATAAAAAAGAAATGCGACAGAAGATAATAGAGAATATTGTCTTTTGATTGATAGGATTTACTGTCAAGACAGTCCCCGAGATCATGGATATTTTTTATATCCGCAATCACGTTGATATGGCTGTCACCCAAAGCGCAAATCGGCTTTTCCCACAAAAGACCCTGGAAACCAAGTGTTGAGGAAACGGTGGCGACTGCATCGACATGCTGCATCAAGAACTGCGACGAGTATTGATAGTCACCGAATTTTTCAAGATAAATATAATTCGGATAGGTTTTTCTAAGATATGTATTGACTTCTGGAGTCAGGATGCTGCTCCAATCCGAATGTTCGGTTACGACCACACCGATATCGGGACGGATATTGTCAAGAACATGGCAGAGCATATCCCATTGACTGGCAAACGAGGTGTTTCCCTCAAAGGCCACGTAATCAGAAACTTGCAGCGGCAGCAGCAGCAGGTAGCGAAACGGTTTGTCCTGGATCAGCTCAGAGCGGCTGAACGGATTTTTCGCGATCAACAGCCGATCCAGAAATTTCTTTCGAAAAAAGTGTAGAAATTTGCGTCCATCCTCTGAAATTTCGCGATTAGTCAACGCTGCAGCATATTTCACTAAAAAACTATGTTTAAAAGAGCCGCAGGGGTCCAGGAACCATGAGCTCGGATAGGGGGCGCGCGAAAACCCGCTCACCTCCATGGTTAAGACAAGAGCATCAGGAAACAGTTCCGATAAAAAAGGAACAGAAGCCATAAAAGTAATGATAATATCAGGAATAAAGCCATCCACTTTTTGCCTTATTATCCCCTTCATTTTCTCCATTTCTTCAAATGTTGCGTCACCACGATACCAACTTAACGTCGCCGTAAGATAATCAGGAAAAATATCGCGCAATTCACGCTGCGATATTATCGAACATTGCGTATTTTCATGAGATGTTATCCGATTGACAGCACCGCTCTGCGCGTCCCCAATCAGAAAAAAACACCTGTTTTTCGAAAACCCTCGTATTGTTTGATATAATGGAAATATTACATTATCTATCCAAATATTTTTCCATTCTGGTTTGTTTTTTTCGATCCAGGGCTCTATATAGAAAAGAATATTCATCTCACGACAACCTTCACATCGTGGGGATAAGCTGGGATTTCGACTCCACAGCCGAGCGCAACAATCCCAACAAAGGTTCCACCTTCGTTGGCCCGTTGCCTTCGTCTTTTCAAGAAATTACGGACTGACATAAAGATTAGGACTCAGGCTGTTATGCATTTTGAGTATGGCGTGCGGCACGGGGGGTGATTTGCGCGAAGCCGATTTTTCTCACACTGAGAAAGAGTACAGTTCGCATTGTCGGGAAATGCGCGCATCCCCGAATGCTTCCAAGGCTGAACGCTGCGGCGCCCCGAGCCCCGTCTGCGCCAAAATTATTGGAAGGCATCCATTGGCCATCCTTGATCGCCGAGCGACGTCTTGCCGCGGCGAAGGCAGCCCGGGACGGCGGGACGGCCTCTTCGATCGGACATGGCGAACGACGACTGGTGGCTCTCAAACCGATGCAACCCGTGGCAACCAACCCATTTGCTTCTTGGAAGAGGCTGACAAGGGCGACATCTCCTTCATACACCCGGCATGCCAACTTTACACGAAATTCGGATTGTTGCCGGTACCATTTTGTAACAAAATGTATCATCGGCACGGGTCGGGCTCAGCCGGTTGATTCGACGTCCGTCATCGCCGGTCAGGCTGTCCCAACGGCGTGAAATCCGCCCGACACCAACGGACGCCAGGGGCCCGCCCCCCGGTCGGGATCGGTTGTCAGCCGGCTCCGCGCCGGAGACCTCACACCCGATAGATTAACCCGCGGTTCCCGGCTATTGCTGGGACGGTCAATGACGGGGCCGCACGCTGGCGCCCCCGTCGCCCGTGTCACGAGATGGCAGGTCTTTCATGTATTGCCTCTATTACTCACCCGGTGCCTGTTCGCTAGCCTCGCATATCGTTCTGGAGGAGATCGGCGTCCCCTATACCCTGTCACTGCGCTCCTCGGTGCGCAGCGAAGGGACGCGGACGCCGGACTATCTGGCGCTCAATCCCAAAGGACGTGTCCCCGCTCTGGCCGGCGTCCCGGGACGCAGTGGCGGGGCCCCCGACCTTCTGACCGAGGGCCCGGCAATCTTGTTTTTCCTGGCGCGCTGCCATCCGAACGCCGGGCTGCTCCCCGCGGACCCCGCCGGTGAAGCCCGTTGTCTCGAATGGCTGAACTGGCTGTCTGGGACCGTGCATGGCCAGGCATTCGGCCAGGTCTGGCGAACCGCGCGCTTTAGCGACAATCCGGATCATCATGCCGCCATCGCCGCAAAGGGACGGGAGGATCTCGTCGCGCACTACACCGCGATCGAGGCAATCCTCGCCGATGGCCGGGATTGGGCGGTTCCCGATCGCTACAGTATCGTCGATCCTTTTCTTCTGGTGTTCTGGGCCTGGGGCCACCGGCTGGGCCTGCCGATGGCGTCAAGCCACCCGGCCTGGGCGCAATTGACCGGGCGGACACTGGCACGGCCCGCGGTGCAACGCACGCTGGCGCAGGAAAATGTGGTGATCGAGGCGCCGTGACGGGAAGGGACCGGAACCGTCGCGGCGGCTCCGGTCCCCCCGTCACCCGGCAGCACTCAGGTGGCGCGCTTGTCCCCGGTGATCATGGCGCGAACCAGATTTTCCTTATGCTCGACGCTGGCGGCAAACACACCGGCCAGGTGAAGCCCGACCAGAACCAGGATCAGGTTGGCACAGATCGCGTGCACGCCGGCAACCCATTCAACGCCCCAGAAGGCATTGGTGGTCATCATGATACCGGTGGTGCAGATCACCGTCAGCATCACGAGCAGGGCGACAACCATCGCCCCACCCGCCGGATTGTGGCCGACATAGCGCCGGGCCCGGTGGTGGACGATATCTTTCAGATAGGCGATTACGGTTCGCGGCTGATAGACGAAATCCCGGAACCGGGCCCGACGGCTTCCGACCAGGCCCCAGATCCAGCGAAACGCCACCAGCCCGGCGATCAGGAAGCCGGCGACCTCATGGACCCGCCGGATCTCGTCACCGGTCAGCCACGCGATGGTAAAGGCGATCACCAGCGACCAGTGAAAAATGCGCACCAGAGGATCCCAGACACGCACGGTCACCGGCCGCGCGATGCCATCCTCATCATCGCGGATCGAGAAGGTCGACATTAGTCCTCACCTTCCGTGCCGGCCACCGCTCCGGTGACCGGATTCAACACCAGTTCGACCCGGGCGCCCGCCTTGTCGATGGCATAGAGCTCATAGCACCCCTTCTCGACTTTGACGCGGCGCACGTCATAACCCAGCGCGATTCCCTTGGCCTTGATTGCGTCCGTGCTGAGCCACTGGGCCCGGGGCGCGTTGCCGCAATCGACGGCGTTCTCGGCGCGGGCCGGCAGGCTGGTCATCAGGCCCAGAGTCAGGGCGGCCAAAGTCAGGACGGCCGGCGGTAACATCCGTTGTGAGAATTTCGATTGCATAGGATTCATCTCCTTGACGACAACGGGGATCGATCGTTGCGTTAAGCCGGGGTTGGCGAGACGAACCCTACCGGCATCCGGCTGACCAATCGCTGAGCGCCTCTGTCAGCGTCCTGTCAGCTTCGATCTGCGAGATTGCGGTGATGATCGAAAAACGCGCACTCTGGGCGCCGCTGGCGGTGGCCGCCGCCATGCTGACCGCCGCGGGACCTTGTCCTCTTCGGGCGCAGGTCCCCGACGAGCGAGAGGGGCACGCCGACCATGACCGGGCCCGCCAGGCGCGCATCCGCGGCGAGATCGCGCCGCTGGAAGAGATCATCGCAACGGTCCACCGACGCTTTCACGGTGACATCGTCTCGACCGAGCTGGAACATAGCGGGGGGATCTGGACCTATGAGTTCAAGGTCATCGATGACGACGGCCGGCTGCGTGAGGTCAAGGTCGACGCCCACACCGGCCTCATCACCGGAGGCGAATGATGCGTATTCTTGTGGTCGAGGATGACGACCGGATCGGGCGCGACCTGGCCACCGCGCTCGCCGCCGCCGGCTACGCCGTCGAGCGCGAAGCCGATGGCGAAAACGCCTGGTTCCGCGGCGATACCGAGGATTTTGACGCGGTCGTGCTCGATCTCGGCCTGCCGGCGATGGACGGGTTGGCGATCCTGAAACGCTGGCGCCAGGCGGGCCGCCGTTTCCCGATCCTGATCGTCACCGCCCGCGGTAGCTGGGTCGAGCGGGTCGAAGGGATTGATGCCGGCGCCGACGACTACCTGCCCAAGCCCTTCCGCATGGAAGAGCTGGTGGCCCGGTTGCGCGCCCTGATCCGCCGCTCGGCCGGCCAGGCCTCGGCGATCCTTGTCAATGGACCGGTCTGCCTGGACACGCGGCAAATGACGGTCAGCGTCGACGGTGTGCCCGCCAGCCTGTCACCCCAGGAATATCGCCTGCTATCCTATCTGATGCACCATGCCGGTCGGGTGGTGTCCCAGCTCGAACTGACCGAACATCTCTACACGCAGGATTTCGAGCGCGAATCGAACGCGATCGAGGTTCTGGTCGGCCGGGTCCGGCGCAAACTGGGCATCGATCTGATCGAGACCCGTCGCGGTTTCGGCTATACGATCGCGGCGCGGCCGTGAGACGGCGGTCGCTCCGGCTGCGCCTGTTGACGATGGCCCTGCTGTCGACCACGGCCGCGATGATGGCATCCGGGGTCGGCCTGGTGATCCTGTTTCAACGCCATGTCGAGTTGCGGGTTGATGCCGAGCTCGACACCTATATCCGCCAGATCGCCGGCAATATCGCCTTTGGTCGCGATGGCGAGATCACCGTTGTGCGCCCGCCCGCCGATCCCCGCTTTGATCAGCCGCTCAGCGGCCTGTACTGGCAGGTCGGCGATGACCAGGGTCGCTCGGCGCGTTCGCGCTCGCTATGGGATGTCGGGCTGACCCTGCCGGCGGACCGGCTCGACGACGCCACACCGCACCGCCACCTCGTGCCCGGGCCCGGTCACACGACCTTGATCGCCCGGGAACGCCAGGTCACCTTCAGCACGGCGACACCGCCGCGAACCCTGCGCATCGTCAGTGCCATCGACAGCAACGATACCCGGGCCCTGGTCCGGGACTTCGCCGGGGATCTTGTGCCGTCCCTGGCGATGCTGGGCTTGGCTCTGCTGGCCGCGGCCTGGCTGCAAGTTCGGATCGGGCTGCGTCCCCTGGAAGCGGTCCGGCGCGGGATTGGTGCGATCCGCTCCGGAACCCACCGCCGCCTGCCGCTCACCTACCCCGACGAGGTGATGCCGCTTGCCGAGGAGGTCAACACCCTGCTCGATGTCCACGACCGGATGATCGCGCGCGCCCGTGCCGCGGCGGCCGACCTGGCCCATGGGCTGAAAACACCGCTGACCGCGCTCGGCGCGGCGGCACGGAGCCTGCGCAGCCGGGGTGACACGGCCCTCGCGCAGGATATCGAGGATCTCGCCGAGACCATGCGCCGTCAGATTGAACGTCCGCTGGCCCGGGCCCGATTGCAGCATGGTCATGGCATGGCCACGCCACTGGCCCCGCTGGTCGGGCAACTGGTGACGACGATCCGCAAGACGCCCACCGGGGCGGCGCGGTCCTGGTCGATCGCGATCCCCGACGCGCTTCAGGCGGCCGTCAACCGGGATGACCTCACCGAACTGCTGGGCAATCTTCTGGAAAATGCCGCCAAGTGGGCCCGGGACCAGGTCCGGGTCACCGCCGAAGCAGCCTCGGCGGCGATCGCGATCACGATCGATGATGATGGCCCCGGGATTCCGCTTGTGGCGCGCCAGACCGCCCTGGAACGCGGCGCACGTCTCGATCAGGCGACCGCGGGCACCGGCCTCGGTCTCGCGATCGTCGGCGATATCATCGAGGTCTATGGCGGAACCCTGCGCCTGGACGACAGCCCGCTGGGCGGCTTGCGGGTCACCGCCACGGTTCCGCTTGCCAGTGCCGGCGCTGTGACGCCCCCACGCCCCGCCCTGGCGCGGGATCGATAATCCGCTCCGGGCGCCCCGGGCTATGACGGCCCGGCCGCGGCAAGACGGAGTGTCAGCACCCGCCACACAGGATAGTCTTCCGGGGCCAGGGGAAACGGGCCGCAACGCGGATCGAGAAGGGCGCGCACAATGTTTTCCGCCATGACGCTTTGCCCCGGGGCGGCCGCCCCGGGTTCGGGATCGAGGATCATCACCCGGCGCACGGTCGCGTCAGGATTGAGCGCCACTTCCACCGTGACCGCGGCCGCTCCCGGAACATCGGCCATGGCACCCGGCAAGGCCCGGCAGCGCGCCATCTGACGACGGACCGCCGCGAGCGCAGCGTCGCGCCGCCGATCGTCGGGCGGCGATGTTCTAGGAGCCGCCGACTCCGGCCGGCTCGCCAGCGGGCGCGCGGCCTTGCGTTGAAGCGCCACCGGCGGGGGACCTGCCGTGGCTTGATCGGGCAGGCGCGCAACATCCGCCAGCAGCGCCGCCATCGCCGTGTCGGCTTGTGGCGGGGCTGTGGTGTCAGCGGGTGGTGGCGCGGGCGCGGGGGCCGGTTCAGGGGCCGGAGGGGCCGGACTTGCCGGCGGCGGCGTGGCAATCGGCGGCGCGACCGCGACCGGAAACGCCACCGGCGATCCGGCCCGGTCCGCGGCATCGTCCGCCACCGCCCGGACGCGCCCGAATTCGGCGCGAAACGCCCAGCCCATCACCGCCAGCATGATCGCGACGGCCACCACGACCCACCACGCCACGCGCCCGTGCGACATCACCGCGCCCCCCGAAACGGAATCCGGGCCGGCAACACCGTCCGGTTCGGTCTTCGGCAGTACCCGGCGCATCACGATCCCAAATACCCCTTGCACTGTCGCCACTATAGGACCAGCGCGCTGCCATGCCCAGCCACCCCGGGATCACACCCCGGCCAGCCGTTCTCATTTTGGCTGTCGGCCCGCGGGCTGCCGCCCGCACCCGCTCGGGGTGAACTCCGAATCCCCCGCTATTTTAACAAAAACAAAGGGGTCTGGGGCATGGCCCCCGTTGGGTTTGGGCGAAAGCCCAACGCTTCGTCGCCCAAATGACAACCGCTGCACCCCGGCAACAGCCATCGCCGCGACCGGCCCCCCATGCTAGACTTGTCCCGAACGACAACCCGGCCCCTTCGTGATCCCGATCCGGAAACCCCATGCCGACCCCGGAAATGCCTGAAGCCCCGGCGGCACCGCCTCCCGGCTTTGCCGCCCGCCTGACCGAGGCGGCAAGACTGCACCAGGCCGGTGACCTTGCCGACAGCGAACGCTGTTACTGTGACCTGTTGTGCGACAGGCCGGCCGCCGCCGAGATTGCCCCGCTCTATGCCGTCCTGCTGCACCAGAGTGGCCGCCTGGATGACGCCCGGACCTGGGCGCAGCGCGGCACCGTGCTGCGACCGCATTCGGCACCGCATCTCGCGACCTATGGTCACCTGTTATTGGATCAGAACCGCCTGGATGAGGCAATCGCCCCTTTGCAACGGGCCTTGAGCTGCGATCCCAATGCGGTCGCGTCCTACAACAATCTCGCCATCGCCCTGAACCACGTCGACCAGGACACGGCAATCCTGGTTGGCACCGACGACGCCACGGTCGCATCCTGGACCGCGATCTGCCGCGAACGTCTGGTGCAAGACCCGACCGACCTCGCCGCCCTGGTCCGGCTCGGTCCGCTGCTGGAACGACAGGGCCAACCGGATCGGGCGCTGCGCGTCTACCAGCATACCCTGCGCCTGCGCCCGGAACACAGCCGGTCCTATTCCCGGGCGGCCCTGCTGCGCCTGCGTGCCGCCTGGGGCCCCCCGCCGGCACCGGCGCCCCGCGACGATC
The DNA here is from genome assembly GCA_031291675.1 of Azospirillaceae bacterium. Taxonomy (GTDB): domain Bacteria; phylum Pseudomonadota; class Alphaproteobacteria; order Azospirillales; family Azospirillaceae; genus JARLIO01. Next base: position 31,006 of record JARLIO010000075.1, read on the forward strand.
GCCCTGCCATCACCCTGTCGTCCCTGGGGGACAATGGCCGGTTCGGCAACCAGCTGATCCAATATGGCTTCCTGCGCTGCTTTGCCGCTGAACATGACCTGCGCGCCGAAACCGCGGACTGGATCGGCCGCGATCTGTTCGACCTCGACGAACCGATCGTCGAACCCGGCCCGCCCGGAACCCGCCGGCCGGAATTGACGCCGGCGGCGCTGAGCGCCGCCCAGCAGGCCGCCGGCACGCCCTGGATCCGGATCGCCGACCATGACCTGTCCGGCCTGTTCGCCGATCAGGTCCCCTATTTCGCGCGCCACCAGGCCTTGTTGCAACGGGTCCTGAAGCCGGGGCACCGCGCCGCGACACTGCTGGAGCCGGCGCTGGAACGCCTGCGCGCCGGCGGGGCCCTGGTCGCGCTGCATCTGCGTCGGGGCGATGCCGTGCGCTTCCCGACCCAGCACCCGTTCCATCGCCATTTCTGGGTGGCGCCGGAGGCTTGGTATCTGTCGTGGCTGCACAAGCTGTGGGCGGCCCTGCCCCGGCCCGTGCTCTATATCGCCAGCGACCAGCCCGGCATCGAAGAGACCTTCGCCGCTTTCTCGCCCCGGACCGCCCGCGACCTTCAGGTCGATATCCCGGGTGCCGCGTTCTATCCGGATTTCTTCATGCTGAGCCGGGCCGACATTGTCATCGGTGCCAACAGCACCTTTTCGACCGTGGCCGCCCTGCTCAATGAGCGGGCTGTGCTGTTCCTGCGGCCCGATGCCGCCGCCGGCGAACTGGTGCCCTACCAGCCCACCCAGCACAGCCTGCTGCCCGGTATCTGAGCGATCGACCCCCTGTTACCGTGGCGGCTCCCCCGACGGCGGCGGCCCCATTGGCGGCGGCGGCGCCTCCCGATCGAGAATCGCACGCTGTTGCGGCGTCAACACCGCGGCCAACGCATCCCGTGCCCGATGCAGGACGGCATGGACATCCGTCCCGCCCGCCACGGCGGCCGGCGGCGGCATTTGTCCGGCGTTCATTGCGGGGTCGGGCATCGCCGGGCGGCTGTCCCAGAGCGCCGTCACCACGGCGGCAAAGGCGGCCCATTGCCCCTCCTGGGCGCCGGTAATCCCCAACTCGTCCTTCAAAGCCGACAAGGCTGCCGGATCGAGCATGCGGCCCGGTCCCATCATGCCCGGACCGGCCCCCATCATCGCACCACCCGGTGCCATCGCGCCGCTATCGGCACTTTGCGCCAAGGCCGTGGTCAGCGGCGCCAGCGCCAGGACAACAACGGCCATGCTTTTCAACAAAATGCCCATGACAAGGCACCTTCCCTTCAAAAATCGGTTTGATTCCCACAGCGGATCATGATCCGGCGCCGCGAACGTCACCCGATTCACAGGGGTCAAGGGGACTTCGTCCCTGGGCATTATGCGCGACGGCGAACTGCAAAAGGCGTCACCAGGTCCATCGCGAAAAAGCCCGCAAAACCGGCCCGAGTCAATCCGCCACGTCGGCTTACCGCGTTTACGGCTTGGACGGCGCGGGCCATGCCGGATTGCCGCAATCTCGAGCTGTGGGCCGACGCGATCAAACGGCTGGGACTGACCAAGGGCACGATGGTGCGCCGGCATCTGGCGAAGCGCGCAGGAGGCAGAGCCGGAGTCGTCGAGGCGTCGGGACGGTCCTGCGACACGCGGTTTTTCCGCCACCACAACATCATTGCACATCGGAGCCGTCCCATGAGAATTTCACGGCGAGGGGATTGGTTGACCGCCCTGGTCGGCGAAGAGTTGGTCATGATGAGCGCAAAGCACGGCAACGACATCAGTCCTACCGCGGTCGGTGCGCGCGTCTCGGCGACGATTGATCCATCGCTCACCCTGGACGATCTGGTGGCCCGGCTGACCGTCGAATTCGAGGTTTCGGACGAAACCTGTCGGGTCAAGGTGCCGTCCTACCTTGAGGAGTTGGCTGGCCATGGCGCCATCGCATTCGATCCGCCGCCGACTGGGTCGCGTCATCCGGCTTGACCGGCGGCAAAAGGCGCTCGTCGCCGAGGCGGTCTTTTGGCTCACCGTGGCGCGACTGGGCTTAATGGCCGTTCCTTTTCCCGTGTTGGCCCGCCGGTTGGGCGATTTCGTTCCGCCCACCGACGCGCGGGTTATCGCCTGCGCCGCCGCAGGACCGACGGCAAACGCCGAGACCGCACGCCGGGTGCGCCGCGCTGTCGCCGCGGCCGGGCGCACGCTGCCGTTCGAAGCGGTTTGCCTGCCCCGGGCCATGGCCGCCAGGGCGATGCTGTACCGGCGCGGCATCCCGAGCGCCCTGCATTTCGGCGCCGCACGGGGCCCGGAAAAGTCATTCGAGGCTCATGCCTGGCTCAACGCCGCCGGCATCGAAGTGACCGGCTATCCGGTGGCATCGCGTTTTGCCGAAATCGCCTGCTTCGTCTGAACGATTGCAGAGATGTCGGCGCAATCGTCGGTCTGCAGCCCGGGGGGCGTTCCCCGGACGGTGGATTCCGCCCTGAACATGTGGATACGGGAAAGATTGCTGAAGCGCGCTTCTTTCCCGTATCCACGGCGCGGCACCGAAATCAGGAGGCGCGCACGCTCCCAAGGAATGTCCGCACTTCTGAACTGAGACGTTCGGCATTCCCGGACAGATCGGTCGCCGAGACCAACATCTGTCCGGCGGCATGCCCCGTTTCGGCCGCACTTTGCGAAACACCGGTGATATTCAGCGATACCTCCTGCGTCCCCTGGGCCGCCTGCTGAACGTTGCGGGCGATCTCTTGCGTGGCCGCACCCTGCTCCTGCACGGCGGCCGAAATGGTGGACGAGATTTCGCTGATTCTCCCGATTGTGCCGGAGATATTTCTGATCGCTCCGACGGTTTGTCCGGTTGCCTTCTGCACCTCGGTGATTTGCTGACTGATTTCGTCCGTCGCCCGGGCGGTCTGGGTTGCGAGCATCTTCACCTCGCCGGCCACCACGGCGAAGCCCTTACCCGCCTCACCGGCGCGAGCGGCCTCGATCGTGGCGTTCAGCGCCAGCAGGTTGGTCTTGCTCGCGATGTCGTTGATCAGCCGGACCACTTCCCCGATGCGGTCGGCCGCCGCCGCCAGCCCCAGCACCACAGCGTCGGTCTGTTCGGCCTCCTTCATCGCCGTGGACGAGATACTGGCGGCCTCCGCCATCTGGCGAGAGATTTCGCCGATCGACGACGAGAGTTCCTCGGTAGCGGAAGCCACCGTCTGGACGTTGGCGGTGGTCTGCTCCGCCGCCGCCGCCACGGTCGTCGCCTGGGACGCCGATTGGTTTGCCACCGCCGACATGGATTCCGCGGTCGTCTGCAGTTCAAGCGATGAGGAGGACACGGCCTTCACGACGTCCAGGATCGTCGCCTCGAACCTGTCGGCCATCAGATTCAGCGCCTGCTTCTGCGCCGCTGCCGCCTGCTGCTTCTGCTGCTCCTGCTCGGCGCGCAGGCGTTCGACCTCCAGGGCATTGTCCTTGAACACCTGGACCGCTCCGGCCATCGCGCCGACCTCGTCCTTGCGATCGCGGTCGGGCACCTCAACCGTGTAGTTTCCCGAGGCCAGTGTCCCCATGACCCCGGTCATGCGGCGCACGGGCGCGACGAGCGCGGCATAAAGCACCAGGCCGAAACCAATCGCCATCGCCAGATCGACGCCGACGCCGATCCGGATCGCGCTGCCGGTGGTGTCCAGGGCGGACGCGAGATCGGCGGTGCGCTTGGTGAGCAACGATCCTTCAGCCGCGGCGATCTCGGCGTTCAAGTTGCGGAATTTATCCATCGATTCCTTGCCCGCTCCGCTTGCCTCGAGCGCACGGGCCTGCTCGATCGTCGCGGGATTGCCCATCATGGCGATCTCCTGCTCGGCGATCGTGGTCTGCCATGTCGTCACGAATGTCTTCAACGTGTCCAAACGCGCCTGCTGGGTCGCGTTGTCGGAGGTCGCCTGTTTGATCTTGTTCCAGGCGTTCTCGAACTGCGCGCGGCCGCCACGATAGGGCTCAAGGAAATTGTCCTTTCCGGAAACCAGGAACCCGCGCAGGCCCGTTTCCTGGTTGATCATTCCTTCCAGCATGTCGCGGGTCGTCGCCAGCACCTCATAGGTGTGCGTGTTCCACGCAGAGGTCGTACGGATGGCACTGGCCTGCCCGCCGATTTCGATACCCATGGCGATAACGGTGAGCACCAGGATGCTGAATACCAAGGAAAGTTTTATCTTTGCGGATAGGTTCCGAATCGCTTGCATTGTGATCTCCGTCGACATGCAAAATGTGGTCATGAGAAGAAGATATCGCACCTGCCGCGTGGAACGTCCACGTCTTGGCCAGGATACTATACTTTAGCTTTACTGTATTCTTCGTCTCGCATCATGCGAGAGCCGGCGCGTCGACGAGGACATATCGATGCGTCGCTAACAGACGCCTGTCTGTTTCATTCAAGAAACATCTAATGACGTTGGAACGTCGACGATCAGTCCTCGTCACCTGATATTTGACAATATCATGAACGAATAGATCAATGTTTTTTTGAAATGTTCTTATTCCAGGTTAAATAACAATATTATTGTGTAAAATATTATTTTTGACACATTGTAACTAAATTTTCCATTCAGCATCTTTTAGATAAATACCGAATTAAATGAATCAAATATTGTCATATTGTTCAAAATCAGCCGAATAAAACATCTTTTTATACCTTTGGTATAAGTTCCCCTATGACACATTCTATACGACATGTTTATGATAATATCACACGTATTACGCTGCCATACCAAGCATATCACGTGACGTGGTCGCGCGTTCTGATCGATAGGCACGGAGCCGGACATTGACATCCCAACGGGCACGATTCTCCGAGACTTTCTAAAACGCATCGCTCTTTTGACATGTGGCGCATCATCTTTGGTGACCGAATCACCCCGCCACAGACCGATCGCGGACAAGCCCTTGACCAGGACGGTCCTTTTATGTAGTTTACATTCGTAGATTACCTACCTATCTCGGTCCTGTCGATCGGGCCGGAAAATGCACGATCAATCGGACAAAACGATACCGTGGACCGGAACAGCCATGACATCACCCGCCGACGATGCCAACGCGATCCATGCCGCGGCACTGGCCGCCGATTTGCGCGTCGTTGTCGGCAAATTGAAGCGGCGATTGCGCGAGCAGGCGCCGCCCGGGGATCTGACCTGGTCCCAGGCTGCGGTGCTCGGGCGATTGGAACGCGACGGCCCGGCCACCCTGTCGGCGCTGGCACGGGCCGAGAATATGCGTTCGCAGTCGATGGGCGCCATCGTGGCGCCGCTCGAGGCGGCGGGCCTGGTAAGCGGCACGCCGGATCCCGAAGATGGCCGCCAGACCATCCTGTCGGTGACGCCAAAGACCAGCGACTGGATCCGGACAAACCGCAAGACGCGGGAGGATTGGTTGTTTCAACTCATCCAGATGAAACTCTCCTCACCAGAGCGGGAGGTCCTGGAAAAAGCCATGGAACTGCTCAAACGCATCGCCGACGCGCCATAGCGCGCTCGCCGAACCGTCGGCCGCGATGCGGCCTGTTGACCGGGGGCAAGGCCGGCGCCGGCCCCATAACGTGATAATACGAAAGGACAAGGTTATGACTGTGACCACACTCGATCCGAACAGCGCTCTCATCCTCATTGATCTGCAAAAAGGGATTGTTGCCCTGCCGGTCGTCCATCCGGTCGGCCCCGTGCTGGAAAACGCCCGTGCCCTGGCCGATGCGTTTCGTCGTCATCATCGGCCCGTTATTCTCGTGAATGTCGCCGGTGCGGCGCCCGGCCGAACGGAACAAACGCGCAGCACCGCTGCGCCCCCCGCCGGCTGGACCGACCTTGTTGCCGAGTTGAATGCCCAGCCCGGGGACCATATCGTCACCAAACGCACCTGGGGCGCGTTCACCGGCACCGACCTGGCCGATCATCTAAGCCGGCACAACATCACCCAGGTGGTTATTGCCGGTATCGCCACCAGCATCGGCGTGGAATCCACGGCGCGCCAGGCCCAGGAACGCGGACTGAACGTCACGCTGGCGATCGATGCGATGACCGATCTGAACGCCGATGCTCATGACAACAGCATCAAGCGGATTTTCCCGCGACTGGGCGAAACCGGCAGCACGGCGGCGATCACCGCGCTGCTCGACAGCCCACACCGCTGAACCCCACCCACCGCACCGGACAGCCATATCCACTCGCGAAACCACAAAAGGATGGGCGCGGTGAAACGAGTCCCCCGACAAGCATGGCAATGGGTGGCCCTCGGGCTACTGTCTTTTGTGCTCGTGGCCGGCCTGGAGTGGCTGCGGCTACCCGCCGCGCTGCTTCTCGGCGCGCTGGTGGCCGCGGTGCTGTTCGCCGTGGCGAATGCGGGCCTGCGGGTGCCGTCCCGCCTTTTTCTGGGTGCCCAGGCCGTGGTCGGCGGCATGATCGCGCAGGCCTTTCCGCCCGCGATCTTTGCCGAAATGGCGCGTGACTGGCCGGTGTTTCTCGGCGGCGTCGTATCGGTGCTTATCGCCAGTACCCTGCTGGGATGGCTGCTCACGCGGCGGAAAATCCTGCCCGGAAGCACGGCCATCTGGGGTTCCTCGCCCGGGGCCGCCACCGCGATGACCCTGATGTCGGAGAGTTACGACGCCGACAGCCGCCTTGTGGCCTTCATGCAGTATCTGCGCGTGGTCCTGGTCGCGGTCGTGGCCACGATCATGGCGCGGTTCTGGATCACAGCAACCCTGGACGCCGTGCCGGCAATCGTCTGGTTTCCGCCGATCCCCTGGCCGTCTTTCGGGATGACCCTGGTCGTGGTCACAGCATCGGCCGTGATCGGGCGTGCGCTGCGGATCCCGGCCGGGGCCCTGCTGGCGCCGATCGCGATCGGTACCGCGCTTCAGGACGCCGGGCTGATCACGATCATACTCCCGCCCTGGCTGCTCGCCCTGGCCTATCTGCTGGTGGGCTGGAACATCGGTTTTCGTTTCAACCGGCCGATCCTGGTCCATGCCGCCAAAACGCTGCCCAGCATTCTGATGTCGATCCTGTGTCTGATCACGGTTTGCGGCGCGATGGCCGCGGTCCTTGTCCAGATCGCCCATGTCGACCCGCTGACGGCCTATCTGGCAACCAGCCCCGGCGGCGCCGACTCCGTCGCCATCATCGCGGCCTCATCCCCGGTTGACGTGCCATTCGTCATGGCGATGCAGACGGCGCGTTTCGTGGTCGTCGTCCTGACCGGACCCGCAATCGCCCGCTTCATGACAGCCCGCAGCATGCCCGCCGCGTCGCGGACGGCCCGGGCATCGTGAGGCGTAACCCCGGGCGCGACGGCGGCCTCCCATGACAGGCTTCGAGACCCGTATCATCGCAGTGGTGCCGCCGCGACGCGGTCGATTGTGCGTTTTGCACCCGCCATGTTAGGGTCGCGCAACCGCTTGATTCCCGAGGCTCATTTCCGATGTCTGTCGTCCACCAGCGCCCGTTGTTCCTCGGACTCGCGGTCGCCCTGCTGCCGCTATACGGGTGGTTGGCCAGCCTGGGCTACGGCACCAACACGGACAGCTACGCCATTCTGCGCAGCTGGCAGGTAATGGTCGACTCGGGCCTCTATCAACCGTCACGAGGCCAGGGATATTTCGTTCCGGAACTGGCGATCGGGTTCCTGGCATCTTTGGGGGGCTCGGCGGCGTCGAACGCTTTGTCGGTGCTTCTCGCCCTGGGCGCGCTGGCCCTGGGCTATGACCTGTTGCGCCGGCTAAACGGGACGACAGCGTTGCCCGCGACCCTGGTGGTGATGGCGAACCCGCACTGGATGATCGCCGGGACGACGTCGCTGGACTATGTCTACGGCGCGTTCTTCTTCGTGTTGGGTGTGCGGTCATTGAGCCGCGGAGCGATGGGGGTGGCGACGCTGGCCTTCGCCTTCGCGGTGGGCAGCCGCATCGTCTACGGCCCGCTGGGCTTCGGCGCCCTGACCATGATGGCCCTCGTGTCCGAGCCCACCGCACGGCATCGGCAGTGGGAGTATTTGGCGCTGTTCTGCACGGCCTCCGGGCTGTTCTACCTGCCGGCCCTGGTGAGCGCCCATGTGACACTGGGCTTTCTCACCCATTCCGGACCGCCCAACAATTACCTGATGGCGCGGATCATGCGTTTTCTGTGGAAGACGCCAAGCCTGTACGGCTTTGTCGGCTTCACCCTGCTGCTGGCGGCACTGGGGCCTCGGCTCTGGCATCTGGCTCGAGATCGGGAGATCTGGCGGCGGTGTCCGCGCGGGCGGCAGTTGGCGATCGTCGGGGCGCTGGGCGTGCTGCTGTACAACACGATGCTGTTTGCCTATCTGCCCGCCGAAATCGGCTACCAGATCCCCAGCCTCTTGGCGATCGCCACCCTGCTGGCCGCAACCGAGGTGCCGGTGGGATGGCTGGCCGCGGTGATCGCCAGCCAATTGCTGTTGGCCGTGGTGCGGCCAGACGTGTTGACCGTCCGCGCGCAACAACAACAATGTATGGGCGCCACCATCACTCTTGGGGCCGACTTCGATCCAGGGCTGAAGGCCGGCGTCCTGGTCGACCATGTCCGGGACGCGCGCTCGGCGGCCTGCGCGCTCCGCCAACTGCCACACCCGGTGGCAGATCCCTGGACGCCCTTGCCCGACCCCGACCACGCGGCCAGGACCCCTTTGGACCGCGCCGGGATGAGACGCGACAAAGCCGTCCGAATACGGTTCTTGGCACCCCGATCCGGGACACCGTGGGAATTGGCGGATCCTGGCGCCACAGAATGATATCAGCCAAAACCCTGGCAACGCGCACGGCCTGATCTTCGCGACTGTTGGGAAAGCCAAGAACCAGATCCGGCTCGGCGGTTGGTTCGCTGTGAAACATCGATACCGGTGTCGGCGCCAGACCGCGCCTCCGTTTCAAATGTTTCCCGAAACAGGTTGACCACGGCAGGCTCACGGCGTCAGCGCCAGGCGTGCACCTGTCTCACGCGAGGCCGTTCCGGGGTCGCGGCTTCAGACCGAAGCCAGATGATCGGCGACCGTGACCGGCTCGGGCAGAACCTTGCGCGCCACCAGCCAGTCGGCGGCCTTTTGCAGGGTCGCGAGGAACCCGGCATCGTGCGGCGGATACAGGCGGTACTGGCGCTTCAGGGCGATGAAATCGTCACGAATCCGATCGCTGTAACCTGCCTTGGCCTGGGCGATGGTTTCCGCCTCGACGGCATGCGTCGAGACCCATTGCGCTTCCTCAACCAGGGCCGCATTGACCGCGCGAACCAGATCGGGATTGTCAGTGACAAAGGCGCGGGTCGACAGAAACGAGGTGAAATCGATCTGGAAGTCAAGATCGCGGCCCTCGACGAACAGGTCGTGGGCCTGATAGGCGGCCCGGGCGATATCCACCGCGGGGCTCCACATCGACCAGGCGTCGACCTTGCCCGAGGCCAGAGCCGGCGCGGCGTCCGGCGGATTGAGATAGACGAACCGGACCGCAGAGCGGTCGATCCCGTGTTTCTCCAGCGCCGCGACCAGCAGGAACTCGCCCAGCCCCGAGCGGTTCACCGCCACCGACTTGCCCACCAGATCCTCGATGCGCTCGATCCCCGATCCGTCCTTGGCGATGATCGCGGTGGTCCGCGGCTCATAGGTCACGAACTGGGTGAACACCAGCGGCGAGCCGGCAATGATCGCCGCCAGCGCCGGGGTGGTGCTGCCGCCGAAGCTGAAATCGGCGCTGCCCCCCACGACCGCCTGCATCGTCGGGGCGTGGTTGGGGAACGGTCCCAGCCATTCGGTCTTGATCCCGTCCCGGGCCAGGCTGGCCGCAAACACCCCGCGCTCCTTGGCGATCATCGTCAAGCCGCCCAGGCCCCAGGTCAGGCGCACCGTGTCGCTGGTGCGCCCCGCCGCCCGGATCACCCCGGGCGCCAACGCAGCCAGCCCGCCCGCGGCACCGGCCAGGAAGCGCCGGCGTGACGGCGCCGGATGGAGTGTCATCGACATGAAAAAATCCTCCCGATCGGAAATCAAACGGTCTCGGCAGCGACGCCAAGTTCGGCCAGCAACGCCGCCCGTGTCGGCCGGGTTCTGCCGCGAACGCCCCCGTCCCCGACCCTCCTCGTGTCGTGGTCGAAGGCGATGGCGCCATCGCGCATGACCAGAATCCGGTCCGCCAGCGCGATCGCCTCCTCAACATCATGCGTCACCAGCAGGACGCCCGGCCGATGACGGGCGACCAGGGCCGCAACCAGCGAATGCATGCGGATTCGCGTCAAAGCATCCAGGGCGGCGAAGGGCTCGTCGAGCAACAGCAGCTCCGGTTCCTGGACCAGAGCCCGGGCCAACGCGACGCGCTGGGCCTGGCCCCCGGAAAGCTGCCGCGGCCAGTCCTCAAGCCGGTCACCGAGTCCGACCTCGTCGAGCGCCGCCGCGGCCCGCTCCCGCACCGCCGAACCGTCGAGGCCAAGGCCAACATTGCGCCACAGATTTTCCCAGGGCAGCAGCCGCGGTTCCTGGAACACGACGGCCGGCCGCCGCGGCGCATCGATGTGGCCACCCTGGATCGGGTCGAGCCCGGCCAGGGCGCGCAGCAAGGTGGTCTTGCCACAGCCGCTTTCCCCCAGCAATGCCACGAACTCACCACGGGCAATGCGGAGATCCAGGCCGGTGATCACCGGGCGCGCGCCATAGGCCCGGACCAGGCCGCTGACCACGACCGCGGGACGCGCTGTCATCGCCCCGTCCTCCCCTGGCCCGCACCATCATAGCGGGGATGCCAGGCCAGCAGCCGCCGCTCGAGCAGGCGCGCCAGACTGTCGGCGGCGACGCCAATCAGGGCGTAGATCACGATGGTCAGCACGATGACATCGGTGCGCAGGAATTCACGGGCATCCATGGCCAGGAAGCCCAGACCGGATTCGGCGCCGATGGTCTCGGCAACGACCAGGGCGAGCCATGCCGTCGCCAGGGCGTAACGGACCCCCGTCAGGATCGAGGGCAAGGCTCCGGGCAGGATGATCCGCCGGATCAGCACACCGCTCCCCAGTCCCTGGACCCGGCCCAGTTCGAGCAATTTGGCGTCGATCTGGCGGATACCAAGGGTGGTATTGACATAGATCGGGAACGTGACCCCGAGGGCGACCAGAAAGATCTTTTCCCCCTCACCGACTCCGAACCAGACGATGACCAGGGGCAGCAAGGCCAGAAACGGGATCGCCCGGATCATCTGGACGCTGCGATCGATGGCGGCCTCGGCCAGGCGCGAAAACCCGACCAGGGTGCCCAGCGTCAGCCCCACCAGACCGCCCAGGACAAAGCCCGTCGCGGCGCGGATCAGGCTGGTGCCAAGATCGGCCAGCAGGCTCCCCGAGACCGTAAGCTTGATCGCCGTCGCCAGCACCTTGCTGGGGGCCGGCAGCACCTGGGCCGAGACCCAGCCGGCGCGCGACAGCGCCTCCCAGGCCGCGACCAGGACCAACGGCGCCAGCCAGGACAGGGCGACAAGACCATATCCGGCAAAGAGACCCGCCGCAAAACGGGAAGGTGACCCGGCCGTTTTGCGGCGCGGGTCGACGGTACGCGGGGCCGGTACCGCCGTGGTGGCATTGAGGCCGGCCAGTGTCATGTCCGGCCCTCCCGGAGGCGAGGCAGGGCGCTCACGCGGCTTGGCTCTGCCGCTCGCGTTCCGCGACCAGGGTGCGCAGGCGCGGGATCAACTCGCGGCCATAATCGACGACATCCTCCAGCGGGTCGAAGCCGCGGATCAGGAATGTCGTGACCCCGAGATCATAATAATCCAGCAGCGCCTCGGCGACCTGTTCGGGCGTGCCGACCAGCCCGGTGGAATTCGAGCGCCCGCCGGTTTCCCGGGCGATGGCGGTCCACAGCCGGCGGTCAACCCGATCACCACGCTCTGCCGCCGCCAGCAGACGGTGGGCGCCCGTGCTCTGCTGCGGTCCGCCGCGGCTATAGCCGGCAACGCTGCGCAGCCGGCGGGTTTCCTCCAGGATCCGCGCGGCGCGGGCCCAGGCCTCATCCTCGGTCCGGCCGAGCACCGGGCGGAACGACACCGAAAAGCCCAACGTCCGGCCGTTCTTCGCCGCCTCGGCGCGAACCCGGCCGGTCAGGTCGCGAACCTGATCGAGGGGTTCGCCCCAGAGCGCATAGATATCGGCATGGCGCCCGGCGATCGTGACCGCGATATCCGAAGCGCCACCAAAAAAGAGCGGCAGTGACGGACTCTGGGCCGGTTTGACCTCGGAGAACCCCGCGGTGAAACGGTAATAGGGTCCGTGATGATCGAAGGGCTGGTCCGCGGCCCAGAGGCGGCGCAGGATTCCCAGATATTCGTCGGTACGCTCGTAACGCTGGTCATGGTCGAGATAGTCGCCATCGCGCTGCTGCTCGACATCCGAGCCGCCGGAAATGATGTGAACCGCGAGGCGGCCGCCGATGAACTGATCCAACGACGCCAGCTCGCGCGCGGCCAGGGTCGGCGCGACGAAACCCGGACGGTGCGCCAGCATGAATTTGATGTGCTCGGTGTGGGCTGCGGCATAGGCGATGGTATGCGGGGCACTGGGGCCGGTCGAATGGTGCGGCACCAGAATGCGGTCGAAACCCGCCGCCTCATGCGCCTGGGCGAAGGCGCGGACATAGTCGCGGTCAATCACCGGGCCGGTGGCGGGATGGGTCTCCGATTGTTTCTGGCTCTGGATCATACCGATGATCTGAACGCTCATCTGACAGCTCCTTGACGGGTCCGGTGGCGCAACGCGTCGCGGCGATCGACGGTGGCAATGACAGGGTCACAAATAGATATGGCCGTTAATCGATAGATAGCATCGATTATATCGTCTACAAATAACATTTTTGTTATGCTATTATTGAAACCACTATTTTTAGCATCATAATTTTGTTGTTTTCGGCGATTTTGCCCCTTCCGTTGCGCACTCTTCGTGTATATCGTAGGCTTCCGAAATCCAGGGAGCGTGTTTTGAGCGACCAGGCCAGAAGCCCCACCCCGCCCTTTCTGGTACGACACGAGACGCCCGGCGACGCCGTGTTGACCCGTCTGAGCGCCGATTTCGCGGCCGGGGCTGCGGAACTCGACCGCAGCGGCACCTTCCCTTTCGCCAATATCGCGACGCTGCACCGTCACGGGCTCATTTCCCAGGTTGCGCCGGTCGCCCTTGGCGGCGCCGGGGCCGACCTCGCCAGCGCCCGGCGTATCATCACCGCCGTTGCCCGCGGCGAGCCGGCGACCGCGCTGATCCTGGCCATGACCTGGCTTCAGCACCGCCAGTTTGCCCGCCCCGGCTGCCGCTGGCCCAGCGCCCTGCAGGCCGAGATCGTGCACAGCGCCATCACCGACGGCGCCCTGATCAACACCCTGCGTGTCGAACCGGAACTGGGCTCGCCGGCGCGCGGCGGCTTGCCCGCGACCCTGGCCAGCCGCCACGGTGATCGCTGGCGCCTCAGGGGCCGCAAGCTCTACAGCACCGGCTGTCCCGGGCTGCGCTGGCTCGTGGTCTGGGCCCGCACCGATGAACCGGAACCCCGCGTCGGCAACTTCCTGGTGCCGCGGTCCGGTCCGGACACCCCCGGGATCCGCATCGTCGAAAGCTGGAATCATCTCGGCCTGCGGGCCTCGGCCAGCCATGACGTCATCCTCGACGACGTTGAAATCCCGCTTGATCACGCCGTCGATATTCGTGCCCCGGGCGCATGGGCCACCGCCGCGGCCAGCCAGATCGACAGCGACGGCAATGCCGACCAACAGACCTGGATGATCGTGCTGCTGGGCAGCCTGTATGACGCCATCGCCCAAACCGCGCGCGATTGGCTGGTCGGTTTCCTGCGCCACCGCAGCCCGACCAGCCTGGGCGCTCCGCTTGCCACCCTGCCCCGGGTCCAGGAAGCCCTGGGGGAGATCGAGGCCCTGCTACACACCAACCGTGTTTTGCTCGATCATCCCACCGGCGAACCCGGGCTGATCAAATACACCGTGATGGCCAACGCCATCCGCGCCGTGGAACGTGCCCTGCATCTGACCGGAAATCACGGCCTCAGCCGTGTCAATCCGCTGGAGCGGCACTATCGCGACGTCTTGTGCGGGCGGATCCATACGCCCCAGGATGATACGATCCTGATCAACGCCGGACGCGCGGCGCTGGGCCCCGCGGCGCTGCCCCCGGCCTCCACCGGCGCCCCGGAAAGCCTGAAGCCATGACCTTCACCCCCTTGAGGGATTTCGTGACCGGATTGACCGCGCTGATCGACCAGGCAGCGGACGAACCGCGCATTCTTGCCGAGGGCGGGGCATTGCTGGCCGCCCTTGTCGCCCACGACGGCTGGCTGCCCGCGACCCATTCCCGGCCCGATCCGGCCTTTTATCAGCAATACCTGCTTTACGCCGATCCGGCGCAACGCTTCTCGGTGGTCAGCTTCGTCTGGGGGCCGGGGCAGCAGACACCGATCCACGATCACACCGTCTGGGGCCTGATCGGCATGCTCCGCGGCGCCGAAGACGCGCAGTCATTTTCCCTCGCCCCGGACGGCCGGCCCCTGGCCTCGGGGCCGCCGGTACGCCTGATTCCGGGGCAGGTCGCGGCGGTGTCGCCGCGCATCGGCGACATCCATCGCGTCAGCAACGCCCAGGACGACGCGGTCTCGATCAGCATCCACGTCTATGGCGCCAATATCGGAACGGTGCGGCGTTCGGTGTTGACCGAGGACGGCGTGCGCAAACCCTTCGTTTCAGGCTACGGCGACGCCCCCATCCCCGATCTCCGGGGTCCCTCCAAGGAACACCGCCCAACATGACCCTGGCCTATGCCCATATCCGCGCCCTGCTGCTCGCCCGGCAGGAAATCGCCCTGATTGACGTCCGCGAGGAAGATCGCTTCGCCCAGGCACACCCGCTGTGGGCGGCGAATTTCCCGTTATCGCGGCTCGAACTTGAGGCTTGGCGCCGCATCCCGCGCCGCGATACGCTGATCGTGGTCTATGGTGAGGATCGCACCGCGCGGGCCATCGCTACGCTGACCCGCCTGGGCTACACCAGTGTTCATGAGCTCGACGGCGGTCTCGACGGCTGGCGCGCGGCCGGCGGCGAACTGTTCCGCGACGTCAACGTCCCGAGCAAGGCCTTTGGTGAATATGTTGAAGCCCACCGCCATACCCCATCCCTCGACGCCACCGCGGTCAAGGAACTGATCGACCGGGACCCGGGCCTCGTCGTGCTCGATGTCCGACGCTTCGACGAATATCAGACCATGACCCTGCCGGGGTCCGTCAGCGTTCCCGGTGCCGAACTGGTGTTGCGCGCCCGCCAGCTGGCCCCCAACCCCGGCACCCGGATCATCGTCCATTGTGCCGGTCGCACCCGCAGCATCATCGGCACCCAATCCCTGATCAATGCCGGCCTGCCCAACCCGATCGCAGCGTTGCGCAATGGCACCATCGGCTGGGTCCTCGCCGGCCACACTTTGGAACAGGGCGCGTCCCGCCGTTTTCCCGCCGATCTCCCCGAAACCGTGCGCGCCATCGCGCAGGTCGATGCCCGGCAGGTCGCGGCGCGGGCCGGCGTATCACGGATCGCCGCCAGCGCGCTCGACCGCTTGGCCGAGGCCGGCCGCACCCTCTATCGCTTCGATGTTCGCAGCCCCGAGGAATTCGCGGCCGGCCACCTCCCCGGCTTCACCAATGTCCCCGGCGGCCAACTGGTCCAGGAATCTGACCACGACGCCCCGGTGCGCGGCGCCCGGCTTGTGCTGGCGGATGATGACGGCGTGCGCGCCGACATGACCGCATCCTGGCTGGCACAAATGGGGTGGGAGGTCCAGGTCGTCGACCCGGTCGACCCGGCTTATCGCACTGTGACGGGCCCGGCGGCTCCGCCCCAACCGCTTCCGCCGGCCGTGCCGTTGACCACCGCCACGGCCCTGGCCGCACGCCTTGAGGCCGGGGAGGCGGTGCAGATCCTGGACGTCACCGGCAGCGCCAATTACGTCAGGCGCCATATTCCCGGCGCCTGGTTCACGGTGCGGGCGGACCTGGCCGCGGCCGTGCGCCAGGTGCCCGCGGCAGAGCTTTATGTCCTGACCTGCGGCACGAGCCTGTTGGCCCGGTTCGCCGCCGCGGATCTGCGCGACGTGACGGATACCCCGGTCATGGTGCTGGAGGGCGGCACGGCAGCCTGGGTCGCGGCGGGACTGCCGGTCCAAGAGGGCGAGAGCTACCTGGCCTCACCGCGCATCGACCGCTACCGCCGCCCCTATGAAGGCACCGACAACAACGCCGCGGCGATGCAGGCCTATCTTGACTGGGAATTCGGTCTGGTCGAGCAACTCGCACGAGACGGTACCCACAATTTTACTGTGATCTGACGCCGTTGCCGCGACGCAGTCGGGCGGGCCCCGAAGACCCGCCCGCCCTGAAGGTATCAGTTCGCCGTTCGCATCAATGTTACGGGAACACGATCTCGACCCGCCGGTTTGACGGTTCGCGGACGCCGTCGGCGGTCGCGACCAGCGGATGCAGTTTGCCAACCCCGGTCGCGGCGATCTCCGATGCCGGGATGCCCAAGCGGACGAACTCACCCTTGACCGCGTCGGCACGCCGGATCGACAGCGCCAAATTGTAGCGTTGGGTGCCCACGGTATCGGTATGTCCGGTCACCTCGATCCGCGATGCACCGCCCCGCTTGGCGTTGTCGGCCGCGTCATTGATGATGTGACGGGCCTGCGGGGTCAGGATCGACTTGTCGAAGTCAAAGAAGACGAGATAGTTGCGCGTGGTCTGTACCGGTGCCGGGGTCGCGGCAGCGACCGGCTCGGCAACGGGAACCATCTCCGGCGCCGGGGCCGGCGGTGCGCCAAAGCTATAGCGCAGCCCCACCATGATGATGTTGTTGGAGTATTCGGCTTTCGCCCGACCCCCGCCGACGACGTCGAACTTCGGATCCTGCGTGCCGAGATAGCGGTAGTCGAGGGTTGCGGCCAGGTTGGGCGCAACGTTATCAAGAGCATAGGAGACACCGGCAATGCCCTGATAGGCGAACACGGTATCGGTGCCGTTGAGCGAGCTGCCGGCCGGCGTCGGCTGGATATGGTGCGCATTCAAGGTGGCGCCACCGACGCCAGCCCCGATATAGGGCGTGAACGCCGTCCCGGTCGGGATGTCATAGTAGAGGTTCAGCATATAGATCAGCGCACGGGTACTGCCACCGCCCTTGTCGCCCCCTGCGAAGCCCGTGGTCTTATCGACGGCATTGTCCAGATAGCCAAGCTCCAAGCCGGTACGCAGGCCATTATCGAACCCGTAGCCAACTTCGCCGCTGGCGCCATAGCCAGGCTGATATTTCAGGTCCTCGTGACCGGAACCGGGAATATGCACTTTGGCAGTGTCGGCAAAACCAACGCCGCCAGCCCCACCAATATAGAAGCCATCGGCGCGTTGGGCCATGGCCGAACCCGGCAGAACCGCGGTCAGCGCCGCACCCACCAGCACCTTGTAGTAGAACTTCATAACATATTTCCCTTTTTGATAAAGGCTCGCCATCCTGAACACGGAACCACGGGGGAGCATTACGCTTCTCCCCTTCGGTTTTGCGGCGGGACGACGGCTTGATCGGATGGCCTGACGTGGGACCGAAGGAAAGCATAGCGCCCGACAAGGCAGCCCCGGCAGGCTCGGAAACTACCTACTGACTTCCGATCACAACATTTGCATTCGCCGAACTATTTACAAGAGCCCTCTAGGTATTTCCCGATGGTATCGCTAGAGACCACAAGATCCTATTATAGCATCCTGTCGATTTCCCATTGATGCCGACTGAAAGCGAAAGCGGCGATTTCGCCCTGGCGCCGATGGAGAAACCATCATGCACATGTCCTTGGAGAAAGTTTATGAACCGAATCATCCTCACCACCTCCCTGTCACTCCTGATCCTCGGTCTGGGCGCCTGCGGCAACTCCACCGGTGATCGTGCCGTGAGCGGTGCCGGGATCGGTGCCGGTGTCGGTGCCGTCGGCGGCCTGATGCTCGGGGCGCCGCTTGAGGGTGCTGCCATCGGGGCCGGCGTCGGGGCCGGGGCCGGGGCGCTCACCGACAAGAGTCAAATCGATCTGGGTAAGCCGATCTGGCGCTGATTTTCCCGGCAGGGCCGGTCGGCGATCGCGCTACACCCGATCAGAGCGCCGTCGCTTCCCGCCCCGTGGTATGAACCAGGACTCACGTGATCCCGTCCTGGCAAACCCCAACGCGTTGCCAAACGCGTTGGCCCAACCCGAGCGTGACGAAATAACAGCCCGCGATGCGCTTGACGGATCGCGGGTTGGCGATCCGCGGCGATCATGAGCGGTGCAACCACGGACAGAGATGCGCATCCGCGCGATGGGCACCGCCCCGTCTGAAGGCGATCATCAGGGCATGGTTTGATGTGTCGTCGTTGTGGTCGTCGAATAGGAATTCGGCGGTGGTGGTGTCATCGGATCGGGTTCCGGGACAGACTGTGTCGTGGTCCTCTGCTCGATCGTGGTCGTCCTGGTCCCCCTGTCCGGGCCCATACAACCGGCAATCAAGGCAGTACCGGCCAATAGCGTGATGACCGTCAGGAAGCGAAGGCTCGATGTCGTACTGGTCATGGCGTGACTCCGATCTCATGATGATTTGTGCCCGTCAGCCATGATTTCGTTGTCTCGACGTTCACGACTTCCCTTCAGGGCCTCGGTGCAGAATAGCGCGGATCGCCGGTACCGCCACAGGATCGGAAACTACCTACGCGCACAATCGGACGGAAGTTGCCATCGGAAGGGCTCCCGTCATCGCGTGGGATCACGATCCTATTCTGACAAGAGCGGCGGCACGCCTTGAACGGGACGGCCTGACAGCAGTATCCGATGGCACCCTTCCCCGCCATGACACAGGGGACTCATTGAAACTGCCATTCGTAGCCCACGTCCCGGCGCCTGACCCGGCCCGCGGAGGTGGACGGAAAGTGCGACGAGCAGAACAGGGCGTCATGGTCCGCGGCATAATCCAAAGCCCAGCGCCGGGACCGCAGTGTTTTGTCCCGTTCGGGATCGAAAACCGAGAAAAGCCCGGGATCGGCGACCTGCACCGGATGATGCAGGACGTCGCCCGAAAAGACCGCGTATTCGCCCTGGCTTTCCAGGATGATCGTGGCGTGATTCCCCGTGTGCCCCGGCGTCGGATGGAACGAGAATCCGGCGATGACCTCCTGCCCCGTGACAGCGATCATTTCCGCCAGCCCCGCTTCAATCACCGGGGTGACGCTGTCGATCTGGACCTGAAAGCTGGTTCGATTGCGTTCGCTGTGGTTCACGGGATCGGTGAAAAACAGATATTCCTGGCGCGAAAACAGATAGCGGGCCTTGGGGAAGGTCGGCACCCAGACGCCGTTTTCGAGCCAGGTATTCCACCCGGTGTGATCGACATGCAGATGCGTGCTCAGCACATAATCGACATCGTCGGGCGCGACGCCGGCTTCGGCCAGGTGCCGGAGAAATGGTGTTTCCAGTCGATGGAAGTAGGGGGCGTAAGGCCGCTCCTTGTGATTGCCCACCGCGGTATCGACCAGGATCGTGCGACCACGGTCGCGGATCAGCCAGCCATGAACATGGAGCGGCAGATGGTTGCCGTCCGCGGTGACCGTATCGGGCAGGAGGGGCAACCGGCTGGCATGGCGCTCCGCCCAGGCCGGGAAAAGCATGGAAGGCGTGAAGTTGCCGAGCGTGAGCTCGTCGATTCGGGAGATTTCGGCGGATCCCACCCGATAGGTCTTTGCGTGCATCGTTACGTTCCTCCTTGCCTCGGGGCGCAGGATGCACGTCTGATCCAGGCTCGGCAACGGGCTGGAATTGACAAAACTTGTGACTGGGAGTCATTAATGTGGATGGGCGAGATCGCCGAGCTGAACACCTTCCTCGCCGTCGCCCGGGAGGGCAGCTTCTCGCGCGCGGCGGCTCAACTGGGCGTCACGCCCTCGGGCGTCAGCCAGTCCATCCGCCGACTGGAGCGCCGGCTGGATGTTCGCCTGTTCGTTCGCACGACACGGAGCGTTACGCTGACCAGCGCCGGCGAAGCCCTGGCAAGCCACATCGCCCCGGCATTCGAGCGGCTGGCACGCGCGGAACAGATTGCTTCCATCGCCGGCGGAACAATGTCAGGCTGCGTCCGTATCAATGTTCCGACCGTCGCCATGGAACTGCTGATCGCACCGATCCTTGCGTCGTTCCGCAGTCAGCACCGCGCGGTACGGCTTGAGATCACGATCGAAGACCGCCTGATCGACATGGTCGCCGGCCGCTTCGATGCGGTAATCCGGAGAGGCAACCTCCTTGAGCAGGATATGTTCGCCCGCCGTCTCTCCGATGATGATCGGTTGATCCTGGTCGCCGCCCCGGCTTATCTCGATCGCGGCCGCCCGTTGGCGACAGCCGGTGAACTCCTGCATCACGAGCGGATCGTCGTCCGGCGGCCGCGCTCCGGTGCGCTTTCGCCCTGGCGCCTGCAACGCGGCGCCGAGCATGTCGAGATCCGTGCCGCCGCCGCGATTACCGCATTCGACGCCGCGGCCGCGCGCCAATGCGCCGTGTCGGGACTGGGGATCGCCTGCTTGGCGGCTCAGTTCGTCTCCGGCCATTTGGCGCGAGGCGAACTCATCCACCTGATCCCGGAATGGGGCTGGTCACTGCCCGGTTTCCACCTGATGTACGCTCACGCCCACGGCCTTGCCCCCGTTCTTGAAGCACTGCGCGCAGCGATCATCAAACGCGGTCAAATGCCGGAATCGGCGCCATAAGCGGACCGCCGAGCAACGGGATTCAGGCGAGACCGTTGTCGGCCAGCGCGCCAACCGGCGAAGAGATCGCGATGCCGCGGGGATCATCGTCCACGGCCCCGGTCATCAAACCGGTGCGGGTCAGATCACAGCGGGCCGCCCGTCACGGCGCCGCGATGTCCTTGATCGACCCGACCAGATTCTGGGCTTTGCCCTCGGCCTGCTCGGCCTTGCCGTCGGCTTGCAACTTGGCATCACCGACAAGCTTGCCGACGGCCTCCTTGATCGAGCCTTTGATCTGTTTTCCGGCGCCAATGATACGGTTCTTGTCCATCGCCTTCTGTCTCTTCTGTTAAAAGTGGCCGCATTCCGCTGAGATCAACCGCTTGTGGCGCCGTTCAAGGGGCCGCCTTGTCGGCGCTCTTTTCAATGGTTGACCCGGTCTTCGAGATATCCTCGCCGACGCCCGCGGTGGTGTGACAGGCGCCCAGTGCCAACAACAGGAAAACCAACAGGATGTGTTTCCGAGGCATGGTTCCGACCTTTCTTTCAAAGTTGCGGCCGCTCCGGCGGGTTGGCAACCGATCCACAGATTACGCGATGGCGTACCGGACTAAATCCGGCCCGCCACGATCAAAATGATGACAACGATGAGGACGACGCCGAGGCCACTGCTCGGATAGTACCCCCAGCCCATGCTGTGCGGCCAGCGCGGCAGCGCGCCGATCAAGAACAACACCAGGAGGATGATCAGGATAGACCCGATACTCATGCCTTCAATTCCTTATGCCGTAGGCAGGAAAATCCTGAATTCCAATTCAAAAGCACCATTTTCGCGCCGTTTTAGATCGTAAGAAACGATATCAAAGGATTTATCCTGCCGACAGCGTCGGAATATACTTACGCGAAGTTCAGACGCCGGCCGACGCGACGCGCCCCATCAGCCTCGGAACATTGGGGCCATGCCAAACACGCCGATCACGATCAGGTAGATCGCAACGATGTAGGCGAGCAAATTCGGCTGCAGCAGGATCAAGATCCCCGCGATGAGCGCGACGACGGGTTCGACCAGTATTGAGTGAAATGACATGGCGATGTCCTCCTCGCGATTAAGCCACAGAGAGCCACTCATCCGCTATCGCATCAGACAGGGATGACCGCGGATCCTGAGCAACTTCTCTTGATATGATCAAATAGTCTCACCAAACAAGACTCGGAAACTACCTAGGGTGCCAACTCTAACGGGCCGTACCCGAAGCGTTCGGTGTAACTCCTCGGTATTATTTGATTTTGTGTTCCGCCTCCGCCACGTTGCTGGGGATCCGGCGCCTGCGCCGGATCCCCAGCAGTATCGAGGCTCATGATCACGCCCCCCGGATGCGATCCGCTCGCGTCCGAGCACTAGGTAGTCTCCGAGGCTGTGTGCTGGCGGACAATCACGATACTTTCAGGATCGGGACGCCCTCAATCTGGCAGGTTGGGCCCCTCAACCCGCGCGACCATCACGGACCGGCTCGATGAGAGCCTCCTGATGTTCGCGGCGCGATTGGGAAATCCCTCTTGTCTGTCGCAAACTTGTCTGTCGCAAACTTTTGCAGAAAAGGCACAAAGATGTTCAACAGGAACTTCGGGATCACCGGCTTGGCTTTGGCCCTGTTTGTCGGAGCGCCGGCCGCCTGGGCGGCGTCGGATCAGCAGCAGTTGGTCGATCGGGCGCGCATTACGATTGATGACGTGCGCAAGGATAAGGAATTCGGCAACGCACCTGAATTGCTGCGGCGCGCCCGCGCCGTGATGATCGTGCCCCAACTGGTCAAGGGCGGTTTCTTCGTCGGCGGTGAAGGGGGCGATGCCGTGCTGCTGGACCGGAGCCGGGGAAAAAGCTGGAGCGGTCCGGCATTCTATACGCTGGGATCGGCGTCATTCGGTCTTCAGATCGGTCTTGAGCAGTCGGAGCTGGTGTTGTTCGTGATGTCCGACAAGGCGCTGAGCGCCCTTATGGCCGATCAATTCAAGATCGGCGCCGGGGCCGGGCTCGCCATCGTCACGCTGGGCAGCTCGGCGGAGGCGGCGACGACTGCGGCACTGCATGCCGACATCATCGTCTGGGCCTCGTCCAGCGGCGCCTATGCCGGCGTGACGCTGAACGGCACGGTGATCAAGCCGCGCGACAGCTATAACGCGGCGTATTATGGCCATCCGGTGTCGGTTTCCGACATTCTGCGCGCTCACCGGGCCCAGAATCACCACGCCGACGCCTTGCGCCAGACGCTGGCAATCGCTGGCGGTTCCGCCTCCTGAGTCCAACGGTCATAAAGAAGGACCGTTCGTAGAGGGCCGATCCGCGATGGACTTCACTCATCGCGGATCGGCGATTGGGGATCGCAGGGGCCGAAGCCGGCGGGACGTCTGAACGCAACGATCATTGCCAAGGACCGTTGCGACAAGATCATGGCAATCGTCCCGATGTGTCGTTCAGATGGTGGCCTTGGCAGATGGTGGCCTTGGCAGATGGGCCAGGACGGTTCCTGGCCCGAGGCACGAGCCGGGCGGCCGCTTCATCGCGCCGCCCACCGGCCCAGCCCCAGACCAGTCCAACCCAGGAATTGTCGGTTCACACGACGATGATGTCGTTTTCAACCTCGGTGGCACCCGGCGCCGCCCATGCGGTCTGTCCCGCGATCTGGCGCTCGTGAGGCGATTGCACGGTCCCGGTCAGGATGACCTTGCCACGATCCGCGCGCACATGAACGGTGTTCGGATCGAAGAACCAGGAGCGGTGCAGCGCATGCATGATATCGTCGCTGAGATCCGCCGTATCCACGCGTGGTTTGATGGTCGTCTGGTTCGAGACGCCGAGCACGCCGTGGAGCGGCCGGACATCGATTTCAGCCGCTTCCTTCTGATACCACCAGTCGACCTGGCCGGTCAGGGTGACCCAACCTTTCTCGACCCTCACCTGCACGCTGTCCTTGGGCACGGAGACGTTCCAGGCCAGGCGCTCAATGGCCGCCGACGCGATCTCCTCGTCCGAGCGCTCGGCGTCGAACGCCAGCCGAACCTCGATCTCCTCGGCAACCGCCTTGACCCCCTTGACCCTACGGGCCGCGGCTTCGGCCGCATGCTTTTTGGCATAGCTGTCGACATGGCCCGAAAGGGTCACCACGCCGGCATTCGCGGTCACACCGATATGCCCCGCGGACACGCTCGGCTCCCAATCGAACTCGGCGAGAACCGCCTGCTGAAGCTGACTATCTTGAGACATCGCAATCTCCTATGCGGACAGTGGAACCGAACGAGGAATCGGCCACTTTTGCCACCTGAAGACTATCGCGTCCACACCAAGGGGCTCAGACTCGGAAACTACTCACGTCAATCAATCGCCGCCACCAGGTCCTGATTGCCACGCGCCAGAGTCATTGATGTCAAATCATCAATCACGCGGCCCGGATCGTGTCCGCAGCCAGGGCCAACCGGGCCAGGGCGGGCAGAGACTTTGAATGGGTTCTTTTCATGATTGAAGCGCGGTGGTTCTCGACCGTCCGTTGACTGATGCCGAGATCGGCCGCGATGTTTTTGCTGGGCTGACCGGCCAGAACCATTTCCATGATCTGGCGCTGCCGCGGCGTCAGGCTGGCGACATAGGTGGCGGCCGTTTCATGCCAGCTGGACAGTTTGGAACCATCCTGTGCATGTTCGAGGGCCCGCGCGATCGTGGTCAGAAGCTCATCGACGCCAACAGGCTTTTCGATGAAGTCGAAAGCGCCCGCCTTCATCGCCTGAACCGCCATCGTGACATCGCCATTGCCGGTGATCATGATCGATGGCAATGGATGGCCGGTAGCCTGGAGATGTTGCAGCAGTTCCAGCCCGCTCATTCCGGGCAGAACGGCATCGATCAGCAGGCAGGCTTCCTGCCCGGGACGATAGAAGCCCAGGAAATCCTCACAAGAGGCAAAATCCTCAACCAGCCTGCCATCATCCTCGAGCACGCTGCGCAGCGCGCCGCGAACCTGGGCGTCGTCATCGACGACGATAATCACCGGCGCCCGCAACCCGGTAGCGGATTCGATGTGACGGGGCGCCGCCGGCGCAGGAGCCATCGCCGGTGCTGGTGCCACCGCGGGCATGCCGGCGGAAGGACCGAGAAGATCCCGGACCACTTGCGTCAGCTCCGCCAGCTTGACCGGCTTGTTGAGCTGGACACAATCCTCACGGGCGATAGTGCGTAGCGTACGGGTCGTGATGTCGCCGGTCAGAATAATGACCGGGATCGGACGATGGAGTGTCTCGCGCAATTTGACCGTCAGCTGCAACCCGTCCATCTCATTGGGTAGATTGTAATCGGCCAGCATCAGATCGGGCCGGATACCCCCGCGCGTCACCAGATCCAAGGCGGCGACGCCATCGGCTGCGGTCACCGTTCGATGCCCCTCGTCCTTGAGAAGAAGATCGAGAAGGTCGCGCACCTCCGGGTCGTCCTCGACAATCAGGATTCCGCCGGCCCGGTGCCCCACCGCGGCAACCTTATCCGGGAGCGCGCGCTCCGGCGGTGGCGCCCCGTCAGCAGAGGGCCGCTTGATCTCGATCATGAACACCGAACCGGCACCAAGCTTCGAGCGGACCCGAACCGGATGGCCCAGCAGGTTGCCCAGACGCTGCACGATCGAGAGGCCCAGGCCCAGGCCCAGGCTCTGCTGACGCGCCGCATTGTCGAGCTGATGATACTCCTCGAAGATAGCGTTGAGCTCGCCGGCCGGGATGCCGACACCGCTATCCCACACCTCAACCCTCAGCGTATCGCCACGACGACGGCATCCCAGCAGCACTTTGCCGCTTTTGGTGTATTTCAGGGCGTTGGACAGCAGATTGCGGATCATCTGCTCGAGCAGCCGCGGATCACTTTGGATCGAAAGACCGCACGAGACGACATGGAGCGCCAAATGCTGATCCCGGGCATGATACGCAAATTCATCGCGCATGCGATGGAGCAAATCATTGATCGGAAAGCTGACGATTTCCGGGTGAACCGTACCGGCCTCGATCTGGTTGATGTCGAGCAGCTTGTTCAGCATCGCCGACATGGCGTTCAACGTCTCGTCGAGTCGCTCGACCAGCTTGCGTGGCTTTTCGCCTTCCACGCTGCGTGCCAACAGCCCCTGAAGCAGGGCAAGCGTTTGCAACGGCTGGCGGAGATCGTGGCTCGCCGCGGCGAGGAAGCGTGATTTCGCCATCGTCGCCGACTGCGCCTGCCGTTTGGCGGCCTCCAGCGCATCGGCGACATGCCGGCGTTCGGTGATGTCGGCAAAGGTCATGACGACGCCCTCGACGCCGCCATCCTGGGTGCGGTAAGGCATGATGCGGCGATTGTACCAGGCGCCGCTGCGTGCCTCGATTTCCCGCTCGATCGGGGCCAGGGTCTGCAACACCGTTCTGGCATCAGCCAGAAGCACACTATCAACCGCCAGTGACGTCAGGTCGGCCAACGGCCGCCCGACATCGCTGCTGATCACGCTGAACAACAGCGTTGTTGCCGGGGTAAAGAAGCGGATTCTGAGGTTGACATCGAGAAAAATCGTGGCAACATCCGTGCTATAGAGCACATTCTGCAAATCATTGGCGGTCGTACGCTGCCGATCCAGAGTTTCATGGAGTTGCGTATTGAGCGATGTCAGTTCTTCATTAAGCGACTGCAGCTCTTCTTTTGACGTCAACAGCTCTTCATTTGTCGATTGACATTCTTCATTGACCGACATCGCCTCTTCATTGATCGCCTTCTGTTCCTCGCTGGAAACCTCCAGATTGTGAATCGCCTCGCGCAATTCCATTCGCGTCGTATCCAGTTCGCGCTCCAGCTCGGCGATCCGCGGCAGGTCATGCGGGGCGATCGGCATCTCGGATCCGGATTCGGACTGCGGCAGCGGCTCATCGACGAAGCTGATCAGCAACAGCGCCTCGCCGTCGCCCGTGACAGGCTGCACCGTGATGCGGCACGCCGCGTCGTCACCGTCACCGGATCGGGCAACGATGACGGCAACCGGAATCCGCTCCTGCGCCGCCCGCATGATGGCCGCCCGAAGCCGGGTCCGGAGGCGCGGCGCCGCGATCGCGAGCAGATCATGTGTCGGATGTCCCGGGGCCACGCGCAGATAGCGGTCGGTCGGTCCCAGCGAATAGAGACATTCCTGCTTGCCGTTGATCAGGACCGTCGCCGGGGCATAGGCCTCCATCACCAGCCGGCGGCATAGATCCGCGTAAGCGGCCTCGCGCGACGGCGCCGGGCCATAGCCCAGGCGCAGCGGGATACGAAGTGCACTATCGCCGGGATTCCGCGACGAACCGGTATCGCCCGGCCGGGCGGACACGATATGTCGGTAGATCCGCTCGGACTTGGCGATCAGCGCGAAATGATCGGCGCCACTGCCGACAGTCTCCGCGCTGCCAAGCAGGAGAATGCCGCCCTGGCGCAACGCGAAATGGAACAAGGCAATCGCCTTGGCCTGGGCCTCGGGGCGCAGATAGATCAGAAGATTGCGACATGAAATCAGGTCAAGCCGCGAGAAGGGCGGATCGGACAGCAGATTCTGCACCGTGAACACCAGCGTCGATCGCAGTTCGGGCGACACCCGATAATCGTGACCTTCCTTGACGAAGAACCGAACCAGTCGCGCCGGCGACACGTCTTCCGCGATTGATTCCGGGTAAAGGCCCTCGCGCGCCGCGGCCACGGCGTCCGCATCAATGTCGGAGCCAAAGACTTGCAGCTTGATGCTGCGTTTGGCCGCCGTGATCTGTTCGTAGAACAGCATGGCCAGGGAATAGGCCTCCTCCCCCGTGCTGCACCCGGCAACCCAGAGGCGCAACGGCTGGTCGGCGGTCTGATCGCGGATCAGCGCGGGAATGACGCTCTCTGCCAGCACGTCAAAGACATTCGGATCCCGAAAGAAGCGGGTGACATTGATCAACAGGTCCGTCGCAAGATGGTCGCGCTCCATTGTATCGCGGCGCAAAATGTCGAAATAGCGGGCGCGATCATGGATTTCGACTCCGGCGATCGCCATGCGCCGCTCGATCCGGCGCAACAAGGTGCCGGTCTTGTACAGCGTGAAATCATGCGGTGTGCGGGTCCGCAGCAGCGTGATGACGTCGGACAACCAATCGGGTGTCGCCTCGAGCGCCGGCGCCAGGTCGGGCGTCGGCGCCGCAACCCCCTGCGCCTGGTACCGCGTGATGGCCTCCGGAATTCGCGCCGCGGGCAGCACATGGTCGACCAGCCCGGTCATGATCGCGCTGCGCGGCATGCCGTCATAGCCGGCCTCCGCAGGATCCTGTGCGATCACCAGTCCCTGGTGTTCCTTGATGGACCGCAAACCAAGGCTGCCGTCGGTGCCGGTTCCCGACAAAACGACGGCCACGGCCCGGTTGCCATAATTTTCCGCCAGCGAATACAGCAAAAAGTCGAAGGGCAACCGGGCGCCGTGTCGCGGCCGGGGCGACGACAGCTGCAACGCACCCTTGCCGACAGAAAGATAGGCGCCGGGCGGAATGACATAGAGGTGGTCGGGTTCAATCGGCATGCCGTCCGCGGCCTGTCGCATCGCCACCACGGTATGGCCGGCCAGCAGCTCAACCATCATGCTGTCGTGGCTCGGATCGAGATGCTGGACCAGGATAAAGGCCACGCCCATGCCGACCGGCAACGCACTGACCAGCTTTCGGCAGGCGTCAAGACCACCCGCCGAGGCACCAATCCCGACAACCAGGAAATCCGGAGGCCGGATCTCCGCGGGCAAGGCGTCGCCAACGCCAGCGTCGGGAGCAGGCGCCGGCAAAGCGCCTTGATTCGATGGCAAACGACCCGCTTTGACCGGGTCGTCACGGCGT
This sequence comes from Azospirillaceae bacterium, assembly GCA_031291675.1. GTDB lineage: Bacteria > Pseudomonadota > Alphaproteobacteria > Azospirillales > Azospirillaceae > JARLIO01. The sequence continues at coordinate 59,740 of JARLIO010000075.1, forward strand.
CCAGACATCGTGAAACCTTTCTCGGCGAGCGGGCTCCCCACAGGAGCCGCAAAAAGAGACTAGCACGATTTGGTCCCCGCAACGATACGCCCGCGATTTTGTTTCCACCATGGCGCCCATCGCCAGGAACTCCGGATTTGGCGTTGAGTATTTTAGGAAAAATTCGGTGCCGCCGCAGAAGGGACACCCCCTGCGTAGTTTCCGAGCCTCATAGGTTCACACGGTTTGGACTAGGGTCACAGCAGACAACTCTTCGTCGAAACTGGTTTCGGCTTGTGTCGTCGCATCCGAAGCCCCGGGCAACACCCCGCGCGCCCGCCGGTTCGACCCGTCACACAGAAGCCCCTCATAAAGTAAGGATGAGCCATGAAAACCAGCCTGATCCCGCTGCTGGCTCTCGTCGGCATCGCGCTTTCAAGTTGTACACTCCTAAATGGCAACGGCTTGTGGTCCAAAAATCTGCAGGACACGCCCAAAATGAACACGGTTGAAGTCTTCTTCGATTTCGAGCGTGCCGGCATCAGCGAAAACGCCGCGACAATCCTCCAGCAAATCGCCGATAGCGCAAACCAGAAGACGATCACCCGGATCACGCTGTCGGTTCATACCGACGCCGCCGACCGAAGCGCTTACCGTCAAGCCCTGGCAAAACGCCGCGCCGACGCGATCAAGACGGAACTTGTCAGGGACGGCGTGCCCGCCGACAAAATCTTCGCCGTCGACGTCGTCACCCCCGACGCGATCCTGGCGACGGCGGACGATTTTCACGAACCGCAAAACCGCCGTGCTGAAATCATCTTCCAGTAAAGCCGCCGTCGTTCATTTCCGCTTGATTGGCTGCAGCGTCATCGAAGCCATATACCCCTGCCATGACAAAATCGGCCAAGCGACGCCGGGAGGCCGTTCACGAAGAATATTTTTGTATCTCCCACGCTGAACCCGACCTCGTCGGCGCTTCTCTCATTTGAGTATTTTCCGATGCTGCCGTCATGGCCAATGCCGGCGCTATGATACGAGGGTCATCATCGCCTCAACAAGGCATCGCTCGGGTTCCCGCCGGCCGACAGCACACCGGAATTGCGGCGCCCGGCCGGTGCTCCTGAACATCACGACATGAGGAATTCCATGGCACCTTTTACCATCCGGGCCGGACGCACGCTGGCAGCGACAACCATTTTCGGCGCTTTCCTGGTCCTGGCGCCGCTGCAGCAGGGCTATGCCCAGGACGCCGCGTCGTCGAAACAAGCCGAGGCCGGCCATACAATTCGCCAGGACAAGGATCACAGCGAAGACCGGATCAAAGAACTGCATGGGAAGCTGCACATCACGGCGGAACAGGAAGAGCCGTGGAGCAAAGTCGCGGAAATAATGCGCGAAAATGGAAGGGCTTTTCACGCCCTCCTGACAGTTCGGTCGGGCAAGCTCAAAGAGATGACGGCGCTCGATGACCTCAACTCCTACCAACTCCTCGCCAACGAACATGCCGATGGACTACGCCGGCTGATTCCGGCTTTCACGAGCCTTTATGCCACCATGACGCCCGCGCAGCAGAAGATCACCGACCATGTCTTCCGCGAGCATCAACGCCGCCATCATTCGTGATACTGCCCGCCCCGACACCGGGCCGGTCATTCCCGTCACGCGACCATCGCCAGGGCGCGACGCCTGAAACCTGGCGCCCTGACCCGAGGGATCCGGCGATCCTGTTGACCTCCGGGGATCCGGGGATCCCCCTGACCTCCGGGGATCCGGGGATCCCCCTGACAAGGATATCCATCATGACATCCGCAACGCCCTGGACCAGCAAGACGCGATGGGCTTTCGGGCCCGCCGCCTTGGCGCTCGTCATCGCAACGCTGGCCATCGGCCTGCCGACAGCACCGGCGCAGGCCCAGGACTATTACCATCACGAACGGCGTGCACCGCCGCACTATGAGCACCATCGCCACCCCTACCAGCCCGAGCCCTACTACGGACCGCCGGCTTATGCCTACCCGCCACCGCCCGTCTACTACGCCCCGCCTCCGGGCCCGCCGGTGATCGATTTCGTGTTTCCGTTGCGCCTTCGCTAGAGCATTTTCCGCCCAAGCGGGTTCCGGTTGGACGTAGAAAATGCGACAAAACAAAGACCTCGAGCTGTTTCCGATCCAACGTGACCGGAAACAGCTCGAGTAGCTCGCGTCGCTGACAATGAGAGGATCTCTCGCCACCGCCATGCCTGCGTTCGCGAGGGTGACGGTCGCAAATTCGCTGACGCACCCCGCCAGCCCCCTGGCCGCGGCCCCCGGTCTCCGACAGAGGTCCGCGCCTGTCCAATCCGTCCAATCGGCGATCGGCGCCACGCCGGTCATCGGGCGATGATCGCGGACGACGACAAGGACCCGGGCCCGGCCAAGACACCGCCGGCTCACGGCGCCGAACCCGTCGTTTTGACCGACCGGAAATCGGCGACCGCGGCCTGACGCCGGGCAAACTCATGCGGCAATGGCGGAGAATTCACCCCTTGAGCAACGGCGGCGCGGTCGGATCAAAACGCGCCGCTGCGATCCAGGGCGCGATTCAGGGCGCGATCTGGGGCCGCATGGCCGCAGCGCCACGCCGTCGCCACGATCAACCGCCCCAGGCGATGAACAAACCGATGTCGCCGGGCATACCGTCGGGGAACGTTAAGACCCGGGCGGCCAATTTGTAGCCAAGCCCGGCCAGCTCGCTCGACCATGCTTGATAAATCTCCGCCGCTTCACCCTGCAGCGTCGCAGGCCATTCGGCCGTGTTGCTGTTGATGGCTCGACCGGAATCGGTGCAAATATCGCTGGGGAAGGTCACGACCTGGCATTCTCTTTCACCATTCTTCGCGGCGGCCTCCATGCTCTCGATTATTTTCTTCCAGTGCGGCTTGTCAAGATGACTGTTCCTCGCCTCATCGATTTCTCTTTGTCGTTGCTCAAGAAGCTTGAGGTGTTGTTCCTTATCGGTGTCCTCAAGAGCTTTTCTGCGACTTGATTCCATTTCACGCAATTGTTCGGCCGTCAACATGGCTTTGTCCTTGATCCAGGATCCGCCGCTTCACGCGCCGCGACGGCATCGTCGTTCCTGAGTGTTACATGGCGCGAACACGCCCGCGGAACAAGGGCCACAATCATCTGGCCGGCAACGCTGTGACGGTAACAATAACACCATAACCAGGAACTGCGATAAAACAGACAGCGCTGACGATCGATCGACATCTGTATTTCGCTCCATGACAATGCGATCAACATTCACACATCCAGCCATCATGCGGCATAATGGACCACGGCGCCGACGATCGCTGCTGCAACAGAACGGCATGTTTTCTTCGAACCTGCCGCAGACGAGATCGCTGCTTTCTCGCGCCCTCCAATTCGCTGCGGCGCAGCAATGGGCACCGGCATCGGCAACCTCACCGGGCACGAGGCGGGTCGATCACCCCAAGCCAATCGGGCGTTCGGCCGGGCGTCTCGGGCAATCCCTCGAAAACAGAGGGGACTGGTCATGGTGCCCCGATCGACGATGTTTTGTCATCGGACGCACATCGGGGCCAGGACCTGACCCGGTCTGGCGCGACTCAGCCCGCGACAGGAACCGGTTGAGCGGCAGAGTCCACCACCGTGGCACCGACATGGAGATCAAGGCGTGTGGGTTTGACCGTACCGAGAATCTCCCGGGCGCGCGCCACATCCGCCGCGGCACCATGGACCATCACCAGAAAACCGTCGGCCTTCACGGCAGCCTCATATTGGATCACGCTGTCTTTCGGGATGCCGATACCATAGAGCGCGGCACCGACGGCACTCAGTCCGCCGACAACGACGGCGCCCTCGACCGCCGAAATCACGGTCGAAGCCAGATATCCAAGCACCACGACGTGCCCGACAATGGGAATGGTCAGGACCAGGCCACCGAAAAACAGTCCCCAGAGACCGCCCCAGAACGCGCCGCGCGAACCCCAAAACTTGACTCGATCGCCGACGCTGTAGAAACCAACGACTTTTTCTTCCGTGTGGTATCCCTTTCCGACAACACTGAGACTTTTCATCCCGAATCCCGCCGCGGTCAGTTCTTTCACCGCCCCCTCCGCGCCATCGTGATCGGCGAATACGCCGATGACAATATCGTTATCTTTCATTTGCTTTTCCTTCAGGGTGAAACAGCCCGTGATGTGGGCGTCTTTTCTTGCAGCTCACTTTGAGGCGAATATGCGCGTCATTTCGCCATTCGGGATGCTTTCCCGGCCGACAAGACGATAACCGCCGGCAGTCCCCTGACAATAGGCTCGGAAACTACCCAGTCAGACCGCCGCCACGCCTTTGGCGACGAAGCGTTGGGCTTTCGCCCAAACCCAACGGGAACCATGCCCCAGACCCCTTTGTTTTTGTCAAAATAGAGAGGGTTCGGGGTTCACCCCGAGCGGGTGCGGGCGGCAGCCCGCGGGCCGACAGCCAAAATGAGAACGGCTGGTTCTGAGTATATTCCGACTCTTTCACCGTCGAGTTTCATACCATACAGTTTTTTCAGCAGATGCTGTTTGTGTCTTAACTTTCCATGACGACCGGTCACGGGATTATCGGTCGTTATTGTCGACGTTCCCGACTCATCGAAAATCCCTCGGCAAACCGAGTGTCGGCATCACTCTTCAAATCAGCGCAGCGACAGTCAGACGATCGCCTTCACTCACCAAAATAGAGGATATGGTTATGAAACCGATGAAACGCATGACCTCCGTGGTCATCGTACTTGGCGTATCAGGGCTTTCCCTCGGCGGTTGTGTCAGTTTCGATGATATTGATGCTGTCAATACGATGCGAACGACATCGCCGCAGCAGGGCACGCCGTTCACCCACGCGCTCAGCGATGAATATCAGCGCGAATCCAACCGCCAGGCCGACAAGCACGGCATGTGGTCCGACGCCGCCTGGTTTGCCCGCAAAGGGTTGCGGGCATCCAATGGTGAAGTCGTGCTGCCGTCAGCACCGGTCGCGGCGCCCGATGGCGCCTCGTATCGCAGCGGTACCCCGGGGGAGGTCGTGCAGATCCCCGCGGGTCGGGTCGACGAGCTTGCAACAGCGCGCGGGCGTTTGATCGGTTACCTCGACCATGGCGGCCGCGATCAGCAGCCGGTGTTCGCCGCCCACGCCCAGGGGGTCTACGACTGCTGGCTGCTGGAGGAATGGGAGACTTATCTGAGCGGAACCTGGTGCCGGGACGAGTACCGGACGATCCAGACCCGCTTCACGGTTGCCGCGGCGCCGGCGCCCATGGTCACGCAAGGTCAGAACAACTATCAGGTCTTCTTCGATTTCGACAAATCGGACATCACCCCGACAGCGGCCCAGATTATCCGACAGGCTGCCGCTGACGCGATGCAGGGCAAGGTGACCAGCGTCAGGCTGACGGGACACACCGACACGGTCGGATCCACTCAATACAACCAGCTTCTCTCGGAACGCCGGGCAGAGACGGTCAAGGTCGAACTCGTCAAGGACGGCGTACCGCCCGCCGAAATCGCGACCAAGGGCGATGGCAAAACCGACCTGCTGGTGCCGACAGCAGACGGCGTGCGCAAGCTCGAAAACCGCCGCACCACCATCATCCTGCAATAGAAACAGGACCTGACTGTCCTGGTAGCGGTTCGTCAAAAAATCCCGCCTCGTCAAGAGGCGGGATTTTTTAATGGCGATACCCTGCAGGCGTTTCCAACCGTTCTCATTTTGGCTGTCGGCCGCGGGCTGCCGCCCGCACCCGCTCGGGGTGAATTGTGGGCCGCCGAACGCTGGGCGTGCGACGGTCCCGCCGCGGGCACCGTCCGGCCACCCAAGTCGCGTAAACCGGCGCGGTGAAGTTGGGCGCCGCCGCCAAGGTCCAGGCCATCACGCGCAGACCGGAATCAAGTCAGCCACCGTTGACACCCAGGCTCGACGCCGAGACGGCGGTGTGCGACCCGATCGTGATGTCAATCGCAACCGGATGACCATGGCGTCGATGCGCCAATGCACCCAGCCTCCGGGCGATATCTTCGAAGGTCGTATCGGCAGCAACACGGTACGAAACAACTGTATCGCCAAATACAAATCTCAGACGATTATCCAGGTCACGGTCTATCGAACGATGGAACATGATGATCTCCTTTATTGGGAAACGGGCACGCTGCGATTTCTTGAATTCATGTCTTCGTGGAAAATTCTGAGGCATCAGAATTTCACCTCGGACGCAGGCCGATGCCCGCGTCGCGACCATCGCGCCAGGGTAGACAAGTCAGCGCAATCCCAGCGTGACGAGAATGCTAGACGAAATAATCACACCATGATCTTCTCGTGAAACAAGCAAATACGCTCCACGTTTTGCATCAGTAGTCCCGCCATCGTTTGCATTTTTGCTTATCGAGGAAAAATGACAATATCCGCCGGGTCATCGCGATGACAGCATCGGAAATTACTTACGCGGAATTCACGCAGCAGCCACAGCCGGGCACGGCATCGCATCAAAGATATTTTCAGGCTCTCGTCGCGATCGATCCCGCGGACCAGGCGCTCGGCCACAGCGCGTCACGTTGCTGATCACCACACCCGGCACCCGGTCTGAGTAGATTCCGAGCCTGATCCCGGCGACCCGCCACGGCCTATGGTCGGTCGCTTCTGGCTTTCGCCCGGGCGTGCACGCTCCCCTGCCCGCCCTCGCAAATCCGCTCGGAATGATACGCAGTGGAAACCGGCGGATCGACGAAACCCTCTCGAAAGATACGAGGATCACCGATGCCGAAACACCAATTCGTTCGCTCCGCCGCCGCGTCGGCGATGGGCGTGCCGTTGTTCTGGCCCCTGGCAATGGCGGCCCCGGATACGCCCCGGGAAAGGCTCCACGCCAGACCTTGATGGCTGCCGCATACTGATCGCCCCCACCGCGCCGCGGAGAGATCCTCATGACCGTCTTGCCTCGCCATCTCTTCCGACGCGTTTCCTCAACCCCGCCCTGGAACAGCCACGATCCGATCCGCGGAGAGCTTTTCAGCGTCGAACGCCTGGAAGACCACGCGCGCAGCCTCGCCGCCGCCCAGACCATTGAGGCGAAACCAACCAAGGGGCGGTTGCTGGCCGGCCGCCTGGCCGACAATGGAGTGGCTTTGCTGGCGGCCTATCGCACCCTGGTCAAGACGATCGACGACGGCAGGCCCATGACCCCAGCGGCGGAATGGCTGGTCGACAATTATCATCTGGTCGAACGGCACATCCGGGAGATCCGTTCCGATTTGCCGTCGGGCTATTATCGGCAGTTGCCCAAGCTGAACACCGGGCCATTCGCCGGATACCCCCGGGTGTTCGGCATGGCCTGGGCTTTCGTCGCCCATACCGACAGCGGTTTCGACGTGGAGATGCTGCGGCGCTATATCGGGGCCTATCAGGAGGTCCAGCCCCTGACCATCGGCGAATTGTGGGCGGTCGCGATCACCTTGCGGATTGTCCTGGTCGAGAATCTCCGGCGCCTCGTTGAGCGGATCCTGTGGGACCGGACGGCACGACAACAGGCGGACGATCTCGCCGACCGTTTGCTGGGGGTCGGCGGACACGTCGCCGAACCGATATCGGCGGTGCTTGGCGACCAGGAGCACACCGCGCTCCACGAGACCTTCGCGGTCCAGCTGGTGCACCGGCTGCGCGATCAGGACCCGCGGATCACGCCGGCACTCACCTGGCTCGACCAGCGTCTGGCGCTACAGGACATGACGGCCGACGCCATCGTGCGGGACGTCCACCGCAGTCAGGGCGCCTCGAACGTCACCGTGCGTAACATCATTACCAGCCTGCGAAAGATCTCCGATGTTGATTGGACCCTGTTGTTCGAAAGCATCAGCCTGATCGACCGGGACCTCGCGGCAGGAACCGTGTTTCGGGAGATGGATTTCGCCACGCGAAATCTTTACCGCAGTGCCATTGAGGAATTGGCGCGGGGTTCGAACCGCGCGGAAGGGGACATCACCGACAGCGCGCTCCTTGCCGCGCGGCAGGCCGCGGTTTCTCCTGAAAATGAGCGAAGCGCCGATCCGGGCTATCATCTCATTGGTGGCGGGCGGCGCGCTCTGGAGCTGGCTGTCGGCTTCCGACGGCCCTGGTATCAGGGGCTGGAGCCCCTGATCGGGAGCTTCGGCATCACGTCCTATACCGCGGCGATTGCCATCGTCACCGCGGCCCTGCTGGCTTTGCCGTTGCTTTTCCTCGCCGGCGCCGGGCTCGGCGCGACGGGACTGGGCCTGCTGGCGACGCTGGGTGCGATCCCCGCCATTGATGCCGGGGTTGCCCTGGTCAATCGCGCCGTTGCCTTCTGTATCCGGGCCCGGCCCCTTCCCGCGCTGGAGCTTCGCGAGGGCATCCCGGCACATCTGCGCACGCTGGTCGCCGTGCCGACACTGCTGACCACGCCGGAGGCCATTGCCGAACAGATCGAGCGGCTGGAGATTCACTATCTTGCCAGCACGACCGGTGAGTTGCATTTCGCCTTGCTGTCCGATTGGACCGATGCCGCGACCGAGCACGCCGAGCATGACGAGGCTCTGCTGGCCGCCGCGGCCGACGGCATCGCCCGGCTCAACCAGCGCCACCGCGTGGCCAACCCCGAACCCGGCGGCAACACCGATCGTTTCCTGCTGCTGCATCGCCGTCGGATCTGGAACCAAAGCGAAGGGCGCTGGATTGGCTGGGAACGCAAGCGCGGCAAACTGCACGAACTGAACCGGCTGCTGCGCGGCGCATCCGATACCAGCTTTCTGGCAATCGCCGGCACGCCCCCTGGCGTCCCCCCCGATGTCCGCTACGTCGTCACGCTCGATTCCGATACAAGATTGCCCCGTGACACGGTCCGGCGGTTGATCGGCAAAATGGCCCATCCACTCAATCGCGCACGCTTCGACGCCGGCGCGGGCCGGGTCGTCGAAGGCTATGGCGTGCTGCAGCCCCGCGTGACCCCGTCGCAACCCATCGGCCAGGAAGGCTCGCTATTCCAGCGCACCTTCTCGAATCCGGGCGGCATCGACCCCTATGCCGCGGCAGCGTCCGACATTTACCAGGATCTGTTCGGCGAGGGCTCCTATGCCGGCAAGGGAATCTACGATGTCGATGCCTTCGAAGCGTCGCTCGCAGGGCGGGTGCCGGATTCGACGCTCCTCAGTCATGATTTATTCGAAGGCGTGTTTGCCCGCGCCGGCCTGGCCTCTGACGTCGAGGTCGTCGAGGAATTCCCGGCCCGCTACGACGTCGATACGCTGCGTCATCACCGGTGGGTCCGCGGCGACTGGCAACTGTTGCCGTGGATTTTCGGCTGTGCACCGATCCCAGCCGGCGCGGGCCGGACGTTCGGCGTCATCCCGGCCATCGGACGCTGCAAGATGCTCGACAATCTGCGCCGTTCGCTGTCCGCACCCTTGAGCATCCTTGCTTTGTTCGCCGGGTGGATGCTGCCCTTCCCCGCCGCCCTGATCTGGACGATCTTCATCCTGGCGACGATCCTGGTGCCGATCCTGATCCCGGTCATCAAGGCGATCCCGCCGCTTCATCCCGGCGTCACCGTCGCCAGCCAACTGCGCGGGCGCGGTGACGATATCGGTCGTGCCGCGACCCAGTCGGCGCTCCGCCTCATCCTGCTGGCCCATCAGGCGTGGCTGATGGGCGACGCGATCGTCCGGACCTTATGGCGCCTGGGCGTGACGCGGCGCCATCTGCTCGAATGGACCACGGCGGCACAAACGGGCAAAAGCCGCCGCCTTGATCTTGCCGGTTTTTATCGCCGCATGTCCGGGGCGCTGGTCATCGCGGTTGCCGCGATGACCGTGGTCTGGCTGTCACGACAACCGCCGTTCCACGGCGGCGCCTGGCCGTTGGCGGTGCCGTTGGCCGTGCTTTGGCTCCTGTCGCCGGCGGTGGCGCGATGGGCCAGCCGGTCTCCCGCCGCGTCCTGGCAGCTTCAGATGTCGAGCGCCGACGCCGATGCCTTGAGGCTGACAGCGCGCCGGACCTGGCGTTTCTTCGAAAGCATGGTGACCGCAACCGACAACTGGCTGCCGCCGGACAATTTCCAGGAGGATCCGACACCGACGGTGGCCCACCGGACCTCGCCGACCAATATCGGCCTTTATCTCCTGTCGGTGGTCTGCGCCCGCGATTTCGGCTGGATCGGCATCAGCGACACCGTCGAGCGGCTCGAGGCGACGTTGGCAACGATGGGCGGGCTGGAGCGCTTCCACGGCCATTTCTTCAACTGGTACGATACGACCGATCGACGGCCGCTCGATCCGAAATATGTGTCCTCGGTCGACAGCGGGAACCTGGCCGGGCACCTGATCGCGCTGGCCAATGCCTGCCGGGAATGGCAATCCTGCCCGCCCACCGCCGCATCATGCCGGGCCGGCATCGCCGATGCGATTGATCTGACACGGCAGGAAGCGGCCGGGCTGCGCGATGGCCGCCTGACGCAAACCGTGACCTGGCATCAGTTGGACGATGCCCTTGCCGATCTTGCCGCCACCGTGCGACAGCCCGTCCCCGCCAGCGGCGACCCGGCCCAGGAGCTCGCCGCATTCGCAGTCCGGGCCGAAGCCGTCACCGACATCGCACAAGCACTCGAGATCGAACGGAATGATGGTAGCGGCGCGGATATGCTGTTCTGGATCCGCGAAGGCATGGATGCGATCGCGACCCATCGCCGCGATCTTCAGCCCGGGCTGGCCGATGCTCTGAGGCCGCGCCTCGCGCTGCTTGAAGCGACCGCTCGCTCGATGGCGCTGGCGATGGATTTTCGCTTTCTGCTCGATCGTGACCGCAATCTCCTGTCGATCGGCTATTCGATGGCCGAAGGCACCCTGGATGCCAACTGCTACGACCTTCTGGCATCCGAGGCCCGGCTGGCCAGCTTCATCGCGATCGCCAAGGGCGATGTTCCGGCGCGTCACTGGTTCCGCCTCGGTCGCGCCGTGACGCCGATCGGCTCGGGTGCGGCGCTGATCTCCTGGTCGGGATCAATGTTTGAGTATCTGATGCCATCGCTGGTGATGCGCGCCCCGGCCGACAGCCTGATCGAACAAACCAACCGGTTGATCGTGCAGCGCCAGATCGATTACGCGACGTCACTGCACCTGCCCTGGGGCATCTCAGAGTCCGCCTTCAACGCCCGCGACCTGGAGCTCACCTACCAATATTCGAATTTCGGGGTTCCCGGTCTCGGCCTCAAACGGGCCTTGGGACAAAACCTTGTTGTCGCCCCTTACGCGACGGCCCTGGCCGCCATGATCGATCCACGCGCCGCGGTCGCCAATCTGGCGCGGCTGGAGCTGATCGCCGCCCGCGGACGATATGGGTTCTACGAAGCCCTGGACTTCACCGCGACCCGGGTTCCACCCCACAGCGACGTCGCGATCGTCAAGACCTTCATGGCGCATCATCAGGGCATGACCATTGTCGCCATCGCCGACACGTTACTGGACGGCAGGATGCGAGCGCGGTTCCATGCCGAGCCGATCGTCCAGGCGACCGAATTGCTGTTGCAGGAGCGGATCCCGCGCGACATCGCGGTCACCCGCCCCTGGGCAACCGACGCGACATCAGCGGCCGGCACCCGGGACGACGCGCCGTTGGGCGGTCGAAGCTTCGGGTCGGCGCATCAGGCGACACCGGCCACGCACCTGCTGTCGAACGGCCGCTTTACCACAATGCTGACCAGCGCCGGTTCCGGCTACAGTCGCTGGGGCGATATCGCCGTGACCCGGTGGCGCGAAGATGCCACCTGTGATCATGACGGTTCCTACATATTCCTGCGCGACATCCGCAGCAACGAGGTCTGGTCCGCCGGTTTTCAGCCCTGCGCGGTTGAACCCGACGCCTACGAGGTCACGTTCAACGAAGATCGGGCCGCATTCACGCGCCGCGACGGGACCTTGACGACAACACTGGATGTCCTGGTTTCGGACGAGAGCGACGCCGAAGTTCGCCGCCTCACCATCACCAACGCCGGCGGCCGAACACGAAACCTCGAGGTCACCTCCTACGCCGAACTGGTGCTTGCACCTCAGGCCGCTGATGTCGCGCATCCGGCCTTCTCCAAACTGTTCGTCGAAACCGAGTATCTCGCTGACGTCGGCGCCATCCTGGCGACACGGCGCAGACGGGCGCCGGGCGAACCGGAGATCTGGGCCGCCCATCTCGCCGTCGTTGAAGGCGATGGTGGCACCGACGCCGCTGGAAATGTCGGGCTGAGCGATGTTTGGGGCGGGGCGACCATCGAAACCGACCGCGCCCGTTTCCTCGGCCGGGGCCATGGCGTCCGCGCGCCCATCGCCGTCATCGACGGACGCGCCCTGTCGAACACGGTCGGTACCGTGCTCGACCCGATTTTCGCCCTGCGCCGCCGCGTACGGATCGCGCCGGGTGCGACAGTCCGGATTGCCTTCTGGACCATCGTGGCTTCAACGCGCGAGGCGCTGCTCGATGGTGTCGACAAGCATCGCGACCCGACGGCCTTCGCGCGCGCGGCGACCCTGGCCTGGACCCAAGCCCAGGTCCAGTTGCTTCATCTCGGGATCACCGCGGGCGAAGCGGCGCTGTTCCAGAGCCTCGCCGGACATGTGATTTACGTCGCCCCGACACTGCGCCCCGCTTCGGACACCATCCGACGCGGCGCCGGCCCGCAATCAGGGTTGTGGCGCCAGGGCCTGTCCGGTGATCTGCCGATTGTCCTGCTGCGCATTGCCGATGTCGAGAATCTCGACATCGCTCATCAACTGTTACGAGCGCATGAATATTGGCGCATGAAGCAACTTTCGGTTGATCTTGTTATTTTAAATGAACGCCAGTCCTCCTACGTCCAGGACCTTCAGGTCGCGATCGAAAGCCTGGTTCGCGCCAGCCACTCGCGCCACCAGGCCGAAGCAACGGGCGGCTACGGTCGTGTCTTCGTGCTGCGGGCCGATCTGATCGAGATCGAGGCGCGAAACCTGCTTGGCGCGGTTGCCCGGGTCGTCCTCGTGGCACGGCATGGCAGCCTGCTCGATCAGTTGGAGCGGATTGTCGACGAAGACATCCCGCCGAGGCCCCACGGAAAACGCCGTTTTGCCGGAAACAAACCCTCTGCGCCGCCAACAGTCCCGGACCTGGAATTCTTCAACGGGCTCGGTGGTTTCGCCAATAACGGGCGCGACTATGTGACGATCCTCGGCCCGGGCCAATCGACACCGGCGCCGTGGCTCAACGTCATTGCCAACCCGGTCTTTGGTTTTCAGGTCGCGACCGAAGGGACCGGCTATAGCTGGGCCGTCAACAGCCGCGAAAACCAGCTCACGCCCTGGTCCAACGATCCGGTTACCGATTACTCCGGCGAAGCGTTCTATCTCCACGACGACGACACGGGCGATCTGTGGAGCCCGACAGCCCTTCCCATTCGGGATCCGGCCGCGACCTATCAGGCGCGACATGGCCACGGCTATAGCCGCTTCACTTTTTCGGCGCACGGCATCGCCAGCGATCTTCGTCAATATGTTCCGGTTGATGATCCTCTCAAGATCTCCCGTCTTGTGCTGCGCAACCATTCGGGCCGGGTCCGTCGTCTCAGCGTGACAGCCTATGTCGAATGGGTTCTGGGGCCATCACGTTCCGCCTCACTCCCCTTCATCACCACCGAGATCGATCCCGGCAGCGGCGCGATGTTTGCGGGCAATCCCTGGGGCACGGCCTTTGGCACCCGTATCGCCTTCATCGTCATGCGGGAACCGCAGACGGATTGGACCGGAGACCGCCGCGAATTCATCGGCCGCAACGGAACCCTGGCCGATCCTGCGGCCCTGGGCCGTGTCGGTCCCCTGTCCAGGGCCGTCGGGGCGGGGCTCGATCCCTGCGGCGTGATGCGCAGCAGCATTGAACTGGCGCCGAACGCTTCCGGCGAGATCGTGTTCTTCCTCGGCGACGCGGCGAACGCCGAACAGGCACGGACCTTGATCGCGCGGTACCGGGCGGCAGATCTTGATGCGATCGAAGCCGGTATTGATCGTTATTGGGATGAGATCCTCGGCAGCATCCAGGTCAAGACACCCGACCGCTCGATGGACATCATGCTGAATGGCTGGCTGCTCTACCAGACGCTGGTCTGCCGGATCTGGGCACGCTCCGCCTTTTATCAGGCGAGCGGCGCCTATGGGTTCCGCGACCAGCTTCAGGACGGTATGGCCCTCGCCGCCGTCCAGCCCCAAATCACACGGGTGCATCTGTTACGGGCGGCCGGGCGGCAATTTGTCGAAGGCGACGTCCAACATTGGTGGCTGCCGCATTCGGGCCAGGGCGTCCGGACCCGGATTTCCGACGACCGGGTCTGGCTCGCCGCCGCGATCGCCCAGTATGTCGATGCCAGCGGTGATGTCCCTGTTCTCGACGAGATGATTCCCTTCCTTGATGGCGAACGACTGACGCCGGAACAGCATGACAGCTTCTTCCAACCCATGATTTCCGACGAAACCGCCTCGCTGTTTGAGCACGGGGCCCGCGGTCTCGACGCCAGCCTGGCCGTCGGCAGCCATGGCCTGCCCCTGATCGGCACCGGTGACTGGAACGACGGCATGAACCGGGTCGGTGCCGAGGGGCGCGGTGAAAGCGTCTGGCTCGCCTGGCTGCTTTACGCCACCCTGACGGCGTTCGCGGTCCTCGCCGATCGCCGCCACGAGACCGGCCGGGCCACAATCTGGCGAGACCATGCCGCCGCGCTGCAACGCGCCCTTGAGGCCGAGGCCTGGGATGGTGACTGGTACCGCCGGGGCTGGTTCGACAATGGTCTGCCCCTGGGCTCAGCCAGCAACGAGGAATGCCGGATCGATTCCATCGCACAGTCCTGGGCCGTGATCTCGGGCGCGGCGGAACCGGCGCGGGCCGCCCGCGCCATGGCAGCCGTGGAACGGGAGTTGATCGACGACAAGAACAAGCTGGCTTTGCTGTTCGCGCCACCGTTCGACAAGGCGGCCCTTGATCCCGGCTATATCGAAGGCTATCCGCCGGGCGTTCGGGAAAATGGTGGCCAATATACCCACGCGGCCCTGTGGTCGGCGATCGCCTTTGCCGCACTCGGCGAAGGCAACAAGGCCGAGGGATTGTTTTCGCTGCTCAATCCGATCAACCATGCCCGCAGCCGGACGGCGGTGCTCCGTTACAAGGTCGAGCCCTATGTCGTCGCCGCCGACGTCTATGCCAGACCGCCCCATGTCGGGCGCGGCGGTTGGACCTGGTACACCGGCTCCGCCGGGTGGATGCAAAGGCTCGGCATCGAGAGCATCCTCGGATTGCGGATCTGCGGCCAAGCCGTGCATCTCGATCCCTGCATACCGCGGAATTGGCCCGGCTTTACGATGACCCTCCGGCATCGATCGGCGCACTATGCGATCATCGTGGAAAATCCGACCGGCCGGGGCAAGGGGGTGCTCCTCGCCGAACTCGATGGCGCCACAATCACGGCACGTCCGGTGCAGTGGCCCTTGCGGGACGATGGTCTCGCCCATCACGTCAGGGTGACGCTCGGATAACGGTTGCGCAGCAGCCTTGTGTCAGACCCGCGCGCCCCGGTCGGCATCGCGGGGCTGCACACGCCTTCGCCCGCTATTCGCAAAAACGTCTTCCATCTGACAGACGAACAAGGCCGCCGCCTTGCATAATCCGACACGAACAGTGCCCGATTTGTCGGAAGCGGCATGGTGATATTCGAATTGTTCGATTGGAAAATCCTGCGCCTCCAACAACCGGAGATACAGTGCGGCCGTGAAGCGGCATGAACCGGAGCTGGGGATAACCGCGCCCGGCACTCAGGAGACAACAGCGATGGCTGAAACGTCCGATGCCATACCGCGCGCTCATGTCCGGTGCGGCCGCACGCCATCGGAATCTGGACGAGTAAAACCAGACTGGCAGGAAAAAAGAATGGCCGGCGCCTTGTTGCCACCTCTAACCGATCCGTACCACCGTAAAATAACCTATTTGCGGGTGTCGGTAACCGATCGCTGCGATTTCCGGTGCGTTTACTGCATGTCGGAGGACATGAACTTCCTGCCCCGGGGGGAGATCCTCAGCCTGGAGGAACTGGATCGGGTGTGCGGCGTGTTTATCGCGTCCGGGGTTCGCAAGCTGCGGCTGACCGGGGGTGAACCGCTGGTCCGGCGCAACGTCATGACCCTGATCAGAAAGCTCGGCCAGTATCGCGCCGACGGCCGATTGGACGACCTGACATTGACGACCAATGGCGGCCGATTGGTGAAATATGCTGACGCGTTGTATGCTTGCGGCTTACGCCGGATCAATGTCAGCCTCGATACCCTCGACGCGGCGCAATTCCGCATGTTGACCCGCTGGGGCTCTCTCGACCAGGTTTTGGCCGGGATCATGGCGGCCCGGGCCGCCGGGTTGCAGATCAAGATCAACTGCGTGGCGCTGAAGGGCGTCAATGACGGCGAATTCGACCGTCTGGTCGCCTGGTGTGGCGACAAGGGTTTCGATCTGGTGTTCATCGAGGTGATGTCGATGGGGGCGATGGCGAACGGAGCCCGCGTTGATCAGTATCTTCCGCTTTCGACGGTGCGCGAACGGCTGGCGCGGCGCTGGACGCTGAGCGAAACCGATTATCGGACCAGCGGTCCGGCGCGGTATTGGGTTGTCGGTGAAACCGGATGCCGTGTCGGCTTCATCGCACCGACGACCGAGAATTTTTGCAAGAGCTGCACCCGGGTCCGCCTGACCTGCACCGGCCTGCTCTACACCTGTCTCGGTCACGAGGATGCCGTGGATCTTCGAACCCCGCTGCGGGCCAGCGAAGCTAATCATCGGCTCATCGAAGCCATCGCCCAGGCCATCAGCCGCAAGTCCAAAGGTCACGATTTCGTCGCCGGTCGGGATGATGTGGTGCCGGCCTCGCCCCGACACATGAACGTCACCGGCGGCTGACAGGCCTTTGCACCGGAACCGCATCATCCGTCGGGGCCTCGCGGGCGACACCCCGTCTCAGGGGGCCGGTACCGGCGACAATGCCATCGCCCGCCGATAGAGCGGGGATGCGTCGCGCAGGCGCTGCACCAGTCCCGGCAACACCGCGAGCACCGCGTCGACGTCCTCCTCCCGGTTCTGTTTGCCCAAACTGAACCGCAGGCTGCATCGGGCCCGCATTTCGCCCAATCCCATCGCGGTCAGCACATGCGAGGAAGCGCCACTGCCGGCCGAGCAGGCGGCACCGGCCGAAACCGCAATCCCTTCCTTGTCGAGCGCCAGCAGCAGGGCTTCGCCAGGGACGTAATCGAAGAAAATATTCGTGGTGTTGGGCACGCGCGATGTCGACGCGCCATTGATCGCGACATCGGCGATGGCGTCGTGGATCGCGGCTTCCAGTCGATCGCGCCATGCGGCGATCCGGGCGACGCTACCATCCTGCAAGCCGTCGGCTGCGATCTCGGCGGCCTTGCCCAGACCGACGATACCCGGGACATTTTCGGTTCCGGCGCGACGCCCCTGTTCCTGCGGGCCCCCGTGCATCAGGGGGTGCAGCGGGGTCCCGCGACGCACGAACAGGGCCCCGACGCCTTGCGGGGCATGGAACTTGTGCCCCGAGATCGTCAGCAGATCGCAACCGATCCGGTTGACGTCGATTGCCAGCTTGCCGGCGGCTTGCACCGCATCGGTGTGGAACCAGACATCGGCCTCGGCGGCGATCCGGCCGATATCCTCGACCGGCTGGACGGTTCCGGTTTCGTTATTGGCCATCATGATGCTGATCAGGGCGGTGGCCGGCCGCAGCGCATGACGGACCGCGTCGGGATCGACAACACCGCGACCGTCGACCGGCAACCGCGTGACGCTGCAGCCGATCTGCTCCAGCCGGCGACAGGAATTCAGCACCGCGTGGTGTTCGATCGCCGACGTGATGATATGGCTGCCCGGCTTGACGACGCCGAACACGGCCAGATTGTCGCCTTCGGTGCCACCGCTGGTGAACACGATTTCCGCAGCTTGACAGCCCAGCAAACCGGCGACGGCCTGGCGCGCCTTGTCCAGCGCGGCCCGGGCCGCGACACCGCGCTGATGGATCGCCGAAGGGTTGCCAAAGGCTGTGGTGAAATAAGGCGTCATGGCCTGGACGATCGCCGGCAGGACCGCGGTGGTCGCGTTGTTGTCAAGATACACCATGTTCATGATGCCCTCCTCTCGCGATCCCGCGGGGTATCCTGGGACCACGGCGTAAAATTGAGCAAGTCGACCCGGATCCCCGGCTCGCCGTTGCCGCCGGCCGGGCGAACGACATTGATGCATCCGGGATCCTGGCCCAGGCGGAACAAGTTGGCCAACGGCATGCCCAGCAATCCACACAACAACGCACGGTTGAGGCCGGCATGGCCGACAACCAGGACGTTGCCCGGCACCGCCCGCAGAATGTCGGCAAGGGCGCTACGGGCCCGGTCGTGGCAATCGGCAAAGCTTTCGCCACCGGCGACCCGGAAATGGGCGATGTCCTGGCCGCGAGCCCGGACATCGTCGGGGAATTGGGCGGCGATTTCGGCGAAGGACCGATCGTCCCAGACCCCCATGGCGATCTCGCGCAGGTCGCGGCGTGCGACGACGGCAGGGCCGCGGCCGGTGACGATGATCTCGGCGGTCCGGCGCGATCGTGACAAATCACTGCAGAAGGCGGCGTCGATTGCATGGGGAAGGAACCAATCGCGCAGGATCTGTGCCTGCTCGTAACCGCGGTCATTGAGCGGAATATCGGTTTGCCCGAGATAGCGCCGGCGCCCGCTATGGTCGGTGGCACCATGTCGCACCAGGAACAGCAGGCGATCGGTCATACCGTCCCCCCACGCCGCAAGGCACGCCTGGCAACGCCCAACCGGCGTGGGGCATGATCGATGCCACGGATCTGTTTTTGCACGATCCAGCCTCCCTGGTTCTCCGAAAATACCGCCCCAGCGGATCGGCAGCGTGCGAGCGGCATTCCGATCATGACCGCCCGCGATACGCCGCTGTCGATCAGGCAACCTTTTCCAGCGAAGGTTCAGCGACCGCCGCCAATTTTGCGATATGACGCATGTGCGGCAGCGCCGCTGCGCAACGCCGACGCAAAGCGATCAACTCACCGACGACGGAAACGGCGATTTCCTCCGGCGTCGAGGCCCCGATATCCAGACCGACCGGGGCATGGACGTGCGCGAATTTTTCCGCGGCAACCCCCGACGCGATCAGATCATGATAGACCGTCGCGACTTTGTGTCGCGATCCGATCATGCCGATATAGGATGTGGCGGTGTCGATCGCCCAACGCAGCACGTGGGCGTCCTCGCTGTGCCCGCGGGTGGCAATCAGGATGTAGGATGCCGGCGATGGCGTCAGGCGGTTCATCGCGGTATTCCAGTCTTCCGCGATGACATCCGTCGCATCGGGAAAACGCTCCCGGTTGGCGAAGGCGACGCGATCGTCGATCACCACCACGACAAAACCGGCCAACAGGGCGATTTTGTAGACATTCAGGCCGACATGGCCGGCACCGAAGATGTAGAGCACCGGATCGGGCACCACCGGTTCCACATAAATCTCCAGCTTGCCGCCGCAAACCAACCCGGTGTCATAACCGGGCTCGCGGTTGAGATTGAAGGCCAGGGTTTGCGGCTTTTCATCGTCCATCACTTTGCGGGCCACTTGCAGAACCTCGGCCTCGACACAGCCGCCACCGATGGTTCCGACAGTCGAACCGTCGTCCCGCACCAGCATCTTGGCGCTGGCATAGGAGGGAATCGAACCCTTGACATTGATGATGGTTGCAAGCGCGCCATGACGGCCATCGTGCCGCAACCGGACGACTTCCTCATAGACATCCATGATCATACTCCGATCGCATTTGAACTTTTCGGGATCTTCCGATTTCATTGCTGGTCTTGCGATTATCATTTGACAGCGATGGTGCCGTTTCCGCTGTCCTGACAGAATCGAGCGGCATCCACGACGTCTTCTTTGACATATCTCGAATACACATCAACTCTTCATGGCATTTTGCCGTAAATTTTCCACAAATTGCAGATGCTGAAAGATCTGCACGCCCCGTCGCACCCGTTACCATTATGATAGATGATCTTGTCACCGCTGAATTATCTTCTGTTATTTGTGTTTTAGAACAATTTACGTGATTGATAAGGGCGACGAACTGCGCTCTATTGTCTCTTATCCTGTCAGCGCCGCGGATCCACGGCACAGCCCTCGCGAAAGGATCTTCTCGCTCAGCCGACGGGCTCTGACGAGGCGAGATAAGCGTTATGATTTTTGAAATATAACGCCACGACATGCCAAATATGACAGTGTTAATATCGTGACAATTTTGAAAAAATCGTATCATTGACGGTGACCCGGAAGAGTGATTACTCTATTGCAGAAAAACGCACCAATCAGGTGACCGGGAGGAAGTGTTGTGTCTCGTTGCTTCGGCATCTTCGATATTCTGGAAAATCCGGAGCACGAAAGTTTTTTTCGGAGCTTCATCCCGCGGAAATTCGAGGAACAGCAGATCGTCTGCGACTGTAATACGACCGAAAATAGCGTATTCGTCGTGCTGTCGGGAGAATTGCGGGTCTATGTGTCCTACGAGGGGCGCGAATTCACGTTGTTTTTTCTCGGACCGGGCGAGGTGTTCACCACTCACTCCAAGATGATTGTCGTCGCCAAAAAGCCGAGCGAAATCCTTGTGACCAGCCTGAAAACGTTCGAAGAGGCCTTGGTCGCGATTCCCGCTCTTTCCGTTTCGATCATCGTCAGCCTGGGACGAGGCCTGGGAAGTGCCGTCCGTGTCATCGAGGGCCTGGCTTTTCGTGACGTGAAACATCGGCTGATTTACTTCCTGCTGGAAATCGCCAAAGAGCGCGGCCACAAGGTTGACGACGGCATTGCGGTCACCATGGACTACAGCCTCGAAGACGTTGCGACCCTCATCGGCTCGACCCGCCCTTCGACCTCGATGATGTTCAATGAATTGGTCAGAGACGGCCATGTTGCGCGAATCAATCGCAAGCTGATCATCATCCGCGACCTCAAGAGGCTGCAGCGCCTGACCGAAACGTCGACCGATGAACCAGCCATGACCTGGATGCCGGATCACGGCGACAAGGCCGCGACCACCGCTCGACCGCGCAAGATGACTGTTCCGTCCTGAAATCCCGAAGGGCTGCGGTGCGGCCGGCGCCGGCTTGAGAGACCAGCACCGTGCTCCGGCGACGATTCCCCATCCAAACCCGACACAGCGGTGAGCCGACGGGCCGTGCCACGCCCGATCGCGGGACATTGCCGTCGACGTTGCCAACCGCCAGGTCGGCATTGCCGACATTGATATCCGATGCAGCATCGTCGGCATCTCCTACTCCAGACGCTGCAACAGGGCGATCTCGTCGTCGAGGGTGCCCAGTGACGACAAGCCTTGCGCGACGGTGCTGTTGAGCGCGGCCAAGGTCTGCTCAATCGCCGTCGAATGGCCAAGAATGGTTTCCATCTGGCTGCCGGTCTCGTCGAACCGTCCCTGGGCCGCGGCGAAGCGATCCTGCGCCCCCTTGATGATCACCCCGAGGGCTGCCACGGCCTGCTCCATTCCGGCGATCGCGCTTTGGGTGCGGGCCAGCGACGCTTTGGTGTCGTTGGCAAGCTTCTTGACCTCGTTGGCAACCACAGCGAATCCCCGCCCCGCTTCGCCCGCGCGCGCGGCCTCGATCGTCGCGTTGAGGGCCAGAAGGTTGGTTTGCCCCGCGATCACATCGATGATCTTGAGGATATTGCGAAGTCCCGCGGTGTAATTCCCGAGAGACGAGAACCCGTTCGACAGCGCGTCGGCGTCAAGCGCTTCGCTTACCGTCGCATTTTCCTGGATTTTCCGTTGAATGGTCTCCGTTGCGAGACGAAGATCCGTGATCTGCGCCACGATGTTGCCGATCTTGTGGTTCAATTCGCTGCTGTCATGGAGATGATCGATCATGCGCCGAACCATCTCGGCCTGCAGCTTCTTGAGAATCTTCACTCTATTCAATTGGCAACGAACGAAATACGCGGCGAACTGAGCGTAATGGATCGGAAAATTGTCCATGACCTCATCATGGAAATCGTCTTTGCCGGCATCGAAGAACACCAGCGCGGTCAGGGTCTGATTGATATTGATGCCGAAAAGCTCGCCGAATGTGGAGAACCCCGCGGCCGGGCAGCGCCAGGCACCGGACAGGCGCGCCAGCACCGGGTCATTGTTGAGACGGCGAAGAATACAGTCATTCAGGATGACCCCAATAGGGGTTGGCTTGTCCCGCAGAAACGCCGCGATGTCCCGTCGGGTCTGGTCGACAAAATCCGTGGCGCGCAGCAGCAGCAATTCGTCACCCGCATTGACGTCGCAAAAGAACGTGATCTTGTTGTTCTCGACATCGACGCCGGCTACGGACCGGACGAAGAGTTCGCCATTCAATTCGATGCCAAAAGTATAACCGTGCAGCGCGGCTGCCACGCCCCGCGGTGGCACATCCAGCAGATCGGCCACGGCCTGCATGATCGGCAGGATCCGGGTGCGTTCGGGATTCAACACGCCCGCGACCGTTCGCCGCTCCGGATCGGCATCGGCGACCGTGATCGACTTTCCGGTCTTGGCGAAATTCTGGCTCTTGAAGGCGCCGAACCGTTTGCCGGGCGCCATTTTGAGAAAACTGATCACCGCGTGGTTTTCGATGATGTCGTGGCCATCGAAAATCCGCGTGTTCTTGAAATCGAATTTGCCACCGGCCGATCCACCGATAAACAGACAGGGGAACCGGCCGGACTGGTAGACTGCCTCCATGAAGTCGTTTTCGCAGGCGGAAAGTCCGTCGACAAAGGTCAGGGCCACAGTGTCCTGCGCCTCAATGCGAAACGGCGGCGCAACCGACGACAACGACTTGAGCATGCGTTCGATGCGCTGATCGCGCGACAGCGAGGGGTTCCCCTGCCGGATATCGTCGTTGTGCAGCGCAACCGCATGGGTGCTGACCTGGGCGATGAGATCAGGCGAAAAAGCCTGGACGACGACGGTTGACCAGCGTTTGCCGGTCGGCTTGTAGAGCGGCGTACCGCCTGCCGAACACAATTCTCCCGCCGTTGACACCGCGATCGAGACGCTGTTTTCGCTCAGTCGGCGCAAGGCTGCCGTCGTCACGGTGAAATCGACATGGGGCGAAACGAAGGCAATAACCAGCGATGCCGGCCTTCCAGCGAAGTGGACGTCGTCCCTGGAGAGATTGGACAATGTGGCATCGGTCTCAAACACGCGGATCGGCGGACATGGCGCGACGACAACGTTGCTTGCCGCTGCATCGACGGCTATTCGAGAATTTCTTGTAGCAAACATGGCAACCATCCTCCGGACCGATCATGCAGCATATTTCTATCACATTTCCCATTAACTGGCAATTATTTACAAATAATAATCCAGCTTTATATACCAATAATACAGACGTCTGCAATATTATTTCCGCAACAACGCAATATATCTGCTGTCACACCTCCCAATTTTTCTTGTTTCATACGGCATGATGGTGATGCGAATGCTCTCCCGTTATCGGTAAATTGATACGGTTTCGAGCATCTATTTGCTGATCGATCCAGGTGATCCAATCCCTGAGTCCGAGCCCGGACTTGGCGGATACCAGTGTGACGGCGGTTGAAGCCGACAACGCGCCAATCGAACGCCGTGCCCGGTCGGGATCGAAATCGCCGAGGTAAGGCAGGAGATCGACTTTGGAAATCAGCACCTGATCGGCCAGCCGGAACATCACCGGATATTTCTCCGGCTTGTCATCCCCTTCGGCAACCGAAAGCAGGACCACGTTGACATGCTGGCCCAAGTCAAAACTTGCGGGGCAAACGAGATTTCCGACATTCTCGATGAACAGGACGTCGATTTGGCCAAGCGGCAGCGCATCCAGGACGCCATGCACCATCGCGGCATCGAGATGACACGCCATCCCGGTCGTGATCTGCACGGCGGCAACGCCCTGACGGCGGATGCGCTCCGCATCATTCTCGGTTTCCAGATCCCCTTCGATCACGGCGATGCGCCAGCGTCCGGCGACGGCTCGGATCGTCGCCTCCAGCAGGCTGGTCTTGCCGCTTCCCGGTGCCGACATCAAATTGATGACCAGGACTCCGGCTTCGTTGAAATGCTGCCGGTTATGGGCGGCCAGACTATCGTTCCTGGCCAACAGATTCTCCATAACCCGGATCGTATTCGTCTCTGTTTCGTTTGTTACCGAACATCCACACGTCGTGCACATGACAGGGTTCTTCCTCTTAGAGTCCGACTCTGAATCGGGTAGGTTGATCAACCCCTTGCGATTCGTCGTGAAAGTAGCTTGACGCTGGCGATCATGACCCATGCGAGGGCACTTTCAATGGTTGCTTCGAAATCCTTGGCGAGGCGACGATTTCGGTTG
>JARLIO010000076.1 GCA_031291675.1 Azospirillaceae bacterium
AACGGGTCGACGTACTCTATAGTCGTGTCGAGACGATCGTGCAGGGTGATCTGCGGCAGTTGGGTGCGACCGTGCCCGAATATGTGACCGCGGTGCAGAAACTGAAGGCGTACCTTGCCGGGATCGATGCCACCTGGGGAGAGGGCGCGCCGCCGATTGACGTGGTCCGGACCACGGTCGAGGACGGGCTGCTGCTGCGCCCGATCATCCACGACATGGTCCTGGTCGTGCAGCATCATGTCGCGGCACGCCTCAACGATCTGCGGGTCACCACCCTGCAGAAGGTCAATTTTATCGCCTATGGCTATCTGTTTCTCGTGGTTACGGTGATTGGGGGCGCGTTTGCCGTTTATCGCTTTTTCCGCTCCAGTGAGGAGCGCCGTCTGGCGGCGATTACCGATTCGATTCCCGGCGCGGTGTTTCAGCTTCACGAGGAAACCGATGGCACTCTTCGTTATCAGTTCGTCAACCGCTATTTCGCTGAGATTCGTGGTTATCGTCCCGGGACGTTGCAGAGCCGGGATGATAGTGGTGCCGGGCTGCTGTCGCTGATCATTCCCGAGGATCGTGATTCGGTGCGCCAGCGCTTGCAGGCGATCGACGTCGACAAGACGACGATTGACGTGGAGTTCCAGATCGAGCACCCGAAACGGGGGCGGCGCTGGCTCAATCTTCGTGCCGCGGGCCGACGCGAGGATGGCCTTGATCTCAGCGGCGTGTTTTTCGATATCACCGAGCGCAAAGATCAGGAAGCGGCGGTTGCCGCTGCGAATGCCGAGGCCAAACGCCTGTCAGAACAATTGGTCGATCTGACCGACGCAATTCCCGGTGCCGTGTTCCAGATGATCATGCGCCGTGACGGTCAGCGCCGCTATCTGTTCGTCAGCCGCAAGGTCAAGGATCTTCATGGTGTGTCGGCGGCTCGTTTGCTGCACTCCGAGGACGTGACATCCGACGAATTCTCGAGTGTCGGCGTGGAATTCCGCACGGTCCTGGCCGCCCGGTATCGGGACAGTCTGGAGAGTCTGGCCCCGATCGACATCGATTGCCCAGCCGGATCCGCCGGCACGACAAAGTGGGTCAAGACACTGGCGACGGCACGCCGCACCGCCGACGGCGGTGCGCTGTTCAGCGGCGTGTGGCTCGATGTCACCGAGATGAAGCGCCAGTCCGAGGCTCTGGAAGAGGCGCGCGCGCAGGCCGAAGCCGCCGCGGCAGCGAAATCATCGTTTCTGGCGATGATGAGCCATGAAATCCGCACGCCGATGAATGGCGTGATGACGATGGCCGATCTGCTGGAGCAGACCGATCTCAGCCAGGACCAGCGGGCGATGACCTCGATCATCCGGTCCTCCGCCGCCGCGCTGTTGATCGTCATCAACGATATTCTCGATTTTTCCAAGATCGAAGCCGGCAAGCTGGATATCGAGAGCATTCCATTTTCGCTGGTCAATATCATTGAGGAAGTCGGGGAACTTCTGGCCCCGCGCGCCGAGGAAAAAGGGATCGATCTGACGATCGAACTGGATCCCGCCTTGCCGGATTGGATTGTCGGTGATCCGGTCCGGGTTCGCCAGGTGCTGTGGAACCTCACCGGCAACGCCTTGAAGTTCACCGAAAAGGGCGGCGTTGCGGTCCGGGCGATGGTGGCCGCGGCCGGGTCGCCCCTGCGGTCGCCAGCCGGGATCCGGTTGGAAATCGTCGACACCGGCATCGGCATGACCCCGGAACAACGTGCCCGGCTGTTTCAGCCGTTTCATCAGGCCGATGGCTCGACCTCGCGGCGGTTCGGTGGCACGGGCCTGGGGCTCAGCATTTCACGGCGGTTGTGCGACCTGATGGGAGGTGCAATCGGTTGCATCTCCGAACCCGGGAAGGGCTCGACATTCTGGTTTGAACTTCCCGTGATCGCTGCAACCGCGGCGGATGATCCGGCGGGGCCGGAAATCGGTGACGCGCGCGTCGCCGTGATCGGGGCATCGGGTGGCCATCGCGACGCCTTGGCCAATGCTTTGGCCTGGGGCGGAATCCATAGCGTGACCTGGATTGCCGAGGACGAGTCGCAAGCCGGGCTGCGCGAGCTCGCTCAAGCTGCGGCGCCCGATGTCGTTTTGTTGTTCGCCCTGTCCAGTGGCGGCGCGACACTCTCCCTGGCGGCGACGCTGCCCTTTGATCCTGCATTCGCGGCAACCCGGTTCGTTCTGGTCGCGCCGCGGGCTCTGGCCTCGACCCTGGACGCCGCGTTGCGTCGCGGGGTGTTTGCGACAATCGCCATTCCGATCCGGCGGGCGCGGTTGCGTCAGGTCATCGCTGCGGCGTTGGGGCGGGCTGATCTGGATCCGCGGGAGCGGCCGCTCGAGCCTGATGTCTTCGTGCCACCGGCGGTGGCCGAGGCCCGCGCCGCCGGTGCGTTGATTCTGGTTGCCGAGGACAATGCGACCAATCGTGTCGTTCTGGGGCGTCTGCTGGATCGGTTGGGTTACGCCCATGAAATGGCCGTCGATGGCAAACAGGCCCTTGAGGTTTGGCGTGGTGGTGGCCACGGGCTGCTGCTGACCGACTTTCATATGCCGGAGATGGATGGGTTCGCCTTGAGCCAAGCCATCCGCACCGCCGAGGCGGCGGAAGGCCGGGCGCGGATGCCCATTGTCGCGATCACCGCCGATGCTTTGCCGGGAACCCGGCAGATCTGTCTCGATTGCGGCATGGATGACTATCTGACCAAGCCGATCGAGCGGGCGGCTTTGATCGGTTGCCTGGGGCGCTATCTGCCCCAGGCCGAACCGCTGCGCCGTCGCGGGTTGCCGGGGGTGGCGGTGGCCACGCCGGCTGTCGTTCAGCCCGAAACGCGGCCAGCGCCCCTGGTCGATCCGCAAATCTTCGATGTCGAGCGTTTCTCCGAGACCTTCGGCGGTGTCGATGCGGAGGCGCAGGCGTTCCTGCGGTCATTCCTGCAGTCGCTGCCCGACATGTTGGCCCGGATCGATCGGGCCCTGGCGGCGGGCGATCTGATCGAGGTGCGCGAGGCGGCGCACAATGTCAAAGGGGCGGCACGCTCAATCGGTGCGGTGCGGATGGGCCAGTTGGCGTCCGATCTCCAGGATGCCGCCGATGAGGACGATGCCATGACCGCCGAATTGCTGGTCAGTCTGCTTGAGCCGACCCGGGAGGAACTCGACGCCGCGCTGGCGTCGCTCCTCGATCCGGTGCCGGTCCCGGCATTCTGATGCCAATCCGCGCGGCGCCTCAGTGATCGCGGTTGGCGATCGGCGTCGCCAGCTGCTTTGCCATCAGCGGATCGCCACGCTTCGTGGCCCCGGTCGCAACAAAGCCCAGGCGGCGATAGAAATCGGGGACCGCCGCGCCCAGCATCAGCTGTGAGGCGCCCAGTCGCAAGGCCTCGCGCTCAATCCGCGCCAGCAGCGCGGTTGCGATGCCCCGGCCGCGATAGGCCGGGACCACGAAGACGGCGGAAACCCAGGGACCCGGGGCATCCTCGGTGTCCTCGAAGGGAACGAGGCTGGTGGTGCCGACCGGAACCCCGCCACAGATCGCGACCAGCCCCAGGGGAAGCCGGTCGATGTTGGTGCGGGCGGTGACGCGGGCGACATAATCCGCGAACGTCCGCTCCGGACGCCGATAACCCCAGGTCTCGAACATCCATGTTGCGACGACCGGAATGAGCTCCCGATGGTTTGCCAGATAGTCGATCATTTCGAAGCCGGATGAGTCCGGGTTTGATCGGCTAATTCATTGATAAGCATTTATGTTCTCAGATCATTCTGGTTTCGTAACAAGATGGCCGTGGAACCGATCGAACGCTGTCGCGCCCGGATACCTAACCGAAGAAGCCGATGCGCTGGGTGATTGCGGAGCCGACACGGCGAATCAGGCTGTGAAGCCCGGCCAGGGGCTTGAGCAGCCGTTCATTTTCCTGACTGTAGTTCTGGGTTTCATCGCTGACATAGGTGGCGGTTTCGCCAAAGCCATCATCGATGGCGTTCTGGCCGGTGGAGGGGAAGATCTTGGCCAGAATGTCGACCGCACCCTGGACGTCGAGATGCAGGATCTGTTGCATCACCCGTTCCCAGGTCGTGCTGTGCTGGCTGGAGAAGGGCGGGATGTGCGTGGCCATCAGGAAGACCTCGTGCATCAGGGCCAGGCGGATGGCATGCAGGACCTTCAGGCCGGTTTGATCGATACGCTCGGCGAACCGGGTCGTGTCCGTGCGTTCCAGCCCTTGCTCGACCAGACAGAAGTCGCGATACAGCTTGCGGAATACCACCCGCTTGCGGACGTGCAGCCGGCTGTCCTCAAGAAACGCCGCGAGGCGCAGCATTTCGTCGGCCCGGTGTCGGTCATCGGTATGGGCGGCGCGCAGCAGCCAGGTCGCGGGGTCAAGCGCGTCGATATAGGCCCGCAGCGCATCGGGGGCCGCGATCGCCACGCCATATTCGACCATCCCGATCAACAGGCGAAACCGGGGCGAGCGTTGGTACAGGTCGGTGAAGCGGCGCGGATCCTTGTCGATTGCGGCGCCGACCCCGCCCACGGTATTGGCCGGCAAACCCAACTGCTGCAGGATCGCGTTGTGGGGAATCGCCCGGATCTGGCTGGCCGAGGCATGATCGATATCCTCGGTGCTTTCGTGTTGGCGCTTCAGGGCGCGGCTTCCTGACGCAAACAGCAGATTGGCGCCGAACGAATGCAGCAGCACGCCATAGCTGCTGTCCGTCATCAGAGAGACCTGGAACTCCTTCACTGTTGTGAAGAATTCCGTGATGTAATCCGGGTCCTGATAGAACGGATCGTCCGGTAATGTCGTTGTCTCATCGAGGGTCTGTTCAAGAATGCGCGTGACCACGGCAAACGCCGCCGGGGTTGTGATAAAATACTGGTAGCCGTCGCCGCCCTGGAAGCTGACTTCCTGTTTGAACTTGACGCGTTGTTCGGCCATGAAGGCGCGGGTATAGGGGCTGGAGATGTAGTCCAGGCGCTCGCGGAAACTGCCGGGATGAGCGCCGCGGCCGATGGATTCGCCGTGGGTATCGAAAATGATCAGCTGGATCGTGGTCAGGCCGTGCTTGGGAAGCAGCCGCGTCAAGCGCAACCGCAACCGTTCGATCGAGGCTGAGGCCGGTGTCTGTCCCAGATAGCGGCCGGCATCAGAAAAGCCGGTCTGGATGCACAGCCGTCCCCGGGCCAGGACATAGGCGCGGTAATGCGGATTGTCGAGCAACTGGTCGATGATCCGGCTGCCGGCTTCGAGGGCCTTTTCGGTTTCGAACAGGGGGCTGATGTCGATCTGGTCGGCAATCCCGAACAGCCTGGCGTAGTAAAGCGCGGTCAGGGTCGTGAAGGCGGACTCGCATTCGGCGATCAGAAACCGAACCGGGGTCGCGGCATCCGCGTATCTCAGCATCTGTGCCACGATCATGAACAGGCGCTTGGCCGAGGTCCGCTCGGCGATGAGCGAGCCGAAATTGATCGTGACCGGCTGGACCTTGTCGAGCAGTTCGTTGAGCGCGGTCAGATAGCTTTGCCGATAACGCGGGTCCTCGGGCGCGGTCTCCAGCGCGACCGCCTTGCGGATCGCGTTATGCAGTTGGGTGGCATTGATCCGGACATGGGTGTGGGCCATGCCGAGCCCGTAATTCGCCAATTCGGCGCGGAGCACGCAGAGCCGGTGCAAGGCGGGCGTGACGTCCGGACTGTTGCCGGCCAGGCGCAGGATCCGATCGACCAGTTCGATGGCCTGGGCGCTGTCGATCAGGCGCAGGCTGCGCCCCTCATGCATGCGACGGGCGACGTGCTGGATCCCGGCAATCCCAGAGGCATCCGCGGCATCCGGGGCGGAGAAGGCGGCAATCTCGTTGTCGGTTTCGTTGATCGCCAGGGCCAGCCGCGATTCGAGCAGATCGAGGGTGTGGCGGATCTCCTCGATGCTGGGAACCACGGCACGGATCGCACGAAGTTCCGCACGGTAATGCCGCAATTGCCGGACCTGGACCACCAGCCGCTTGCGCAGCGTGTCGGTCCAGTGGATGTCGGAGCGGCCATCCAGATCATAGCCGACCCAGCTGGCGATTGTGATCAGGCGGGGGCGCAGTTCCGTCCAGCGGTCGGGATAACAGGTCTCGGCAACCTCGAAAATGAGCCGGTAGAGCCGGCGTATCGCGTCCTGGGCATGGCCGATCGCGAGCAGGGACAGTCCATGCTCGCGCGTCAGACTGAGGTCTGTGTCCGGTTGGTGGGGACGGGCGGCAACGCGCTCCAGGATGTCTTGGGGGGCCAAGGGCGGCTCATTTTCCGCGGTCCGTCCCAGCGCCAGTGTCGTCAGCGCCCGCATCAACGATTCTGACAGGTTGAAGG
Source organism: Azospirillaceae bacterium (assembly GCA_031291675.1). Lineage (GTDB taxonomy): Bacteria > Pseudomonadota > Alphaproteobacteria > Azospirillales > Azospirillaceae > JARLIO01. Next base: position 6,373 of record JARLIO010000076.1, read on the forward strand.
TTGGGTGGGCGGTAAAGACGATGCCGAACACCTCGCGGCTGACCGCGTCGCGAAAGCTCTCGAACGGGACGATCTCACCGCCGCGCTCCGCGAGGCCGCGAACCAGTCGGGTCAGGGTCTCGTCATTGGCGGCTTCGTCCGTGGTTCCGAGATAATCGGCGAGGCGGGCGGCACGGTCGACAAAGCCGGTAACCGACAGATATTGGATCAGTTGCTCGATCGTCGCGTAGTCGAGCGTGCCTTGGTGCAACCGCCGTGACAGATCGATGGCCAGAAGCTGCACCGGGTTGGCAAACGGATCGTTGGTCGCCGCGCTGGTCAGGCGTTCCAGTGTCGTCGCCAGTTCACTCGCCAGGCCGGCCAGGTCAGCACGCTGCGTCGGCGGAAAAATCACGCCTGCCTCAAGCAGCGGCCAGGTCGATTTTTGGTCCCAAAATTCGGTCTTGGCGCTGTTGTCGGGCATGGGGCCGGTCTCCTTACGTTGCGTTGCAAAAGATTGTGAGCAATGCCGGGAGCTGTCAACGGTGTCCTTCGAACGGACGCGGTTACACTTTCGCGAGGACGCGGGGTGACGATCGATGACACGACTTTAGCGTTGCGACCGGCTGTAATCAAATGTTCGGGAAAAGCCGTCGTCACCGTGAAATCGGAAACACAGGGCGGCGATATATCAGTGCTTGCGCACGGGTCGCGATAACACCGCACGGGATTTCAATGAGAACGCCACCGGAATTCCGCCGATGGACCCGATCCCGGACCCCGGTCACTTCAAATCAGCACCATGCTGGCGCGATTGGAGAAAAAAATGTAGAGTGTCTTGACGCAAATCATAGGCTTGACCGGTGCAAGGCGATAGCGTGGCGTTGATGGGCGAGGTTTCGCCGAGAGGCATTGGCGCCGTTGCGGCGCGAGCGAGGTCAGGGGACCCGGGAAACCGGCATGTTCCTGCGATGGGGCGCAAATCGCGAGCCTGACGAAATTTGGAACGGAGGCCCATGCAATGGCAATCAAGACAGTCCTGGTGCCGGTGACCGGAACGAGCGCCGACCTCGCGGCGCTGCGCTGTGCGTTCACGGTAGGCCGCACCCACGATGCGCATGTCAACGCGCTGTTCGTCCGTTCCGATCCACGGGATGCGATACCCATGCTTGGCGAAGGTTTGTCGGGCGCGTTGGTCGAGGAAATCACCGAGGCCGCGCGGGTGCGTGCCGATGACGAAGCCCATGCGGCACGGCGCGGCTTCGACGAGGTCGTGGCCGAATTCGATGTGCCGATTGTGCAGCGTGCCGATGGCGTCACCCGGTTTTCGGTCGGGTGGAGCGATATTACCGGGCGAACCGAGGATGTTGTCGTCCAGACCGGTCGGCTCAGCGATGTCCTGGTCTTTGCGCATGCCGCGGCCGACAGCACGTCGCCGGCCTTTGTCACCCTGCAGACCGCGCTGATGAGCGCAGGGCGCCCGCTGCTGCTGGCACCGGCCAAGTCCTGGCCGGCGATTGGCAGCACGATTGCGCTGGCGTGGAATGGTCAGGCCGAGTCTGCCCGGGCCGTGTTCGGGGCGATGCCGTTCGTGCGCAAGGCCAAGGCGGTTCACATTCTGACCGTGGCGACGATGCGTACCAAGGGCTCGGCGGCGGAGCAGCTCTCGGATTATCTGGCCTGGCATGGGATTGCAACCGAGGTGCATGAATTGAACGCTCAGAGTGAGCCGGTTGGCGCGCTGATCTTGCGGCAGAGTGCCGTGGTTGGGGCCAATCTTCTGGTGATGGGCGGCTATGGCCACAGCCGGGTGCGCGAACTGATCCTGGGCGGCGTCACGCGCTATGTTCTGACGAACACCGCCATGCCGGTTCTGATGTCGCATTGACGGCGGTGCGTCTTTGCGGCATGGCTAAACCACGATGTTATTCTCCCGGCGATCGGCCTAAAGGGTAAATCGCCGGAAGAACAGAGCATTAGAAGAGAAGCAAGAATCGATCCGATAACTTGTCCTTTTGGGCATCGGTTCTTAAGTTGCGGCCGGTGCTTTATCGCTGTTTGCAGGGTGTGGTGGCGCCTTTCCCGTGTCATTTCTCCGGTTCCCGGCTCGGCCGTGCACCGGAACCGACGGCACAAGGCGTGTCCGAAAATGGAGGGAAATGATGAGTACCGTACAAGAAAACAGCATGCGTGAGGATGATTTCGGCCCTGGCAATCTCAGTGTTGACGAGGTGCTGGCGTTGGCGGAATACGAGCATGCGCCGCACATTGGTGCCAAGGAACTGGGTGACAGCCTGCTGCACTCGTCTCAGGGCCAGTGGCGCATCCGTCGTTTCATCATCGATCAGATCGAGGTCTCCAAGGCTCGCGGTGACGCGGCCCGGGCAGCCCGTCTCTCTGGGATTCTGCGGCATTTCGTTCAGCGGTTTCCCAATACCGGCTCGCTGATCTGATCGGGCGCCGTGTGCTCTCAGCTGTTTCAGCCGGTGTTGCGGATCCGCAGCCGGGTCGCAGGGATATTGTGCCGGGCTAGGTGGGGATGAGAATCTCCCCACGGCTGCCCGGGTTTCGGTGTAAGGTACGCCGCTCGAAAAAAACCAGGCAAATGCCGGTCCTTGCGATGGGATAGACCAGATGAGACAAGTGTTGTTCAGCGTAGCATTAGGTTTTGGTTTGATCAGCGGGCTGGCGACGGCCCAGGCGGCGGACCCGGCGGCCGGAGAAAAGGTCTTCGCTTTGTGCCGGACCTGCCACACGCTCGAAGCCGGAAAAAATCGTGTTGGCCCGTCATTGCATGGCCTGTTTGGCCGCAAATCGGGTTCGATTGAAGGCTTCGCTTATTCGCCGGCCATGAAGAATGCCGACATCACCTGGGACGAGACCACGCTCGACAAATACCTGACCGATCCCAAAGCGCTGGTTGTTGGCAACAAGATGGCGTTTGCCGGCGTGAAAAAGGATGAGGATCGTCAGAACCTGATCGCCTATCTCAAGGGCGCGACTCAGTAAGCAAACCTGCTGTCGAGGGCTGGCTCTGACGACCCCACCGGGCCGGGCGGCACCCTGAAACCGCCCGGCCCGGCGGACCCGTCGGAACGGGACCGGCGGGGTGGCATCGCCGGCAGCGGCGTTGGGAACCGGGGATCAGGCGCCGGGCGTCTCTGTGGCCATCAGGCTCTTGGTCACGACCTCAAAGACGTCGGGGGACAGTCCGGGCGCGACGCGGATGCGCTCCAGTTCGGTCCGCATCAGGGCTTGGCGACCCTGGTCATAATGGCGCCAGCGGGCGAAGCCCTTGACCATTCGTGACGCGACCTGGGGATTTAGCCGGTCCAGGACCAACGCCTGGTCGGCGAGGAAGCGATAGCCGGCGCCACTGGCGTCGTGGAAACGAATGGGATTTCCGGCCGAAAAACGGCCAATCAGGCTGTAGACTTTGTTGGGATTGCGAATATCGAAGGCCGGATGATCAAGCAACTGGCGGGTTCGTTGCAGCGTGTCGGCGCATGACGACGATGCCTGAATCGCGAACCATTTGTCCAAGACCAGCGGTTCATGGCGCCAGCGCTGATAAAAGTCCGCCAGCGCGTCATCGCGCTCCGCAACACCGCTGTCGGCGAGCAGGCTGAGCGCGGCGATGCTATCGGTCATATCGCTCGCGGTGCGATATTGCTCCAGGCACAAGGACCAGCCGTCGCCTTCGTCAAGGCAGGTCAGATAGGCCAAAGCGAGGTTTTTCAACGCGCGGCGACCCCAGGCTTTGGGATCGCGCGACGCCGTTGCCGTGGTTCGGTCGCCATTCGTGGGTTCGTGATGGGTCCGATAGACCTCGTGCAACAGGTCACCAAGCATGTCGGCCAGCGCCCGGCGGACGAATTGGCGTACCGCGTGAATCGCTTCGACCTCGATCACCGCCATCTGCTGACCGAGATCGTTTTCGCTGGGCAGGGTCAGGGCCTGCGCCGCAAACGCACTGTCGAGCGTGGTATCGGTAAGGATGCGAGCAAAGGCGTCGACGAAGCCGGCGTCCAGGCTGAGAGCCCGTTGTTGTTTGAAATCGGCGACCAGATCCAGCATCAGACGGGTGGCCAGGACCTGTCCCGCTTCCCAACGATTGAACGGATCACTGTCGTGCGCCATCAGGAAGGTCAGGTCGGCGTCGCTGTAGGGCGAACGCAGATGGACCGGCGCTGAAAAACCGCGCAGCAGCGAGGGAACCGGGGCTTCGGTCATGCCGAGGAATTCGAATGTCTGCTCGGATTCGGTCAGTTCGAGAATCCGCGTGGTGCCGCCCTGATCGCGACCTGCGACGTCGCGGGCCAGTCGCAACGGCAGGTCACAGCCATTGCGGCCGATCAGGCCGACCGCGACCGGGATGTGGAACGGCGCCTTGGTCGGTTGTCCCGGGGTCGGTGGGCAACTCTGGCGCAGCGTCAGGCGATAGGTCTTGTGCTCGGCGTCGTAATGGCCCTGGGCGGTGACCACCGGCGTTCCCGCCTGGGCGTACCAGCGGCGGAACTGGGTGAAGTCGATCGGGCGGTCGCGGGTGCTATTGGCATCCTCCATCGCCTGAACGAAATCATCGCAGGTTACCGCATGGCCGTCGTGGCGGACGAAATAGAGATCCATGCCGCGACGAAAACCGTCGGCGCCCAGCAGGGTATGGATCATGCGGACAATCTCGGCGCCTTTCTCGTAGACCGTCGCGGTATAGAAATTGTTGATCTCGATATAGGAATCCGGTCGCACGGGATGAGCCATCGGACCGGCATCCTCGGCGAATTGGGCGCTGCGCAGCAACTGGACGTCGGCAATGCGCTTGACCGGGCGCGACTGCATATCCGAAGAGAATTCCTGATCGCGAAAGACGGTCAGCCCTTCCTTCAGGCTAAGCTGGAACCAGTCGCGGCAGGTGACGCGATCACCGGTCCAATTATGGAAATATTCGTGGGCGACAACGGCTTCGATACCGCGATAGTCGCTGTCCGTCGCGGTATCAGGGCGGGCCAGGATGTATTTTGTATTGAATATATTAAGGCCCTTGTTTTCCATGGCTCCCATGTTGAAATCGCCAACGGCCACAATCATGAAAATGTCGAGATCGTATTCAAGACCGAACGCGGTCTCATCCCAAGTCATGGCGCGCTTGAGCGATGCCATCGCGTGGTGGCATTTGTCTTCGTAGCCGGGTTCGGTGTAGATGCGCAGCGTGACGACGCGGCCCGATCGCGTGACGTGCCGGTCCTCAATATGGCTCAGTCGTCCGGCGACCAGGGCAAACAGGTAGCAGGGCTTGGGAAACGGATCTTCCCAACGAACCCAATGGCGGCCGTCGCCACTGTCGCCGGCGCCGACAAGATTGCCGTTGGACAATAGAACCGGATAGCGCGCCCGGTCGCCGGTGATCGTCGTGGTAAATCGCGCCATCACGTCGGGGCGATCGATATAGTAGGTGATCTTGCGGAAACCCTGGGGCTCGCACTGGGTACAGAAATTCCCCTTCGACTGATACAAGCCCTCCAGCGCGGTGTTTTCCTGTGGCTTCAGCTCGGTTTCGATGTCCAGAAGACAGTGCGGCGGCGGCGCGTCGATGGTCAGGGTTTCGCCGTCAATCCGGTAGGCGTTCGTCGTCAGCATCCGGCCGTCAAGGGACAGCGACAGCAGACGATCGACGTGGCCATCAAGCACCAGCGGGGCACCCTGGTCACCGTCGGGGTTGCGCCGCAGCGACAGCCGGGCGCGGACCCGGGTCACCTCTTCACCCAGATCAACTTGCAGATCGACGGTGTCGATCAGAAAGGCGGGGAACCGGTAGTCGGAAAGGCGGATGGCGGCAGGGGAACCTTTGTTCATTGGGGAACGTCACTCTTGTGCTTTTGGGAACCGCAACGCAGAAATGCGGGCGATAACAATGGGCCTCGCCGCCATGATATCAGGATCGACGCCGATTTGTCGCATCTGCGATGCCGCACGGTTAAAACGGCGCAACGTCGGTTTGCGCGGCCGCTCACGTTAACCTTCGCATAAACGCCGTTTGGGAATTATACTGCGCTTGGTTATTGGGCAAGAGACGACCCTGTCGCTGCCGTCCGGGTCTGTCTGTTGCTGCAGTTTTGTGAAGGCGGACGCGTTACTGTGGAACAAACACCAAAAACCACCGGCGCCGAGCAAGCCAGTTCCAAGGTCTCTTCCGGGCAAAGCACCTTGTTTGCTTTTGAGCACCGCGTCTTCACGTTGAAAGGGTGCTATTTCGCCCCGGTTGCCGAATCACGCGACGCCGCATTTCATCTCCCGCTCGGCGATGGCCTCAAAGGGGCGATTGCCTTGCCGACATTGGCGAGCGAATTTTCGATTGAACCGGATTCGCATGACGGTCAACTCCTGAGCATCATCGAAAAGAGCCTTAAATTTGTCAAAGAAATTCGCCCGGGTGACTCAATACCTCGGGAAATTCTTGATGGCACCGCGTCCTGGGCGGTCAAGGACCACCACCGGCAGATCGCGCGGGCACGCCTGAGCCTGCAATTGGTATCCTGGCTGACCGGCAATGAGACGCAGCTGCTCGATGTCGCGCAGTTGGCCCAAATCGCCGAAGATGCCGGCACGCGCCAGCGGGTCAACGACGCGACGGGCCAGATCGCCGAGCGTCTGGGGATCGGGCGCGAGCGGCGCGAAGAAGTTCTCGAGATGATCGACAATCTTGTGCGGGAACTGGCCTATATCGAGGCGCTGCGCGAACGTTACGGCGCCGTCCAGTCCCTCAGTGAAAAACTGAAGGCTCTGGCCCGTACCTATCGGCGTGATTCGACCTTCCGCGATGAGATCTTCCGGATGCAGGTTTTGATCAAGGCCCCCCTCAGTACGTTTGATACGATTTTCGGTCAGGTTGATGCCCAGACCGGCGAAATTCTCTCCGTGATCCGCAATATTGTGGCGCAGATCAAATTCATCCGCGAATGCCGGGATGACCTGCATATCGCGTTGATGTTGTGGGATGAGGTTATCGATGAATGGGCGACGGCGTCGACGTCCGAAACCAATCCCGAGGTCGAGTTGCTGTTGAAAAAGACCTATCGCTTCCTGGCGCGGAACTTCAGCGTGATGGTCAAATGGAAAAGCAGTGTTTCGGGGCGGAGCGCCGAGTCCTGAGCCGCAGATTTTGTCCGGCGCCAGCTTTCCGCCCACCGCATTTCTGCCCACCGCATTTCTGCCCGGTATCGTGACGGCGGCATCAGGACCGCGGGCGTCGTTTCCATCGTTCGGCGGATGATGCGGCGGACCTCGCGGACATGACGAAAAAAAGTCATTTCCATTACCTTTTGTTATCAAATTCGCGTTAACCTTAATCCAGGCGGATCGTCAGGGATCGTGCGCCGTGGCTGTGGTGCGGCTTTTCGTCGTACTGGGTGGGTTGCGTGTAATCCTTTCGTATACCCTGCAAAGTTGTTATTTCCGCTTGTTATGCGGCCCGTATCTGGGTAGTATAATGCCCATGGCAGGGCCGTATGGTGAGCGTGTCGCTGATTGTCGACCAGAATGGAATTCGGCACGGCTGTCTGCCCATCCAGAAGGGGGTGTGTGATGCAGTTTCGTGAACGAAGACGCGTTATCCAGATTATTCGAACCACATACGATCCCGCGCTCAAGCGCGGGCGATCGAAGGTGGTCGGCCGGATTCCCAAGGACGCTGCCGGCCTGAGCGACAAGCTGAGCCGTGGTTTCACCGAAGCCGAGATCGACGAAATCGATACCTGGCTGCGCGAGCGCAACTGGATGTTGGTGCAGGAGGCGGTGCGGCTTGATGTCGATGGGTTGGCAGGACGGATGCGTCTGGCCGCCGACTATTTTCGCGACCACAACGACGCCGAGGCCGCCGAGACCGCCGCCGAGATCCGTGACGCCTGGGATGAGCTGAAGAAAGCGATGCAAAAGTCCGGGTTCGGCAAAAATAACGTCCGGAGCAAAGTCGGCGCCGGTAGCGAAGATGCCCCGGTGGCGCAGCAAGACGGCCACGGCGATTGACCCGTGACATGACGGCGGAAATCGAGCGGGGCAGGAGGGTGCAATGGGAAGAGAAAATCGCAGTGTGTTATTGCAATGCCAGGTCGGGGTGGCCGAGAGCTGCCGTGAATTCGAGCGCCTGGAGCGGGTGCTGAGCTATTGCCTCTACGGCGCCGCGCTGGCACTGGCGGCCGATCTGGCGACCCTGATCTGGTAGCCGATGCAGACACATCTGGGCCTGGTCCCGGAGCCCCTTTCCTGACGCGAGAGGGGCGGGGCTGTTCGTTTCTCCCGGATCATGGCCGGGGTTTCTGGACCGCGTGCCCATGATGAAGGGCCTAGTCTGGAAATGACTCTGCCCGATGTCGCAAAAGGTTTGATCGGGAGATAACGCCGATTCCGCCGCAGCCGACACCCGCTCATAACGAGAATTAACCGGACGGGGTGGCCCGCTAAGCTCGCTGACTTGCGCATTGCGTCCGCTCGTTTTTGCTGCTTGATAAGGGGCGTCAAGAGCTGTGAGCGCGGCTGGCGATGAGACCGAAATTGCGCCAGGACAGAGAGAATGGTCAAGAATATTGATATCCAATGTCTGCGTGGCATCGCCGTTCTCATGGTCATTTTACAACACTATAAGGCGCGGGTTCCAACGCCAGAGCTATATCAAGAAATGTTCAATGTTGTGCAGTTCTGGGCCAGCGTTGATATATTCTTTGCAATATCGGGTTATTTGATATTCAAGACATTTTCGGAAAACTTGCATCGCTCGGCGACGATGTGGAAGGCATTCGTGGAGTTTTGGGACCGTCGGGGACGGCGTCTTGTTCCTGCACTGCTGTTTTGGATGGTTGTCTCGGTTGTTTTGTCTGTGATCGCGACTACGATCCCTGATAATGATCCGATAAAAACGGTCGAGAGCGCGATATTTGGAGTCTTGGGTGTTTCCAATTTCTATTGGTGGCATTGTTTACAGTTGGCGTCGGGGTCTTGCGGAAGCGGAAGCTTCAATGGTGTAACGTGGTCTCTGTCATTGGAATGGCAATTATATGCCGTTTTGAGCATTTTTATGTGCATCTTTGGAAATAAAAAGGCAGTACTATTATTATTTATATTGTCAATTATTTCATTATTATTGACATATAGAATATTTTCATTGTCATGGGCGACGCGGTCACTTGGTTTCTCATTGGGAGCCTTGATCGCATGGGCAAGCGATGGCGGGCGCTTGGAAGTGATTTCCCGCACATGCGTGCGTAAAATATTGCTGCTGGCTGGTTTGGCCGTGTGCCTGCTTGCTCCCAGATATTTTTCGAAAGATGCTGTCATTGGCGTCATTGGCGTGGGCGGCGCCCTGGCCCTTTTGTCCACACTTGGGGAATGCGCCTTGTTTCCCTCTATGCTCTCAAAACCACTATTTTGGATTGGAGAGCGGTCATATTCTATCTATCTATGCCACTTGCCTTGCATTTTATTGACGAACGAGATTATGGCGAGGCTGGATTTGCTTCAGCCGACGCCGGCCCATTTTATTGTCGCCGTCCTGATGGTGCTTCCGCTCGTGGGCGTGACCGGGCACTATTCATTCACCCTTATCGAGAACAGATTCAGGAGAACGGCCTGGGCCCGGCCCGGTCAGACGTGAAAGCTTTCGCCGCAGCCGCAGCGGCCTTTTTCATTGGGATTGCGAAAGACGAATCCGGAAGTCATCTTGTCTTCGACATAATCCATTTCGGTGCCGAGCAGAAACATCGTCGCGGTCGGGTCGATCAGGATCGTGACGCCCTTGTCTTCGACGACCTCCTCAAACTTCTTGACCTCTTCGGCATAGTCGACGGTGTAGCTGAGACCGGAGCAGCCGCGCGGCTTGACACCGATGCGCAAGCCGATCGCCGGACTGCCGCGTTTGGCCATAATCTCTTTTACCCGCTGTGCCGCGGCTTCGGTCAATGTCATTGCCGGCAAACGTGCCATTTGGTCCTCGCATCAAAATAAAACCACGAACCGGGTCCGGATCGGCCTGCGGTTCTCTAAAACATATCCAGTTGCACCTGGGCGGCCTCGGACATCCGCCCGGGATGCCATGGCGGCTCCCAGACCAGTTCAACCGTGACACGGGTAACACCCTTGACCGCGGCGACCGCCTGCTCGACCATGATCGGCATTTCGCCGGCGACCGGACAGCCCGGGGCCGTCAGGGTCATGTCAACCTCAACCTTGCCGGCCTGATCGACGTCAACGCGGTACACCAGCCCCAGTTCCCAGATATCGACCGGGATCTCAGGATCGTAAACCGTGTGAAGCGCCGCGACGACGCGGTCCATCAGGTCCTGCTGCGGGTGCTCGGCCACGGCCCCCGCCGGTGCGGGCTCCTGAAGGGCCGATCGTTCCTGAAACATAGTGTCTTCGGGCATGCTCTTCCTCCTCCGCTCATTCGGTCGAGGTCTTGGCGCCGCCATCGACGGCGGCGATCAGGGTGTGCCAGGCCAGGGTTGCGCATTTGACCCGCATGGGGAACTGGCGGACCCCGGACAGGACCTGAAGCCGGTCCATCGCGTCCTCATCGACGTCGCCGTGGTCACCATGCAGCGCGTCGTCCTTGGTGCACATGTCATGGAAGTTCTCGAACAGGGCACGGACCTGTGCGACCGTCTTGCCCCGCACCATTTCGGTCATCAGCGATGCCGATGCCTGGGAAATCGCACAGCCCCGGCCCTCGAATGCGGCATCGGCAACGACATCCTCACCCGATGGCGATGGGGCCAGGGTCAGGTAGACGGTGATTTTGTCGCCACACATCGGATTGTCGCCGCGCGCCTGCCGGTTGGCCTCGGGCGGGTGGCGGAAATTCCGCGGATGTTTGCCATGGTCCAGGATCACTTCCTGGTACAGCTCGCGCAGATCATCGAATGCCATCAGCCGAAGATCTCCTGGACGGTCATGAGGGCGGCCACCAGGGCGTCGACCTCGTCACGGCAGTTGTAGAGCCCGAACGAGGCGCGGCAGGTGGCGGCGACGTTGTAGCGTTCCATCAGCGGCTGGGCGCAATGGTGGCCGGCGCGCACCGCGATGCCGGCGCGATCGATGATCGTTCCGATGTCGTGCGGGTGGGCGGAATCCATGGTGAATGAGACGATGGCGCCTTTGTGGGGCGAGGTCCCGACAATGTGCAGCCCGGGCACGGTTTGAAGGCGGGTCGTGGCATAGGCCAGCAGATCGGCCTCGTGGGCCCCGATCGCGTCGAAACCCAGGCCGGTGACGTAATCAATGGCTGCGGCCAGGCCGATGGCCTCGGCGATCGCCGGGGTTCCAGCCTCGAAACGGTGCGGCGGTTCCTTGTAGGTGGTCTTTTCGAAACTGACCGAGGCGATCATGTCGCCACCACCCTGATAGGGCGGCATCTGCGACAGCAGCCGGCTCTTGCCATAGAGGATGCCGATGCCGGTCGGGCCATACAGCTTGTGGGCCGAGAACACATAGAAATCGACATCCAGCGCCTGGACGTCGACCGGGAGATGGGTGATCGCCTGGCAGCCGTCCAGCAGCACCGGAATGCCGCGGCTGTGGGCCATGCTGATGATCTCGGCCGCCGGATTGATCGTTCCCAGCACGTTCGACATGTGGCTGATGGCGACCAGCCGGGTGCGCGGGCCCAGCAGGTCACGATAGGCGTCCATATCCAGGGTGCCGGCATCGTCGATCGGCACGATCCGCAGCACGATCCCCAGATGGTCGCGCAGCAATTGCCAGGGGACGATATTGGCGTGGTGCTCCATCGCCGACAACACGACCTCGTCGCCAGCGCGGAGGAACGTCCCGCCCCAACTGGCGGCCACCAGATTGATGCTCTCGGTGGCATTGCGGGTGAAGACGATCTCGTCGGCGCTGTCGGCGTTGATAAAGCGGCGGACGGTTTCGCGCGCCTGTTCGAACAGGTCGGTGGCCCGGGCGCTCAGCAGATGAACACCGCGATGGACATTGGCGTAGTCGTGCTCATAGAAGTGCCGCATCGCTTCGAGCACCGGGCGCGGTTTCTGGGCGCTGGCACCGCTGTCGAGATAGACGAGAGGCTTGCCATGGACCCGTTCGCGCAGGATCGGGAAATCCCGGCGGACCGCGGCGATGTCAAAGCCGGTGCGATCGGACGCGGGTGCGGGGGCCTGGTGCAGGGCGTATGTGGTCATGAACCCATCCCTTTCTGCGACCCCGCGGCCGGGGTCGTCAGCCACGCGTCGGCCAGCGCCCGGACGGCGGCGGCAACGGTGGCATCGCTGATTTCATCGATGGCTTCGCCGACGAAGGCGCCGATCAGCAGGCGCCGCGCGTCGTCGCGGTCAATGCCGCGGGCTCGCAGATAGAACAGCTGATCGTCGTCGAGCTCGCCGGCCGTGGCGCCGTGACTGCATTTGACGTCGTCGGCGTGGATCTCCAGCTCCGGCTTGCTGTCGATTTCGGCGCCGGCCGACAGCAGCAGCGCGCGATTGATCTGATAGGCGTCGGTTTTCTGGGCGCCGGGCCGGACCAGGATCCGGCCCTGGAACACACCATGGGCGGTGTCGTCGATCACGCCCTTGTAGACTTGGCGACTGGTGGCGCGCGGCGCGCTGTGCTCGATCGCGGTCGTGGTGTCGGCATGCTGCCGGCCGCGCAGCAGATAGGCGCCCGCCAGCCGGCACGAGGCCCCGGCACCCAGGATCGGCACGATATCGTTGCGCGACAACGCGGCGCCCAGCGTCAGGCCGAAATGGTCGTAACGCCCTTCGCTACCGATCCGGGCCGCGGTCGTGGCGATATGGATTGCGCCCTGGCCTTCGCGCTGGATCTTGGTGTGGTTGACCACGGCACGGTCGCCGACCACGATTTCGACGACGGTGTTGGTGGCGTAAGGGCCATCGCCCAGGCCGACATGATGCTCAACCAGTGTGACCTGGCTGTCGGGCTCGGCGACCAGTAGCAACCGCGGATGGTGGAGGGTCGGCGAGGCCGCGGCACCACCGGTGGCGATGAACACCACTTCGATCGGTTGGGCCACCGCGACTCCGGCGGCGACATGGATCACCAGCCCGTCGCTGACAAAGGCGGTGTTGACCGCGGTCAATCCGGTTTCCAGCGTGGCGACGCTGCCGAGATGACGTTCCGCCAGCGTCGTCGGGACGTCACCGGGCGATCCCGCCAGCAGGTCGGCCAGCCCGGCGCTGGCAATGCCGGCGACGGATGCCGGTACCGACGACAGGTCGGGCCGGAACCGGCCGTCGACCAGAACCAGCCGGTGCGCGGTTCGCGGATCCGGCGCGACGGTGGGCAGTCGGTCGATGGCCGGCGGCGTGGCATGCCCGGCCGGCGCGAACACCGAGCGTTCCAGCGCGCGCAGGCTGGTGTATTTCCACGCTTCGACCCGTTGCGACGGGAAACCGGTGGCTGCGAACCGCGCCAGCCCGTCATGGCGCAACCGATCGAGCCATCCCAGACCGGCACCGGGCAATCCGGGAATGAGGTCGTGGAAGCTGTCGAGATAGGGTTGGATCGCGCTCGTCATCGTCGTTGTCCCGCTCTGTTCCGCTGCCATGGCGCCATCACGCCGCGCGCTCGGCGAATTCGGCATAGCCCTTGGCCTCGAGCTCGCGGGCCAGTTCGGCGCCGCCGGAGCGCTGGATCCGGCCCCAGGCCAGCACATGGACGTGGTCCGGAACGATGTAGTCGAGCAGCCGCTGATAATGCGTGATCAGGACCATCGAGCGTTCCGGGCTGCGCAGCGCATTGACGCCGTCGGCGACGATGCGCAGAGCGTCGATGTCGAGGCCGCTGTCGGTCTCGTCGAGCAGCGCGAGGCGCGGATTGAGCACGGCCATCTGCAACACTTCGTTGCGCTTTTTCTCGCCGCCCGAGAAGCCGACATTGACCGCGCGTTTCAGCATGTCATCGGAAATCCCGAGCGCCCGGGTCTTGCCCCGCACCAGCTTCAGGAATTCCATCGCGTCAAGTTCCTGTTCACCGCGGTGGCGGCGGATCGCATTGACGGCATATTTCAGGAAAGTGGTGTTGGAAACCCCGGGGATCTCGATCGGGTACTGGAACGCCAGGAACACGCCCTCGGCGGCGCGCTGCTCCGGCGTCAGGGCCAGCAGGTCCTTGCCGTCATAGGTCACGGAACCGCCGGTGACCTCATAGCCCTCACGGCCGGCCAGCACATAGCTCAGCGTGCTCTTGCCCGAGCCGTTGGGGCCCATGATGGCATGGATCTCGCCCGGGCCGACGGTCAGATTGATACCTTTGAGAATTTCGCGGCCGTCGATGGTGGCGTGTAGGTCTTTGATGATCAGCATCGTCATATTCCTTGGTGTTTCCGCCTGTTTTGCCGTTGGCCTCAGCCGACGCTGCCTTCCAGGCTGATGCCGACCAGCTTTTGCGCTTCGACGGCGAATTCCATCGGGAGTTCCTTGAGGACTTCCTTGCAGAAGCCATTGACGATCAACGACACCGCGTCCTCCGGGGTCAGGCCGCGCTGGCGGCAGTAGAACAGCTGATCCTCGTTGATCCGGGAGGTCGTCGCCTCGTGCTCGACCCGGGCGCTGCTGTTTCGGCTTTCGATCGAGGGCACCGTGTGGGCGCCGCAGCGGTCGCCGATCAGCAGGCTGTCGCACTGGGTGTGGTTGCGGGCATTCTCGGCCTTGGGCATGATCTTGACCAGACCGCGATAGGTGTTCTGCGCCCGTCCCGCCGAGATCCCTTTGGACACGATGGTCGAGCGGGTGTTGCGGCCGATATGGATCATCTTGGTGCCGGTGTCGGCCTGCTGGCAGTTGGTCGTGACCGCAACCGAATAGAATTCGCCGACGGAATTGTCGCCCTGGAGGATGCAACTGGGATATTTCCAGGTGATCGCCGAGCCGGTCTCGACCTGGGTCCAGGAAATCTTGCTGTTGCGGCCGCGGCAGGCGCCGCGCTTGGTGACGAAGTTGTAAATGCCACCCTTGCCGTTCTCATCACCGGGATACCAGTTCTGGACGGTCGAATATTTGATCTGGGCGTCGTCGAGCGCCACCAGCTCAACCACGGCGGCATGCAACTGGTTCTCGTCGCGCTGCGGCGCGGTGCAGCCCTCCAGGTACGACACATAGCTGCCGGCGTCGGCGATCAGCAACGTCCGTTCGAATTGCCCGGTATTCTTGGCATTGATCCGGAAATAGGTGCTGAGCTCCATCGGGCAGCGCACGCCCTCGGGGATGTAAACGAACGAGCCGTCGGTGAACACCGCCGAATTCAGGGTGGCGTAGAAATTGTCGGAGTAGGGAACCACTGAGCCAAGATATTGGCGCACCAGATCAGGATATTTCTGGATCGCCTCGCTGATCGAACAGAAGATGATGCCCTTGGCCTCAAGCGTCGCCTTGAAGGTCGTCGCAACCGAGACGCTGTCGAACACGGCGTCGACCGCGATCATCGGGGCGGCGCCGGTTTCGACGCCGGCCAGATATTCCTGCTCGCGCAGCGGAATGCCCAGCTTGGCATAGGTCGCCAGCAATTCCGGATCAACCTCGTCGAGGCTCTTCAGCGCCGGTTTGGCCTTGGGCGCCGAATAGTAGAACGAGTCCTGGTAGTCGATCGGGGCGTAGTTCAGCTTGGCCCAATGGGGTTCGGTCATGGTCAGCCACAGCCGATAGGCTTTGAGGCGCCATTCCAGCAGCCACGCCGGCTCCGCCTTCTTGGCCGAGATGAAGCGGATGGTGTCTTCATTGAGCCCCTTGGGGGCGGTCTCGGATTCGATATCGGTGGTGAAACCGTATTTGTATTTCTGTTCCGCCGCGGCACGGATCGGGTCGAGATCAGCCACGGCGCTGTCCGGGGAACCAGTCATGATCAGAGATCTCCATTGTCGCGCCGAACGCCGTCGCGCACATCATCAAGGGTGATCGGGCGGCAAAGATTTGCCATCATCAAGCCTCAGACCGCGGGCTGTGCTCCGGCATCGGCAAACCAAGACCGAACATCGGCGGCGCGGCCGGCGTCGCCATATCGGCCAGGGTCAGCCCTTCCAGAGCGGTACGGACGGCCAGGTTGATCTTATCCCAGTTGCCGCGCATCGGGCAGAAGCTCTCGACCCCGCAACCCCCTTCGGCGCCGTCGACGCAGGCGGTCAAAGCGATCGGGCCCTCAAGCGCCGTGATGATTTCGGCAATCGAGATTTCCGTGGCGGGGCGCGCCAAAACATAGCCACCGGTGGCGCCCCGGTGTGATAGCATCACGCCAGCCGCGGTGAGGGTCTTGAGCAGTTTCGCGACGGTCGGGACCGGCACCCCGGTGCGCTCGGCCAGCTGCGGGCCGGTCCGCACCACGCCCGGATGCGCCGCCATCTCTGACATCAGGACGATGGCGTAATCCGTGAGCTTGGTGAGTTTGAACATGCCGCCGCCTTGCATTGTTGGGTCGATGTCAATCAGGACCGTATTAGTCCTGATTAATGTGAGCCAGCCGCGGCGATTGTCAAGCGTGTTTTTTAAGATTTGCTCGCCCGCATTGTCCCCCTTCTCGTGGCGCGGGCTGCCGTGCCCGCGCGGCCCGGACGTCGTCAAAAGGCTCATCAATCGGCGGACGGCTCCGTCTTTGGCGCCTTCAGGATCGTTCCGCCGGTGCGCCCAACGCCGGGATTGAAACGACGCTTCGAGTGGCGTACATGGATTTTCGAGGGAGCTCTCAAGGCGACCTGTCTGGCCGTGTGTTTGGCAGGCGCCGTGGTCACCCGGGGGGGCAAAAGCCTTCGGTTGCCGGCCACGTTTTTGTCTTTCCCTTCGAGGGCCGCCTTCGGGCGGCTCTTTTTGTTTCAGGGGATCTGGATTCCGAACCGGTCGCGTAAGCCCTGGGCGTTCATCTCCGGGCCGCCGATCCATTTGCGTGAATAGGCGATGGCATCTGCCACCGGCAGAAGGCGTGGCGCCGCGGAATCGAGTCGAACGACGCGTTTGACTCCTCTGAAGTGGCCATCATGGGTCTGCGCCTGTACCATCAAGGCGTCGAAAGTGGCGTGTTCGTTGTGGTGATTGGCGTCGATGATCAACTCGACATTGCCGATCGTGGTCCTGTTCAGCACATCCTGTTGAAAGCGCTTGAGCCCGATCTTCACCGTCTCGACGACGATCTTGGCATAGAGCGCTGGCCCCTCGGTTGAAGGATGTGTTGCGATTTTGTGATTGATCATCACGATCCGGTCGCGCGCAACCGACTCCCAGAATCGGCGCATCAGGCTTTGGAGATAGCTGTCATCAAGGTTTACAGCATGGATCTCGTTGGCGTTTGGCATCAAGAGATCGCTAAAGCACTTGTCGATGTGCCCGGCGTCACGAGCATGAACCAACAGGGCGCCCAGGATGAGATCCCCGGATCCCGCCGTGCCGGATTCGTCGATGAAACACAGGACCTTCTTGTTGAGGGCCGTGCCATGGCCTCGCGGGTGAGCGGCCGGGGGTGGTGTCATGATGCGGGCTGGGGTATCGGTTCCAGCACCTTCAGGACCTCTTCGGCCAAATCGAGAGCTTCCGCTGGTACGCCCAGCATCAGGCTGCGGTCGCCCGTGGCGGCGACATGCAGCGCCAACGCGAAGGGGAGCAGGAAACCGGCATAGGCGCTGTTCTCCATGATGGCCGCCAGGTCATGACCGAGCCCGAGGCGATGGCATTCGCGGCATTGTGAGCGCAATTGGAAAAAAGCCTCGGCCTCGCCGGCCGCAGCGCGCGCAGCGAGGCCAGCAAGCGCATGCCGCGCCAGCTCCCGGTCCTCCCGATTGAGGTGGGCCTGTATCGCGAGAGGTTTCAATTCGTCGTCATCATCGTGCGCTACGGCCAACTCCGACCATTCGTCGGTGCTGAACCACAGGCGCATGAATTCGACCAGCCAGACCAGCCTTTGGCGCAACCGGCGCGAGGCGAAGCGCATCAGGTACCAGATGTTGAACAGGCGCTCGCTGACCTGATAGCCCGTCCGCTTTGTCCCGGGCAGTGCCGCCTTCTCGACCAGCCCGTCCTCGATCAGGCGCCGCAATTGCGGGCTGATCGTGTTGGTCGGGATGCCCGACACCGCGGCAAGGTCGCCCGACCCCATTGGCGCCCAATGTTCCATCAGATGGGCCAACAGCTTGCGCGGCTGCTCGGCCAGGCTTTCCATCCGTGCCTTGTAGAGGGGGGTCATGGTGTCGAGCAGGGCCAGCAGATCGGTCTGAAGGTCCTGCTGGCGCCGGGTGGCGAACAGATCGAACAAGGCCATCGTGGTGCGCGGGTTGCCGCCGGTCAGGGTGCGCAGCGCTTTGAGACGCCCGGGCCGGATCTTCAGAATCGCGGCCATCTCGGCTTCAGCCCGGTCGCCGGCCAAGTCCGGCCCCAGGCCAAAGGTTCGCGCCAGCGCCAGCAGGGTCCGCTCCATATCCGCGACCGTCAGGGGTGGCAATTCGCGGTACTCGAAGAAATCCTGGAAGGCGTGGTGGTACGAATTCTGCGCTTCCAGCGCCTGATAGCTGGCACCGATCCAGAACAGGCCGGTTTCATGGGTCAGGGTGCGCCGCAGCCGCCACAGCGGGCCGGAGCCGGGATCGCTGCGCGTTGGGGTCTTGGTCTCGCTGGCACCGCTGCCGCCCAGGGCGGAAAACAGCAAATCGTTGCTGTCGACCAGCAGCAGCAGGCGCCGACCGTCCTGGCGGATCCAGCCGGTCAACAGGGTCAGCGCCGCGTCCTCCCGCTCCGCGATCGGCAGGCCCCCAAGGCGCCGGATGCCGTCGTCGAGCGTGGCCAGCGTTGCCGCCGATGCGCCCTGGGTTTCCAGCTTGTCGGCCAGGCTGTCGAGCACATTGGTCCAGAATTCCGCCAGGGTGCTGACGGTATATTGCTCCTCCGGCAGGGTCAGGGGCAGCCAGTGTCGGCTGAGCTCGGCGTCATCATCGACGGCCAGGGCGAGGCGCAGCAACAGGGTGCTCTTGCCCATGCCGCGCGGGCCGACGATCAGGACATGTTGCGGCGTCGTCCCGGGGCCGGTTTCGCGCAGGCGCCGGGACAGCAGGTCCAACTCCTTGAGCCGGACCACGAAGATGCCCCTCAGCTCCGCGGCGCCCCAGCGGTGGGGATTGTATTTCAAGGTTGCCGGCACCGGCGATTCCGGCTTCGCCGGTCCGCGCCGATCACCGTGCATGGTTTTTCTTCCAATAATCGCGCAGCAGGAAGGAGAGGAACTGGATCTTTTCGCCCTGGCTGTCGATGTAGCCATCCTCCTCCAGCTTCAGCAGGATGGTTTCAAGCCGTTCGGCGCGGCGATCCGGGTCGCTCTCGCGCTTTTGCAGCCGGGCCAGCAATGTTCTCTTGGTCAAGCCGTCGCCGCTCTTGGCAATCGCGTTGAGCGTCGCCATCGCGAAATCGCAGCTTGGCACGTCGAGATCGCGTTTCAGCCGGTCGACCCAATGGATGAAACGCGATCGGGTCAGCAGCAGCCGGTCATAGGCATCGTCGATATCGCTGGGGATCAAGATCCGTTCGGGCGCGCGGGTTTCGCTGACGCGTTCCTCAGCGACCGTCATCGCGTCCATCAGCAACAGGTTCAGGTAAAAAGGCGACAGCCAGCCGATGCGGTGGCACAGATGGGCCAGGCAGGCGGGGTCGGCGGTCCAGCGCTCCCGGCGCAGCAGTTCCGTCAGCATCGCCGTGGCGTCGGCCGGCAGAAACGGATCAAGGCGGAAGTCGTAGCAATCGTTGAACAGGGTTCCGAGCCGGTGTCGTTCCAGCAAGGCATTGAGGCCGATGGAACCGCAGAAGACGAAGCGGCAATTGACGTCGCTCTGCTGGCGCCAGGCCCGGAGGAAGGCGAGAAACCCCGGCGCTTCCGCGGGGGCCTGGGTCAGCAGGGTCTCCAGAAACACCGAAAGCTCGTCGACCAGGATCAGCAAGGGCTGCGGCGCCAGGCGATGCTGCAGCGTCCGGGCGTCTTGGATCCAGGACTGTTCCTTTGTGTCCTGGAATTCAAGACCGGCACCGCCCAGGCCACCGGGCAGTTGGAACGAGACTTTCTGCAGCCCGGTCAGGCGTCGCCGGATCGCCTCGCCACCGCGCTGCAGCGTCGCGCTGAGGGTAACATCGGGGAAATGGCGGTCCAGCGCCTCAAAAAAGGCCTTTGGTGTGCCCAGGCCCTCGACATCGACCAGGGCGGCGATCCAGCCTTTGTCTTCGGCTTCATCGGCGAGTTTCTGGAGCAGCGAGGTCTTGCCGAGCCGGCGCGGGCCGCTGATGGTGATGTGGTCGTTCTCGAGAATCCTCCACAACGCGGTGCGCTCCCGCGTGCGGTTGAAGAACGCGTCGCCATCCGCCTTGCCGCCGACCTTCATGGGGCCCCCCAATCCAGAAGAATTCGGAATCATCATAATTCATTTTTGAATTAAGACAATCTTGAATTTAACGGGAGGTGAGCCCTGGCGTTACCGGATCAGCGACCAGGTCAGCTCGTGCTTGTTATGGAACAGGTGGCGCAGGCGGCTGCCCGGGATCGCGGCAAAGGCGCTCAGCACGGCGGGGTCGGGCTCGCCTTGCAGCTTGACGGTGCAGATGAAGTTTCGCACGTCGCCGTGGTCGAGCCAGGTCCGGACCAGGTTGAGCAGTCGTTCCGGGTAGCAGATCACGTCGCTGCACAGCCAGTCGATCGGGCCGATCTGGTCCGGCGTCAGGGCGAAGGCACTTTGGGTCAAGGTGGTAACGCCCGGCAGGGCCGCGATGCGGGGCTCAAGCGGCGCCTTGTCGACGCTGGTGACCTGGGCGCCGGTCTGCTGCAGGACCCAGGTCCAGCCGCCGGGACTGGCGCCAAGATCGAGGCAGCGCGATCCCGGGCCGGGATAGGTTCCGGCGTCGGTCAGGGCTTCCCACAGTTTCAGGTAGGCACGGTTGGGCGGTGCGGTGCGGTCCTCGACGAACCGGACTTCGCCGTGGCGGAACGGGCTGGTGCAGCGCGCCGCGGCCAGAATGGTGTTGGCGTCGATCAGCGTCCAGGACCCCAGCGGCGCCGTCGGCGGCGGCTCGGGAAATTGCAGGGGCTTGGCGGAAACGTGGGGCAGCAGATCTTGAATCAACTGGGCGCGCCGATGCAATGCGGTCGGCCATAACGCCCAATTCCGCTGGCGATCGCGCAGCGCCTGGGCGCCCTGTTTGATCGAGGCGATCGCGATCCGTTCGACGTCAAGCCAGATATTCTGTGCCCAAACCGTGGGCCGCGCCGGCCCGGGGGCCAACAGCAACCGGTCGTGGGCCTCGACATCCGGTCCCAACTCCTGGGTCAGGGCGTCGACATAATCTTCCGCGGCCAGGTAAGCGGTCAAACCCTGATCGATCGACAGTGCGGTGACTCCTGCGCATGATGGCCCCGGCCGGGGCCTGCCGCTTGAACGGCCGTTGACGGTCGAAATAGCGCGTTCCGCAGCTTTGTGAAAGCCCCGGCCCGCGGGATTTGGCGGGGTGGGAAGCCGAGGGCGGAGGGACGGGCGGCATGATGTCGCAGGATTGCCTGTCGGCTGGTCAGTGCCGGCCGCTTTTGATCACAGATGCGCCAATTGGCGGCTGCGACGGCGAGGGGGCCGCCGACACCGGGGTACCTCGGACAGGTCACTTGTGGAACGGCATCGCGATCCTATGTTTCGCTGTGGATGGTTAGCCGCGGCCGCTTGCGGCGAGCGGGGGCAAGAATCAACGGGAAAGCGATCCCGTTCGATCGCTATGGAGTCAATGTCGCATACGTATAGACGGTATTCATCCGTGATCGCCTAAAGGAAGCGTTGATCAATCAGGTTCCTGAGGCTGGTGAATGCTCTTTTCGTACAGTTTGTCTTTATGTCGTCTTTGTGGCATAGACACCGCGCATTCCTTGAGACCTTTGTTATCGTCGCAAAGTTTGCGATGCGGTACGGATGCGGCGGATGGGTGTCCGGCTATAAAGAAAAAAACTGTTGCGGATTGGCATCGGATATGTCAGAAAGTGAACCGCAGAGTTCAAGAAGATCAAAAATATCGCAAGAGGGACTTGTAACTTTGCGAGAAGCGCCGCCCCAAGGGCTGGTGTTTTCGATTGTTCTGTTGAGAGCCGCGAACGACGCGCTGGCGCCGTCGGGCTCTCGAAAACCGCGATCGCGGGAATGGTCTCAATTTTGCAAGCAGTTTGCATCTAGTCGGATCCTTGGATCGTTCCGTCCTGGCGCGTGCCCGCTGCGCGGGTGTGTCTGGCCGAGGCGGCGCCGATACCGGGTGCGTTCGGATGTCACAGTGATGCGCAATCAACGGCAGAAGGGGGAGAGTATGGCTGCCAGTCCAAAACTCACCTACGAAAACAATTGCCTGGCCCAGTTGCAGGCGGCCGTGGCGCGGCTCGATCGCTGGCGCGAGAGTGTTCATCATTTTACCCCGGGACAGCGGGTCGATGCGGAACGGGCCTTGGATTGTCTGCGGGGTTTGTGCAATCGGGTCCTGGCGCGGTTGGAGGATGTGCGGCGCGCCGACGGCGATAGTTGGGAGATGTTCAAAGCCCGGGCCGATCAGGCGCTGCGTCAGTTGATCGAGGCGCTCGACCGCTATCAGATGGCGGAGGCGCCCCAAGTCGCCTGAGTCCGCTCTGTTTTGTCCGTTCGGCGGGGGAAGCAATGTCTGATCGCGAGCCTGCGGTTTCCGGTTCGACCGGCGTTTCGTCGCCGCCGGCCGTTGTCGATGCTTTCCTTCAGGATGTCGCTGCCCTGGCGCCGCTGGGGTCCGGTCGGCGCCTGATCTTCGCGATGGATGCCACCGCCAGTCGCGAGCCGACCTGGGGTCGGGCCTGCGTGATCCAGGCGGAGATGTTCGACGTTGCCGCCCGGTTGGGCGGGCTTGCGGTTCAGTTGGTTTATTACCGCGGCGCGGAATGCCGCGCGAGCGCGTGGCTTGCCGAGCCCACGGCGCTGCGTCGTCTGATGGGACTTGTGTCATGCCAAAGCGGAGAGACCCAGATCGGCCGCGTCCTGGGCCATACCCTGGTCCAGGCGCGCAAGGAAAGGGTCGGCGCGCTGGTTTTCGTCGGCGATTGCATTGAGGAGCCGGCCGATCCGCTCTACGGCCAAGCAGGGGCTCTGGGCATCATGGGGGTTCCGGTCTTTCTGTTTCACGAAGGTCGTGACCGGACGGCGTTCGCCACCTTTCAACAGATTGCCCGTCTCAGCGGTGGCGCCTGCTGCCGGTTCGATGCCAACAGTGCCGATCAATTGCGCCATCTTCTTGGCGCCGTTGCCGCTTATGTCGCCGGCGGATGGCCGGCGTTTGAGGCGTATCGTGCCGGCAAGCCCGGACCCGTGGCGCTGCTGTCCCGTCAAGCCGGTCCGATCTGAGCCGTTGCGACGATGATTTTGGTTATGATCCTGGGGTTTGCGATCCTGGTTGGCGTCGTGCTGGTGGTGCGGGGGCTGTTGGAGGCCGAGCCTGCCGCGATGGCCCGGCGATTGCGGCAATTCGCCACGGCGGGTGTCGTGCTGCTGGTGCTGTTCCTGGTGATGACCGGGCGCTTTGTCCTGGCTTTGCCATTGCTGGGTTTTCTGCCGGTGTGGGCGCGGATACGATCAGGCCTGAGCCGGACCGCGGGTCTGTCGGGGGGCGGCCCCGCAGGTTCCGATCCGGGGCGCCACAGCCAGGTTGATACGGCCTTCCTGCGGATGAGACTGGATCATTCCAGTGGCGTGATGGCGGGCGACATCATCGCGGGACCGTTTGCCGGCCAGGCGGTCGACGCGTTGTCGCCGGAGGCGATGGTGGCGTTCCACGCGGAATGTCGCAGTGACCCACCATCCCTGGCGGTTCTGGAAGCCTGGCTTGACCGCTACCGGCCCGGATGGCGTGTCCGCGTCGATGACGATCATCCGGCGTCGGTTCGGACGGTGATGACACGGGAGGAGGCGCTGGCGATCCTGGGATTGGCCGCGGACGCCGATGAAGCGGCGGTCAAGGCGGCCTACCACCGGCTGATGCGTCGACTGCATCCCGATCAGGGCGGTTCGACCTATCTGGCCGCCAAGATCAACGAGGCCCGGGACCTGCTGCTCCATCGCTGACGGTCCGCTTGCGCCTCCGGTCTCCTCTGTGGCAGAACAATACCAAGCTGCCTCGGGGGCAGCGCGTACCGCGATGTGTCCGCCGCTGTAACCCTCAACGAAATTAGAGAGTTCGATGATGAAACCAGTGCGCAAGGCCGTCTTCCCGGTTGCCGGTTTGGGGACGCGTTTTCTGCCCGCCACCAAGGCAATTCCGAAAGAAATGTTGCCGCTCGTCGACAAGCCGCTACTACAATATGCGGTCGAGGAGGCCCGCGCGGCCGGCATTGAGGAATTTGTCTTCGTCACAGGTCGTGGCAAGCGCGCGATCGAAGATCATTTCGATACCGACACGGAATTGAACCGGACGCTGGAGGCGCGGCAAAATGCCGAAGCGATGGAAGCGGTCCGTCTCACGGAAGCCAATCCGGGGCAGGTCTTCTATACCCGCCAACAATTGCCCCTTGGGCTCGGCCACGCCGTATGGTGCGCCCGCCCGCTGATTGGCAATGAACCGTTCGCGATCATTCTGCCCGACGATTACGTGATGTCGACAGTGCCCTGCCTGCAGCAGATGGTCGAGGCCTATCATCGCGTCGGCGGCAACATCGTCGCCGTGGTCGATGTGCCGCGGGAAGATACCAAGCGCTACGGCATCCTCGATATCGCCGAGGATGACGGAACTCTGGCCGTGATCAAGGGCTTGGTGGAAAAGCCCAAACCTGAGGACGCGCCCTCGACCTTGTCGATCATCGGGCGCTACATCCTCCAGCCCGAGGTTTTCGGCTTTCTCGATCATCACGAACGTGGTGCCGGGAACGAGATCCAGCTGACCGACAGCATGGCTAAATTGATCGGCCAGCAGCCGTTCCACGGCCTTCGCTTCGAGGGCAAGCGGTTCGATTGCGGCGACAAGGTCGGTTTCCTGGAAGCCAACATCGCGCATGCCCTGCAGCGGCCGGAACTGGCGGGCAAGGTCCGCGAGATGCTGGATCGATATTGCTGACTTGATGATCGCTTGACAATACGGGCCAATGGCATCGTTGCTCGGGAGCGGGCAGAGGGTGCCGGCCATCCTGGCGATGAAGAAACGGATGGGTGGCGGGCGCCTGGGCGGCCCATCGGGACACAGATAAGGAATCCTTGATGCGCATCGCGATGATCGGCACCGGATATGTCGGCTTGGTGTCCGGCGCTTGCTTTTCTGAATTCGGGGTCGACACGGTGTGCGTCGACAAAGACACGAGCAAGATTGACCGGCTCAATCGTGGCGAGATTCCAATCTACGAGCCCGGTCTTGATGAACTGGTCGCCAAAAACGTCAAGGCTGGCCGGTTGAGCTTTTCGACCGATCTGGCGACGGCGGTAGGCGGGGCCGACGCGGTGTTCATCGCGGTCGGGACACCGTCGCGCCGCGGTGATGGTCATGCCGACCTGTCCTACGTCTACGCTGCCGCCGCGGAAATCGCCCAGAATCTGCGCGGTTATACAGTCGTGGTCACCAAATCGACGGTACCGGTCGGGACGGGCCGCGAAGTGGCCCGGATCATTCGCCAGACCCGGCCGGAGGCGGAATTCGATATCGCCTCCAATCCCGAATTTTTGCGCGAAGGCTCGGCGATCAGCGATTTCCTGCGGCCCGACCGGGTTGTGATTGGAACCGATAGCGACCGGGCCCGCGCGGTGATGCGGGCACTCTATCGACCGCTCTATCTGATCGAAACACCGATCGTGATGACTTCGCCGGAAACGGCGGAGCTGATCAAATATGCCGCCAACACCTTCTTGGCGACCAAGATCACTTTTATCAATGAAATCGCCGATCTGTGCGAACGCGTCGGCGCCGATGTTCATGACGTCGCGCGCGGCATCGGCCTGGACGGCCGGATCGGGCGCAAATTCCTGCATCCCGGTCCCGGCTACGGCGGTTCCTGCTTTCCCAAAGATACGCTGGCGCTGGTGCGGACCGCCCAGCTCTATGACTCGCCATTGCGGATCGTCGAGACCGTGGTCGAAGTCAACGACACGCGCAAGAAATCGATGGCGCGGCGCATCATTCAGGCCTGTGGCGGTGACGTCACCGGCAAAGCCGTGGCGGTCTTGGGGGTAACCTTCAAGCCGAACACCGATGACATGCGTGACAGCGCCAGCCTGGATATCATTCCGGTGCTGCAACAGGCGGGGGCCTCGGTCCGCGCCTTCGATCCGGCGGGTATGGCGGAGGCGGCCCGGTTGCTGCCCGGCGTCGCATGGTGTGACGATGCCTATGGCGCGTTGGCTGGGGCGGATGTCGTAGCGATCCTGACCGAATGGAATGAGTTCCGGGCCCTGGATCTGAAGCGGGCTCGTTCGCTGATGAAGCAGCCGATCATGGTGGACCTGCGGAATATTTATAATCCGGACGAAATGGAAATGGCTGGTTTCGTTTATTCCTCGATCGGTCGGCCGCAAGGCGTTTGGTCGTCGTCCCACGACGTCGGACCGCGCGCTCCATAAGGGAAGCCCCGTCATTCGAGTCCAGCATTCTGCGTGAATATGACAGTCGTGGTGTCGTCGGCAGGAGCTTGTCCAGCCGTTCTCAATTTGCCTGTCGGCCGCGGGCTGCCGCCCGCACCCGCTCGGGGTGAACCCCGAATCCCCCTCTATTTTGACAAAAACAAAGGGGTCTGGGGCATGGCCCCCGTTAGGTTTGGGCGAAAGCCCAACGCGTCGTCGCCAAAATGAGAACCGCTGGAGCTTGTCGACCGCTGACGCCTGGCCCGCCCGACCGCCACATCCTGCTGTTTGATGAGATCGACGGGAGGTTTGGTAACCATCATCCCGATCGACGATGCCGGAAAACCTGATCGACCTGCGACAGGCGGTTCAGGACAACGGCTGCGATATCGGCATTGCTTTCGATGGCGTCCGGGTCACGACCACCGATGGCTGGCGGTTGTTGCGGGCATCGAACACCGAGGATCTGCTTGTGGTTCGCTGCGAATCACTGTCGCAGGCTGGTCTGGAGCGGCTGATGGCCATGGTGGCCGTGCAGCTATGCCACGCCGGGATTGCCCAGCCTGACGGATCCTGATCGTCGGTTTGGTCCCGTTGGCGTTGCTCGTCGCCCGGGGCTCAGCCCTGGCTGCTGGTCTCCGGCGGTATCGGCAGGCAGCGGTGGCCGGCCCGTTCCAGCTTTTCGCAGGCGGCCTTGGCGTAGTTCTCGTTGATACCGATCAGGCGGGCGCGATAGATCGTGCTCTGGCCGCTATGGACTTCGATCATCTGCGGCTTGGCCTTCCCCAATAGTTTCGGCAGGCGTTGGGTGGCCTGGCTCAGCGCGAGCTGCCCCAGAGTCCGGTCGTTATAAGCGCCGATCTGGATCGCCCAGGCCGGCGCTGCCGCTGCCGCGGCTGATCCGATCAAACGCGGGGGCAGGCGTTGCGCCGCGCCATCCTCGGTGCCGACCTTCGCCGCGAGCGCGTCCATGCTGCCGCTGTCGGTACCGGCGAACGATGCCGGGGTTGCCGCGCTCCCATCCGAATTCGGGCCGCTGGAATTCTGGATAGCGGCCGGCTGAGCTTCGTCATCGTCGCCGTCGTCACTGTCGTTTGACGTCCGGCTGATCGGGGTTGCCCGGGCCGGCTGCTGGCTGAACCCGGCATCGAGCAAGGCCGCCACTCGATTGTCGCGCCAGATCCGGTTCTGACCGCCCAGGACGACACAAATCAGGCGCCGGCCGTTACGGACCGCCGATGCCGCGAGGTTGAAGCCGGCCGCATTGATGAACCCGGTCTTCAGGCCGTCCATGCCCGCATACCGGCTCATCAGATGGTTGTGGGTCGAGATCAACTGGCCGTTGAACACGAAGCTGCGGCGGGAAAAATAGTGATAATAGCTCGGATGATCAAAAATCAGCGCCCGGGCCAGGGTGGCGATGTCCCGCGGTGTTGTGACCTGCTCATTATTGGGCAGGCCCGACGCGTTTCTGAAAACCGTTCGTCCCATGCCCATGGCGTGGGCCCGGGCGGTCATCATCGTGGCAAAATTCGCTTCGTTGCCGCCGAGATGTTCGCCCAGCACCACCGCGGCATCATTGGCCGACCGGGTCACGATGCCGAGAATCGCCTGTTCGACCAGGATCGTCTGCCCGGGCCGGAGCCCCAGCTTGCTGGGTGACTGTGCGGCCGCGTGTTCCGACACGGTCAAGGGCTGGTTCATGCGCAGCCGACCCTTGGACAAGGCATCGAAGGTCAGAAACAGCGTCATCAATTTGGTCAGAGACGCGGGATAGATCCGGGCGTCGGGATCCTCGGCATGGAGCATCGCGCCGCTGGCGGCGTCGATGACGATCGCGCCATAGCGCAAGGCCGCAGCCTGCGCCCGACTGGTGGCGAAACCCGTCGCCACGAGCAGGATGGCCAGCGTCATGGTCGCGAGAACATGAATCGCACCGCGCCCGTGGTCAGGTCGCGGTTCGTGGTCGTAGCGGGACGGTGCCGCCGTGTCCGGCGACGGGATCCCCTGTGCGGCGGCGCTGAACAAAGCCGCCCCTTGCCGGTGCAGAGTCACGATGACCAGCCCCCATTTTTATTCATCGGCAACGATTATAAAAATCAACTGAATCAATGTATAGCACGGATATGTTAAAATTCCACTTCGATTTGGCGCCCCGGTCGGGGATCCGGCGGATTCGCGGCGAAAGGCGCGGATGGGGGAAGCCGAAAGGCGACTCGCGCTGTTCGAGAATATCGCTTATATCAGGAACCATGATCGCCCTCCACCGGACTTGCGGGCGCTTGGCGCCGCGAATTCTCGTTGCCGCTCTGTGCGCGGGGTGCGCTGACGTGGCGCCACCAGCCGTTAGCGTCGGCGCCAGGATCGAGAGTTGGGTGGATTACGCCGCGGGCGTGGATCTTCGGGCGCGTTGCGAGGCGGATCGCGCCGACCAATATCGCCTGGTGTTCAATGGCGAACCGGGATATCAGCCCGATCGTGGCGCCGTGCGGGTTTATGACGTGATTGGCGATGGCACCGGTGCCCTGGTCGAGGCCTGGGCCTTACCGCGGGGCGAGGCGGGGCAGGATGAGGGTGAGCGGCTCCGCCTGGCCCATGCCGCGGGCCAGAGCGTTCATCTCTCGGTTTCGGCATTTGCACGGGTTCGTGCGCTGTTGGGGCAGGAGGGTATCTTCGCCGGCGAGGTGCGGGCACAGGAAAGCAGCTATTTCTGGCTGGTCACCGGGTGTCACGAAGGACGGTTTTTTATGGCGCTGTCGTCGTTCCCGGCGGACGCGTTCAGCGAGATCGCGCTGCGGAATGCGAGGCTGTCATTTGGTCCTGTGTTCCATCGCCGACACGGTGGTGGTGACCCGGTGTCTGCGCGGCACCGCGTGGCGCGCGTCCGGCTCACGGAGACGCTGGCCAATCCTGGTTTTGACAAAGCTGTCAGCGAGACTATTCCGGACGATGGGCGCATGGCCTGATAAAATCATTGTGGAGTTGTGTGGGCGTCGTTTCTGAAATGTTGCAGTCAGGACCGGCGTTCGGATTCGACTCGATTTTTCAAAAGGTGATTTCGTGTAGCGAAATACGGATTTCGGCGACAGGCAGAATTTCGATATATTGCGAAATTGGGATGAGAACCACGGCGGAATGCCCGAGAAATTCCATTGAATCGATCGAATGGAAGTCGCATTGTTGCCTTGCGACAAAAACTTAGCTAAAATATTGACGGAAGCGGATCGGATTGCTACTAAAAGTAACATCCGCGTCGGTTGCCCGCGCGCCTTCGCCGTCCTTGAGGCATCTTTTTGGGTTTCCTGCGGCAGAGCGAGGGCCGGACATGACCAAAGCCGAGGAGGCACCGTGCGAGAGGGCAAGGGCAACCGGGTGCTCCGCCGTTGTTTTTTTCAATACCACGGTATTTGCTCTGGAGCAAAGGCGGTGAGCGCGATGGCGGCGCGCCGACGCTGGATTGGCATTGCGGTCGGGGTCTTGGTGGTGGTCGGCGGGGAAGCCGAGGGCTTCTGCACCACGGTTGTCGCAAAGTCGATGGTGATCGATCGCAGCGGCGTTGCCGATCGCATCTCGATCGCTGCTGTCGAGTCGCCGGGCGCTGTTTCGCCACGCGGCGGTCCTGGCCCGGCCGATCTTGTCGCCTCCGCCGATGACACCGTGGCCGATATCCGTCTGCGTTGGCCGGTCCTGATCGGAACCGGCAGCGGATTGGCGGTCATTCTGATCGGGGCCATGCTGTTTGTCCGGGTGACGGATCCCTTGCGTGTCAGTGAGCAACGGTTTGGCCGTATCGTCGAGACGACCGCCGAAGGCGTGGTGATCATCGACTCGTTGTTGATTGTCACTTATGCCAACGCTGCGCTGGCGGCGATGCTGGGGCGGGCGGCGGCCGAGATTGTCGGCCAGCCTGTGGTTCAGTTCATTCAACCGTCAGACCGCCCGCGTTTCCGCGAGGTGATCCGCCAACAAGGGCCAAACGGCTGCCTGCGCCGCTCCCTGGGCCTGGTGCACCGGGACGGTCGCGCTCTTGACGTGTTGATTTCGCTATCGCCACTGGTCGGGCGCAACAACCGGTTCGTTGGGGCCTTCGGTCTCGTGACGGACATTTCCGAGCAGAACCGGGTGCAGGCCGAACTGGAAATGGCGGCCAGCGTCTTCCACAATACAGTCGAAGGGATCTTCGTCTGCGATATCGATGGCACGATTCTGACGGTCAACACGGCGTTCACGACGATTACCGGATTCAGTGCCGATGAGGTCGTTGGAAAGAACCCGCGGATCCTGAAGTCCGGTTTCCACGACGCGGTATTTTACGAGCGGATGTGGCTCACGTTGAAGACGGCGGGCCATTGGCAAGGCCATATCTGGAACATCCGGAGAAGCGGCGAGATGTTTCTTGAGCGCGCGACGATCACCACGATCCGCGACGCCGATGGCCAGCCAACCCGTTATGTCACGATCTTTGACGACATCACCGAACTTCATCGCAAGGAGCAGCGGCTGACGCATCAGGTGCGCCACGATACCTTGACCGGTTTGCCCAATCGCGAACAGATCAGCGAGATTCTGACCGAGATTCTGGATGATCGGGGTGCGATGCGAAGCCCGCCATTGGCGTTGCTGTTTCTCGACATCGATCGCTTCCAGACGATCAACGACAGCCTGGGCCATGTGATCGGCGACCGTTTGCTGGTCGCGGTTGCCAAACGGATCAGCAGTTGCGTTCGCGCCGGCGACGTGATCGGCCGTCTTGGCGGCGACGAGTTCGTGATTATCGCAACCCAGATGCAGTCTGGTGATGCGGTGTCGCTGC
Organism: Azospirillaceae bacterium; assembly: GCA_031291675.1. GTDB lineage: Bacteria > Pseudomonadota > Alphaproteobacteria > Azospirillales > Azospirillaceae > JARLIO01. Next base: position 37,713 of record JARLIO010000076.1, read on the forward strand.
TGGCGGACCGGATTCTGGCGACATTGAGTCAACCCTTGTTCCTTGGCGATAACGAACTTCGGATCACCGCCAGTATCGGCATCAGTCTGTTTCCCGACGATGGGACCGATGTTTCAACATTGATGAAAAACGCCGACGTCGCGATGTACCAGGCCAAAGAGCAGGGGCGGGCGATCTTCCGGTATTTTACCGCCGACATGAATCGTCGGATGTTGCAACGGCTCAAGCTGGAAACGGATCTGAGAAAAGCGCTGGAGCGGCATGAATTCGATGTCTTCTATCAGCCAAAGATGAACCTGGCCACGGGCTCTCTCTCGGGCATGGAGGCACTGGTTCGCTGGTTTCATCCGGAGCGCGGCATGATCTCGCCGGTCGATTTCATTCCGCTGGCGGAGGAGACGGGACTGATCGTGCCGCTCGGCGAATGGGTGCTGCGGACGGCCTGCCGTCAGGCTCAGGAATGGCGCCGTTCCGGCCTGCCGCCGCTCCGGCTTGCCGTCAACCTGTCGGCGCGCCAGCTGCGCTCCCCCGGGCTTGCGGCGATGATCGCGGCGGTCCTCAGCGAAACCGGGCTGGATCCGACGGCGCTGGAGCTGGAACTCACCGAATCCGCGGTGATGAGCGACATCGATCACGGGATCGAGGTTCTCAAAGCGCTGCGCGCTCAGGGGATCCGCCTGTCGATCGACGATTTCGGAACCGGCTACTCCAGCCTCAGCTATCTGAAACGGTTTCCGATCGATACGTTGAAGATCGATCGCAGCTTCATCAGCGACATCACCAATGATGGCGACGCGGCGATGATGGTTGAGGGCATTATCGGGCTGTCGCGGGCGCTGCGGCTGTCGGTGGTCGCCGAGGGCGTCGAGACCCTGGACCAGCTGGCCTTCCTGCGGGGACAGAACTGCACGGAGATGCAGGGCTATCTGCTGAGCCCGCCCCTGCCGGCGGCGGCCTTTTGCGAACTGGTCCTGGCCCACGAACCGATGTAGCGCGGCACCATGGCCGTTTCGGGGCCCAACCGGAAGCCATGGAACGCGCGCCGAGCTGCGCGCTGGCGCCGTCAGATGCACAAAGTTCGAGGGAAATTGACGGTCGTCAATCCGGGAAGACGTCTCGCCTGGAACAAGGGCGAAACCGGCGGGTGTGTAGTGTTGACACCGAAAACGAGAATGTGTAGCGTGCGCACATGAGAAGCGGAGAGCTGATCCGGGAATTGGAGGTGGAGGGCTGGGTGCTCGATCGAGTGCGCGGATCACACCATGTCTTCAAACACCCAACGAAGCCTGGTCGTATCGTCGTGCCTCATCCCAAGAAGGATCTTGGCCGGGGACTTGTGACAGCTATTCGAAAGCAGGCAGGAATATGATGCACTATCCAATTCTGATCGAGGAAGGATCGGATGACACGGCATTTGGTGTGGTTGTTCCTGATCTGCCGGGCTGCTTTTCGGCCGGCGACACGCTTGATGAAGCCTTGAACGCCACCAGGGAGGCGGCCGCAGCTTGGCTTGACTCGGTTCTCGATGCCGGCGAGGCGGTGCCTCCGCCGTCAAGCCTTGATGCGATTCGCCACCTGCCCGGATATGAGGGTTGGACCATCGGTGTGGTCGAACTCGACCCCTCGCTTTTTGATGACAGCATTGAACGGGTCAACATTACCCTGCCCAAGCGGGTCCTGCGCAGGCTCGATGACTTGGCGGCCGCACGGCATCAGAGCCGTGGCGCGTTCATTTCCGAGTTGACGATGACAACACCGGATGGTCATCCTCGGAGCGGCACAAGGTGAATGGGGACGGGAGACAGGGGGCACCGGTGGCGTAGGCCGCCGGCTGCTGGATGGTGCGGCGATCAGCATCCGCCCGCTTTCCGGCACAGAAAGCCGCCGCGCCAGACGTCCCGTGGGCTTCGGCCCTGGTGATTGCCTATTCGCGATGAAACAAGCTCATGGCGGATTGCTTCAAGGCTGTTTCACCGACGTCGCTTCCCAGGAATGGTTCTCCGGCGTCTGGTTGGCTTGCTCATGCTCGAAGCGGATCACAAAGCCGACCGCCGGGGACCACCAGAAGGTGTCATGGTCGTGGAACGGGCGATAGCCCATGGCCGTGGTCACCAGCGTCTTGTCGATCACCCAGGTGTCGAAGGTTCCGGCCGGCACCGTCAGGCGTTCCGGGCCACGGACCTCATAGCGATAGGACAGCACGATGTTGTCCTGTTCCACCTGGACATTCGCGCTGTTGCCGGCACGCAGGGGCCATAGCGCGGCCACCGCTTCGCTGTTCTGCTTCCAGATTTTGCCCTGGCGGCCGACAAGGCCGGCAAATTCGTGAAAGGTCTTGCCGTTCCTGGTCACGATCGTGCACAGCAATCCGTCGCTGTCACCGAAGGTCATCCGGCCGCCTCTGCTGGTCTCGATCACGGTTCCCGGTGCCGGGCAGTGGTACGAGACGTCCTGGGCCCAGGTTGGTGCCGCGATCAGGACGCCGATGCCGAAAATCACGATGTTGACGCGCATTCTGGCTTCCTCATCGTTCACGCGGGTCGTGAGGGGCGGAAAATGTGCGCCCAAACCCGATGGGCCCGAAATTTAACATCGGAGTGGGGAATTACAACGCCAAAGCGCGAGATGCGGCAATGTGTTTGGATTCTCTGTACTTTGGGTGGTGTTGCGCAGGCCTGCGGGCGCAATCCCGGACGACGGCTGCGGTCACCTCCGAAGCAGGCGTGAAATCGCGGCCCTGATGCTGCCAAAAGCAAAACGGCGCCCCCCCGAAGGGGACGCCGTATTCGCCCGAACTCGCTTGACAATTGGTCGGAGAGAGAGGATTCGAACCTCCGGCCCCTGCCTCCCGAAAGCAGTGCTCTACCAGGCTGAGCTACTCTCCGTCGCTGCGAGGCCGGCTATATAGCCCAGGCCGGACAGGTGCGCAAGGGGTTAATATTCCCGATCGATGACAAAGTCCAAAACATTGAGCAAAGCCCGCTTTTCCGGGCCGTCGGAAAACAGGCCCAGGGCGTCGCGCGCGATGGCGGCATAATGGCGCCCGCGTTCGACGCTGTCGCGCAGCGCGTGGTGACGGGTCATCAGCATCACGGCGTGGTCGAGGTCGCCGTCATGCTGCTCCTCATCCTCAAGGGTTCGGCGCCAGAAGGCCCGTTCCTCGTCGTTACCCCGCCGGAAGGCCAGGACGACGGGCAGCGTGATCTTGCCCTCGCGGAAATCATCGCCGACCGTCTTGCCCAGGCGCGCCTGGGCAGCGGAATAATCGAGCACGTCGTCGACCAGTTGAAAGGCGATGCCGAGATTGAGGCCGTAATCGGACAAGGCGGCCTGTTCGGCCGGGGGCCTGTCGGCGACAACGGCGCCAATGCGGCAGGCCGAGGCAAACAGCTCCGCCGTCTTGGCGCGGATGACCTCCAGATAGGCCTGTTCGCTGGTCTCGGTATCGTTGGCGGTGATCAGTTGCAAGACCTCGCCCTCAGCGATCACGGCCGAAGCGTTCGACAGGATGCGCAGCACCTCGAGCGAGCCGTCTTCCACCATCAGCTGGAAAGCCCGGCTGAGCAGGAAATCCCCGACCAGGACGCTCGGCTTGTTGCCAAACACGGCGTTGGCCGAGGCCAGACCGCGGCGCAGGTCGCTGTCATCGACGACATCGTCGTGCAACAACGTCGCCGTGTGGATGAATTCGACGGCCGCCGCCAGACTTTTCTGTCGGTCGCCCTGATAGTTGCACAGCCGCGCGGCGGCCAGGGTCAGCACCGGGCGCAGCCGTTTGCCTCCGGAGGCAATCAGATAGCCGGCCAGTTGGGGAATCATCTCAACCGGCGAGTGCATGCGCTGGATGATCAGGTCGTTGACGGCCTTGAGATCGTCCGCTACCAGATCGATCAGGTCTTGCAAGGCATCGGCGGTCGGCTTGCGACGCTTGGGATCAATATTGGTGACAACCGCCACCTTGGTCTCCACAGTGGTAAAAGGGGAACGCAATTTGCGTGGGGCAGCATAAGGGTCGAACCTGTCCAGTCCAGTCCACAGCAACAATCGGGCGTGAAGACATGAGAGAATTGGTTCGTACCACGGATCCGGTGCTGTTGTCATGGTTGATGGCGTTGTTGACCGATGCCGGGATCCCGACATTTTTGCTGGACAGCCACACCAGCGTCCTGGAGGGCAGCGTTGGCGCGATTCCGCGGCGGCTGATGGTTGCGGCCGATGATTTCGACGCCGCGCGGCGTCTTGTCGCGCAGTCTGAAGCGACACCGGCTGAAGCGACACCGGCTGAAGCGACGGGGGCTGAAGCGACACGGGCCGGGGCGATAGCGGTCGAGGCGATGCCGGGGCCCGCGGACGAGCGGGCGTGACCGCAGCGTCGTCGATGCCGGCGGTGGCCCCGACCGCCACGGTGAGCCGTGACCATGTTCTGGGGGGACGGGTCGCGGTGACCCAACCGCGGCAGGGCTACCGGATCGCGATCGACCCGGTCGTGCTGGCGGCGGCGTGTGCCGCCCGGCCAACGGATCGCGTGCTCGATCTCGGCTCCGGGGTCGGTGCCGCGGCCCTGTGCCTGGCGTTCCGGGTTGTGGGCGTCATCGTCGACGGGCTGGAGTTTCAGGCGCCGCTTGTTGCCCTGGCGCAGGATAACGCCCTTGCCAACGGCCTGGCCGATCGCCTTCGCTTCGTCGTCGGTGATGCCGCCGCGCCACCGCCGGAATGGGCCGGGCGTTTTGATCGGGTCATCACCAATCCGCCTTATCTGAAGCCGGGCGCCCACACGCCGCCGCCCGATCCCGGTCGCGCCCTGGCTCATGGCGAAACTGCGGTCGACCTGTCCGGGTGGATCCGGGCTGCGGCATTTTGCCTCCGCCCCCGGGGCACCGTGACGATCGTCCATCGTGCCGATCGGATCGATGATCTGATCGCGGCGCTGCATCCGCGCTTTGGCGCGATCGGGGTGCTGCCGCTTTGGCCCAAACCCGGTGTCGCGGCGAAGCGGGTCGTGGTCTCGGGGCGCCTGGGGGCCCGGTCCCCGGCACGTCTGTTGCCGGGCCTGGTGCTGCATCAGGAGGATGGCAGCTTCACCGACGCCGCGCGCGGCGTTCTGGTGGACGCCGGGGCGCTTTCGCTGTGACCGCGCCGGCGGTGCCCCGGTACGGTTTGCTCACGCGATCTGCCGCACACCGCTGAGGAAGCTCTCGACATGGTCACGCAACTGCTCGGCGGTGCCCAGCAGCCGATCGGAGGCTTGGCGCATGTCGATCGCGGCCCCGGCGCTGCGCGCCGCAACGTGCTGGACGGCGGCGATGTTGGATGAAACATCGCTCGTCCCGCGGGAGGCCTGCTCGACATTGTCGGCGATGTCTTTGGTGGCGATGTTCTGTCGCTCGATCGCCCCGCAGACCCCGGTGATGGTTTCACCAATTTTTTGCACCTGGGTGATCACGGAATCGATCGCTCCGACCATTTCGTGGCTGCGATCCTGAACCATTGTGACCTGGCTGGTGATGGTCTCGGTGGCTTTCGCGGTTTGGCTCGCGAGCAGCTTGACCTCGCCGGCGACGACGGCGAAGCCCTTGCCGGCATCACCGGCGCGGGCGGCTTCGATCGTGGCATTGAGGGCCAGCAGGTTGGTCTGGGCCGCGATGGCATCGATCAATTTGACGACATCGCCGATTTCGCGGGCGGCGTGGTCGAGCGACCGGACGAAAGCCGCGGCCGTACCGGCGGTCATGGCCGCGGTATCGGCACCGGTCTTGGAGTCGGATAGTTGCTGGCTGATTGCGGTGATCGCGGTTGAGAGCTGGCCGGTGGCTGTGGCCACCGTCTTGACGTTGTTGGCGGCGTCCGCGGCGCCCGCCGCCACCGCCGTGGCGCTGCGTTCCGTTTCCTCGATCCCGCTTTCGATCGCGGTGGCGGTGTGACGCAGTTGCGACGACGCCAAGTCGACGTCGCGCAACAAGTTCGCGCTGACCCCTTCGAAATCGGCGACCAGCGTGGCCAGTGCCTGGCCGTGGCGCAGTTTTGCCGTGGCGATCGATGCCTGCTCGACTTCCAACGCCTGGCGATGCCGCAGTTTGCTCTGCAGGATTTCGAGGGCGCGGGCGACGTCACCGATCTCATCGGTACGCCCGGTTTCCGTCATGCTGACGTCAAGGTTGCCCGCCGCCAGAGTCTCGACGCCGCGGACGCAGGCCGCCAGCGGACGAACGACGCCGATAATGGCGACCAGAAGCGCCAGACCGATGCCGAAAACCAGGGTGAATCCGGCCAGCAGTGCCATGTCGAGGCTTCGGGTGGCCGCAATTTGTTCCCCGGTTTGCAACGCCGCGTCGGACACGGTCTCGACGCGGGCGAAGAAGGCCCGGACCGCTTCGCGAAGCTCGGCCGCGTCGTTGGCCGTTGATCGGGAGGCCGCAACCAGCGCCGTCCGATCGGCGGCGTTGCCCGCCGCAACCAGCACGGTGGCGGCATCGGCCAGAAAGCGTCGCTCCTTGTCATCGACCTGTTTCAGCAGATCAAGCGCCGCGCCATCAGAGGCGATTCTCTGGATCTCGGTCTCGCGATTGACGAACAGGTCGTGCTCGGCCTTGAGTTTGGCCGGTGTTGCAGCCAGCGCCGCAGCCGAGGGGTCGGCCGCCAGTGTCGCCTGCAGGGCATTCATCGCCTGGACGTTGGTGTTCATCCGTGCGGCCAGCAACGCCGCCCGCCCCGCGGTGCCGACTTCGTTCAAGGTGTTGTGCATCTGTGAGAGCGAGACCAGCGAAAGGGCGGCAACCAAAAGAAGGCAAGATCCAACCACAACAACAGAAAAGACGATTTTGTGAACGATTGCCCAGCGTGAGAAATATAAAGCCATCGATCCTTCCCCTTTGAAAATCCCGTGGCGGTTGAAATGCTGTTGGTTTGGCTCAAAGTCGTCGCGCCCGGGGTATATGCCTTGCTGTCTTTGGACGGAATCATTTTCGAGCGCCGGTCTTATCCTTTCCGGATCGCCTTGACGGCAATATCGCGTGATGCCGGACATCAATTAACGGTATCACAGATTCGTTAATCAATCTTGTTGCGGCAGGATGGAAGATTTCCGTTCGTGGGGGATGTCGGTGATCATGGGGCATCGACGCCGGATCGGACGGCGCCGGGGAACCGGTCGGGACCCGGGGCGCGATGGAATTTGCGCGGCAATTCCCATTTCTCCCCTTATGCTGCCCATGGGGCATGGTGGTCCCGATAGTTTGGAGGCGTGCGCCGGTGCTGTCAGCTTTATGTGATCGCCTCGTCGGGCGAAACCGATCCCTGGTCACGGTCGTCCGTCTGACCGGCGTGATCGGTCATGGCGGACGGTTTCGTTCCGGCCTGTCTCTGGCGTCGGTGGCTCCGCTGCTGGAACGGGCGTTTGCCCCGCGGCGCCTGACCGCGGTGGCCCTGGCGATCAACTCGCCCGGCGGTGCCCCGGTCCAGGCGGCGCTGATCGCCGGGCGGATCCGTCAACTGGCGGCGGAAAAGCAGGTTCCGGTCCTGGCCTTTGCCGAGGATGTTGCGGCATCGGGCGGCTATTGGCTTGCTTGTGCCGCCGACGAGATCTATGCCGACGCCAGTTCCGTGATCGGGTCGATCGGCGTCATTTCCGGTGGCTTTGGTTTTACCGGATTTCTGCAACGGTTGGGCGTCGAGCGGCGGGTCTATACCGCGGGTTCGCACAAGGGGATGCTTGATCCATTCCTGCCCGAAAATCCGGATGATGTTATCCGGTTGCAGGCGATGCAGGCGGAAATTCATGAGGACTTCAAGGCCCTGGTGAACCAGCGCCGGGCCGGACGGTTGCGCGCCGCGGCCGATGAACTGTTCAGCGGCGCCTTCTGGACCGGCCGTCGCGCGGTCGAACTGGGGCTGGTCGATGGCCTGGGGGATCTGCATACCGTGCTGCGGGCGCATTATGGTGCGCGGGTCCGGGTGCGGGCGATCGAACCGCCCGGGCGCTGGCCGATGGCGCGCTGGCTTCGGCCCGACGCCAGCGTTGCCGAGGGGCTCGACGCGGCTGCCACCGGTTTGATCGCGAGCGCGACGGAAACCGCGCTGTGGAGCCGCTACGGCCTGTAGCATGGGCTCGTCCTTGGAGTGGAATTCCCGCGCTGCGCGCCGGGCCGCGGCTTCGGGCCTTATGCGCGCGCGTCGCGAAATGGTGTATAAGAGAAAGAGAAAAAAAGAGGTTGGTTCGTGACTAAGTTTCTGGTGTTGATCCTGATCCTGATGGTGGTGTGGTATGGCTATCAGTGGGTCGTCCGGGTGGATGCCGTGCGTCGTTCCCGCGCGTTCAACCGAGCGCGGACCGAACAGCACCGCGCCGAGGCTGCGGCGATGGCCCGTGGCGCCGAAGACATGGTGCGTTGTGTCGCCTGCGGGGTCTTCGTTCCGGCCCGCGGGGCCAGCGGATGTGGTCGGTCCGATTGTCCCTATCGGCGCGCCTGAAGTTTCGACTGTAACGGACGCTACCCGGTTCATCAGGTTGTGATTCGTTGGTTTTGCGCTCCCGCCTCGGCACATTTCTGGGTACGGGGGGTGGGTCGGCACACAAGCAGCAGGCCGGGCCGGATTCTCGGCGAGGCGGACGGCGCGCTCCGGTTTCGTGCGCCCGTTCCGGCCGGGGCGGTTCGTGGCAGCGCGTTTGGGTGACCGGGGCGGGCGGTCACGGTGGCGTCCACACCATCTGGCGGCGGGTCGGAGCGACGGTGGTCTCGACGAAGCCGAGACGGCGGTACAGCGCCTCGGCGCGGGGATTGTCGAAGGCAACGCTCAGCGTCATCGCACAGCCGGCCAGGGCCGCTCGCCGCTGCACCTCGCCGAGGATGGCCGTGCCCAAGCCGCGGTTGCGGTGCGCCGGGTGCAGGGTGAGTTCGATCACGTGCCGCACCGGCCCCGACAGATCCACGTAGAACCGCCCCACCGGCTCGCGCCCGCGCTGCAGCAATAGAAAGTCACCGTGAGGATAACGGTGGACGAAATCGCTGTGTTGGGCGGCGAACTGCTGTTCGCAGAAGCGTTTCTTGTCCTGCTCGCTCCAGCCGGTGCCGGCCAGTTCGTCGGCGCGGCTGTGCCGATAGAGACGCTGCAGAAAAGGAAAATCCGCCGGCCGGCAGCGCCGCGAGCGCAGCCCGCCGGCGACAAAGCCGGTTCCCGCCTCCGACAGGGGTGGGAAATCGGGCAAAGGGAGCGCCGGGGAAGCCGGTGGCCAGGCCAAGCCCGGCCATGACGAATGATGGTGGTTCAGCATCGACCTCAACGCCAACATTGTCACGGGCCGGCATCATCGGGACCGTCCGGCCGCCGCGTGTTCCGGCGTGGCCCCCTTCGACCCACCAACGGACCGGGCATGGTCCGTTCGAGTCGGAATGCCAGGGCCTTAACGGAAACCCGTAATCATAACAGATGCGGACGTTCATCGCCAGGTAAGGTTGGCGATTCTCAGCCGTTCTCATTTTGGCTGTCGGCCCGCGGGCTGCGGCCCGCACCCGCTCGGGGTGAACCCCGAACCCCCCTCTATTTTGACAAAAACAAAGGGGTCTGGGGCATGGCCCCCGTTGGGTTTGGGCGAAAGCCCAACGCTTCGTCGCCAAAATGAGAACCGCTGGGCGATTCTCATCCGTCGCGGGGGGGGCTTTCTCCCCCGCGTGCCACCCAACCCGCACCCCCCGGCGCCCCGCCCCCGCGCCCCCCCCCATCCCCCCCGGGCGGCCCCCCCCCCCCCCCCGCGACGGATGAGGTTGCAGCGCCACCGCCGGTCCCGGTGAGAATGCGACGATATATATTTCTTGCTCGTACCATGGTGTGATAATTCAATATTATAAAGCATTTTTGGATGTTGAAACGAAAGTATAGAAAGTAAATAATTTACGCGTGACGCCGTGATCACTCGTTCTCATCAGCATAGCGCCAGATCATGAAACAGCGGAACATGCCATGCGATGGGATGATCCCGGCAGGGACCGACGACCGTGATCGCTATTTGTGGGGGAGGGCCGTCCCAGAGGCGTTTGCGACCTGGTGGGATCGGAAATGGTTCCAGATCGTTCCTTTCGGCATATTTCTGATGCCCAATCGGAACCCAGGCCTGGAATTTGCCCGACGGGTCGTGGTGCAGCGCAAAAAATCATGAAAGCGCGCTGTTGCACCGCCTTGATTCGCCGTCCCCGGTTGCGTATCGTTCCTCCAGGTTTGTACTCATCGAAATAAAGCGACAACAATCATGGCGCCCCGTAGCGCGACAGCCCTCAGCTTTCAGAAAATCATCCTGACTTTGCAGAATTATTGGGCGGATCAGGGCTGTGTGATCCTGCAGCCGTATGACATGGAGGTGGGTGCCGGGACCTTCCATCCCGCGACGACCCTGCGGTCGCTGGGTCCCAAGCCCTGGCGTGCCGCCTATGTTCAACCCTCGCGGCGTCCCAAGGACGGCCGCTATGGCGAGAATCCCAATCGGCTGCAGCATTACTACCAGTTTCAGGTCATCCTGAAACCGTCACCGGCCAACAGCCAGGAGCTCTATCTGGAGAGCCTGCGTCAGCTCGGCATCGACCCGGCGCTGCACGATATCCGGTTCGTCGAGGACGATTGGGAAAGTCCGACCCTGGGCGCCTGGGGGCTGGGGTGGGAGGTCTGGTGCGACGGCATGGAGGTCACCCAGTTCACCTATTTTCAGCAGGTTGGCGGCATTGAATGCGATCCGGTCGCGGTCGAGATGACCTATGGCCTGGAGCGCCTGGCGATGTACGTCCAGGGTGTCGAAAATGTCTACGACCTGGACTTCAATGGCGCCGGGGTTCGCTATGGCGATATCTTCAAGCGCAGCGAGATCGAATTCTCGGCCTTCAATTTCGAGCATGCCGACACCGGCCGGTTGCTGCGGCATTTCGAGGATGCCGAGGCCGAATGCGCCGCGTTGCTGGGTCGGGAGCTGGCGTTGCCGGCCTATGATCAGTGCATCAAGGCCAGTCATTTATTCAATCTGCTCGACGCGCGTGGCGTGATCAGTGTCGTCGAGCGTGCCGCCTATATCGGCCGCGTCCGTGCCCTGGCAAAGGGGTGCTGCGAGACCTGGCTGGCCGGATCCAAGGCGTAATCCCATGTCCGAACTCCTGTTGGAAGTGTTTTCCGAAGACATCCCGGCGCGCATGCAGGCGCGTGCCGCCGAGGATCTGGGCCGTCTGGTGAGCGAGGGGCTGCAGGCGGCCGGTCTTGCCTTCGGCACGCTGACGGTGGAATCGACGCCTCGTCGCCTGGTCGTCACGGTCGATGGCCTGCCATTGCACCAGCCCGATGTCCGTGAGGAGCGCAAGGGGCCGCGCGTCGGCGCGCCCGAGGCCGCGATCCAGGGTTTTCTGCGCGGCGCCGGTGTCGCCGATCTGTCGGCGTGCCAGGCCCGCGACACCGGCAAGGGTGAATTCTGGTTCGCCGTGATCGAGAAGCCCGGCGCTCCGACCGCCGCGGTGCTGCCCGCGCTGCTGGTCAATGCACTCAAGGCCCTGCCCTGGCCCAAAAGCATGCGTTGGGCCACCGGCGGCTTCCGCTGGGTCCGGCCGCTGCATTCGATCATCGCCCTGTTCGATGGCCAGGTGCTGGATGGCGAACTCGAACTGGGCGGCGACCTGCCGGCGCTGCGCTTCGGAGCCGCGACGCGAGGCCACCGTTTTCTGGCTCCGGCGTCGTTCACGGTGACCTCCGTTGCGGATTATCGTGAAAAACTGCAAGCAGCACGCGTGGTGCTGTCACGCGACCAGCGCCGGGCGCTGATCGCCGAACGCGCCGCCACACTTGCGGCCGCCGAGGGCCTGTCGGTCAAACCCGATGACGGGCTGCTGGACGAGGTTACCGGGCTGGTGGAATGGCCGGTGGTTCTGATCGGCTCGATCGATGCGGCATTCATGACCGTGCCCGCCGAGGTGCTGACGACCTCGATGCGCACCCACCAGAAATACTTCGCCCTGGCGCGTCCCGATGGCACCCTCGCGCCGCGGTTTATCGTTGTCGCCAACACCGAAACCGCGGATCACGGGGCCGCGGTTGCCGCCGGGAATGAGCGGGTGCTGCGGGCACGGCTGTCCGATGCCAAGTTCTTCTGGGATCAGGATCACAAGCATCCGCTGGCGGATCGGGTTGCCGGACTGTCGGCGATCATCTTTCATGCCCGCCTCGGCAGCATGCTGGAAAAGGTGACACGGCTGGAGCGCCTGGCGGCGACCCTGGCCGCGGCGATCCCCGGCGCCGATGTGGCGTTGGCCCGGCGCGCGGCCCATCTGGCCAAAGCTGACCTGGTGTCGGGCATGGTCGGCGAGTTCCCCGAGCTTCAGGGGATCATGGGGCGCTATTATGCCGCGGCACAGGGCGAACCCGCGGTGGTCGCCGAGGCGATCGCGGCGCATTACCGGCCGCTCGGCCCTGGCGACAGCTGTCCGACGACGCCGGTCAGCGTCGCCGTCGCCCTGGCCGACAAGATCGATACCCTGGTTGGTTTCTTCGGCATCGGCGAGACGCCGACCGGATCCCGGGATCCGTTTGCCCTGCGCCGGGCGGCGCTGGGGGTGATCCGCCTGATCGTCGAGAACCGCCTGCGTTTGCCGTTGAGCCGGCTGTTTGCCGAGGCCCGGGCGGGCTTCTCCGAGACGTTGGCGCTGTCCGATCCGTCCGCGGCGTTGCTGAGCTTTTTCGCCGACCGCCTCAAAGTGGTGCTGCGTGAACAGGGCGTGCGTTTCGATCTGGTCGATGCCGTGTTCGCCCTTGGGGACGAGGATGATCTGGTCCGGCTGCTGGCCCGGGTCGAGGCGCTGCGCGGCTTTCTCGGAAGCGACGACGGCGCCAACCTGCTGACCGCCTATCGCCGGGCCGTCAATATCGTGCGCATCGAGGAGAAAAAGGACGGACCGCTGACCGGGGCCGTCGACGCCAGCCTGCTGGAACTGCCTGAAGAGACGGCGTTGTCTGCCGCGCTGGCCACGGTGGCGCGGGACGCGGGGCCGGCGCTGGCAGCCGAGGATTTTTCAACATGCATGGCCGTTCTGGCGCGGTTGCGCCTGCCGGTCGACGCCTTCTTCGAGAAGGTGACAGTGAATGCTGACCGGGCTGAGCTTCGGGCCAATCGCCTGCGTCTGCTCGGTCAGATCCGGTCGGTCCTGCATCAGGTCGCCGATTTCTCACGAATCGAGGGCTGATGATGGAGGGCTGGGCCGAAAGCCGCATTGGCGCCGGCTGGTGTTTCGCGCCATGACTGAGTCGTGCGCTCCGCAAGGGGCGCAGCTCGAAAAGAAGGAAGAAAGCAATGGTTGGCCAGGGAAACACCCAATGGGTTTATAGCTTCGGCAACGGCGTTGCCGAAGGTCGTGCGTCGATGAAGAATCTTCTCGGCGGTAAGGGGGCCAATCTGGCGGAGATGAGCAGTCTCGGCCTGCCGGTCCCCCCCGGCTTTACCATCACGACAGAGGTCTGCACCTATTATTATGCCAATGACCGTCGCTACCCCGACGATCTGACCGCCCGGGTGACTGTTGCCTTGGCCCAGATCGAGAAGCTGGTCGGCGGTACCTTCGGCGATCCCGCCCATCCCTTGCTGGTGTCGGTACGCTCGGGCGCGCGGGCGTCGATGCCCGGAATGATGGACACGGTCCTCAATCTGGGCCTCAACGACGTTACGGTGCGTGGGTTGATCGAGCGCGGCGGTGATCCGCGCTTCGCCTATGACAGCTATCGGCGCTTCATTCAGATGTACGCCAACGTCGTGTTGAACGTTGAGCACCATCATTTCGAGGACGTGCTGGAACATCACAAGCGCGACCATAACCAGACCCTGGATACGGACCTGGGCGCCGCGGATTGGCAGCAGGTCATCGAGGGCTACAAAGCGGTTGTCGCCGCCGAGTTGGGCGAACCTTTCCCGCAGGATGTCCACAAGCAGCTCTGGGGCGCGATCGGCGCCGTGTTTGGCAGCTGGATGAATCCACGGGCGATCACCTATCGCCGCCTGCACGACATTCCCGCCGAATGGGGCACCGCGGTCACGGTTCAGGCAATGGTATTTGGCAATATGGGCGAGGACTGCGCCACCGGCGTCGCCTTCACCCGCAACCCGTCGACCGGCGAGAATGTGTTTTACGGCGAATATCTGGTCAACGCCCAGGGCGAGGACGTCGTTGCCGGGATCCGGACCCCGCAGCATCTGACGATCGCGGGCAAGCTCGCCAACAAATCGACGCTGCCGGCGATGGAAGAGGTGATGCCGCGGGTGTTCCACGAACTCAACGAGATTCGCCTGACGCTGGAGCGCCATTATCGCGACATGCAGGACGTCGAATTCACGGTGCAGCAGGGCAAGCTTTATATGCTGCAAACCCGGACCGGAAAACGGACCGCGCCCGCCGCGTTGAAGATCGCCGTCGACATGGTCCGCGAGGGCGTGATCGATCAGGCGACCGCGGTATCGCGGATCGAGGCCCAGTCGCTGGAACAGTTGCTGCATCCAACGCTGGATCCGAAATTCAAGCGTGACGTGATTGCCGTCGGTTTGCCGGCGTCGCCCGGCGCCGCTTCGGGCAAGGTGGTGTTCAGCGCCGACGAGGCCGAGAAGATGGCCGGCCGTGGCGAGGCTGTGATCCTGGTCCGGATCGAGACCAGTCCTGAGGATATCCACGGCATGAACGCTGCCCGCGGCATCCTGACGACCCGCGGCGGCATGACCAGTCACGCCGCGGTGGTCGCGCGCGGCATGGGGCGGGCCTGCGTCGCCGGTGCCGGCGAGTTGCGCATCGACTACAAGGGCCAGGTCGTGTTGGCCCGGGGCCGGACGGTCAAGGCCGGCGATATCATCACCATCGACGGTTCAACCGGACAGGTGATGCTGGGCGAGGTGCCGACGATCCCACCGGAAATGTCGGGTGATTTCGCGACGCTGATGGGCTGGGCCGACGGCTTGCGGCGGATGAAGGTTCGGGCCAACGCGGAAACCCCGGTCGATGCCCGCGCCGCGCTGAAGTTCGGCGCCGAGGGCATCGGTCTGTGCCGGACCGAGCATATGTTCTTCAACGCCGAACGTATCCTCGCGGTGCGGGAAATGATCCTGGCCGAAACCGAGGAGGGGCGGCGCGCCGCCCTGGCCAAGATCGAGCCGATGCAGCGCCAGGATTTCGTCGAACTGTTCGAGATCATGGCGGGGCTGCCGGTCACGATAAGGCTGCTCGATCCACCATTGCATGAGTTTCTGCCCCATTCCGACGAGGAACTGGCGGAGGTGGCCCGCGCGGCCGGGACCGACGTGCTGAAGGTGCGGCAACGGGCGATCCAACTGCATGAAATGAACCCGATGCTGGGTCTGCGCGGCTGTCGGTTGGGCATCGCTTATCCGGAAATCTACGAGATGCAGGTGCGGGCGATTTTCGAGGCCGCGGTGCAGGTTTTCCGCAACAGCGGCGCGACCATCAAGCCCGAGGTGATGATCCCGCTGGTGGCGACGCGCAAGGAATTCGAGCTGCTGAAGACGATGGTCGATCGGGTCGCGGCTGAAATCAGCCAGGCCCAGGGCCACAAGCTCGAATACAGCGTCGGCACCATGATCGAGCTGCCGCGGGCCGCGCTGCGGGCCGGTGAGATCGCGGAGACCGCCGAATTCTTCAGTTTCGGCACCAACGATCTGACACAGACCACATTGGGCATCAGCCGCGACGATGCCGGCAGTTTCCTGCCCGATTACCAGCGCCTCGGCATCCTGGAGCATGATCCGTTCGCGACCCTGGACGCCGAAGGCGTCGGCGAGCTGGTTCAGGTTGCGGCGACGCGGGGCCGGGCGGTCCGGCCGGGTTTGAAGCTGGGCATTTGCGGCGAGCATGGCGGCGACCCGGCGTCAATCCAGTTCTGTGAACAGGTCGGGCTGGATTACGTATCCTGCTCGCCCTACCGCGTGCCCGTGGCCCGATTGGCCGCGGCGCAGGCGACCTTGCACAGCAGTGTGGTCAAGCGCGACTGATTGATGTCCTGAAGTGATGGAAGGCCCGCCGGATTGAACCGACGGGGCGGGGCCGGGGCCCTGGACGTTGGACCGTCCAGGGCCCCTGGCATTTGTGCGGCATGGCCCGCCGGATGCCCCGGTGGCAGCGATCCCCAGCCCGGTGCGGCGATTGCCGGGATTTGAGGCAAATATCCTGAATTGAGAACAAGACGGTTTTCATGGCTGCCCCGGTGGTATTCGTCTGGGGTTCAATGTCAGCTTGCGGTCTTCATGCCGCGCATGATCATCTTCTGGTATCAGTAAAACCCGGCCCCAACGAAAGGTTAAAGGGATCGGAGCGGAGTGGGAAGGCTGAGAAAATCGCGGAATGATATTTCGGTAATTTTGCCGTTGATGGTTTTATTTGAGGAATGATAGCTTGTTCAATAATTGAAAAAAAATGTCTTTGTCGGCGTGGAGGGGGAATGGGCACTTTTCATGAGACGGCATTTGTCACGATAGGCCTGATTTTTTCCCTGTCCGGGCCCGGTTTGGCGGCGGACAAGACGGTGCGCCTGACCTCGCTCGACTGGCCGCCTTATACCATGGAGGCGGCACCCCACGGCGCCACCGAGGCGGTGGCGCGCCGTGCCTTCGCTGCGATGGGCTATACGCTGGAGACGGACTTCCTGCCATGGCAGCGCGCCATGGCCGAAGGCAAGACCGATAAGAAATATGTCGGCTATTATCCGGAATATCTGTCGGATGCGTTGACGGATTGCCTGTTTTCAGCCCCGATGGGCGATAGTCCCCTGGGATTGGTGGAGCGCCGGGACGCCAATCTGATGGGCAAGACGCTGGATGATTTGAAGACAGTCGTCATCGGTACTGTTGCGGGTTATGTCAATGACGCTGATTTCGATGCCCGCGTCAGGGATGGCCGTCTCAAGGTCGAGGAAGCCGCCGATGACATCACCAATTTGCGCAAAGTCGCCCATGGCCGAATTCCGGCAGCGGTGATTGATGCCAACGTGATGTCCTATCTGATCGCGGCAGATGCCGATCTTTCCGGCCGGCGCGACACCCTGGTTTTCGACGGCACCAGTCTCGAAAACAAGACACTGCATGTCTGTTTCCGGAAGGACGAGGACGGCCGGAAAATGGCGGAAATGTTTAACGAAGGCTTGAAGAAAATCGACGTGAAGTCGATCGTCGAGGCCGCTCTTAACGATCATCTAAAATAATGCCAGGTTCCTTCTTTGTGAAAGAAGGCGGCATAATAACCATAATACATTATATATTATCGAAATTTAACGAAAATATGTCAGGGACCAGGGGAGCGATGATGGTGTGATACCGCTCCAGCCCCCGAAGAGAACCCTCGGTTTTTAGCAGAATTCCGCGATAAACGCGTATCGGCGTTTTCAATTTGTCTACTTGTACGTATCGGAAGGTCATTTCGTTACTTCTAGCCGGTTCCGGAATACCCGGAGTTGTCTCGGCGGATCGACCCATAGGCTGATTGTCAGAGTCTCGCTATGCTTCGTTCATGGTGCTTGCCGGAGCGGCGAATCGTCAGGCTGCCGCAGAGGGGATGAATACGGATCTTGCCGCTTGACCATGGTCAAGCTCGCGGTCCGCGCATTTGTCCTAAGAATAAGCAATGGCCAGCGCAAAGGAGGATAAAAATGACCCGCAGAATCGCCGTCGCCGCACAACTTCCGTCGGACGTCGTGGATTTCCGTAAGACATGCGGTATCACCTCCACGACTGAGATCGGCGTTGATATCGGGGTCGACGACCAGACTTCCGGTCTACCTTGCCGCCCGAGCCACCGTGAACGCCGATCCACCGGCCATACCGATCAACTTTCCGCCTCGGACTGGCGGGTCATCCGGGCGGTCCCGTTATTCACCGCGCTGGATCGGGCGTTGCTGTCCCGTTTGGTGGCCTCCGGCCGGGTCAGGGCGCTGTGGCGCGGCGACCAAGTGTTTCATCAGGGGGACGAGGCTCGCCACCTTTTCCTGTTGCTCGACGGCTGCGTCAAAATCTACCGAACCAGCCGCCAGGGGACGCATACGGTGCAGGAAATCGCCGAGAATGGCGCTACCTTCGCCGAGGAGTCGGCCTTTGTTGCGCGGGTCCATCCCGCCTCCGCCGAAGCGGTTTGCGATTCGCGCGTCTTGGAATTGCCGGCCCGTTGCCTCAACGACAGTTTTGCCGAGAGCCCGAGTCTGGCGCGGGCCGTCGTCGCGACTCTGTCGGCGCGATTGACCGCACAAATGCTGGAGTTGGAACGCGCATATCGGCTCACCGGCGCGCAACGCCTGGCGGGCTTCCTGTCCCTGATGTTTGCTGCCGACGACCACCAAGCCACCGGGCATTTGCCGTGCGACAAGAACGTGCTGGCGGCCCGTCTGGGCATGACCCCGGAATCGCTGTCGCGGGCGTTCGTGGTGCTCCGTGATGAAGGTGTTCGCACCCGGTATCGCGACATCTATGTCGAGGATGTGGCGGAGTTGCGCGCCTACGCCGCTCTCGACGAAGAGTGACGGCGCGGTCGCAACGTGCCTATATCTTGCTGCTGCGCACCAGGGCGAGACGGCTCATTGCCTGTTCCGCCAAGGCCTGGGCCTGGTGCAGCAGCGATTCCTCGGTCGCCTGTTCCGCGATCATGAGATAGGCCTCCAGCACCTCTTCGGCATCGCGTTCGCACAGGGCAAGAGCCGCGGCCGGTGTCAGCCGGCCCGCCGCCAACAAGCCGGCGCTTCGGGCCGACTCAGCGGCAGGGCTGGCCGAGGGCCTGTCGCCCTCGGCAAACCGGCTCAGGCGTGCCATCGTTTCAGCGCCGTGCGCGGCACTGGCGGCGGCGCGACCGACCAGAACCGTACCGGGTTGCTTGTCGGTGGCGAGGCTCGCCGCAGTCGCTGTGGCGACGTCGGCCGAGCCTTGTTCCAATCCGGTGGCGACGCGCTGGAGTTCCGCCAGGGTTCGGGCGGTGGGCAGACCGCGTCGGAGCTGCGTCGTCATGGCATGATAGGCGTGTCGACGCGCCTGGCGCAACCGCGCGACGTGGTTGAGTTCCTCCCGCGCCAGCGCCTCCGCGCGCAATCGAATTTCGCGATCAGAATCGGCCTGGGCCGCCACATAGGCATAGAAGGCGAAGGCCTGTTCCTCGTTGCGCACCGCGAGACTCAGAATGCGGTACGATGACAACGGTGCACCGTCGGCATCTTCGGTGCCGAAGGTCTCGGGAAGGCGCCAGGTGAACAGCAGCGGACGGGGATCGGACAGACCGTCGCGACGCGCCCAGGCGCTCAGTTCGGCCTCATGCGCCCGTTCGAGTTCGGCCAGCGCGCGGAAGGTGCGCGCCAGTTCGACCTCGTTCCGTGCCGCCATCTCCGTAGCGAGCTGCTCGTAGCGGAGCGCCGCCTCATGTTCCATCCCGACGGCGATTGCCATCAGCGCGTCAACCGAAACGGGGCTGGTCACGGGGTATCGGGGATTGATGGCGGGAGCGGGCATTACCTCACCTCATGGCTGCCTCCGTACGGGAGGTCGAATGCCATTCTGCACAGCTAATCCCATTGTGACCTTACCAAACGTCAAGGATGGAGCCTCGACTTGCGACTAGTGTCCGGCGTCGCGAACGCGCTTGTCCCTCCATTGGCGCGCGCTTGGGCTTTCACGGGCGGGTGGCATGGTCGGGTCCTTCTATCGGTTGCGATGTATCACCACGGCATGGGCGGTCGGGCTGGCGATGATTATCGCCGTGGGCGTCGGACAGGCCGATGCCGCCGACAGTCACCTGACTGAATACCTTGTCAAAGCCCCGCTTGCCGAGATCATGCCGGGCGCGGACCGGCTGGGTCCGGTTGAAGGCACGCCGCCCGCGGCGACCGCTTACACCGGGACCAAGGTCGTCGGTTACGTCTTTCTCAACGCCGATGTCGTCAATGCCACGGGCTATTCGGGTCGGCCGATCAATGTGGTGATCGGCATCGACACCAACGGTACGATCACCGGCGCCAAGCTGGTCGAACACCATGAACCGATCGTGCTGATTGGCATTCCCGAGCAAAAAATCCGGGCTTTCATCGACGGGTTCATTGGCAGCAACCCGGCCGCCGGGACCTTTCCATCCGGCGGCAAAGGCCCCGACATCATCAGTGGCGCGACGGTGACCGTGATGGTCCTGGGCGACACGATCAACAAGTCGGTTCTCCACGTCGCGCGCTCGCGAGGCCTGGGTCTTCTTCGTGGACAGGCTGGACAAGCCGTCACGACACCTCGCCGCGGTCTCGCCCTGGACCAGACCGGCCTTGAGAATTGGCAGGACCTGCTGGGTGACGGTTCGGTGCGGCGTCTGCACTTGTTGGTGGCCGACATCAACAAGGACTTCGCGGGCGCCAGCGATCCGCGCGCCGCCCAGCGCCCGGAACCGGGACCCGATGACGACGCCTTCATCGATCTCTATGTCGCTTTGGCCAGCGCCCCGGTGATCGGCCGTTCGCTGCTGGGTGAAGCGGGTTACGCCGACCTGCGCCAACAGCTGGCGCCGGGCCAACAGGCCGTGGTCGTGATGGGTCGCGGCCGTTATTCCTTCCGCGGATCGGGGTATGTGCGTGGCGGTATTTTCGACCGCATCGAGGTGGCGCAGCAGGAGAACACCGTTCGGTTTCGCGATCGTGACTACCATCGGCTGCCACGGGTGCTTGCCGACGGTGCACCGGATTTTCCTGAAATCGGCTTGTTCGTCGTTCCCCAGGGCAGTGACTTCGATCCGGCGACGGCGTGGCGTTTGACCTTGCTGGTCCAACGACAGGTCGGGGCCCTCGACAAAGTCTTTATCTCCACGGATCTTCCCTATCAGCTGCCGGAGAAATACCTGGAAGCAGCCGTGAAAGCGGCGCCGGTACAAGCCGGATCGGATGTTGATGAGCCGTTATGGATCCACATCTGGCAACAGCGCGAGGTCGACATCGCCATCCTCGGTGCGTCGCTTCTGGTGCTCACCGGAATTTTCTTCTTCCAGGATTTTATGGTCCGTCGGCCGCGCCTGGCCTATTGGGTGCGTACTGTATTTTTACTGTACACCTTGTTCTGGATCGGCTGGTACGCCAACGCCCAGCTCTCCGTGGTCAATGTCCTGAACATTGCCAACACGGTCGCGACCGGATTCCACTGGGACTATTTTCTGATGGACCCGCTGATCTTCGTCCTGTGGTGCGCGACCGCGGCGTCCCTGTTGTTCTGGGGCCGCGGTGCCTATTGCGGCTGGCTGTGTCCGTTCGGCGCCTTGCAGGAGTTCACCAGCCGGTTCGCCCGCTGGGTGAAGCTGCCTCAGCTATCGATTCCCTGGGCGGTCCATGAGCGGTTGTGGCCGATCAAATACATCCTGTTCCTTGGGCTGTTCGGCGTGTCACTTTATTCCTTGTCCCTGGGCGAGCGCATCGCCGAGATCGAGCCGTTCAAGACGGCGATCATTCTCAAATTTCTCCGTACCTGGCCGTTTGTGGTCTACGCGGTGGCGATGGTCGGCGGTTCGTTGTTCGTCGAGCGCTTTTTCTGCCGCTACCTCTGCCCCCTGGGCGCCGCATTGGCCATCCCCGCGCGCATCCGCATGTTCGATTGGCTGAAGCGCTATCGCGAATGCGGCAGCCCGTGCCAGCGTTGCTCCAACGAGTGCCCGGTACAGTCGATTCATCCCGATGGTCGGATCAATCCCAACGAGTGCATCTATTGCATGCACTGTCAGGAACTCTATTCGGACGAGCATCGCTGTCCGGTGATGATCCAGCGTCGGCTGAAACGGGAACGGCGGCAATCTCTGTCGTCCCCGGTGGTCCACCCTGCAAGTTCCCGCGCCGCGGCGACTGAATCTCACGGAGAAGACAGCGATGTCCGATAAACCGGAAAGTCATGACGACAACACCAAGCTTTCGCGCCGCGAGGCGATCAGGTTCGCGGGTGCCGCCGGGTTGGGGGCGGCTGCGGTGTCGGTTCCGGCGCTGGCGACATCGGTTGCTGCCCAGCAGCCGCAAGGCAGCAGCGGGGCGACAACCGCGACCGATGCCCGGCTGGGGGAGGTCGCTCCGGGTCAGCTCGACGACTACTACGTCTTTTCGTCCAGCGGCCAGACCGGCGAGGTCCGCGTCTATGGGCTGCCGGGAATGCGCGAACTGACGCGCATTCCCGTGTTCAACCGCGATAGTGCCACCGGCTGGGGTCTGACAAACGAGAGCCTGAAGATCCTGACCCAGGACCTGCTGCCCGAAACCAAGGCCTTCCTCAAGAAGCGGGGTCTGGTCACCTATCAGAACGGCGACGCGCACCACCCCCATGTCTCCTTCACCAATGGCACCTATGACGGCCGGTTCATCTTCATCAACGACAAAGCCAACACCCGTCTCGCCCGCATCCGCACCGACGTGATGAAATGCGACCGCATCATCGAGATCCCCAACTCCAACGACGTCCATGGCATGCGGCCGCAGAAATATCCACGCACCGGTTATCTATTCTGCAATGGCGAGCACGAGGCGCCGTTGCCCAATGACGGTCGCGACCTCGACGACCCGAAGGCCTATCGCGCGATTTTCACCGCCGTCGATGGCGACACCATGACGGTGGCGTGGCAGGTGATCGTCGACGGCAACCTCGACAATGTCGACTGCGACTACCAGGGCAAATACGCCTACTCGACTTGCTATAATTCGGAGATGGGCTTCACCGGCGCCGACATGATGGCCGCCGAACGGGATTGGGTCGTCATTTTCAACATCAAGCGCATCGAAGACGCGGTGAAAGCCGGCAAGGCGACGGTGATGAATGGTGTGCCGGTGTTGGACGGTCGTCATGGTGCGCCCTACACCCGCTATGTGCCGATCGCCAACAATCCGCACGGTATCAACACCGCCCCCGACGGCATCCATGTCGCGATCAATGGCAAGTTGTCGCCGACCGTCTCGGTGATGGATGTTCGGCTGATCGACCCGCTGTTCGAAACCGATGCCGATCCGCGCAGTTGCATCGTCGCCGAGCCACAGCTTGGCCTCGGTCCGTTGCATACCGCCTATGACGGCAAGGGCAACGCCTACACGACCCTGTTCATCGACAGCCAGGTTGTGATGTGGAACATCGACAAGGCCAAACGAGCCTTCAAGGGCGAGCAGGTCGACCCGATCATTCAGAAGCTTGATGTGCATTACCAGCCAGGCCACAACCACACCTCCATGGGCGAAACCAGGGAAGCTGACGGCAAGTGGCTGATGAGCCTCAATAAGTTCTCCAAGGACCGCTTTCTCAATGTCGGTCCGCTGAAGCCCAACAATGACCAGTTGATCTATATCGGTGACGGCAAGATGACCCTGGTGCATGACGGCGCGGCCTTCGCTGAACCGCACGACGTCACCATCATCCGCGCCGACCTGATCAAGCCGCGCGGCCTGTGGGATCGCAACGACCCGATGTGGGAGGAGGCCCGCCAGGGAGCCAAGAAAGACGGCGTCGTCCTTGAGACCGATTGCAAGGTTATCCGCGACGGCGACAAGGTCCGCGCCTACATGACATCGCAGGCGCCGATGTGGGGCCTGGACAAGATCGAGGTCAGGCAGGGTGACGAGGTGACCATCATCGTGACCAATATCGATGATACCGAAAACGTGACCCACGGCCTGGTGGTATCCAACTACGGCATCTGCATGGAGATCAGTCCGCAAATGACCGCCTCCGTGACCTTTACTGCGGACCGCCCGGGTGTGCATTGGTATTATTGCACTTGGTTCTGCCACGCCCTTCATATGGAGATGCGCGGGCGGTTGCTGGTTGCACCTCAGAAGGTCTGATCAATGGTGCATGGCGGCGTGACGATCCGGGTGTTCGCGGTGGCGTGGCTGATCGCCGCCGCGCCGATTGCCGCTGCTCAGTGCGCGGCAATAACGGGGCAGGAACGAGCGGTTGTGCCCGGCGAAACCAGTCTTGCCGCCGCCGTCGCCGCGGCGCAGCCCGGTGACGTCCTGGTACTTGGGCCCGGTCGTTATGGCGGCGGTGTCGTCATCGACAAGCCGCTGACCATCGAAGGTCAACCCGGTGCCATCGTCGATGGCGGCGGCAAGGGCACGGTGATCCGCATCACCGGCCCCGATGTCACGGTACGGGGCCTGACGGTGCGCAACTCCGGCATTCGTCAGGAGGACATCGATAGCGGCATTTTCGCCGACAGGGGCGGCGACCGCGCCGTGATCGAAGCCAACCGCCTGGAAAACAATGAATTCGGCGTCAGCCTACGGGGTGCCGCGGGCGCCGTGGCCCGTGGCAATGTTGTGCTGGGGCGTCAGGACCTGCGGGTCAACGAACGGGGCGATGGCATTTCGGTGTGGAATGCCGCCGGCGCCCGGGCCGAGGACAACGACGTCCGCTACGGCCGTGATGGCATCCGCAGCACCTCCAGCCGGGATAACGTGTTTGCCGGCAACCGGTTTCACCAGCTTCGTTATGCAATCCATTACATGTGGACCGATGGTGGCACCGTCAGCAACAACCTTTCCGAAGGCAATGACGCCGGTTTCGTCATCATGTTTTCGCGTAACCTGACGATCACCGGCAATGTCTCCCGCCACGACCACGACCATGGATTGCTCTTGAATTTCGCCAACGGCGCCCGGATCGAGGACAACGACGTCGTCGACGGCGGCACCGAATGCGTCTTCATCTACAACGCCAACGACAATGTCCTGAGACGAAACTGGTTCGAGGGCTGCCCGATCGGCGTCCATTTCACCGCGGGCTCCGAGCGCAACCGCTTCAGCGAAAACGCTTTCGTCAACAACCAGACCCAGGTGATGTATGTTGGGACGCGGTCGCTCGACTGGGCCACCGATGGTCGCGGCAATTACTGGAGTGATAATCCGGCCTTTGACCTGAACGGCACCGGCATTGCGGATATGCCCTACCGCCCCAATGACATCGTCGATCGGGTGGTCTGGGCGGTGCCGCTGGCCAAGCTGCTGCTCAACAGCCCGGCCGTGCAACTGGTCCGTTGGGCGCAGGCCGAGTTTCCGGCGCTCACGCCCGGCGGCATCATCGATACCGCGCCCTTGATCCGGCCACCACCTCGCTCCCCGCTGGCGCTGGAGTCCGCCCCGCCATGAATGCCGTCCCTGCCACGGAGACAGCGAATGCCGTCACGCTTTCCGGCATCGGCAAGCGATATGGCCGCTATTGGGCGGTTGACCAAGTCAGCCTGGCCCTCCGGCCCGGCGAGCGGCTGGCCCTGCTCGGACACAACGGCGCCGGGAAGACGACGCTGATGAAGCTGATGCTGGGATTGATCCGGCCGGACGTCGGCACCATCGCGGTGTTGGGTGAACCGCCCGGCGACGCGGCCTCGCCCACCCGGCGTGCGATCGGTTTCCTGCCGGAGAACGTTACGTTCCACGATGCCATGACCGGCCGCGAGACCTTGCGTTTCTATGCCCGCCTCAAACATCGGCCGGATCGGGAATGCCGGACCCTGCTTGATCGCGTCGGCCTGAGTGCCGCGGCCGACCACCGTGTCGGCACCTACTCCAAGGGAATGCGCCAGCGCCTTGGCCTCGCGCAGGCGCTGCTGGGTGACCCCCGGCTGCTCCTGCTCGACGAGCCGACCACGGGTCTCGACCCGGCGCTGCGCGAGGCGTTCTATGCAATCATCAGCGATCTGGCGGCCGGGGGATCGGCGGTTTTGCTGTCGTCCCACCTGCTGACCGAGTTGGAGGAGCGTACCGACCGTATCGCCGTGATGAACCAGGGGCGCCTGGTGGCTGCCGGCACGCTGGACCAATTACGTGCTGATGCCGGCTTGCCGATCGAATTTCGCCTGCGGATCGCGGAAGGGCGGCTGGCCCCGGTGGCCGACGCCCTTGCCGCACTGGCACCACGCCGTGGTGGGCCGCTCGAACTGGTGGTGGCCTGCGCACCGGCCGACAAGATGGCGGTGTTGCGCATTGTCACAGGTTTGGGCGCCGATATCGGGGATCTTGAAATTGTTCTCCCTGGTCTTGATGCGATCTATACGCGCTTTACCGCCGATGCGATTCCCGGTGAGGTGACATCGTGACGGCCCTTGTGACCATTGCGGTCAAAGAGCTGCGCGACGGCCTGCGCAACCGCTGGGCCGTGACCGCCACCTTCGTCCTGGCGGGATTGGCCCTGGCTTTGGCATTCCTCGGCAGCGCCCCGACCGGGCATGTCGGTGTGCCCCCCTTGGCGGTCACCGTGGTGAGCTTGGCCAGCCTGACAGTGTTCCTGGTGCCCCTGATCGCCATCATCCTGTCCTATGACAGCCTGGTCGGTGAAGTTGAGCGGGGGACCATGCTGTTGCTGCTGACCTATCCGGTCCGCCGATGGGAGGTGGTGATCGGAAAGTTCGTCGGCCATACCGCCTTGCTGGGGCTGGCGATTACCGCCGGTTACGGTACGGCCGGGCTAGCCATCACCGCGACCGGTGGGACGGCTGTCGCCGGTCAGTGGCCGGCTTTTGTCACCCTGATTGTAACCTCGGTGGCGCTGGGTACTGCGTTCCTGGCCTTGGGTTATTTCATCAGCAGCCTAGTGCGCGAACGGGCCACAGCAGCCGGGATCGCGCTGGCGGTGTGGCTGATGTTGGTCCTTTTGTTCGACTTGGGACTGCTCGGCTTCCTGGCGGCCACCGAAGGCCGGGGCATCGCGCCCGGTCTGTTCCGCTGGGTGCTGATGCTCGACCCAGCCGACATATTTCGCCTGATCAATCTGGCGAGTTTTGCCGAAGTACGAAAATACTCCGGGATGGCCGGTTTGCCCGCCCTGGCCCAGGTCCCGACACCAGTATTGCTGGCGGGTTTGGGAGCCTGGATCGCGGTGCCGCTGGCACTGACGATCGCTGTATTTTCCCGGAGATCGTTATGACACGCACCGCCACCCTTCTTCTCGTCCCGATCCTGTTCGCCCTGGTCGCCTGCGGTCCGGCCAAAACCGCCGATATTCCGCGCCCGGCGCCCTATGATGCCCAAGCCAAGGCCCATTTCTGCGGCATGGCGCTGGGCGAACATGACGGCCCCAAGGCGCAGGCCTGGGTCGAGGGACAGGACAAGCCCTATTGGTTCAGCTCGGTCCATGATCTGATTGCCTTCACATTGCTTCCCGAAGAACCGAAGAGCATCCAGGCCCTCTATGTCACCGATATGACCCGGGCACCCGACTGGGCACACGCCCAGGATGGCGGTTGGGTCGATGCGCGCAAGGCGGTCTATGTCATCGACAGCGACATCACGGCCACGATGGGCATGGTCGAGGAGGTCCCTTTCGGCGACCGCAACGCGGCCGATGTCTTTGCCCGTCAGCATGGCGGCCGGGTCGTCGGTTTCGACCAAATTCCGACGGACAATATCCTGGGGTCGGCAACCGCCGACCCGATCGCGCCGTCGAATCCCACTCCATAAAGCGAGGGAGAACCGCCGCCATGCCGTCCTTGATCAGCCGCCGCCGGGCCATCAGCATTCTTGCCGCCGCCGCCGGTCTCCCGATCCTCATCGGCGACCCGCGTCGCGCCAGGACCGCCGCCGCCGAGCTGTTCGAATGGCGGGGCACAGCGATGGGCGCAGCCTCCAGCATCGCGCTCTATCACCCCGATCGCAACGCCGCGCGCGCCCTGATCGCCGATTGCGTCGCCGAGATCGATCGATTGGAAGACATCCTGAGCCTGTATCGGCCCGGTTCGGCGCTGTGTCGCCTGAACCGGGTCGGGCGGCTGGACAACCCACCGCTGGAGCTGGTGGAATTGCTGGCCGAGGCCCGGACCTTCAGTCTTGCCAGCGATGGTGCCTTCGATTTCACGGTCCAACCGTTGTGGGTGCTCTATGCCGGGCATTTCGGAACCCGGGGCGCCGACCCCAACGGTCCCGCTGAAGCGGCCATTGCCGCCGCGCGGGCGCGGATCGACTATCGCAAGGTCGGCTTCGACACCACCCGGGTCGAACTGTTGGGCCCCGATATGGCACTGACCTTCAATGGCATCGCCCAGGGGTTTGTCACCGACAAGGTCACCGCTCTGCTGCGCGCCCGCGGCGTGCAGCATGTTCTGGTTCACCTCGACAAGGCCCGGGCGATCGGACCCCATGCCGATGGCCGGCCGTGGCAGGTCGGTATCGCCGATCCCACCGCATCCGAGCGATCCCTGGTCACCCTTGATGTTGTCGACCAGGCCGTCGGAACCTCGGGCGGGTATGGCACTGTTTTCGACCCGGCGGGCCGCTTCACCCATTTGTTCGTACCGGCCACGGGCCATTGTGCTCATTTCAACGCCGAGGTGACGGCGGTGACCGCCACGGCGGTTCGTGCCGACGCCTTGTCGACCACGCTGTCCGTCGTGCCATGGGAGCGCGCCGCGGCGATCGTCAAGGCCGTCGGCGGCGCGACCGTCTATTTCGTCGACTTTGAAAATCGCGTCACCCGGATGACGGCGTAACGTCGGCGCTAGAGCATTTTCCGACCAAGCGGGTACTGGTTGGGCGTAGAAGATGCGTTGAAACATAAGGGCTAGAGCCGTTTCCGATCCAACGTGATCGGAAACGGCTCTGGTCATTTGGCTTTGACCTCGCGCACTCGACGCCTCGCCCTGTCTCAGAGGGCCGCCATGGTCTCGGGCCCCGGGGCTCGGCCCAGGCTTTCGGCATCAAGGGCCATGGCCTTGAACAGGGCGAATACCGGCTTGCCCGGGGCGAGGTCAAGGTCATGGGCGGACAAACGGCTGATCCGTGCCACCAGCTGCCAGCGTCCGATCTGAACCAGCACATCGGCATGGGCCTCGCTCTCGTCTGCGGTATCGGCGATATCGACGACCGTTCCCGGCAGGATGTTGATCAGGCTGACGCCCTGGGGTCGCGTGACGGCGAGCCCGATGTCGCGGTCGCGGATCGCGACGCGCACCGCGGTGCCGACCGGCAGAGCGAGGTACGGAACCTGAAGCACGCCACCGTCGAAGGTCAGCCGGGTCAGACCAAAACGCGTGTCATGGTCCTCAATGCGGGTGTCAATGACGGTACGCGGATGGTCTTGCCCGGTCAGGCGCCGCACGTCGAGCCGCCGCATCACATCGGCCACCGGGCCCGCGGCGACGACACGGCCGGACTCCAGCAGAACCAGGGTTCCGGCCAGCCGGATCACTTCGTCCAGGGCGTGGCTGACATAGACGATCGGCAGCTTCAACTCGTCGCGCAGGCGTTCGATATAGGGCAGGATTTCGGCCTTGCGATCGGCGTCGAGTGAAGCCAGCGGTTCGTCCATCAACAACAGTCGGGGGCTGGCCAACAGGGCCCGGCCGATCGCAACCCGTTGTTTTTCACCACCTGACAAGGTCGACGGCCGGCGCTGCAGCAGATCGCCGATCCCCAACAGCTCGACGATCGGGGCGAATTGGGCCCAGCGCTCGCCGGCCGGGGTGAACCACCGGCCATAGAGCAGGTTGTTGCGCACCGACAGATGCGGAAACAGCCGGGCGTCCTGGAACACATAACTGATACGGCGCCGGTTCGGCGGCAGATGGATGTGGTGCTTCGAATCGAACAGGGCCCGGCCGTCAAGGGTGATATGGCCGCGGTCAGGGCGCAGCAAGCCGCCGATCATATTGACCAGGGAACTTTTGCCCGCGCCCGAATGGCCGAACAGCGCGGTGACGCCGCCGGCGCCGGTGAATTGCGCGTCGACCGTGAAGGCACCCAGACGGCACGTGATATCAACATCCAGAATCATGGGTCGGGGGAGCCTTGGGTCAGGCGGTGCGGCCTTGGAGGCGGCGCTTCAGCACCAGCGACAAGCGGTTCGACAGCATCAGCGCCGCCAGCGACAGGACCACGGAAATGACAGTCAGCCTTAACGCCGGCACGTCGCCGGTCGGGCTCTGGGTGAAGCTGTAGATCGCCAGGGGGATGGTCTGCGTTTCGCCCGGGATGTTGGAGACAAAGGTGATCGTGGCCCCGAATTCGCCCAGGCCGCGGGCAAAGGACAGGATCAGGCCGGCCAGGATGCCGGGCAGGATCAGGGGCAGGGTGACGGTCAGAAAAACCATGGCGCGGTTTGCGCCCAGGGTCGAGGACGCTTCCTCGAGTCGCCGGTCAACGCCTTCGATCGACAAACGGATCGCCTGGACCATCAGGGGAAAGCCCATCACGGCCGATGCAACCGCGGCGCCGGTCCAGCGAAAGGCGATGACGATGCCCAGCACCCGATCCAGCCATTCGCCGATCACGCCGCGCTGACCCAGGGTCAGCAGCAGGATATAGCCCGTGACGACCGGTGGCAGGATCAGCGGCAGATGGACCAGGCCGTCGACCAGGCTTTTGCCCGGAAAGCTGTGACGGGCGAGGACCACGGCAACGGCGACCGCGATCGGCAGGCTGGTGACGGCACTGCAGATCGCGACCTTGAGGCTGAGCATCAAGGCGTCATATTCGACGCCGGTCAGAATTCCCACGCGCGTCAACCGGCCGATGCGGGCGCCGGCGTAAAGCCGAAACGGGCGAACACCGCCTGGGCGTCGGCGGACTTCAGCCATTCCAGGAACGAAGCGGCATCGGCACTGGTGGTGGTTGCCGTCAGCGCCGCGGGATAGATGATCGGCGGATGGCTGTCGGCGGGGAAGGTGTCGACCACCCGGACGCCTTTGTCGGCCATCGCGTCGGTCGCATAGACGATGCCGAACAGGGCCTCGCCCCGCGACACCAGCGCCAGGGCGGAGCGGACGCTGTCAGCGCGTGCCAGGCGCGGTTCCACCGCGGCCCAGACCCCGAGCTTCTCCAGCGCCGCCTGGGCATAAATGCCGGCCGGGACATGCGCGGGGTCGCCGCTGGCGAGGCGGGAGTTGGCGACCAGTTGCGCCAGCGGAAAACCGGGTGCGATATGGATCTGGGTCGCGTTGCCGGCCTGGGTGATCAGCACCAGGGCATTGCCCAGCAGGTTGAAGCGGCTCTCGGGCTTGATCAGCTTGCGGTCGGCGAGCCAATTCATCCAGTCGAGATCGGCGGAGATGAACACATCGGCCGGGGCCTTGTTCTCGATTTGCCGGGCCAGGGTCGAACTGGCGGCATAGGAGGCCACGAAGGTTTTGCCGGTCTTGGTCTGCCAATCCTTGCCCAGGGTATCGAGCGCATCCTTGAGGCTGGCCGCCGCATAAACTGTCACATCCGCGGCGTGGGATGCGAAGGGCATCAGGATCAGGGTTGTAGCGACCGCCAGACCACGCAGCCAAGCGCCAACATTTGTGCCACTGAGATTCCGTTTCATCTACCGGCTCCGATTTGGATCTTTGTATATCGAGGAATATTACGAGAAGTCGCAAATGAGAAGGGGTTTTTCAGGGGGCGCGCAATGATGGCTACCGGGGGTTGTGTATCTGTTGGCGCGGGCCGGAGGTGACATCGTAAGCTATGACGGGTGATCGGGTCCCGCAGGTCAGCGCTGATGAACCCGGGCGAGGATCGCAAGCAGATCGCTGAAGCCCCGGCCCTGGCCGCTGACATGATCGCGGATCGCCTCGGCCGCCCGGTCGGGATCGTGGTCCATGATGGCCTGGAAGACGGCCTGGTGTTCCGCCAGCGAACTTTTCAGCCGGCCGACCAAGCGCAATTGCAGCCGCCGATAAGGGCGCAGCCGTCGCTGCAAGGTCGTGGCCTGCTCGGCCAGAAAATGATTCTGGCTGGCCTCGTAGAGGGCAAGATGAAATTTTTCGTTGCAAAAGTAATAGTCGTCGGGGTTCTGGCGTTCGCAGGCCGCGGCGCAGGCGCCATGAGCCGCGGCCAGGGCAACACGATCTGGCTCCGTCAGGCGGCGTGCCGCCAGCCGGGCGCAGAACGCTTCAAGCTCGGCCATGACCTCGAACATTTCCAGGATCAACTGCGGATCAGCCTGGGGCACGATCGCGCCACGCCGCGGCCGGATCTCGATCAGCCCAACCGCGGCCAGGTTATGCAAGGCCTCGCGCACCGGGGTGCGCGATACCTGGTAGCGCTCGGCCAATTCCATTTCGTCGAGCCGCGTCCCGGGTCGCAACTGCTGGGTGACAATTTCCTCCTCCAGCCGCTG
The DNA here is from genome assembly GCA_031291675.1 of Azospirillaceae bacterium. Taxonomy (GTDB): domain Bacteria; phylum Pseudomonadota; class Alphaproteobacteria; order Azospirillales; family Azospirillaceae; genus JARLIO01. Next base: position 69,769 of record JARLIO010000076.1, read on the forward strand.
CCGGATGGCCTCGGAAAGCTTGGGTTTGGGCGATTCGATCTCTTGCAAAACGCGGGGGACTCCTTATCGCGGGGGTCGAGGCTATCACGGTGGCGTCTGCGGGCTCACGCCGAATTTTGCCCGATCGCTGATCTGGATCAAATACAAGAACTTGAATCGTGTATACAAGATAGCCAATGTTGAATGCAGCAAGCGGCGACCCGTGGGTCTCACACGGTCGTCGTCCGCTGCAGCGGGCGTCACGCGCCACAGCCGGCGAACGCCCGTGCGGGGCTCCGGCCCCGCACCCATCGCCTGTTCAAGGATGGACACATGAACTCTTCTGCCCCGTTCCCCGCTTCCCGCCCCTGGACGGCCAAGCATGACGAAAAGTGCCGTCGCCTCCAGGCGGTGGCCAAGCTCGTCGACGGCAAGGTTCTCCGGCCTCAGCACATCGTCGAGGCTCTGGAAACCCTGATCCGGCCCGGCGACCGGGTCGCCCTGGAAGGCAACAACCAGAAACAGGCCGACTTCCTGTCGCGATCGCTGGTTCAGGCCAATCCCAAGGTGCTGCACGACATCCACCTGCTGATCTCGACCATCAGCCGGCGCGAGCATCTCGACCTGTTTGAGCGGGGCATCGCCCGCAAGGTCGATTTTTCCTTTGCCGGCCCCCAGAGCCTGCGCGTGGCTCAGCTTCTGGAGGACGGCAAGCTCGAGATCGGCGCGATCTATACCTATATCGAGCTCTATGCCCGGATGTTCATCGACCTGACGCCCCAGGTCGCTCTGGTGTGCGCGGTCCAGGCTGATCGCTTCGGCAACCTTTATACCGGTGCCAACACCGAAGACACCCCGGCGATCGTCGAAGCCACGGCGTTTCGGCAAGGCATTGTCATCGCCCAGGTCAACGAGATTGTCGACACCCTGCCGCGGGTCGATATTCCCGCCTCGTGGGTTGATTTTGTTGTCGCCGCCGACCGCCCGTTCGCGGTCGAGCCGTTGTTCACCCGCGATCCTCGCCATATCGGCGAGCTGCAGATCCTGATGGGCATGATGATCATCCGCGGCATCTATGAACGCCACGGTGTCACCACCCTGAACCATGGCATCGGCTTCGATACCGCGGCGATCGAACTGCTCCTGCCGACCTATGCCAATTCCCTGGGCCTCAAGGGTAAGATCTGTCGCAATTGGGCCCTCAATCCCCACCCAACGCTGATCCCGGCAATCGAAAGCGGCTGGGTTGACAGCGTCCACTGCTTCGGCTCGGAAGTCGGGATGGAGGACTATATCCGGGCGCGCTCCGACGTTTTCTTCGTCGGCCATGATGGCAGCCTGCGTTCCAACCGGGTTTTCTGCCAGCTCGCCGGCCAGTACGGCGTCGATCTGTTCATCGGTTCGACGTTGCAGATGGATGCGGACGGCAACTCATCGACCGTGACCCTGGGAAGGCTTGCCGGTTTCGGTGGCGCCCCGAATATGGGGCATGATCCGCATGGCCGGCGCCATAGCAGCGCTGCCTGGCTCGACCTGATGACCGCTGTCGACAAGCCGGTGGCCCGCGGCAAAAAGATCGTGGTCCAGACGGTTGAGACCTTCAAGGCGGGCGGGGAGCCGGCCTTCGTTGAGACGCTTGATGCCGTCGCGGTCGGCAAGAAAAGCGGCATGGCGATCGCCCCGGTGATGATCTATGGCGACGACGTCAGCCATGTCGTCACCGAGGAAGGCATCGCCTACGTTTACAAGGTCGAGGGCGAAGAGCGGCGTGAGGCGATCGCCGCGGTCGCGGGTGCCACTGAAATCGGCCGGCGTGCCGATCCCAAGCGGTCGGCCGAATTGCGCAGCCGCGGTATCGTTGCCTATCCTGAGGACCTCGGCGTCGTCCGCAATCAGGCCAACCGGTCGCTGCTGGCGGCACGCAGCATCGATGATCTCGTCGCCTGGTCGGGGGGACTCTACAACCCGCCGGCGCAGTTCCGGAGCTGGTAATGGCATTCGCTGTGCGGCACGATCCCGTGCCTTGCGTGGCGGAAACCGGGTGCGATCCCGGTGCCCGCCGGGCACAGTCCCTGGCGGATGTCGCGGTTTGGGCACTGTGCGCCGAGGCCACGCTGACGCCGAAGCCGGCCCTGGTCGATGGCCGGGGCTCTGGCGCCCACCGCGATCTGACCCTGGCGTTGCTGTTGCGTTCGGCGTGCAGCTTGCGCCCGGCCTTTGTCGCGATGGCGGAAACCGCCCGGCAGCGTCATCCCGATCCGGCATTGCGGATGGCGCTCGCCGCGATCGGCCGGGACGGCGAACGCGCGATGATGGCGGCCACAGGGGGCAGCAATGCTCACCGCGGCGCGATCTGGGTTCTGGGCCTGTTGACGGCTGCCGCGGCGATGGATCCCGCGGTGATGGATCCATCGGCGATCGCGGCGCGGGCCGCCGCGGTCGCGCGCCACCCCGATCGCTTCATCCCGGCACCACCCAGCCACGGCCAGGCCGCCGCGGCGCGGTTTGGCGTCACCGGGGCCCGCGGCGAGGCCCAGGCCGGTTTCCCGCATGTTGTCGCTGTCGGCCTGCCGGCGCTGCGCCACAGCCGGGCCGCCGGCGCGACCGAGACCCAGGCCCGCCTTGATGCCCTGATGGCCATCATGGCCCGGCTTGACGACACCTGCCTGTTGCACCGCGGCGGGATGGCGGCGCTTCAGGCCGGGCAGCGCGGCGCGGTCGCCGTGCTCGCGGCCGGGGGGGCGGCCACGGCGGCTGGTCGTGCGGCGCTTGAGGCCCTGCATCAGGCGTTGATGGCTCTCAACGCTTCGCCCGGTGGCGCCGCCGACATGCTGGCTGCTGCCCTGTTCCTCGACCGGATCGTGCCCCTGGCCGGGGCACCGGACCGGTCCCAGACGGAGGATTTCTCATGGAAATACTGAAATACGACTACCCGGCCGCCACCAAAGCCTTCAGCCACCGCGCCCATGTCGGCGTCGTCGGTTCGGGCGACCTTGAGGTCCTGATCGAGCCCTCACCGGACCAGGGGGCCCATGTCGTGATCACGACCAGCGTCAATGGCTTCGGCCCGATCTGGAAAAACGTCATCGATCGCTTCTTCACGCGCTTCGATCAGGCTGCGGCGATCGAGATCAATGATTTCGGGGCGACCCCCGGCATGGTGGCGCTGCGTCTCGAACAAGCGGTGGAACGGAGCCGGTCATGACCGATCAGAACAAGACGCCGGCGACAGCTCAGCCGGATTGGGCGCGTTTCCTGGCGCGCGAAAGCTTCATCGAACTCGACGCGATGGGACGTGCCCGTGCCGTGCTCGACCCCGGAACCTTCCGGATGTTACTCGGCCCGTTCGACCGGCTGAAATCGCCGTGGCTGCCGCTGCAGAACATTGTGACCCAGGCGGATGACGGTGTTGTCCTGGCCCGGGGGACCATCGATGGTCAGCCCGCGGTCGTCGCCGCCATCGAGAGCGCGTTCCAGGGCGGCAGCATGGGCGAGGTTTCCGGCGCCAAGATCGCGGCCTCGCTCGAACTCGCCCTGGCCGACAATGAAAAGGGCATTCCGACCCGGGCGGTCATTCTGTTCGAAACCGGCGGGGTCCGGTTGCAGGAAGCCAATCTGGGCCTGGCGGTGATCGCCGAGATCCATGCCGGCATCGTCGCATTGCGTCGTCATGTCCCGGTTGTCGGTGTGATCGCCGGCATGGTTGGCTGCTTCGGCGGCATGTCCCTGGCCGCGTCGCTGTGCTCATCGCTGATCGCGACCCGACAGGGCCGGCTGGGCATGAATGGCCCGGAGGTGATCGAGCAGGAGGCCGGTATCGAAGAACTCGATTCCAGCAACAAGCGACTGATCTGGCAACTGATCGGGGGCGAACAGCGTCAGGCCATTGGCCTGGTCGATACCCTGGTCGATGATGATGCCGCCGCGATTGCGAGCGCCATCCGCGCCGCCTTCGCCCGCGGTGTGCCAGCCCGGCATCGCAGCGCCCAGGTCGAGGACTATCTCGCCAAACTGGCGGCTATCGACCCGGCAAGCCCCCTGGAGCCGAACGCCCTGAGGACCTTGTGGGGTAAAGGAGACCACGAATGAGCGACACCGTCCCGTTCGAAAGCCGCGGCCGGATCTGGCTGCGGGCGCTCGCCGGTACCGAGGGCAGCCCCAGCTTCGGCAAGGACTCGGTCCTTCAGGCCGACGTCGCGCTGGGGGATCATTCGGCACGGCTGCTGGCCGTTGTGCCCGATCCGCGCAACCGGTTTCCCCGTGCCCGCAACGGCGAGGTTGGCCTGGAGGAAGGTTGGACCCTGGCCAAGGCCGTCCGCAGCGTGATCGAAAGTGATCATGACGGCGCCCGGCGGCCGATCATCGCGATCGTCGACGTGACCAGCCAGGCTTATGGTCAGCGTGAGGAACTGCTCGGGATCCATCTGGCCTGTGCGGCCGCTGCGAATGCCTATGCCGAGGCGCGCCTGGCCGGGCATCCGGTCGTCGCTCTGCTGGTCGGCAAGGCGATGTCGGGTGCGTTCCTTGCCCATGGTTACCAGGCCAATCGGCTGGTTGCGCTGGATGCGCCCGGCGTGCTGGTTCATGCGATGGGCAAGGAGGCCGCCGCCCGGATCACCCGCCGCCCGGTCGCCGAACTGGACGCGTTGGGCGAAAAGATTCCGCCGATGTCCTACGACATCAAGAACTACGCCAAGCTGGGCCTGTTGCATGCCCTGATCGCGGGTGTCAACGCTGACGCGCCGACCCCGGCCGATGTCGCGGCGGTTCGGCAGGTCCTGATCGATGCCGTCGCCGATATCCTGCTGTCCGGTAAACGCGATCTGTCGACCCGACTGAACTCGCCCGCCGCCCGCGTGTTGCGGGCGGCATCGATCGAGGTTCGGCGCCGGCTGGCTGAGCAATGGGCCGGGCCAGCGGCGGCATCCGGGACCTGAACGCCGCGGTTCCACCCGGGCCCCCTCCCCGGCCGGGGGGACCGCGCAACCCCGGGGTTCCCCCGGGCCCGCAAGCCCGGCCGGGGGCAACCGCTCTCCCGAGGGTTCCCCTCGTCTCCTCGTTCCGATTCGTTCCGGAATCCGCTGTCGAAGCGTGCCGACCTTCGCACCTTGAACGCGCTGGTGGCGCCGCTTTGGCGTCGGATTGTCCGGCGGCTGTTGGACAAATCCGTGAAGTCAATCTGCCCGGCTCCCGGGTGGAAACGAAGGAATTCGACTATGGGCATGATCGTCGCAACCGCGCTGATCCCCGTTTTTTTCGTGATGCTGCTGGGCTTTTTCGCCGGCAAGCGCAAGATCGTCGACAACAAGAATGTCGCCTCGATCAATCATTTCCTGATGATGTTCGCCTTGCCGGCGGCGCTGTTTACGGCCATCGCCCGGACCTCGCGCGAGGTCATCCTGATGAACGCCAACCTGATGCTGGTGTTGGCGCTGTCGCTGCTGATCATCTTTACCGTGATGGTGGTGTTGCAAAGCAGGCTGTTCAAGGTCGGCCGCGGCGATGGTGCGGTGCAGAGCCTGACTGTCGCCTTCCCGAACTTCGCCTCGATCGGCCTGCCGCTGCTCGGCAGCGTCTATGGCAGCCAGGGCGCCCTGCCGGTCGCGGTCGCGATCGCCGTCGGTTCGGTCACGATTTCGCCGTTGACGCTGGCGTTGCTGGAATTGACCAAGACCGATGCCGGTTCCGCGTCTCCGGTCATGAAGTTCCTGGGCGCATTGCGCAAGTCGGTGTCGAAGCCGATTTTCATCGCCCCGATGCTGGCCGTCATCGTCGCCCTGTGCGATATCCCGGTACCCGATCTGGCGCTCAAGTCGCTGGGCCTGATCGGCCAGGCCACGGCGGGGGCCGGGTTGTTCCTGACCGGGCTGGTACTGTCGGCACAACCGATCAAGATCAATCCCAATGTCGTGCTCGGCGTGCTGCTCAAAAATGTGATCCAGCCGATCGTCGCCTACCTGATTGTCCGGGCGCTCAACGTCCCCGAACCGATTGCCGGTGAAGTTGTGTTGCTGATCTGCATTCCTGCCGGTTTCTTCGGTCTGGTGTTTGGTGTCGGCTATGGTTTCCGCCCGGCGACGTCGGGATCGACGCTGGTGGTTTCCTCGCTCGCCAGTATCGTCACCCTGACGGTGGCCATCCTGCTGCTGGCTCCGCAGTAAGATACGACAGGATCGCATCACGATGGCATGCTCACCGGTTCGGGTTCACGATCTATTGCGGATTGCCGATGCGACGGCCGTGACCGGTGACGGTGCCTGTCCGGAGTGGGTGCCTGCGGCTCTGGACCGTGCCCCCTGGGTCGTGGTCCGACGTCAGGCGCCCTGCGACGGCCGGATCGCGGTGGGCGTGCGCGGGGCCGGCCGCGAGCGGCGTTGGGCCGGCTGGCTGAGCCCCGCCGCGATCGTGGAATGCCGGTCGCCGGAACAGCTGCTCGCCGCAGCCGGCAGCGTGGCGACGATACGCCAGAGCGCGGTACCGGCCCTTCGGTTGCTGGCACCGGTCGCGGCGTTGATGGCGGCGGTCGGCTGGGCCTGGGGGCCCGTTGGCAGCATCGGCTTCGAACTCGCAAGCGGACAACCGACGGCCACGGCCACCAGCGATCTCGATCTGATCATCCGCGCTCCGCGGCCGTTGCCGTTGCCCGCCGCGGCGGGGATCGCTGCGGCGCTGGCCGGACTGGGGGCGCGCACCGATCCCCTGATCGAGGTTCCGGGCGGTGCGGTTTCCCTGATCGAATGGGCCGGATCGGGATCCGGGGGCGGCGTCGCGCTGCGTACGACCCGTGGTCCGCGGCTGGTCGCCAACCCCTGGCAACCGGATGCGCCCCTCGAAACGAGGATATCATCATGACGACACTGCTGTTTCCGGGCCAGGGCGCTCAGACCCCCGGTTTCTTGCATCAACTGCCCGATCATCCGGCGGTTGTGGCCACGCTTGCCGAGGCGAGCGCCGTTCTCGGCTTTGGGGTGCGCGACCTTGATGACGCCGCGGCGCTGCAATCAACCGTTGCCGTCCAGTTGACCGCCGTGATCGCCGGGGTCGCGGTCGCGCGAGCCCTGGCTGATGTTGGCGTTGCGATCGACGCGGTGGCCGGGTTGTCGGTCGGTTCATTTACCGCCGCGGTGGTTGCCGGGTCGTTGAGCTTTGCGGCGGCGCTGCCGCTGGTCAAATTGCGCGGCGAATTGATGGCGGCGGCCTATCCGCGCGGCTATGGCATGGCGGTCTTTGTCGGCCTGGGCGAAACCCGGCTCTCTGATTTGGTCGCGACGATCAACAGCCCGACAACGCCGCTGTTTCTCGCCAATTTCAATGCACCGACCGAGATCGTCGCCACGGGTGCGATCGTGGCGCTGGATGCCTTGATCGCAGCGGCGACGCAGGCCGGTGCCCGAAAGGCCGAACAGATCGCCGTCAGCGTACCGTCGCACTGCCCGTTGCTATCGGGCGTGTCGGAGAAACTGGCCCAGGCCCTGGGCGACATCGCGGTCACGGCGCCGCGCCTGACCTATGTCGGCAACCGGCGGGCGCGGGTGCTGGGCGGCGCGGAAGCGGTGATCGAGGAGCTGGCGACCAACGTTGCGAACCCGATCCGTTGGCACGACCAGACGACCTTGCTCTACGAGCTGGGTGAACGCTTTTTTATCGAACCGCCGCCCGGCAAGGCCCTGACCGGACTGATCAGCAGTGCGTTCCCCGATGTCACGGCCCGCTGCGCTTGCGAAACGCCGCTGAGCACCCTGGCCTATCTCGCCCGGCGTTCGATCGCGCCGTCCTGAGCCCCGCCGCACCGACCGTCGATCATGGCTGAGCGATGGCCGGCCGCAGCGGGGCTGGTATCAGTCGGCGGTGATCGCCGCCTGACGCTGTTCAACGACACGTTCGGCGAGGCGCCCCGTCAGTTCGGCGAGATGGTCAAAGGTCGAGACGAAGGTTCCAACACCCTGGGTCAGCGATCGCAACTCGACGATCAGGTCGTGGATCTCCGCCTGCGGCAACTGGACCTTGACCTCGTCCCAGCCGGCCCAGCCCGGCCGGTCGTCATAGCCCAGGATCTGGCCGCGGCGGCTGCTGGCCAGTCGCTGCACCCGGCTGGTGAAGTCCTTGGGGACCGCGATGGTGACCGCCAGGATTGGTTCGAGCAGCACCGGCTCGCATTTCGGCATCCCCTCGGCCATCGCCATCCGTGCCACGGTCTTGAACGCCATTTCGGAACTGTCGACGGCATGGAACTGGCCGCTGGTCAGGGTGACTTCGATATCGACGACCGGAAATCCCAACGGACCCTGACCCAGATAGTCGCGAACCCCCACCTCGACCGCCGGAATGAACTGGCGAGGCACAGTTCCGCCCACGATCTTGTCGATGAAGCTGAAGCCGGTTCCCCGCGGCCGGGGGGCGATCTCGATATGGATGTCGGCAAACTGGCCATGCCCGCCGGACTGGCGTTTGAACCGGGCGTGCTGGGCCGCGGGCTTGCGGATGCTTTCCCGGTAGGGCACCTGCGGCGCACGCCCCTTGACCGGCAGGCTGAACTTGTTGCGCAGCCGGTCGATGGCAATCTGGAGATGGATATCGCCCTGACCCCAGAGCACGATCTCGCTGCTTTCGGCCCGTTGCTGGGTGCGGAGCGCCGGATCCTCCTCCAACAGCTTCTGGATCGCCGCGGTCAGCTTGACCTCGTCCGAGCGCTGCTCGGCAACGATGGCCAGTGCGAAGACCGGCTCGGCCGTGTCGGGCCAGATCGGGCTGCGGCCGGGTGGGCCCTGTTCGGTCACGATATCGCCCGTTGCGATCTTCTCCATGCGCCCCAACGCGACAATGTCGCCGGCCTCGGCCTGGGTCAGTTTCCGGGGTTCGTATCCCATCATGCGATAGAGGCCGCTGACCCGTTCGCCGCCCAGGATCATGCCGTCGGTCACGGTACCGCGCCAGATCCGGGCGACGCTGATCTTGCCGCTATGCATGGCGTGGAAGGTCTTGAAGACCTGGGCCAGCACGGCGGAACCGTTGGGCAGACCCATCCGTTCCGCCGCGACCGGCGCCTCGGGGGTCTCGTGGCGCAGCGCCTTGAGCAGCCGCCGCACACCATTGTCGCTCTCGGCCGAACCCAGAAAGACCGGAACGATCAGATCGGAGGCGAAGTCCTTGCTGAGCTGGCGGTACAACTCCTCTTTTTCGGGAGCGATATCCTCAAGCAACTGTTCCAGCAGGGCATCGTCGAAATCGGACAGGGCTTCCAGCAGCTCCTGGCGCGCCTCGTGCTGGTGGTCGTACACCCGGTCGGGAACCGGGACCAGATCGGAAGGGGCCCCGGCCTGATAATGATAGGCGCGCTCGCTCGCCAGATCGATATAACCGCTGATCTGGTCGCCGTCGCCGATCGGAACTTCGCGCAGCACCAGACGCCGGCTCGACAGCGCCTGCAAGGCCGCCAGCACATCGCGGATGCGCACCTTGAGGCCGGGGATCAGATCGACCTTGTTGATAAAGATAATGTGCGGAATCGAATAGTCGTCAAGAAATTTGAACAGCGGCCCCAGCGGCAGCAGCTTGTCGACGGTGGGCTCGACCACGATGACGGCGGCGTCCACGACCATGAGCGCGTTGCGGGTCTCCGCCGAGAGCTCGACAGACCCCGGGCAGTCGAGGAAATTCCAGCGGTCACCGAGATATTCGGTGGTTGCCAGGCCGATCTCGACGCTCATCTGACGGGCCTTGGCTTCCGGGGCGGCGACACCGACCGCGCTGCCGTCACGAACGGTGCCCTTGCGGGTGATCGCGCCGGTCGCCGACAGCAGGCTCTCAAGTAGACTGGTTTTTCCCGACAGATAGGGCCCGACCAATGCGGCGCAGCGCGGCGCCGATCTTCTCGCATGGGGCATGGTTCCTCCCTTTCGCAAACCGGCCTTTCGCAAAGCGATGGCCGTTCGCGCATTTTTGGCCCGCAGCAGGGTGCTGCGGAGCGTGCTGGAATGGGTCGGCACCTGCCCGACGCGGTGCCGCCGGTCCTGTGAAAGGGTCCTCCCACCGCGCGTCGATGTCTACGGAAAACGCGGTGCCGGGGATTCGGCCACAGTGCCGCGGGGCGCGCTGGACAATGGCTTTCGCCGGGCTGCTGCGGGCGCGGCGTCGGCCAACGGCATCGTACAAATATTACAAAATCTATTAAATTAATGGAATTATAGAGATTACTTGATGAAGTCATGGAAAAATAGTGATTCTTTTATGTCAAATTCAAGAGTCCATCGATATGTTGCCGGACGTGTTTCATCGAATGCGGCGGCAAGCCTGAAATCATGCAATCAGCAGGGGGCAAGGGAATGACGAATTACTGGCATCGCGCGGTGGTCTGGCACCTGATGTTGCTTTTTGTCATGGCCGGCCTCGCCTTGGTGCCGTTGGCCGGGCGTGCCGAGGCGGCGGCGTCGCGGGATGAGGTGAAAGCCCTGACCCTCAAAGCGGCCGAGATTGTCGCGACCCGGAGCCTTGATGAGGCGCGGCGGATCTTCCACAACGACACCGCCTTCAAGCACGACGAGATCTATGTCAATGTCATTGATCTTAACGGTGTTTGGTTGGTCTATCCGCCCCGTCCGGCCGCGGAAGGCCAGAGCGTCATCAATGTCAAGGATGCCGACGGCAAGGCTCTGGTGCAGGAAATCATCAGGATTGCCCGCGAGCAGGGCGAGGGCTGGGTCGAGTATCGTTGGTTCAATCCTGTGTCAAATCGGATCGAACAGAAGATTACCTTCGTTGAACGGGTTGCTCACAAGGATATGATCACATATATTGGAATATACAAGTAGACATTATTTAGATGTTAGTGCGGCAGCCCGCGGTGGGCAGGGAAGATCGTCGTCGGCCGCCCTTGCCGATCAGGCACGCCGTTTGGCCGGGAGCTGGGCGTACACCGTGATGATCCCCAACAGAATCCCGAAGACGGCCATCGCGACGGTCCAGATTGCGGCGACGATCGGCAGGAAGGCATCCGGGCCGAAATGCGGGAAGCTGTTGGTGAAATAGATCCCGAGCGCCATCGAGATTCCGTTGAAGAAAGGCAGGGAACCTTCCTGGAAGGCATGCGACCAGGACATCGAATGGACCATGAAGCCCACACCGATGAAGAGCGCCGCGGCAATCCCGAGATCCCCGGGCGTCAGCAGGCTCGGGACGAAGCTGAACACCGGGATGATGGCCAGGGAAACACCGGTGATGACGGCCGCATAGCCGAAACTCTCGAGAATCATCGGCACGACCTGGAGCTTGGCGCCAAGCGCAAAATACTCCGCCCACACGATGAACGAACACCACAGGGCGAAATTGAATTTCCCCAGCCATAGCCCGAAGGGCAGGGAAAGGACAACGGTCACCGCGACCGCCAACCACAGGGGCACCCTGTTGATCACGACGTCGTGTGGCAGGTCCAGGGCCGGGTTCTGACTGCTCATTTTTGTTTCTCCCTCTTTGCGGATTTGTTCTTGTTGGCGCATGCGCGGCCGTCTTGGCCAGAAAGCGCGGGGGCCGTGCCAGCCGTCGCCGCGTTGCGGCAACATGGCGACGGCTCCCGTTCAGGTGCGGTTCTGTCGAACTTTGGCGATCACCGATGGATTTCTTTGAACCGGCGAGTTTGTTCTGTCAGCGCCCGTTCGGTTGGCAGCCGCTCCATGCTCGACGCGCCGTAGAAGCCATGGCAGTTCGGGCATGCCTTTAGGATGTCGTTGGCGTCATCCGGTTCGGAGATCGGTCCGCCGTGACACAGCACGATGATGTCCTTGCGGATCTTCAAGGCCGCGTCGGTCCAGGCATTGATCAGGTCGGGGCATTCCGCCAGCTTGCGTGAGGTTTGCGAGCCGATCGCGCCGCCGGTAGTCAGGCCCATATGGCAGACGATGATGTCGGCGCCGGCCTTGGCCATCGCCTGCGCCTGGTCGGGATCGAAGACATAGGGGGTTGTCAGCATCCCCAATTGGTGCGCTTTGCCGATCATGTCGACTTCGAGGCCGTAGCTCATGCCGGTCTCTTCAAGATTGGCGCGGAAAACGCCATCGATCAGGCCAACCGTTGGGAAGTTCTGGACACCGGCAAATCCGATATCCGACAATTTGCGCAGGAACGGCTCCATCAGGACGAAGGGATCGGTGCCATTGACGCCGGCCAGGACCGGGGTGTGCTTGACAACCGGCAGAACCTCGCTGGCCATCTCGACCACGATGTCGTTGGCGTTGCCATAGGCCAGCAGGCCCGCCAGCGAGCCCCGGCCCGCCATGCGATAGCGGCCGGAATTATAGATCACGATCAAATCGATGCCGCCGGCCTCCTCGCATTTGGCCGACAGGCCGGTACCGGCGCCACCGCCAACGATGGGCTGGCCGGCGGCGATCATACCGCGGAATTTGTCAAGCAGGGCTTCGCGGGTAAATCTGGCCATGACAGAAACCTCCTGTTCAGATGAGTTCGAGGAAATTGGCGACCAGAACCTGGCTGAAGGCCGGGTCGTTAAGATGCTCCGGCCGACGTATCAGGCGCCGTTCTGCCGTCTGGTGAATGGTTTGTTCCAGGGCGTCGAACAGGGCCCGGTCGGCCTCGGGATCGTGGAAGGCCTGGCCCGGCTGATCGAGCATCGACACGCCCCCTTCGGGGATCACGATGCGAACCGGACCTTCCATGCGGTTGACACGTTCGCCGATCCAACGCCCCATTTGCGTGTTCTCTTCCGCAGTGGTCCGCATCAGGGTCACCTGGGGGTTGTGCGGGTAGAACCGGCGACCGCGGTAACGGTCCGGTACCGTTTCGGGGGCGGCAAAATTGACCATGTCGAGCGCGCCGCAGGACAGAACGTAGGGGATCCGGGTCCGGATGATCGCGCCGAAGCGGTCGGCGGTGCAGGCCAGCACGCCGCCCATCAGGAAATCGCAGACCTCCGTCGGGGAGATATCGATCACACCAGCGAGCAGACGGGAATCCGCCAGTTTTTCCATCGACTGACCGCCGGTGCCGGTGGCATGAAACACGAGGCAATCATAGCGCTCCTCAAGCGCCGCGGTGACGCCCTGGACGCAGGGTGTTGTGACGCCGAACATCGTCAAGCCGAGCGCGGGCTTGGTGGCAAGGCTCGGGGGACGGTGGTTCTTGATCATCCCGGCCAGGGCATGAGCGGCGTTGGACAGCACCTGTTCGGAAATCCGATTGATGCCGGCGACGTCGGTCACCGAATACATCATGCAGATATCCGCGGGCCCGACATAGGGGCGGACATCACCCGACGCCATCGTCGAGACCATCACCTTGGGAACACCGATTGGCAGGTGGCGCATGGCCGGGGTCGCGAGGGCGGTACCGCCTGACCCCGCGGCCGAAATGATGCCGCCGAGGTCGGTTCGCGTCGCGATGAACCGTTCGAAGGCGATCGCCATCGCGGCGACGGCCGAACCGCGGTCCCCGGTAAAGACCGCGGCGCGGCCATCGGGGTGGTGATTGGCAACCTCGTGGGCTGAAATGTCGGTGATCGTTGGGCTATCGCTGGTGCCGAGATCGACGGTCACGGTTTTGAGATCAAGACGACGAAGGCAGTCCGCGATGAAGGTCAGTTCACGGCCTTTGGTGTCGAATGTTCCGGCGACATAGGCCGCGCCGGCATCCTGGTTTGTCATGCGTTTTCTCCCGTGCGATCTGTTCTTGCTTGCAGCCACGCCGGCGTGGCGGGGCGTCATCTTTTTGGTCTTCAGGGCGCAAAAGTTGGTCTTGAGGGCGCAAAGCGCGTCATTGCATCGATCGTGCCATTGGCAGCGGCGCGGGAAACGGTGTTCAGTCGCCTTTGGGATTGGGGAAAAATCGGTAATTTCCTCGAAATGACACGAAATTACCGATTGTTACCCATTCGGCCGTGTGATCGGGAGGGGGCGGAGCCATGGGACACCGGTTTGCCAAGCGGGGGTCCGCTGCCGGAACGGGGCGTCGGTTTCACGGCGTGATCGTCGACCGCATTGATGAGGGCGCGGATCGCCCCGGCGAAGATTTCGCGCTGTTATGCCCGCACTATGCCGGCATGGACGCCGCGTTGGCCGACCTGATCGGCTCTCTTCCGGTCGGCGACGCCAATGGCGCGATCCTGGCGGCGATCCCGTCCTGTCGGCCCGGGCCGGGGCTTTATGCCGGTATTCTGGCGGCCGATCCGTTCCGGCCCGGACCCATGCTGCTTGCCGCCTTGAAGGGATGTGGCGTGCGGGCGGTTGTCAACCTGCCGACCGTGGCGATGCTCGGGCACAGTCTGGGCCTGGCGTTGAGCCATGCCGGCATCGATTATGCCGCCGAACTCCGAACCCTGGCGCACGCGGCGACTCTCGGTCTGGATGCCATGGCCGTGGTGTCAACGGCGGCGCAAGCCGCGGCTGCGGCGGCGGTGGGCATTGGCGCGATCATGGTCCATCCGGGGCCGGCGGCGCGCGACCCCGAGGTCAATCGATCGCGCGTTGCCGCGATCGCCGCCATTGTCGCGGCGGTCCGCGCCATTGATCCGGGTCTTTGCGTCTTGGTGTTTCGGCATCCGGGATTCGACGGGATCCTTGACCCGGTTGGTGATCAGGCGGACGGCGTCGTCGACTGGGCGATCCGGCCCTATGACGGCGTGCTGGCGCCCGGGTCGACAGCGAAATCATTCTGACGGTCGGGTGGCGCGCGGTCGCCGTCGCGACCGGGGATCAGCCCGTCCTGAGTCAAGATCACGGCGGGCTGGTATGACATGCGGTCACTCGAGGCCGAAGCGTCGCATCTTGTTGTAAAGGGTCTTGCGCGACAGGCCGAGATAGCGGGCGGTCTCGCCGCGCTTGAACCGGTGCCGCCGCAAGCCGTCGAGGATCCAGTCGCGTTCAGAACCTGCGTCGGCGGCCACCGGCGGTGCGGCAACCGGTATCGTGGGCATTGCGAGCCGCGCTGTTCCACCGCCGGGGCTGATGTTCGGCGTTGCGGCATGGGGATCGGGTGGATCGAGCAGCCGCGACAGATCACCGGCGCCGATCACGTCGGTGTCGGACAGGATGGCGGCCTGCTGAATCACGTTGCGCAGCTCCCGGACATTTCCCGGCCAGCGGTGGCTCATCAGGATCTGATAGGCGGCGTTGTCGATAACCTTTGGCCGTGCCTGGCGCTGTGTCGCCAGGGTGGCGAGGAAGTTCTGGGCCAGCAGGGGGATATCCTCGATCCGCTCGGCAAGGCTGGGGAGCCGTATTTCCAGTCGGTTGAGACGGTAGAATAGATCTTCGCGAAATCGGCCGTTGGCGACCATGGATCGAAGATCGCGGTTGGTCGCACAGACAATCCGCGTGTCGAGATGATGGGCCTGATTGCTGCCCAGGCGTTCAAAGCTTCCGGATTCCAGGACGCGCAACAATTTGCCCTGCAGCGACAGCTCCAGATCACCGATCTCGTCCAGAAACAAGGTGCCGCCATTGGCCTCTTCGAACCGGCCGATCCGCGCCCGGGTTGCGCCGGTGAATGCGCCGCGCTCGAAGCCGAACAGCTCGCTTTCGAGCAGGTCGTGGGGAATTGCGGCGCAATTGACAGCGACGATGGCTCGTTCCCGCCGGCAACTGCCGCGGTGAAGGGCCTGTGCCACCAATTCCTTGCCGGTGCCGCTGGCGCCCTGAATCAAGACCGCCAGATCGCTATCGGCCAGGCGCTCGATCATCCGCACCACCTGGGCCATCACCGGGGAGCGCCCGATCAGGCCGAACCGCCTGCCATCACCGAGCCACTCCGTCTCGATCGCCTCGACCTTCCGGGTCAGGCCGGCAATCGCCTTGAACGCCGATGCCGCATCGCACACCGCGGTTTCCAGGGGCAGGCGGTCGATCGTCGAACTGGCGATATAACCGTCGGCGCGGCCGACCCGGCAGACATTCGCGGCATCCTGCGGGGTCGCGATTGGTCCACCTTCGACAAAACAGAGGATCCCGGCGCGGCGCCGGCGCAGCTCGGTGAACATCGCGCGGGCTTCGGCGGCGGCGGCCGCTATATCCAGGGTCGCGGGTTCACCACTGATACCGCCCGACGTCCAGCCGAAATTGAGGCAGATGATGTCGGCGCCGGCGGCCGCCATATCGGTCGCTTCGGCGATCCGGCGGACATAGCCGACGGCCAGCAGGCCGCGGCGGTGGGCTTCGGCAATCAGGGCGACCTCACGCGGCCAGCCCAGGCCACGCCGCGCCAGGGCGGCACCGGTACCGGGGTCCAGCAGGCTTGTCGTCGGGAAATTGGCGACGCCGTGGAAACCCCATGATTGGATGCGCCCCAGCAGGTCCGGGATCGCGGTTCGCGGGTCGAGCGTCGAGGCGCCGAACAGGACCGGAACATCGACGCGATCAAGGATCTCCGCCCGGGCAAATCCGGCGACGAACGCATTGGTTTCGTGGATCGGGACCATACAGGCGACCGACGGCGCCCCCATCACCCGGACCCGTCCGGCGCTGAGCGCCAGAATGAAATCCGCGCCGCCCCGCACCGCCGATTGCGCCACCAAACCCGCCCCGATCGCGGCGCCGATCAGAAAACCGGCCGCGTCGTCGGCACGGCGACGCCACGCGGCCAGCGCCTGTCCCGGGTCGAGCGGTGCCGTCACCGGCGTTGCGTCGAGAGGCTTCATGGGTAACCGACCGCGCGTCGCTGCCGTCACATCACGACAGCTTATCCGAATTCGATCCGCCTTGGCCAGCAGCGCGCCAACGGGGCAGCGGTTCTCATTTTGGCTGTCGGCCCGCGGGCTGCCGCCCGCACCCGCTCGGGGTGAATCCCGAATCCCCCTCTATTTTGACAAAAACAAAAGGGTCTGGGGCATGGCCCCCGTTGGGTTTGGGCGAAAGCCCAACGCGTCGTCGTCAAAATGAGAACCGGTGCCAACGGGGATCGGGCCCTCCGGGGTCAGCGCGATTCGCGCTTTGGCTGCCACGGCCACCGGCGCCGCGCGATTTCAAAGATCGCCATCCCCGCGAGCATCGCGCCAACGAAGATCCCGGTCGCGGTGCGGCCCAGGCCGAGCGCGGCGAGCGCGGGACCCGGGCAATAGCCCACCAAGCCCCAACCGATGCCGAACAGGATCGCACCGGCCACCAGGCTGCGGTCGATCGCGCTGCGGGTTGGCGCCTGGAATTCGCTGGCACAGCACGGTGCGGACCGGTGACGGGTCAGGCGGAACCCCAGCATCGCCACGGGAACCGCGCCGGCCATGACAAAGGCCAGCGTCGGATCCCAAATGCCCGCGACGTCGAGAAAGCCGAGAACCCGGGCGGGGTCGATCATCCCCGATCCGGTCAGGCCCAGACCGAACAGAAGACCCGCGGCCAGCGCGGTCAACAGGGCGCGCATCAGGACAAAGCTCCGATCAGGTGACGGACCAAAAAGACAGTCGTGGCGGCGGCGGCCATGAACAGGGCCGTGGCGACGATCGAACGCCGTGAGCCGCGCGCGAGACCGCAGACACCGTGACCACTGGTGCAGCCACCGCCCAGGCGGGTCCCGAAGCCGACCAGCAAGCCGCCCGCGATCAGCAGCCCGGGCGCGCTTGTGACGGTGATCGTGGGCATGCTCCCGCCCGCCAGCAACAGCAGCGGTGGCGCCGCGATCATCCCGAGCAGAAAGGCGATGCGCCAGGCGATGTCACCGCGGCGCGCGGTGGCCAGCCCGCCCAGTATGCCGCTGATGCCGGCGATGCGTCCCAGGCCCGACCAGAGCACCGCGGCGGCCAGGCCGATCGCGATGCCGCCCAACAGGGCGGAAATCGGGGAAAAATCATGGATCATGGCGTGGACTCCGGTTCGGCAGGCGGGATGGCGTCCATCGGTTCGGCGCGAGGCGGCGGCGGCGTTGCGCAGAACAATTGATAAAGCGCGCTCAGCACCGGGCGGACGCGGGTGGAGGCAATGCGATAATGGATCACCGTGCCTTCGCGACGGGTGGCCACCAGGCCTTCGTCACGCAGGCTGGCCAGATGACGCGACAGATTCGATTGGCTCAAGCCGAGCCGGGGCAACAGCGCCCCGACGGCCATTTCACCGTCAAGCAGGGTGCACAGGATCATCAGCCGATGGCGGCTGGCCAGCGAGCGCAGGAAAGCCTCGGCTTCGGCTGCGCGTGCCGCCATCTCGGTGGGATCGAGCGTGACGGGGGGGATCGGGGAGGCAGGGGGCGTGTCCATGCGGAATACATTATGATTTAATCATTGATAATTGACTCATATAGCAAGAATGGGTATGTGTGCAACAGATGATGCGGGGCGGGCGGCATTTTCTCGCGGCCGCCCGCACGCGTCCCAGCCCCGACAGGATGATGCCATGTACAAGAATTGGACCGAGACCACGACGGAGCTTTCCGCCGCACTCAAGAAGGTGCGGGCCGGCGCCCCTGACGTGATGAAAGGGTTTTCCGCCCTGGCGCAGGCCGCGTTGCAGGCCAATGCGCTGGACACCAAGACCAAGGAGTTGATCGCGCTCGCGGTTGCCGTGGCGACGCGGTGCGATGGCTGCATCGCTTTTCACGCCGAGGCGGCGGTCAAGCAAGGCGCCAGCCGGGACGAAGTCATGGAGACCATGGGCATGGCGATCTATATGGGTGCCGGTCCCAGCGTGATGTACGCGGCCCAGGTCGTCGAGGCCTATGATCAATTCAGCGAACAGAAGGCGCGCAGCGCACCCTGAGGCGAGACCCGGGGCGCGCCCCTCCTGCGGTGATGACCCGGAGTCGGCGTCACCTGGCCTCGTGGTGGCCGAAAAGGGTCCCGGAGCGGCGCGTTCGCTTCGGCCTGACCGGGGTGAAACAACGCGAACCGTGACGTCGCCATTCAATGATTCCCGATCCCAGAGCACAATTCTTGAGTCTTTGGATCGACCCGCGCACGAGGCTGTTCCCCGGTGCAACAAAAACTTGATATTTCCGAATTTGGGACCGGTTCACGCTTGCTGCTACGGTGCGTTTCATTTCAATACCCGGGGTCGGCCCCGGGATCAGGTTGTGTCGGGGCGGTTTTTGGGACCACGGAGCCGATCGCCTGCCGGTCGATAACAATGGAGGATCAGGATGAAGCGCGTATTGCTCGGTTTTGTTTCGATGTCGGCCCTGGCCATGGGCATGGTGGGTACCGTTGGTACGGCGTCGGCGGATTCGCTCGATGCCCTGGTCAAGGCCGCCAAGGCCGAAGGCGAATTGACGGTCATCGCGCTGCCGCGGGACTGGTGCGGTTATGGTCCGATCCTGGACGGCTTCAAGTCGACCTATGGCATCAAGGTCAATGAGCTGAACCCCGACGCCGGGTCGGGCGACGAAGTCGAGGCGATCAAGGCCAACAAGGGCAACAAGGGCCCGCAGGCGCCGGACGTCATTGATGTCGGCTTGTCCTTCGGCCCGAAGGCCAAGGCGGACAACCTGCTGATGCCCTACAAGGTTTCGACCTGGGACAGCATCCCCGACAACGCCAAGGATGCCGACGGCAGCTGGTTCGGCGATTATTACGGCGTGCTGTCGTTCGAGGTCAACAGCGACATCATCAAAAACCCGCCGGCCGATTGGGCCGATCTGTTGAAGCCGGAATACAAGAATGCCGTCGCGCTCGCCGGCGATCCCCGCACCTCCAACCAGGCGATCCAGGGCGTATTCGCCGCCGGCCTGTCGCAAACCAAGGGTGACATTGCCACCGCCGGTGACGCCGCGCTCAAATTCTATTCCGAGCTCAACAAGGCCGGGAATTTTGTTCCGGTGATCGGCAAGGCGGCCTCGCTCGCCCAGGGCACGACCCCGATTCTGATCCATTGGGACTACAATGCCCTGGCCGATCGCGACACCCTGAAGGGCAACCCGAAGGTTGACGTGGTTGTGCCCAACAGCGGCGTCGTTGCCGGTGTCTACGTCCAGGCGATCAGCGCGTTCGCCCCGCATCCCAATGCGGCCAAGCTGTGGGAAGAATATCTCTATTCCGACGCGGGGCAGCTCGCCTGGCTCGCCGGCTATTGCCATCCGATCCGTTTCAACGACCTCGTCGCCCACAACAAGGTGCCGGCGCCGTTGCTTGACAAGTTGCCGCCAGCGGCCAGCTATGCCAAGGCGGTGTTCCCGACCTTGGCGCAGCAGGACAGCTACAACACCGCGATCACCAAGCAGTGGGACAAGGTTGTCGGCGCCAACGTGAAGTAGGTCGCGCGCCGGTAACGCCCTGATCCCCGGCGATCCGATCGGGAATGCCGCCCCGCCGCGCTTGCGGCGGCCGGTATCCCGGGCGGTGGGTCGGGGATGACGATCGAATTCGGTTCCGCTTTACGCCCGGTTTCCCCTCTGGGGGCACCGGGCTGAAGTGTTTTTCCGGTCCCGGTGGCTCTTCGGCGAGGAATACCATGGCCCTTTCTGCACAAACCGGGGTGGCCGTCGCCCCTGGCGCCCCGTCATCGATCCTGGATCGGATTTCCTGGTCCTGGCTCGGCCTGGCGCCGTTCATGATTTTTGCCATCCTGTTCCTGATCGCGCCGACCGCCATTCTGATGATCGGTGCTTTTCAGGATTCGGCTGGCCATTTTACGCTGGTCAATATCCAGAACCTGTTTCAACCCAGTGTTCTTGATGCCTATTGGATCAGCATCGAAATCAGCGCGGCGTCCTCGCTGCTCGGCGCCGCGATCGGGTTTCTGCTGGCCTGGGCGGTGGTCAAGGGGGCGTTGCCGGGGTGGATCCGGCCGACCGTGTTGACTTTTTCGGGTGTCGCCTCGAATTTCGCCGGCGTGCCGCTGGCCTTTGCCTTCCTGGCAACGCTGGGGCGGGTGGGTCTGGTGACGATCCTGCTGCGCACTTTCACCGGCTTTGACCTCTATTCCACCGGGTTCAACATCCTCAGCTTCTGGGGTCTGACCCTGACCTATCTGTATTTCCAGATTCCGCTGATGGTGCTGATCCTGGCGCCGGCGCTCGATGGCTTGCGCACCGAATGGCGTGAGGCCTGCGACAGCCTGGGCGGGACCGCCTGGCACTATTGGCGCGACATCGCATTGCCGGTGTTGTGGCCCAGCGTGTTCGGTGCGGCACTGCTGCTGTTTGCCAATGCCTTCGGCGCGGTGGCAACGGCCTATGCCCTGACCGGCAGCTCGCTCGATATTGTTCCGATCGTGCTCTATGCCCAGATCCGGGGCGATGTGCTGCACGATCAGAATCTCGGCTACGCCCTGGCCTTGGGCATGATCATCATCACCGGGGTTTCCAATGCCGGCTATATCTGGCTGCGGGGACGTGCCGAGAGGGGGCGGGCATGAAGTCGTCACGACTGGGCGCCTGGGTCGCCCTGGCCATCGGGGCCATCTATTTTCTGGTCCCGCTGATTGGCACGTTTGAGTTCTCGCTGAGAATGCGGCGGGACCAGTACAGTTTCGATGCCTATGCCATCGTGTTCGCCGACCCGCGGTTCCAGGCGACCCTGGGTTATTCGGTGATGATGGCAATCCTGACCATCATTGTCGGCATCGCCCTGGTCGTGCCAACGGCGTACTGGATCGAGCTGCGGATGCCCAAGGCGCGGCCGCTGGTCGAGTTCATCACCTTGCTGCCGCTGGTGATCCCGGCGATCGTGATCGTGTTCGGCTATCTGCACCTTTACAACAGCAGCTCGTTCCTGCCGTTCACCGCCAATGAACGGTCGACCGACGTCCTGCTGGTGTGCAGCTATGTCACGCTGTCGCTGCCTTACATGTATCGCTCGGTCGATACCGGGCTGCGAGCGGTCGATGTCCGCACCCTGACCGAGGCGGCCGAGAGCCTGGGCGCCGGCTGGACGACGATCCTGTTCAAGGTGATCTTCCCCAATGTGCGCTCGGGGATCCTGTCCGGGGCGTTCCTGACCTTCGCCGTCGTTGTCGGCGAATTCACCATGGCCAGTCTGCTCGATCGGCCGGCCTTCGGCCCCTATCTCCAGCTTGTCGGCGCCAACCGGGCTTATGAGCCGTCGGCGCTGGCGATCATCGCGTTTATTGTCACCTGGGCCTCGATGGGGCTCATCCAGATCTTTGCGCGGGCGCCCAAGGGGGCGACGGCCGCGGCAGATCGCACGACCTGAAGGAGTCGGTCAGCCATGCCTTTTCTTGAGATCGAGAGTCTCCAGAAGTCGTTCGGTGCTCAAACCGTCGTCCATCATTTCGAGATGACGATCGATCAGGGCGAATTCATCACCTTCCTCGGCCCGTCCGGCTGCGGCAAGACGACGATCCTGCGGATGATCGCCGGATTCGAAATCCCGAGCGCCGGGATCATCCGCATTGACGGCAAGGACGTCACCCGGTTCCGGCCCAATCAGCGCAATGTCGGCATGGTGTTTCAGTCCTATGCCCTGTTTCCCAACCTGACGGTGGCCGGCAATATCGGCTTTGCCCTGAAGGTCGCGAAACGGTCGACGGCGGAGATCAAGAGCCGGGTCGAGGAGATGCTCCACCTGATCAAGCTGCCCCACCTTGCCGATCGCTATCCGCGGCAATTGTCGGGCGGGCAACAGCAGCGTGTCGCCTTGGCGCGGGCCCTGGCCGGCCGGCCCAAGGTGCTGTTGCTGGACGAACCGCTGTCAGCGCTGGATGCCAAGATCCGCGTGTCGCTGCGCTCCGAGATCCGGGCGTTGCAGCGCCAGTTGGGGATCACCTCGATCTTCGTCACCCATGACCAGGAGGAGGCGCTGTCGATCTCCGACCGGATCGTGGTGCTGAGTGAGGGCCGCACGGCGCAGATCGGAACCCCGTTCGAGATCTACAATTTCCCGAACAATCGTTTCGTGGCGTCGTTCATCGGCACGCTGAGCCTGTTGCCGGCCCTGGTGGTCGACGCGCGCAATGGCCGGCTGTCGGTCGATGGTCAGGACGTGGTGACCAACCGGCCGCTGAATGGCGCCGCGGTTGGCGACGCGGTGACGGTCGCGCTGCGGCCGGAGGCGATCACGCTTCAGCCCCAGTCCGAGAATCGCAACAACCTGGACGCGGTGGTCGAGGAGGTCGGGTTCCTGGGCTCGGTGATCCGGATCCGGGCCCGGCTCAACGATGCGGTGCTGTCGCTCGATATGTTCAACAACCCGAACCAGCCGCCGCCGGAGCTCGGCGCCCGGGTTGCGCTCAGCTTCTCGCAGGACGATCTGCTGGTGCTCGACGCCGCCGTCGCGGCGGCGTAACCGGGCTGCCAAGCGCTGCCAAGCGTAGGACACCAACCTGCGATGAGTCTTTCTCATCGCAGGTTGGGGATCGGCGCCCCGACCGGCGCTCAGGCTCGCGGCTGTCAAAGACCGCTGGGAGTGTTTGGTGTTGTCTGTGCGTCGCGGCAGCCTCTTTGCCTTTTGGGTTCTCTCGCCCATATTGGTGTCAATCATTGACATACGGAGGCGCCATGTCCACCAATGTCCACCTGACCCCCGAGCTGGAGCGCTTCGCCCGCGACTGCGTCGATGGGGGGCGCTACAATAATATCAGTGAGGTGGTGCGCTCCGGTCTGCGCCTGCTTCAGGAGGTCGAGGACCGGCGGCGCCAGTTCCAATCCCTGTTGCACGCCGCGGAGACGGAGGCGGATCGGGAAGGAAGCGTGAGCCTGGACAGCGTGCTGGCCGAGGTTGATTCGATCATCGCTTCCGCCGAATCATGAACGTGGCGGCGCTGTCGCCGGCAGCGCGGCGTGACCTGCTGGCCGCCGTGCGTTGGATCGCCAGCGACAACCCCGTCGCGGCACGGGCCTTGCGCGACAGCGTGGCCCAGGCGGCAACGCGCATCGGCGCGCATGACCAACTCGGGACCTTGCGCCCCGATCTTGCCGCGGCACCTTGTCGCTTTTTGCCCCTGACGGGCTTTCCCTATGTCATCGTCTACAATGCCGAGAGACGCCCACCCTTGATCCTCCGCATTCTGCATAGCGCCCGTGATCTTCCCGAGGTATTGCGGACACCGCTGTAAACAGGGATGACAAAAAGCATCGCGCCGATCGCTTGGTGCTTTGGAACCGGCGCCGGCGGAGCCGTGTCAGGACGGCGTGTTCATCGCGGGACCGGCGCCGTAGCGTAACCCGTCGACGAGCAGGGTGACCATGCGCCGGGTGTGTTCAGGAGCCTGGTTGCAAGCGTGCATGCACAAGCTCGCGACCGCACTCAGAAGTTCCTCGGCGGCGAAATCGGTGCGGATTTCGCCGACCGCGGTCGCGGACTCAAGAAGTCCCCGAAGTGCGGGCTCCAGTCGCTGGCGAAAATAGGCGGGCAGGCTGTCGAAAGCCGGGTCCCCTGAATGCAGCGCTGTGGCCAGCCCGCGTTTCGTCGCAATGAAAGTCGCGTATCGCTGCATCCATCGCGCCAGCGCCTCGCCCGGCGGATGCGCCGCGGCCAGGAGCGGCGCGGCATCGGCGCAGGCGTCGACTTCGTGTTGGAACACCCCGACGATCAGGTCCGAGCGTTGCGGAAAATGGCGATACAGGGTACCGACGCCGACGCCCGCCTTGAGAGCGATCTCCCGCACCGGTGCGTCCACGCCTGACGTCGCGAACACCGCCAGCGCCGCTTCCAACAAGGCGTCGGTATTTCGTTGTGCGTCGGCGCGTAACGGCCGTGCCTTCGCGGCCTCGTGCCCGGCGTCATCGCCGTGCCCGGCCGTCTCGTTGCTCACTGTCAATCTCTCCTCTTACCGAAATCGAACCACAGCTCCGTTGCGGCCACCGTAGTCCTGCGGGGCGGCATTGACTACAGATCAATGAACCGGAACGGAGATGTCGTCCCGCAGGGATTGAGGTCGGCGATGACCTTGATACATCGCTGGCTGACGATCGTCGGTGGGAGGCCGGTCGGCGTCATCGCGATCCAGGAGAACAATTCGCGTTCCCCGAACAACCGCAATCGTTGCAAGATCCGCCTGTTTGCGTATCCTCCCGCTCCAACAGCCAATATGGAACCATTGCGGGTAGCCCCCGTTCTGGGCGGGTGGCGCATAATGCCTAAGCAGCTCACACAATACCGGATCTTCATCGCCTCCCCGAGCGGCCTGGATGCGGAACGGAAGTGTTTCCAGAGCACTCTGCAGAGATTCACCATCAAGCGTAGTGAGCCGCGCAAGGTCTTGTTCCATCCGGTGATGTGGGAACAGACGATCGGTGGCGTGGGACGACCACAAGCCCTGATCAACGAAGATCTCAAACAGTGCGACTATGCGGTGTTCGTTCTGCATGATCGTTGGGGGTCGTCACTCGGTGGTCCGTACACGTCGGGCTTCGAGGAAGAATTTGCGCTCACTGAAGAATTATACAAGGCTAACAAGATCCGAAATATCGCGCTGTTCTTCAAGGCTGTTGGTCCGCGCCAAATGCGTGATCCCGGTCCGCAGCTGATGGCGGTTCTCTTTTTTAAGAAACGGATCGAAGAGGAGAAAATATATCTCTTCAATTCATATGACGGCATCGATCAATTTGCTGAGACGCTCGAGGAGTATCTGGAAAGTTGGTTGCGGAATCACGAAAATCTGGCCAGTGGCACTTCGGCCGACGGCCTTGTTTCGAACGCGGTCGCGACGGTGGCTGGTGCCGGAACCGCGCTTGCGGTTGCGTTGCCTGGATTCGCTTACTGGATCGCGGAGGCAAACGGGCTGTTGAAAGCAGATCCTCCCGATCATGCCGGGGCCGCGTTCTGCGCGGCGAAAGCGATCGACGCCGCGGGTTCGGATCTTGAATGGGCCGAGAGCAGAACTTTGCTCGCGTACGTCCAGTACTCGATCGGTAAGCTGGATGAAGCGTTTATCGGTTTTGCATCAATTGCCGAGCGATTTGTAAGGGCCACGGATATCGTTCGCTCCACCTATTGTCTTGTGTCGCTCGTCAACACGGGGGGTACCCTCCATGCGCTGGGTCGGAGCGCGGAAGCGATCGCGGCCTACGACGATCTGCTTTCCCGATTTGGATCGGCGTCGGAGGAGCCGCTGCGCGGAGTGATTGCAAAGGCGCGGTCTTTCAGGGATCATTTGCGGGAATCCTGAATTCGAGATTTGACGAAGTGCCACCCTCCCGAACGCCCTGAACCGGTCCTTTGTCGCAGGGCGACCTGACCTGACCTCCTGCCCCCCAACCCGCTAAGCCCCATCGCCGAAACCTGCTCAAGGAACGCAATCAATGGTTCTGGACGGTATCGCCGGGATCCTGTTCGACAAGGACGGCACGCTGATCGATTACGCGGCCAGTTGGGGGCCGGTCAATCGCCGCATCGCCCTGCAGGCCGCCGCCGGGGATGCGGCGCTGGCAAACCATCTGCTGGTCTCCGGTGGCGCCGATCCGGCAACCGGTGTTGCCGCGGCCGACAGTGTGCTGGCGGCCGGCAATACCATCGAGATCGCCGCGGCCTGGGTCGCGGCCGGGGCGCCGTGGCGACCGGCGGCGTTGGAGGTTGCGCTCGACGCGGAATTCCTGGCTGCCGCGACCACGGCGGTTCCCGTCACCGATCTCGCCGCTTTGTTCGGCCGCCTGAACGGCCTGGGGTTGCGTATCGGCATCGCCTCCAGCGACAGCGAGCGGGCGATCCGGCGCATGGTCGCGCATTTCGGCCTGACCGCGACGGTCGAATTCATCGCCGGCTATGACAGTGGCTTCGGCCACAAGCCCGACCCCGGCATGGTCATGGCTTTTTGTCAGGCCACGGATCTGACGGCGGCCCAGGTCATGATGGTCGGCGACAACAATCATGACCTGGTGATGGGTCGTCGTGCTGGCGTCGGGGCGGTGATCGGCGTGTTGACCGGCACCGGCACGCGCGACTCGCTGGCCCCGCTGGCCGATCTGTGCCTGCCCAGCATCGCCGGGCTCGACGTGATGTTGCAGAACCGGGCGCGGCTGCCGTCATTCCCCGGATGAGCGGGGAACGACGGCGTCCGATTACGGCCGGCGGCGGTTGCGCTGTTCGGTCCGCTGCGGTTCCGGTGCGCTGGGCTCGGGTGCCCCGGTATTGAGCACCGCGACCAGGTCACCAAAGCTGGCCCGGGTTCGACCCGCGGCGCCACGGCCGTCGGCAGGGCGGTGCTCGGCGGTTTTGTGATCACCGGACGGCGCGTTTTGCGAGACCGGCCGGGGTGCTGCCGCGTTGCGCTCATGGCTCGGGGGCGTGCCGGGGCGGGAGGACCGGTCCTGCGCTTGGGCCGTGCGGGCCGGGCGGTCGTGATGCGGTTCAGCCGGGCGCGACCGGGCCGCGCCGGGGACGTCGCTGTTCGACCGCGACGGGACGCCGGGGCGGTCGTTGCGCGGACGCCGCGCCGCCGATGCCGGTGCCGCATTGTGGTGGCGCTGCGGTGCGGCCGTGGGTTGGGCGGTGATCGCGATCGACGGCGGTTGATAGCCGGGGCGGGCCGCCGGCCGCGGGATCACGGTCAACGGGGTCCGGGTCAGCTTTTCGATATCGCGCAGGAAGACGCGCTCTTCGCCCTGGTCGCAGAACGCGATTGCGATGCCCGAGGCGCCGGCGCGCGCGGTGCGGCCGATGCGGTGGACATAGCTTTCCGGGACGTTGGGCAGTTCGTAATTGACGACATGCGAAACGCCGTCGACATCGATGCCGCGGGCGGCGATGTCGGTCGCGATCAGGATTCGCACGGTGCCTTCGCGGAACCCTTCCAGGGCGGCCTGACGGGCGCTCTGTGACTTGTTGCCATGGATCGCGGCGGCGGAGACCCCGGCCTTTTCGAGATATTGGGTTAGCTTGTTGGCGCCGTGCTTGGTCCGGCTGAACACGATGACCCGGTTCATCGTCTCGTCGGCGTCCAGCATCTCGGCCAGCAACTGCCGCTTTTCGCCCGCGGGGACGAAGATGACTTTCTGTTCGACTTTTTCAACGGTGGTGGCGACGGGCGTGACCTCGATCCGCACCGGGTCGCGCAACAGCTTCATCGCCAGGTCGGAGACCTCGCGCGGCATCGTCGCCGAGAAGAACATGGTCTGGCGCTGCTTGGGCAGAACCGCGATGACTCGGCGCACGTCATGGATGAAGCCCATGTCGAGCATCCGGTCGGCCTCGTCGAGCACGAAGACTTCAAGCTGGTCGAGCTTGATATGGCCCTGGCCCATCAGGTCGAGCATCCGGCCCGGCGTAGCGACCAGGATGTCGAGGCCGCGCTGCACGGCATCGACCTGAGGCTTCTGGCCGACACCGCCAAAGATCACGGCGTGGCGGATCTTGAGATTGGCGGCGTAGGAGGCGATGTTTTCGTCGATCTGGATCGCCAGCTCGCGGGTCGGGGTCAGGACCAGGGCGCGGAACCGGCCGGCGCGCGGGCCATCGGCGTGAACGCGCGGCAGGGTCGACAGGCGTTGCAGAATCGGCAGGGTGAAGGCTGCGGTCTTGCCGGTGCCGGTCTGGGCGATGCCCAGAATATCGCGGCCTTCGGTTGCCGGCGGCACGGCCTGGGCCTGGATCGGGGTCGGGTTCTGGTAGCCCTGGGCGGCCAACGCATCGAGAATTTCGGGGCGCAGGGGTAGATCAGTAAAAGAAACCATCTTGTCCTTTCGGACGCGCAATCCCTCAACCGTCCGCACGGGTTCCCGGCGACAGCAAGAAAACACACCTGACGCAGTCAAGTGCAGCCCGAACCGGCTTCGGTGAAGGTGATCACGCTATGCCCAGTGCTGCGCGTGAGCCGACGGGGCGGTTTAATAGGAACGTCCCACGATGCACCGGCGCCGGGCCGCTTGGGCCCCAGACTGCCATTTCGCGCCATCGCGATCCGTCAGAAAACCACCGGTCGCGGTGCGATCCGATTGGGTTATCGAGGCTGCATATGGGCTGAAACCATCGCAGGGTCAAGTAATAATCTGTCTGCATTGTCGGAAACGGGGGCCGGGCTGCCATGCTTCAGGGTCACAGCACGCCGAAAAAGGCCCCAAACGGCGGTAATTCGATGCCGTTCCCGGTGACGCGACTGTCGAAGCCGTGGCCGGTCAGCGGCATCGGCACGATGTTGCGGGCCAGGGGCAGCACGATCGCCGTGGCCCCGAGATTGAACGCGCACAAGATCTGCGCCGTCGCGGTCGTGCGGATCAACAGCAGGCCCGGGTCGGGCGCGTCGAGAAAGCGGATGGTGCCGGTTTTCAGGGCCGGAAAGCCGCGGCGCCACTGCAGGAAGCTGCGAATCCGCGACAGCGGCGACGCCGGGTCGGCAGCCTGGACGGCCACGGCGGCGGCGCGATGATCGGCGGGGATCGGCAGCCAGGGCTCGGCGTTGCTGAAGCCGGCTCCCGGATTGCTGTCGGTCCAGGGCATCGGCGTCCGGCAGCCGTCGCGTCCCTTGTATTCCGGCCAGAAGGCCTTGCCATAGGGGTCCTGGATCCGCTCGAACGGGACGTCGGCCTCGGTCAGGCCGAGTTCCTCCCCCTGATACAGGCAGGGGGTGCCGCGCAGGCATGTCAGCAGGGCCACGGCCACCGGTGCGAAGCCGGTGCGATCGGCCTCGTGATGCCAACGGGTGACCATTCGCACCGAATCATGGTTGGAAAAGGCCCAGCTCGGCCAGCCGGTGCCGATCCCGGCCTCCATCGCCTCGACCGAGCGGCGCACCACCGCCGCGCCGGTGAAAGGGCCCAGCAGATCGAAATTATAGGCCATGTGGAGTCGGCACCCGCGCTCGGTATAGGCCGCGGTCAGGGCGTAGACATCGTGGTCGCTACCGATTTCGCCCACCGACATGGTGCCGGGAAAGGCGTCCATCACGCGTCGCAGCCGTTCGAGAAAGGCCAGGTTCTCCGGCCGGTTCTTGTCATAGAGGTGAAGCTGATAAGCGTAGGGGTTGACCGGCGCCACCGTTGAGACGTGGGCCCCGGGCGGGGCGGGCGGGTTGTCGCGCAGCGCGGCGTCGTGGAAATAGAAGTTGACGGTATCGAGGCGGAAGCCGGCGACACCGCGCGCCAGCCAGAACCGGGCGACGTCGAGGAGGGCATCCTGGACCGCGGGTTCATGGAAGTTCAGGTCGGGCTGCGAGGTCAGGAAGTTGTGCAGGTAATATTGCCGGCGGCGCGACTCCCAGGCCCAGGCCGAGCCGCCGAACACCGAGAGCCAGTTGCTGGGCGGCGTTCCGTCCGGCTTGGGATCGGCCCAGACATACCAGTTGGCTTTGGCATTGTCGCGGGATGTCCGGCTGGTGGCAAACCAGGGGTGTTGGTCGGCGGTGTGGGACAACACCAGATCAATGATGATTTTCAGGCCGTGCCGCTGCGCCGTCGCGACCAGCGTGTCGAAATCGGCGAGCGTTCCGAACAGGGGATCGACATCGCAATAATCGGCGACGTCATAACCGAAATCCTGCATCGGCGAGGTGAAGAACGGCGACAGCCAGAGGGCGTCGACGCCCAGCGCCGCGATCTCGTCGATATGGCGGGTGATGCCGGCGAGATCGCCGATGCCGTCACCATTGGTGTCGCAGAAGCTGCGCGGATAGATCTGATAGATCACCGCGCCTTGCCACCAGTCGGCGCCAGCGGTTTCCCGGGTCGGATCGGCGGTCGTCACGGGCGGAACGGTCACGGTGCGAAGTCCTCCGGCTATCACGGCAGCGGCCGGCACGAAAACGGCCACCTCGGTTGCGGCGCCACAATGCCGCCATGCGCGCGGTTCGGCACGCTTTTTCGGTGAAATCCGGGTTGGTCGGACCGTCGACCCTTCAGACGGCGTCCTGCCAGGGGATGGACAGGCGCGTGGCGCAGTTGATCAGGCCGACCATCGAATAGGTCTGGGGAAAGTTGCCCCACAGCTCGCCGGTCGCCGGGTCGATATCCTCGGACAAGAGGCCAAGTGCCGTGCGCCGGGCCAGAACCGTTTCGAACAGGTTTCGCGCCTCCTCACGACGCCCCAGCGCGGCCAGGGCGTTGATATACCAGAACACGCAGATGATGAAGGCGGTGATCGGACGGCCGAAATCGTCCTCGCTGGTATAGCGGTACAGGAAATCGCCGATCCGCAGGGACTTGGCCACCGCGGCGACGGTCTCGGCAAACCGCTGATCATCGGCGTCCAGGAAACCGACCTCGTGCAGCAGCAGCAGGGTCGCATCAAGGTCCTGGCCACCAAAGGTGGCCGTGAAGCTGTTCCGATCCGGATTCCAGGCGCGCTCGCAGATGATGGCGTGCAGCCGGCTGGCTTCGCGCCGCCAATAGCTGGCGCGGTCGGTGAGGTTGATGTGCCGGGCAACCCGGGCGAGGCGATCGCAGGCCGCCCAGCACATCACCGCCGAAAAGGTGTGGATGGAAGCGGTGTTTCGTAACTCCCAGGGCCCGGCGTCCGGCTTGTCGAACACCGCGATCGCGCGATTGCCCAGGCGCTCGAGCTGTTCGAACAGCGTTCCCGTGTTGGGATTGATTAATCTCTGGTCAAAGAAGGCATGGGTCGAGGCCAGGACAACGCTGCCGTAAACATCGTTTTGCACTTGGAGATAAGCCTGGTTGCCGATGCGGACCGGGCCGAAACCGCGATAGCCGGCGAGGTGGTCCAGAATGACTTCGTCGATCGCGCTGCCGCGGGTGATGCCGTAGGCCGGGCGCAGTTCGCCGTCGATGGCCTCCTCGACGATATCGGTGATGAAGCGGAGATAATCTTCCATGGTCCGGGTCACGCCCAGGCCGTTGAGCGCATGGATCACGAAATAGGCGTCGCGCAGCCAGCAAAAGCGATAATCCCAGGTGCGTTGGCTGTCCGGGGCCTCGGGGATCGAGGTGGTCAAGGCCGCGACAATGGCTCCGGTCTCTTCGAAATTACAGAGTTTGAGCGTGATTGCGGCGCGGATCACGGCGTCCTGCCATTCGAACGGGATCGACAGCGAGCGCACCCAGTTGCGCCAATACTCCAGGGTTCGCTCGAACAGATCGCGGGCCGTGGTTTCAATTCCGGCCTGAAGGCCCTCATCGCCGCCCAGCAGGAGGTCGACCGGGCGGTCGAGCACGAAGGGACGTTCCTCGACGATGTAGGAAACCGGGGCGTTGGTGGTCAGCCGGACCGTCTGCGCCGGGGAAACATAACGCAGATGGTTGCTGCCCCGCGTGATTTGCGGCTTCAACGCACCATGCTCGAAGACGGGGTGCAGGCGGACGCGCAGGCGCGGGCGACCTTGGATCGTCCGGATCCGCCTGACGATCAGAGGCGGGCGGAAAATCCGTTCGTACGTCGAAAATCGAGGGGCAAAGTCGATGACTTCGACGATGCCGCCGTGGTGATCGTACAGGACGGTGCGCAGGATCGCCGTATGGGGCAGATAGGATTGATCGGCGTGCAACGGGTCGATCAGCTCCAGGGCGAAAAATCCGTCGGGGCTGGCCGGCGCGGCGGGATCGCGGCTGTTGTTCAGTAAGCTGTGGAAGATCGGGTCGCCATCCAGTCGTGGATAGCATCCCCAGACGATCGTGCCCTGCTGATCGATCAGGGCGGCGATGTTGCAATTGCCGATGGCGCCAAGTTCAAGAGTGTTCAAGGCCGAATCGCTCCTCAGGATCGGTTTCGGGGTGCGGGATGGGGCGCGCGACGGGGCAACGCCGCGGGTGCCTTACGGTCCTGGCGCGGTATCGGGTGACAGGGCCGCGATCTGCCGTTCGACATGGCGCCGTTTGCGCATCCGGGCGGCGTCCAGCAGCATCTGGCCGGCCCAGCAATAGATGTTGTTTTCGCTGACCATCTCCCGCATCAGGAGCATGCGTTCACGGCGGTGTTGCGCCGGCATGGTCAGGGCGGCGTGGATCGCCTCGCCCATCGCGTGATGGTCATAGGGATTGACGATCAGGGCTTCCCGGAGTTCGCGTGATGCCCCGGCGAAGGTCGACAGCAACAGCACGCCGTCCGCATCGTCGCGGGCCGCGACGAATTCCTTGGCCACCAGATTCATACCGTCATGGAGGCTGGATACCAGGCACAGATCGGCGGCGCGGAACAGGGTGAACACCGCCTCGGGATCATGGAGCTTGGCCACCAGGATGATCGGCGCCCCGTGATCGGCGCCGAAGCGGTCATTGACGGCCTGGGCGATGCTCTGCGCTTCCTCCTGGGTCTCGCGATAAGCGGCGAGGCTGCCGCGGGTCGGTGCCGCAATCTGCAACAGGGTGAAGCGGCCGAGCCATTCCGGGTGTGCCGTCAGCAGGCTTTCGACCGCCCGGAACCGATCGGCAATGCCTTTGGTGTAGTCGAAGCGTTCGACCCCGACCGCCAGAAGCGCATCTTCGGCCAGGTTGTAGCGGCGGCGCACCGTGTCACGGCAGTCCTTGATTGATGGCTGGCTGGCCAGGGCGGTCGGCGGCCATTCGATCGAGATCGGATAGGGGCGCACCAGGGTGGCATTGTCGCCGGCCCGGACGATGCTGTGTTCCCGATCGATGTGGCTTTCCAGGAAGCGGTCAACCGAATCGAGAAAATTGAGGCAGTGAAACTGGATATGAAAGCCCAGGATCGAACTGCCCAGCAGCCCGGTGAGGATTTCCTCTTTCCAGGGGCAGATGCTGAACACCTCGGGGTTGGGCCAGGGAATGTGCCAGAAGGTAATAATGGTGGCATCGGGCAGGGCTTCCCGGACCATCCGGGGTAGCAGCGCGAAATGATAGTCCTGGACCAGGACGATCGGGTTCGGGGTCTGCGCCTCCGCGATCACCGCATCGGCAAATTTGCGGTTGACCGCAACATATTGTTCCCAATCCGCGGTGCGGAAGGTCGGCCGGACAAAGGCGATATGACACAGCGGCCACAGTCCCTCGTTGGCGAAGCCGTAATAGTAGCCTTCCTGTTCCTCCTCGCTCAGCCAGACCCGGCGCAGTGAATAGGTCGGTGCCCCGGGTGGCACGGCGAGCCGATCCTGCGCGTCGACCGTCATCCGGTCCGCGGTGCCGCTGCCATGCGCGATCCAGGTGCCGCCACAGGACCGCATGATCGGTTCCATCGCGGTGACCAGGCCGCTGGCGGGCCGCTGCAGCACGACCTGGTCGCCTTCCAGATTATGGATATAGGGTTCGCGGTTGGAGACCACCAGCACTTCGGCGCCCGGCAGTTCGTGATGGAGCACGCTCCGCAGGCTTTCAGGGGTCCAATCCACGCGACCCGTGGGCGATGGCGCACGGGAGAGGTCAAAAGTGCGAAACAGCGACCGCATTTCCTGGACCAGCGGCGCGATCGTCAGCCAGGACCCCTTGTCGTCCTTGCCACCGACCCGCGGCACCGCTGGGGTCGGTGTGGTGCGGTTCCAGCGCAGCCGCTTGAAGGGTGACCGGCCGAGCGTCAGCGGGACGCCGCCAAAGCTGAGCAATGCGAGCAGGCGGTTGAAAAAGCTGTCTTTTTGTTGCGCCATCGCGGCACCCTTGCCGAGACCCTGCAATACGACCAGGCGCCCCAGGTCGTTGTCGGGGCCATGAAGCGTGGCGCTTGCCATCAGGATGGGGCCCGCTTGGCTATTCTCGACAACGGGTGTCGATGATGCCGGCGGGCAGACCCGGTTGCGAGGCCAATCGGCGGAGCGCCCGGCCACCTGTTGTTGCGGCGTGCACCAGGCTAGCGCCAGAAACTGCTCACGGGCCGCGACATGGTCAAACAGGACATCGAGGGCCGTGGCGGTTGGTGTCATGGGCGGTTTCGCGACGGCCGCCTCGATCGCGGCGACGGCCCTTTCTGACCGTGCGTCCAGGCTGGCCTGAAACCTTCGCGTCATGACCGCGTTGCCCACGGCGGCGACACCCCAGCACAGTCCGCCGAGAACGAGGGCGAGCGGCAGGATGAAACGAAATTCGATGCGTGTCATGGGGGGCCTCCACGCGTTATGGACGGGGCAAGTCCCGGGTTTCGCGGCATGTTCGCGGGCGTGCCGCAGGCCGTGAACCGTGGTGATCGTTCGTGGGTTTCGCGGCGCTCGGGCATCAATGCCGGCTTTGTCTGGTAATCCGTCTTGTCGATTACCGCAGCGTTACGATCAGGTCGTTTCAGACGTCTCTCTGGCGAAGTTCTCATCGTGTCGTCGATTGCAGATCATGATGATCCCTATTTGCGCCATGTGTCGTGATAAGAAAGGGGTGTACCCCGAAAGACTTCTAAGCTGATATTTTGTTGATGTTGCTGACCATGGTGGCGTTCTATAACGTGTCAGATCGGGGTATGGATCGAGGTCGGCCTTGGCTAGACCGGCTGATGCCGCGGCGGGACGGGCTTTGTCGCCGTCGCTTTTGTGCATGGCGTCTGTGGTCGCGGCCGCCGGACGAGGTCGGATGCGGAAGGACTGGCGAAATTTTCCTGAAGACACGAGAATGCGCCGGCCCTCACATCCGGAACCGGCATAATGTTACAAAAGTTGGAGCGACTGGAACCCTATCATGTCTTCGGCCGGGAGGAATGGGCGGCACTCCGTGAAAACACCCCGCTGACTTTCGCGCAGACCGAGCTGGAAGCCTTGCGCGGATTCAATGACCGGGTCTCATTGGCGGATATCGCCGATGTCTGCCTGCCGCTGTCGCGTCTGCTCAATCTGCATGTCATGGCGGCGCGCCATCTCAACCGCGTGGTCGAGGGCGCCTTTCTCGGTCGTCCCAGCCGGGCGTCGACCCCCTACATCATCGGCATTGCCGGCAGTGTCGCCGTGGGCAAAAGCACCTTCGCCCGGGCGCTGCGGGCCGTGCTGGCCCGATGGCCGGATCATCCCCGGGTGGACCTGATCACGACCGATGGCTTCCTGTTGCCCACCGCGGTGCTCGAAGCGCGCGGCCTGATGCGGCGCAAGGGGTTTCCCGAAAGCTATGATCTGCGGCGCATGGTCTCCTTTCTGGCCGCGGTCAAGGCGCGGATGCCGGCCCTGCAGGTTCCGGTCTACTCGCATGAAGCCTATGACATCGTGCCCGGCGCGTTTCAGAGCGTCGATCGCCCCGATATCCTGATTTTTGAGGGGCTCAATGTCCTGCAGGTCGTCGACAGCGCCACCCGGGTCGCTTCGGATTTTTTCGATTTTTCAATCTTCATCGATGCCGATGTCTCGGTCATCGAGGAATGGTATGTCGAGCGGTTCCTGTTGCTGCAACGAACCGTGTTCAAGAACCGATCCTGCTATTTCCACCATTACAAGGATCTGGACGCCGGCCAGGCCGAGGCGGTGGCCCGGGACATCTGGCAGCAGATCAATTATCCGAACCTGCGCAACAATATCCTGCCGACGCGGGAACGGGCCCGGCTGGTGATCCGCAAGGGCGAAAGCCACGCGATCGATGAGGTCTGGTTGCGTCGCGCCTGACCTGATATCAACGACGACAGGACGGAAATCGGCGCCGCCGGTTCACGATGATGTCGTTCAAGGAGCAGTGGCGATGCGGTGGTCAAGGACGGTGGTTGCGGCCGGGTTGGGTGTGGCCCTTCGTGTGGCGCTCGTGGGGCTGGGGACGGCGCCGTCCCCAGCCATGGCGGACGAAGCCGTCAAGATTGGCGAAATCAACAGCTACACCGGCCTGCCGGCCTTCACGTTGCCTTATCGCAATGGCTGGCAAATGGCGGTTGAGGAGATCAATGAAGCGGGCGGCGTTCTCGGCGGCCGGCCAATCGAGGTGGTGTCCCGCGACGACGATGGCAAGCCCGAGGACGCCGTGCGCGCCGCGACCGAGTTGCTGGACAACGAGAAGGTTGTCGCCCTGGCGGGCACCTATTTCTCTCACATCGGTCTGGCGGTTGCTGACTTCGCGCTGCATCACAAAATCCTGTTCATCGCATCCGAGCCGTTGACCGACGCCCTGACCTGGGACAAGGGCAACCGCTATACCTTCCGGCTGCGGCCCAATACCTATACCCAGGCCGCGATGCTGGTCGAGGAAGCGGCCAAGCTGCCGGCCCGGCGCTGGGCGACGGTCGCGCCCAACTATGAATATGGCGAATCCGCTGTCGCTTCGTTCAAGCAGTTGCTGAAGGCCAAACGGCCGGATGTCGAGTTCGTCGCTGAGCAATGGCCGGTTCAGGGCCGGATCGATGCCGGCCCGGTCGTCCAGGCCCTGGCCGCCGCCAAACCGGATGCCATCTTCAATGTCACCTTCGGTGCCGATCTGGCGAAATTCGTTCGCGAAGGATCGATCCGCGGTCTGTTTGATGATCGCAGCGTCGTCAGCCTGTTGACCGCCGAACCGGAATATCTCGACCCGTTGAAGGCCGAAGCCCCGGAAGGCTGGATTGTCACCGGCTATCCCTGGGACCAGATCCAGACACCCGCGCACCAGACCTTTCTCGATGCCTATCGCAAGAAGTTCGGCGAGGCGCCCCGGCTTGGCTCCGTGGTCGGTTACACGACGTTCAAGGCCATCGCCGCGGCGATCAACAAGGCCGGATCGACCGACAGCGACAAGCTGGCGGAGGCGATGCGCGGCCTCAGCGTCGCCAGCCCGTTCGGCGATATCACCTTCCGTCCCGGCGATCATCAGTCGACCATGGGCGCCTTCGTCGGCAGGCTGGCCGTCAAAGACGGTCACGGCGTCATGGTCGATTGGCGCTATGACGATGGCGCCGCCTATCTGCCGCCCGACGACGTCGCGGCAGCCCGCCGGCCGAAGGATTGAGATCAACGCTGACGTGTCGGGTTCCGCGTGGACGTCGGCCACGGCCGCGCAGGGTCGGGGCCTGGGGACCTGACCCGTTCCTTTTTCGGGTAACACCGTGATGGGTTTCTATGTCGCCCAGTTCCTTGGCGGTCTTGCCCAGGCATCGTCGTTGTTCATTGTCGCGTCGGGGCTGTCGATCATTTTTGGCGTGACCCGGATCGTCAATTTTGCCCACGGCACCTTTTACATGGTCGGTGCCTTTGTCGCCTACAGCATCGCCGACCGGGTCGCTGGAGCCTGGGGTTTCTGGGGGGGGATCGCCACGGCGGCGCTGGTGGCTGGTGGGATCGGCGTCGCGCTGGAGCGGCTGTTGCTGCGCCGGCTGTACCAATCGCCGGCGCTGTTTCAGTTGCTGGCGACCTTCGGCGTCGTGCTGGTGGGCCAGGACGCGGTTCTCGCGATCTGGGGGCCGGAAGACCGTCTGGGACCCCGCGCGCCGGGTCTGGCCGGCCGGGTCCATCTGCTGGGCCAGGCGATCCCGCATTATGACCTGTTCCTGATCGTGCTGGGCCCGGTGGTGCTGGGTCTGTTGTGGCTGTTGTTTCATCGCACCCGCTGGGGCGTGCTGGTGCGCGCGGCGACCGAGGATCGTGAGATGACCGCGGCCCTGGGGGTCGATGAGTCGCGGTTGTTCACCACGGTGCTGTTTCTGGGCGCCCTGCTGGCCGGACTGGCCGGGGCCATCCAGTTGCCGCGTGAGGCGGTCACCCTGCATATGGATGTCGCCGTTGTCGTCGAGGCCTTCGTGGTCGTGGTCGTGGGCGGCATGGGCAGCGTCACCGGCGCGTTCCTGGCCGCGCTGCTGATCGGACAGCTCCAGGCATTCGGCATCCTGCTGGTGCCGCGGATCACGGTGGTCCTGGCCTTTCTGGTCATGGCGATTGTGCTGGCGATCCGGCCTTACGGTCTGTTGGGACGGGTGCCGGCACTGCCGCGCGGCACGGCTGACGCCGTCGAACCGCCGCTGCGGCCGGCGTCGCCGGGTCTGATCGCCGTGGCGCTGGCGCTCACGCTGGTTCTGGCCGCGCTGCCGGTCTTCGCCGGGGACTATGTTCTGGCCCTGGCGTCGGAGACCCTGATCATGGTTCTGTTTGCCGCCAGCCTGCAATTCATCATGGGCCCGGGGGGCATGATGTCGTTTGGCCATGCCGCCTATTTCGGCCTGGGCGCCTATGGCGCCGGCCTGGTGGTGAAACATTTCGGGGCGACGATGGTCACCGGGCTGGTCGCGGCGCCGCTGCTGGCCGGGCTGGCGGCCCTGGTGTTCGGCTGGTTCTGCGTCCGCCTGTCGGGGGTCTATCTGGCGATGCTGACCCTGGCCTTTGCCCAGATCGCCTGGTCTGTGATGTTCGAATGGACCGCGGTCACCGGGGGCGACAACGGCATTCTGGGTGTCTGGCCGGCGTCGTGGGCCGCGACCGCGGCGCCGTTCTACGAGCTGTGCCTCGGGCTGTCGATCGCGGCGCTGCTGCTGCTGCGCCGGATCGTGTTTGCGCCGTTCGGCTATGCGGTGCGCGCGGGGCGGGATTCGCCGCTGCGGTGCGAGGCCATCGGCATCGATGTCCAGCGGTTCCAATGGCTGGCCTTCGTGATCGCCGGGGTCCTGGCCGGTCTCGCCGGCGGCCTGTTCGCCTATGCCAAAGGCAGTGTGTTTCCGACCTATCTCGACGTTCCGGTATCGGTCGATGGGCTGGTGATGGTGCTGCTCGGTGGTGTCCAGTCGCTGGTCGGGCCGATCGTCGGCGCCGTGGTGTTCCATGGGCTGGAGACCCAACTGGTGCGACTGACCGATTATTGGCGTCTGGTGGTGGGTGTCATCATCATCCTGCTGGTGCTGGCGTTCCCCCAAGGCATCGCCGGTGCGCTGGGCGGGCGGTTGCGGTCCGGGCGGTCCGGGACCGGCGAGGCGGGGCGTTGACCGTGGTTCTACGGGTCGAGCATCTTGTCAAATCGTTCGGGGGCGTGCGCGCGGTTGATGACGTCGGCTTCACGGTCGGCGCGGGTGAACGGGTGGCTCTGATCGGCCCCAATGGCGCAGGCAAGACCACGGTTTTCAACATGCTCAATGGTCAGTTGCGCCCGGACCACGGGTCGATCCAGATCGACGGGGTCGAGGTCAGGGGCCGCCGGCCCCGGGCGATCTGGCGGCGCGGGGTGGGGCGTACCTTCCAGATCACCGCGACCCTGCCGTCGATGACGGTGGCCGAGAATGTCCAGATGGTGCTGTTGTCGTTTCACCGCCGCCTGTTTGATATCTGGCGCCCGGCGGCGCCCCGTTATCGCGATCAGGCTTTGGCGCTGCTGGATCGCGTCGGCATGGCCGATCAGGCGGACCGAGCCAGCGCGACCCTGGCCTATGGCGATCTCAAGCGTCTGGAACTGGCGGTGGCGTTGGCCAGCCGCCCCCGGCTGCTGCTAATGGACGAACCGACGGCGGGCATGGCCCCGCGCGAACGCGCCGAGCTGATGAATTTGACGGCGGCGCTGGTCGCGGAAAGTGGTGTGGCCGTGCTGTTTACCGAACATGACATGGATATCGTGTTCGGCCATGCCAGCCGGATCATCGTGATGAACCAGGGAACGATCATTGCGTCGGGCCAACCGGCGGACATTCGCGCCGATGCCGAGGTCCAGGCGGTCTATCTGGGCAGTGGCGCGATGTTCGCCCCGCGACCGGGGGGCGCGGCATGAGCGGTGATAGCCCCTTGCTGACCGTCGAACACCTCAACGCACGCTATGGCCGGGCGCGGATCCTGACCGACATTGATCTCGCGGTCGATCCGGGCCAGGTGCTGGCGGTGATCGGTCGCAACGGCGCCGGCAAATCGACGATCTTCAAATCGATCATGGGGCTGGTGGCGGATCGCTGGGGCCGCGTGACCTTTGCCGGGATCGACATCGCGGCCCGGGGGCCGGCGCCGATCGCGCGCCTCGGCCTCGGCTATGTGCCCGAGGACCGGCGCATCTTCAAGGATCTGACGGTGATGGAGAATCTGGCGGTCGGGCGGCGCCCGGCCCGGCCGGGGCTGCCATGCTGGACGCCGGAGCGGCTGTTCACGCTGTTTCCCAACCTGGCCGAGATGCGCCATCGTCCCGGCGGGCGGATGAGCGGCGGGGAGCAGCAAATGCTGACCATTGCCCGAACCCTGATGGGCAATCCCCGGCTGGTCATGCTCGACGAACCGTCTGAGGGCCTGGCACCGCGCATCGTGGAGATGATGGCGCTGGCGATCCTTGAATTGAAGCGCGAGGGGCTGGCGGTGATGCTGAGCGAACAGAATCTCCATTTTGCCGCGCTGGTTTCGGATCGGGCCGTTGTTATTGAGAAAGGCCAGGTTCGCTTTCATGGCGCTATGGCGGCGCTGGTCGACGATGCCGCGGTGCGCCAAACCTATCTGATGGTGTGAGCGCCGAATGGCGCGAGTTCCGTTGTTATGGGGACTTTGGTCGTGCGACGAGCGGCTCAACTCAACATGCTGGTGCCATCGTCAAGGGCGGCAATTGACATGCCGGCGTGGAGGGCTTGTGGCATAAATCGCGAGTCGACGACACGCTGGAGGCAGGCTCGCGCTTCGACAGGAGCGGCGCCATAACTGGACTTGGCGGCCTGGACGCGGAGCTGCATATTGGAATGGCCATAGAGGCGCATCAGTGCCCGCCGGGCTTCGGGGCCGCGTCGACAAAGCTCCTCGCTGACTTCGTCCATTTTGGCGTAGAGCCGGTTAAATTTCGCCGTTTTGTCGTCGAAGATCGCCTGGTCCTGGGCGATGCAGATTTCTTCGAAGCGCCCGACCAACTCGTCAAGGGTCCAGGTCGTGAGATCTCTTCTTTTCATCGATATTCCTCTCTGTTTCCTGTCAGAAACTCTGCTTTATTGTTGAAAGGCTTCATATCGAATATCAAGGACCCGAAGGTTTGATCCCAAAGTCGCCGGCCCCGATCTCGACGATCAGCCGCCGCGCTGCATCCGCGGTTCGGTTCAGCATCGGCCGCGCTCGCTCGATCGGTCGCGATCCGAACCCGACCGAGAAGCCGGGGTGTTCGGGTCCAGGCGTGGGGGCGCAGCGGGACGCCACCGGCGTCCCGGTTCAAAAGAACCAGAAAATCCTGTCATGATGCGCCACTGCGAAGTGTCTTTCCTCGCGGGGCGGAAGCCCCGGTGGGCGTCCAACGCCGTTCAGGCATCATCATGGCGTCACATCAGGGACGTTGCCGTCACGACCTGGCACGCGGAATTCGTTTTTTGGGATGAGCCCAAGGAAAGGAGATCACGGGACGGGATTTTGAAATTCCAGGCCGAGCCGCCGGGCAGCGTGCCGGTCGCTGGCTCCCGAAGGGCGGGCGGGCTCGGGGCTGTCGGTGATTTTGTCAGTGATGAGAAAATTTCCGGGAATAACGGCGCCGCCATGCCGGTCTTGGCCTGTGACCGCCCCCCTTGCCGGGGCCTTTCACCGGAGGCCATCGCATGACGCTCGAGATCAATCGCAAGGATTTCCTCAGACTAGCCGGACTGGGGGGCGTTGTCTTCGCCTTCAGCCTGGGCCCGTGGGGCCGCGCCCTCGCCGCGGCGGGCCAGGACTTCTTTTTTGTTCAGATGACGGACTCCCATTGGGGCTTCGAGGGCCCGCCCAATCCCGAAGCCAGGAACACCTTGAAGCGCGCCGTCGCCGCGGTGAATGCGCTGGAACAGCAGCCCGATTTCATCATGTTCACCGGCGACCTGACCCACGCCGCGGAGGATGACAAGGAACGCCAGCGGCGCATGATGGAATTCAAGTCGATCGTCGCCGATCTCAAGGTCAAGGATGTGCGCTTCATCCCCGGCGAGAACGACGCGGGGCTCGATAATGGCGAGATGTACAAAAGCCTGTTCGGCGCCGGCAGTTACAGTTTCGACCACAAGGGCCTGCATTTTGTCG
Source organism: Azospirillaceae bacterium (assembly GCA_031291675.1). Lineage (GTDB taxonomy): Bacteria > Pseudomonadota > Alphaproteobacteria > Azospirillales > Azospirillaceae > JARLIO01. The sequence goes on from JARLIO010000076.1 coordinate 112,233, forward strand.
CCCTCGACAATGTCTCCGACCCCAACGGGGTCCTGGGCGATGATCAACTGCAATGGCTGACTGCCGATCTCGCCCGCTACGACAAGGCGCAGCCGATTGTCGTGTTCGCCCATCGCCCGCTGTTTGATCTCTTTCCCCAATGGGATTGGGCGACCCGCGACGGCGCCAAGGCGCTCACGATCCTGACGTCGTATCAGAACGTGACCGTGTTCTATGGCCATATCCACCAGGAACATCATCAGATGACCGGCAAGATCGCTCATCATGCCGCGGAATCACTGATCTTCCCGTTCCCGCCCGCTGGCACCCGGCCCAAGCGCCTGCCGGTGCCCTGGGACGCCGGCCATCCTTTCAAGGATCTGGGATTCACCGCGGCGCAGACCGGGGGCGACGGCTTCAAGCTCGTCATCCGCCCCATCGCCTGAACCGTTCGCCACCATCGCCGTGCGTCCCGGTATCGGCGATGGTGGCCCTTTGCCTTGCTTGCCCCTTCATAGTTGGAAGGACCCTGCCATGAGATGCCTGCTTCCCCGGGCGCTCGCTCTGGGGCTCTCACTTTGTGTGCCGGTTGTCGCGACGGTGCTGGTCGCGGCGCCATCCGCCGGGCGGGCCGCTGATGCCGATAGCATCGCGCGCGGCAAATATCTTTTCGACGCGGCGGATTGCGCCGGCTGTCACGGCGGCGATCGGGCCGGCACGGCGCCATCGGGTGGTTTGGGCCTCGATACCCCGTTCGGTGTTTTCCATGTCCCGAATATCACGCCCGACCGGCAATATGGCATTGGCGCCTGGAGCGTGGCGGATTTTCAGGCGGCCCTGCGCACCGGCATTGGCCACAAAGGGGAGTATCTGTTCCCGGTGTTCCCCTACACCGCCTTTACCCACATGACCGACGGCGACAGCGCCGATCTCTATGCCTATCTGATGAGCCTGCCGCCGGTGGCGCAGCCCAACAAGCCGCATCAGGTCAACACCCCCTTTGGCTGGCGCGCGCTGCTGTTTTTCTGGCGCATCCTGTTTTTCAGCGAGGGCGCTCTGGCCGTCGATCCGGCCCGGGGTGATGACTGGAACCGGGGCAATTATCTGGTTCATGCCGTTGCCCATTGCGAGGAATGCCATACGCCGCGCAACGTTCTGGGCGCGCTGAAACCCAGTATGGCCTTCTCCGGCAATGTCGGTGGGCCGGACGGACAGAACGCGCCCAACATCACCAGCGATGTCGCGACCGGCATCGGTGACTGGTCGGTCGAGGATATCCAGCGACTGCTCAAAAGCGGCCTGACGCCCCAATCGGATCAGGTGGGTTCGGGCATGAAGGCGGTGGTGCGTGGCACGTCGAAGCTGACCGATGCCGATCGTCACGCGATTGCGGTCTATCTCAAGAGCGTTCCGCCGATCCATGTCGACCTGCCACCGCCGAAGCCACCGGCGTGACGTTCGATGGACGCTGTTTTCCCGACCCCATTTCTCACAGCCAGGGTGCCCCATGGCGTTCGCCTCGCTTCCCTCCATCAGGATCCGCACGCGACTGGTGGCATCGGCCGCGCTTCTTTTGCTGTTCCTGGCCGCGCTTGGGATCATCTCCGCGATCGCGGTCGAGCGGGTCAGCCGGTCGCTGTCGGCGATGTATGACGGGCCGCTGCGGGTCAGTCGCGCCGTGTTGGCCGCGGATATCGAGATCATCAGCATCCATCGCTCGATGAAGGATGTCATCCTGGCGCCCGGCGACGCCCAGATCGACGCCGCGGTCGCCGATGTCGCGGCGCGCGAACAGCGGGCCCTGGCGCAGATCGATCGGGCGCGGGCGGCTTATCGCGGCGACCCGAAGCTGTTGGATCCGTTGCGCCAGGCCCTGGTCGACTGGAAGCCCCTGCGCGATCGCGCGGAAGAGACCGGACGCGGCGTCGGGCGCGTCTTTGAGGTGGCGTCGGCCTTGTCGCGCCACGGCGACGCCTTGCGCGGCGCCGTGGCTGGTTTTGTTGGAACGCTGGTTGCCGCGCCGGATTGACGACGGCGGGGCGCGGTATCCGGAAGCCTACTCTCCGGACTCCTCGGCGCGCTCGAACGCCGGCAACATGCCCAGGGCCTGCAGGTACAGGTCCAGCATGGTTTCCTGTTCGTCGCGCTCATCCTTGTCCATTTTCCGGATCCGGATGACCTGGCGCATGATCCGGGTGTCGAAACCGGTGCCTTTGGCCTCGGCATAGACATCCTTGACGTCGTCCTGCAGCGCCTTGATCTCTTCCGTCAACCGCTCGATCCGCTCGATATATTGTCGAAGATGGTCCCCGGCGATACCGCCAACATTGGCCGGTTGCTCGATTTGGTTGTCAGTCATGGCGCGTCGCTCGAAAAAGGTCACTGACGTCGCGCCATGCCAGAGGACGGTTCACCCGAACCGGCACGCGCGAGCGTCTTTGGAGGCGGGACCTTATCGAGGCGGCGGCGCCGACGCAAGAGCCGCCGTACCCGGGCGGCCGTTCTCATTTTGGCCGTCGGCCCGCGGGCTGCCGCCCGCACCCGCTCCCCCTCTATTTTGACAAAAACAAAGGGGTCTGGGCCATTGCCCCCGTTGGCTTTGGGCGAAAGCCCAACGGCGGCGGCCTTGGCCGCAGGAATGATGCGCCGGCATCGCGCCAGGGCCCGGAGGCGGCAGGCGATGACGATTGCGGATTGGAGAGACCGGGTGGCTGGACATCATGTGTTCGGATGCGCTATTCCGGCAGCAACGTTGAAAAGACAAAAATAACCTATCGTTCGAGTGAGATTAATGGCGCTTGATGCACCGATAATGTTTATTACGATTATCTTAATCTGTTTGACGCTTGCCTTTCCGGTGGCCGTCATGGGATGGCGCGATGACGGGGATGGGTTGCGAACTTGGGCGATTGCTCTCTGCCTTCTCTCGGTTGGGGTATCACTCGTCGTATTTCGTGGACATGTTCCTGATTTCTTCTCAATAGTAGTTGCAAATACGATAATTTCTATTTCTCATTCGATGTTTTTGCGCACAATAAATATTTTTCTTGGCAAAAAGACGAACCTCTTGCAAGTGCTTTTACCGCCAATCGTGATAGCGATAACGTTTACGGTGATGCGTGATGCCATGCTCGGTCGTATTATTATTGGTGGTGTCATTCTGTTCGTTCAGTTGCTGTTGGCTATAATTTGCCTGTTGGATTTCAAATACGACTTTCCGCGTATTGGAAGAAATATCATTATATTTAGTGTGGTAGTGCTGCTGGTAAGGTCGTTGGCTAGGGTTCTAACGGCACTAATATGGCCGTCAGAGTTGGCGAATATATTCGAATCGTCGCAAACGGTCACGATCATGTATTATTCAGGTTTCGTTTTATTGATCCTGATATCGAATGGCTTTCTGATCATGGCCAAGGAGCGTTCCGACGAGCGTCTTCGCACTGTGGCGATGCGGGACAAATTAACAGGGTGTTGGAATCGTATCCGGATCGAAGAAGTTGCGCAGCAGGAAATGGCGCGTCTCGACCGCTACGGTTACCCGGTGTCGCTGATCATGATCGACCTGGATCATTTCAAGGCCGTCAATGATCAATATGGCCATGGTGCTGGCGACGCGATCCTGAGGGGCTTTGCCGATATCGCGCGGGAAACGTTACGCTCGACGGATGTGCTGGGGCGGTGGGGTGGTGAAGAGTTCATTGTCATTCTACCGTCGAGCAGTTTGCCCGAGGCCGTTCGTATTGCCGAAAGGATCCGTACGAATGTGGAGCGGCACCTGTTTTCGGGGACCTGTCGCGTGACCGCCAGCCTGGGCGTTTCCGTGTGTCTGTCCACGGATAGCTGGGATGAATGGTTGGAGCGGGCCGACAGTGCCCTCTATCGTGCGAAAAACTCAGGGAGAAATCAGACGAAAACAGAGAGTATTGACATTGACTGCCTCGACATCGCGGGTATTGCGGGGTCTATTTCTCATATAAACTGGCAGGACGATTATCAAACAGGTCATCATCTGATCGATTGTCAGCACAAGAGGATATTCGAAATATTGGGTGGCATTTTGAGCCTGCGCGAAGACGTAACGAATATCGCCGGGATCGTCGTGGAATTGAGATCGTTCCTGGATGTTATCGAGAATCATTTTTCTGACGAAGAAATGATATTGTCACAATATAACAATGAGTATATTGATCATCATAAGAATATTCACAGGACGCTGATTCAAAGGACGCGCAGTAAAATCAACGACCTTGAAAACGGAAAGATCGGATTTGTTGACGTCATCAACTTCATTAGTTATGAAGTTGTTGCGCAGCACATGTTGATTGAAGACCGCAAATGGCATCAGGATTTCGGCATGCAAGACACCGAGGCATGACCATCGCTGACGGCGGACGGGCCCGCCGTCACAGATGTTCCGTCAGACGCGGCATCAGTTCGACGAGGTTGCACGGGCGGTGACGGCTGTCGAGCTGAAAGCGCAGGATCTGTTCCCAGCCATCGCGGCAGGCACCGGGCGACCCGGGCAGGGCGAACAGATAGGTGCCGTTGGAAACGCCGCCGACAGCCCGCGACTGCATGGTCGAGGTGCCGATCTTGTCGTAGCTGATCCAGCGGAACAATTCGCCGAAGCCCTCGATCTTTTTCTCCAGCACCTGATTGAAGGCCTCGGGCGTGATGTCGCGCCCGGTGACACCGGTTCCGCCGGTCGAAACCACGACGTCGATGGACGGATCGTCGATCCAGTGTCGCAATTGGGCGACAATGGCGTGCAGGTCGTCCTTGAGCAGATGGCGTGCCGCCAATTGATGACCGTCGGCGGTCAGAAGCTCGACCAGGGTGTCGCCGGAGCGATCATCGGCCAGCGTGCGACTATCGGAGATCGTCAGGATCGCGATGTTAACCGGAATGAAGCGGCGCGACGGGTCGATTGCCATGTGTGATCTTCTCTTCGTAACCGCAATGTGGGGCCGGGCACCAACGTCTCCCGGGGTCGCTCGACCTTATCGGTCGTGCACGGCAACCTGGACCCGTTCGACATCATCCTGAAGCGACGTGATGTGGAGCAGAGTGCCGTCGGGCGTCGATGCCGTGACAGTGGTGGGCTTATAGACCGGCCATCTGTTCCGGGCAAGATCTGCCAGAGTCGGTGTCTCCTGGCCCAGGCGCTGACAATACATCCAGTAGTTGGTCAGCACCAGCTGCACGAAGCCCCGCGTCTCCCACGCGGGCAGGATCTCGATGAACAGCAAGGGATCGCGGGTCCGGATCACATCTTTCAGCCAATAGGACAGATTGCCGGGGCCCGCATTATAGGCTGCCAGCATCATCACCATGTTGTTGGCGATCTGAGGCTGTTGGGCCAGATAGGCGATATAGCGTTGGCCCAGGGTGACGTTGGTTTCCGGGTCCAGCAGATCGCTGCTGGTGCCGCCCGCGCGGCCGCGGCCATTGCCGACGGAAAACGCGGTACTCGGGATCAATTGCATCAGGCCCAGGGCACCGCTTTCGCTGCGGGCGTTGGGCTCGAACCGGCTCTCCTGGCGCATCAAAGCGAACAGCAGCGCGGGATCGGTATTGGCGTCTTCGCGGGGCGCCCAGGGCGGCAGGGGAAACAGGGCGGCATCATAGGGCGTGCCATCCGGGTCGGTCATGGCGCCGCCCAGGCGCAGGGACAGGCGCGGCATCTTGCCGATGTCGGCCAGTGTCAGGATGGCCTGCTCAAGAGCCGGGTTCCCGGCGGGGTGCAGCCGGCGCAGCTCCCGTTCCGCCAGATCGCGTTGACCAATCTGGATCAGATGCACCGCACGCTGGCCCGCCGGCATGCGGGTGACGATACTCAGCTCACGGTCGGTGAGGGCCGGCAGCTCCCACCGGAAACGGGGTGTTTCGCCCAGTGACTGGGTGGCCAGCAAGCCGTAAAAGGTTCGGGGAAACCGGGCGGCCCGTTCCAGCCAGGTCCGGGCGTTGGCGTTGTGATGGGGCGGGCGATCCAGCGCGCGCGCCGCCCAATAGGCGGCCGCGGCGGATTCCCAGGCGCCCTGATCGGGGTTTTCGGCGGCGATCTGGAAATGGTGGCCTGCGGCCTCGGCATTGTCGAGATACCAATAAGCCAGCCCGGTGATCCAATGCGCCCGGGGCAGGACAGTTCCCGACCGCTCGGCACTGGCCCGGGCAAAAGCCAGGGCTTGGTGGGCCTGGCCGTGGTAGAGCAGGGCGGCTGCCACCTCGACGCGCGCCGTATCATAAGCGGTCTGGTCACTGAGGTTGGGGTTGAGCGGCGGGGCCAGCATGCGGACGCCGGCGCCCACGCCGTCGCGCTGCAGCACCGCGTCAATCAGCCGGACCGCGGTGGCAATCGCTGTGGATTGATGGGCGCCCCGCGATTGCTGGCGCGCCGGACGCACATCAAGCCTTGGATCAAAGCTGTAGCCGTCGTCGAGAAAATCATCGGCCGCAACCGGTTCGGGCGGCTTGCGGGCGCCGGGCGGCAATTGCCGGATCGCCAAGGCGTAAACCCGCTCCGCGCCCGCCAGATCGCGGTAGTGGCTCAGCCAGGCCTGCAGCTCGTCGGCGCTGGCCTTGTAACCCGTCGTTGCCAGATAGCGCTGCATCAGCACATAGCCGATCAGGCTGGAATTCTTGATCGCCGGGATTTCCCGATCTGCGCTTTCGATATCACCGCGGTTTTGAAGTTCGAAGATCCGGTGATAGCGGCTTGCATCCTCCTCCGCCAGAAGCATGGGCGCGTTGTCATCGTTGCGCGACAACGCGGTGTTTGCCGATGCGGCGTGCCCGGCCGTGTCAGGTCGCACCTCGAAGTGCGGCGGTTCCACGGGGGCGATCGCAAGCGGGGCCGGCTGGGGCGAGAACGGATCATCGCCGGCCGCCGATATCGCCGTGACCCCGTGATGGGGCTCGTCGTTGCCCATCGCGGGGTTGCGCTCGCGCGCTGGTCCGGGGGGCGGTGCGGGATCCGCGTCGGTTCCGGGGGCTGTCGCTGCTCCGGGAACCCGGTCGGAAAGGAAAACGACGTTCGAGGCCAGGCGCGCCGTGGTGGCGATCGGGCCGGTGGCCCAGGGCGTGGTTATCGGGCCGGTGGCCCGGGGCGTGGTTTTGGTGTCGCCGCCGCCGACGATCGGTTCGGTCCCGGCAGGGCCGACCACCAGCGTCGTGTCGTCCAGCAGCCTTTGGCGCAGCGGTCGATTGCCATCGGCAACCAGCAGCAACCGGGCAGTCGCCTGATTGTCATTGGCGATGTGTTGGATGGCCAGGATCCCGGTCGCACGCCACGGTGTCGGCAACAGCAGTTGCCGATTCACTGAACTCTCCCCGCCGCTCAAGCCGAAACCCGGCTGCCAGTGAGTTCTGGTCACCTGCTGCGCCGTACTGGGGGTTATGACGAAAGAACAGCCCAGTATTACAAATGGCGTAATCAGAGTGCCGAGTAGGGTTCTGCGAAACATCCGTAGCGGACGAACGCTCAAGCCTGCCTTGCCCATGGCTCGTCCATATGCCATTGCCGGGGCAAAATGCAAGGTTAGAACGTCACCAAATTTTGACTAAAAAGAACGATATTCTATAAGAGGTTGAGAAATAAGGAACTTATTAGATAAATTTTGCCTTAAATTTCAGCCAGTCGCACCAGGCGTCTCGTTTCTGCAACGGCGAGCGCAGCAGGTAGGCGGGATGGTAGGTCGGCAGGGCCGGAATGGTATGTCCCAGTCCAGTTGCCGTGTAGTCGAACCATTTTCCGCGGATTCTGGTAATTCCCTCGTTGCGGCCGAGTATGGTCTTTGCCGCGGTGCCGCCAAGTAAAATCAATACTTTGGGATTCACCAGCTCGATATGGCGGGCGACGAAGGGCAGACAGGTCGCCACCTCCGCCGGCGTCGGGCTGCGATTGCCCGGCGGCCGCCAGGGCAGGATATTGGTGATGTAGACCCGATCCCGGTCCAGCCCGACTCGCGTCAGGATGAGGTCGAGCAGTTTTCCGCTGGCTCCGACGAACGGTTTGCCCTGGCGATCCTCGTCTTCTCCGGGGGCCTCTCCGATCAGCATGATGCCGGAGTCCGGATTGCCGTCGCCAAACACCAGATTCATCGCGGTGAATTTGAGGGGACAGTCATTGAAACCGGCGATCGTCTGTGCCAGCGCCTCCAGCGACGGGGCTTGCGCCGCGGCGCTGCGCGCGTGGCCCTCGATTGCCGCAGGGCCCAGCAAAGGCGGGGGTGGCGCCGCGATCGCCGGTCCGCCCTGCCAGGGCTCCGGAACTTTCGCGGCCCGGGGCTGCGGCGTCTCCGGGTTTGTGGGCGCACGCAGACCCCGCACCGGCGCACGCAGCGATGGCACCGGCGTGACCTGGGTCCAATCGGTGGGGGTCTCGGCAATCACCTCGTCGGCGCCCGCGTCCAGGTGCCAGCGTAGCGCGTCGAGGGGGGCAATCGAATCGGGCATCGCTTCGGGCCGAATTTTCGTGTTCACCTTAAGTTCCGATCTTCAGTCCGCCATCCCGGGGCTCGCTGTCAATGGACGTGTGCGAATCGGGTTGCCATGATGGTGCCCGCCCCTGCCCGTCGGGCACAACTCTGTGCTGGTCTCGGCGCGGCACGCCGCCTATCTTTGCCGGGCCGCGCCGAAAAAAAGACAAGCCAGACCGGGAATTCGCGGGAACAACAGGATACGGGGACACGACAATAGAGACGTTCCCCCAGGATGCCAAGACGGGGTGATGGTCATAATGGAACGCGAAAGCATGGAGTACGACGTTGTGATCGTCGGTGCCGGACCGTCGGGGCTGGCGGCGGCGATCAGAATACGCCAACAGGCCGTTGCCCGGGGGCATGATGTGTCGGTCTGCGTCATCGAAAAAGGGTCCGAGGTTGGCGCGCATCTCCTGTCGGGCGCGGTGTTTGAGGTCCGCGCGCTGGATGAGCTGATTCCGGATTGGCAGGATCGCGGCGCACCGCTGCACACCCGCGCAACCGACGATGAGTTCCTGTTCCTGACCGAACGCCGGCGTTTCCGGCTGCCGACGCCGCCACAGATGCGTAACCATGGCAATTATATCATCAGCCTGGGCAGCCTGGCGCGATGGCTGGCACAACAGGCCGAGGCCCTGGGCGTCGAGATCTATCCCGGCTTTGCCGCGGCGGCGGTATTGTATGATGAGCAGGGCGCGGTCCGTGGCGTCGCGACCGGTGACATGGGCATTGGCAAGGACGGCAAGCCGACCGCCGGTTTTACCCCGGGCGTCGAACTTCATGCGCAACAGACGATCTTTGCCGAGGGCTGCCGCGGTTCGCTGACCAAGACGCTGTTTGAACGCTTCGCCTTGCGCGACGGCGTTTCGCCGCAGACCTATGGTCTGGGCATCAAGGAGCTGTGGGAGATCGATCCGGCGCACCATCGCCAGGGCCATACGACCCACACGATCGGCTGGCCGCTGGACCGACACACCTATGGCGGATCCTGGATCTATCATATGGAGAACAATCAGATTTCGGTTGGTCTCGTGGTCGGTCTCGACTACGCCAACCCGTTCCTGTCGCCCTTCGAGGAGTTCCAGCGTTTCAAGCAGCATCCGGCGCTGCGCCCGTTGTTTGCCGCGGGCCGGCGCATCGCCTATGGCGCGCGTGCGCTGAGCGAAGGGGGCTTGCAGTCGATCCCCAAGCTGACCTTTCCCGGAGGTTGCATCGTGGGTGATTCTGCCGGATTTCTCAATGTTCCCAAGATAAAGGGTAATCATACCGCGATAAAATCGGGGATCGTCGCCGCGGAAGCGATTTTTGATCATCTTGTTGCCGGCAGGGGGCGTGAGGAGGTCAGCGCCTATCCGGCCGCGCTCAAACAGAGCTGGGTCTGGGATGAATTGTCCCGCGTCCGCAATATTCGCCCGGCCTTTCGTTTCGGGCTCTGGGGCGCCTTGGCCTATTCCGCGGTTGAGACCTATGTGCTGAAGGGCCGGGCGCCCTGGACGATGGGGCATCGCGCCGATCATCTGGCGCTGAAGCCCGCCGCTGAGGCCCGGCGGATCGACTATCCGAAGCCCGACGGCGTGGTCAGTTTCGATCGCTTGAGTTCGGTTTACCTCGCAAATACCAATCACGAGGAAAATCAGCCGCCGCATCTGCAAATAAAGGATGCGACGATCCCGATCACGGTCAATCTGGCACGCTATGATGCGCCGGAACAGCGCTATTGCCCGGCCGGCGTCTACGAGATTGTGCGCGACGCCGACGGCCGTTCGCCGCGCCTTCAGATCAACGCCCAGAACTGCGTGCACTGCAAGAGCTGCGATATCAAGGATCCGACCCAGAACATCAATTGGGTTGTGCCCGAGGGTGGCGGCGGACCGAACTATCCCAATATGTGACAGGCCCAATAGGTGACGGGCCCCGGATGGGATCGGTGACGGATACGCCGGGGCCCGGGTGATGGTGCCGATCGCGTTGCCCGCGACGGAAATGTTTGCTGTGATGGACAAGGCGATGGATGAACGGTGGCGCAAGGTTATGTGGCGGCAATTGGTCTTGGCGGGTGCGGTGCTGGTCGGGTCGGTCGGCGCCACGGTTGCCGATGATCTCGGGACGGCCCAAACAGCAGCCGCGCCAGGGGCGACCCCGGCCGCGAATACGTTGCCCCTGACGGGGGTCGGCAGCTACCTTGCGGCCCGATTTGCCGAACATGCTGAGGACCCGGTGGCGGCGCTGCAGTTCCTGACCCGGGCTTTGGCCGACAGTCCGACCGATCCGTCGCTGCTGGGTACACAATTTGCCCTGCTGCTGGACGATGGCCGCACCGACGAGGCGTTGGCGCTGGCCGACCGGGTCACGGGTACCGGGCCTGAACAAATGGTTGCCGTCGTTCTGTTGGCGGCTGCCGACGTCGCCGCCGGGCGTGATGACGCCGCGGTGGCGCGTCTGACGGCGCTTCCCCGCGATGGCCTGGGGCAGCATCTGGTGCCCTTGATGCTGGCGTGGGCGCAGGCGGCCGGCAAGCACAATACCGAGGCGCAGGCTGCCCTGGAGCAGGTGGGGACGGAGCCCGGGTTTGTCGTCTTGCGCGCTTTACACAGCGGTATGATTGCGGAGGTGGCCGGGGACCGGGCCGCCGCCGATCAGGCCTACCAGTCGGCGCTGAGACCGGAGCCGTCGCTTCGGGTCGTGGAGGCGGTCGCCGCCTATGATCGCCGCACCGGGCGGACCGAACTGGCGCGTCAGGTTTATGACAGCTTCGGGGCTGACCATGACCGTGGCCTGCTGGCGATGGATCTCGATGCCTCGCCTCCGCCACCACCACCACCGCCTCTGACGGCACGCCAGGGCATGGCCTTCGCCCTCTATGATATTGCCAGCGCCTTGAGCCAGGAAGAGGTCCCGGGCCTGGCGATGCTGTACGCCCGCGTCGGTCTGTTCCTGTCACCCGACCTGGATCTGTGTCAGTTGCTGGTGGGTGATATCCTGGCGGCGCGCGGTCGCGATGACGAGGCCCTGGCCGCCTATCGCAAGGTCGGTGGCGATGCCGGGACCCGGCACAATGGCATTGCCTGGCTGGCGGTGCTGCGGCAGGTTGACGAGTTGAAGAGACTGGATCGGCTTCCCGATGCGATCGAACTGCTGCGAACCCTGGTTGCCCAGCGTCCCGAGCGTACCGACTCGATGCTTGAACTCGGGGAGACCTACCGCGATGCCAACCGTTATGACGAAGCGATCGCGACCTTCCAGAAGGCAATCACGCAGGCGGCGAAAACCGGATCAACGCCGTGGACCCTGTTTTATGCCCGTGGGCTGACCTACGACAAGATGGGCGACTGGGCCAGGGCCGAGCCGGATCTTGTCAAGGCCGCCGAGCTCAATCCCGAGCAGCCCTTTCTCCTCAACTATCTCGGTTATTCCTGGGTCGATCGCGGGATCAAACTTGACCAGGCGCGCAAGCTGATCGAGCGTGCGGTTGCGCTGCGTCCCGACGATGGCTTCATTATCGACAGTCTCGGCTGGGCACTCTACAGGCAGGGCGATTTCAACGGTGCCCTGGGACAGCTTGAAAAAGCGGTTCAGCTCAAGCCGCTGGATCCGACGCTCAACGAACATCTCGGCGATGTCTACTGGCAGCTTGGACGTCATCGCGAAGCTCGTTATCAATGGCAACGCGCCCTTAAGGAATCTGACGATAAAAAGCAGATCGGCGTGCTGCAAACCAAGCTCGATCAGGGTTTGCCGAAACGGCAGACCGCCGGTACGCTCAACTGACTTTGTTGTATGGCCATGTCCGCGATTTTCCGAGAAGCTGCTCCCGCAAAGATCAATCTTTACCTTCACGTTCTGGGGGTCCGTCCCGACGGCTATCATGACCTCGACAGCCTGGTCGCCTTTGCCCGCGTGTGTGACACCGTTGCCGTGACGGTGGCGGAACAACCGGCTTTGACGATCGATGGGCCGTTCGGCGCGCCTCTGGCCGCCGAGCCCCCGACCGGCAATCTGGTCTGGCGGGCGCTGCACGCCCTGGCCGAGGCTGTCGGCCGGGCGCCCGCTGTTGCGATCCGTTTGACCAAGGAACTGCCCTTGGCGTCGGGGATTGGTGGCGGATCGTCCGACGCGGCCGCCTGCCTTCGGGCCCTGACCCGGCTCTGGCGGCTGGACCCCCATGACCGCCGGCTGCGTGACGTCGCCGCCGGGCTCGGCGCCGATGTTCCGGTTTGTCTGGCCGGAGTCTCTGCCTATTTCGGCGGGATCGGTGACCAGGTCGAGGCGGCTCCGGCCTTGCCGTCCTGTCCCGTCGTGGTCGTCAATCCCGGCGTGCCGTTGTCGACGCCCGCGGTGTTCAAGGCAAGGCGGGGACCGTTTTCGGCGGCGGCACGGCTGATCGAGATCCCCTACGACGTTGTCGCCCTGGCAACGCTGCTCGAACAACGGCGCAATGACCTCGCCGATGCCGCTCGAGGTCTCGATCCCGCGATCGATCCTGTGCTCGATAGCCTGGACGCGGCGCCCGGCTGTTTGCTGGCGCGATTGTCGGGAAGCGGTGCGACCTGTTTCGGGTTGTTCCGCGATGCCGATGACGCCGGCCGCGCGGCCGCGCGGATCCACGCCGAACACCCGGCCTGGTGGGTTCGGGCGACCCGGCTCGGGTAACGCCCGTCGGTGATGAGCTTTTCTCATCGCCGACGGGGTCGGGGCTGGCCGTCATCGGTCCGTCTCGCGGGCCTTGGCTCGCGGGCCTTGGGGCGTCGTGGCGCCGGCGGCTGTTTCTGATCCAACCTGATCAGAAACAGCTCAGGGGCCGAGCTGACGGTTCAGGAACTCCACCAGTTCGGGCGTGGCCCGCCCGGTAACTTTCTGGTGGGCGCGCTTCTGCATGGTGCGGATGGCTTCGGCGGTTTGCGGGCCCATCCGGCCGTTGGCTTCGCCGATCGCGAATCCCGCCTTGATCAACTGCTGCTGAACCTGTCGGAGCGAGACCACGGGGCGCACCGCCAGGATGCTGGGCATCGACACCGGCACCGCGGTGGCACCGAGCCGCTGCAACGCCGCTGCCGCCTCGGTGTCGCCGGCGCTGGCGGCCTGCCGGTACCACGATATTGCGACCTCCTGATCGGGGGCACCGTCGATCCCGCGCTCGAACAGGCGCCCCAAAGCGGTGAGGGCCGGGACCGAGCCGGCATCGGCGGCCGCCTGATACCAGTGCGTGGCCGCGTCGACATCCGCTGCGACCCCGGAGCCGGTCTCATAGGCTTCGGCCAGGGCCAGCATGGCGTCCGGATAGCCACGATCGGCGGCGATGGCATACCAATGTACGGCGACCGTCGGTGCGGCGGGCCCGATCGCGCCGTCCTGGTACAATTGGGCCAGCCGGTACGCGGCAGCGCCGACGCCCTGGCGGGCGGCCTGCTCCAACAAGGCGGCGGCGCGGGTGGGGTCGCCACCAGGTTGATCGCTGTCGGCCAGCGCATCGCCCAGTGCGTATTGGGCGACGGCATCGCCACTTTGGGCATTCTGCTCCAACACCGCGAGGTCCGCGGACGTCGTCTTTGCCACCGGTGGCGTGACGGCCATCGCAACCTGGTCGGCGTTTGGTGCCGGCGATGCCGGGGCTGGCGATGCCGGGGCTGGCGTCGCGATCTGTTGTCGTGGTGCGGCCGGCGCGGCGGCATCGGGCGGTGGCCCATCGGCGCGCGGTACGGCCGCGATGTCGGGCGACGCCGCGGGCGGCGGTGCGGTCGCTGCCATGGGCTGGCTTGCGACGGCGGTGGGCGCGGGCGTCGGCGCGCTCGGCAACGCCGTCACGGCGGCGGGAGTGCCCGACGGGTTGTCGAGGCCGGCTTGCAGCGCGGGGGGCGCCGGATCCGCCGCGGCGGTCCCGGTTGCTGCCGTCGGCGGGTGGATCCAATCCGCCAGCGTGCCGGCGATCAGCGCGCCGGCAATGATCGAACCCAGCCATATGCCCGGTCGTCGTCCTGGATGCCGAGGCCGCGCCCGCTCGTCGTCCGCGGCGTTCCTGTCCGCCGCAACGCCGGCAGCGGCCGCCCGATGCGCCCATCCGCCCTCGGCCAACGCGGTCGAAAGCTGCACGATGTCCCGTTCCGCCTGCTCCAGCCGTGCCGACAGGTCGGCCACCGTTCGCCGCAAAAGTTCCAGCGTCTCACGAGCGTCCGGTTCGTCACCAGCCATGTTCGATCCTCATCGTCTCTCGCCGCGAACTGGTTTAGACAATTTCGCAGCGCGGCGCAATCTACCGTTCCGTGTACGAAACAATGCCCCACCCGGCGTCCCGGGGCAGGATAGCAGAAAATCGGTGAACGGCCTGTTGCGGCGTTCCGCAAAACTGATTATGGTGCGCCTCCGCTGAAGCGTCTGGGGCGTAGCCAAGCGGTAAGGCAGCGGTTTTTGGTACCGCCATCCCTGGTTCGAATCCAGGCGCCCCAACCAGTTTCCCGACGCTGTTTCTGCCCGGACCCGCTCTGTTCGGCCTTCTTCTCACGATCTCCGCTTTCAAGGTGGCGGCGCGTCTTCCCGATCAAGGGGACGGCCGGCGTCGTTGCGCAACCTCGACTCGGTATCCGGTCGCGGGTCGAGGCCGGCCTGGTTGAAATACCCGCGGCCGAAGCTAATAGAGTTTCTGCTGCATCTGCTAATGATCCACCAGAGCCAAGAATCGGTTGCCAAGAGTGGGGAGAGAAACTGCGCCGGAACGGTACCTCTTTAAGGTTAGTGTCGCGACTTCGTGTCCCCTGTAATTGCAGGAGTCGCCGGCAACGGCGCAGATTGTCGCAGTAATACGGGTAGGCGTTGCGTCTTTAGGATAGGAGGTCCATGCTATCCAGACTGGGAGTGAAACAAGGGGAGCGCGCGATGAACGAACATACCCTGCCGATCCGCGACCTCGTCTGGGCGCGACTACAATCTCTGACGATGGAAAAACATCGCGAGACAAATCAACTGGTTGAAGAGGCCTTGCTCCGGTATCTGGATCATGAGGAGCATCTTGACGCGATGTTCCTGGCGTACCGGGGTCGTGAAATCGCCGGCTCCTTCAATTGCCTTGCCGCCGAATAGGCCGTAAACCCGGCGGGCACCCCGAAATCGGTGCGCACCCGCCCCGGAGCGCCGTCACGGCGCGGACTCTGTCACCGGAGCGCCGTCACGGCGCGGACTCTATCACCGGAGCGCCGTCGCGGCGCAGACTCTGTCACCGGAGCGCCGTCGCGGCGCTCGCTTTTTTTGTGGGGCGCCGTGATGGCGCCGCCTTGTCGTCCCGACAATCCGCACCGTCCCGGCATATCGTCCCGGTTCGTCGTCATCCCGCCGTCGCTGAATAACCCGGACTTGCGGTGTTGTGCCAACGCCGCTGAAGCGGTTGAGCAACAACATTGACCAAAATGAGCGCATGTTGCGGGAATTCGTTGCTCAAATCCTTTTTGCTTGGCATCAACTCAATGAGTCATGCCGCCCGTGAGCGCCCGTGGTTCCCCTCTGGGACCCGACTCTGTGGCAACAGAAGCGCAGTGTTCGAGCAGGTAGAACCTTGCCACGCTTGCATATTGCGCCGAGGCGCCAAGGGGTTTAACCCTGGGGACCGGGTAACTGTTAATTGGCGGCTGTAAGCGCGCTGTTTTTCGGAGGGAATATGGAAAAGTTTTTCCGCGTCGGGTTGATTGTCCTTTCGTCATTTGCCGCCGTGCCGGCATTTGCCGCGGACACGAAGGTTTGCAACCCTGTCATTGATGCCCGGACCAATCCAGTGGTCACCGCTGCCGGCAAATCCGTGATCCATGCCGGTTCGTATGACTGCCCGGTCACCGCTGCAGCGCCTGCCGCTCCGGCCGCGGCGCCGACCCCGCCGGCCGCTCAGACCGCGCGCAACTACCTTGTGTTCTTTGACTTCGACAAGTCGACACTGACCGATCAGGCACGCCGGATCATTGCCGACGCTGCCGAAAACGCCAAGCGGGGCGGTGTTTCACGCATTCAGTTGACCGGCCATACCGACACCGTCGGTACCCAGCAATATAACCTGCGTCTGTCGGTCCGCCGTGCCGATGCGGTCAAGGCGGAATTCGTCCATCTGGGCGTCCCGTCGTCGAACATCAGTGCCACGGGCGTTGGCAAGCTGCATCCGCTGGTCGCCACCGGCGACGGCGTGCGCGAGCCGTCGAACCGTCGTGTCGAGATCGTGTTCCCGTAATCGGAACCAACTCGGTGACGAACAGGGCGCCCCTTGGGCGCCCTGTTTGTTTGTGTGCGGCCGCTCCTCTGTTGATGCGGGTGTCGATGCGGGGAACCACGCCAACGGCCGAAGCTGGCGCGGCCCCCGAAGGCGACGCTCATCGTTCGCGGTCTCAGGGGAAGCGGACCATCCGCGCCTGCTGTTCATCCCACAGCCAGAAGCCGGCGGATTGCAATCCGGTTTTCAGCGTCAGGACCTGAACCTCGTGAAATGCCGCCAGGCTGGTATGGCATTCCTCGAGCCGATAGTTGGGGATGCGGGCGTTGAGGTGGTGGATGTGGTGAAAGCCGATATTCCCGGTGAACCATTGCAGCAGCCGGGGTAGCCGCAGATAGGAGCTTCCCGACAGCGCGGCGTCGGTCGGGTTCCACTGCGCCTGACGGGTCCATAGCGTGTGTTCGAAGCGATGCTGGATCGAAAACAGCCAGACACCGATAATGGCCGCGATCACCGTGATTGGGACCTGAACCAGCAGGAAGGTCCGAAAGCCGATGGTCAGCCCCAGCGCCACGACCGCGATCGCGATCATCAGATTGGTGCTGTGGACCGCCAGGCGCTCGCGGCGCCACGCGGCCGGCGTGTCGAACGGCAGACGATACAACACCATAAATACCAGTGGCGGCAGCGCCACCAACGCGACCGCCGGATGGCGGATCAGCCGATAGAGGGCTTTGCGGCTTGGGCTCAGGGCCTGGTATTCAGTGGTCGTCAGGCAGGTCGAATAGATGTCGGCGCCACTGTGACGCCGGTCGAGATTGTTCCAGTTGGCATGGTGTCCGGCATGCTGGCGACGCCAATGGGCATAGGGCGTCAAGGTCAACAAGCCGCAAATCGTGCCCAGGGCGTCGTTGGCCCAGCGCGCCCGAAAAAACGCGCCATGCCCGCAATCATGCTGGATGATGAAGATCCGGACGACGAAACCGGCGGCGGGCAGGGCCAGCAGCAGCGTCAGCGCATAGCTCAGCTTCAGGCTGATCACCATTAGCGCCCACAGGGCGATCAGCGGCCCGAAGGAATTGACGATCTGCCATAGGCTGGTCGTCAGGATCGGGGCCAGGTAGGGCTGGAGATCGGCCCGGCTGGGGAAAGGCCCGGCAACGGGGACCGGATCGGCGTTTTCGGCAGAGATCTCGGCGCTGGTCATGAACCACGTCCTTTGGCTGCGGGCTCTGGTCGTTGGCAGGGGACACCCGCGCGTTGCGCGGCCCCGGTCCGGTGGTCACACGCCGCGCGGTGCGATGGCTCCGGTGTTCACTTCGCATTGTACCCCAGGGGCGAAACCCCATCGCCCATGTGGGACGGAACCCCATGGTGCGCAACGATCGCGCGCCCGAATCAAGCCGCGCGACCCGCCAAAAAAGCGCGGTGCGCGCCGATCCCGGCACCGTGGCACCGACGACGCCGCCGTTCCGTGAGCCCCGCAGCCGGGTCCCTGGGCCGCCGCGCTGTGGCGCCGAGCACACAAGAGCTGCCCGAGTGGTCTAATTCACGACCCCGTCATCATGCGGTCGTCAATCTGCAATGTCGGCCGGACAATACTCCTGGCCATGTAAGAATAACCTCTGGGGCTGCTGACATGAAAGTCATTCTTAGAACCTGCTCGGCATTGGTCGCGCTCGCGGTCGCGATGCAGTCGACGCTGTCGGTTGCCGAGGCGGCGACGGCGACCGTTACGACGCAACCGAGCCCTGGCGCTGATGTGTTGCCATACTTCAATGATCCGAGCCAGGATCCGTCACTGTCGACCGCGCAGTTGCTGACGGCCCTGCGCAAGAAGGTCAAATACGTATTCGTCATTTTCCACGAAAATCGGTCTTTTGACAGTCAGTACGGCACCTTCCCCGGCGCCAACGGCCTTTATTCCGACGGCCAGAATCCGCGGAGCGCCGCCAACACCACGGGCTTCACCCAGACCTATACCGACAGCACCGGCGCCACGGTCTCGGTCCAGCCGTTCCTGATCGGTCCGTCGCAGAATGCCACCGCGATCGACAGCGTCGATCACAGCCACACCGGCCTTGCCGCCAAGATCGACGTCGTCAACAATGTCGCGCAGATGGACAAGTTTGCGTATGACGAATACAACCGTTTCGCGAGCAAGGGCGGTAGCGCGAATATTGCAGAGGGCAAGCAGTTCGCCCGGCTGGTGATGTCGCATGTCGATTGCAATACCGTGCCGCTGTATTGGCAGTGGGCCAGCCACTTTGCCCTGTTCGACAATATCTTCGCGACCGAGGATACCCCGTCCAGCCCGAACGCGATCGCGATGATCGCCGGTCAGGCCGGTGAGACCCAGTGGGTCGAGCATGGCAATACCGGGACCACGGTAACCGTCGGTACCAACACCGGGACGCTGAACCCGCCGCCGATGTACAACGATCCGCAGCCGTTCTGGGGCTCGCAATTCGACACCACGACGACCAACAAGCAGCCGGCCGGGACCAACGAATCCTATTCCAACAGCAATATTTCTGCCAACCTGACCTTCGCCAGCCTGCCCCTGACCTTCATGGGGCGCAATGCCACGACGCTGACGGCGCAGGATCTGGCCCCGGCCACCGATCTCGCCGACGTCAAGGACGATGTCCCGTTCATCACGGCCAACAACAGCAATCAGGTCAATTGGGCCTGGTACCAGGAAGGCTATGACCTGGAGGCGACCGATACGACCAGCACGGCGTCGCATGCCAGCTTCATCAGCCACCACCAGGGGCCGCAATATTTTGGCTATGTCGCCAACAACCCGACCCAGACCCCGCATCTCAAGGGCCTGACCGACTTCTTCTCGGATATCTCGAACAACAATCTGCCGTCGGGCGGCGGCGTGTTCTATCTCCGTGGCGGTTATACCAACATTGCCGGCCTCAAGACCCCGATCCAGAATGCCAACTACCCCAACACCGCAGGCCTGACCACCGCTGAAATCACCAAGGTCCAGAACGCCTATCTCGGCGACGACGACCATCCCGCCTATTCCGACAACCAGATCAGCGAGGCGCTGGCCGCCCGGACCATCAACGCCGTGGCGTCCAACCCGACGCTGTGGGCCCAGAGTGCGATCGTCATCACCTACGACGAATCGGATGGCTTCTACGACCATGTGGCGCCGCGGGTCCTGTCCTACGGCCCCGATATGCTGCCGTTGTCGCGCGGTATTCGCATCCCGCTGATGGTGATTTCGCCCTATGCCCGGACCCATGTGGTCTCGCATGTCGAGGGTGACCACAATGCGGTGATCCAGACCATCAATGCGATCTTCAACCTGCCAGCGCTGGCCAGCCTGCCCGACGAGGCTGCAGCCCTGGTCCAGGGCATGAATGCCAAGTTCAATGGCCCCAACGGGTTCGTTCAGCAATATCTCGGGCCACGTGACATCAACTCGGCGATCTCCGGCAATCTGTTGAGCGCGTTCGATCCCCGTCGTCTGGTCGGGCTGTCGGCGCCGTTGCCGGCGTCCCTCGCGATTGTTCCCACCAGTGTCGTCAACACCCTGCCGACCTATAGCGGCAAGGGGTGCAGCGCTATTGGCATCACCCCGGAGGATCAGCGCCAGGGCCTGACCAACACCGTCCCGGCGGGCTTCAATACCCTGCCGAGCACGTTGCCGGCCTATAACTGATCGCAAACCGGAGTCGCGTCGCAACAGGCGGGTTGCTCCGGATTTGTGGTGGCTTTCACGACCTTATGGCCCGTACGCCCTGTGGCGGCGGGCCATTTTGGTTCCGGGAACGGTTGCGGCGCCGGTTCACGCTCCGCGCCTCCTGCTCTTCAACTCGATGGAGTATCTTTGGTGCGTGTCTCAGTCCTGATTCTGGTGGCATTGGTGGCTTTGGGTGGCGCGGGTATAGCCCAGGCAGGCGGGGTGATTGATCGCGTCAAGAAGGAAGGCGTGGTTCATTGCGGCGGGATGGAGCAGCCGGGTCTGGCGATGACCGGCGACGCCGGCAAGGTCACCGGCCTTAACGTCGATCTGTGTCGGGCAATCGCCGTTGCCGTGCTGGGCCCCGATGGTCGGGCCGATTTTCACACCTATGGGTTTGTCAGCGATGAAACCTCGATGTTCAATCACGACCTGGTGCGCGACGGCACTGACGAAGTTGCGTTTCTGACCGGGTCCCAGGTCTTTGATGCCAAGCTTGCCGGCAAGCTGGTGCCAGGTCCGACCGTGTTCTATGACAGCACGAACGTCATCGTGCCGGCGAATTTCCCGGGCGACCGCTTCAAGGATCTTGCCGGCGCGAAGGTCTGTTTTGTGATCGGTTCCAGTGCGCACCGGGCCATGGAGGCCCAGCTCGATGCCCAGAAAATCGATTTCCAGCGTTTCAAATTCTCAGAATACGGGGAAATGGAGGACGCCTACAATGTTCAGCATTGTCAGGCGATGGTCGATGAGGTGACGGCGTTGGCCCAGCTTCGGTTGGAGCCGGGTATCAATCATCTGGTCAGCAAGATCCTGCCCGAGCCGCTCAGCGTGTTTCCGATCATGGCATTTACCGGCACCGAGGACGGGCAATGGGCCGCGCTGGTTGCCTGGACGCTCCATAGCGTGATCCGGTCCGAGATCCCGGAAACCCCCTGGCTGGCCGGTGGCGTTGCGGCGATCCCCGTTGTCGCGCCGGAGCTGGGATTGGAGGCTGGGTGGCAGCAGCGGGTGATTGCCGCCGTTGGTACCTACGGTGACATTTTCCGGCGCAATCTCGGTACCGATTCGCCCTTCAAGCTCGATCGCGGCGTGAACGCCCAGGCTGCCGATGGTGGCTTGTTCCTGGCGCCCTATTCCGAATAACCGGGCTTTGCGACAGGACCGGATGATGCCGCGGCGGCGGCATCATCCTTTTGCCCGGATGTCCCAAGACCGGACGCAAAAAAAAGCCCGCCTTCATCGGAAGGCGGGCTTCATGGCGGCAATGAAACGGGCTGATATCCGTCAGCAATATAATTTGGTGCAATCAGAACTTGTAGGCAAGACCGACGACGGCGATATGGCTGTCCAGGGTGGTCTTCGCCGAGACCTCGTCGACGCCAAAATTGTTGGTCTGGAAGAAGTTGATGTTCTGGCGTCCGAAATCGGAATAACGATAATCGACCCGGGCGACCCAGTTGGGCATGATCTCTGTTTCGAGGCCGGCACCCACGGTCCAGCCCACCAGCGCGTTGGTGGTGCTGCCGCTTTCGTTGGCACCGCACCAGGAGTTCGTCGACAAAAAGCCGCCGGGGCAGCTAACGCTGTATTTCTGGCTCTGGATCGCGATGCCGCCGGCGCCGTAGAGCAGGAAGCCCGGGGTCACGACGTAACCGACGCGGGCCCGGAAGCTGGCGTCAATGTCGGATTCAGACTGGATCTGGTCGCCGCCGGTGTTGGATGAGGTATAGGTTGCTCCGGGGATCCCGTTGACGCTCTTTTTGTCACCAAGGTCACCGGCGACGTCGACTTCAAAGCCGAGTACGACGCTGGGGGAAACCGGAAAATTGTAGCCACCATAGAGACCGACGCGGCCGGTCGTTGTGCCGAGATCAGCCGTATCCGACCCGCTCAGCGAAAATCCGCCCGACGCAAGATTTTGCGTGGTCCAGTGATCGTTGGTGACATGTGCGCCCGCCGACAGGCCCACATAGAAACCGGCCCAATCAGCCGAGGGATTGCTCGAGGAGTCGTCCGCGAGGGCGGTACCGGCCATCAAGGCTGCGATACAAAATCCAACGAGCCCTGCGGTCCCGGGAGCGACGTTCTTCGCGATTATCGCAACTCTCATAAGTCACCTCTCTAGAAAGGATCCTGTGCGACCGAGGCCAGGATTGAAAAAAACTATGGGAGACCGTAGTCGGTGGCTGTGACAGTGCTGTGACCGCGGACGCATATATTGAGCGATGGGGCGCCGTCGTCGCCGAGCGTTGCATTAGCGCCACGCTACCAAAAGTGACAGTTTGACTGCATCAGGTCCGTTTGGCTTCTCCGGCCTGGGTCTTGCGCGGACCTGGTTGCTGTTGATACTTTTATGTCAACTTTCGCACGGGCGCGCGGCGATGCCGGAGCGCGTCCCGGTACGCCCGGTTGTCGCTGCGATGCGGCCCGACGCCGGCGTTTGGTCCCCGGTGTTACGGGGTACCATCATCAACCCTGTCGCATTTCCATCGGCGAACCCCTATCTGTTGCGCCGGGACATGCGCCAGAGCTGTTTCCGTTCACGTTGGATCGGAAACAGCTCTAGGTCTTTGTTTTGTCGCATTTTCTACGCCCAACCGGAACCCACTTGGTCGGAAAATGCTCTAACAGCGGAATTGAGCGAGAATGGTGTCGAAATCTTCGGAGAGCCGGCCTTCCGAGCATGGCTGGCCGGTCTGGTTGAATACGGCCAAGACCGTCGTCGCGGCGGTGTTGCTGGCGCTGGGGGTTCGGACCGCACTGGCGGAACCGTTCCATGTGCCCTCGGGGTCGATGGAACCGACCCTGCTGATCGGCGACTATTTGTTTGCCAGCAAGTTTGCCTATGGCTACAGCCGCTATTCGCTGCCGTTCGGTTTCGCGTCGTTTTCCGGCCGCATTCTGGACAATCCGCCGGCCCGTGGCGACATCGTGATTTTCAAATTGCCGCGGGATCCGCGCGAAACCTATGTCAAACGGGTGATCGGCCTGCCGGGTGATCACGTTCAGGTGGCGGGCGGCGTGCTGATCATCAATGACCAGCCGGTCGCGGTTCGCCGGATTGCCGATTTCGTCGACGACACGACCGGCGGCACCAGGATCCCGCAATTCATCGAAACGCTTCCCGGCGGTCTCGAACATCACATTCTGCATGAGATGCGGCTTGGGGACCTCGACAACACGCCGGTGTTCCAGGTGCCACCCGGGCACTATTTCATGATGGGTGACAACCGCAGCAATTCGCTCGACAGCCGGGTTCCGGCCACCGAGGGTGGGGTGGGTTTCGTGCCCGAGGACAATCTGATCGGCCGGGCCGACCTGCGCTATTTCTCGGTCGACCTCGATACCGACTGGACCGACCCCGCGGCGTGGCCGCGGGCGCTGCGCCTGGATCGGTTGGGCCTGATCGGCTGAGGCCGCCCGTGTCGCCTCACCACAGCCGGGACAAATAGCGGCGTAACCGGCGTTTCAGCGCGCCCAGCACGCCGTATTGCCCGTGATCCGAGGCAATTGGCGCGGGTGCGACATCGGCCGGTGGTGTCATCGTCGGCGCCGCCGGCATCGTGTCGCCCGCGGTGGCCCGGGGCGGTTTGGGGGCGCCCGGGGTCGCGACCGGTGCCGGACGTCGGGCTCGCGCCGCGGGACGGACGGTCACGATCGCCCAGATCGGGAAAATCGGAACCGACGGGATCAGGGGGCGCAGCATCACGGGTTCCGCGACGACGGTCGCCGCGACGACGGCCGCGGACTCGGCATCCGCCGGTTGGTCCAGTCCCCAGGCCCGGGCATTGCAATAAGCGGCCCAGATGCCGGCCGGGGCGACATAGGGACCGGGCATTCCGCCCCGGGCCTCGTCATGGTCGCCGTCGTCCGAGCCCTCGGGGGGATTGATCGGGTCGGCATGGCCGAGTTTCGTCAACGCGTAGAAATCGACGACCACGTCGCCGTCGTCATTCATATAGCAATGATGCTGCGCCGCGGGCAGTTGTTCGACCGTTGGCGGTTTCTTGACCTCGTGGATCGTCGTCCACTGCTTGACCAGCTCGGTGGCATTGCGGGGCGCCACGGTGGCGTCCTGATCGCCGTGCCAGATCGTGATTCGCGGCCAGGGGCCGGTGTGACCGGGCGCGGCATCGCGCACCCGCGCCGCCCACTCCGGACCGGACCGGCTGCGACCGCGATACATGCTGCCCAGGGCCTCGATGACATTGCGGGCGCTGCCAAGGGGCAGGCCGCCAATCGCCGCACCCGCGGCGAACAGGTCCGGGTAGCCGGCCAGCAGGGCGACCGCCATGGCGCCGCCGGCCGAAAGGCCGGTGGCGAACACGCGCTTCGGGTCGATCGGATGGATCCCGGTGACGTGATCGATCATTTGCCAGATCGACAGCAGCTCACCGGAATCGTGCTGGACATCCTCGGGGCGGAACCAGTTGAAGCAGCCATGAGCATTGTTCTCGGGCCGCTGTTCAGGCAACAGAAGGGCAAAGCCCCAGAGATCGGCCAGTTCGATCCAGCCGGAATGCAGGGCATAGTCCGCCGCACTCTGCCGGCAGCCATGCAGGACCACGACCAGGGGTATCGGCGCGGCGTCATCCCGCGACGGGATCAGCGCCAGCATGCGGAGATTGCCGGGATTGCTGCCGAAACTGGTAATTTCCTCCAGGCGATCGCTTTGCCGAGGCGACGCCGGAGAGAATTCCAGATTCAGCCCGGAACCGCGCTCCGAAGCCGCCCCCGGTAATTCCGCGTCCAAATTGACAGTCATTCATCCTCACAGACCGACGGTGTGTCATACGATATGTTCGCATCGTCGTGTCACGACCTAAGAAATGCTACCGTGAATCAAGGGATCGTTGGGACGCTCGGCGCTCGGCCGCTGTCTTGTGACCCCATTCTGTATACAGGTATGTTGCAATGCAGCATGAATAAGGGGGGCCGTCAATCTTTCTGCCGAAAGCGGTCTCCGGCGCGTTCCATCCAAGCCGACCGTCACGCTGATCCTGCGGGAGAAACCGGTGTCTGACATGTCCATTCCCGTCACCGATCGGGTCGCCGCTCGCGCGGCCCGCGACGCGGGCCGTTTTGATTGCGCCCTGGTCCATTATCGTGCCGCCCTGGCCGGCGATGGCTCGGCGGCAGATCTATGGTGTGAGTTCGGTTGGGTGCTGTTGCGCCGCGAGCGGTTTGCCGAGGCCGTCGAGGCCTACGGCGAGGCGATCGCCCTGCGCCCGGATCTGATCGAGGCGCACTGCAATCTCGGTGTTGCCCTGCACCGCCTCGGCCGCCCGCAGGAAGCGATGGCCGCGACCCTGGCGGCCGTCCGCCTCGACCCCACCTTGCCGCAACCGCATTTGAACCTGGGCAGCTTCCTGAGCGAGCAGGGATTGCTGGAGGTGGCGACGCTCAGCCTTGCGCAGGCCCTGACGCTGCGGCGCGATTCCGCGGTCTTGAACAATCTGGGCAATGTCCTCGCGGACCAGGGGCGGCTTGAGGAGGCGGAAGCGGCTTATCGCGAGGCTCTGGCGCTGGCCCCGGGCAATCGCGCGACCCATTCCAATCTGTTGCGGCTGCTCAATTACCGGCCATCGCTACGCCCCGAGACCTTGTTTGCTGAACATTGCGCTTGGGCGGCGCTCCACGACACCGGGGACCGCGCTGCCTTGCCGCCCGCCGCGCCGCCGCACCACGCCGGTCCGCTGCGCATCGGACTGGTGTCGGCGGACTTCCGCGGCCATAGCTGTGGTTTCTTCATTCGCGCCCTGCTCGAGGGCCGGGATCCCACGCGGCTGCATGTCACGTGCTACGCCGAACCGGCGCCGGCCGATGCGATGACGGCGATATTGCGGGCCCGGGCCGATGGCTGGCGTGACCTGGCCGGGATCGATGATGCCGCGGCGGCCGACCTGATCGCCGCCGATCACATCGACGTCCTGATCGACCTGAGCGGCCACACCCAGGGCAATCGACTGACATTGTTCATGCGCCGGCCGGCGCCGGTGCAGGTCGCCTGGCTCGGCTACCCCAACACTACGGCGGTCGCGGCGATCGGCTGGCGGATCACCGATGCCGAGGCCGATCCGCCCGGCGCGGCCGATCGGCTGCATACCGAGCGGTTGTTGCGCCTACCCACCGGTTTCCTGGCCTATCGGCCGGCGGACGAGGCGCCGCCGCCCGTGGTCCATCCGCCTCGGGAAACGCCGGATCAAATCGTGTTCGGCTCGTTCAACAATCTGCCCAAGATCACGGATGCGGTGATTGCGCTGTGGGGGCAGTTGCTGCGGGCGGTGCCCGGCGCGAAACTGCTGTTGAAATGCCGCAGCCTGCGCGATGCCGCGACGGCGCAACGGTTGCGCGGTCGCTTCGCCGGCTGGGGCGTGACGCCGGAGCGGTTGGAACTGATCGGCTGGCTGCCCGATCGCGCCGATCATCTCGGGCTTTATCAGCGGATCGATATCGCCCTGGATCCGTTTCCCTACAACGGCACGACGACAACCTGTGAGGCGTTGTGGCAGGGCGTTCCGGTGGTCACCCTGGCGGGGGATCGCCATGCCGGTTGCGTTGGGGTCAGCCTGTTGACCCGGGTCGGCCTGGCCGATCTGATCGCGCCGACGCCGGATGCCTATGTCGCGATCGCGGCGGCGCTGGCGGCGGATGGCGAGCGCCGCGCAATCCTGCGTGCCACCCTGCGGCCCCGGATGGCGGCATCGCCCCTGTGTGACCGCGCCGGTTTCGCCGCGGCCTTCACCGCGGCGCTGGAACAAGCGGTGGCGGCGCAGCGCGGCGCGGTGTCGCGCGAAGACACAATCCCGCTTTGACATCGTCGCGACATCGTTTAGTCTGACGTCATTCCGAGGGGAGCCCCGTCAAGGGGCTGAGAGTCCGTTTGCCAACTGGCAGCGCGGTGACCCTTTGAACCTGATCCGGGTCATGCCGGCGAAGGGACAGGAGACAACCAATCCTTGCCATCGCCGGATCTCCGTTTCCTGTCTCTGACTGGGAGATCCTGTTCCATGAATAAGCCGATCAAGCGCGACGCGCTGTCACCGTCGCTGATCACCACCGGGCCCTTGCCGTCGTCGCGCAAGGTCTATCATCGCAGTCCGGAGGCGCCGGACCTGTGCGTTCCGTTTCGTGAAATCACGCTCGATGACCCGGCGGAATCGCTGTTTCGGGTCTATGATACTTCGGGGCCGTATACCGATGCCGCGGCGACGATCGACCTCAACGCCGGTTTGCCACGGCCGCGGTGCGACTGGATCCGCGCCCGCGGCGATACCGAGCTTTATGACGGCCGGCCGGTAACCACCCTCGATAATGGCGATATCGGCAAGGACCAGGGCGTGCCCTTGTTCCCGGTCGCGCACCGGCCCTTGCGCGGCATCGCCGGCCATCTGGTGACCCAGCGCGACTACGCCCGGGCCGGGATCGTCACCAAAGAGATGATTGCCGTCGCCGAGCGCGAGAATTTGGGCCGACACGTCCTCGCCGAGGGTGCCGCGGAGCGCCTGGCCGATGGCGAGAGTTTCGGTGCCGCGATCCCGCTGCAGATCACGCCGGAATTCGTCCGCAGCGAGGTCGCGAGCGGACGTGCCGTGATCCCGGCCAACATCAACCACCCGGAAATCGAGCCGATGATCATCGGGCGCAATTTCCTGGTCAAGATCAACGCCAATATCGGCAATTCGGCCGTGACCTCCTCGGTTGAGGACGAAGTCGAAAAGATGATCTGGGCGATCCGCTGGGGTGCCGACACCGTGATGGATCTGTCGACCGGTCGCAACATTCACAACATTCGCGATTGGATCATCCGCAATTCGCCGGTGCCGATCGGCACGGTGCCGATCTATCAGGCGCTGGAAAAGGTCGGCGGCGATCCAACCCGGCTGGATTGGGCGGTATTCGAGGACACCTTGATCGAGCAGTGCGAGCAGGGGGTCGATTACTTCACGATCCATGCCGGGGTTCGGCTGGCCCATGTGCCGCTGACGGCAAGCCGGGTTACCGGGATCGTGTCGCGTGGCGGCGCGATGATGGCGAAATGGTGCCTGGCCCATCATCGCGAAAGTTTCCTTTATGAGCGGTTCGGCGACATTTGCGACCTGATGCACCGTTATGACGTTTCGTTCTCGCTGGGCGATGGCTTGCGCCCGGGCTCGATCGCCGATGCCAACGATCGCGCTCAGTTCGCGGAACTGGAAACGCTGGGTGAATTGACCCGGGTCGCCGCGGCGAAGGGCTGCCAGGTGATGATCGAGGGGCCGGGTCACGTGCCGATGCACAAGATCAAGGCCAATGTCGACAAACAATTGCGCGAATGCGGCGAGGCCCCGTTCTACACGTTGGGGCCACTGACCACCGACATTGCCCCGGGATACGACCACATCACCTCGGCGATCGGGGCCGCGATGATCGGTTGGTTCGGCACCGCGATGCTGTGCTACGTCACGCCGAAAGAGCATCTCGGTCTGCCCGATCGCGACGACGTCAAGACCGGTGTGATCACCTACAAGATCGCCGCCCACGCTGCGGATCTGGCCAAGGGCCATCCGGCGGCACAGTTGCGTGACGACGCGCTGTCCCGCGCCCGGTTCGCGTTCCGATGGCGCGATCAGTTCAACTTGTCATTGGATCCCGACACGGCATTGGCTTTCCACGACGAAACCTTGCCCAAGGACGCCCACAAGGTCGCTCATTTCTGTTCAATGTGCGGGCCGAAATTCTGCTCGATGCAAATCTCTCAGCAGATCCGTGACGATGTGGTTGTCGGCATGGCGACAATGAGCGCAAAGTTCCGCGACGGCGGCAACGAACTCTATGTTGCCGGGCCCGGTCCCTCCGGGGACGCGGGTCCGGCCGCAAGCGGGTCGGCGGGCTGAGCAGCGGGCCTGGTGGCCCGGCGCCGGTCCGGTGTCGGGTCACAGGCGGGTGGGACAGGGCGATGCGAATACTGGTATTGGGCGCCGGTGGCACCGGGGGCTATTTCGGCGGAAGGCTGGCGGAGGCAGGGGCCGATGTCACCTTTCTGGTGCGTCCGGCCCGGGCGGCGGCGCTCCGCGAAACCGGGCTGCGGATCCGCAGCCCGTTAGGTGATGCCGATCTGGCAGTTGCCACACTGACCGCGGACGCCGTGGTGTCGCCCTATGATCTGGTGCTGCTGAGCTGCAAGGCCTACGACCTCGACGACGCGATCCGGGTGTTGGCGCCGGCGGTCGGGCCGGAGACGCTGATCCTGCCGGTGCTCAACGGCCTTGCCCATCTTGACCGGCTCGATGCCGCCTTTGGCGCAGCCCGGGTGCTGGGGGGCTTGTGCGTCATCAGCGCGACGGTCGGTCCGGCCGGGGAGATCCAGCACCTCAACCAGATCCAGACCCTGACCTTCGGCGCGCGGTCCGCGGCGGTCCCGGCGTCGCGCTGCGCGGCGATTGCCGCGGCATTTGCCGGTGCCAAATTCGAGGTCCGGCTCAGCGACGATATCGACCACGACATGTGGGGCAAGTTCGTGTTCCTGACCGCACTGGCATCGGCGACGTGCCTGATGCGCGGCAATGTCGGTGCCATCATGGCGACCACCGATGGCGAAGCGATCATCCGCGACCTGTTCGCCGAGTGCGAGTCGGTTGCCGTGGCTTCGGGGCAGGCGACGGCGCCGGCGACACAGGCTGCCAGTCTGCGATCTTTGACCGAGCGTGGATCGCCCCTGGCGGCGTCGATGTTGCGCGACATCGAGGCCGGGCGTTCGATCGAGGCCGATTCGATCATCGGCGACATGCAACGCCGCGGCCGTTCGCTGGGGCTGCCGCTGCCGCTGCTGCGGTTGGCCCTGTGCCACGCCCAGACCTATCTGGCCCGGCGCCGTCAGGCCCCGCGCTCGTGAGCCTGGCCCCGCGCCTGGCCCCGGGCTTGACTGTGAGCCCGGGGGTCGAAACCCGCTTGCGGCCCCGCCCGCCGGCGGCTACGGATCTGCCGGCGATGCTGGCGCTTAACAACGGGCACGCGACCGAACTGTCGCTGTTGAGCGCGTCGGCTCTGGTCGATCTGTTGGCCGGGGCCTGGTATGCCCGGATCCTTGGCGACGGCGCCGCGCTGATCCTGGCCTTCGATCAGGACGCCGCTTATGACAGCCTCAACTTCCTCTGGTTCCGAGCGCGCTATCGCCGCTTTGTCTATATCGACCGCGTCGTCGTGACCGAGTCGGCCCGGGGCCAGGGATTGGCGGCGGCCCTGTATCGCGACCTCGCGGCCGCAGCCACGGCGGCCGGACACCAACAATTGTGCTGCGAAGTCAATCTGGATCCACCCAATCGAGGGTCCGACGCGTTCCACGCCGGTTTCGGATTCGCCGAGGTCGGGCAGGCCCGTTTGGGAGATCGCGACAAGACGGTGCGCTATCTCACGCGGGCGCTGCCCCTGGCCGGTTCCGGGCGCTGAGGGCGCGGCCCGGTCAGGCCGCGGCCGGCTGCTGGGATCCGAGTTCGCGAATCGCCTGATCGACCGCGGTGATTTGCGCGGGCGACAGGCGCAGGCCGAGCTTGCTGCGCCGCCACACGACATCCTCGGCCGTCTGGGCCCATTCGCTGCGGACCAGATAGCGCAATTCGGCCAGGGTCAGGTCAGCCCCCAGCACCGGACCCAGATCATCCAGGCTCCGCGCCGCGCCCAGCAGATCGGTGACGCGGGTGCCATAGGCGTGCAACAGGCGCAGCAGCGTGGCCGGGGCCAGGAACGGATAGCGCGCGCCCGTCATGCGGTGCAGGTCGTCGAAACCATCAATGGTGAAATCACCGCCGGGCAGGGGGGCTTTCCCGGTCCAACCGGGCGGCTGACCGGCGACAGCGTCAAGGTGGGGGCTCAATTGGAGCAGTGCGGCCTCGGCAAGACGGCGATAGGTCGTGATCTTGCCGCCAAAGATCGACAGCAGCGGTGCCTGCTGCGCCGGGGCATCGAGCTTGAGCACGTAATCCCGGGTCGCCTGTTGCGGCGCCGATGACCCGTCATCATAGAGCGGCCGGACGCCGGAATAGGTCCAGACCACCTTGTCCGGGGTCACTGCCGCTTGAAGATAGGTGCTGGCGGCGCGACACAGATAGTCGATTTCGGCCGGAAGGATCCGGACGTGATCCAGGTCCCCGGAAAAGTCCTGGTCCGTGGTGCCGATCAGCGTGAAATCATGCTCGTAGGGGATGGTGAAGACGATTCGCCCGTCACCACCCTGGAAGATATAGCACCAGGGGCCGTCATAGAGGCGGGGCACCACAATGTGGCTGCCCTGGACCAGGCGTACGGTGGTCGGCGTCCGGCTGTCGATCACCGATCCGGCGACCTTGCCGACCCAGGGGCCTGCGGCATTGACCAGCGCGCGTGCCCGCACCGTGGTGACCGACCCGGTGTTTTCGTCGCGAACCTCGACATGCCACAGTCCGTCGCGCCGGGTCGCCGCGGTACAGGCGGTGCGCGGCGCAATCGTTGCGCCCCGGTCGGCGGCGTCACGGGCGTTGAGAACAACCAGGCGCGAATCCTCGACCCAGCAGTCGGAATATTCGAAGCCCCGGGTGAAAATCGGCTTCAAGGGGGCGCCGCGCGGGTCGGTGCGCAGCCTTAGCGTCCGCGTTCCCGGGAGCCGCTTGCGGCCGCCGAGATGATCATACATCAACAGCCCGAGGCGCAGCAGCCAGGCCGGACGCAGGTCGCGATGGTGGGGCAGCACGAAGCGCAGCGGCCGGATGATGTGTGGTGCGATGCCCCACAACACTTCGCGTTCCATCAGCGCCTCGCGGACCAGCCGGAATTCGTAATATTCCAGGTAGCGCAAACCGCCATGGATCAGCTTGGTCGACGCGCACGACGTCCCCGACCCGAGATCACGCCGCTCGCACAGATAGACCTTCCAGCCACGACCCGCCGCGTCGCGCGCGATCCCGGTGCCGTTGATGCCGCCGCCGATCACGGCGATGTCATAGATGCGTTCATCGCCCGATGCCGTCGTCATGTCGACCCCCCGCTCTGTGTCTGGACCGCTGCGCTCGTTTTCATTCGAAATTACCCTATTCAATGTTCATATGAAAATTCAAGAGCCAAAACGAACCGATGGGTTGTCGGGTGCAAAACCGTGACCGCGGGCACGCCGGCGTAAGCCTGGCCGTGCCAGCCTCACGGCTCGTCAGACTTTGCGGAACTTCTTTTTCTGAAACCCCGTGACCGTGCGCCGTCGTGACGGCATGCCTGACCCTCAAGATCCAATCGCTTGGAGTTCGTCATGGACCTCTGGACTTTCATCAGCGCGATCCCGGGCATCGGGCCGGTCCTGCCTTATCTGACGGTGATCGTGACCATCGCCGCGGCCGTCGCCACCGTGCTGCCGGTGCCGTCGGCGGCGGCAAGCCGGCCCTACCGGCTCCTCTATACCGCCATCAACTGGGTTGCGCTGAATCTCGGCCAGGCCCGCAATACACCGGCCGCCGCAACGTCGACTGCCACCAGTACTGCGCCCGCCGCGCCGACCTCTTCGAGCACGGCCGCGGGTCTGGCTCTGCTGTGCGCCGTTGGCGTACTGACCCTGCTGTCGGCGTGTGGCACGACCGCAGCCCGGCAGCAGATCCTGACCGTGGCCTGCGCCGCCGATAGCCTGGCCCCGACCGCGGTCCAGGCCGGGGGCGTCATCGCCACGATCGCCGATCCGGCCGCCGTCGCCACGGTCACGGCCGCCAACACCGCCGATCAGGCCGTTCATCCACTGGTTCAGGCCGCTTGTGCCAAGGCTCTGGCCGGTAGTAAGCCGGTAACGGGAACCGTGACTGCGGTCACCATGCCGGTGCCGACCACAACCGGTACCACCCCGTGACATTGACACTGCCGACCACCGGGCCGTATTCCGGGCCCGGTGGTTGGCATCGGGAGACTGATCATGACCTATCGCATCCTTTCCCTGTCCGGCGGCGGCACCTGGGCGCTGATCGAGGCCATGGCGCTCGACCGGCTTTATCCCGGTCAGTCGGGGCGGGCGATCCTGAAACAGTTTGATCTGGCGACGGGGTCCAGTGGCGGGGCGATTGTGCTGGGCGCGCTGTTGTGCGACTTCACCGCGGCGCAGATTGTCGATTTGTTCCGCGATGCCAAACAGCGGGCCCGGCTTTATGTTCCGACCAGCCTGGAAATCGCATCCTGGTCGGCCGCGGCCAAGCTTGCCGGGCTGGCGGCGATCATGGGGCCGACCGGGGGCCTGACGATGCGGGCGCTGGCCGGCGTCACGCCCTGCAGGATCGTGATCCCGACCTTCGA
The DNA here is from genome assembly GCA_031291675.1 of Azospirillaceae bacterium. Classification (GTDB taxonomy): domain Bacteria; phylum Pseudomonadota; class Alphaproteobacteria; order Azospirillales; family Azospirillaceae; genus JARLIO01. Next base: position 145,852 of record JARLIO010000076.1, read on the forward strand.
CACCGGGTCGCGCCGGGCGGTGATCTGGCGCAGCTATGACAGCCCGATCGCCACCGGGACCGATGACGCCTCGCTGGTCGAGGTCATCAACGCCTCATCGATGGCGCCGATCACCTATTTCGATGGGCCGGCGGTGATCAACCGGCTGAAACTGTGGGACGGCGGCATCGCGGGCGACAACACCCCGGCGCTGCTCGGGCTGCGCGAAGCGGTGGCGTTGGGGGCGGTTGACGTGGCGGTGTTGAGCCTGGGCAGTGGTGGCACCTGGCGCCCCGTGGGGCCGGCGCGGCAGGGTGAGGACGAGGCTGTGTTTCAGCCCGACCCGGACCTGTCGGTGCTCGGGGCAACCAAATTGATTACGACCGCGGTGATCGACGACCCGCCCGATGCCGCGACCCTGACCACCCATGTGTTGACCCGGGGCCGTTGCGTCGTGCTCAATCCCATGTTGCGGCCGGTGCGGGACGGCGAGGCCTGGGTCCTGCCGGCGGGCTATGCCGGCCTCGGGGGAATCAAGGGCTTCCGACGCCTGGTCGACCTTGGCATGGACGCGACGGCGCAGAGCGACGTCGCGCTGATCGCCGATTGGGCGGCGCAGTGGCTGGCGGGCGCGGTGCCCAATCAGGCTGTGCTGGCCGATCCCGTCACCGGTGCGCGGCTGATCGGCCATGTCAGCTTTGCCGAGGCGGCCGCGGCGTGGGCGGGACTGAGCCGGGAGCCGCCGGCCGTCTGATCAGAGACGGCCGGGCGTTCCGTCATCGTCGCCATCAGGGGCGGGTCCCGGCGGGGACCCGCGCCGTGCTCAGGCGGCGAGCTTTTCCGCGGCAGCGCGCGCGCCGGCGGTGGCTTTGGTCGCGACATCCGGGCCCAGGGCCAGGCCTTCGGCCCGGACCACGCTGACATCGGTCAGGCCGAGGAAACCCAGAACGCCCTGCACGAAGGTAATGGCGTGATCATAGGCCTGGTACGGGCCCTCGGAATAAACGCCGCCGCTCGCACCGAAGAGATAGACCTTCTTGTTCGACAGCAGGCCGACCGGCCCGGCCTCGGTGTAGCGGAAGGTCTTGTTGGCGCGGGTGATGTGGTCGACCCAGGCCTTGAGGGTCGAGGGGATGCCGAAATTGTGCATCGGCACGCCGATCACGATGACATCCGCGGCTTCGATCTCGGCAATCAACGCATCGGACAAGGCCAGCGCGTCGCGCTGAGCCGGGGTCAGTTGATCGGGCGGCGAAAACAGCCCACCCAGCAGATCGACGCCGAGATGGGGAACCGGATTCGTCACCAGATCCCGGGTCACGACCGTCGTGCCCGGATGGTGGGCGACGAAATTCTCCACAAAAGTCTTTGAGATTTCGCGGCTGATCGAGCCGGCAAGATTGGGACTGCTTTGAATGCTGAGAACCTGGACCATCGGAAAATCCCCTGATTTTGCTCTGGAACGACAGATAGTCCATGACATAGCCCGAAAAAACCGGGAAAAATTCGCTAGGATCCATCGAAAAATCAGGTGATCAATGATGACCCCGTCCTCGGACCAGATCCTGGTCTTTCTGGCCGTCGTGGATAGCGGCAGTTTCTCGGCGGCGGCGCGGGCGTTGCGTCGGACGCAGTCGGCGGTCACCTATGCCGTTCAGACGCTGGAGGCGACGATGGATGTCGTGCTGTTTGACCGTTCCGCCCGTCTGCCGGTGCTGACGGCGGCCGGCGCCGCCCTGCTGCCGAACGCGCGGCGCATCGCGCAGGAGATCGATGCCCTGCGCGCCCGGATCGCGGGATTGCATCAGGGGCTGGAGACGGAATTGACACTGGTGGTCGACGCCATGTTTCCGATGTGCCACTTGCTGGTTGCCTTGAAGGCTTTCGCCGCGGCGTTCCCCTCGGTGCCGACCCGGATTTATGTCGAGTCGCTGGGGGCGGCGGCTCAACTGGTTCTCGACCAAACCTGCATGGTCGGCATTCTGGGGCCGGTTGCCGTTAATCTCGCCGGTCTGGACCGTTTTCCGGCGGCGCCGATCAAGATGGTTCCCGTCGTCGCCCCGAGCCATCCGCTGGCCGCCGGCGGCGGTCGGGTCGCCGATGAGGATATCCGCGACCATGTCCAACTGGTGCTGACGGATCGATCCGAACTGACCCAGGGGCAGATGTACAACGTGTTTTCGACCCGGAACTGGCGGCTCGCCGATCTGGGCGCCAAACACGCGATGGCGCTGGCCGGGCTGGGCTGGGGCTTCCTGCCGTTGCATCTGATTGATGGCGATCTGGCCGAGGGGCGGCTGGTCCGGCTGCACGGCGGCATCCTGGGCCGCCCGGAGACGCCGACGTCACTGCCGATGTTTTTTGCCCGTCGCGCCAACGTCGCCTCCGGGCCGGCGGCGCGCTGGATGCTGGCATATCTGACCGAAATGCCAACGGATACCACGCACGCGCCGCCGCCAAGGCTGCACCCGTTCACCCAACCGCTGGCCGTTGCACAAGGATAAGGGCGATGCGGCGGGTTACGACCCTGTGGGTCGGAGTGGCAGCGTCGATGACGCCGTGTGGCTGCCACCGAATATGGCACGCTGGGTCAGTCGGTGGGCCACCAGCAAAGTAATGCCGGCGACAACCAGGCCGACGATCGCCAGGGGACCGGTGTAACGACAGATGGCGTCGCCCAGCCAAAAGCTGCCCAGGCCGAACATCGTCGCCCAGCACAGGCTGCCCGCGATGTTCGAAACCAGAAAGCGCGGCCAGGGCATGCCGTTGGCGCCGGCAAACAGCGCGACGAAGATCCGTAGCAGGGCGACAAAGCGGCCGAAAAACACCAGCTTGGCGCCGTGGTTCAGGAACAGGGTGTTGAACCGGTCGAGTTGTGGCGCCCGCATGCCGACGAAACGCCCCCAACGCCGCAGCGCCACCGAACCGAACACGCGACCAAGACCGTAACCGGCACTCCCGCCCAGGATCGCGCCCGCGGCCGCCGCGGCAATCACAAGGCCAATGGTGAGGCGGCCCGTGGCGCCGGCATAGATCGCGGCGCTGATCAGCGCCGCCTCGCCCGGGAGCGGAAGCCCGAGACATTCGAGTCCGACGATGCCGGCAACCGCCAGGTAGCCATAGCTGGTGATAAGCTGATGCAATTGGTCGGTCAGCATGGTGCGCCTTGGTCGGTGATCCGATCTCCGTCATGGGAGGCCGGGGGGTGGGCTGATCCTGGAAACGGAACAGACACATCCCCATGCCTCAATCTGGCGGTTCGTAACGGCTACGGCAAGCAGGCGTTTTCTTTGCTTCGCCAAAAGGACACCTCCGGTCGCACCGGGCGTCACCGCCGATGGCCCGGAACCCGGTGCCGGACCGTGCAACCCGGCGTGCCCGGAGGGATTCAGTGCGGCGTCACGCCGCGCAGCCGTTCGGTGCGGCGGCGCAGCGCCTCGGCGGCGATCAGCAGAAAGATGGAGGTGACGATCAGCAGCGTCGCGACCGCGGTGATCGTTGGATTGATGCTTTCGCGCATGTCGTTGAACATGACGCGGGGCAGGGTCCGCTGTTCGGGACCGGCGATCAGCAGTGCCACCACGACCTCGTCGAAGCTGGCGGCGAAGGCGAACAGCGCGCCGGAGGCGATGCCGGGAAGAATCAGGGGCAGCATCACCCGTCGAAAGGCCTGCAGCGGTGAGGCGCCCAGCGACGATGCGGCCCGCACCAGGGTGGCGTCGAAGCCTTGCAGGGTGGCCCCGACGGCGATCACCACGAACGGTGTTGCCAGCGCGGTGTGTGACAGGATCAGCCCGAGATAGCTGTTGGTCAAACCGAGCGGGGCGAAGAAGAAATAAACCCCGACCGCAACGATCACCACAGGCACGATCATCGGCGACAGCACGATCGCCAGGATGACCGGCTTGAAACGTACGGTGCTCCGGTTGAGCCCGAGGGCGGCCAGTGTGCCCAGGATCATCGCCAGAACCGTGACCGCGGTTGCGACGATCAGGCTGTTCTTGAAGGCCAGCAGCCAGCGTTCGGAGCCCAGCAGGGTTTCATACCAGCGCAGCGACAGGCCGGGCAGGGGATAGGTCAGAAACGTGCCACTGCTGAACGACAGCGGAATGATCGCCAGGATCGGCGCGATCAGGAACAGCAGCACCAGGCCCGCGACGACGCGAAGCGCGACCGCGGCAACCCGTTCCGTCGCGGTGCGGACATCGGCCTGGCGGCTCATGGCTTCAGCCCCACCGCCTTGCCATCGCGCATCAGCCAGCCGTAAACCGCGGCCAGGATCAGGGTTGCGGTCAGCAGTACCGCCCCCAGTGCCGAGGCCATGCCCCAGTTGACGGTGTCTGTGGTATAGAAGGCAATGAAATAGCTGATCATCTGGTCGGAGGCCCCGCCGATCAGCGCCGGCGTGATGTAGTAGCCGAGCGCAAGAATAAACACCAGAAGCCCACCTGCCGCGAGGCCCGGCAGGGTCTGGGGCAGGTAGATCCGCACAAAAGCAACCGCGGGCGGTGCGCCCAGGCTGGTCGCGGCGCGCATCAAACTCGGCGGGATCCCTTTCATGACGCTGTATAGCGGCAGAATCATGAAGGGCAGCAGCACATGGGTCATCGCCACCAGCACGCCCACCCGGTTGTAGACCAGCTGGAGCGGCTGATCGATCAGGCCGAGCGCCAGCAGCAATTGATTGACCAGCCCTTCGCGCTGCAACAGGACGATCCAGGCGGCGGTGCGGGCCAGCAACGAGGTCCAGAACGGCAGCAGCACCATGATCATCAGCAGGTTGGCCCGGCGCGCCGGCTGGGTTGCCAGCAGATAGGCGACCGGGAACCCCAGGACCAGGCACGACAGGGTGACCGCGAGGCTGATCGCAAAGGTTCGCCCCAGCACGTCGAGATAGATCGCGGTATTGGCGGGCACGCGAACGATCGCGCCGGTGGGTGTGTGATGGCGGTCGACCGCGGCCAGCAGGTAGAAATCACTCAGGGGCCCGGCGGCCTGTTTGATCGCAGCCCAAAAGGCGGGATCGCCCCAATGAGGGTCAATCGCGATCAGCGCGTCGCGGACCGGTCCGGCGTCCGGTGCCAAGGGGAGATGGCGGGTGGTTCCCAGTAGGACGGTTCGAAAGCCGCTGATGGCATAGTTGAGGCGCTTGGCTGCGCTGAGAACGGTGCCGGCGGCGCGTGCGGCGGTCAGGTCCCGGGCCAGCGCCGCAAACGCCGCGTCATCGGGCGCCGCGGTGCCGTCCCAGTGTTGCAAGGCCGCGATGGTTTGCGGCAGCACCGGGCCAACCTCGCGGTCCTCGACACTGCGCCACAGCATGCTGCCGATCGGGACCACGAAGGTCACGATCAGGAACAGCAGCAGCGGTAGAATCAGGGCCAGGGCCCGCCATTGCCGCGCCCTTTCGGAGCGGCGCAGACGGGTCTTGAGCGACAGCGGCGGTTCCGCCGCCGCCGCGAGCGGATCCATGACCGTGGTCACGCGCGCGTTTCCGTCACGAAACCGTGGCCGTCATTTTGCGGCCCAGCTGTTGAAGCGCTCATTGAGCCGATCGATGTTTTCCAGCCAGAACGCGGCATTGAGCTGGACCTCGTTATCGAGATTGGCGGGGTTGGTCGGCAGCATCGGCAGCAACGCCGGATCGATCAGCGGGGTGGCCTTGGCGTTGCTGACGCCGTAGGCAATGTATTTGGGCAACTGGGCCTGGCGCTCCGGTTCGCCGATGAAGTCGAGCAGCTTCAGCGCAGAGTCCTTGTTGGGGCTGCCCTTGAGAATGACCCAACTATCCAGCGTATAGAGCCCGCCGTCCCAGACGATCTTGAAATTTTTGTGATCCTTGCCGTTGGCGGCGGTGATGCGACCATTGTAGGCTGAGGTCATCACGACTTCGCCCGACGCCAGCAGTTGCGGCGGCTGCGCTCCGGTTTTCCAGAAGATCAGGTCACTTTTGATCTGATCGAGCTTTTTGAAGGCGCGGTCGACGCCCTGTTCGGTCTTGAGGACCTGATAAACGTCGGCGGGTTTGACGCCGTCGGCAATCAGGGCAATTTCCAGATTGGTCTTGGGGCCGTCGCGCAGGGCACGCTTGCCGGGAAATTTCTTGGTGTCCCAGAAATCGGCCCAGCTCTTGGGGCCATCCTTCAGCTTGTCGCCGTCATAACCCAGGACAAAGGTGTAGAGGATGGCGCCGACGCCGCAGTCATGGACCGCGGCCGGGAGATAGGCGTCCTTGCCGCCGATCCGGGACCAGTCGAGTTTTTCGAACAGGTTTTCCTCGCAGCCCAGTTCCAATTCCTCGGACTCGACCTGGACGACATCCCAATTGCTGGCACCGCCTTCGATCTTGGCGCGCAGCACGCCAATGCCGCCGTCCCAGCTGTCATCGATCAGCGGGATTCCGGTCTTGGCGACGAACGGCTTGAAATAGATTTCCTTCTGGGCGTCCTGATAGGCGCCGCCCCAGGATACGACAGTCAGATCGCGGGCGCCGGCGAGGGCCGGTGCGGTCAATGCGACCAGGGCGGCCAATCCGGCGACGGTCAAGGCCTTCGTCATTGCTGTGTTTCCCCTTTTGTCTGATTTCGTTGTCTGGTTTCGGGCGGGCCCGGTGTTGCGAGGGGTGGATGGCGTCAGGACGCCGCCGGGCTGGTCATATCGGATCAAGGGCCCGGCAATCGTCGGCGGTGAAGGTGAAATCGACCCTGGTTCCGGGTGGCGGCGGCTCCGCTTCGAAGGCGGGCCGTTTGATCATGAATTCGCCCTGGCCCGCGGCGCGCAGGAGCAGGCGCGAATGATCCCCGAGATAGATTGTTTCAGCGATGACCCCCGACAGCGTGTTGTCGCCGGCGTCACCGGGGCCCAGGCGGACCCGTTCCGGACGCAATGACAGGCTGGTTCGGCTGCCCGGTCCGTCGATTGCGACGGCTCTGGCCAGAACCTGTTCGCCGCTGTCGAGTCGCACCCGGCAATGGCGTCCGTCGACCGTTTCGACGGTGCCGTCGATCCTGTTGTTCTCGCCGATGAAGCGGGCGACGAAGCTGTTGCGCGGATGTTCATAGAGGCGATCGGGGCTGTCGAGTTGCTGGATCGCGCCATCATGGAACACGGCAATCCGGTCGGACATCGTCAGGGCCTCGCTCTGGTCGTGGGTGACATAGACCACGGTGATGCCGGACCGTTCGTGGATATGCTTGATTTCGATCTGCATATGTTCGCGCAATTGCTTGTCGAGCGCCCCCAGCGGCTCGTCCATCAGCACCAGACGCGGTTCGAACACCATGGCGCGGGCCAGCGCGACCCGCTGCTGCTGACCGCCGGAGAGCTGGGACGGCCGGCGTTCGCCGTAACCTTGCAACCGGACCATCGCCAGCGCCCGGTTGACCCGCTGGGTGATCTCCGGCTTGGGGAGATGGCGGACGCTGAGCGGGAAGGCGACATTCTCCGCAATCGTCATATGCGGGAACAGGGCATAATTCTGAAACACCATGCCGATATCGCGGCGATGCGGCGGCGTGTTCTTGATCGATTGGCCGTCGAGCAGGATTTCGCCGGATGTCGGGATCTCAAAACCCGCCAGCATCATCAGCGATGTCGTCTTGCCCGAGCCGGAGGGGCCCAGCAGGGTCAGAAATTCGCCGCGGCGGATATCCAGGTCGAGATCCCGGACCACCAGATGACGGCCGTCATAGCTTTTTTGGACACGCGCAAAGCGAACCAAGGTCTCAGACGTTGCTGTCGCGACGCTCGCCACCCATCGATCTCCCACTGGTATTACCGGGGTCGAAAGATCGACCTTGGATTGAGTTTAGACTCGTCCGGAATTTTGGACAAGAGATATGCTGCAAAAACAAGCATCGTTGCCGAACATCGATAGATATGCCTAGGCATTGATCATATTGATGATTGACAAGGCAAATGGCGGGCGTTGCCCGGGACCGTGGTGGCATGATTGCTGCGGTACCTGGTCAAGGGCTTGGCAAGCGCAGCCGTTTATCCGCGGGCGGTGGTCATGCAGCGTTGTGACCATAAAACTTGTCGCTGCCGCTCTGGCCAAAAAGAGGGCCCGCATCCGGGCCATGATCGCGATGGGGGCGGCGTATCGCATCGGCAGAGCGGCCGTGATCGCCTGACCCGGTCGCGCCAGGGCGCAGGCCCCCAGGGTGGAAGCCCCAGGGTGGAAGCCAGGGTGCAACAAGAGAGCTGTCGGCGATGACAATCGGTCGAGCCGATGATCCGGAGAAGCCGTGTCTTGCATCGGCTTTCAAAGCCGCTTGTGTGTTTGGGGCTGGATCGCGGAACCCATCCGGGCCAACGATCATTGTGCCGTATCAACGGGTTGGACGCATGATCGCTTTCGTGCCGCCGGTCAAAATCTGTCGCAAGACTCTTGCCTTCCAGGGGGCGCATATGCGATAAGATGCTTATTTTAAGAAACACAACAAAATAAAGCGGAGATATTACCGCTGCCCACTCCGGCTCAAGACTTCGAGGACAGGGACGGCCAGGGAATTGGCCGGGTCGGAAGCATTGATATCGTCACGATCATTAACGTCAGGATTGGATTTATGCCATGGCGATCGTGCCTCGCATCGAAGCAACCCGGATCCTTGTTTTCGGGGGAATTCCCCTGTTCCTGATCGCCATTGCGACAATGGGGTTGCAAGCTGGCCGCTATGACTCCGGTCATACTGTCGTCGTTCGGCTCGGGGAAACCTTCTTGCCGACTGACGGCGGCGATCAGAGCTTATCCCCCTTGCAACGCGGTTGGTGTCAACCGGAAAGCTGGGGTGTCTGGAGTTGCGACAAAGAAACCGCACTGGCGTTTCGTTTGCCGCCACTGGCGCGGGATCTGAGGCTTCGCATCAATATGGTGCCGGCTCCCACCACGATTCAGCCTCTTGAAATTTTCGTAAATGGTTACAGACTGGCCCGATTCGCGGTTGCCGACGATCGGGCTTATGAGGTTGGCATTCCCAAAGACATTGCCGATTCGGCGCTGCCGATGTCGGTGGAATTCTCAATTCCGAATGCGATCGTTCCGGCCAAGGCCGGCTTGAGCGCCGATACGCGGAAAATTGGTATCGGTCTTCGATCAATCACTCTCAGCATGAAGCCATAGGCGTCATGGCGAGAGTGCTATTTCGCTGATGACGCCAGCTGCAATGGAAACGCACGGACATTCTTGATGGTGTCGCAATGTTGATTCGTTCAGGCCATAAAGACTATGAAATTGGCGTCTTGTCGGCGATTTCGGTAATTTTGATAATTGTTTCTTATTTTGACCATCTCTTCGGTTACGTAAATAATTGGCATTTGTCATTCAGCGATACCGGAATTGGGGTGGATTTATTTTTCGCCATTACCGGATATCTTTCATCAAAATCGATATTCGAAAACGACAAATCGCAAGGAAATTCTTCCAGGTATTATCAAATATCAAGCATCTCAATGCTGATGAGTGGATCATTATTATATGGATACACTTTATATCATTACGACGCTTCGCTCATTTTTGAGAAGATTTCCGTGATATGCGCCTGTATCGCACTGTTTTATAAATATCGGTTTGTCATGATTGCTTCCTTCTTTGGCGTCGTGCTGTTGTTCGTCATTGACGGCAACGGCGGATCCTGGTTTTGGCTTTTCCGAACAGAGGCTTTGGCGTGGGGCATCCTGGTCTTTGTGTTGAAACAAATCGTCTGGTCGGAACGCATTGCGAAACGTTGGCCGCTCCAGCGAACGTCAATCCTTATCTATACGATCGCGCTTATTCTATTTTCGATCGGGCATTGGCTCCCTGCCTCAGCGGAGGGATTGATTGCCCACCGTGAACTGATTGCCGCGGGCAGCGGTCTGGCGGTTTTCGCTGCCAGCCTTGGTGGATTTTCCCGGGGGACCACGATCGGATCAAGACTATTTTTCTGGATTGGGCGGCGATCCTATTCGGTATACCTGATTCAGACAATCGTATTTCATCTCATTGACAGGTATATCCAGCAACAGAATGACATGATGATTTCAGGAAATGACTATCAATATGTCATGGAATTAGTTATTTCTGCCGCAGTCACAATGGCCATCGCAGATCTTGTTCATCGATTTATCGAAAGTTTCGTGAATATTTTCAACAGAAAAATATTGAGCGGCAATGGTGACGTAGAATTGGCCAGGACTCGGTCGGAAGTGGATGAAACAGCGTCTGTTATGACCCGTTTGGGATATTGTGGTTCGTTATTGACAAAAAAAATCAAGGATGCCGCGCCAATTGTCCTGGGCGGACTCGTCATAATGTCGGTTTTGTTTCCACGGATTGGCGTGCTTGGCGGGCTCCCGGGGACCGATGAGGGTTTCTATGCTTATCGTTCGCAGAGCATTGCCGTCAGCCTGGCCCACATGGGCAAGGCGTACCGGCCTCGGGCCCTCTGGCACTTTATTCGGCCTTGCTGTCTTGGGTTTTCGCCGGAGATTGGAATCCAATCCTGCTTTTGCGTTTCGTCGACATGCTCGTGGCCATTGCCTGTGCCTGGCTGCTCTATCGCATTTTATCCCGGGAAAGCGGCAGCAAAACGGCTGGGGCCTTGATTGCCGCCGCTACCATGTTTGGCATGAATCAACCTGTGTTTATTCAGAGCGGATTCAAGAACAGCATCATTGCCGGTTTTGTCGCTCTGCTGATGGCGATGGCGTTTTCAACGGCTGCGGACGTGCCGGCAACGCGGAAATGGTGGATTTGCGGCGCTTTGGTGGCGCTGGCGATTCTGCTGCGGGAAACCCTGCTCTATTTCACGGTGATCGGTGCGATCGCGGTCCTCGTGTCGGCCGGTTGGCGACATTGTCTGCGCTTCGTCGGCGGCGGCCTCATTGCCGGGGTTGTGATCCTCGGGATCGGCATTCTGCTGCGGGGCGGACTCGACAGCCTGCTTGCCGGCTATAATGAGCTCGGCATCCATCTGGCCAATCTCGCCGACAAGCGCTGGGCCTATTTCCTGACGCACGGTTCCGATGCCGTCAAGGAATTCAAACCGTTGATTGTCTTCGGCGCCTTGGGATTCGCCACGATCCTTGCGGTCTGGGTCGACCGGGCGATCCCTCGGCATTTCGGACGTTACGGGTTCTGGCTGGCCGTTGCCGTTGTGCCTCTGATGGAACCGGCACTGAAAGTCGCGATGCCTTACCACTTTTCGGTGTGTCTGTTCGGATTGGCCGGAATGACGGCACTGGGCTGGAAAACCACGGCGTCTCTGCCGGGTGAGGCAAGACTCGGGTTGGCACTGTGCGGCGTGGCGCTCTTCATTCCTTCGACCATCCCGAAAATCGATCGGCTGCTGAACGGTTTTCCTCAGACTGTGGCCAACCTGGCTGCCTTCGATAAACGGGCTTGGCCTCAACGGTCGATAGAAAGCAGTCATTACCTGATGACCGCGAAGGCCATAGGCCAATTCGCCACACCGGATAGTTCCCTGAGTGTCAGCGGTGCCTCTTATGTGCTGTTTCCGCTGACCGGACTCCGACCCCGTTCCAATCCTTTGGCAAATCTGAGCGATTATTTGGGAATGGCGAATGGGAGCAGCGCGGCGTTGGAACGCGGCATCCGATCCTGTCCCCCCGATATCGTCGTCACGGTCGCCGGGCCGGACCAGCCGGGAAGTGAAATTGTTGCCCGCGTCATCCAGAACATGCCCGAATACGAAAAGGTGGCGACGGTTCCCTTTACGCCGTCCCTACACTATGGATTTCTGGCCAGCGCGATCTACCGGCGGATTTCCCCTGATCCGGGCTGCAATCCGCCAGTCGCCGGATCCACGATGTTTTGAAATCATGATCGATCAACCCATTTCAATCAAAATGATTGGCGAATATCTTCGTGGCTCATGTGCCGCAAATTGGCGGAACACATGATAGCAACAGAAACAACGACTTTGGCGTGAAAGACGATGGCATGCCGGTCCATTCATCGGTCACTCTTGGGAAGAGTCCGCGAATTTTTCAAGCATAGTGAGCAAATTTATACGGATGCAGCATCGGTGCCGGCACTTGAATTGGGCTGTTTGCGGAAGTCCCGGTCAATGCTCTCGTCGGGGCGCGCTGCAAGAATTCAGTTACACAGTTTCGTCTGCGAGGGCGTCACCATCGAAGATGGCGTGTAAGTCGGCCACGGCGTGATGCTTGCCAACGATCACGATCCTCGGGCAGATGACGACTGTCAGAGCTTTTTAAGACACGCGCAAAGCGAACCAAGGTCGTCGACATTGCTGTCGCGGCGCTCGCCACCGCGTGATCTTCTACTGGTATTCACGGGGTGATAAGATCGACCTTGAATTGAATTTGGACTCATCCGGAATTTTGGACAGGAGATAGGCTGTAGAAACAAGCATCATTAACGAATATCGATGGATATGCCCAGGCATTGGTCATATTGATGACTGACGAGGTCGGCATGGGGCTCACCTCGGGCAGAGCAGGCGGGATTGGTGCGGCAGCCGTCAAGGGATCAGCAAGAGGTAGCGGCGCGGCCGGCAAACGGGTCCTTTCATCGGGCGCGAAAGCAATACAACGTTGTAACAATGAAATAGTCTTTCGCACCGAAAGACCGACCGGTCTAAAGGTCTCTGCTTCGAAAAACAATATGTTGAAACGGCAGCCTGTTTTCCTATATTGCTTCCAGCAAGAGTCGAATCGGACCGCCTCTCAAGGAATCGGAATTCAGTGAAAAATGGTGCCTCAGCCATTTTTCGTGTGATTTCGATTGACCGCGCGTTATCTCACGAAATCCCATCAAAAAGGGCGCAAAACATGACAAAAATCGCGAGTGCGTTGGCTACAATCACCATGATCGGGTTGATGATTGTTGGTGGATCGGCCTGGGCGGCCGCAAAGCAGGATTTTACCCTGGTTAACAAGACGGGATATGTCATTTCAAAAGTCTATGTCTCACCGAGCGACAGCGATGATTGGGAGGAAGACGTCCTGGGCCGTGATATTCTCAATGACGGTGAGGATGTTGATATTTCTTTTCATCGTGACACGACAGGCTGCAAATGGGATCTCAAGGTCACGTACAAGATCGACAACAGTTCTGTCGTTTGGAAGGGATTTAATATTTGCGATATAACGAAGATTTCGATCTTCTATGACGCAAACGGCGACAAGACGAGCGCGACAACCGAGTGAGTCCTTGTTTCGGCCGTTCGAATGCGGCCGAATGGGGATGGATTGAGGGCGTTCGTCGCGATACCAGAGTTGCCTGCCCGACGATGACGTCCGGCGCCCCGAAGCATATTTCGTTTCGGGGTCGCCGGGCGGCATCGTATCTTTACGCCGACCCCTTGGGTATTGCCGTGGTGACGGTGCGGTGACGCGCGATAGGGTGTTGCCGATATGCCGCAACGCCAGCGGCGCGATCGCTCGCCCGGGTGCATTGCAATGTCGGCCGTCCTATCTGGAAAAATGGCGGCCGATTCGGGCACGGTGCCGGGATTGCGCATGCAGGCTGTCGGATAAGGCAAGGGTGATGCCGGGTCTCTCCTGGTTCATGAAACAAAAGAAGCGCGACCGGATTTCGATCCTGGGCGGTATCGTCGTGGCGGTGCTGGCCTTGGCGGTGGTCTCGGTCGCGGTGAAGGCGTCACCGTCGTTGGTCGATGATTCGGCCCTGATTTATGATGACGGTCTGCGCGTGGCGCTGGGAAACGGCTCCCCTGCCGGACGCCTGACGACGGGGCCGGTGGATCGTCATCTTCCGGTTCTGTCGCGCTTTGTCCCTGGCGGCCATATCATCGTGGCAGCCTGCCCCGGCTTTATCGACGCGGCCCGCAACGGGGAGGTGCAGCCGGAATGGGCTTCGATTCCCGGGGCGCGGCGCTATGCCGATTGCCTGGCGCTGACGGTGCTGGGTTTCGCGCGACGGCCCCGGCAGTTTCTGGCGCCGGGCGATGGTTTGGGGCGGGTCCTGGCCGAGCGGCTGGTGCTGTCCTCGCTGGCCGAGGCGACGCTTGGCTTCATTCCCTCCGGTGCCTTGGCCGGTGCCTTGGCGGGCGCGGGCGAACAGACCGCGATTGCGCGGCCCGATACCGTGGTCCAGGCGCGCGCGGTCGAGGTGACCATCGGTGCGGCGCGGTGGCGGCTGGAGGTTGCCGCCTCGGCGGATGTGCGCGAACTCGGGCTTGAGGATCTGGTTGTCAAGGTCAGCCGCATCGACGATCGTGAAGCCGCGGTTGGTTACGCCGTGATCATCGACGATGGCGCGGGCGCTTTGCGCGGCATGCCGGTCAGCCGGGTGCTGGCCATCGAAGGCAGCGGGTTCGGCACCAACCAGCCGATCCCGCAGATTGACTAGAGCGCTTCCCGACCAAGGGGGCAGCGCTTGGGCGTAGAAAATGCGACAAAATAAAGCTCAAATATCGCCTCAGAGTGGTTGTGACTCTTTGGGCGAGACTGCGTTGGTCGGAATTGGACAGGCCTGCGCCATTATTCGGCGAGCGGTTGGATTACGGTCGACAGGAAGCGGTTGAGGCGCTCGAACCCCGCAAGACGTCGCGCTGGCCGCGAGATTGAGGTGCGCGGTCACGGGTTCGGCGCCATCAATCCGGCCAAACCCAGTAATGTTGCTGGTATCGATTGTCGTTGAAGAATTCATAGTCAGCGTTTTGGCTCTGAAATCCGTGATCCAGGCTTGCCGCCTCGATCGCGACCAGGACCGGCCCCAGGGGCGCCGCCAAATCCGGAACTAAACCCGAAATTGGTGCTGTGCCACCCAGAAAGTCGAGCTGGCGGTAGGCATCCTGTACCATCGATATCCCCGCGGCCAGACGATTGGCCCGATGATCGGGTGCTTGCTGCTGCAACCGGCTCAGCAGCGCCGCCGCGAGGTCGACATCGGTACTGGGCATATCGAAATAGCTCTTGCGGTGGTTGAGCGCGATATCAATCAATCGAGCAATTTGCCCGGGCGACCGGCCGGTGACCAAAGTCGCAATGCCAGCCGGTGATCGTGGCAGGTACCAAGCACGGAGATCTTTGACCTCAACGAGCGCACTTCCTGTCGTTCGTGCCTCTGGATAGTTAAGATATTCTCCTAATACGTCGTCGAGCGTGTGAACGCAAAGACTCGGGGCGGACCATCATACGCGCCAAAGTGAGATTGGCACTTTCCGGCGTCACCGTCGAGTCAACGCCGGCGAGCACCGCCGTGGCATAGCTGGACCGAGGCAGCCACCAGAGCAGTTCCAGGAACAGATCCGGACCTTTCCAGCGCTCCTTGCGTGCCGCGAACAACAGGCCGGGTGGCGACACTGCCGGCTTCGGCCGGCCGGGACGGAACTGACGCAGATAATCCAATCGCAACGGATTGAGATAGTGACCGCCAATCCCTTCGGCAGCCGCTCGCGCTTCGATGAATGTGCGGCTGATGCCATAGCGCACGTCGGCGGCCCGATAGGCTACGCTTTCGGCTTTGGCTGCGTTGTTCGCCCATTGCTCGATTTCGGCCGGCGCCGGGTCTGGCCAATTCAGTCGCGTTGTTGTCGAAAGCAGGCCATGCATCGACAGCACCAACCGATCATAGCGGACGCCGAACAGATCCAGTGCCACAGGCAGGTACATTCCCATGTGGCTGTGGTCAGGCAGGTCGACGACGTCGAAATATTGGCCTTCAACCGCCGAGGCAATCTCCAGGAAGTTCATGAATTCGCGAACCACCAGTTGTGGCGTCGCCCCTGGCTCGGCCATTTGCATAACACAGCGGCGCCGCGGCTGGATGGGATGGAGGTTGGCCGCGATATCAACCATCGGCTCCGTCTGAACAAAATAGAAATCAATCGCTGGATTGGATGTCGCCAGCGATCGATAAAATGTCTCGGCACCGCCGACGCCGGTCATGAAGTTCTTGACCGCAAGTAACACTTTCATCCCGTCACCCCCGCTTGGCGTGACTGTTGGAACGATTCAAAAGCAATCTGCCTCTCCCGTATTGCCATGAGATCGGAATTGTGCCGGCATCGGGATGCTGTTCATTGCATTCCGCTTGCATGCCATCGCCGACGCAATTTTCGATCTCGCCGGCCATCCCGACCGGAGATTAACTGAATCTTATGTCGTTTTGCGGTTAACTATGACGACCGGCCGCGATGCCCCGACCGACGGCGCCCGTCGCTGCCAATCGCGGTCCTGCAAGGTTGTGCGCCGCGAGAAACCGAGTACAATGCCCACAACGTCGCAACGTCAAGAGGGATTGCCCCGATGACGGTGGAGAACATACCAGTCCCACCGCTGCCTGGTTCGAAGCCAACGATGCCGATGCCGACCGCGCCGCTGCCGGGTGTCAAGCCCGACGAGGCTGATCTGGTGGCGAATGGCAGCCCGGATGTTGTCATGGCGGCCGCAGTCGCGGATGCCGCCAGTCTTGTGGCCGGGCCATCGGGCTTGGGGTTTGCGACCATCCTGGCGCAGGCCACGCAAGAGAGCGGACTCAAGGCCCGGACGCACAACAAGTCGAGTTCCGCCGCCGGTCCCTTCCAGTTTCTCGATCGCACTTGGCTTGACCTGGTCCGGCGCTTTGGCGCGGCATACGGGCTGGGCGATCTCGCCAGCAGCATCGTCGTGCATCACGGCGTGCCGACCGTCGCCGATCCGGCGATCCGCAAGCGGATTCTCGATTTGCGGGAAGATGCGCAGATCGCCGGCGGCATGGCGGCGCGGCATCTGTCCGAGGGGCGGACGCATCTGTCCAAGCGGCTGGGGCGTCCGGCGTCGGAGATCGAAAGCCGCATCGCCTATGTCATGGGCGTCGCCGGTGCCGCGCGCCTGATCCGCTCGGCGGAAAAAACGCCCGATGCGGTGGGCGCCGCCTTGCTGCCGGAGGCGGCGCATGCCAACAAGTCGCTGTTCTATACCAAAGACGGCAGTGCGCTGACGGCGCATCAGATTGTCGCCCGCCTGACCCATGAAATGCACGCCGATCAGGTCAAGCTGGCCTCCCTGGTCCCGGCCGAGCCCAAGCGCACCCTGTTTGATGGTGGTGGTCCGACGATGGCGTCGCCGTTGTTGGCCCAGGAGTTGGGCTGAGGTTTCAACGATCGACGTCAACAGGGATGGGTGATGAGGCGCTGGCTTTCAGGATTGCTGCTGCTGGCGCTGATCGCAACCGCGACGACGGGGCTGATCGACCGCGCGGGTGATGCGCTGGGCTATCCGTCGCTGTTTGCCGTGGCCAAAAGCCACAACCAGCAGGTTCTCCACCGGGCGGTGACCTTGTTCGGCACCGCCCGAATTATCAATTCGACGCTGTCGGTCGTGTCGAGCGCCCGGATCGAAGGATCGGTTCCGTTGATCGGCGGTGCCGGGGCGTCGATTGGCCCCGGTCGGCTCGTCGATCCGCTCGATGCCCTGATCGAACAATTCGGAACCCTGATGCTGGCCGCCGCGGCCGCGGCGGCGGCGACCGCAATCCTGCTTGAGATCGGCGCCGGCTGGGGCCTTGCCGTGCTGGTCCCGGGCGGGTTGGTCCTGGTCCTGGCCGGCGTGCTGTTGCGCAACAACGCGGCGGCCGGGGGAGTGGCCAGCGGTCTCGAACGCGCCGGGCGGGGGGTTACCCTGATCGGGCTGCTCTTGAAGCTGGGCCTGCCGCTGGCGATCATCGTGACGGGGATCATCGGGACCCGCTTCCTGGACCCGGCCTACAGCCCGGCCGAAATCGCCTTGACCCGCTTGGCGCAGCAGCCGGCACCGGCGGC
This sequence comes from Azospirillaceae bacterium, assembly GCA_031291675.1. GTDB lineage: Bacteria > Pseudomonadota > Alphaproteobacteria > Azospirillales > Azospirillaceae > JARLIO01. Next base: position 163,560 of record JARLIO010000076.1, read on the forward strand.
TCCGGATCAGGCGGGTGCCTCGACGGGCCCCGGCGATACCGCAAACCAGACCGGGGGTGTTCTGGCCTGGATCGGGCGTCAGGTCGGTGGCGGGATCGACCCGGCGGTTGTGGCCCAGCCCTCGAACGTGCTGGAACGGCTGGGGACCCTGTTTGAAAACGTCGTGGACCTGGTCGCGGTGTTCGCGCTTCAAACCGTGATTCTGCCGCTCGGGCTGATATTCGGGCTGTGGCGGCTGTTGCGGGTGATGGTCGCCGGACGGTGACGGGCCCCCGTCAGGCGCCGTGGAGCAGACCCTTGACGAATTCCGACAAGCCGATCTGACGCCGCCGTTTCAGGCGTTCCGCGGCCATGACGGCCTGAACATGGCGAACGCTGGTTTCGACATCGACGTTGACGATGACATAGTCATATTCCGCCCAATGGCTGACTTCATCGGCGGCCTTGGCCATCCGCTGGGCGATCACCTCGGCGCTGTCCTGAGCCCGGGTGCGCAGGCGTCGTTCCAGCTCGTTTCCCGACGGTGGCAGAATAAAGACCGAGACCAGGTCTTCGCGCGCGATTTCGGCGATCTGCTGCGTCCCCTGCCAGTCGAGGTCGAACAGGACATCGCGGCCCTGGCGCAGCGCTTCCTCGACCGGGGCCCGCGGCGTGCCATAGAAATTGCTGAAAACCGCCGCGTATTCCAGCAACTGACGATCCGCCACCATCGCGTCGAACCGCGTCTTGTCGATGAAGTGGTAGTCGACACCGTCCGTCTCGCCGGGGCGCTGGGGCCGCGTGGTGACCGAGACCGACATCCGCAGATTGCTGTCTGTCGCGAGCAGCTGGCGGGAAATCGTCGTTTTTCCAGCCCCCGACGGTGAGGACATCACCAGCATCAGGCCGCGGCGATGAATCCGCGGCCCTGGGCTGTTGGTCTGGTTCTGTAGCGGCTGGCTCATTCGATATTCTGTACCTGTTCGCGCAATTGCTCGATCGCCGCCTTCAATGACAGGCCGATCCGGGTCAATTCGACGTCCGATGACTTGGAGCACAAGGTATTGGCTTCGCGATTGAATTCCTGACACAGAAAGTCCAGGCGGCGTCCGATCGCGCCGCCTTCGGCCAGCATGTCGGCGGCCGCCTCGACATGGGCGGTCAGACGGTCCAGTTCCTCACGGACATCGCCGCGACTGATCAGCAGTGCCGCCTCCTGGGCCAGGCGCTCCTCGGGCAAGGTCGGTTGGGCGTCCAACAGGGCCGCGATCTGGGCCCGCAACCGGGCTTTCAGGAATTCGGGCTGCGCCGCCGCGCTGGTCCGGGCCGCGGCGACCAGCGCTGTGATGTCGCCGAGATGACGGGTCAGGATGTCGCCAAGGCGGGCGCCTTCGGCGAAACGGGCCATCGACAGCTTATCGAGGGCGACGACCAGGCTCTGGGCCAGGGCCTCGTCAAGACGCTGACGGGCGGTCTCGTCGTCGGCCTCTTCGACCAGTTCGACGACACCGCGGACCTGCAACAGGCCATCGATTCGCGGGGCCGCGGCCCCCGTTTCCTCCAGTTCCTGAGCCAGGGTGAGCAACTGGTCCAGCAGTTCGCGGTTGATCCGCAACTGGCCGGTCGACGCGGCCCGATTGACGGTCAGCGTCACGTTGACGCTGCCGCGACGCAACCTTTGCGCGATTTCACCACGCGCGATCGCATCGAGGCTGTCGAACCCCGCGGGAACCCGGCAGCGGATGTCGAGATTGCGGCCATTGACGCTTTTGACCTCAAGGGTCCAACCCGTGCCATCGATCTGGCCATCGGCACGGGCGAAGCCGGTCATGCTGGCGATCTGGCGACTTGACGCGGCACTAGACAATCTGACCTCGTTGCTCGATGGAAGACGCTTGCAGTGCCGAACTTATAGACCGGGGACCAAGATGTTCACAAGGACTGGGGGCGATTTCACACTGACATGGCGATCAAAGCCATTGACAGGGGGCGGCGCTCACGGCCGGGATCGTCGCCATGCGTGATCCGCGCATGATCGTGATCACCGGGGCATCGAGCGGTCTCGGGGAGGCGCTGGCATTGGGCTATGCCGAACCAGGACGAACGCTGGCCTTGACCGGGCGTGATCCCCCGCGTCTGTCCGGGGTCGCGGCGCGCTGCCGGGCGGCCGGGGCCCGCGTGATTTCCGGGGTTGTCGACGTTACCGATCGTGCGGCCATCGCCGGGTGGCTGAGCGACATCGACCGGGATCAGGCTGTTGATCTGGTCATCGCCAATGCCGGGATCTCGCTCGGCGCGGGCGACGGGCTGGAGACCGAGGCCACGACGCGGGCCGTGTTTGCCACCAATGTCGACGGTGTTCTCAATACGATCCAGCCGCTGATCCCGGCGATGATCGCGCGCCGGCGGGGTCAGATTGCGCTGATGGCGTCGTTGGCCGGGTTTCGCGGGATGCCGACCGCGGTCAGCTATTGCGCCAGCAAGGCCGCGGTGCGGGTTTATGGCGAAGGGTTGCGCTTGCAGTTGGCGCCGCACGGGATCGGCGTGTCGGTCATTTGCCCCGGTTTCGTTCGCACCGCGATGACGGCCGGTAACGGATTTCCCATGCCCTTCCTGATGGATGCCCCGCGCGCCGGCGCCATCATCCGCCGGGGCCTGGCGCGCAATCGCGGCCGGATCAGCTTTCCCGGACCGATGGCGTTCGCGGTCTGGCTGCTGGCGTCGCTGCCACCCGCCTGGACCGACGCGGCGTTGCGCCAGGCGCCCGTGAAACCGGCGTCGGCGGCCGCCTCTGGCGACCGGTCTTAGTCCGGCAAGGGCTGGAAGCTTGCCTGGCGTCTGAACGCAATGGTCATTTCCTATGATCGTTGGTATCAGGCGATGCGTCCGTGGCGTTCTTTGCATTGTTGCGTCGAAACCGTTTGCGCAAACGCTTCGATTGCCTATAATCGGCAAACAACAAGCGTCATCCTGATGGCACGCGGGTCAACCCCGGCCAAACTGGCGCGTCGGGGGTAAGGAATACGTCGAATGGCGTTGTCTGGTTCCAGTTTGACCGTTCGGCGGTGCGTCGTCACGCGGATCGCCGCCAGAACGCTGTGCCGTCAACGGCGCGGCGGTCACCCGGCCTTCGGCGCCGGGGTGGGGGCCTGAGATGGCGACGATCATCGATGTCGCACGACGCGCCGGGGTCTCGGTTTCGACGGTATCGCACGTCGTCAATGCCACACGGCCGGTCAGTCCCGAAACCACGCGTCTGGTTGAGGAAGCGATCGCCGCGGTCGGCTATACCCCGAACTCGATTGCCCGGTCCCTGGCCCGTTCGGCCACCAACAGCGTCGGCATCGCCCTGTCGGCGATTTCCAATCCGTATTTCAGCGACATCATCTGTGCGATCGAGCGCGAATGCGATCGCCTCGGGCTGATGGTGTTTCTGTGTGATACCCAGGACAACGCCGAGCACGAATTCCAGGTCGTGCAGGCCCTGCACCAGCGTCGTGTCGATGGCATCCTGCTGGCACCGTCCTCGGTATCGAACCAGCGCTCGTTGCAATATCTCATCGACAACCGGGTTCCGTGTGTTCTGGTCGATCGGGCGATCTCTTCGGCTTTCGATCAGGTTTCGGTTGAAAATGCCCAGGCGATGGCGGTCATCGTGGCTCATCTCGTCGAACATGGCCACCGGCGCATCGGCTTCGTCGGTGGCCAGCCGGGCTTCGCAACGTCGTTGGAACGCATTGAAGGGTTCTGTCAGGCGATGCAGGCGCATGGCCTGGACACCGCGGAGGCTCTGCTCGCGGTCGGCAACGCCGATGTCGACGCGGCGACCGCGGCCGCGCTTCGGCTGCTGGCGCTGCCGGAGCGGCCGACCGCGATCGCCACGGGGAACAATCTCGCGACGATCGGCACGATGCGGGCGCTGCGGCAGGTGGGTCTGCGCGTTCCCGACGATGTCGCGCTGGTCGGCTTCGACGATTTCGAGTGGGCCGACTATTTCGAGCCGCGGCTGACGACGATGGCCCAGCCCTGTCAGGACATCGGCCGGAGTGCCGCGTCGCTGCTGATGGACCGCATCGGGAACTATGACGGTGAGCGCCGCACCGTCCGGCTTGAGGCGGCCCTGATCGTTCGTAATTCCTGCGGTTGCCGGTAATCGCGGCGGCAGACCTGAACTTAAGAGTCAAAGACCACGCACGGCCGACTGCCTTAGGATCCGTGTCAGACCAAAGAAGAAAAACCGGGGAGAAATCGATGAGCCCAACGGCAATGCCCGAAACGATCCCGCCGCTTCTGGAAATGCGCGGCATATCGAAGACCTTTCCCGGGACCAAGGCCTTGCGGGACGTCCAGCTCAAGGCGTGGGGCCACGAGATCCTGGCATTGATGGGCGAGAACGGCGCCGGCAAAAGCACTTTGATGAAGGTTCTTTCGGGCGCCTATCAGGCCGATCCCGGCGGCGACATTCTGGTTGATGGCCACGCCATTCACATCACCAATCCGCTGGTCGCGCGCGAGCACGGCATTGCGATCATCTATCAGGAACTCAGCCTGGCCCCCAATCTGAGCGTCGCCGAGAACATCTATCTGGGTCGCGAAATCGCCCATAGCGGCGTGATCGCCCGCGTGGAGATGGCGGAGAGCTGCCGCGCGGTTCTTGAACGGCTGGGCGCCGATTTCGGTCCCAACACGATCGTCAAGACCCTGTCGATCGCCGAGCGTCAACTGGTCGAAATCGCCCGGGCGGTCCATGCCAAGTCGCGGATTCTGGTGATGGATGAGCCGACAACCGCGCTTTCGGCCCGTGAGACCGACCGTCTGTTCACCCTGATCAAGCAGTTGCGCGACGAAGGGCTGGCGATCATCTATATCAGCCACCGCATGGGCGAGGTCTACGAGCTGTCGGACCGCGTCACGGTCCTGCGCGACGGCAGCTATGTCGGAACCCTGGAAAAAGGTGAAATCGCCGCCGAGCGCCTGGTGCGGATGATGGTCGGACGCGATATCAGCAGCTTCTACAAGCATGATCATGCCGATCGTGGGGTGGCGGGGCCGGTGGTGCTCGCGGTGCGCGACATCAGCGATGGCGGCCGGCGGGTGCACCCAACCAGCCTGGAGCTTCATGAGGGTGAGGTGCTGGGGATCGCCGGCCTGGTTGGTTCCGGGCGCACGGAACTGGCCCGTCTGATTTACGGGGCGGACCGGCGCCAGGGCGGCACGGTCACGCTGGGTGGCCGGCTCCTCGATATCCGCTCGCCCCGCGACGCGCTGGACGCCGGGATTGCCTATCTCACCGAGGATCGCAAGGCCCAGGGCCTGTTTCTGGCGATGTCGTGCCATGACAACATCAATTTCGGTGTCATCGGTCGCGACGCCCATAGCGGCGGCGTGCTGAATCTCGGTCGGGCGTTGCAGCGAACGCTGGCGGCCTTGTCCGCCTTGTCGATCCGGGGCGCGACGCCGACGCTGGATGTCGGCCACCTGTCGGGCGGCAATCAGCAGAAGGTGCTGCTGTCGCGCTGGCTGGAGGTCGGACCGCGGGTGATGATTCTCGACGAGCCGACGCGCGGCATCGATATCGGCGCCAAGCAGGAAATCTACCGCTTGATTGATCGCCTCGCGGCCAGCGGCGTCGGCGTGCTGGTGATTTCCAGTGAAATGCCCGAGATCATCGGGATCTGCGACCGGATTCTGGTGATGCGCGAAGGTCGGATCGAGGGGGAACTGGGCGGTCCCGACCATAAAGCGATCACCCAGGAGAACATCATGGCTTACGCCAGCGGAGTCGAGCTCTAGCCGCCGCCGAATCGGTGCGGCTTCAAGCCCGCCGCACCCTTTCGCCGACTTGTGTAACGCCGATAACAAAGCATTGCGACAGCAGTCGATAAATAAAATCGGAGGAGTATTGGCGATGAGCGCGATAAAACCCCTGTCGGTCGGCCCCCATACGCCGCAGGGGACGGCATCGAGCCGGGACAGCCGCAAACTTGCCATCGGCAGGATGATTCAGGTGGTCGGCATGCTGCCGATTCTGATCCTGATCTGCGTCGGCTTTCAACTGGCCACCGGCAAGTTCATCAGCCCCAACAATCTGGCGATCGTGCTGCAGCAGTCGGCGATCAACATCGTGCTGGGCGCCGGCATGACCTTCGTGATCCTGACCGGGGGTATCGACCTGTCGGTTGGCGCGATCCTGGCGGTCTCGGCGGTGGCTGCGGTCAGTCTTTCGCTGGGAAGCCTGGGCGGTCTGGCTATTCCGGTGGCGATGCTGGTGGGATTGGCGTTCGGCGCCATCAACGGCGCCCTGGTCGCGTTCGTCAAGCTGCCGGCCTTCATCGTCACGCTGGGCGCGATGACCGCGGTGCGCGGGATCGCCCGCCTGCTCAGCAATGATACCACGGTGTTCAACCCGGTCCTGCCCTTCGCCTGGATCGGCAATCAGCGCTTTTTTGGTGTGCCTTATCTCGTGGTCATCGCGCTGGTCGTGGTCGCGATCAGCTGGTTCATTCTGCGCCGGACCGTGCTGGGCGTGCGTATTTATGCTGTCGGCGGCAACGAGGATGCGGCGCGCCTGTCGGGGATCAAGGTCTGGGTCGTGCTGTTGTTCACCTACAGCATGGCCGGCTTGATGTCGGGCCTGGCCGGTGCCATGGCGGCGGCGCGCACCTTGTCAGCCAACGGGGCGCAGCTTGGCATGGGCTATGAGCTTGACGCGATCGCGGCGGTGATTCTCGGGGGCACCAGCTTCGTCGGCGGTATCGGCAGCATTTTCGGCACCCTGATCGGCGCCCTGATCATCGCCGTGCTCTCCAATGGCCTGATCTTGATGAATGTCTCGGAGATCTGGCAATTGATCGTCAAGGGCCTGGTGATCATCCTGGCCGTGTCGCTCGACAAATATCGCAATTCGCGCAGCGGTCGGACCTGACCGCGGCCAAACCGGCTCTGATCCGACACCGGATCGAGGAAGCCATCCCATGGCTTCAGGGAAAGTTCCCTCAATCAATGTGACGTTTGCTCCGTAACAAGAAAATAGGCGAGGAACCGCAATGTTTAAGAAGAGCCTTCTTTTGGCGTCGGTCGCGGCGTTAGCCCTGGCGGCGCCCGCCACGGCCAAGGAACTGAAGACGCTCGGTGTCTCGGTCGGCCTGATGGGCAATCCGTTCTTCGTGCAGGTCGTGAAGGGCGCCGAGGACGGCGCCAAGGCCATCAATCCCAACGTCAAGGTCATCGCCGGCGGCGTCGACTATGATCTCAACAAGCAATTTACCCAGGTCGACAATTTCATTGCCGCTGGCGTCGACATGGTCTTGATCAACGCGGTCGACCCGGTCGCGATCGAACCGGCGATGAAGCGGCTGCATGACGCCGGCATCGTGACCATGGCCGTCGACGTCGCCGGCAAGGGCGCCGATGGCACGGTGCAGAGCAACAACGTCCAGGCTGGCGAAAAGGCCTGTCAGTTCATCGCCGACAAGCTCAAGGGCAAGGGCAATGTCGTCATTCTCAACGGCCCGCCGGTGTCGTCCGTCATCGATCGCGTCGCGGGCTGCAAATCGATTTTGAGCAAATCGCCGGATATCAAGGTTCTGTCGGACAATCAGAACGCCAAGGGCTCCCGCGAGGGGGCGCTTGAGGTCATGATTGGCACTCTGACCGCGTTCGACAATATCGATGCGGTGTTCTCGATCAACGACCCGCAGTCGATCGGCGCGGATCTGGCCGCCAAGCAGTTGGGGCGGACCAACTTCTTCATCACCTCGGTGGATGGCGCGCCAGACATCGAAGGCCAGCTCAAGGACAAGAACAGCCTGATCTTGGCGTCGGCCGCACAGGACCCCTATGCGATGGCCAAGAAAGCCGTCGAAATCGGCTATGACATCATGCAGGGCAAGCCGCCGGCGAACCCGATGACGCTGATCCCGGTCGAGTTGATTACGCGTGACAATATCGCGACGTACAAGGGCTGGACCTCGAAGTAAGCCCAACTGTTCGTGTCGGCCGCGGCGTTGGGAGCACCCCGGCGCCGTTGCCGGTACGAACGGGCCTGGCAGATTGCGTAATGCGGGTGTCGGAGACGTCGAATGGCAAATCGTATTGGTTTGGGGGTTGGCCGGACGCTGACCGTAGCGCTGGTTCTTGTCGCGGCATTTGCCATTGCGGGTGTTGTGCTGTCAAAGATCTCATTCGATCGATTGGGTGGCGCCTTGTCGTCGATCTCCGAGCGGCTGCCGCAGGTGTTCGCCGCTCAGCAATTGGCGGCGGAAAGCCAGAGCGTGGTTGCGGCGGCGCCGAGCCTGATCGCGGCCGCGACGGCCTCGGACAAAGACGCGATCTTTACCGATATCAAGCCGCATCTCGATACGCTGAGCGGCATCATCGAGCGGATGGCGGCGTCGGGGCAGCGTCAGGATTTTCTGGATGAGATCCGCAGCCAGAGCACCGCAATGCGCGCCAGGCTGGGTGAACTTGACCAGACGATCTCCGACCGTTTCCGGCAGGCCGACGCCAAGGCCGCCGCGTTGAAACAGTTGCAGGGCGTCGCGTTGCAATTCCAGGACCTGCTGCGCACGCCGCTCGACAAGACCGCGACAACAATCAATGCGATCGGCTATACCGCAACGCAACTCAAAGCCGGACGGGCGCCGGCCGATGGCCAGGCTTCGTCCCAGGCTGACAATCTGGTCGCGCTCAATGACGCGATCCAGACCCGGACGCTGGTCGCGGACCTGCAGAATGCCGGCGACCGGATTTTCAATGTGCTGATCGTCGCCGCCAATGAGCAGAACCCCAAGATGCTGACGGGCGCGATGCTCCGTCTCAAGATCCAGATCGGCAAGACCCGGCAGTCGCTTGATGATCTTGGCGCGGTCATTGACACCAAGGCGGCGGGGCAGGCGCTTGACGTCTTCACCGGCCTAGCCAATGACGAGAAAGCATCAATTCCTGCGCTGCGCCAGCAGGAGTTGGCGTCGTCGGCGCATGCCAACGCCCTTTACGGCGACCTTAAGACCCTGGCCGCGTCGATGCAGTCGACATTGACGACGGCCTTGGCGAACCTCAAGACCGATGCCGATGGCGAGGCCAACAGGGCCCAACAGGTCAAGGATCGGGGCACCGCGTTGATCCTGGCTTCGGGCGGCGCGAGCCTCTTGATGATCATTGTCTCGCTGTTCTTCGTCCACCGCCGGATCATCCGCCGCTTCAACCGGCTGCGCCAGCATATGGACCGACTGGCCCATCACGATCTGGACGTCGATGTCGCGGTCGACGGTCATGATGAGATTACCGAGATGGCGCGGACCCTGGCGGTGTTCCGCGACACCGCCCGTGAAGTCGACATCGCGAATTCACGAACCGATGAGGAGCGCAGCCGTGCCGCTGCCGAGCGCCGCCAGGGGATGCTGACCCTCGCCGATCGCTTTGAGGCGACGATCAAGGGGCTGGTGCATCAGGTGGCCGAACAAGCCAGCCAGATGCAGGGCACGGCCGGGGGCCTTGCGGAAACCGCGCGCCGCACCAGTGACGAGGCCGGAACCGCGGCCTCCGCTTCGGATCAGGCATCGAGCAATGTGGCGATGGTCGCGGCCGCGGCCGAGCAACTGGCCGGATCGATCACCGAGATCAGCCGTCAGGTCACCCGCTCGGCGACGATCGCCCGGCAGGCGGTCGCCGAAGCCGCGCGCACCGACGATACGGTTCGCGGTCTCGATGATGCCGCGGCGAAGATCAGCAAGGTTACCGATCTGATCAATGGTATCGCGTCGCAGACCGCACTTCTGGCGCTGAACGCGACGATCGAGGCGGCGCGCGCCGGCGATGCCGGCAAGGGATTCGCCGTTGTGGCCAACGAGGTCAAAGCTCTGGCAACGCAAACCGCCAAGGCAACCGGGGATATCGCGGCGCAGGTTGACGCGATGCAATCGGCGACCCACGATGCCGTCGGCGCCATCCACAGCATCGGCGACACCATCAAAACCATCGATGACATCGCCGCCAGCATCGCGGCCGCCGTCGAGGAACAGGACGCGACGACGCGCGAGATCGCCCGGAACGTCAATCGCGCCGCGGTGGATACCGGCCAGGTTCAATCAAGCATCGCTGTGGTCAGCGAAGCGGCCGCGAACACCGGTCAATCGTCGGCCCTGGTGCTGTCGGCGGCGGCATCGGTGACCCAGCGAACCCAGGCGCTGCTGTCGGAGGTTGACCGCTTCCTGGACCAGATCCGGGGTTGAGCGCCGACGAGGAACCGCGGTGCGGCGGCGCTTTTCTCCGGTCTCGCTCGTCGCGTCGACGGGCTGTGCCCGGTGCGATCAGGGGCTGGCCATGGCGATCCGGCGGCCCTGGTCGTGGCTGCGGCAGGCGGCGTCGATGACGCGGATGACGTCGAGGGCGCTGTCGGCGGTGACGGGAACCGGTGCCGTGCCGCGAATCGCGTCGGCCAGTTGGCAATAGAACTGTTGGTAACACCCGGTTGCCGTAGGCCAGGGTGTTTGGACGATCCGGCCGGCTTCGTCGCCGGCTTCGTCGCCGGCCTCGTCGCCGGCCTCGTCGATGGTGCATTGGCCATCGCTGCCGAGCGGGGCGACGCCATAGCCGGGACTGCCGGGCCCCTTCCCGGCGCGCAGAAATTCTTCCTGGGGGTCGATCCCGGATTTGATGTAGGAGCCGCGGTCGCCGAAGATCTGAAAGCGCGGACCCGCGCCATTGACCAGGCAACCGCCATGGAGGATCACGTCACGGTCCGGGTAGCCGAGTATCAGGTGAAAATAGTCGACGGCCCGGGCGCCGGGGCGTTGACGACGCAACCGCGCGTCCACGGTGTCGGGCCGCCCGAACAGCAGCAGCGCTTGATCGATCAGGTGCGCGCCCAGGTCGTACAGGATGCCGGCCCCCGGTTCGTCCCGTTCCCGCCAGCGGTCATGGATGTCCGGGCGGTAGCGGTCAAAATGCGCGATCCAGGTGTGAACCCGGCCGATCCGCCCGCTGGCCAGCAGCGCCTGGATCGTCAGGAAATCACCGTCCCAGCGCCGCGAATGATAGACCGACAGGCATTTGCCCGCGGCGCGCGCCTGGTCGATCAGGGCCTGGCCTTCGTCGACATCAATCACGAAGGGCTTTTCAACGACGACGTGGCAGCCGGCGGCCAGGCATTGCCGGGCCATCGCGGCGTGCTGACGGTTGGGCGTCGCGACGATGCAGAGATCAATCCCGATCGTCCCGGCCCGATGCCCCGCCAGCAGGGTGTCGAGATCGGGAAATACCGTGGCGTCGGGAAAGTCCGCGGCGACCCTGGCGGCATTGCGGGACACCACGGCGGCAACCGTGTAGCCAGGTTGGCGGGCCAGGATCGGGCCGTGGAAACAGGCGCCGGAGACGCCGTAGCCCAGGATCGCGGTTCGGATGGTGGACAGAGTCATTGTCGCGCCGGCTTCGGTTGGCCCCCGGGGTCGGGGGACGGTCATGGTGCCGCTTCAGCGGCCTCCAGCTCTTCCAGGATCGCCATCCATTCCTCTTCCGCGGTGGCGATCCGTCGCGTCACCTCACCCAGTTCCATCTGCAACCGGGTCAAGCGTTCGGGCGGGCTGGTATAGAGGTCCGGATCGGCCATTTGCAGATCGATCCGCGCCTTGTGCTCGGTCAGGCGGGCCATCGCTTTTTCGGCGGCCTGGGCCTTTTTGCGTAGCGGAGCCAGGGCGGCACGGCTTTCCGCGGCGGCGCGGCGCTGATCCTTGCGGTTGGTGTTGCCATCGCGAACCGGCTCGCCGCGGGACTCGTTGCGCTCGTTGCGGCCCTTGTCCAGCAGCAGTGCCCGGTAGTCCTCCATATCGCCGTCATAGGGTCGGCAGGTGCCGCCATCAACCAGCCACAGCCGGTCCGCGGTCAGTTCGACGAGGTGGGGATCGTGGCTGATCAGGATCACCGCGCCCTCGAAGCTGTTGAGCGCCTCGACCAGCGCGTCACGGCTGTCGATGTCGAGATGGTTGGTCGGTTCGTCGAGCACCAGGATATTGGGCGCGTCCCGGCTCATCAGGGCGAACAGCAGCCGGGCCTTTTCGCCACCCGAGAGCTTGGCGATCGTGGTTTCGGCCTTTTGCCGGGGAAAGCCGAACCGGCCGAGATGGGCGCGGACCTTTTCTTCAAGGACTTGCGGCATCCAGGCCTGGGCCTGTTGCAAGGCTGTCAGTTGCAGGTTGAGCTCTTCCGCCTGATGCTGGGCGAAATAGCCGATTCGCAGCTTGGGGCTCTTGCGGAAATCGCCGCCGAGCGGCTTCAGGCGGCCGGCCAGCAGCTTGACCAGAGTCGACTTGCCGTTGCCATTGGCCCCCAGCAGCGCGATGCGGTCATCCATGTCGATCCGCAGATTGAGCCCGCGCAACACGACATGATCGCCATAGCCGGCGACGCCACCTTCGATCTGGATCAGCGGTGGCGCCAGAGGTTCGGGGGTCGGGAAATTGAAATTGTAGCTCGGATCCTCGGTGATCGCGACCACCGGTTCCATCCGCTCCAGCATCTTGAGTCGGCTTTGCGCCTGGCGTGCCTTGGTCGCCTTGTAGCGGAAGCGCTCGACAAACTCTTCCATATGGCGGCGTTGCGCCATCTGCTTGACTTGGCTCGCCGCGAGACGGTCGAGATTGGCCCGCCGGGTTCGCTCGAACTGGTCATAGCCGCCGCTGTAGGACACCAGCTTGCTGTGGTCGAGATGGATTGTCGTCGTCGGCACCGCGTTGAGCAGGTCGCGATCGTGGCTGACCAGGATGATGGTGTAGGGATAGGCCTTCAGATAGCTTTCCAGCCAGATCGTCGCTTCCAGATCGAGATGGTTGGTCGGTTCGTCGAGCAGCAACAGGTCAGGCTCGGCGAACAGCACCCCGGCCAGCGCGACGCGCATGCGCCAGCCACCCGAGAAATCGCTGCACGGCTGCTGTTGCGCCGCGGCGTCAAAACCCAGACCGGACAGGATCTGACCCGCCCGCGCCGGCGCCGCGTGGGCACCGATATCGGCGAGGCGGGTATGGATTTCGGCGATGCGCATCGGGTCCGTTGCCGTCTCCGCCTCGTGGAGCAGGGTGCTGCGTTCCTTGTCGCAGGCGAGGACGGTGTCGATCAGGCTGGCGCTGGAGGACGGCGCCTCCTGCGCGACCATACCCATACGGGCGCCCACCGGGACGCTCAGGCTGCCGCCATCGGGGGCCAGCTCTCCGGCAATCAGGCGCAACAGCGTCGATTTGCCGGTGCCGTTACGCCCGACAAGCGCGACCCGATGGCCATCGGGAATCGAGACGGTGGCGTGATCGAAGATGATCCGGCCGCCAAAGCGGAATGTCAGGTCGTTGATCTGGAGCATGATCGAAGCCTTTACCACGCCGGCGACGCGGGTGCGAGACGTGTTCGATGGCAAATCTCTGACCGGGGTGCGCCGAGCCCCATTGCCCGGCGGCACGGCGACGGCTATAACCCGCCAAATTTCGCAAAATCCCACCATCCTGCACTTTGAAGAGGAAATCTGCGATCATGGCCGTTGAACGGACCCTGTCGATCATTAAGCCCGATGCCACCCGCCGCAACCTGACCGGCAAGATCAATGCCCGGTTCGAGGACGCCGGCCTGCGCATTGTCGCGCAGAAGCGCCTGCACCTCAGCACCGCCCAGGCGGAGCAGTTCTATGCCGTCCACAGCGCCCGCCCGTTCTATCGCGACCTGGTGACCTTCATGACCTCCGGTCCGGTCGTGGTCCAGGTTCTGGAAGGCGAAAACGCGGTGGCCCGCAATCGCGAGATCATGGGCGCCACCAATCCCGCCAATGCCGCCGAGGGGACGATCCGCAAGGATTTCGCCGAAAGCATCGAAGCCAATTCGGTTCACGGATCCGATAGCGCCGAGAATGCGGCCAACGAGATTGCGTATTTCTTCGCCGGGGTCGAGATCGTCGGCTGACGAACGGGACGGGGCCCGATCTGATCCGGGCCCCGATACCGGATTCGGCGCTCCCTCGACCTTTTCGGAACCGGGAGCCGTGTCCGATTGCAGCCGTTGTCATTTCGGCTGTCGGCCCGCGGGCTGCCGCCCGCACCCGATCGGGGTGAACCCCGAATCCCCCTCTCTTTTGACAAAAACAAAGGGGTCTGGGCCATGGCCCCCGTTGGGTTTGGGCGAAAGCCCAACGCTTCGTCGCCAAAATGAGAACCGCTGGTCCGATTGATCGATCGTGTCCCGTGGGCATGATTTCGTGCTAAGAGCCTGAGGATGCGCCTTTGGCGCGCGCAGGGGATCATGAGAAGGGCGTTCGGGCATGAAGTCGATGACCGAGGACAATCGACGCGGCAAAGCCGTTGAGTTTGTGCGTCTCGGGGGCTTTGGGGCTGTTTTCTTCCTGATCATGGGTTTGGCGTCGCTGATGCCGGCGTGGTCAGCGACGACCGGCGCGGCAAATGTCGCCGGCGGCGCACCGTCCGCCGTGACCACGGCCACGCCCAGCGCCGCCGCCCGTGCCGATGCGCTGATGCAATTGCTGGACGATCCACGCGCCGCGCAGATTCTGAGTCTGCTGGGCGACCCGGCGGTGCGTGACGCGCTGCAGGCCCGGCTTGGTTCGGGGCATGCAGCGTCCCCGGCCGCCGAGCCGGCCGCCGAGCCGGCCGCCGAGCCGATGGAAAGCAATCTGGAAAAGGCGCTGGAATCGCTGCGGGGGCGGGTCCTGCGCCTGGGCGCGATTTTGCCGCTGTTGCCCGGCGAATATTCGCTGGCTTTTGCCCGGCTGTGGCGTGCCTGCGACGAAGCCGGACCTCTGCTGGTGCTGCTCTACTGCCTGATTTTCGTTGCCGGGGGCTGGGTCGCGCAGGAACTGTTCCTTCGGGCGACGCGGCTGCTGCAGCGACGGATCGCCGAGGTCGACATCGTCTCGGTGGAGCAGCGGGTGCGGATCATGTTTCTGCGGCTCGGCTTCACGCTGCTGTGGCAGTTCGCGGTGGTAATCGGCAGCCTGGGCGCGTTTGTGCTGTTCCGCTGGCCGCCGCTGGTGGGGATCCTGATCCTGAAATTGCTGATCTGCGTCGTGCTGACCAGCCTGTCGTTGCGCGGGACGCGCTGGCTGTTGTCACCGGGCGCGGAAAAGTTCCGGACGTTGCCGATGTCAACCCCGGCGGCATGGTTCTGGCACCATCGCATCGCCGCGCTGGTGGCGATCGCGGTGGCCGAATGGCAGTTCACCGGGCTGTTGGACCGACTGGACGTTTCCGAACCCGTTCAATACGTTACCGCCAACATCATCAGTACCATATTCACGATAGTCCTGACAGAATCCGTCTGGACCGGTGTCGGTCTTCATAATGGCACAAAGAACAAAAGTAGCATATGGTTCATCATCACGATGATCTATATTCCGGTGGTTTGGCTTATATTCGTTCTTCATCTACCGTCATTGGGGTGGAGTGCCCAGGTTATCTGGGTATTGGTTCTGTCGATCTGGATCATGCACCGTATCATTGCCCATGTGACGCGGTCGGAAACGGTGGGCGCTGGCAATGGTCACGACTGGGCACCGGTTGCGCTGGTCATCGAACGGATCCTGCGGCTGGTCCTGATCGCGATCGCGGCGGTTGTCATCGCGCGGGTCTGGCATCTGGATGCCACGATGATGATGGGCTCGGAGGATACGGCAACGATCCGTCTGGTGCGCGGGCTGTTGAATGCCGTGGTGATCGTGGTGCTCGCCGATCTGGTCTGGCAGTTGATCCGGGTCTCGATCGATCGGAAACTGCGTGTTGGCCTGGCGTCGTCGGAGGCGGATCCCCAGGCTCATCACGAGGAATCGGCGCGCGACGGTCGGTTGCGGACCTTGTTGCCGATCCTGCGGAACATCCTGTTCATCACCGTGCTGATCATTGCCAGTTTGATGGCGCTTTCCGAGCTTGGCGTTCAGATCGGCCCGTTGCTGGCTGGTGCTGGTGTCGTTGGTGTCGCTGTCGGTTTCGGTTCGCAGACCCTGGTCCGCGACGTGATTTCCGGGATTTTCTTCCTGCTCGATGATGCATTCCGGGTCGGCGAATATATCGAGAGCGGCCCGATTCGTGGCACCGTCGAAGCCTTCTCGCTGCGCTCGATCAAGCTGCGTCACCACCGCGGACCGCTCCATACCGTGCCGTTCGGGGATCTGAAGGTCGTCACCAATCATTCGCGCGACTGGGTGATCGACAAGATCCAGATCGGCGTCGCCTACAACACGGACATCGAAAAGCTGAAACGCGTGGTCAAACAGATCAGCCGCGAGATCATGGCAATTCCGGCGCTGGCCGCGGTGATCCTCCAGCCGCTGAAGTCGCAGGGGATCTCGCAGATGGCCGATTACGGCATTATCGTCCGGCTCAAGATCATGACCAAGCCGGGCGAACAGTTTGTCGTCCGGCGCACCATCTACGAAAAGGTCAAGACGGAGTTCGAAGCCAACGGGATCGAGTTTTCCTCGCCGATGGTTCGGGTCTCCGGGCCTGCGGACATGACCGGTGATCCGGCGAAGGCCGCAGCGGCGCATCTGGCGCATCTGCAGGCCGCAGCCTCGGGCCCGCCCGCATCCTGAGGGGGAGCCGGGCGCTGAGCGCCGGCGTGATGCCGTGGATTGTCACCGGGGGCGAGGGGGGGAGGCGGGCCGACGCCGCCTGATCAATTGCCCAGACGCAGGCGGCCCTGGGCCGCATCGATCAAATGTTCGCCAAACGCCTCCAGCATGCTGGCGTAATGGGCGACCTGGGGCTCGGCGACATAGGCATCGGCCTTGAGGACGATCCCGGGAGCTTGCGCCATCAGGTGACTGCAGCGGATCGGGCCGATCTTGTCGTCGAGGAACATGGTCATTCCCATCAACAGGCCCAAAGTAACGTCATCGGGATACTGTGGGTCTGCCAAGACGCGGTGAAGCTCTCTCATGACGGCATAGCCGATGACCGACGCCCGATGAATAACATCGGATTCGTTGTTTTTTGCTGACTGAGGCAGAGATTGACGATTATTCATCAAGATTCGCTCCTACGGGAGGAAAATGACAACCCAACATTTCATGTACCATTTAGGCCAGATCACCGATGCCTCAGAGTAGGCGACGGACTGTGAGTGAAGAGTTAAGGCGGGTTCAGAGCGGCTGAATTATCTGGTTGGACGCAAGTTTTTTTTGGGGCGACCGCAGGGTTTCCCAGGATCCTGCCCGATGGCGTTGCGGACTGCGGAACGCCGCGGGTTCCATCGTGCCGGCGCGTGACGAGCGGTACCCGCAGCGCTGCCGGGAGCGGGGGGCTGAATAAATTTGAAATGTCATGGCAATGTCGCGATTGACAGCGGCGCCGGGGACCATTAGTAACATCGTCCACGCCGAAGACGGAGGGATGGCCGAGCGGCTTAAGGCACAGGTTTGCTAAACCTGCGTAGGCTGTAAAGCTTACCGAGGGTTCGAATCCCTCTCCCTCCGCCATTAACTACTGATTTAATTGATTATGTTACGATTTCTGAAAACCTAGAAAGAGACAGCGGCGCGGAGACCTCCCATATCGCAGCGCCGCGCAAGATCAAACAATCACTGGATTATGGTCGATCTTGCTTCCGGATGATCGACGAAGAATATCGGCCAGCTGACGGATTGCGTTCGTTTTCGACGCCTGAATCATCAG
>JARLIO010000077.1 GCA_031291675.1 Azospirillaceae bacterium
GTTGGTTGATCGGTCTGGTCGATCCGCGCAACGGCAAGATCAGTCGACATCAGATTTCCTGCGGCGATGTCGCCCGGCTGATGGAATTGGTTGAGCGGATGCGCAAGCTCACCAAGTGCGAGCGCGTGGTTCTGTGCTATGGGGCCGGGCGGGACGGCTTCTGGCTTTCTCGCGAGCTGAGCCGGCGCGGTTTTGAGGTGCTGGTTCTCGATCCCGCCAGTCTTCCGGTCGACCGGCGTCGGCGGCGCGCCAAAACCGACGGGAGGCCGCCGCCGTGCTGGCGGCCATGCTTTCGCTGTCCGATGCGTTCCGGCTGCTGTTGAAGCGCGTTGCGGCGGACAAGGCGTTGCCCTTCCGTTTTGGAGCATGAAATCGCCAATGCAATTCTTAGTTTCTGTCTTTGATGTGGCCGTTGACAGTAAGGTAAGATAGCCTTACTCTTGCGGGAAGAGACATCAGCTGACGGTGAGATCGATGCGGAGCACGTTGACTGTGACGGCAAAAGGTCAGGTCACCCTTCGCCGAGAGGTCTTGGAACATCTGGGGGTGGCACCGGGGGACAGAATCACGGTTGATTTCCTGCCGACGGGCGCGGTCGAAATCCGCGCGGCAAAAGCGCCGGGGTCGATTGAAGACTTCATCGGTTGCCTGAAACGGCCCGGAACACCCACTTTGTCGATTGACCAGATCAATGACGTCATCGCACAAGGCTGGGCCGGTACACGATGAGGATTACGGCAGATACCAATGTCCTCGTCCGCGTCGCGATCGACGACGATCCAAGGCAGTCTGCGATCGCCGCAGAAGCCCTGCGCACCGCGGAAAGCATCGTGGTGACGCTGCCGGCGCTATGTGAATTCGCCTGGGTGCTTTCCCGCGGATACAAAATCAGTAAGTCCGAGATCGCGCTGTCGATTCGCCGCTTGGTGGAAAGCGCGACGGTGACGGTTGATCGACCCGCGGTCGATGCCGGACTTTCGATGTTGGAGGCCGGTGGCGATTTCGCCGATGGCGTCATCGCCTTCGAGGGACGGCGCCTGGGCGGCGTGGTGTTCACAAGTTTTGACGTCAATGCGGTCCGACTGATCAAAGCGATGGGCGCCGAAACGCACCTGCTACCCCAGGCATGATCGCCACGAGCTCACCAGAAGGCCCCGACACGGCGAACCTTGTCAACCCGCCCGCGCCATCGCATCATCGGCCATCCGCCGCGCGCCCGTTCCCGACAAGGATGATCCGATGAATTCCCTGATCCCGCTTCTCGACGCCACGATCCGGGTTTCGGTGCCGCTGGTGCTGGCCGGGCTCGCCGGGCTGTTTTCCGAGCGCGGTGGCGTCATCGATATCGGGCTCGAAGGCAAGATGCTGGCGGCGGCCTTCGCCTCGGCGTCGGTCGCCGCGGTGACCGGCAGTCCGTGGCTCGGATTGGCCGGCGGCATCGCGGTGTCGCTGGTGCTGGCCCTGCTGCACGGCTTTGCCAGCATCACCCATCGCGGCAACCAGGTGGTCTCGGGCATGGCGATCAACATCCTGGTCGCCGGCCTGACCGTGACCCTGGGCATGGCCTGGTTCCAGCAAGGTGGCCAGACCCCGGTGCTGCCACCCAGCGCCCGGTTTCAAGAGCTGATCCTGCCCGGCGCCACGTCACTTGCCGATGTGCCGGTGCTGGGCGCGCTGTACAGCCATCTGCTCAGCGGCCACAGCATCCTGGTCTATCTGGCCTATGCCCTGGTCCCCGGGGCGTGGTGGGCGCTCAACCGCACCCGCTTCGGCCTGCGGCTGCGCGCGGTCGGGGAGAATCCGGCCGCGGTCGACACCGCCGGCCTGTCGGTGACCGGGTTGCGCTATCGCGGCGTGCTGATCGCCGGCCTGTTGTGCGGTATCGCCGGGACCTACATGGCCACGGCGCAGTCGGCCGGGTTCGTGCGCGACATGACCGCGGGCAAGGGCTATATCGCGCTGGCGGCGATGATCTTCGGCAAATGGCGGCCGTTCCCGACCCTGGCCGCCTGTCTGCTGTTCGGCCTGCTCGACGCGTTGGCGATCCGCTTGCAGGGCGTCGCGATCGCCGGGATCGGCGAAATTCCGGTGCAATTCATCCAGGCCCTGCCCTATATCCTGACCGTCTTCCTGTTGGCCGGCTTCATCGGCACCTCGATTCCACCCAAGGCCGATGGCATCCCCTTCGTCAAGGAACGCTGACCCTATGCCCAGTGCCCCCGATACCCCGTTGATCGACGCTGCGCTGGCGGCCCGTGGCCACGCCTACGCGCCCTATTCGCACTTCGCGGTCGGTGCCGCGTTGCGCTGCGAGGACGGCACGCTGTTTTCCGGCTGCAATGTCGAGAACGCCGCCTATCCCGAGGGCGTGTGCGCCGAGGCCGGGGCGATTTCGGCGATGATCCGGGCCGGCAAGCGGCGCATCACTGCCCTCGTCGTTGCCGGCGAGGGACCGCCGGCCTGTACCCCCTGCGGCGGCTGCCGCCAGAAGATCCGCGAATTTGCCGCCCCGGCGACCCCGGTGACCATCGTCGACCCGGTCGGTGCGGTGTTGCTGACGACGACGCTGGCGGCGCTGTTGCCCGACAGTTTCGGGCCGGATCATCTGGCATGAGCGCACCACCCCCGCCCGCCGCCGCGGCGATCGCCGCCCGTTATCACGGCCCGGCGCCCCGGGTGGCGCTGATCCTGGGCAGCGGCCTGGGCGCGCTGGCCGACGCGGTCGCCGCGCCCACCGTGATCGCCTATGACGATCTGCCCGGCTTTCCCCGCCCCACCGTCGAAGGCCATGGCGGCCGGCTGGTGCTGGGCCGGATCGGGCGCAGCGATGTCGCGGTGCTGGCCGGACGCGGCCATTTCTACGAGCACGGCCGCGCCGACATCATGGCCCCGGCGATCGACACCATCGCCGCCCTGGGCTGCCGCACCCTGATCCTGACCAACGCCGCCGGCTCGCTGCGCCCCGCGATCGGGCCCGGCGCCGCGGTGCTGATTTCCGACCACATCAATCTGGCGCTGCCCGGTCCGCTGGTCGGCAGCACCGGCAATGACCGGTTCGTCGATCTGGTCGATGCCTATGATCCCGGGCTGCGCCGCCGCCTCGGCGCCACCGCGCGCCGGCTGGGCCTTGACCTGCCGGAAGGCGTCTACATGCTGTTCCCCGGCCCCAATTTCGAGACGCCGGCCGAAATCCGCGCGGCCCGGCTGCTCGGCGCCGATCTGGTCGGCATGTCGACGGTGCCCGAGGTCGTGCTGGCGCGCCGCCGCGGCCTGACGGTCGCGGCCCTGTCGGTCGTGACCAATCTGGGCGCCGGGATGGTCGCCGGCGGCCTGAGCCATGCCGACACGTTGAGCCGATCGGCGACGGGCGCAGCACTGGTCCAACGCCTGCTGACCGCCCTGCTTGATGAGGAGACACCGCTGTGACCACCGCAACCGCCGCGCCGCTGATTCCCCAGGAACTGATCCGGCGCAAACGCGATGGCGGCATCCTGACCGCGGCCGAGCTGGGCGCGTTCGCCCACGGCCTGGCCGATGGCAGCGTCGGCGACGGCCAGGCCGCGGCGTTCGCAATGGCCGTGTTCTTTCGTGGCATGACAAGTGACGAGCGGGTGGCGTTGACCCTGGCGATGCGCGATTCCGGCCGGGTGCTCGACTGGGCCGCGGCCGGCCTGGACCCGCGCCGGGTCGTCGACAAGCATTCGACCGGCGGGGTCGGCGACAAGGTCAGCCTGATGCTGGCGCCGATGGTGGCCGCCTGCGGCGCCCTGGTTCCGATGATTTCCGGGCGCGGCCTGGGCCATACCGGCGGCACGCTCGACAAGTTCGACAGTGTCCCGGGCTACCAGACCGCGCCGGACGCCGAAACCTTCATCCGCGTGGTGCGGACGATCGGCTGTGCGGTGATCGGGCAGACCGCTGACCTGGCCCCGGCCGACCGGCGGCTTTATGCCATCCGCGATGTCACGGCGACGGTCGAAAGCCTGCCGCTGATCACCGCCTCGATCCTGTCGAAGAAGCTGGCCGCCGGCCTGGGCGGGCTGGTGATGGATGTCAAGTTCGGCAGCGGCGCCTTCATGGCCGCCGCGGACGACGCCCGGGCGCTGGCGGAGAGCATTGTCGATGTCGCCAACGGCGCCGGGGTGCCCACCGTGGCCCTGATGACCGACATGAACCAGGTGCTGGGCGATCGCGTCGGCAATGCGCTGGAAATGGCCGAGGCCATCGACTTCCTGACCGGCAAGAGGCAGGAACCGCGGCTGCGGGAGGTCACGCTGGCGTTGTCGGCGGAAATGCTGGTCCTGGCGGGTCTGGCCGACAGCCTGGACGCGGCGCGGGCGCGGCTCGTGGCCCGTCTCGATGACGGGGCCGCGGCCGAAACCTTCGGCCGGATGATCGCGGCCCTGGGCGGTCCCGCCGATCTGATCGAAAGCCCGACACGCTATCTTGCCGAGGCGCCGCAGCGTTACCCAGTGAAGGCGGATCGTGCCGGCGTGATCGGCCGCTACGACGCAAGGTCGATCGGCGTGGCGCTGATCGAGCTGGGTGGCGGCCGCGTCGATCCACGGCAGACGCTTGATTATGCGGTCGGGATCACCGATATCGTCAGGCCCGGTGACCACGTTGCCGCCGGGGATACCCTGGCTCTGCTTCATGCCCGTGACGGGGCCAGCGCCGCCCGCGCCGCGGCCCGCGTCGCCGCCACGCTGGTGCCGGGCGACAGCGCGGAAACCCCGGGCCCGCTGATCGCGGCGCGGATCACCGGCGGCGCCAACGATTAGGATAGGGTCCAGGGGCCCCCGTCCCTGGTGGGGGCCGGGCAGAGCCCGGCATCGGAATCGCCGCAGATCGAAAGGATCACCCCCATGGCCCGTGCTTTTCTCCTAGTGCTTGACAGTTTCGGCATCGGGGCGACCCCGGATGCCGCGCGCTTTGGCGATGCCGGTGCCGATACGCTGGGCCATATCGCGGCGGCGCGGGCGGCCAGCGACCAGGGCGCGATGCAATTGCCGTTCATGACCGGCCTGGGCCTGGGCCACGCCGCGGCACTGGTCACCGGGCGGATTCCGCCGGGCCTCGAATCGACGGCCGAACCGACGGGGATCTGGGGCGTGGCCCGGGAACAGAGCTTTGGCAAGGACACGCCCAGCGGTCACTGGGAAATGGCCGGGGTTCCGGTGCGGTTCGACTGGGGCCTGTTCCCGGCGACGGTGCCGTCATTCCCGGCAGCCCTGACCGACGCACTGATCGCGCAGGGTGGATTGCCGGGGGTTCTGGGCAATTGCCATGCCTCGGGGACGACGATCCTGGAGCAGCTGGGCGACGAGCATGTCCGCACCGGCAAGCCGATCGTCTACACCTCGGGCGATTCCGTATTCCAGATCGCGGCACATGAGGAAAGTTTTGGTCTGGAGCGGCTCTACGCGCTGTGCCACATCGCGCGGCGCCTGGTCGACGACTACCGGGTCGGCCGGGTCATCGCCCGCCCCTTCATCGGTGCCAACGGGGTCTATCAGCGCACCGGCAACCGCCACGATTACACCGTCCCACCGCCGGCGCCGACCCTGCTCGATCGCCTGGCCGCGGCGGGCCATGCGGTGGTCTCGATCGGCAAGATCGACGATATTTTCGCCCATCAGGGGCCGACGCGCAAACTGACGGCCAACGGCAACGCCGCCTTGTTCGACCTGACCCTGGCCGAGGCCGCGTCAGCGCCGGACGGCGCCCCGGATGGCGCGCTGGTCTTCAGCAATTTCGTTGATTTCGACAGTCTCTACGGCCACCGCCGCGATGTCGCCGGCTATGCCGCGGCGCTGGAGGCATTCGACCGCCGCCTTGCGCAACTGGCGGATCGGCTGCAACCGGGCGATCTGGTGATCCTGACCGCCGATCATGGCTGTGATCCGACCTGGCGGGGCAGCGATCACACCCGCGAACATATTCCGGTGCTGGGTTTCGGGCCGGGGATCAAGCCCGGGAGCATCGGCCTCCGCGACAGCTTTGCGGATATCGGCCAGACCCTGGCCCGTCACCTGGGGATCGCACCCGGTTCGGAAGGGACGGATTTCGCATTGATCTGATGCCGGGACCGCGACCGAATTTCGCGATCCCGGCCCCTTTCCGCGGCCACGCGCGTCTTCAGCCGGCCACGAGGCGCGGTCGCTTGTGATCGACCAGTTGCGCGATCAGGCGATCGCGTTCCGCTTCCATCGCCGAGACATCCCCGGTTTCCCAGGCCGACGCGCAGGAGGCACAGAAGGATATCGACCAGGCGGCCTCCTCGCCAATCCTGTCCAATTGAGCCATCGTCATCTCAAGATCACGAGTCAGCATTTCCACATTCTCACTCAGGCGCTGAAAGTCATTGCTCAACGGGGTCGACTTTTTTACCTCTGTTGTCTCCAGCAACCGCACAATCATGGTCATCGTTTTTATCCCTTAAACGCTTTGGGTTCATTCCCCGTCCCTCTATTTGTATCACCGCGCCAAATCGGTGGCTGTAATGCAATCGAATGCGACAGGTCACCGCATTCGTTCGTATGGGGGGACCTTTCGTATGGGGCCATTGGTATCGGGGATGCGGTGTCGGGCGACACCGGCATGGGCCGCCCCGACAACCGTGCCGGGGATCAGCGGGCGACGGGTTCGGGCTTGCACCCGCGACATGGCGGCCCCACATTGTGTGCGCACCGATGCCGTCGACGGTCGGCAACGGCGGGGACCGGCGCCGGGCAGGCCACCGCAGCCGGGGCCAGGAGAGACGATCGGGATGGAAATTTTCGATTGATTTCCGTGGCGTGATCCCGGCAATGTGCGCCACCGCATCCGCCGTCGGCATGCGCCGTGCGCAGCGGCCACCCCGGGTGCGGAAACACTCCTGAGACTCGTTGGATCTCGGGCAGTGTTTGTTATTCTTTGATCTGACGCCGTCAAACACGGTACAACCCACTCCGGAGCGGAGGCCGGCAGGCTCCGTCGATCTGCTCCGAGCGAAACTCAGGCCTGAACGGATCGCGTATGCCCCGACAGACTCCCCTCTCCGATATCCGCAACATCGGCATCATCGCCCATGTCGATGCCGGCAAGACCACCACGACCGAGCGGATCTTGTATTATACGGGGCGCAAACACACGATCGTCGACATTCATGACACCAAGGACATGAAGACGTCGACCACGACCGACTATCTGGAGCAGGAACAAAAGCGCGGCATCACGATCCAGAGCGCGGCGGTCTCGACCTTCTGGCGTGACAAGAAGGTCAACATCATCGACACCCCGGGCCACGTTGACTTCACGATCGAGGTCAACCGCTCGTTGCGCGTTCTCGATGGTGCCGTGGTCGTTTTCGACGGTGTCGCCGGCGTCGAGCCCCAGTCCGAAACCAACTGGCGCCTGGCCGACAATTACGACGTGCCACGCATCTGCTACGTCAACAAGATGGACCGGAGCGGCGCCAATTTCCGCCGTTGCGTCGACATGATCCGCAACCGGCTCAACGCGCGGCCGCTGCCAATCCAGTTGCCGCTGGGTTCGGAAGACAATTTCCGGGGCATGATCGATCTGGTCACGATGAAGGCCATCGTCTGGTTCTCGGATGACAAGGACGCGAAGTGGGAAGAGTGGGACGTCACCGACGATCTCGCCACCAAGCTGAAAATCGACGTCCGCGAAGACCTCGACATTCTGGCCTCGGTCGCCGCCTGCCGCACCGAGCTGATCGACACCGCGCTGGAGCAGGACGACGCGGCGATGGAGCACTATTTCGACACCGGCGAGGAGCCGTCTGCCGAGGTTTTGATCCGCTGCCTGCGCAAGGGGACGCTCAACGGCTCCTTCAACCCGGTGCTGTGCGGTTCGTCCTACAAGAACAAGGGTGTGCAGCAGCTGCTGGACGCCGTCGTCGATTTGTTGCCGGCACCGACCGACGTCGACGCGATCAAGACCGTCGACGTTGACGGCAATCCCAATGGCGAACGTCATTGCAGCGACGAGGAGCCGTTTGCCGCCCTGGCCTTCAAGGTCATCAACGACACTTACGGCGCCTTGACCTTTATCCGCGTCTATTCCGGTGTCCTGACCAAGGGCATGTCGGTGATGAACACGACGCGCGGCAAGCGCGAAAAGATCGGCCGCATGGTCGAGATGTTCGCCAAGGAAGCCCGCCCTCTCGAAGAGGCGCGCGCCGGTGACATCGTCGCCCTGGTGTCCCTGGCCGAGACCGAGACCGGTGACAGCCTGTGCGATTCCAGCGCCCCGGTGATCCTGGAGCGGATGCGTTTCCCCGATCCGGTCATCAGCGTGTCGGTCGAACCCAAGAGCAAAGGCGAACAGGAGAAATTCTCCAACGCGCTGGGCAAGATGGTCCGTGCCGACCCCAGCCTGCGGCTGGAAACCGATCGCGACACCGGGCAGACCATTCTGCGCGGCATGGGTGAACTGCATCTTGAAGTCACGCTCGATCGCATGCGCACCGAATTTGGCGTCGAAGGCAATATGGGCAAGCCCCAGGTCGCCTATCGCGAGACCATCACGCAGCCGGTCGAATATATCTATACCCACAAGAAGCAGACCGGTGGTTCGGGTCAGTACGCCGAAGTCAAGATCCTGTTCGAGCCGCGGGAACGCGGCGAAGGCTTCGAATTCGTCGACAAGATCGTCGGCGGCTCGATCCCGCGGGAATTCATTCCTTCGGTCGCCAAGGGCCTGGAAGTCCAGAAGGAAGACGGCGTGCTCGCCGGCTACCCGACGGTCGACTTCCGCGCCACCCTGATCGACGGCAAGTACCACGAAGTTGACTCCAACGCCCTGACCTTCGAAATCGCCGCCAAGGCGTGCTTCCGCGAAGGCCTGCGCAAGGCCTCGCCGATCCTGCTGGAACCGGTGATGAAGGTCGAAGTCGTCACCCCCGAGGATTATCTCGGCGACGTCATCGGCGACATCAACCGCCGTCGCGGCACGATCATCGACCAGACCGAACGCGGCGGGAACATCGCGGTCGAGTCCCGCGTCCCGTTGAATGAAATGTTCGGCTATATCGGCCAGCTCCGCGGCATGACCAGCGGTCGTGCCTCCTACACGATGGAGTTCTCTCACTACGAGCCGGTGCCGCGGAACGTCACCGACGAAATCGTCGCCGGGCGTAACAACAAGGCGGCCTGATCGGGATCCCCGAGTTCCGGATTTGTGATCTGACAGCAGGGAACAGGCCGGCGGAACATTCCGCCGGCCTTTTTCGTGCGCCCGCCCCGCAGGCTCTGCCGGACCCAGACAAAAAAACCGCCCTGGTTACCCAGGGCGGTGAGGATTTTCTTAGGGTAACACTTGGTAACGCGTTCCCGGGATACCACGCGGCCGTCAGCAGGCGCCACGTGATAAATACGCTCCGGCGAGCATCCCTCAATCTATGGGCCATTCAGCGACAAATTGGGATGCGAGGCTCGCCTTCGATCCAAATGAACGTGCCATTACGAACAATGGCGAAAACCAGTGCGGAAGGAAAGGTAAATCGCGGACTCATGATCGGTCGGCATGGCGCTCCGGCGGGCCGTCACCGCGGCTTGAGCCCGCGATTGGACAGTCGGTATTGCGCGAGCGTGCCCAGCCGCTCGCGTCACCGGCAATTCGGGCCGCCATCTTTGCGACGGCGCGCTGTTCCGCCTCCACCAGCTCCGGATAGCCGCCGGACGCCGGTTCATCGAATTGACCATGGCATGCCAGCCGGGCGTTACCGGCGTCATCCGCGAAGCCCAGGCTCCAGTCTGCATCAAGCTGAACCCGTTGTCCCGGCCATGCATCGAAGCGACGGACCTCAAGCTTTATTCTCAGCACCGGTTTCCCCGCCGGCGCGGCAAGATCCGCGATATCCTGCGTCCTGAGCCGCCCAGTCAGCGCCGTCGACAGGGCGCTTCGAAATTCATCGTCCAGGGGCCCCGCCCAGCGTTCTCCGTCGAGGACAGTGACGCCGCTATCACCCTGCCGCACCACCAGTTGCGGCTGATCGAGTTGGGCGGGAATGCCGACGGGCAGAACGTCAATCAGAAAAGGGGCTGGCGGGCCGGCCGTGGCGCTCGCCGCGGCTGGCGCCAACAGGGTGAAATAGTGAACCGGCGCGGATGATGTGCAGGCGGCAAGGCCAAGGGCGAAGGCAGAGAGACCGATAAGACCAGCCCGCCATGATCTTGACTCATGGCGGGCTGGTACGGTCGCGACGGCGACCGCGCGTCCCGTGGCGCGGAGCCAAGCGCCCGGATGGGCGCGCCGGCGCCTGAGGCTTCGCTTTGATCGGTCACGATCAAAGCGGATTATAAGACGATTCATCGCAGAGGCTCCTGTGCAGGGACCGGCTTGTGGGAACCAGGCACGGCCGGCGCCGGGTCGTCCGGACGACCGAGCAACAAGGATTCGGGGTGCGTCCCCAGCAGATCCGTCAGGACGCGCAGCGATCGGGCGGTGCGCTGTACGTCCTGCAGTGTCTGGCCCAGCTTCTGTTGCAGCGGGGCATCGTCGGCCAGCAGGTCCTTCGCCGCACCAAAGGTCTGCCCCGCCTGCAGCAGGGTCCGCGCCGTCTCAGGCAGAACCCGGCTGTTGACCTGCAGAAAGGTTTTGTCGAGATCCACCAGGGCCATGTCGACATGGCGGCCGATGGCGTCGAGCGGCAGGCGCTCGACCTTGGCCACGATATTGGCGACCTGCTCCTGCAACCGGTCAAAGCTGCCATTGACCGTCGGCAGGGTCAGTGGACGTGCCGACACGTCGAACGTAACCTTCGGCGCATCCGACACGAACTCCAACGAGATGAAGAGCTGTCCGGTCAGCAGATTGCCCGAACGGGCCTCGGCACGCAGGCCATGTTCCACCATCCCCCGCAGAAATTCGGCCGACCGTTGCTCCGCGTCGCCGGCGGGCATGCGCAGCTTTTCCAGCACGCGCCCGAGCCGCTGCGGATACACCACAATGCCGACGAGTGAGGAAAAATGGTGCTGGTTCTGATCATAGTCGAGATCCCGAGAGATCACCTGGCCGATGTTCAGGCCCGAGAATTCAACGGGCGCGCCGACGGTCAGTCCTCTCAGAGACTGGTCAAAGCGCAGCTGGACAAATTGCGACGGTCCGTCGGGCGGCGCCATTGCCGTCGCCTGGTCTTTGGCCAGAACGAACGACGTGCTGCCGGACGCGGCCTCGCTCTGGCTGCTCTCGGGCGTTGCGAAGGCGATTCCGCCCGCGACGATCGTGGCCACGGATTGCGTCTTGAGCTTGAAGCCGTCGGCGCCGATCGAGACATCCACGCCACTGGCGTTCCAGAAACGGGTATCCGCGGTCACGAAGCGATCGTAGGGCGCATCGATGAAAACCTCGACACCGACACTCTTGCCATCGACATCAAGCCGATAAGCGGCGACACGGCCCACCTGGATGCGGCGGTAATAGACGGGCGAGCCAATATCCAGCGAACCCAGATCGTCCGTGTGGAGCGTAAAAGACCGGCCAGGCATCCCACCGATCACCGTGGGCGGGGTTTCGAGCCCGGTGAAAGCCGTGCTCGTTTGCTGCGCCGTTCCCGTGTCCACCGCAATATAGGCGCCCGAAAACAAAGTATCGATGCCCGATACGCCACCGATGCCGATGCGCGGCCGTACGACCCAGAAGCGGGTGTCCTCCCGGGTCAGGCTCAAGGCGCTTTTGACCAGCGATAGCGTCACGATCACTTGCGCGCCATCGGCGCTCAGCGCGATCGCCGACACCGCCCCCACCGTCACGTCCTTGTATTTGACCGGCGTTTTGCCGGCCTCCAGGCCGGTGGCGGTGTGGAACGTGACGGTGATCTCCGGCCCGGACGACAGCCAGGCATGGACCAGCATCGAGACGCCGATCAGCACAGCAATCCCGGGCACCAGCCATACCAGCGAGAAGCGCCCCCGGCGATGGGTGACGGGAGGTTCGCGGGGTTCGGGCACCATGTCAGGGGTATCACCGGTTTGTGTCATCACCATCCCAGATCAGGCGGGGGTCGAAACTCAGGGCGGAGAGCATGGTGAGAATGACCACCATGCCGAAGAAAAGGATGCCAAGGCGCGGTTCGATGTCGCTCAATGCCTGGAACTTGACCAGGGCGGCGACAATGGCGACCACCAGCACATCAAGCATCGACCAGTAGCCGACAAACTCGACCAGCCGATAGAGCCGCGCGCGCTCGCGCCGGGCCCAGCGGCTGCGCCGGCGGCACGTCGCCAGCAGCAGTCCGAGGACCAGAAACTTGGTGCAGGGCACCGCCACGCTGGCGGTGAAGATCACCAGAGCGATGCCGTAAGAACCGGCTTTCCAAAACTCGACAACGCCGCGCAGGATCGTGTTGTCGCTGCCGCTGCCAAGCAGGCTGGTGTACATCACCGGCAGCATGTTGGCCGGGATGTAGAAGATCATCCCGGCGAGCAGGAAGGCGCCGGCGCGCGCCAGGCTGTCGGGGCGCCGGCGATGCAGCGCAGCGCCGCAGCGCGGGCAGTCCGCATGACCGGTCTCATCGAGTTTGTCCTCGCAGACCAGCCCACAGGCATGGCAGCCGACCACGCCCAACTGTCGCGCCCGCGGAGGCAGGCTCATGCGGGAGCCATCGGGCCCGGCGCCGCGCGCTCCGTCAGCGCCCAGAGCCCCTGGACGTCACGCTTGGCGATCACAATGAGGAGCACCGTCAGTGCGGCGGTCGCCCAGATCCCGGCCCCCGGTGCCACCTCCACGAAGCTGGACAGCTTGATCGTGGCCACCAGGATGCCGAGCAGCCCGACCTCGACCATGCTCCAGGGACGCAGCGCGACCAGGATCCGCATCGCCGGCGCGAAACCGGGTGCACGACGGCCGACGCGGGCGAAAGGCAGGACCCACACCAACAGAACGATTTGCATCAAGGGGACGAGGATCACGCAAAGCGCCATCGGCACCGCGATCGGGGCCGCGGCACCGTGTGCCAACGCCGCGACCGATTGCCAGAGCGCGGCCTCGTTGTGCTGCCCTTGCAGGCTGATCCGGACGACGGGGCAAATGTTGGCGATCATGAAGGCAACGACCGCGGCGGCGGTCAGGGCCAACCACTGCTCGACGTCGAGACGGCTGGCGCGATACAGCACGGCGGCGCACTGCGCGCAATGTGCCACCTCGCCCGGCGCTGGAACGCCGCGCCGGTAGACGCTGTCGCAATGCTCGCAAATGACCAGGTTGAGAAAAGTTTTCATGACACCACGCGCGCCGTTCCGGACTCCGGGACAAACTAGACACAAACGTCTATTATCATGAGATGAGACGGATGTCTCTGGTTCGAGTTACGCGATTTCCCGATGTCTGAGCGGCTCTGAAGGTGAAGGATGGCTGGCCATGACCAAGAACGGCCCGCTGCGCCAGGCGTGGCACTGGCCGACCCCGCCGCTGACCGACCGGCGGTACCGCGCCCGCCGCGTCAGACGCGCGGGCAGGCGCGGGTCGACGCCATTCTCAATGCCGCCGCCATGACGATTACCGAGGAAGGCCTGGCGGGCATGACGATGCACGCCCTGGCCCGGCGCGCCCGAACCTCGATCGGCTCGTTGTATCACTTCTTTCCGGATCGCGACTGCGTGCTCGACGGGTTGCGCGAACGCCATCGGAGGGCCGTCCGCGAGATCAACCGGCAGCTCGACGAGATACCGGCCGCAGTCTGGACGCGGCTTTCCGTGGCAGCCACGATCGAACGCCTCGTGGCCCCGTATTTCGACTATCTGCAGCACCAAGCGGATTTCCTACCTGTGATGCAGGGCCAGATGTCTGAAGAGGATGGCGCCGCCTTCATCCGGACCATCCGTCATGTCCTCGAGGCCCGTTTGCCGGACATCGACGCGGCCAGGCACGAAGTCTATGCCATCGTGCTGCATGCCGCGGGCACCGGAATCGTACAGGTGGCTTCCAGGGCCGGGTCGCTCCACGCGGATGCCTGCCTCGGCGAAATACCGCGCGTTCTGGCGGCCTATCTGGGTGATATCGAAGCCGCGGCCCGGCAATAGCAGAGCCGCAGACGCCGCCAGGATCAGCGCGCAACGAACCCACCGCCTCTACCCCTGCTATGCCAAGCACGAGACAGCGAACCACGAAACAGGTGCGTCATGTTGAAGATCTGGGGACGACGAAATTCGTTCAACGTGCAGAAAGTGATGTGGCTGATCGGTGAACTCGATCTGCCGCATCAGCACATCCCGGCCGGGGGCCGCTTCGGCGGGCTCGACAGCACGGAATTCCGCGCCCGCAATCCCCATGGCCGGGTCCCGGTCATCGAGGATCCGGGAGCGGCAGGCACGCCGGATAGCACCGTCATCGTCTGGGAATCGCACGCGATTTTGCGCTATCTCGCGGCACGCCATGCCCCGAACCGGTTCTGGCATGAGGACCCGGCACAGCGATCCCATGATGACCGATGGATGGATTGGGCGCAAACAACGCTGCAACCGGATTTTCTGACCGGGGTGTTCTGGGGTTTTTATCGAACGCCCGAACCGCAGCGCAATGAACCGGCCATCCGCGAAAAGGTTGCCCGCTGCGCCGCCCATTTCCGGATATTGGACAGGATCCTGGCCGATCGACCGTTCCTTGGCGGTGCGTCGCCCAGCCTTGCCGACATTCCTGCAGGGACGACGCTGTTTCGCTATTACGGCCTCGACATCGAGCGCCCGTCGATCCCCCATGTCGACGCCTGGTTCAACCGCTTGCAACAAAGACCGGCGTTCCGCGACCATGTCATGATCCCCTTCGAAGATCTTCGCGGTCGTCTCGACTATTGATACCACGGCAACCACCATCGCGCGGCTCCCGATCCACCCGTTCTCATTTTGGCTGTCGGCCGCGGGCTGCCGCCCGCACCCGCTCGGGATGAACGGTGAGGTAGGGACAGCCATTGCTGGCCGCCCCCCTCGGTGAGGTAGGGACAGCCATTGCTGGCCGCCCCCCTCCCAGGACCGGACGTGCCCAATTAAGGCATCCGGCCCCCAGGTTTCGACGTTCATTACCGAAGTGTGGGATCAGGAAGCGAGTTGAACCACGGACGGCGAACA
>JARLIO010000078.1 GCA_031291675.1 Azospirillaceae bacterium
GTTGGTTGATCGGTCTGGTCGATCCGCGCAACGGCAAGATCAGTCGACATCAGATTTCCTGCGGCGATGTCGCCCGGCTGATGGAATTGGTTGAGCGGATGCGCAAGCTCACCAAGTGCGAGCGCGTGGTTCTGTGCTATGAGGCCGGGCGGGACGGCTTCTGGCTTTCTCGTGAGCTGAGCCGGCGCGGTTTTGAGGTGCTGGTTCTCGATCCCGCCAGTCTTCCGGTCGACCGGCGTCGGCGGCGCGCCAAAACCGACGGCCTGGACGTCGAGATGCTGCTGCGCGCGGTGAGATGGCCCACGAGCGTGGCGAACCGCGTGCCTGCTCGGTGGTGCGGGTTCCCAGTGTCGAGGAGGAGGACATCCGCCGCAAGCCGCGCGAACGCGAGCGCCGTCAGCACGAATGCACCGCACACAGTAACCGGATCAAGGGACTGCTTGCGGTCCAGGGCGTCTATAACGTCAGACGCCAGGGATGGCTCCTGCAATGAACGCCTCTGCAAGGTCGGGCCTGTCTGACGGACGAGCGTTGATCCAGACAGGCCCGTTGCCAAAACGCCTACAGGCCGAGTTCGCTCACCAGTCCCTGAAGGTGCTGATAGCCTTTGGTCAGATAGGTGAACGGGTTGGCCTTGGCCGGATCCTGCTCGGCCTCGATCACCAGCCAGTCGCCGCGGTAGCCCGCGGCCTTGAGGGCGCCGAGAACCGTCCGATAGTCGATGCCGCCGTCGCCCGGAACCGTGAAGACGCCGTTGACCACCGCGTCGAGGAAGCTGGAGTCGGTTTTCCGGGCTTCGGCCAGCAGGGCAGGGCGGACGTCCTTGCAATGGACGTGATTGATGCGATGGCCCCAGCGCTGGACCATGGCGACCGGGTTGCCGCCGGCAAAGGTCATGTGACCGGTGTCGAGCAAAAGTCCGACCTCCGGTCCCGTGACGTCCATGAACCTGTCGATCTCCGCGGGCGTCTCGACCACCGTGCCCATATGGTGATGATAGGCGATCGGCAGGCCCTGATCCTTCAGATACGCCCCGAACGCGGTCATCCGCTGACCGAACGCGGCCCAGTCACCGGCCTTGATCACCGGCCGCGTCGACAGCGGTGCGGCGCGGTTGCCGTGGACGGCGCCGGTCGTTTCGGCAACGATCATCACCGTGGCGCCCAGCTCCTTGAGCAGGGCCAGATGGTCCTGCGCCGCGGCGATCTCTTCCTCGACGCTGCGTTCCAGCAGTCCGGAACTGTACCAGCCGGACACCAGCGCCAGGCCATGCCGGCTCAGGATCGGTCCGAGTTCCGCGGATTTGCGGGGAAATTTGTGGCCGAGTTCGAAACCGGCGAAACCGATCTGCCGGCCTTCCGACAGGCAGGTCTCAAGCGGGGTTTCGCGGCCGAGCTCCTGCATGTCGTCATTGCTCCAGGCGATCGGATTGACGCCAATACGGACAGACATCTTCAATTCTCCTTAGCCGCACACCGGGCCTTTCGACCCGCGAGGAATGAAACTTCGCAGTGGCGCGGGCACGGAGGCCCGCGCCACTGTCTCTTTCTAGAAAACCTGAAGGGGGGGGGACACCCGAAGGGTTAAACCCGTTGGCGCTGCTTGTCGGCGAGATAGCGCTCACGGGCCGCGCCGACTTCCGGCCGGTTCGAAATTTCCGGCACCGCGACCTCCCACCACGCCCCGCCTTGCGTCGTTTCGATTTTCGGGTCGGTATCGATGACGATGCCGTAACTGCGCCGCGACGCCTTGGCGCGGGCCAGGGCCTGGTCCAGCTCCGCGATTGCCGATACTTTTTCGGCCACCAGCCCGAGCGACCGGAGGTGACCGGTAAAATCGACGCCGGTGTAATCCGGTCCCTGCAAGGCGTCGCACAACAGGTTGTTGAACGGGGCGCCGCCACAGGCCTGTTGCAGGCGGTTGATGCAACCAAATCCGCCATTGTCGAGCACGACAACGATCAGCTTGCGGTCGAGCATGACGGCGGTCGCCAGTTCGGAGTTCAGCATCAGGTACGAACCGTCGCCGGCCATCACGAAGACGTCACCGTTTGGCCGCGCCATGCGGACGCCCAGGCCCCCGGCGATCTCGTAGCCCATGCACGAGAAGCCGTATTCGAGGTGATAGCTGCCGGGTCGGGCGGACCGCCACAGCTTGTGAAGTTCGCCGGGCAGGCTGCCCGAGGCGTTGACCACGACGTCATCGGGGGTGGCGGCGCGATTGACCGCACCCACGACCTGGGCGTCGCTCGGCAGTGTGCCGTCATGGGGCGTGATGACGGTATCGATGACGTGGTTCCACGCCGCGACCTGGGCTTTCGTTTCCAACTGCCAGCTCTGGGGCGATTGCCAGCCCGCCAGGGCGCGATCAAGGGCCTTCAGGCCTTGCCTTGCATCGGCGACCAGGGGAAGCCCGTCCCATTTCCCGGCATCAAAGGGTGCGGTGTTCAGGCTGATCAGCGTGACGTCGGGATTGCCGAACACCGTCCAGGATGCCGTGGTGAAATCGTTGAGCCGGGTTCCGACCGCCAGCACGACATCGGCCTGGGCGGCCAGGGCGTTGGCGGCGGCGGTCCCGGTATGGCCGACGGCACCGGCGTTGAACGGATGGTCCCACACCAGCGCGCTCTTGCCGGCCTGCGTCTCGCCCACCGGAATGCCATGGGCCCGGGCGAAATTCGCCAAATCCTCGCAGGCCCCGCTGTAATGCACGCCGCCGCCCGCGACGATCAGCGGCTTGCTGGCGTTGCGCAACGCGGTCACCGCATCCTGCAGCTCCGCGACATCGGGTTCGGGCCGGCGGGTTCGCCGGATCCGCTTGTCAAAAAAGCTCTCGGGATAGGCGTAGGCTTCGGTCTGGATGTCTTGCGGGATACAGATCGTGACCGGACCGCAGTCGATCGGATCGGTGAGAACCTGCATGGCGCGGCGCAGGCTCTTGACCAGCTGCTCGGGTCTGGTGATGCGGTCCCAGTAGCGCGATACCGGCTTGAAGCAATCGTTGGCGGAGATCGTGGCGTCGCCGAAATTCTCGACCTGCTGCAACACCGGATCGGGGGCGCGCGTGGCGAAGGTGTCGCCCGGCAGCAGCAGCAGCGGCAGCCGGTTGACATGGGCCACGGCCGCGGCGGTGACGGTATTGAGCGCACCGGGGCCGATCGAGGTCGTCACCGCCATCATGCGCCGGCGGTTCTGCGCCTTGGCAAAGGCGATCGCGGCCAGCGCCATCCCCTGTTCGTTGTGGCCCCGGTAGGTCGGCAGCGCCTGGCGGGACGCGTAGAGCGCCTCGCCCAGGCCGGCGACGTTGCCATGACCGAAAATGGCCCAAACGCCCGCAAAGATCGGGACGGTTTCGCCGTCGAGCTCAACATATTGCGCACACAGATATCGCACCAACGCCTGCGCCATGGTCAGCTGCACTGTCTTCATCATTTCCACCCATGATCTTGAGCTTAAGCCCGCGTCATTGTTCTTGTTGGCTCTGATCGCGTTCACTGTTGGCAAGGTCACCGCGCCGCAGCGGCGCTAACTTAACGTCCTGCTCCGCCGTCACCCCCGCGAACGCGGGGGTCCAGGGGCACAGGCTCCGGACCCTTGAGGGTGCGACTCTGGATGCCCGCGTTCGCGGGCATGACGGCGGCAAACGTAACAACCAGCAGCCTCCATCATAAGAGCCTTGTTGTTTTTCGCCGCCACGGCCGTTTCCGGCGCCGCCGCGCCGGAACACTAGGCGCGCTCATCATTCCAGCACTCGATCAGATCACCGAAGATCGCCGCCATGCGTTGGACCGCTTCGTCGTCGCCGATCTGGTTGGCGAACCAATCATGGGCCGCAGCCCCGAAGATCGTCCGTCCGACCGCGAAACCCTTGCAGATCGGTTGCCGGGCGGCAAGCCGCAGTGAAGCCTTCAGCGTATCGATCGGCGCGTCCAGGCCCAGCAGCAGGACGCCGCGGCATCGCGGGTCGTGGCGCTGGATCACCGCATCAATGCCGTCCCAGGCCGCCTGGCTCTCGGTCAGCGTCGGCAGTTTCCACCAGTCGGGGTAGATCCCCAATCCGTAGAAACGTTCGATTGCCGCCGGCAGGGTCCGGTCGTCGCAGGGAAGGTCCCTGGGTGGAATCACCTCGATCAGCAATTCGTGACTGGTCCGCCGGCAGGCTTCGAACAAGGTGATCAACTGGCGTTCCTGTTCGTCCCGGAGCGGCAGGGGGTCTTCCGGGTGGTAGGAAACCAGGCATTTGACGACATGCTCGGCCGGCCATTCCCGCAGCACGGTGCCGACGTCGGCGCCGCCTTCGAACCGAAGGGGACGCGACAGGGGCAATTCGATCGGACGTCCGATCCACAGGCCGGAACCGGTCGCCCGGTCGAGCGCCTGCTTGCCGAAGCGGCCATCGGCCAGGATGCCCAGCGCCGACCGGGTCTTCGCGCTCTGGGCGATCCGCTGGACCGCTTGCAAGACCAACAGTTTGAAGGTGCCGATGCGGGCGGGCTCCGCGCCGCACTCTTCGGCGATCGCCTCGAACTGAACCCGGTGGTCGAAGGCCAGCGCCTGGACCAGCGGCCAATCACCGGTTCGTGTCGTTGACCAATGCAACTGATTGAGGGTGCTGTCTTCGCGCAGGCGCCGGGTCGGGCTGCCCTTGGTCAGGAAATGCTGGAGTTCCGGCCAGGTCGGCACCGCCGGGGTGCAGCCGTGGCGGGAGACCGCGAAGGCGCCACAGGCGTTGGCGTAGCGGCAGCATTCGGCCAGCGGTTCATCACGCAGCCAACCGCGCAGCAGGCCCGACATGAAGGCGTCACCGGCGCCGAGCACATTGAAGACCTCGACCGGGAAGCCTTCGCCGCGCACCCCGTCATCGAGCGTGTCCGGAATGGCACCGGGGAAGGCGGCGCAGCCCAGGGCGCCGCACTTGCACAACAGCAGGGCGTTGGTCCGCGCGCGGACGGCGCGCAGCGCCGCGATGGTATCGGTTGTGCCCCCGGCGATATGGAATTCCTCTTCCGTGCCGACGATCAGATCGCAGTCGGGAACGATCGACAGCAAACGCTCGGTCACCGCGGCGGCCGCGACGAAACGCTCCTCGCCCAGGCCGTGCCCGGTCAGGCCCCACAGGACCGGCCGGTAGTCGATGTCGAAAACCACGCGGACGCCATGAGCCCGCGCCAAGCGGATCGCCTTGCGCGAGGCCGCTTCGACGTTGGGCTTCGAGAAATGCGTCCCGGAGACCACGATCGCCCGGGCGGAGGCGATGAAGTCTTCGTCAATGTCCTGTTCCGACAACGCCATGTCGGCGCAATTTTCCCGGTAGAAGATCAGCGGGAAGGTGTGGTCATCGCGAATGCCCAGAATCACCAGGGCGGTCAGACGTTCCTTGTCGGTGATGACAAAGCGGGTATCGACGGCTTCGCGCTGCAGCTGTTCGCGGATGAAACGTCCCATATGCTCATCGCCGACGCGGGTGATCACCGCCGCGCGCAAACCGAGCCGGGCGGCGCCGGCCGCGATGTTGGTCGGGCAACCGCCAATATATTTGGCGAAGCTGGTCATGTCTTCCAGCCGGCCCCCAACCTGTTCGCCATAAAGATCGACGGAAGACCGGCCAATCGTGATGACGTCAAGGTCATCGTTGTCGCGGGTTTCGTCCCTCATGATCCGTTCCCCGAAGCTGTCCAGTATGGTGCGTTGCGATCCAAGGTCCACTGGTGTTCCTTGGTGAACTCAGGGACGGTATAGGGATTTCCCGGAAGATGACGGATCACCCAGATATAGTACATCCCGTAACCGGGAGCCGCGCATTGCGGGTGATCATTGCCGTCAAAGATTTTTAGCGTATCGTTGTTGCGGATTTTGAAGACCTGCTCCCCGGTCTCGCCATGGCCGTAGCCTTGGGGGTGGGTGAAACGATAGTGATAAATCTCCGGCTGAGGGTGGTGGTGCGGCGGATAGCTCGACCACCGGCCGGGATGGGTCACGACCTCGCCCAGGACCAGTTCGCATGCCGGGTCGCTGTTGTTGCGATCAAAGATGGTTCGGACATAGCGATAGCAGGTGTCGCCGAGGATGCCCTTGCCGCGGTGTTCGTTGGGGACCTGGGCGGGTGTGAAAATCCGCGGTTCGAAGCGCGCGGTGTTGGGGGTCGCGAACACGGCCAGTTCGGCGTCGCTCCCGGCCGTGATGGTGACGGTCGTGCCGGCGGCGACGTGGACGCAACTCGCCGACTCATCGAACAGCGAGGTGCGCGCCAGGTGAACGCTGTGGTCGTCAACATGAACCTTGATCGTCCCCGCCATCACCAGCCAGGCGGTCTCGCCGGTCACCGTCACCGTCGAGGTTTCACCCCTGGTCAGCTTCCAGATGCTGAAATCGATTCCGGTATCGTCCTGCGGCTCTCCGGCCGTCGTGATCACCGTCGCGCCGTGAGCGAAACCGTTCCTGTGCTCCGTCAGATGCACCGACATGTGTTCCCCCTTATCGTTGAACCAAGCCATGATCCGATGATCATATGAAATACCTATTCCAGTTTATCATCAACAGTAGAATGAATGATTTTTCGACCGGCAGGCGCTACGCCGGCTGTACCAGGCTGTCGCGGATGGCGCAGGCCAGCCGGGTTGCCTCGCGGGCGTCGTCCAGAGATAAGGGCGACGGATGTCGCTCGCGGATCGCGGCGACAAAGGCGCGGGCCTCGAGCAGGAAGGCATCGTTGAATCGCGCGAAGAAGTCCGGCAGGCCATCCACGATGGTTTGGCCGCCGCGCTCGGCAATCAGCGGCAGCCTGGCCTGATTGTGTCCGATGCTGAGCGTGCCCCGGGTGCCGTCGAGGCGCATCGTCGCCTCATAGCCCTTGTGCGAGGTTCGCGAGACGTGGAACGTCGCGACCACACCGCCCTCGAAAGTGACGGTGGCGAAGCCGTTATCGATGTCGCCGCAGGCCGCCAGCGCGGGATACATCGTGCGGGTTCCGGTCGCGGTGATACCGATGGCCCTGGCGCCATCAAGCATCCAGCGCACCAGATCGATGTCGTGGATGCAGCAGTCGAGGAAAATTCCACCTGACGTCGGGGCGAACCGGACGAAGAAGCCCGCGGGATCGACGGGATCCAGCGACGAACAGCCGATGTGGAACAGTTTTCCCAGTTCGCCGCTCTGAAGCTGGCGTTTTGCCTCGGCATAGGCGGGATCGAAGCGACGCATGAAGCCGACCATGGCGCATTGTTCGGGGTGGTTCCGGGCGACCGTGATCACCCGGTCGCAGTCCTCCGGTTTCAGGGCCAGAGGCTTTTCGCAGAAGACGTGCTTGCCGGCTTCGAGAACGGCAATGGTCTGGTCGGCATGGAGCGTCGTCGGCGTGACCAGCCACACGACATCGAGCCCGTCATGGCCCAGCAGGGCGGGCAGGTCCCCATAGGTGGCGATTCCCGGGAAGGTCTGCCGGGCCCAAGCCTGCTCCCCGGCGATCGGTGTGGCCGCGGCGACCAGGGCGGCGCCCGGAACGCGCCATGCCAGATTCTCGGCGTGGCGCTTGCCCAGGCGTCCAAGTCCGACGATGCCGATGCGCAGCGTGGGGTGTAGAGCGGGACTCATGGCGTCTTCCTCCCGGTGGCGGTCCGGATCTCCGGCCGCGGAAACCGTCAAATTCTTGTTGTCCTGGCATGTTGTTTTTAGGAGTCCACCCGATCGCCGGGATCAAACCGGGGAAACAATGCCATTTGTTCCCCCGGCACTCTCATAGCGGATGGGCCTTATAGCCTTGGCCGTTGATAAGGTCACCGCGCCCCATCGGCGCTAAGCTAACGCCCTGTTCCGCTGTCACCCCCGCGAACGCGGGGGTCCAGGGGCGCAGGCGCCGAACCCTTGAGGTTGCGATTCTGGATGCCCGCGTTCGCGGGCATGACGGTGGCGACCGTGACAACCAACAGCTGACAGCATAAGAGCCTGGTGGACTGCTATTACTTCGAGATCTTGTCCCGGAAATTGAGCACGTTCTGGGCGTTATCCTTGGTGATCAGGCTCGCGCCGGAATCGATGCGCTTTTCGACCGCGGTGCCGGCAATGGCATCGAGAGCCTTCACAACCCCCAAACGGCCCATTTCGAAGTTGCCCTGGGCAATCGAGCCATACAGATCACCGGCAAGGATGGCCCGCAGATTATCGGTGTTGGCATCGACGCCGATGATCGGAACATTCTTGTGGCTTTGCTGGAGGGCGCGCAGGGCGCCAAGGGCTTCCTCGTCGTTCCCGGCGAACACGCCGGCGACATCGGGGGTCGATTGCAGAACATTCTGGGTCGCGGTATAGGCCTTTTCACGATCGCTATAGGCGGGTTGCCGGGAGGCGATCACGATGCCGGCGTCCTTCAGCACGGCCTCGGCGCCATTGACGCGGTCATTCATCGACGGATTGCCGGGTGCACCGTCCAGCAGCAGGACCTTGTCGCCCTTCTTGAGCAGTTTTGCCAGGGCTTCACCGCCCGCCTTGCCGGCGGCAACATTGTCGGTGCCGATGAACGAGACATAGTCGGTGAAGGACGCGGGCATTCCGGTATCGACCAGGATCACCGGAACGTGCTGGGCCTTCGCCTTCAACAACACGTTGACGGCGGTATCGGGCTGCGATGGGCTGAAGATCAGTGCCGCCGGCTTTTGCGACAGGGCATCCTGAACCATGTTGATCTGCTGTTCGATGGCATCCTCCGTGGGCGGCCCGAGCAGAATGAGATCGACATTGTTCTTCTTGGCGGCATCCTGCGCACCAGCCGCGACAATCTTCCAGTATTGACTGCTGAGCGTCTTAAGGACGACCGCGATCTTGACATTTTCCGCGGATGCCATTGATGCGTTGGCAACCACGGCAAACGCTGCGGCCGCACAAACCGCCATTACTTTTCGGAACGTCATGTTTCCTCTCCTGACTGTGTTGTTCGTTGTTTTGATGATACCGAGCACTTCCAGAGAAAAGCCGCCTGATACCTCCATTCTGTATTTTTGGACCCGCCGTGGCGATCATTCAGCCCGGGCCGCGGGGTCGCCACGACGCTGATGTCACTTTCCGCTCTTCATGACCTGCTGACGCAGGACATCGACGAAGACGGCAATGATGATGACGGCGCCGATCGCAAAGGTCTGATAGGCGGAGTCGACATTGAGAAGATTCAAGCCGTTGCGCAGAACGGCGATCAGCAGCACGCCGATGATGGTGTTTCCGATCGAGCCCACGCCGCCAAAGAAGCTCGCGCCGCCGATGATCACGGCGGCGATGGCGTCGGTCTCGTAATCGACACCGGCCAGGGGGTAGACCGCGTTGACCCGCCCGGCAAGAACCAGCCCGGCCAGAGCCGCGGTAAAACCGCTGATGGTATAGACCAGGTTCAGGATGCCATGAACCTTGATGCCACTGAGGCGGCTGGCTTCCTTGTTGCCACCAACCGCATAGATATGCCGCCCCACCGTGGTTCGCGTCAGGAACAGGTACATCGCGATGTAGAGCAGCGCCACCAGGATAAAGCTGACCGGAACCGTTGCGACCGAATCATTGCCGAGGAACTGAATTGGTTGAGGAAACATGCTGATCGGTGTCGCCGCCGTGACCACCAGGGCAATGCCACGCGCCATCTTCTGCATGCCGAGGGTGGAAATGAACGGATGGGGCAATCGGAGCTTGGTGAGCATGATGCCGTTGCAGAAGCCGAGCAGGGATCCGGTTCCCAGGCAGACCAGGATCGACAGATAGGGGTTCCAGCCCCATTTCACGCAGGCGATGCCCATCATCATCGTCGACAGGGCCAGGATGGAACCAACCGAGAGATCGATGCCGGCCGTCAGAATGGCCAGAAACATGCCGATCGAGACGATGGCGCTCACCGCGGCCTGGGAGGCGACATTCATCAGGTTGTCCATCGTCAAGAACCGGGACGACAGGAATGTCATGACCACACAAAGAAGCAATAAACTCAGCAGGACGCCAAGCTCGTATAGATGTCCCGCAATGACGCTGTTGGTCGACGGTTTGGTGTTATCCGATGCGGATGCGACCTGATGTGAGATTGACATGTTTTCTCCTCCCGTATCGTCATTTGTTGTTTTTGTTTTTTTATCACTTCATGGTGATAATATTTCCGATCAATATTATGACGCCTTTTGAATATCCGAGGCGGCATACATTATTTTTTCCTGTGTCGCCTCGTTCTGGTCAAATTCTGCCGTTATGCGTCCCTCGTGCATGACAAGGATGCGGTCGGCCATTCCCATGACTTCATCCATTTCCGAACAGATGATGATCACGCCGGCGCCATCTTCAACGAGGTCGTTGATCAGCTTGTAAACCTCGACTTTTGCGCCGACATCGATTCCCCGGGTCGGCTCATCGAAGATGAAGATCCGGGCTTTCGACAATAACCATTTGGCGATGACGACTTTTTGTTGGTTGCCGCCACTGAGTTTTCCAACCGGCATATCAATGCCGGCCATTTTCAGTTGGAGTTCCCGGGCCAGTTTCCGTGTGGCGGTGCGAACCGCGCCCAAATTCAGCACGCCATATTTCGCATACTGCTCCATCTTGACCATGGTGGAATTGAACGCCACGCTTTGGATCAGGATCAGCCCCTGCTCCTTCCGGTCTTCGGTCAGAAAGGCGATCCCGGCATCGATCGAATCCTTGGGCGAGCGGATCTTCACCTCTTTGCCGAACACCATGATCCTGCCGGAATC
This sequence comes from Azospirillaceae bacterium, assembly GCA_031291675.1. Classification (GTDB taxonomy): domain Bacteria; phylum Pseudomonadota; class Alphaproteobacteria; order Azospirillales; family Azospirillaceae; genus JARLIO01. The sequence continues at coordinate 10,712 of JARLIO010000078.1, forward strand.
GATGGGATCGGCACCGGTGACGGCGCGGGCCGTTTCCGTCCGGCCGGATCCCACCAGACCGGCAAAGCCCAGAACCTCGCCGGCGCGCAACGAAAACGAAATGTCGTGAAGGATACCTTTGCGGTTCAGCCCTTCGACCGACAGGACCACATCCTGGTGCCGGGCTCTGATCTTGGGATATTTGTTCTTGATATCGCGGCCGACCATCAGCTTGATGATGTCATCCACCGAGGTATCCACCACATCCACCATGGCCACGCTGTGGCCATCGCGGAGGATGGTGATCCGGTCGCAGTTGTTCTTGATCTCATCAAGGCGATGGGAAATGAACAAAACCGTGACGCCGCGCGCCTTGACCTGGGCGACGATCCGGAACAGATCCTCGGCCTCCTTTTCGCTGAGGCTGGAGGTGGGTTCGTCCATAATGATCAGTTTGGCGTTCGACCAGACGGCGCGGCAAATCTCGACCATCTGCTGCTGACCCACGCCCAGGCTGCCAATTCGTGCCGCCGGATCGATGCTCAGGCCCAGTTCCGCCAGCAGCGCGGTTGCCTTGGTCCTCATCTCCGCCCGATTGAGAATTCCCAGGGACTCGACACGCCGGATCTCCCGTCCCAGGAATATATTTTCCATCACGTTGAGGTGCGGGATCAGATTTAATTCCTGGTAGATGCAGGCGATGCCGATCTGCATCGCCTTGCGCGGGGTCAGATCCTTCAGCATGTGCCCGTCAAAGAAGATCGTTCCGCTATCGGGCTGGTGGGCCCCGGTCAGGATCTTGATGAGAGTCGATTTTCCGGCCCCGTTCTCTCCGGCAATGGCATGAACTTCGCCAACATTGGCTTCAAGGCTGACCATGCTGAGCGCCTGGACGCCGGGGAATTTTTTGCTGATTCCCTCGACTTTCAGCAGCAATTGATTCGTTCCCATCGTTTCCACCCCGTCGATTTTCCGGGTTCTTTTCGCCTGGACCCGATCGGGGATGGGCGATGAACCCTTTGTTGTCCTCATCCTTCGGCGCAGTCACGTCGGATAGACTCCGGGACACTGTCGCCGATTCCGGGCGCTGGTTCCGGGCGCCGCAGCCTCTTTTCCGTCTCCTCGAACCAGCCGCATCACCTGGTCATATGAAATACCATTTCCATGACTCTATCAATAGCAGAATTATTATGTTGCATGATGCGGCGCTCGGAAGGCCGGCGGCGGGCTCCGGTTTGGCCGGGCGACAGGGCTGAACACGGCGGTGGTGCGGATTGTCGCCGTCGTATCCGCCCGCGACGAAATCAACCTTTCCCGGGCGCGTGGCGGGCGGGCACGGAGGCCCGCCCCACCGACAATCGCGGGCTGGTATGACAATCGAAGATCGCGGCGACTCCGGTGATGCCAGGCCGGGCCGGACATGATCGATGGGCCGAAGCACAGCCGCACCGGGGTGACGATCCCCGCCGCCCCATCCGCGCCAACCGTCATATGGAACCTGTTTTCCACTAGACGGCTACCACCAGAACGATTATTTTGTTGGCAACAGAACAGGCGGTTCCGGGCGGGTTGCTGACGCCATCCCTGGCGCGGCGCCGGATCGGCCTTGGCTTCTGAGAAATGTCTTGCGCATGGCCCCGTATGAGGCCAATTGCCGGGGAGGGGAGCGATGCTCCGATTTGGATTACTGGGCGCCGGCCGCATCGGCGCCATTCATGGTGCGAACATCGCGGCGCATGGCGCCGCACAACTTGTCGGTATTGCCGACATCCATCAGCCGGCGGCCGAGGCCCTGGCCGCGAAGCTGGGTACCAAGGTGGCATCGGTCGCTGCGATCCTTGCCGATCCGGCGATTGACGCGGTCGTGATCGCCAGTTCGACCGACACGCACGCGCCCCTGATCGAAGCGGCGGCCCGCGCCGGGAAGGCGATCTTCTGCGAAAAACCGATCGATCTCGACAGCGGCCGCGTGGCAGCCTGCCTCAAGGTGGTCGCCGATTGCGGCGTGCCGCTGGGCCTCGGCTTCAACCGCCGCTTCGATCCGAGTTTCCGGGCTCTCCGCGACGCGGTGCGGGCGGGCCGGATCGGCAAGGTCGAAATGGTCTGCATCACCAGCCGGGACCCGGGTCCACCCCCGGTTTCCTACATCAAGGTGTCGGGCGGATTGTTTCGCGACATGATGATCCACGATCTCGACATGGCCCGCTGGCTGCTGGGCGAGGAACCGGTGGAGGTCTTCGCGACCGCAAGCTGCCTGGTCGATCCGGCGATCGGCGCGGCCGGCGACGTCGACACGGCGATCGTGACGCTGAAGACCGCCTCGGGCGTGCTGTGCCAGATCAACAACAGCCGCCGCGCCGTCTACGGCTACGACCAGCGTGTCGAGGTCCTGGGATCGGCGGGTATGCTCCAGGCCGGCAACCGGACGCCGACGACGGTGGAATGCAGTGACGGCCAAGCGGTCAGTCGGGACAAACCGTTGCATTTCTTCCTGGAGCGTTATGCCGAGGCCTATCGCAGCGAACTGGATGGCTTCATTCGTGCCGTCGCAGCCGACCGTTCGCCCGATCCCGGCGGCGATGACGGCTACAAGGTGCTGCTGCTGGCGGACGCCGCCGCGAAATCATTCGCGACGGGGCAGCCCGTGCGCTTCTGACGCTTCGTCCGGTGCGCTGCGGCGCCGCGTTCTGGTGCGACCAGCCTGGGCCTCCATCGCCTGGCCCAGGCTGACCACCATCGAAACGGCAAGGCACATGGTGGCGGAAAGCGAGCGGAAGCCTTTCATCGAGACTTCCTCGACTTCGAAGGACACCGCGGCGATCGGCCGGAGCGGACTCAAGGCCGAGTCCGTGATGGCGATCACCGGGATTCCCAGCGAAACCGCCCGATCGACGACACTCAGCGTTTCCGGGGCGTAGGGCGGGAAGGTGATGGCGATCAGGGCGTCGCCCTTGGCCAGCCACTGGGCCTGTTGATCGAACATCCCGCCGATATTGTCGAGCAGATGGCACGGGCAGCCGAGCTGGGCGATGCCGTAGGACAGGTAGGTTGCCGTGGCAAAGGACCGGCGCTGGCCAACGACATGGATGGTTCGCGCGGCACGCAGCAGCCGCACCATGCGCTCCAGCTTCTCCGGCGAGACCTCTTCACGCAGGTGCTGCAAATCGTTGATGCTGGCCTCGACGAAATGGGCGAGGACGCCGTCCGGTGTCTTGAGGCTTTGGTCGGCGGCCTGCTGCAGATCGTGAATTCGCTCGCGGTAGCGGGGCGTCTGGCCCACGAGACGCGAGCGGTAAATGCGCTGCATTTCGCTGAAGCCGCTGAAGCCGAAGGCTTTCGCAAAGCGGATCATCGCCGACGGCTGGACGCCGGCGCGCTGGGAGATCTCGGCAATGACTTCCAAAGCCATGACGTCGGGGTTGTCGAGCGCGAACCGGGCAATCTGCTGCAGGCGGTTGCTAAGGGTCTTGTACTGCGCGGAAATCTCCGTCCGCAATTCGTCGTAAGTCGTCATCCCAGGTCGCTTTCAATAAAACGCGGCATTTGCCACGCCGGCTCATGTTAGAACGAATTTTCCAATCGCGCATCCGCATTCTGGTCCCGCCCCGGCGCTGCCGGCCGACGGGGAGGCCTGTTTGCGACGCCCTGGCCTATCTGGCGCTGGCTTGGGTCGGGTTCAGGGTCTTGGGGGTTATGGCGGTCCGGTTATATCAATGGGCTGGTCGGGTGCGTCATCGATTTTGCTACCGCCGCGTTCGCGAGCATGACGATGGCGAGAGATCCGCTCATTTTCAGCGACGCGAGCCACTGGCCGGTATTGATGCTGTCCCATATTGCGCGTCAGACCGCTCGTCCTTGCACGCCGCTATGATTACAAGCGTCCGACTCCGAGTACCATCCCCAATGAAAATGGGGAGTACAATTTCTAGATAATAAATATCTCGCTGACTTTAAATATAATATCTTATCATTATCATCGCAGGATATTTAAGGAGAACAATATGGGTATAATTCCTGTGGGAATCCTATCCACGAGGACTTACGGAACTCTCCACCGCGATCTCGGCCCCCAGTACGATTGGGCCTTCCGCCCCTCGTATCATGGTCAATCTTCCAGTTTGTGGTTGTTGTTACGGGAGAGTATGGCACAAATATATTGTATAATAGATTAATGCGGAATAAGTGGGGAATCAGTCGTCGCGCCGTTGTGCCCCATGCCAAACCCGAAGGATGGTGACGCGGCCCGGCGCAATGTCGTAAACATTGACATAAGGCGGAATGGTCGTGAGTTCCCGCGCCCCGTCGTGTCGGGGCCGCCCCCGTTCCGGGAAGCTGGCCAGACTCAAAGCGACGGCGGCGAGACGATTCGCCGTTCGCTTGGCGGCGGTGGGATTGAAGTGCCCAAGATAACGCCGAATGTGGATCAAGTCGGCGATCGCTGCCGGAGCAAACGTTACTTCCACGGCGGCGCGGGCAATTCGTCAGGGGTTCCCCACGAGTCCAGCCAGCGCACCACGTCAGCAAGGGGAATGGTCGGCCCGGCAGCGAGTTGGGCGCGCGCCTCCGCCACGGCACGGTTAAGGGCGTCGTCGTCGGTCGGTTCAAAGACGGTGGCGGGTTCGGCCATGGCGTGATCCTCCACAGGGTGGACAGGCAGTTTAGCACGAAGATCGGGGGACGACACTAAGATCGCATAAAGTCATTTATGCACGGCGATGCACCGTTCCGGTTTCGTGTTGCGGGATTACGGTGACAGTTTACGTAATTGCCTTGATCTGTCCCGTCCGCACGATGTTGTCGCCGATGCCTGATTCCGGGCATGAGCCGCGCATCCGATTGGAAACGTAAAACCTGTCTCCGTAATTCCGGTAGGCCCGATCACATGTGGCGCTGCCAGTGGTGCGGGTCGCGACTCGTGTGAAAGAAGGAAATCACTTGAACGACGTCCCCGGAAACGCGGAAGACGATCAGATAAGGGAAGTTCCGGAGCATGACGCTGCGCGTATCGCGCAAGGCTATCGGAAATTGCCGGGGGTTGGCTATGATTCGTTCGCGGACAGTACGAAACTCATTGCGAAGCCGCCGCGCAAGTTCAGGTGCCTGATTGGCGTACCAGTCGACGGCTTCAACGTACTCGGCTCGTGCCTGTGGTGTGAGGATCACCCGCATTATTAGTAGAGCCGATCAAGTTCCGCTTCCAAAGCCTCGGCGTCGATCCCGTGCTTGATGTCATCGTCCACCGTTGCAAGACGGTGTTCGATCTCGGCGGCCTGCGCCTCGGTGAGGCGCACCGCGTCGTGGTCGATGCTGTCGCAAAGCTCACCAATCAGCTCAAGGCGCTGCTCGGTGGTGAGGTGGCTGAAGTCGAGGGTCGGCATGGTCGGGTTTCCTGTGGGTGGCCACCGGGCAGTCTACCACGGCGCGGCGAGGTTTGGCATCTCCGGCGCGTTTTGTCGTCGGGTGTCATAACATTATTTACGCATAACGATGCGCCGTTCCGGTTTCGTGTTGCGGATTCCAACGGATCCCGGCCAGGGATTCCGATTTGATTCCGGCCACTTCAGGGACCGTTTTGGGCTACGGCGGCAGTTTACTTGATTGCCTTGACCTGTCCCGTCTGCCCAATGTTGTCGCGGATGCCTGATTTCGGGCATGAGCCGCGCATCCGGTTGGAAAACGTAAAATCTGTCACCGTAATTCCGGTACGTCCGATCACATGCGGCGCTGCCAGTGGTGCGGGTCGCGGCGGTCATGAAAACAGGCGATGATTTCCACTTCTTCCGGGTGAATGCGGAAGATCAGGCCATAAGGAAAGCGATGGAATCCGGCCCGGTGGATGTCTTGCCGCACACGCGGGAATTGGTGCGGATTGTCGCGGAGCCGTTCAAGAAGCCGCTGGTGTTCGTCAAGAAAGCAGCCCGCCAGTGCTTCGCGGATGCGAATATACCATTCCAGCGCATCGACAAGTTCGGCCTCGGCGGGTGACGTCAGTCGGACATGCATCAAAGATAGCGGCGGCGCAAGTCGGCAAGAACGTCAAAGGCGTCGCGGCCTTCGCCCGGCGTCTCGTCCAGCATGGCAAGGCGACGGTCGATCTCGGCGGCTTGCGCCTTGGTGAGCGGCACCGCGTCATGGTCGAGGCTGTCGCAAAGCTCCCCGATCAGGTCAAGGCGCTGCTCGGTGGTGAGGTGGCTGAAGTCGATGGTCGGCATGGTCGGGTTTCCTGTGGCCGGTTACCGGGCAGTCTATCACGGCGTGGCTGGATTTGGGATCGTCCGTCCGGTTTTGCCTTGCGGTGTCATGACAGGCGATATGACCAGCCTTGACCCTTGTTCGGGGGCGGCATGGTCGGCTTTCTGAAAGCGTCATAACGTTAGTTATGCACAGCGCTGCGCCGTTCCGGTTTCAGGGCCAAGGAGCCGGACAATCGGCGCACTTTGGTGTCGCGCCCCTCGGCGCTTCAAGGCACCGTCAAATTCGGCGGAGGCCAAAAAACACGTTATACAAATTCTATCGCAGCGTGATATATAGAATGTCGTTTTCATTTGAAGCAACCACGCCCGCGGATACGGCCGGGGGGCGGGAGCCAAAAAAGGGAGTGCGTCACGTGAGCGTCAAGAGGCTGGGTTTTTGCGTCGACAACGAATGGCGTCCTTCGAAGACGGCGAAATACATGCCGGTGATGAATCCGAGCACCGGCGAACAGATCGCCGAAGCCCCCTGCTGCACGCAGAGCGAGGTTGACGACGCCGTCAACGCGGCGGCGCGGGCCTTCCCCGGTTGGGCCGACACCCCGATTCCGACCCGCATCCAGCTGATGTTCCGCTTCAAGCAACTGCTCGATAGCCATCTGGACGAATTGACCCTTCTGGTCGCGACCGAAAACGGCAAGGTGCTGGCCGAGGCGCGCGGCGATGTTCTGAAGGCGATCGAAGTCGTCGAGTGTGCCTGCGCCACCCACTATCTGATGCAGGGCGATACCTGCATGAATGTCTCCAGCGGCTATGATACCGCTTCCTATCGCGAGCCGCTCGGCGTGTTCGGCGCGATTGCGCCGTTCAATTTTCCGGCGATGATTCCGATGGGCTGGATGATCCCGTTTGCGATCACCACCGGCAACACCGTGGTGCTGAAGGCGGCATCCATGGTGCCGCAAACCGCGATGCGCATGCTGGAACTGCTGATCGAAGCGGGTTTGCCCAAGGGTGTCGTCAACCTGGTCACCTGTTCGCGGGTCGAAGCCGACAGCCTGCTGGTCAACCCGATCATCAAGGGCATCACCTTCGTCGGTTCGACAACGGTCGGCGCCCACATCTACAAGACGGCGGCCGGTGCCGGCAAGCGGGTGCAGGCCTTGACCGAGGCGAAGAACCACGCCCTGGTCCTTGACGACTGCGTTCTGGAACGTTCGGTCCGCGGCATTGTGAATTCGACATATGGCTGTGCGGGTCAACGCTGTATGGCGTTGCCGGCGCTGTGCGTCCAGGACACGATCGCCGACGAATTCGTCGCGCTGTTGAAGAAAATCGCGCAGGAACTCCGAATTGGTCCGGCGACGTCACCCGATTCACAGCTCGGTCCGGTGACCTCGCGGGGTCAGAAGGACGCGATCGAGGCCAGTATCGCCCGGGGTGTCGCTGAAGGGGCCAAGCTTGTGCTTGACGGCCGCGGCGTTACGGTGCCGGGTTATGAAGAGGGATATTATGTCGGCCCGACGATCTTCGATCATGTCCAGCCCGGCCATTATGTCGGTGACGAAGAGATCTTTGGTCCCGTCACCAGCATCAAGCGCGTCCGGAATTTCGAAGAGGGATTGGCGATCATGAATGCCAATCGCTTTGCCAACGGTTCGTGCATCTACACCACGTCCGGCCGTCATGCCCGCGAGTTTGCCAAGCGCACCGACGGCGGTATGGTCGGGATCAATGTCGGCATCCCGGTTCCGTTCTCGATCTTCCCGTTCAGCGGCCACAAGCAGTCGTTCTTTGGCGATCTGCATGCCATGGGCAAGGACGGCGTCGCCTTTTTCACCGAAACCAAGTCCGTGACCTCGGTCTGGTTCGGCGAGCAGGACGCCAAAAAAGCCGTGAGTACCTGGGACGGCACGCTGACCCGCAGTTGATCTTGCGGTTCCCGTTCCCGGTTCCTCCTGCCGCAAGGTGCGGCAGGAGGAACCGGCGATCATGCGTCAGCGGAAATGTCGGTTATGGCGTCGCTGGTGTCGTCTTTTGCTGCGCGTTTTCGATCAAAACTTTCCGCTGACAAGCGCGCGGTCGCCGTCGCGACCGCGTCCGAGCCCGCTGTTAGTCAAGATCACGGCGGGCGGGTATGGCACTGTCGCACCGCAGGGGCGGGCGAGGGGCTGATCGCCAGGCATGGCGGCCGCGACCGGCGGACCGGGCGCAAACGCCATCTCGTGCTTGATCCAGACAGCGGGGAGATCCTGGCCTCGGCCCGGACCGGCACCGGGGACGGCGCACCGATCGATCGGACCGCCGCAGGGCGCGTTGCCAAGGCCACCGTGATCCCACCCCGCGCCGCCGTGGCGGCTCACGCTCTCTCATCGCGACGGCGATGTTTCGTTGCAGGACTGCCATCGGGCAGGCCCTTCGTGCCCGGACCCTGACGACCCAAAAGGCTGAGGCCAGGATCGCTTGCAAGATCACCTGAAGCCACGGACAATGGCCGGACGCCGCTCTCTTTCGGAATTCTGTACCGACGCCGGAAAGGAACAATGACCGTCATATTACGTGAATACCAACCTTGCCCGAGGCCTAAACCGCGGCGACACCGCCATCGACAAAAAGTTCATGTCCAGCGATAAAGCTACTCTCGCTTGATGCCAGGAAGAGGACTGCTCGTGCGACCTCGTTCGGTTCCGCCAACCGCCCAAGCGGAACGCTTTTATTTAGCGCCTCTTCGACTTCCGGTTTCGAGTCGAGGTAGCTCCGTATCAGGCGTGTTTCTGTTCCACCAGGCGAGACCACGTTCACGCGGATGCCTCGCTCCTTAAGGTCATTCGTCCAGCTTCGGGCGAACGAGCGCACCGCTGCCTTGCTGGCGTTATAAAGCGACTGGCTTGGCAGGCCTTTACTGCCAGCGATGGAGCCGTTGAGGACGACAGCACTTCCCGCTGCCATCAGTGGTAGTGCTTTCTGCACCGTGAACACCATGCCCTTCACATTGACGTTGAAGATCGAGTCGAAATGCGTATCGTCGATCTCATCGAGTGGAACGACCTCGTAAATGCCGGCATTGGCGAACACGACATCGACCTTTTGGTGGTCGCGTTGGATCCGTTCGTAAAGCCGAGCGACGTCGGCAGCGTTGGTGACGTCACCTTGCACGCCGACCGCCCCGTGGCCGATCTCTTTCACGGCCTCGGCGAGTAGTTCTTGCCGGCGCCCTGTGATGTACACGTGCGCATCTTCGATGGCGAAAAGTTTCGCCGTTGCGAGGCCGATGCCGTCGCTGCCCCCCGTTATCACCACGACTTTGTTTTCGAAACGTTTCGTCATTTTCTGGTACCCTTTTCGGCAAGTGGAGGGTTGCTTCACTTATAATACGGAGGAAGCCTCCACTTGACAAGCGAAAGAGGAAAAAAATTGAGTGACGAACCTGCCCTCCGGGCTGACGCGCAGAAAAACCGCGAACTTATCCTTTCTGCCGCCGAGGAGCTTTTCCTGGAGAAAGGAGCGGGTGTTCCGCTGGAGGAAGTTGCCAAGCGCGCCGGCGTCGGAATCGGTACGCTTTATCGTCGCTTTCCCACGCGTGAGGCACTTTTGGCCGCTACGAGCAATGAGCGTTTTTTGTCGCTGGCGGAGACCAGCCGTGCGCGCGACCCAGATCTCACGCCAGGCGACGCGATACGCGCTTATCTTGAAGAGCTTGCTCGGAACACGAGCACTTATCAGAGTCTTGCTGCTTCGATTGGGACTGTTATCCAATGCGGAACGCCCGGATGTAATGCGATCACCGCGGAAGGGCATCGGCTGCTTCAGCGCGGACAAGAAGCCGGCACCATCCGCCGCGATGTCACTTACGAGGATTTCATTTACGTGGTGACGGCCATTTCCATCGCAATGGAAAATGACCGTTCATCGAAATCGCGTATTGGGCATCTGGTAGACTTGTTCCTGAATGGCATAAACGTAAAAGGTTCGGAGTAGCCATCGATATACTTCGCTATCTCCGCCAGCCGTTCAATTGAACCGCGCCGATTTTCTCGATCGATCGATCCTACGGCCATCTGAAGGCCAATGCGCTAAACGCCTCCCAACTCCTGGTCGATTCGAGCGATTTTGGTCGCCACCTCGACCTTGTCGCCCACGACGAGAGACAAACCCGGGGCCGTCATCGAAACAAACTGTTCCCACGTGAGTGGTGGTCTCCCCATTCTACGCCCGAGTTCGTCGAACACAGCATGATATGGTGGAAAGAAAGAGGATCTTGCTTGCTCAGACGCAGACCGGCAGAACCAGGGAAAAGACCCGGGTCACAAGGGGCCGCGATGCGCCCGGGCGATCGAGGCCGCCAACGCCTCGGGAGACAGGCCTTGGCGTTGGTTGAGATAGGCGGTACGGCCGGTGCGACCATCCAGCTGTATCCGGAAGCCGCAGCGCACCAGCCGGCAATTGAGGTTCTCTTCGGCCAGGATTTCGGCGATGACCGAGCCGATCCCGCCATCGATTGAATGATTTTCAACCGTCACGACCAGCCGGAATGAGGACAGGAGTTCGACCAGGTGGTCACGGGGCGGGGGGCTGAGTTGTCCGACCACGCCGACCGTGCTTTCGATCCCATCTTCGGCCAGGAGCGACGCCGCCACGGCGACATCGGGCGCGATCGAACTCAGGGTCAGAATCAGGACGGCGTCGCCGGCACGACAAAGAGCCACACGGTCGGCGTCAAAGGCACCATCCAGTCCGGGCATGACCGGACGGTCGTCCCGACCGATACGAAAATAAGCCGGACCCGGCTGCGCCCAGGTTTGACGCAACATGGACCGCATCTGTGCCGAATCAGCGGGCGCCAGGACCACCATGCCCGGCAACACCCGCGCCACCGCCAGATCCTCGGTGCCATGATGGGTGAACCCGTTATTGCCATAATCGTATCCGGCGCCAACGCCGACGATCCGGACCGGCAAGCGATGCATCACCGGTCCGTTACGGATGAATTCATAGGGACGCAGAAGGACGAAGGGGATGATCGAATAACAGAAGGGAATCATTCCCGCCTTGGCCATGCCCGTGGCCATGCCAACCATATTCTGCTCGGCGACGCCGACATTAAAAAAGCGGCTTGGGTGGCGGTCCTGAAACCCCTCCACAGCCATGAAGCCGAGATCCCCGGTCAGCAGGACGATGCGTTCGTCTTGACAGGCAATCTCGGTCAAAGTCTCGAAAAAGGCGCGCCTCATGCCAGTCTCTCAATATCCTGAAGCGCCTGGGCAAACTGCGTGTCATCGACCGGCAGGTAGTGCCAGGCGATTTTCCCTTCCATGAACGACACCCCGCGACCGAATATTGTCCGGCACAGCAGTACCCGGGGGCGCCCATCGCGCGGTCGGCGGATCGCCTGCGCCATCGCGGCAACGTCATGGCCGTCGACCTCGACAGCATCCCAGCCAAAAGCCGACCAGCGCGGGGTTGCCGCGGCGTTGCCAATAACTTCCCGCGTGTAACCAAGGGCCTGCTGCCCATTGACGTCAACCAATGCCGTAAGATGGTCAAGGCCCTGGTGCGCCGCGACCATGGCCCCCTCCCAGGTGGATCCTTCATTGCACTCGCCGTCGCTGAGCAACACATAGACCTTGCGCCCCCTGTCCTGGAGCCGCAACGCAAGGGCCATACCAACAGCATACGACAAGCCCATCCCCAAGGAGCCGGTCGAGAACTCCACCCCGCGCAGTTGATATTCGGGATGCACGCCAAGTCGTGTTCCATCCTGGCAAAATGTATCCAGACTTTCGCGCGAAATATCTCCATAAAGATACAGTGCCGCGTATAATGCTAAAGCAGCGTGCCCCTTGGACAGGATGAAGGCATCGCACTCCTTGGCATCACTATCAGCGCAATTCAGAAATTGTGAATACAGTGTGGCAATGATGTCGGCGATAGACAGATTCGATCCAATGTGACCGACTCCCGCACGATACGAATGCTCAAGGATGAGCTCTCGGATTGCCTTTCCTGTGACCATCGTCTTGCGCATATTGGTCATTTGCTCGACAACCACCAAATCACCACACGCTTGATCGATTTCCGGACGCGGCCGATCGCGGCTGCCTTACGCGCCCCGTCACGCCGCCGCGACGAACAGTCGGCAGCGCTTCCGATGGGCACGCCCCTGCAACTAAAGAGTCTGATGCTGGATGTCAATTCGATGGTTTGACCGATGCTCCGGCAGCGGCTGCAAGGGCCAAAGCCTGGCGATCCTGCCGCCGTTCACGCCTTCCGGAAGAACCCCACGCCGAGGATGATGAAGCCGAGAACAAGCAGCCCTCCGGCCGCTTCCGGCGGAATGACGTGCGATGTGCTTTCCGTCGTTTGCAGTTTCAAATCGCCCACCCTGGCCACTTCCCGGGTGTCGCTGGTCGTGAAATACGGAATGGCGAAGCCAAGAATGCCCAGAAGGACAAGGACCGTTCCAGCGGCCATCAATTTACTCATTCACTGCTCTCCATTTTCTGAATTGCAAACGCCCGGGGGCGCGGCCCCCCGTCGTCCGTCGATCAGCGCCGGGGATTCAAATTGGCATAACCGGCGGACTCCCGAAATCCAGCGTTCGCGGCGAATCGCCAAGACGTCGCCGACGGTCCACCAACCTGGACACCGGCACCCTGGGTATCATCGTAGCCTGCGCCAAATCGCCTGAACAAGGCTCGGATTCTACGCAGGGGATCGCAGAAGCGCACCCGGACCCACCCGATGGCACAAGGCGCTACGGTGCGATGCCGTCACAAAGGCTGGCGTCGGCGCCGTCGCGCCGCCGGCGCATCTCGAAGGTGTCATCCGTCGTCACCCGTTCGAAGCCCGTCTCCAGCGCCTGTTCGAAGCGCAGCGTTTCGGGCGGCCCCGTGTCACGCATCGCGGGAAAGACAATGTGCAACCATGCCTGGTCGGTCCACTTGCGATCGATGATCACCCACGATGCCTGCTGCATGACCGCGATGCAGGCGTCGCGATATTGGGACGGCGTGGTGAACATGGGTGTAAAGATGTCGATCTGTGAGATTTGGTCCCGCGCTGCCAAGAAAGGCATCATCGGCATATAGGGATAGAAGAAATAGCGATCGCCCGGCGGTGTCGCCGCGATCCGCGCCAACAACGTCGCCGTCTGGCTCTGCCAGAGGAATGCCGCGTCGCCGCGCGGCGTCGGCATCAGGGGCGCACGCAGGGCCGCCAGGCTTTGAACCGTGTAGGCCCGCACGGCCGGCGCGATGAACAGGATGACGGCACCTGCCACCAGGATGCGATAGCGGGGACGCAGGGTCCGAAGGATCCGGGCCGCGCCATAGGCCAGCAGCGGGCAGACCAACGGCGCCGTTTCCGCAATATGGTACACGTCGGGACGCGGAAAACTTCCCGCGAAGCCAGCGACGCCAAAGGCGACACACGACCACAGCATCCGATCGCGAAGGCCGCTACGTCCGTTGAGGACGCCAACAAAAAGCGTCAGAAAACCGACAAATGGGAAGACATATTTAAGTGCCCGTGTCGCATCATTCGACCAGATGCCGAACGGCACATATTGGATTGAGCTATATTGTTGAAACGCAAAGAGAATGACGTCATCGAATGCCGCATAGAAGGCATGGTTGGCGATGACATAAAGCAGCATGGCGCCGGGAATTGTCAGGGAACCGGCAATGTAGGCGACTATTTCGGTCCGGTATCGTCGGATATTGATGAACGCGGCGATGCCCGCAAGCATCGTGAGGGCGCCGACGGTCTCGATGACCATCGTCGCCATGCCGGCGCCTAGGCCGGCGATCAGCGGTCCCGTCACCCGGCGCCCGGGCTGGTCGATGCTGGCAAGGGTGGCCCAGGCTGCGGCCATCGCAAAGAGCGTGGTCAGCCAATGGTAACTGACCGACATCAAAGCCAGCTGGGGCTCCGTAACCAGGAGCCATCCAACGCCAAGAGCGGCAGAAAGTGGCGCGCTCTTCGAGGCCCGCAAACAGGCCAGGTAGGTGAAACAGGCGATCAAAACGAGCGTGATGACCGCCAGTAAGCGCGCCGACCAGATGCTCATGCCGAAGAGACGGAACCATGCATCCGTCAAAACGAAGCCACCCGGCGGTCCCATCGCGAAAAAATCTCTGTAAAGCGTTTGCCCGTGCAGAATGCGCTGGGCACCGTTCAGCAAAACGCCTTCATCGCCTGTCCAATAGATACTGTTAAATGACGGAATACACAATAATATTGTTGATAATATAACAACAGCAAGAAACAATCCTGACGGCCACCGGTGCCATGATGGTTTTTCCAGGTATTCATCAACCAGAGACATGTTTGTTCGGCCAGTGTTGTGGGGGGTCTGAAGTCGGTTTGGCATGTGGTGCGCGGCGATCCGAGACGAACGTTAGGCAAGCCGACGACAGGATGCAATGCGTTCGTGAACAGGGAAGCGATGGCGATCAATGGCGACTGATCCTCCGCGTGCCCAAACGACAAGAGCATGGGGCCATCACTGATCGGCCCGAAACACCGCCCCAAAACGCCGCGCCGATGATGGCCCGTAAGGGCTGATGATCTCAAGCGTTCCGGCGCAGCACCGCGGGAGGTGTTTTCCAGACCGCTCTCCAGCGGTTTTCATTTTGGTGACGAAGCGTTGGGCTTTCGGCCAAACCCATCGGGGGGCGGGGGGGGCAATGCCCCAGACTCCTTTGTTTTTGTCAAAATAGCGGGGGTTCGGGAGGGGGGCGGCCAGCAATGGCTGTCCCTACCTCACCGTTCACCCCGAGCGGGTGCGGGCGGCAGCCCGCGGGCCGACAGCCAAAATGAGAACGGCTGACCGCTCTCCGTTTTGTTTGAAATCGTTTTCGGCGTCTGGTACGTCGCTGCAGGGCCCGATGCTCTCATGTGAGGTTGTCTCCGACGAATGCGTTTCACATCGTTCGGCTTTATTTTTGTCTTCCTCCCCGGTGCGGTCTGGCTTTTCCGCCACACCGGTGAGCGGGCCCGTTTGCGTCTTTGGGTCGCCCTGGCGCTGTCGGTCCTGTTCTATTCGATCAATGCCTTCGCGGACCTGCCCGTGATCGGCCTGTCCATCGTGGGGAACGCGCTGGCGGCCCGGGGCGTGATGCGCTGTCCGGCACCCTGGCGCGGGCGCGCCCTCGGTGTCGCCGTCGCCGCCAATCTCGCCGGCCTGGCGTTCTATAAATACGCCGGGGCGCTGGGGCTGCCGATGGTGCGCCCCGATCTGCCGCTGGGGATCTCCTATTTCACCTTCACCCAGATCGCTTTCCTGGTCGATGTCTGCCGGGGTCGCGCCAACCTGGTGGACGGGCTGGAATACGCTGTGTTCGTCGGCTGGTTTCCCCATCTTTCAGCGGGACCATTGCTGGCGCCCCAACAGATGCTGCCGCAGCTGACCGCCGCCAAAGCCCAACCCGCGGATCAGCACGACATCGCCGTCGGTCTTCTCCTGTTCACCGTCGGCCTGTTCAAGAAAACCACGCTCGCGCCCCTGTACGTTTCTGCAGAGGGTAGCGTTTTCGTCCGAATCGGGCACGGTGACGCCGTTGGCCTGGTCGAAACCTGGCTGTCGTGCCTGGCCTATTTCGTCGAGCTCTATCTCGATTTCTCCGGCTACTCAGACATGGCGCTGGGGGTGAGCCGCATGTTCGGGATCCATCTGCCGGTCAACTTCCATGCGCCGTTCCGTTCTTCCAGCATTATCGAGTTCTGGACGCGCTGGCACATCACGCTCGGCCGTTTCATGCGCGACTACGTCTATACGCCGCTGACACGCAAACGGCAGACGGGACGGCACTATGCCGCCCTGTTCGTCGTTATGCTGGCGGTGGCAGTCTGGCACGGTGCAACGGTCCCCCTGCTGGGCTTCGGCCTGTTCCATGGTTTTCTGGTGGCAGCCAACCATGCGGGACGGCGCTGGGGACTGATTCGACGCCAGGGGTCCGCGTGGCAAGGTTGGCTGGGTCGCGTCGTCACGCTGCTGTCGATCACCTTTTCCATCAGCCTATGGCGGGCTCCGGATTGGGGGGTGGCATGGCGCACGGTATTGGGCCTGACGGGAAGCGGCGGTGCCCCCGCTGGACTGTTCAATCCGTCTTACGCCGCGGGACTCCTGATCACCATCGCTGTCACCTGGACACTGCCTTCGGTCATCGATCTGCTGGCCGCGGAGTTGCCGCCTTGGAGTTTGCCCACCCGTGTCCGCCAGTTTGGTTTCGCCGCCTGGCGACCCTCGTGGCTCTGGGTCATCGTCACTGCGGGTCTGCTCGCCGTGGCCATTGCCAACATCCCCGACGCCGTTGGTTTCCGCTATGCCGAATTCTGATCCGGCGCCGCTGTCGTTCGGTCGCTATCTCGGGCTGGTCGTGGCGCTGGCGCTGCTGTTCCTGCTGCTGCTGGGCACCTTCAGTGTTGAGGTCGACCCCTATGATATCTGGCGGCTGAGTGCGCGCAACGCCACCAACGCGGTCCGTCCGGAGGTCCCCTACGCCCTCCAGCGGGCCGGCGCCATCCTGGCCGGCCGCCTGCGTCCGCCGCAGGTGCTGCTGATCGGATCCTCACGCCTGCGCCGCGGCATGGACGAACGTGTCGCCAACCAACTGTTCGGTGTCCCGACCCAGATCGCCGGCATCGATCTGCTGCAACTGCCGATAGCGCAGGAGATCGTTACGCAAATCATGGCGCCGGGGCGCCTGAAATGCCTGTATATTGAAGCCGCCTTCATTGCCTCGCAAGGGTGCTCGCCGAAGCTGCTGCGCTATACCGCTCCCGATGACCCGTGGCAAACCCTGCCTGGTCTGGTGCTGGGCGGCGCCCTTGATCAAAGCATCGCCACGGTGGCGATCAATGCCGGCCTCAGGCCTGTCGTGCCGCCGTTCTACGATCGCCACGGGCACTATCACCAGTCAGACGCGGTTCCGGCGGTGCTGCCCTTCGAGGACTGGTACGTTCCCCTGATCGCCGATTGTCCGCGCCAGCTCAGTCAAATGGCCGATTTTCGGCTCTGGCGGGAGGTCCTGACCATGGCGCGACAGCGGGGGATCAAGGTTGCTATCCTGATGCTGCCTTTTGAAGCGCATTGGGACCGTTTGGTCGAGGCGCAGGACATGGCGGCCACCGTCGAGGCCTGGAAAGGGGCTGTGAAGGCCGTGGCGCGTCAAACCGCAACGCCGGTCTGCCAATTCGAGGACTGGGCCGATGGCGCGCCCGGCGATAAACCCGCCCCGGCGGACGGTGATCCGCTGCCGTTGTTCTGGGACTGGATCCATTTTTCCACCCGAATCGGCAATCCGATCCTGGCGGCGCTGGCGGCGCCGTCGGGCCGCTGCGCCATCCCCTGATGATCCCATTGTCGTCATCTTTCGCCCGCTCCGACCAGCCGCCGCAGCGTGAGCCGATAGGGATTGTCGGCGTTGATCAACTCGCGGTCGGGCGAAATCAGAGCCGCTTTTCCCGCGGGTTTATTTGTCTCCAGAAGATACCAGCCATGGGGAACACCACCCGCCGCTTGCAAGACGGCAGCATCCGGTGCCACGCCGTGTCTGAGATTGGCGGCCAGGGCCTGGGCTTGAAAGGGCGAGACCTTATGGTACTGCTGCCAGGCGTTGGTGCTGAACGCCACAATTTGCCATAATCCTCCCATGAAAAACGGGAGCATCAAGAGCTTCCAGCCGATTTGCAGGCTGCACAACCGGATAAGGCCGGGAACCGAGAAATAAAGCATCGCGCAAACCGGCACGAGCCCGCCGCGCATCGCATAGTTATTGGCGCCGCTATAGGCAATAAAATAGGTTGAAATCAGGTAAGGCAGGCAAACAAGCAAAAAACTCCAGGGGGCGGGCGGCTCCTTTCGGGCGAGCCCGATCGCCACAACGATCGGCAGGAACATCAGTATCAGCGCCGCGATGAAAGCCGGAAATCCGACCCCAGGGTGTCGCTGCCAGACACCCCGCAATGCGCCAAAGGCGATGAACCCGGAGCCTTCCCGGCACAGATACATCCAGATCAGCGGTGCGGCGATGATCGCCGTGGCGCCGAAAACCGCCAACAGCGCGTTCACCGGCACGCGGTGTCGCAACACCAGCCACACCAGCAATGGCAGCGCGCCGATGGTCACAAAGACGGAGGAAAAGGCCGCGAGCGCAAGGGTGATGCCGCAGACCGCGCGCGCGGCCGCGTTCATCTCCCGGGAAAGACAATAAGCCGCGAAAAAGATCGCCACCACGGCCGACACATGGTGCGGCGCCCAGAAACCGGACGAAAACAGGTTTTCAAAATGGATGTTGAAGCCAAACGGTGCCGCCTGCCATGGCGGATGGTCGGCCGGGAGATGGCCCGTTGTCAGCACATGATAGACACGCCGAAGCATACTGTAATAAGCAACCCCACCACCATACAATATAATGACGCCAACCAGCATCCTTCGTCGTGCGGCATCCTCCCTGAACATCGCGTGACCCGCATAAACAATGCCATAGCCGATCAGAAGTGAAAGATAAGCGACATTGATGAACAACGCCTGCTTTATGGTCGCGAGAGGCCCTGCGAGGAATATCGCCGCCCCGAAAAGCCAGGGTGCATAATAGAAACTCAGGAAATCGTCAGGTCGAAATGTCGATCGCGGCGGAAAATATTCCGAGTAAACAATGGATGCCATCTCCTGTATGTGCCACCAATCATCCCAGCAAACGACATTCAGCGAAATGCCGATCTGCTGCTCGAACAAATATTGAAGTCGCGGTATCATGAGAATACTTCCAACGCAGAGCGCGATAGCATGATCCTCCGTTGTGAGGTGTGGCAGTTCGAGACGTGATATTGTAAACAGCAACAGGCAAAACAACGCAGCGGCGGCGAAAACGATATTGTATTCTGCTGTCCGTATCTCAAGAAACTGCGCCACGCTCAGGGAGACGATACTCCCGCCAGAAACAGAAAAGAAGATCGTCGGTATTATTTTCCGCGAGTAATCGGATGAAGTGAAAATGTTCGTCCCCCTTCTGTTGCCACATGACGATGCCAAATGCAGCAGGCTATCCCGGTCCGTCACGGCCCGCAAGGGCCGGAAGCCTGCGTGGCGTTCGAACGCAACACGGATCTCCATTGCCAGCAAGGGCATTTACGGTTAACAGTCTTGGCCTCTGCCGTCCGTGAAATACAGGGTCGTTGATGCGTAGCCATGCTGAGACTGGGGATGTTGGCATCATTGGTGCAGGACCGGCGGGGCTGGCGGCAGCCTATGCATTGGCAAAAGCCGGTGTTGCGGTTGAGGTCTTCGACGGCAGCGCCCAGGTCGGCGGGATGGCCGGCAGCTTTTCATTGTGGGGGCAAACCGTCGATCTGGGACCTCACCGATTTTTCAGTACCGATGCCCGTGTCAACCAGCTCTGGACGGAAGTCCTGGGTGCGGAGTCCGGCATCGTCGATCGGTTGACCCGAATATATTATGAGCGCAAATTCTTCGACTACCCGTTGAGAGCGATGCAAACCCTGCGGAGGCTTGGTCTTTATCAATCAACGGCATGCGTCGCAAGTTATGTCCTTGCGCGATTACACCCGCGCCGCGACGAGTCGTCCTTTGAGAATTGGGTGATTAACCGGTTTGGAGCCCGGCTCTACCGAATGTTTTTCAAGTCTTATAGCGAAAAATTGTGGGGAATTCCCTGCACCCTTCTGGATGCCGACTTTGCGGCTCAGCGAATCAAGAAATTTTCGCTGTTGGAGGCGATCAAGGCCGCGCTGCGGGGCAACAAAGGATCGAAACACAAGACCCTGGTCGATCAATTTTCCTATCCGTTCCACGGAACGGGAAGTTTCTATGAGAAGATGGCGCGTCTCATCGAAGAAAAGGGCGGGCGAATTCATCTGTCGACGCCGGTTCGGTCCGTGACCCGCGCCGCGGACGGGGCGCTCTCGATCAACCTGGCCGATGGCACGGTGCGTCCGTTCCAATGGATCGTCTCATCAATGCCACTGACTGATCTGGTGCTGGGTTTCAATCCACCGGCCGAGATCGTTGACAGTGTCGCAAAATTGCGGTTCCGCAACACGATTCTGGTTTATCTGGAAATTCAAAGCCGCGACTTGTTCCCTGACCAATGGATCTATGTCCACTCCCCGGCGTTGGCCGTCGGCCGGATCACGAATTTCCGCAATTGGCTGCCGACCCTCTGTGGCGACAGCCAGAATACCATCGTCTGCATGGAATACTGGTGTTACGACGACGATGCCATTTGGCGATCGCCTGACGCCGATCTTGTCGCCACGGCGACGTCAGAGATCCAGGATACGCAACTGATCGGAGCGACTCCGGTTCTCAACGGAAAAGTCATTCGTCTGAGAAAAAGTTATCCCGTATACAGACGCGGCTATCGTGACGATCTGGCAAAGATCGAACATTACCTTTCCGGTATTCAACATCTTTTCCCTATTGGACGCTATGGGTCGTTCAAATACAATAATCAGGATCACAGCATTTTGATGGGTGTGATGGTCGCCCAGAACATCATGGGGCAGGCCAATCATGATCTTTGGCGGGTCAATACGGATGATGAATACCAGGAAGCCGGCGCGGTTTTGCAGCGTGGCGGGGTGATGGCGCCGCCGATCGCGGAGGGCAACGATTGATTGTCAGCGTCAACACCATAGACCATCAGGGACGGGATAACGTGTCAGCTCCTGCGAGAGTTCTTGTCACCGGCGGCGCCGGCTATGTTGGCAGCCATGTCTGTCATGCCCTGGCCGGTCAGGGCCTTGTTCCGGTGACGTTTGATCATTTGGGAAACGGCCACCGGGATGCGGAGAAATGGGGGCCTCTCAGGGTCGGCGACATCCAGGATCCGATCGCGTTGGCGCAGGCCTTTGCCGAGTTTTCACCGGTTGCCGTCATTCATTGCGCGGCCCTGGCCTATGTCGGGGAATCGGTGACGACACCCGCCGCCTATTACCGCAACAATGTTACGGGAACCCTGTCATTGCTCGATGCCATGGCCGGGGCCGGTGTCAAACATGTGGTTTTCTCCAGCAGCTGCGCGACCTACGGCATTCCGGAGCAAATCCCGATTCCGGAAGCGGCGCGCCAGCAGCCGATCAATCCCTATGGTCGCACCAAGCTGATGGTGGAACAGATTCTCAGCGACTATGGCGCCGCCTATGGCGTCAATTCCGCCGTACTGCGCTATTTCAATGCCGCGGGCGCCGACCCGGGGAACGGGATCGGCGAACGGCACGATCCCGAGACGCATCTCATCCCCCGGGCCATCCTTGCGGCAACGCGACAGATCCCCTGGCTGGAGGTGTTCGGCGACGATTACGATACGCCCGACGGCACCTGTCAACGCGACTACATCCATGTCTCCGACCTGGCCCAGGGCCATGTCCTCGCCCTGAAGCATCTTTTGGCGGGCCGGGGATCGCTGACGCTCAATCTTGGCACCGGGCGACCAATTTCGGTTCGGGAGATTGTCGCGGCGGTCGAGGCGGTTTCACGACGACGGGTGCCGCTGCGATTTTGTTCACGGCGCCCGGGCGATCCACCGGTGCTTTATGCCGATCCCAGCAACGCGCGCAACATTCTGGGGTTTTCCGCCGCGTTCACCGCGATCGAGGATATCGTCGAAACGGCATGGCGGTTTCATGTCCAGATGCAGGAATGTGCCACCCCGCACTTCGGTTCCCTCGGCGGCGCAAAGGAATTGAAATGCCATTGATTTCGAAGAGATGTCGCCTTCCGCGCGGCGGCGCCGATATCGTGTTTTTCGCATTGTTGATGCTATGCCTGTTCCTGATCTTCGATCATGCGATGTGGCTCGACGAAATACAGGCCTGGGAAATCGCGGCGGCCAGTGCCAACCCGCTCGCGCTGTTTCACAATATGTCCAATGAAGGCCACCCGCCGCTTTGGCACCTTGTTTTGTGGCTTGTCACCCGGATGACGGAGGACCTGAGAGCTTTGGCGTTGCTCCAGGCGGTCATTACCATCGGTATTTTTACCACGATCTGGCGATTGTCCTCTCTCGCGGTCTACGAAAAGCTCCTGCTGCTGTCTTCATACTATATATTATTTGAATATGGCGTGCTGGCGAGAACCTATGGATTGGGTGTGCTGCTGCTCTTCGGGGCGGTTCACTCTTATCTTCGCCATCAGGACCGCCCGCTCTTGTATTGGTTGTGCCTGGGACTTGCCGCCAACACGGTCGCTCATATCACCCTGGTGTCCCTGGCTCTGGCGCTCGGCTTCCTTGTCGAGCAACGCCATGCGCTGAGACGGCAGATCCTCCCGGCCGGCCTTTATGCTGTGCTCGTGGCGCTGGCGGTGGTCTGGGCGATCCCGGCCGCCGACACCTGGTTTGGTGGCGGTGTTTATGACAAATGGACGTTTGTTTGGGATCCTGAACATTTCGTCGCGGCCCTTGACGAACTGGCGTCGGCTTTTCTGCCGCTCACCAAGAGCATCGATCACTTCTCGAATCCACTCTATTATCCCCTTGTTGCCAGCCATATCGATGCGTCCCTTGACGTCGTCGCGCCGATCGCGGCTGTCGTCGTTTATGCCTTGTGCCTGATCGCATTGGGGGAACGGCGCGCCATGGCGATCTTCGTCATGGCGAGCGGGGCGGTGTTCTTGTTCCTGTATGCCAAGATGCTGGGCTATGCCCGTCATTACGGCATCATTTTCATCGCCTTCATCCTTTGCCTCTGGCTGGCGCGAGCGCGCCAGGCGACGGTCACCCGGTTGTCGCGGGCTGCGACGGCGGTCTTGTTGCTGGTCGGCGCGGTTGGCGGTATCGACGCCACGCTGGGGGCCTTGCGCCGCCCCTTTGATCAGGCACGGAATGCCGCAACCTTCATTCGATACAATTATCCCGAGGATGTCTTCCTCGCCGGCGGCGAATTCCACTACGCGTTCTCCGTGAGCGGGTTCCTGGCGCATCCAATGTATTATCCGGAGTGCCAATGTCAGGAACAATTCATTCGCTGGAACCGGCAGCACGAGATGCTGGCATTTACCACGCCGGACTCGCCGTTCTGGCCCCGGCTCGCGATCGCGATGATGGCGCGCGCGCGCGACCAGGGGGTTCTCGTGCTCACGGAATCGGTGGATGTCGCGGCGCTGACGCGACGGTGGCCAGGATTTTCCCTGGTTGAACGGGCTCGTTATGTGCCGCAAACAGTCCCGACCGGCGGTTATCGCGTCTATGACATCGCGGTCGACCCGACCCGGATCGGCTATCAGCCGGGGACGCCCCTGGCCATGGGGACCGATCCGGCCAGCATCTGGGCTTACCGGGGTGACGGGTGGTGCGCGCCGGAAAGCTGGGGCATCTGGAGCTGTGCGAGGCAGGCAAGCCTGACGTTCCTGCTGACCCGGACGCCACAGAGCGGCATGACGGTACAGTTGCATCTGGTGCATTTGGGGGACAAGCCGCAGGAGGTGACGATCGTTGCCAACGGTGTCAATGTCGGCACCGTCGTGGTGACAGATGATCGGTTCTATTCGGTCGCGATCCCTCGGGACGTTGCCGCGGCGTCGCCGCTGTTGCAGATCAACCTGGACGTTGCGCGTACCGTGACACCCAAAAGCCTGGGGCTGGGCGAAGACATCCGGACCCTCGGGATCGGGATGCGCACCGCACGGTTGGATCCGGGATGATCAACGCCTGATTTTGATGAGGGAGGTCGCGACTGCGCCGCTCCAATCGTCGATAATCGTTATTTTCCATAATAACAATTATAACATTTTCGCTGATTCACGCCGTTGGCGCCGTGACCTCAAGCATTGTGGCCCGTTCGGCCAGGTCGACCTGTTCGTAGGTCAGCCCGGTTGAGGTTCGCCCGACGTCAGTGACGCAGGACGTAAGCCGGGGATCGAGCCGACCCGCCGACACGCTGCCCATAGTGACCAGAATTAACCAAACGGCCTTCTGATGGTTTCTCGGCCGATCGCCGCCTCACCTCCTCGCCGCGGTGACCGATCTCAAGAAGCGTGGCATCGCTTTCGGTTCGCTCATCGAGCGGATGGACACCACGACGCCGCGGGGCGCGGTCCTGTTTCACATTTTCGGCTCACTCGCTCGGTTCGAACGGTCGCTGATCCAGGAGCGGGTCCAGGCGGGACTCGCTGAAGCTCGGCGCCGCGGGCGCCATGGCGGCTAATCATCGCGTTGGTGAGGGGATCTGAGTGATTTCCGAGTCTACGGCGACGGACCCGCTACCGCCTATGATCCGCCGATGTCGACCCTGCGGAGGAAGCACAATGGATCGAGATAAGGTGTCGCTGGCTGAGTCTTCGATCGATGAGCTTTGCATCAATACGATTCGTACCTTGGCCATGGATGCCGTACAGCAAGCCAATTCCGGACACCCTGGCGCACCGATGGCCTTGGCGCCCGTGGCTTACACTCTATGGCAGCGTTTCTTGCGTTTCGATCCGGATGATTCGATTTGGCCGAACCGTGATCGATTCGTGTTGTCCAACGGGCACGCTTCGATGCTGCTCTATGCGATGCTGCATCTCACCGGCGTGAAAGCGATCAATGCGGAACAAGAGCCGCTCGATCAACTTTCAGTCACGCTCGACGACATCAAACGGTTCCGTCAGATCGATAGCAAGTGCCCGGGACACCCGGAATATCACCCGACGACGGGCGTCGAGACGACAACCGGACCGCTGGGCCGGGGTTGCGCAACCAGCGTCGGCATGGCGATCGCCGGTTGCTGGTTGGCAAATAATTTCAATCGAACCGGATTTGTGTTGTTTGACTATGACGTTTATACCGTGTGCGGCGATGGCGACATGATGGAGGGTATCACCAGCGAAGCCGCCTCGTTGGCTGGGCATCTGATGCTCGGAAAGCTCTGTTGGATCTACGACAGCAATCGAATAACCATCGAACGAGGCACTTTCTTAGGGTGCTTAGATTGAAGCGGCTCCGCTTCAATCTTAAGTCAGAATCGCCCTCTAATTTAATGACAAGAGCCCTTTTCCTTCAGGTGGATCGCCATGGAATTCCACCTGAAAGCATCCGGCTCCAAGCCTGGGAGCGTTGCAAATGCAGATCGGGGTGGTTGGACTTGGCCGCATGGGCGGCAATATCGCTCGCCGCCTGATGAAGGCCGGGCACAGTTGCGTCGTGTTTGACGGCTTGGCCGAGCCACGCGATGCCTTGGCGAAGGAAGGGGCCACTGCGGTCCTGTCGCTGGTGGATATGGTGAAGACGCTCAAGGAAAAGCCACGTGCGGTTTGGGTAATGTTGCCGGCCGGCCAGATCACCGAGGCGACGGTCAAGTGTCTCGCGGATCTGTTGGAGCCGGACGATATCGTCATCGATGGCGGCAACTCCCATTACAAGGACGACATTCGCCGCGCCAAGACATTGGCCGAACGGCGCATCCGCTACGTTGATTGCGGCACGTCCGGCGGCGTCTGGGGTGTTGAGCGCGGTTATTGCATGATGATCGGCGGTCCGAAAGAGGCCGCGGACTATCTTGATCCGATCTTCTCGGCGCTCGCTCCCGGACGGGGTGACATTGCGCGCACGCCTGGCCGCGAAAATGGCGATTCCCGCGTCGAGCGTGGCTACATTCATGCCGGGCCGTCCGGCGCCGGGCATTTCGTTAAGATGGTGCATAACGGCATCGAGTACGGCCTGATGCAGGCCTACGCCGAGGGCTTTGACATCCTGCGAAACAAGGACTCGAACGATCTTCCCGAGGATCAGCGCTTCGTGCTGAACATTGCCGATATAGCGGAGGTCTGGCGGCGCGGCAGTGTCATCTCGTCCTGGCTGCTCGATCTGGGTGCTGCCGCGCTGGCGACGAATCCCCAACTGACCGGTTTCTCCGGCTTCGTCCAGGATTCCGGGGAAGGTCGATGGGCTATCGAAGCGGCGATTGAGGAGGCTGTTCCGGCGGAGGTGCTTTCCTCGGCTCTCTACGCCCGTTTCCGCTCGCGTCAAGAGCACAGCTTTGGAGAAAAGATGCTTTCCGCAATGCGTTTCGCGTTCGGTGGCCACATCGAAGCGGGCGGTTCTGTCGACACCGAACCACAACATCCTGGCGATACGGAACGCCGCTCGACGACACAAAGCACGATGGATTTGCCCCATGCCTGACAATTGGCCTGCCGCGATCGCTTCTAGCGAATCCAAGACGCCACCGCACCAGATCCGCCCAGCCGATCCCTGCGCGATGGTGATCTTTGGCGCCAGCGGCGATCTGACCAAACGCCTGCTGATTCCAGCACTTTACAACCTCTCAAGAACCAAGATGCTGCCGGAGGATTTCGTCTTGATCGGCGTCGCCCGGGCCGAGGAAACCGCGGAAAGTTGGCGCGCGGGCCTTTACGCCGCGCTCAAGAGCTTTGTCGGCAACGCCGCCACGGGGTTTGATGTCGATCAAATTGACGACGACGCATGGGCCCGCCTGGCGGAGAAAATGTCCTATGTTCAGGGCGATCTGGCAACGCCCGAGCTTTACCAAAAGCTTCGGGGCGCCCTTGACGTGGCAGAAAAGGACCATGGCACCCTGGGCAACGCCATCTTCTATCTCGCCGTCGCCGGTCAGTCCTTCTGCACCGTGGTGGAGCAGCTCCGTAAAGCGAAGCTGAGCGACCAGGGCGAGGACGAGACCGGAAAGCGCCAGTTCTGGCGCCGCGTGGTATTCGAGAAACCGTTCGGTCACGATTTGAACTCGGCACGCGAGTTGAACACCCGGATCCTGCGTACGCTGCACGAGGACCAGATCTTCCGGATCGATCACTTCTTGGGGAAGGACACGGTCCAGAGCATCATGGCATTCCGTTTTGCCAACGGGCTGTTCGAACCGATCTGGAATCGCGACCGGATCGATCACGTGCAGATCACGGTGGCCGAGACGGTTGGTATCGAGCTCCGCGGCAAGTTCTACGAGGCAACCGGAGCGCTGCGCGACATGGTGCCCAACCATGCCTTCACCCTCTTGTCGATGGTCGCCATGGAACCACCCGTGGGCTTCGACGCAGCCTCGATTCGTTCGAAAAAGGCCGACCTGCTTGCCGCCATACTCTCGATCACGCCCGATCAGGCGGTCCGCGGCCAGTATGGCGCCGGTAGCGTGCTCGGAACCAAGGTGAAGGCCTATCGGCAAGAAGCCAATGTCGCACCAGACTCGAACGTCGAGACCTATGTCGCGATGCGCCTCGAAATCGACAACTGGCGTTGGGCCGGCGTGCCCTTCTATTTCCGTACCGGCAAGCATCTATCACAACGGAATACGGAAATTGCGATTCGCTTCAAGCAGGCGCCCTACAGGGCGTTCCAGGATACACCCGTCCAAACCCTCCCGCCCAACTGGCTCGTCCTGCGCGTCTCTCCCGACGAAGGAATCTCCTTGCAATTCGAGGTCAAACGTCGCGGCCCCGTGGTCGATCTCGCCGCAGTGAAAATGGATTTCCATTATGACGACTGGTTCCCCAAAGAGCGGAATGTTGGATATGAGACACTCCTCCATGACGTCATGATTGGCGACCCGACACTCTTCATGCGTGCCGATATGGTGGAGCAATCCTGGCGTATCGTTCAGCCGGTGCTCGACGCCTGGGCGGACGAAAAGACTGACGTCGCGAGCTACGAGTCCGGGAGCGATGGACCACAGGCTGCCGACGCGTTGCTGGCGGGCGATGGAAACCGGGCCTGGCGGCCCTTGGACAGTTCGACGGACCAGAAGGCATGACCGGCGAAGGCGGCTCGGTCATTGTCGCACCGTCGATCTTGTCGGCGGATTTCGGACATCTTGCCGATGAGGTTCTCGCCGCCGACGCGGCGGGCGCCGACTGGATCCATGTCGACGTCATGGACGGTCGCTTCGTGCCGAATATAACGATCGGTCCGGTGGTTGTCCAAGCGGCGCGTCGCAGTACGCAAAAACCGCTCAACGCGCATCTGATGATCGTCGAGCCCGAGCGCTATCTCGCCGACTTCGCCACAGCCGGCGCCGATCATCTCATCGTCCAGGCCGAACCCTCGGCGACAATCCATCTTCACCGCGTCCTTTCGCAAATCCGGGGTCTCGGCAAGAAGGCAGGAGTGTCGCTCGATCCGGCGAGTGATGGCAGACAGGACGGTGACAGCGCCGGGCAAGCTATCGAAGCGGGCGCCAACGCCATCGTCGCCGGATCGTCAATTTTTGGATCCCCTGACTATGCCGCAGCGATCGTGGCGATCCGCGATGCCGGCCACCCATTTGTCAGAAGGAGATCCTTGTGATCAGCCCGGCCCAGACCAAACTGGAAATTCTCGCCGATCCGGAGGCCTTGTCGCACCGGGTTGCGGATTGGTTGCTCGAAGCGGCGACTGCGAAGGCTGGCGTATTTACCATTGCCCTGTCCGGCGGTTCGACCCCGCGGCGGCTCTACGAGCGTCTGGCCGGGCCGCCCTATCGTGCCAAGTTTCCCTGGTCTCGGACACACTGGTTCTGGGGTGATGAGCGGTTCGTTCCTCACGACGACGCGTTGAGCAACTACCGCATGGTGCGAGACGCTTTGTTGTCGCGCGCGCCGATCCCGGCGAGCCACATCCATCCGATTCCCACCGAAAACCTCAGCCCTGACGCCGCGGCGTCGGCTTACGAGTTGGAACTCAAGGCCTTCTACGGTGCGGATCGACTGGATGCCAAGCGTCCGCTTTTCGATGTGTCTCTTCTGGGGCTGGGGTCGGATGGGCACACCGCTTCGTTGTTCCCGGGCTCAGCCGTGCTGGCGGAGCGCGACCGGTGGGTTGCCGCCGTCATCGACGCCAAGTCCCAAACGCGCATCACGCTGACCTATCCAGCACTTGAGAGCAGCCGATGTGTGGCCTTCCTGGTCATAGGGGAAGAAAAACGCGAAATTTTCGATCGGCTTCGGCGGGGGGACGACAGCTTGCCCGCAGCACGCCTAGATCCGACCGGTGCCCTATGGTTCTTTGGCGATGCGGCGGCAGGGGAAGCTATCGCGTGAGATGGCGTGGGCGTGGGGAGCGACTGTCTGGCATGTCAAGACGAAACAGCAAGGCTTAGACGAACATCGCGGGCTTTGGCATTCAGCCGGACCAGAAGTTTGTGAGCCAGAGCGACGCGGATGAGCTTTTTGGGCTTTCCTGCGTCGCTCAA
>JARLIO010000016.1 GCA_031291675.1 Azospirillaceae bacterium
CCCCCCCCCCCCCCCCCCCCCCCCCCCCCCCCCCCCCCCCCCCCCCCCCCCCCCCCCCCCCCCCCCCCCCCCCCCCCCCCCCCCCCCCCCCCGCCACTGTCTCCTTTTTCGTGGCCAAAAAGATTCCGCGATAAATCGCGAAACGTCGAATATAGTAAAAACCGCCGCCGCCATTCACAATAAAACAGGAAAATTCACGATTGATTAATCATTGGTGGGTAACCCTCCACGGGTATCTGACGTTCTTAAGGAACTATTGCGCTCTCACAGCAAAAAAAATTTCCCACACAGACAGCAATATGACAATAGGCAAAAATCAAGAGTGATACTATATCTTCATTCAATGCATTGAAGTTTATTAAGATGCCACATTTTATCCACAAATGATGCTTTAATTGTCGGAGAAAATCAACGACGCGGTTGGCGTAGACTTGCCAGTTGGGGCCGAATCACACATGTTTCGGTCTCCCGGGTGAAAGCGGGTCTCGAAGACGAGGGTCGGAATGGCATGATGTCGCGACTCTGTCAATTAGTCGATTGCGTCGTGACATCACGCGGTATAAACAGACGATCTGTGGTATAGTTTATTTCGAGATGAAACCGCAACGAGCGCGGGGAATTGAGCGGATGGTGGACGGTTTGACGTGCGGTGACGTGATCTCTGGCGGGATTGAAGCTGTTGCCGCTGCGACGAGGCAGTCGGAAACCGGCGATCTCGTGCGGTTGCGGGGTGCGTGGATCGTGGTTACGCCAGCATGGGCAATCGAAATGCGTCGGCGCGCGTGGGCGCCGTTGCGCGGCAGTGACAGCCGTGAAATCCAGGAGTTGGCGCGCGACATGCGCGAGGGGCGCTGGCTGCCGACCGGGGAGGCGCTGGTGTTCGATGAATGTGGCTGCCTGCTGAACGGACGCAAGCGATTACGCGCATGCGAAATCGCCGGCCGACCTTTTGTGACCTATTGTGTCTGGGGCGTGCGCGCCAAGGTTCTCGATACGATCAATACCCAGCAATCGCGCGATCTTGGCGACGCCTTGCGGATTCGCGGCCACGAAGATCGTGACCAGCGGACCCTGTCGACGGTGCTGCAATTGCTGTGGCGTTTGCGCTCCGGGACCTTCGACGGTGGCCCGATGGCGTCGGACATGGAACTGCTCGGCCTGTTGGATGCCCATCCCGGTATTCTGGAATCCCTGGTCTTCGCCGGGGCCAAAATCAGGATCCCGCGTCTGGGGCCATTTGCCGCTATGCATTTTCTACTCTCGCAAGTCAACCAGAAGACGGCGGACGCCTTCTTCGCCGCCTTGTGCCAGGACGCCGCGGGCGTGCGCGGCCAGGTGACCGGAACCCAGCGGGCGCGGCTGTCCGAAGACCATCCGGCCTTCATGGTCAATTCGCGCATTTTGCGGTCGCGGGCCCTGGGCGAGCGCATGGTCCCTATCGAGACCAGTGCGACCATCGTCCTGGGCTGGAATCATTTCGTGACCGGAAGGTTGCCGAAATCCTATACATGGCAGCGCGGTGAGGCGTTTCCGGCGATCGAGGAATGGCGTGATTCCAATCGTCTGGTCGATGATGCGGATTTGCCGGCGTCGACGCCGGCCGGCGCTCGGGAACCCTTGGAGCAGGCGGCGGCTTTGCAAGTGACCAAGCCGATGGTCATTGCCGGCGCGGCCAGGCCGGCAGGGGGGGCAACAGCGTTGTGCGTGCCCGGCAGTCCGAATTTTGGCGCCGATGAGGCTGCGGTATGGCATGCGGCATTCCCGGATGCCGTCGTGCCGGTGGCGGTCCTGATGATGATCGATCGCGAGGTCGCCCAGGCATTGCGGGCCCGCAATGAGAACAATCGCAATTTGAGAGTGGTTGCGAAGGAACGGTACCGACGGGACATTCTCGCCGGCGACTTCGAAAGCCTCAATGGTGAAACGATCAAGATCGCGAAGGATGGCCGGTTGCTCGACGGCCAACATCGGGTCGAGGCCATAATCGAGGCCGATCGGCGGTTGCCCTTTCTGGTCATGCAGGGTCTGGATGCCAATGTGTTCCAGGTGCTCGACCGGGGACGGCGGCGTGCCTTCAGCGAGATCGCGGCGGCGGAGGGCGTCAGCAGCGCGGTGACCGTCGCCAGCGCGGTGCGCATGCTGTGGTTCCTTCAGCAATGGGAACGGGATCAAACCGCGGTGCGACGGCTGAAGGATTATCAACCCAGCAATCGGGAGTTGGCCGAAACGTTCGCGGCGCATCCGGAGATCGCGACGGCGACACGCCTTAACTATGCCCTGCGTCCGCTGTTGGCGCCGAGTGCGGCAACGGTCCTGGAGTATCTCATCGTCCGCGATGATGCGGCAAAGGGCAGCGAGTTCCTGAAGAAACTCAGCCTGGGGGATGAGCTGGCGGCCAACAATCCGATCCTGGTGGTGCGGAACTTGTTGTTCGAACTTCAACTGGAAAAAGACCGGGCACCGCGAACGGCCCGTAAAACCGCCAAGGACAGTCCGTTGCTCCGCGCCGAGGCGCGGTATCCCTTGGAATATCGACAGCTTGGGTTGGCCCTGCGGGCCTACGGGTTCTGGAAGGCCGGGAAGACCGCGACAAAGCGGTCGTTGCGGTGGCTGGGCACGGCCAGCGAAAGATTTCCCACTCTCGAGGATGAGGAGCCGATGCTGCCGCTGGGGAGCGAGGAAGCGGCCGAGACGGTGTTGGTCTAGTGGGGTGCATCATCGAATTTGCTACCGTCGCCCTCGCGAACGCGGGGGCCCAGAGCCGCACGCTCCGAACGATGGCGCCTGTGGCCCTGGATGCCCGCGTTCGCGAGCATGACGGTGGTGAGAGATCCTCTCATTTTCAGCGACGCACCCCACTAGAGCTGTTTCCGATCACGTTGGATCGCAAACAACTCTAGATCTTTATTTTATCGCATTTTCTGCGCCCAACCGCAATCCACTTGGTCGGAAAATGCTCTAGCCTCGATCGCAATGCCGCGCGCCCCATGCCCGTTGCCGGCTTCCGCATCGCGCGCGGAGCGCGTCGTGATTCCGCGGTCGTCGCGCGGCGGTCTGGACAAGGATCTCCGTTGGCGCGATCGGCGCTTGCCAGCGTGGCCGGGAATCGTGGGACGCGCCGTGGCTTCCGGCGGTGGCGGTTCCAGCGGGTTATCCTCCGGCTACCCCCGATTGCGCCCTCTTGATCGCAGGCCCCCGCCGCCCCAAATGACTACGCGATCGCGTGAGGTTTCCCGGTCATGCGCGTGACGTCCTGTCTCGGGTTCGAGATATTTCGCGCGTGAATGGGGGCTTTTCTGCGCGAGCACGGAAAATTCTATCGGTGGCGGCGTGCCTGACGATGACAGCGAAGGGGAACCCATGAAAGGTATCATTCTTGCCGGCGGCGCCGGGACACGGCTTTATCCCGCGACGCTCGGGATCTGCAAGCAGTTGCTGCCCGTGTACGACAAGCCGATGATCTATTACCCACTGTCCGTGCTGATGTTGGCCGGCATTGATGACATCATGATCATCTCGACGCCCGAGCATCTGCCGCAGTTCGAAACGATACTGGGCGATGGTTCGGCCTTCGGGATCTCGCTGAAATTCGCACCACAACCCCGACCCGAGGGGCTGGCGCAAGCATTCCTGATTGCCGAGGACTTTATCGGGTATGACCCGGTGGCCCTTTGCCTCGGTGATAACATCTTTTTCGGTGGCGGACTTTCTGGCGTGCTCACCGAGGCGGCCGCCAAGGCAAGCGGCGCCACGGTCTTCGCCTATCACGTTGACGACCCGGAACGATATGGTGTCGTCGCATTCGACGGCGATGGCCGGCCGGTTGACATCGTCGAGAAGCCGACCCGCCCGCCGTCTTCCTGGGCGGTGACCGGATTGTATTTCTACGACAACCGGGTGATCGACATCGCGCGCGCGGTTCGCCCATCGGCGCGCGGCGAGCTCGAAATCACCGATGTCAATCGGGCCTATCTCGAGGCCGGAGCCCTGTCGGTGCAGCGATTGGCCCGTGGCCACGCCTGGTTCGACGCCGGAACCCATGAATCATTGCTGGAGGCGGCGGAGTTTGTGCATACGATCCAGCGTCGCCAGGGGCTCCAGATTGCCTGTCTCGAGGAAATCGCGTTTCACCGCGGCTTCATTGGTCTCGACCATTTGCGCGATCGGCAGCGTAAACTTGCCAAAACCGGCTATGGCCTCCATTTGGCCGAGGTCATCCGCGAGGCGGAGAACGTGCCCGGATTTCAGGAATGACCCTGCACACGGGCCGACTTCCCCGTGGGCTCGGCTTCGGACCGGGGCCGGCGCCGTTGTGGGCGGCAGCCGGCGCCATCTGCCTGTCGCTTGCGGTTTTGCCCGGACTGGAACATCTGGTCGAGACGTGGGGCCAGGCCGAATACAGCTATGGCTGGCTGATTCCGGTGCTCGCCGCGGTGATCATCCGGTATCGGGCCCGTGACCTTGCGATCGGGCCGGGTGCCGCCTGGGGCGTGATCGCCATGGTCCTCAGTGTCCCGCTGCTGATCGCCGGGCGTCTGTCCGGCATGTTCACGATCATGCTCTACGGTTACTGGATCGGGCTGGTCGGATTGACCGCCGCGGCGTTCGGTATCATGTCGTTGCGCCGGCTTGGTGGCCCACTCTTCTATCTTCTGTTCATGATTCCGTTGCCCCACGCGACCTATCTCGGCCTTTCGTCCGAGATGCAACTGGTCGCGTCGAAACTGGGCGTCGCCCTGGTCAGGCTGCTGGGCGTCAGTGTGTTTCTGGATGGCAACGTCATCGTCCTCGCGCCCGGCAAGCTGGAGGTCGCGGAGGCTTGCGACGGCCTGCGCTACCTGTTTCCTCTGATCAGTTTCGGGGTCCTCCTGGCCCTTCTGTTGCAGGACGCCTGGTGGAAAAAGGTGATTCTGGTCCTGTCGACATTGCCGATCGCCGTGGTTCTCAACGCGATGCGGATCGCGATGATTAGCGCCCTGGTCGATCGCTTAGGCATGGGGATGGCCAGCGGACCCCAACACGCCATCGAGGGATTCGTTGTGTTCGGTTTTTGTGTCGGGCTGCTGCTTGGGGAAGTGTGGCTGCTGATGCGAGTCGGACCACAGGGTCGTTTTCTGGCCTTGAGGGTCTTGCTGGGTGATCGCAGGGCCGCGTCCCCCGGGCCCTGGACGGGCCCGTCGCGGGCACTTCTGGTGGCGACCGCTGTCGCGGTGTTGGCGATGCTGGCTTCGGAGGGCATCGGCGAACGGCCGGAGGTGGTGCCGGTCCACACGCCCCTGACGCTGTTCCCGTTACATGCCGGGTCATGGGTCGGGCGCCCCGATAAACTGGACAACGAATATCTTAGCGTGCTATCGCTCAGTGACTACCTCCTGGTTGATTATACCGAGGTCGGGCAGGAGGAAACTCCGGTGAATTTCTTCGTCGCCTATTACGCTTCGCAGGGGTTCGGCGTCACGGCACACAACCCTGAACAATGCATCCCGGGCGGGGGATGGACGATCGATCACCTTGATGCGACCACGGTGGCGATTACGCCGGCGGCGTCGCTTCCGGTGCGCCGGGCGATGATCCATCGACAAGGTGTCCGCCTGGTGGTCTACTATTGGTTCCAGGAGCGCGAGCGACACCTGACCGACGAATATTCAGCGAAAGCGTACACCATCCTGGACGCGATCGTGCGTGGTCGAACCGACGGTGCGTTGGTTCGTGTGACGACAGAACTTCTTCCCGGCCAGTCGGAACAGGTCGCCGATGACCGGTTGGTCGCCTTTCTTCATGCCGGTTATCCGCTCCTGGAGCAATATCTCCCGGATTGAACGTGTTGAGAACACAGCGTCATTGACCGAATGATTTGTGGTGAAAAAGGGGATGGCGGTGCGGAAGTCGGTCCGATCTGGCGGCATTTTCCTGATGGGGACCTTCGCTGTCGGGATTGCGCAGGCCGAGGCACAGGTCCCCACCTTCAATCTCGACGATCCGCCCGTCGCGGCGGTGTCGGGGGAGTCCCTCGGAACCCTGTTCACCCTGAGGGCACAAATTCACGAACAATACGATGATAATGCGTTGCGTTTGGGCGACCATCAAGCCGTTCCCGCCGGAATGACAAAGGGCGATTTTTCCACGATCGGCACGGTCGGCGGTTCGGTCCAGACGCCGGTTGCGGCGCAGGTTCTGTTCCTGGACGGACAATATTCAATGACGCGCTATGCGCGCGACAGTGTTCTGAATGCGGACAACTACGCTCTCGACGGTGGCATCCGGTGGTCGGTAACCCCGGTGTGCAGCGGTGTCTTGATCGCTTCCTATGCAAGCGTGCAATCGGATCTCTCCGATCTGCTGGTGCCGGTCTCCAACGAAGAGAAGTCGACCACCTTCGACGAAAAAGGCACCTGCCGTGTCAGCGACCACCTGACCTGGGGTCTTGACGGGGGGTGGTTGTCTCGCGACAACTCGACGCAGGCAGAGGCCTTTGCGGACGTTCGCCAAGAGCATGTGTCGAGCACGCTGACCTACGCGATCCACAATCTCTACGCCGCCGGCATCGAGACCAATTACACCACAAGCGAATTCCCCCACCGCTCCCAGGGTCTCGGTGGCGGTGTTGCCACCTCGACCGACCAGACCGACGCCGTGGTGTTTTATCGCCGCCATTTGACGCCCAAACTCGAGGTTGGCGTCAATGCCGGGATGACCTGGGCCGCCCAGTCGGGAACGACCAGCACGATACCGACCTATGGCGCGCATGTTCGGTGGCTGGCAACACCGAAACTGCTCTTCGAATTTATCAATCAACGAACGGTGTCGACCCCCGATGTCGTTCAGGCCAATTTCGTCACCACGGAAAGCCAGACGTTCAATGCCAACTGGGCGTATTCGCCCAAGGTGACCTTTACCGCCTCCGCGGCGTATGCGACGGTTGACTACCGTGGCGGCGCCGATCGTCAGGATACCAAGGAGACATTTGGTCTTTTCGCGGGTTATCAGCTGACCCCCATGGTGCAGGCGACCGTGGGTTACCACTTGATTGATCAGCAGACCGTGAATCCGAGCGTCAATCTGTCGTCCAACGTGTTTATGATCGCGCTGGCGTTTACCCGTTGAGCCCTGGGGCCCTGTCGGCCCGGAAGTGAGAGGAGTTGAGGCATGCCAAAGATGTGGACGCTACGCATCGCCGTTCTTTTCTCGGGATTGGTCTGCGCGGTTGCGTCCAGCGCCGCGGACAACGCGGGCTATCGTCTGGTCCCGGCTGACGTCATCAGCATCAAGGTGGTCGCGGTACCGGATCTCAGCACCCAGGTCCGCGTTGACACCGATGGCTCGATCAGTTTTCCGTTTGCCGGCCGTTTGGTGGTGGGCGGCCTGACCCCGGACGAAGTGGGGCAACGGATCCGTGCCGCCCTGCTGCATGGACAGGTGGTCAGCGATCCCCAGGTCGTGGTTACGGTGTTGAATTTCGGCACCCAGGCGTTCGTGCTGGGCGAAGTCACCCAGCCCGGCGCCTTTCCGCTCGACCGCCCGACGACGGTGACCCAGATCCTCGCCCGGGCCGGCGGTTTGAAGCCCGACGCCGCGAATACCGTCGACCTGCGGCATGTTGCCCCGAGCGGCGTCGTGGTCAGCCATATCGACCTTGATGCCGTTGTCGCCGGTGCCGACGCGACCGATCCCGCACTCCAGAACGGTGACGAGGTCTTCGTGGCCGAAAGCCCGGTCTATTATCTTTACGGTTACGTCAATCGCCCCGGGGTCTATCAGCTCAAGCACAAGATGACGGTGCAGCAAGCGCTGGCGGCGGGCGGCGGGGTCAGCGACATGGGGTCCGATGGACGCATCCGCATCAAGCGCGCCTCGGCTCCGGGCACCGTCGAGGAAATTTCGGTATCTCTCGACGACGAGATTCTGCCTCGCGACACGGTTGTCGTTCACGAGCGCATCTTCTGACCGGCAACCAGGAACGAGCGGAGCACGATCATGTCATTGGACCAGATTCTTACTATTCTTCGCGCGCGGGCGCCGATATTCCTTTTGGCGTTGATTGGCACTTTGGCCGGGGCGGTCGCGGTCATCCTGCTCCTGCCGCCGCAGTATGACGGCGTCGCCTCCGCCATCGTCGATGTCGCGCAGCCTGATGCGGTCACCGGCGTGGCCGAAGCACCGGCGTTCGTCCATATCGAGCAAGGCAATATGATCGCGCTGGTGAAAAGCCAGAGGGTCGCCGTCGAGGTCGTGCGCCGTCTCGATCTGGGCCGGGATCCCGGCACCGTGGTCGCCTACCACGATGCCGGTGTCAGCAGCGCGGTCAGTCTCGAAAACTGGATCGCCGGGGAGTTGCTGAAGCACCTCGTCGCGAAATTCGGCGACGCCGACGACGTGATGTCCGTGACCTACCGGTCGTCGTCGCCGGAGACCTCGGCCCTGGTCGCCAATACCTTCGTCGCGGCCTTCCTCGATGCCACGCTCGAATTGAAGGTGGAACCGGCGCAGCGCGCGGCCCAATGGTACGAACCGCAAATCCAGAGATTGCGCGGCGATATCGAAACCGCCCGGCAAACCCTGCTGTCATTCCAGCGCGACGCCAAAATTCTCAACCAATCGCAGGGTGGCGATGCGGAAAATACCGAGTTGACCGCGATTACGGTGCAGTTAACGACCGCGCGCGGTGAATTGCTTGCCGCCGAAAGCGAGATGCGTGCCGGTTTCATCGAAAACAGCAATGCCACCAACAATCGTGGCATCCTCGACCCGCAAGTCCATGCCGAAGCCGCCGCAAACCGGAAAATGCAGGCGGCCCATATCGACTCGCTGCGGGAACTGGTGCGGAAACTCGATCAGGACCGCATTACGCAGACCGATAAGATGATTACACTTCAGGTGCAGCGCGACCATCTGGCGGTGCTGGCCCGCGACGTGGACCTCGACCAGTCCCAACTCGACGCCGCGACCAGTCATGCCGCATCGGCGCGGCTGCAGGGCCAACAGGCGCTGGTCAATGTTTCGGTCCTTGACCACGCGGTGCCATCGACCAAGGTGGCGTTCCCCAAGAGACCGGTGGTGCTTGCCCTCGCCGCGGGCCTGGGAATCGCGTTGGGCGTGCTTCTGGCGTTACTCGCCGAAGCCCTTGACCGCCGTGTGCGCCGTCCGGCCGATCTGGAATTCGCCACCGGAATTGCGGTGATCGGTGTTCTTCTCCCGGTTCGCGGGGCGCGCCGGAAAATCGGCGGCAATACACATCATGGTTCCACCAACAGGGCGTTGCCGACATCACAAGGAGTAGCGTCATGACGGGTCTCGATACCGTTGATCTTGGAACCTCCGTGCGTAGCGAAACGGACGAGGCACAAACGCAATTGGCCGCGATCCTGCAGGGATTGGGCACGTTGAATGCGGAACAGGTGGAGCGGGTCCGCCAGTGGCAATTCCGCAATGGCGGGGCCTTCAGTGACGCCGCCGTGTCGCTGGGGATGGTCAGCCGCGCCGACATCGCCACCGCTCTGGGTCATTCGCGTCGGCGCCTGATCCGGCCGGTCGAGACCGACACGACGGCCTATCCGGAGGATCCGGTCGGTGATCCGTGCGGCGACGATCCCCGGGTCCAGATCGACGACGCGCATCGGAATCTTGGTCAGCTCCTGATCGAAATGGGGAAGCTGAGTGCGGAGCAGGTTGACGCCGTGCTCCAGCGCCAGCGCCTCGGTGACAGCAGCTTCGGCGATGCTGCGGTGTCGATGGGTGTCGTCAGTCGCGGCGACATCATGACGGCGTTGGCGCGGCAATACCGCTATCCCATTCTGCGGCGCGGCGCCGACAATGCAGCAATTTCCCGGGAACTCGTGGTCGGTCACGACCCGTTCGGTCCGGCCGCTGAAGCCATTCGTTCCATCCGCACCGTCATCGTTCAGCAGGCCCTGGACAAAGGTATCCGGTCTTTCGTCATCGCCGCGCCGCGCCGGGGCACGGGATGCAGCTTTCTGGCGGGCAATCTGGCAATGGCGCTGGCTCAGATGGCTGTCGACACCCTTCTGGTCGACGCCGACATGCGAACACCACGATTGAGTCAGATGTTCGGCTTGTCGGGGCGTGTGCCGGGCCTGTCGGAAATCCTGCGGTATCAGGAAACGGCACCGTCGCATATCATCCGCGACGTCGTTCCTTTCCTGTCCCTGTTGCCCGCGGGCGCCTGCCCGCCCAATCCCCAGGAATTGCTGTCCTCGGTGGAATTCGTGACCTTGACGGCGGGACTGGAGAAGCAGTTCGGCGCCGTGATCTACGATGTTTCGCCGGGTATCGAATTCGCCGACTCCAGCATCGTGGCCTCGCGCGTCGGTGCGGCGATCGTGGTGGCACGTCGACGGAAAACGCGTTTCGACGGGGTGTCAATGCTGGTCGACAGGTTGCGAAACATGAATTGCGTGCTGCTCGGCACCGTCCTGAACAACTTTTGACCGCGGTACCGACCCCAAAGCCGCGGCATGGTCGTCGGGCCGAACCCAACCAGCAAGGCGATAGAGATGTTCAGTTACGCGCGCGCCAAGGATCTCGGAAAGCAAAAGATCAAGCGTCTGATCGCCGATATGGGCGGCCATCGGATTCGCGAGTTGCCGACCGCGGCCGTTACACTGATCGAACCCGGTGAAGGACCACGCCTGAATCTGATGATTCTCGGGATCCGCAAGGAGGCGGTGTTCGGCGGCGCCGACACGGCATTGCGCTTCTTCCGGAAAATGCAGCCGCATTATTCCCGGGCGCGCATCCTGGTATTGCGGGAAGACGAAAGGGATTTCGATAGCGCGGCATGGCCCGGATGGGAGTTGGAATCGCGGGGGGGGCACGGGCGCCAGACGATCGCCTTTCTGCGCCAACCCGGGTTTCGACCCGGCGTGGAACCGGAAGATCAGTTCATCGCGACCCACTGGCTGACGGCGACCTATGTCAGGGCAATCCGGGATCTTCAGGCGGCACAGGGCAAGGGACCGCAGCGGCCATTCATCTATCTGATCCAGGACTTCGAGCCGGGATTCTATCCCTGGTCGGGCCGGTACCTGCTGGCAAGCTCAAGCTATGCCAATCCGCACGAAGTGATCGCTGTGTTCAATACGGCGCTGTTGAGAGAGTATTTTCAGCAGTCCGGATATTATTTTCCGGCAAGCCATGTATTCGAGCCGAGTCTCAATCCGGCCTTGACCGCCTTTCGTGGCCAACTTGCCGGACATCGGAAACGGCGGCTGTTGCTGGTCTACGGTCGACCCGCGACCCCGCGCAATGCGTTCGATCTGGTCGTCGAGTGCCTGCTGGTATGGTCAATGCAGTATGGCGATGCTGCGCAGTGGGAGATTTTGTCGCTTGGCGAACGACATCGCGATATTCCCTTGGCCAAGGGGTTGGTGCTGCGGTCCGGCGGCAAGGTGTCGCTCGAACAATATGCCGGATATCTTCTCGACGCTGCGGTCGGGATCTCGCTGATGGTGTCGCCTCATCCCAGCTATCCCCCCTTGGAGATGGCCGAGTTCGGGATCCGGGTGGTCACGAACGGCTTTGCCAACAAGGACCTGTCGACGCGATCACCCATGATCAACAGCCTGATCGATACCACGCCGAAGGCCCTGGCGGCGGCATTGATCGAGAGTTGCGATGCCTTCAGGGACACGCCGTTCGTCGCGGACATGCCATCGGCCTTTCTCGGCAATGATGACGAATTTCCGTTTCTGTCCGGTCTTGCCCATGACCTGCTGAACTCATGACCGGGGGGACTGCTGCGTGCTGAAGTTACTGTCGTGGCGGCGCCTGCGGTCTGTGGGTATCCTGGCGATCGCCCATTTCAGCGAGGCGCTGCTTCCGTTCGTGCGCAGCGTTGCGCTGGCCCATTTGGTGGCACCGACCCAGTTCGGCATCGCGATGGCGATCACAACCACGGCCTATGTCATCGAATTGTTTACCGATCTTGGTCTCGACCGGATGGCGGTTCGGGCTGCTGCCGCCGAAGACACGCTGCATTATCGCGACACGCTCCACGCCATGAATTTTCTGCGCGGCCTGCTGAATGGTGCCGTGCTGATGGTGCTCGGACCGTTTCTCGCTGCGCTGCTGGGGGCCCGGGAAAGCGGTCTTTGGTTCTCGTCCCTCGGGTTGATCTGCCTGTTGCGCGGCCTGACCCATTTCGAGATCAAGCAGTTGATGCAACGCTATATTTTCTGGCCGGAAGGCACGGTTATCCTCTGTTTGCAGATTTCGTGGACGGTTACAACCATCGTGCTGGCCTGGATCTTGCACGATGCGCGATCGATGGCGTTCGGCATCATCGCCGGGCAGGTTTGCTACGCGGCGGTATCGCATATTCTGGCGCGGTCACGCTGGCGGTTGCGCTGGAACCGCGCCGTGGTGCGGGAGGCTTTGGCCTATGGCGTGCCCCTGATCCCCAGCAGCATTCTGACCGCGGCCAACGGCATGCTCGACCGGTTCCTCGTTGGCGGCGTGTTGGGGGCATCGACGCTTGGTTTCTACACCGCCATTGTGATGATGTCTGGTATGCCACGCAGTATTTTGTCACGGATCATGAACAATGTCGCTATTCCGGTGTTCATCAATCAGTCAGAGAATAAAAATCAGGGTCGGCAGGCGTTTGACATTTGGAGCGTTGCCAGTATCGCCGCAAGTTTTGTGGCGGCTGTCGCCATTTTGATTGCGGCCCGACCGACACTGTATCTCTTCTATGGGCCGGCGTTCGTTCCGTCGCCGATCGTGACGGTGCTGATTGCCGTTGATTTCATTCCAAAGTTCCTGATTTGCCTGGTCGGAACACCAGCTCTGGCGCTGGGACACACCGGGGCCTTGTTGCGCTACACCGCGGTGACGCTGTTGGGATTGGTGTTGGCGACGATTGGCATCCTGGTCGAACCCAGCCTTGAGGGATTCCTGACCGGTATGGTTGTCGGCGACATCATCGCCCTGGTCTGGATCGTCCGCGGCGCGATCCAGCATTATCCTTACCGGGGTGTCCCGATGTGGAGCCTGCTTGCCGGGGCCTTCGCGACGTTCGGCGGGCTTGCCGTGGTCACCGTGACCTGGTCGGGTGCCAGCGCCATTGATCCGACGACAGTGTTCTCGCATGTCGCGGCTGCCGGCGTGGCCGTCGCCCTGTTCGCCGGCTTGCTGATCGCCGTGACCGGAAGCCGGCAATTTCTTGGCGTCGGGGTGTTGCGGCGTCTAAGACAGCGCGGATAGGAGAGAGCGATGGACGATCGCTACGGGCAATCGGGACACCGGAACCGGGATGGCGTTGCGATGTTCGCGGCGCTGCTGGCGGTGGCCGTGACGGGGAGCGCGCCGGGGGCGGCTTACGCCGCCCGGCCGACGCCCGGTCTCGGGATGAATCTTTATGCTCTGACGAGCTCAAGTACGGAAATCCCGTTCGTCGACGTCTTTAAGATGTCGTCGCCCTGGATCATCCGGCACGACGACGATCCGCGCTACAAGGGCGTGCCGAAGCTGACCGCCGATGGTTGGATCGCGGCACTCGATCCTCACGAGTACGGGCTGGCGCAGATCTTCAACGGTGGCGACGGCCACTATCCCGCTGGCATCTACACGGTCCGCTATGAGGGCCGCGGCACGTTGGATTTTCACTGGCGGGGTACCGAACTGGTGAGCCAGAAGCCCGGTGAGATCCAGATCAAGGTCACACCGGTGACCGGTGGCGGCGATGGCATCGCGATCAAGGAACTGTCGACGGATCCGGCCGATCCGCTGCGCAATATCCGGGTCATTTTGCCGGGCTACGAAGCCGGCCCATCGACGCCGCTGTTCTATCCGCCGTTCCTGAAGGCCTTGGCTCCTTTTCGCGTCCTGCGGATGATGGCGTGGAACCGTACCAATCGGACTGATGTCGTGGAATGGCGCGATCGCCGGTTGCCGACCTATGCCACCCAGGCCAGCGAACTTGGCAATGCGCAACAGTCGACGACCGGCGTCGCCTACGAATATCAAATCGATCTGGCGAATGCGCTGGGCGCCGATCCGTGGGTCAATGTGCCGGTTAAAGCCTCTGATGACTTCATTCAACAGATGGCACAGTTGTTTCACCAGCGGCTTCATGCCGACCTGCATCCACATATCGAATTTTCGAACGAGGTATGGAATACCCATTTCTCCGATGGCACGTACGCGCAAAATCAGGGCATGGCCGCGGGATTGGCCGCCGATCGGACGGCCGCCGGCACGATCTGGTATGTCCGCCGCGCCAGCCGGATGTTTGACATTTGGAATCAGGTCTATGGTGCCGATGCCGCCAAAATCGTCCACATTCTGGCCGGTGTCGAAATGTGGCCGCGCCTGGACGATCCGTTGCTGTCCACCGAAGGCGTGTTCCACAAGACCGACGCGCTGGCGGTTGGCGGCTATTTCGCGCCAGCGGAAATCAACGCCAAGACCTATGCTCAGTTCATCGATGCCGCTCCCGACCAGATCCTGCCGCTATTGCGGGAGGATGTGACCGTGCGGGTCAAGGGATGGCTGGCGCAGCATCAGGCTGCCGCGCGCAAATATGGTGTTTCCCTGGTGGTCTACGAAGGTGGGCCCGGGCTTGAGACCTCGACCGCGCCGCGGGAAATTCGCGATCCGATCACCGCGGCCTTCGTCGCGGTGAACCGCGATCCGCGGCTCGCCGGCCTTTACCGGGATTTCCTGGACGCGTTTTTCCAGCAAGGCGGGACATTGTTCGTGCATTTCAACGACGTGTTCGCGCCCAGCGTTTTCGGCAATTTCGGCGCCCTGGAATATCAGGACCAGGACCCGGAGACGGCGCCGAAATACCGCATGCTTCGCGACTACGTCCAGGCGCACGCCGCTGATTTCAAGCGGTAGGGTACCCGCCCGGCACGGTGCCCGGGATGATCGGTCGGCGCCAGCCCGCCTTCGATACGGTGGCCCCTGTTCCAATCCTGCCAGGCGTGGCGCCAACGGTGCCGCGTTGCGTTGCCCGGCTGCGGTACAGGTTGGCAACCGCGATGAAGACACCGATCAGAATGAAGCAGAGTGTATGGTTCTCGCGCTGGGACAGCACCAGCCGATAGACCGCGAACGCCACCAGGGAACAGGCGA
The DNA here is from genome assembly GCA_031291675.1 of Azospirillaceae bacterium. Taxonomy (GTDB): domain Bacteria; phylum Pseudomonadota; class Alphaproteobacteria; order Azospirillales; family Azospirillaceae; genus JARLIO01. Next base: position 15,097 of record JARLIO010000016.1, read on the forward strand.
TCGGGGCGGCCACGGTCGCTCTTTCGTCGAGGTCGGAGAGGTAGATGCGTCCGCCCTTCCAGATGGCGTAGGCCAGCATGCCGAAAAAGGCGACGGTGCCCGGTATCCCCACTTCGACCAGCAGCGTCAGCAAATAGCTGTCGACGCTGGGGAGCGTGGAACCCAATGAATAATAGCTGATGACATCCGTTGCCATGCCAAGCCCGTGCCCGGTGATCGGGTTGGCCATCAGGTGTGGCTGCGCCAGCAGCCACTGATCATAGCGCCCGCTATTGCTGGCATGCGTTTCGCCGCCGCCAAGAACCAGATTGTGCAAGCGCTTCCAAAACAGCACCGCGCCAACCAGTCCCGCGAACGCAAGCGGATAAAGTGACAGCAACAGGAAGCCGGCCAGGCTCTTGCGGTGCAGGGCGATGAAACGGAATGTCCACAGCAGGGCGAAGAACGACATGGCTGCCAGGAAGCCGATATAGCCGCCGCGTGCCCCCGCGCAATAGAGCGATATCAGGCAAAACAGCAATCCGACCAGACCAAAGAGCCGATCGGCCCAGCCGCGCCCGTGCATGACAAAATAGGTCGCGAGCGGCCCGGCCATTGCCGCGAATTCACCGAACGAAAGTGCGACAGTATAGACCGACGAGGCGCGATAGATGCCGTTTCGAATCGAAGGCAGGAACAGGTAGGCATAGAGCGGGTCATCCGCCATCAGTTGCTGCAGCATGCTGTGCGGAAAAATGTCGAACAGGAACCGCCGGTGCAGGATGAATTCGATCAACCCGAACGTTCCGTCGGCGATGATGCAGACCACAATCAGCCGCAGAACCAGGATGACATCTTCCTGTTTACGAATCACCAGTGTGGCGCAAGCGAAGGGGATGATCCAGGTCAGGAACACGTCTGTTAATGATTTCAGCGAAAACGCCGGATTTGCCGATGTCGGAATCGAGACCACCAACATCACGAAGAAACCGATGGTTGCGAACAGAAGCCATCGATTGTCGCGGAGGCATGACGCGATATGGCGACGGTTGGCCTTGGATCCCGCAACGGACAGCAGGAACAGAATGATGACGGTGCCCCACAGGACCCGTCGGATCGACAGCCAGGGTAGGCCCGCGACCCGAACCGCATAGTAGGCCGGCACCGACATTTGGGCCACGAGCGCGATCAGGAACAGATTGCGCAGCAAGGTGATCTTCTGCGCCGGTTGTTCGGGTAGCGCCCATAACAGCACGGCGGCCACCAGGGCGACCATGACGATGGCGGCCCCGGGCGGCAAAACCACGGCCATGGCCCCGGTGAGGAGAGCGATCACAAGGGTCGCGGATCCCCATAGAATGGCCGATCGGAGTGCTGCAAGCTTCGTGTTCATGGACTACGGTCCCTCACATGGAGAACCCGGTTGGCGACGCCGGCCGTCGTCGCCCGTTGGTATCGGATCGAAAATGACGACCCGGACGATCACCATGCGGTGCGGACATGTGATGTCGACGGTGTTTCGTCGGAACCCAGGCCCTGGCGGCGAAACCGTTCGGGCAACCCCTCCTCGTTTCGAATGGCGGCCAGCCACCCGGCCAACGCGACCCCGAAATTTGCGAATGCCCCGGCTTTCAGGTATTGCACCGTGAGCAGCAGAGTCACGAGTACGACCAGGGGGTAGCGCCGCGGAAAGAACCGTCGCGTGAACAGCAGTTTATTGCGTTCGTCCAGATAGACCGACAGGGAGGATCGCAGCCGCCGGTTGGCATTGGAGCCGATGACACTGCCATGAGCATGATGGATCAGCGATCCGTGGGCGTATCCCAGGCGGAAATCGCCCCGGCGGAAACACCAGTCGACCTCCTCGCAGTAAAGAAAATAGCGCTCATCCATCGTGCCCACCGACGTGATGAAGGATCGGGTGACGTACATCGAGGCTCCATTGACGTAGGTCATGGTTCGCTCGATCTTGGCGACGTCCGCTGCGTCTGCGGCGGACGCGTTCAAACCGATATTGAAGCCGCGCGCGATGAATTTGCGCCAGCGCCCACCATACAGTTGAACGCGGTCGGTACCTTTGAAGACCAGTCGGCTGCCGACGATGCCGTAACGGTCGCTGGCGGCGTGGTCGACCAAGGCTTGCAACGCATCCGGGTGCGGTTCGGTGTCGGGGTTCAGGACCCAGATCGCCGTCCAGTCGGGATCGGCCCGGATCTCACCGATACAGGCATTGACGCCGCCCGCGTAGCCCAGATTGCCACGAGCGCGCAACACCAGGACATTTTGGCCCGCGCGCTGGTCCGGCGCCGCGCTGATTGGCGCCAGTTGGCCCCGCCAGGCCTCGACGATCCGGTCGTCGCCGGCCGGCAGCATCGGGACCAAGGCGTTGACCCGGCCGTAAAGCGCGGTGAGCAGAGACCGGTACGCCAAATCGCCGCCATTCTCGCAGATCACAACCGAGAAATCGGTCGCGATCGAACGCGAAAGGGCGTCGAGGCAAAGGCGGATGTCGTCGGGATTACGGAAACCCACGATCGTAATGACCGTCGAACCAAAGGCGGTATCGGCCCGGCGCAGTGCCGGAGCGGCCGCGTCGATCGGCATTGCCATTGCGTTCGTCATTCGACCATCACCCGGCAGGATTCGGCAAAGCGCCACGCCCGGAGGCGGAACAGGATGCCCAGGGCCGCAAATCGATTGCCATTGCTGTGCAGGCGTGGGGATTGCATGATCGTGACACTGTGGGCGAGTGGCGACACCAAAACCAGCCAACTGCGGAGGAACCATCGCAACCGGCCAAAACGCTGTTCGCGGGCCAGGGCGTAGGCCTCGCGAACCAGGCGGCGCCATTTGCGCGTCAATTCATTCCAGGTTCGCCGGGCCGGGTGGGCAACGGCGGCCTCTGCGGTGTAGCCGATCGCAAAGCCTTGTGCCTTTGCCCGCAGGCACCAGTCCAAATCTTCGGACACGGCATCACGGAACGAGCCCACGGCATCAAAGGTTTTTCGGGACACGAAGAGATTGGCGGTCACACTGAACCCCTTGTCGATGACGTAATGCTTATTGTTGAACGCGAACACCAATTCGAATGCCTCTACAGGCGTCAATCGAGCGGTATCACCCGTACTGACATCGACACGGCCACCGCACAAATCGTGACAAGCCAAAGCGGCCAAGCCTTGGGCGAGCCAGTCGGGGGCTGGACGACAGTCGGAGTCGGTAAAGGCCAGGAACCTTCCCCGTGCGACCGCGACCCCGGCGTTGCGGGCCGCGCCCGCGCCTTGGATCGGGGCGGCGATGGCCCGGGCTCGGTTGCCGCACCGTTCCTGCACCGCCGACAACCCACAACTCGAATTGTTATCGGCGACGATCAGCTCGTAACGCGTGGCTGGGACTGTCTGCCCGGCAAGATCCGTGAGACAGCGATCCAAATTTCCCAAATCATTGTAATGCGGAATGACAACGGATATCAGCGGGTTTTCCTCATCACAATTGGTGATGAAATTTCCGCCGACGTCTGCCGTGTCGGTCCGTAAATGGCGGTTTTGCACGTCGTCCAACAGGGCCTCCGCGGTCATACGATCCAAAGAGTTGTCAGGTGCGGTCTGCGTTCTGCCGGCTGGTTCGTTTGGGCACACCCTTGTCCGATCAAGACGGAAACGAGCCCGGGGGGATCGGCACCATGCTCTCGATCGCCATCCTCCGGTGAACCGAGACCATGCGGGAGAATATCCGTTTTCGAGACTACGCTGATGCGAATAAGCGGGCAACGATTTTCCGATGCGGGCGTCCGGTTCACGTGATGGTGGCGCTCCGTCACGACCGAACGCTGGCAAAGCTGCGCCGTTCGGCCGGGACCGCTCGCAGAGCTTCAAGGGGATCGGCGATGACAGAGGGCGGCGGATCGCGATTGATACGGTGGCCCAGCGGGCCGGTGGCGATGTCCTTCTCGATGATCCGCGCCGGATTGCCCGCAACCAGGCTGTGCGGTGGGACGTCTTTCATGACGACGCTGGCCGCGGAAACGATGCAGTGATCGCCGATGGTGACACCAGGATAAACGATGCTGCGGGCACCAATCAGGCATTGCCTGCCGATGCGGACCTCAAGATGGCGTCGGTTGACGAAATCGTGCGTGAGGATCGCGACCTCGAAATTGATCGCGGTCTCGTCGCCGATATGGACGCCCCGTGGGTGGGTTTTATCCAGGCGCGCACTCATCGAGATCTGCGCCCCCTTGCCGATGTCCATCCCCCAGACTTTCCGGAGATACTGCCGCCGCATGCCGCGCACGAGCGGCGTCAGCCAGGTTCGAATACGCGCGACGACCGGCTTTGCCATCATCGAATTCCTTCCGCATCAAGTTTTTCGTTAGCGTGAAATTTCCGCCACCGGTTGGCCTGTTGGCCGGCCATCACGCTGCATCGCGACGGGTAGCCCTGATGGCTCCTGGCGCTGCTGCTGATCGCCGGGCACCGTGTCCATGCCGATCGCCTGGTACGCCGCCAGCAACTCGGGAACCTCATTGCGCCATTGCAGGTGGTGAATCAGGCGTTGATAGCCTGACGCCCCCATGGTGTGGCGCAGCGCTTCGTCATCCACAAGCAGCCGGATCTTGTCGGCAAAATCCCGGAAGTCGCCGGGGCGGGCATACGCCGCCGCGTTTTCGGCGGAGTAGCGGCCTTCGAGAAGATCGAATTGAACCAGGGCTTTGCCCATAGCCATGTATTCCATGATCTTGTTCATCGTGCATCGCGTCGTATATTCGTTGCACGGATCCGGACAGACGCCGATGTCGATGGAACTGAGGGCCTGGTTGAGCGCCGCGCCGCGGAGATATCCGGTGAAGGTGACAAACGGTGAAAGTCCGAGGCTTTGGCAGCGGGCTTCCAGCGTCTGGTGCTCGGGGCCGTCACCAATCAGCAGGAAGTGGGTATCGACGAAACCAAGATCGTGGACATAGAGGTGAATGATGTCCAACAGGTCATCAACGCCATCCTGGCTGCCCATGATCCCGATATATCCGACGATATATTTTCCGCGTGCGCGAATTTCGGCACTGGGTTCGACGGGCTTGAAACGGGTGATATCGGGTCCGCTGCGAACGACGAAAACCTGATCGGGCGCCATGTGGCCGCGGTCGATTGCGACCTTCCGGTATGACGCGTTGGTGCTGATCACGACGTCGGCAAGAGCGAAGGTCAGGCGTTCCATCGCCAACATGACGGCATAGCCGATGCCTTTGCGCTTGAATTTCTCGACAAAAAGCTCGGGGACCAGATCATGGTGATCGAAGACGAATTTGCGTCCGAACAGCTTGAACGGGGCCGCGACCAGGAACACAAGGTCAGGAGGATTGGCCGCGTGAATCACGTCGAATCCGCGCGTCAGAAACACGCGCCACGCCAGATAGGTCTGATAGAACAGGGCCGCGCCATATTCGAGCACGAACCCGGCGGCGCCCTTTGCCTGGACCGGCAATCGGTGCCGATAAATCGTGATGCCGTCAAGGACCTCGTACGAAGACGTGTTGTTCTTGTCTTTGGGGCAGATCACGCTGACGTCGCAGCCAAAATCACGCAGGGCCAGGGCTTCCTGCCAGACCCGTCGATCGAATGGCACGGGCAGGTTTTCGACCACCATCAAGACACGCCAGGGTTTTGGCGTTGATGTCGTCCGGACCATTGATAATACTCCTCGCGGTTGGATGAAGAAGGGAATGTCCCGTCGCAGCGGCCACAAACGAAGACGGCCCAAATTCTATGGTTCACATGACGTCGGATGAAGGTGTCGATGTCTTCAATAGGCGGCCTTCTGGAACCAGACCTTCAATGCCGTTTGCATCACGATCTTGAAATCCAGCCACAAGGACCAGTTTTCGACATAGTAGAGGTCGAATGTCACCCGTTCTTGCATTTTCTCTGGCCTGTCGATTTCGCCGCGGAGGCCGTTGATTTGCGCCCATCCGGTAATGCCCGGCTTGACGTTATGCCGAGCAAAGTATTCATCGATGATGGCGGCATACATGATGTTATGGGGAATCGCGTGCGGTCTGGGGCCAACGAGCGACATCTCGCCCCTGAGCACATTCAGCAACTGTGGAAGCTCGTCGAGACTGGTCTTTCGAAGAAAGCGTCCCAGGCGCGTCACACGCGGGTCGGATCGCTTTGCCTGCTCGACATTGGGGTCGGTGGGACTGTCGTTTCGCATGCTGCGAAATTTGAAGATCGTGAAGATCTGATTGTTGAAGCCGTGCCGTTCCTGGCGGAATAGTGCGGGCCCTGGACTGTCGGCACGGACCAGGAGCGCGATCACCAGCATGACGGGCAGCGCCAGCAAAAACAGCGCTGTGCCCAGAAAACGATCTTCGATCATTTTCAGCAACCGGTTCTCGCGGCCCAATCGGCCGTTTGCGATCGTGATCAGGGGAATGCCGGCCAGGTGATGGACATTGGCGGTTTGACACCGCCAGATGACACTGGTCGGGCAGAGGTCGATACGCACGGGTACCGTCCGCAACTTGCGCAGCAGTGCCAGGATCCGGCTCTCGGCGGTCCAGGGCAGGGTGATGATGAGGCGATCCACCGGATGATGGCGGACGAAGGAAACCAGGGCATCGGTGGAACCGACAACCGGAAAGCCGTCTATGTCATGGGGAACGCGATCCTTGCGGTCATCGAAGATGCCGATCAGGTCAATTTCCTTCGTCTGGTGCTCGGTGATGTGTTGCGTGATCAGCCGTGCCCCGCTGCCGGCGCCGACCAGGACCAGGCGTTCACGCAGGCGCGATTCGGTGTGCAGCCGGCTTGTGGTCTTGAAAACCGCGATCCGGTTCGCCGACAGCAGGAATGCCGCGGCCAGGAGGAAGGTGCCGCCCGGCGCGACCCCGTCGAGGCGGAACGGGGACAGGTTGTGTGCGCTGCCGCCGAGCGTCCAGACCAGGACGGCACCCGCCAGTGTCAGGCCACTGCCCAAAAGGAGCGCTTGGAACTCGGTGCGATAATCTAATATTGACGTACGTGCGTAGCAACCGGCAACGCACAACGCGCCGGCCAGGACCGCGGCAACCGTACACAGAAAAAGAATATCAGTGTCCGTAACGATGAACCCGGTGAAATGGCGACTTCCCAGCGCAACAGCGAGGGATGCCGCCAAGGCCAGGACGTCAAGGCAGCACAACATGTAGCGTATGATCGGCCAGCTCAAGACCGGTCCCGTCTCCTCCGCAAATTGACGAAATCGCGGCGGTGGCATGACGAGCACGGCGCCAGAGGCCGTGGTCGGCATGGATGGAGTCCGGAGGATGAAGTCGCTCTCGTCCTCCGTGATTTCCGAGGAGATGTTCGTGCTCATTCGTTTCATTACCCCGAGCGTGGATGGTCTGGGGGGACCCGCGGAGCCGTTCGAGTGTCGTCCGAATGCCGGAACGGGCTGGGCCCGACCATTTGCGGATCTTGCTCAGCAAGTACCACTGCCCTACCAAATTAGGGGCGGCGCGCTCCCGCTTCAAGGCAAGGTGCACGCGTACAAAAAAACAATATTCGTCAGCGGTCAATTCCCCGACGGGAGAATCGACGGGGGAGGCCCGCTTTGATACAGGCTTTTTCGTGACCAGAGGGCGTGTTGCCGCCCGGTTTCCTGCCGGTCGCGACCATGGCGGCGCGGGTCATGGCGACGGTGATAACCGCGAGGGTCGCGCGGTTCCGGCGCGCGCACATAAAAAAATGATGTTGACGCAGGGGCATGGTCAGCGACGCGGCGTGATCCCCTCGTGCCGGGAATCCGCCCGAAACGTCGTGGAGAGAACGATAGATCGGATTTATGGCGGAATTGAGACGAAATTGTCGGACATATTGACTTTTTCACTCGCGCGCTGTAGATAGAGTCGGTGATGAACCGAGAAAGCGAGATCCAATCATGAAGCGCGTCCTCTCTCTTGTGGCAATTGCCGGGGTGGCGACATTCCTGTCGGCGCCGGCCAGTGCCACCACGATCACGGCAATCAACTGGGCGAGTTCCCAGTCGGGCACGGCGAGCATTGTTTCGACCGGTGCGTTCACGGATATCTTCACCTTTTCGCTGACATCGGCTGTGGCCGCGAGCAGCGAACTTCTGGCATCGGCTTACGCCGAGGTGAAGCAGAAAATCAGTGGCGTGGTGTTCGACTTGTACAGTGGCACCTACGGCAGCGGTACGCTGGTCGCGAGCAGCTCGGGTGTCACGGTCGGATCCGCAACGGCCGGCTCCGAATTCGCGGCACTGACGACGGGTCCGCTGGCGAAGGGAGCCTACTATCTTGAGGCGACGGGTACGACGGCGCTGTCACCCGGTGCCTTGGTGACCGCCAATGTGTCGGTTTCCCCGGTGCCCCTGCCGGCGGCCTTGCCGCTGTTCGGCGCAGCGTTACTGGGCTTGGTGGTTGTAGGCCTTCGTCAGCGCAAGACAGACACTCTGGCCGCGTAACAACGCGTCAAGTCGATTTCGGTGACGGCATGCTCCGCGCGAACGTGCCGTCATTTATTGGATTGCGTGAAAACTCGATGCGGCTGGTGTCGGGAACGCGGTGACCGGTTTTGCTCGGTTGCCGATGCCCGTGGGTCCGATGCCGGTAGCTCCGACGCTGGCGGTTCTCAACTCTATTTGCGGTGGCGAAAATGACTCCGGTGCAAGATGCCGTCGCTGGCATGGGACGGCGTAGCGTGGTGCGTTTGGACAGCAACGATATTTTCTTTGCGTCAGTCGCACACACCGGCAGGCTGGCATCGGGGTTGTGTCGGCGAGCCCGGCGGTGTCGGGGGATTGCGCTTTCAATGCTGATGCTTGCCAGCCTGGCCGCTTGTGACGACAGCGAGACGCGCCGCCAGGAATCGGACACCCATTTGAGAAAAGGCGTGGAATTGGCCCGGCAGGGGGATCTGGCGAAGGCGCGTGTTGAGCTGCAGATCGCGTCGGCGGGTCAGCCAAAGAATGCCGAGATTGATTATGACCTGGGCGGGGTCGAGGAACAGCAGGGCGACATCAAAGCGGCGTTCGCCGACTATGAGCGTGCGGCCGTTCCGGCGGCCCACCATCTGAAGGCTCAGTTAAGGGTCGCCGAAATGCTGGCTGATGCCGGGGAGACGGCTGGCGCTCTGCGGCGGATCAATGTGACGCTGGCTGTCATGCCCGATAGCGCCGAGGCGCGGGGACTGCGGGCGGATATTGAAGAGCGGCTCGGTATGTCGGGTCCGGCTCAGGCCGATGCCGATGCGACGCTGAAGGCCGATCCGGCGAACGTCAGTGCGATAGCGGTCCAGGCGGACATCGCGCTGAAAGGCCATGATGCCGTCGGCGCGTTATCGATCCTCGATCGGTATGCGATTGCCGGTCCGCGCGACGTCCGCCTGCTACGGGAGCAGGCGGCCGCGTTTGCTGCGCTGCGGCGCTGGGATGAGGCGATCGCGGTCGATGAGCTTGTTGTCGCGGGCAGACCGCGAAATCCGCAATCACGGTTAGCGCTGTCGGCGCTGCAGGAAGACGCCGGCCGCCAAGCCGACGCTGAAAAGACGCTTCGCGAGGGGGTGCGCCTGGCGCCGGATGATCGCGATCTGGCGTTTGCGCTGGTTGGTTTCGTCATGAAGCATCATGGTCGTGACGCCGCCGAGAACGCGGTGAAAGATCTGATTGCGGCGAAGCCCGATGACGGCCTCTACGATATTGCGCTGGCGATGATGCTGGATGAGGACGGTAAGCCAAAAGCGGCTATCGAGTCGCTGACGGTGGCGATGGCGCGCCTCGGTTCCTCGCCACCGGGCTTGAAGGTGAAGGCCGCATTGGCCAGGCTGTGGGCGCAGGCGGGGGAGGGCGAGAGAGCGGTCGCACTTCTCGACTCGGTCATTGCGGTGGATCCGGTCAACAACGACGCGTTGGTGACCCGGGCTGCCCTTCGGACCATGGCCGGCCACGGTGATCAGGCGATTGCCGACCTGACGGCGGTGGTCGGCCGGGAGCCGACCGATGTCGCGGCCCTGGAAGCCCTGTCGGTCGCCTATCGCCGCAATGGTGACACGGTTCATGCCATCGAGGCGATGCGACGCGCCGCCGATACAAGTCCGGAAGAGGCCGCGCCGCATTTGCAACTGGCGATCCTGCTTCAAGGCGCCGGTCAGGCCCAGGCCGCCCGGGAGGTGCTCGACGACGTGACACGCAGCCAGCCAAACCTCGCCAAGGCCTGGGTGACGGGTGCTCAACTGGCGATGGGACGCAAGGATTGGGATAGCGCGACCGTCGCACTCGGTCATCTGCAAACCCTCGCCCCCGCGTCGAGCGATACCTGGCGGATCCAGGGTCAGTTGGCGCTGGCTCAAGGTCACGGCGAGGTTGCCGTCGTGACGTTTGCCCGCCTCGTGACGGCTCCGGGGACACCGGATCTGGCAGACCTGGTGACCTACGCCCAGGCCAGCATTGGGGCAAAGCAGGCCGGTCCCACGGCCGACCTTCTGTTGCAGCGGGCGGATACCCTTCATGGCGATGCCGCTCAAACCTGCTATCTGCTGGTGGCCGGTCTTCGGATCGTGAGCGGTCAGATGGACAAAGCCGACGCTGCCTTTGCTTTGGGTGTCGCAATGACGCCGGCCCGCGCTGAGCCCTACATCACCTATGGTCAGCAACTGATCGATGGTCACCATGCCGAGCGCGCCCTGCAGATCGTCGCGCAGGGCCTGCGGGCCAATGCCCCCCGGGAGCCCTTGCTGTTGGTCCAGGCCGCCGCCGAAACGGCGGAAAATCAGACCGAGGCGGCGTTGACGACCTATCGGGCTGTCTTGTCGAGCAATCCGAATTCCATGGTCGCGGCCAACAACTATGCCGCTTTGCTGAGCGATTTCGTCCCCAGGGATACTGTGCGGCTGGCCGAAGCCCGCCGCTACCTGGCGCCGGCGGCGACATCCGCGAATCCGGCGCTGCTCGACAGTCTGGCATGGCTCGATTTCCGCCTGGGCGATTTCGACGCTGCGAAGGTCTTGCTGGAGCGGGCCCACGCCGGTCCGCAATCGGATCCTGCGATAAAACGCCACTATGACCTCGTTCTGGCGGCGATGGGCAATCCCGATACCAGGTTCAAGGGTGTCCCGGAAACCGGCGTGCGGCAAAGCATGTCCGGCGCGCTGCCGACGGCAGCTTTGGTGCAACGGGAGTGACCGGGCCTTTCACGCGGGATTTGTTTCGAAGGGCGATCGGGCCCCGAGAGACGCTGCCCGAAAAAATTTCCGCAACCTCAGCCAATAAAGTCATTGGCGGTCATCGTTGCCGCCACCATTTCGTCGTGGCAGGGGCATCTTGCCCGGACTGGATCCTGCCCGCCGTGGCGCAACCTGCGCCACGGCGGGCACGCCGGAGCGAAAACCTTTTTTCGGTGAAGGGATGTCAAATATGGAATTGCAGCAGCGCGTGGAAAAGGCCTTTACGGATGCCCTGGACCTGCCGGCCGACGTCGATTGGGCGACGCTTGAATATCGCCAGTATGAGACCTGGAGTTCGCTGGGCCATATGACCCTGGTCGCGGCGCTCGAAGAGGAATTCGACGCCATGATGGAGGCCGACGACATCCTCGAGATGAGTTCATTCAACAAGGCGGTCGAGATCATGAGGAAATACGATGCGTGACATCGATCTTTCAGGCCGCGTGGCGTTGGTCACCGGCGCGGCGCGGGGTATCGGCGAGGCTACGGCTCGCCGTCTGATCGAGGCCGGTTGCACCGTCGTCTTGAATGCCCGAACCCTCAACGACGAAGCGCAAGCCGTCTTTGCGGACCTTGATGCCTTGCGGCCGGGTTCGACGACGATCATCGACGGTTCCGTTGCGGAACCGGCTGTGGTCGCAACGATCGCCCGGACGATATTCGCCAAGTATAAGCGCCTCGACATTCTCGTCAACAATGCCGGAATTCAGCGGGATAATTATATCGGCATGATTCCTGACGCGGAAATCGAGGCCGTAATGGTCAATAATGTTTTCAGTGTGATCCGCCTGACGCAGGCCTTATCCAGATTGATGAAGCGAAATGGTGCCGGATCCATCGTGAATGTCGCTTCTATTCTGGCGCGTACCGGAAATCCCGGCCAATTCGTCTATAGCGCATCGAAGGCCGCCGTGATCGGCGCGACGATGGCGAGCGCCAAGGAATTGGGCCCGTCCGGGATCCGGGTCAATGCCGTCGCGCCCGGGCTGATCGCAACCCGGATGACCGAGGCGATGACGGACGCCGACCGGCGACGGTGGGAGAGCCAGATTCCCCTCGGACGGGTCGGATCGCCGGCGGAGGTCGCGGATGTCATCGCCTTCCTGGCTTCCGATCTTTCGCGCTACGTCACGGGCCAGGTCATCGGCATTGATGGAGGCCTTGTGATATGAGCGGTCTACAACGGGGCTTATCCGATCCGACCTGCGGCGGGCTGTTGCCGTTGATTACCGAGCGCGAGAGCACGGGAGCCATCAGGGATGCCGCTACGCCGCAATGGCTTTCACGCGTGGAATTGCGTGAACAGGCATTGAGCCTGGCGGCGACGCTGTCATCGGGTGATCGCGCGCTGGCCTTTGTTATCGGTGACAACCGGATCGCGACGGTGGTGGCGATCCTGGCGGCCCGCGCCGCCGGACATGCGGTGGCCTTGATCGCGCCCGACCTGGCCGCCGTCCGATTGCAGCGCTTGATTGCCGGCTATCAACCGGAGTTCATCCTGTCCTCAAGCCCATGGCTGGATGACGGTTCGGCGGGGCGCTACGGGCCGTCGATCGCTTCGTCCGGATCGTGGTTCGACCCGCCTTATGTCGCAAAGCGCCTGGATGCGCCAGCGGGCGGGATCAACGCGGATCTTGCCGTGATGTTGTCGACTTCGGGCACGACGGGCAGCGCAAAATTCGTCCGGCTGTCGACGGCCGCGATCACCGCCAATGCGGCACAGATCGTCAAGGCGCTGATGATCCGCTCCAATGACATCGCCATTGCCCATTTGCCCGTGAGCTACTCTTATGGCCTGTCGGTCATCACCTCCCATTTGCGGGTCGGCGCCGCCGTCTATCTGACCGGGGAATCGATCGTCCGCCCCGAATTCTGGGCGGCGATCCGCGCGGTTGGCGGCACACATTTCCCGGGTGTGCCGTTCCATTACAATTTCCTGGCCCGAAGCGACCTGGCCAAACAGGTGCCCGGGACGGTTCGAACGCTGACCCAGGCGGGCGGCGCCTTGGAACGCCGAATTCAGGACCGGATCCACGATTTTGCCCAACAACGGGGGGCGCAATTCTTCGTCATGTATGGTCAGACCGAGGCTGGACCGCGGATGACCACCTTGCCCGATCACTGCTTCGCCGAAAAGCGGGGCTCGGTCGGTCACGCACTCGACGGGGCCACGATCCGGATCGAAGATGTCGATCACAACGCGGTCCCTGCCGGCGTGGAGGGTGCTGTGGTGTTCGACGGGCCCAACGTCATGATGGGTTATGCCGAACAGCGGTCCGACCTGGTGAAGGGCGACGAAAATGGTGGGCGGCTGGAGACCGGCGATCTCGGCCGGATTGATGGCGACGGCTTCCTCACGATCACCGGCCGGATCAAGCGGGTCGCCAAATTGGCCGGATTACGGATCAGCCTGGACGAGGTCGAAGCGCGGTTGCGCGAGACCGCAACCGCCGCGGTGCTCGATCATGGCGAAAAGATCGTGGTGTTCTGTGAGGATCCGGTCCTGATCAAGGGCTCGGTGGTCGCTCTGTCGGGCGAATGGCGGGTTCCGGGCTCAAGCTTCGTGATCCGCGGGATCGAGCACTTGCCGGTTCGCGACAGTGGAAAAATTGACTACGAACAGCTGAGGGGTTTGATATGACCTTTGACGCATTGGTCGACCAACCTCCGTTCGGCATGACGGCGGCGGAGAAGGAGCGCCGGTTGCTGCCGGATTTGAACGCGATGGGGCGCCACCATTACGCCCATTGCGCGCCCTACCGAAAGATTGCCGACGCAATCTGGGGGGAGCCGCAACCGGCGGAGCAGTTGTGCGATCTGCCCTATTTGCCGGTCAGCATCTTCAAGGAGATCGAGTTGTCGTCGATCGCGACGCCGACGATGGTGCTGCAATCGAGCGGCACCTCTGGCCAACGCCCAAGCCGGATCGTCATCGACGGCATCACCGCACAGCGCCAGGCCCGCGCTCTGGTTGCGACTTTCCGCGGGGTTCTCGGTACCAGCCGGCTGCCCCTGCTGGTCATCGATACCCGCAAGGTGATCAGCGATCCCAAGAGCCTCAGCGCGCGCGGCGCGGGGATCCTGGGGATGATGAAGTTTGGCGCCCGCAGCACCTTTGCGCTTGATGACGATCTGGCGTCGCAACGGGATGTCATCGGCAGCTTCGTCCAGAAATATGGCGGCGCGCCGTTTTTCCTGTTCGGTTTTACGTTCCTCGTGTGGAAATCGCTGTTTGAGGCGTATCGCGATGGCGAACTCGATCTCTCGAACGCAACACTGATCCACTCCGGCGGCTGGAAGAAAATGGAAGCCGACAAGGTCACCAATGCAGTGTTCCGCAGTCGTATGGCCACCCGCTTCAACCTGACCCGTATCTATAACTTCTATGGCTTCGTGGAGCAGATCGGCTCGATCTTTCTCGAAGGGCCCGATGGTCTGCTTTACGCGCCGAACTTCGCCGACATCATTGTGCGGGATCCCGAAAGCTGGGCGCCGGCGCCGGCAGGCCAACCCGGTGTGATCCAGGTGGTCTCCCTGTTGCCGCTGTCCTATCCGGGGCACAGCGTCCTGACCGAGGATCTCGGCGTCATCGAGACGGTCGATGCCGGGACCGGTGGCCGGCTCGGCAAAGCAGCCCGGATCATCGGCCGGGTCCCACGGACGGAATTGCGAGGATGCAGCGATGTCATTGCCACAGCGTACAGCTGATCGGAACCGGCCGATCGCGGCCGTAACGATTTTCGATGAGGATGGCGGCCGGACACCCTGCCATGCGGGCGATTTGAGGGTTCGGCTGGAGAAGGCGCGACAGGCAACCGCGGCCTCTTTTTCGGCGGCTCGGGTCGATCTCGTGGCGGGGGTCGCGAGCCGCATCCTGTCCCTGCCGAAACATCTCACGGCGCCGGGGATCGTCCATTTCGCCTATTGGACCCGGCGGGCGGCGCTGTATCGGTTAGGCCGGAGTTTTCAGGCGCGGCTGCCGGACGGATGTTTGGCCAAACCGCGGGGACTGGCCTTTCATCTGCCGCCACAGAATGTCGAAGCGATTTTTCTCTATTCCTGGGTGATCGCCTTTCTGACGGGAAACGCCAACATCGTTCGCCTGCCGAGCGAATTGTCGCCGCAGATCCAGGGGGTCCTCGACCTGTTTCTCGAAGCCCTGGCGTCGGCAGCGGAGGACTCGCAGATCTTCGTGACCTATCCGGTCTCCGAGGATCTTAATCGCGATATTTCGGCGCAATCGGATGTCCGCCTGGTATGGGGCGGCGATGCCAAGGTCCGGGCCTTCGCCCCACTGCCGTTGCGCCATGGCGGCAAGGCGATCTGGTTCGGTGACCGCGTGTCGTTCGCGGTCCTAGACGGTGAGGCCTTGGTGGGTCTGTCGCCAGCCGCCCGCGAAGAGCTGGTGTCCCGTCTCTACAACGACATATTTATTTTCGACCAAATGGCCTGTTCGTCGCCGCAAGTGATCCATGTCGTCGGTGATCGGACGCGGCATGGCGAGGCGGTGGCGCGCTTGCTGGACGATCTCGATCGCGTCGCAGCGCGGAAAAATACCGTGCCCGCCACGGGACAGGTGATCCGCAAGATGACGGCACTGTGCACGCTGGCGGGGCAGGGGCACGCTGTCGAGGGCAAGCGGCTGTCGAATGCCCTGACGGTGGCGACAATGGCGGGCGGTGATTTCCCGATCGCGGCGATCGGCGGCGGATTCCTGCAGATCCGTTATCTGTCGGCGCTTGACGCGCTGAGCGATCGGATCGCCGAGAACCACCAGACCCTGACCTATTTCGGCTTCGGGCAGGCCGAGTTGTCCCGTATGGCGGAGCGGTCGACCGGTCAGGGGTTGAGCCGCATCGTACCGGTCGGAGAGGCGCTTGACTTCAGCGCCGTCTGGGATGGCTACGATCTTCCGGGCGAACTGTCGCGGCTGGTTACTATCCGCTGAGTCGGGTCGAAGGGCGGCGATCCTGTTCGCGGCAGATCACCGGGCGGCCCCGGAGCGCGTCGGAAACGGAACGCGATGACCGGCGTTCTACCGGTCATCGCGGGGCGGTATCGGACTTCAGGGTGCACGACCGTAGGCGCCGTTGTTGACTGGAGCGACACGGATCGCATTGTCCAGGTCCCGGGCGGGGGCCAGGGTGATGCTCCCTGCACCAATGGCGGCGGAGGCGGACGCCAGATGAAGGTCAAACTGTACGGCCGTCGGAAGGAAGGTGACGACCAGCTTCTGAAGCGGCTTGGCGACGACATCGGGATATTCGGTTCCGGGCCCAACGTCGGTATTCTTCGTTGTTTCGACCTTGTAGAGCTGTCCGGGGACGGTGGCGATGATGTTGTGATCGAGCGTGACACCGCTCACGGCCGTCTTCTGCGGGCCATCGTTGGTATATCGCATGGCGATATTATTGCGGATGACGTTGGCGACGGGCAGGTCGTTGCCCTCGTAGGCCTTCATCGGCGCGGCATGGATCCAGGTGGCGATGGCGGGATCGGTCCCGAGGACGGTGTTGTTGACAATCTTGGCACCATCGACACCAAACACCGCCATGCCTTCCCATGCATTCGTTACAATAACGTTGTTTGTTGCGGTCCAGTTTTGCCAATGACCGTCGAATACTGTGATTCCCTGCAGGTAATCACCCGCCGTGTCGGGAAGCGTCGAATCGGTGTGGCGGATGCAGACGTTGCTGTCGATCAGGATATTCTTGTTGACGGCGGTATAGGCGGTTCCCAGGCTGGCCGCGAGGCTTTGGCCCTGGATGCAGTCCGGGTGCAGGCCATCGGCGGTCCAATGGTGATTGGTGATCGTATTTCGGGTGACGGTCACGTCGCTGCCGTTGATATCGATGCCGTCGTCGGTAAAGTTGTTGATGACATTGCCATGCACCGTCGCCTGATTGGCAAGGTAGATGGTCACGCCGGCCCGGACATTGTGGATGTAATTGTTCTGGATTGTCGTGCAGACACCGCGGGTTGCCAGCGCCGTGCCGGCCGCCCGCGTGGTCCAATCGGCGAGTGTCCAGCCTGCGACGGCGGCCGTGGAGTCAACCATGATATTGTTATTCTGGACGATGATGTCGGTGGTCGGCCCTTCCCAGCTTAATCCGTTGATCAGAACGAGCGCCGAGGCCAATGTCTTGGCGTTGGAATTCTGAACCGTAATCCCCTGGAAAATCCATTTTGCCGCGCCCTCGACGACGAGACTGGAGAAAACCGGTGTTTGTCCCGTTTCGGCGGCAATCGTCACAAAACCGTCATTATAGGCATTTGCGAC
>JARLIO010000079.1 GCA_031291675.1 Azospirillaceae bacterium
AGGGTTCCGGGTCCGACTAACGAACGGGCTCGAACGCACCAAGAATGAACCGACCTCTGTGCCGACGACGCTCAGCCAAAATACACCAAACCCCCGCCCGTTTCATTCTTCGCGGGTCGGAAGCCCCGGTGGGGGACTAACATGAGCATCGGCGTCAGCCGACGGTGTCGCCGCAGGCGGTGACTGCCGGGGGGTGCCGAGATAAAGGAAACCGACGATCTGGTCGTCCGGTTCAAGATTGAGGGCGTGGTGCAAGCCGCGGTCGAACATGGGCCATCCGGAACGCCAGATGCCGCCAAACCCCTGCGCCACAGCCGCCATCTGCATCGCCATCACCGCGCATCCCGCGGTCAATTGCTGTTCCAGCCGGCTGACGATGGTGCTGGCGCGCACCCGGGCAACCACGATCACCACCAGAGGTGCGCGGTGGGGCATGCGCCGGGAGCGTTCGATGACATCGTCCGGCTTGCCGCCGGCACGGGCCGCCTGTTCCATCAGCGCACCCAGCCGATCCAGCCCGTCGCCGGCGGCCAGGATGAATTCGTAGGGTCGCAACTGCTGAAAGTCGGGAACACGAAACGCCGCCCGCAGGATCGTTGCCAACGCTTCGCCTTCGGGCGCCGGTGCCTGCAGGGCGTGACAGGAACGCCGTTCCAGCAGCAGGGTCAACGCATCCATCCGCTTACACCTTTCCGAGCTCTTCGGCCCACGCCAGGGGCGCGTCGATCCGCTGGCCACAACGCAGCCGGTGGCGCAACGCGATCAGGCCCCGGTCGATCCGTTCCAACGCGGCGATGTTGGCCCGTTCCGGCGCACTGGTTTCAATGATATCCGTGATCGCGCCGTTGCGGATCACGACCCGGCGGCCGCCCATCAAGGCCAGGATCGGATCATGGGTTGAGATCACGACGATCTTTTCCTTGGCAATCAGCAGGTCGAGCGCCCGCTTGCGGTCGATCCCGGCGTTCTCGATCTCGTCGATCAGCACCACCGGCGACGCGGACAGCAAAGCGATGTCCGCGATCATCAAGGCCCGGGTCTGGCCGCCACTCAACTGGGTCAGCGAGACCTGCGCGGAGAAAGGTTCGCCGGCCAGGTCGTTGGCGCAGGCGATCACGTCGCGCACTCGCTCCCCCCGGTCGGGCACCATGCGGCAGTCGGCGTGCATCGCCACAAAGGCGCCAACACTGAGATCGACGACGAAGTTCATGTTCTGCGACAATTGCGCGACCAGCTTGCGCTCGGAGGATTGACGCCATCCCGGGGCCGGCGGGGCGTCGTCGATCAGTACCCGGCGACCGGACGGCGTGTCCCCCTGGGCCAGGCACTCGATGTCGGCGAGCAGACGGCTCTTGCCCGACCCGGTCGGGCCGACGATGCACAGCACCTCGCCAGCCTTGAGGACAAGCGTCAGCGTCTCGGCACGACCGCTCTTGTCGCGGCCGCCGAGAATTGTCAGCGAACGGATTGTCGCGTGCGGGGCCGCGCGCAGCGCATCGACCCGCCGGACCAGCGCCTCAAGATGGCTGCGGATCTGGTCGCGATCCATCCCGACCTGCGAGAGCCGGTCGTCGGTCAGCCCGGCCAACCAGGCCTCCAGGGTGCGGCCCGGTTTCGATCCGGTGGCATCGGTCGAGGCCAGAAAATCGGCGAAGGCCGGATGCCGCCGCGACAGTTCGTCGATCGTCAGCGACAGCAGGTTCTCCCTCATGCCGGAATCCTGCCGAACGTCATCTTGCGGACATTGCCGCGTTGGTGGTCGCGGCCGATCACGGTCTCGCCGATACAATAGGGGCAAACCGCGGATGGCATCGGAAAGCGCAGCCGCCTTCCTTCCAGGCTGTCGATGTGCGGGGCCTCCTGCATGTGGTCGCTGAGTTCGCTGGCGCCCTGGCCGGTGATGCCATTGACAAACAGAATCGCGGCGCGCGGGTTCGCCAACCGGACATTGAAGGCGAACACTTCACGTTCGGCCTGAGAAACGATATCGCCCTTGGTAACGACGACGATATCCGCCAGCTTCAGCATCGGGCCGATCTTGCGGGGGGTATGGATGCCCGACAAATTATCGACGACGCAGACCGCCAGCGCTCCCTGGATGTGAGGTGAGCATCGGTTGCACAGCCCGGCACTCTCGACAATCAGGATGTCGACGCTCTGATCCCGGCCCCATCGCAGGCAATCGTCGATGTTGCTGACGAAAAAATGGTCGGGACAGACACTGCCCGACAGGCCGACGACGACCGGCAACCCGGCATGCCGGTAGAGATCGTCGTCGGCGGTCGCCAGGGCGTCGAACTTGACGATACCGACGGTTTGGCCGGGTCGGTCCAGCACCTTGGCGGTCTTGAGGATGATCGCGGTCTTGCCGACCGAAGGCGGCCCGGCGACGGTGATTATGCGCATGACCGAACCTCCGAGGGGGCTGAATCGTCGAAATTGTCGAGAAAGGTCCGGCAGGCCTGCTTCACCGCCTGCGCGGTGGCGCGATGGCGGACATAATCCCAGCCCAGCCATTTGAGCCGGCTGGCCGGCGGCAACGCCGGTGGCCGATCGGGGTTCAGCGCCGGATAATGGTTCTCGTCAAGGATCTGCCCCAGCCCGGCGCCATAGAAATAGCGGATCAGGGGATCGACGGTGGCGTGCTGGTCCGATTTGACCGTGAGCCACAATGGATAGGCCAGGGCGCCATCCTCCGGCCAGACCACGGCGGTATCGGTGCGGCGGGGACACATGTCGGCTAGCAACCAGGGCAGTACATAGATGCCGCCGGGCGATGCGTCGGTGCCGGCCAGACGCGGCATCTGCGCGGAATGCAGCAGCGTCGGAACATTGCGAACCAGTCGTGCCAGAGCGTCGAGGCCGAATTCCCGGGCGATGCAGAGCAGGAAGAACTTGTTGAACTGGTTGAAGCAGCGCTCGCCTTCGCGACGCCAGCCGCCGAACACGACCTGACCGCGATAGCTTGGGTCGAACAGGTCAGCCCAGCGCCGCGGTGCTGGCAATCCGTCCAACCGGCGGTGGTCGATCAGCAGCACAAACGGCGCGACCGCAAACACGCCGATCCAGCCGCACGGATCGACCAGACCGCAATCGGTGAAAACGGCGGCCGTTCCGTCCGGCTGACAAGCGCTGAACGCCCCGGTCCGGACATGGCGATCGAAGAAGCGGCGGTTGAAGCTGTTAGGGTGGTCCGCCGATACCAGCATGTTCGGGTAATCGGCGAGGCTACGGATGGTGCGCAGCCGTTCGATGGGGCCGCGTCCACCCTGGCCCATTGGAAAGCAACATTTCAGCGGCGCGCCACCACCGGCCCGGTGCTGCGTCATCAATTCGGCGACGCCGTCACGGACGCGGTGACGCAAGGGCACGGGAACATTGCCGAGGAAATCCCAACCCTGAGGCAGGCCGCGGGCAAGCGCAGTATCGCCGAACGGGCGGCTCGTCGCGCTGAGGTCGAGAGCGATGCTGGTCGGTCCGGTCAGGGCATTCATCCGCGGCTCTCCCGCAACGCGGCCTGCCGACGCAGGCTGTATTCGATGACATGGCCAAGAACATCGGCCTGACCAAAGCCGAATTGCGCGGCAGCGAGGCAGATCGCGCCACTGCGGCCGATGTGGCAGCAGATATTGAATTCCAGAAACACCCGGTGGCCGGTCTGGGGATCGAAGCGGTAGTCGATGCGGAAATAGTCGATCGGGCCCGTCGCGCGCCACAACGCGGCGACATCGTCGCGAATGCCGGTTTCGGCTACGCCGCCGGCATCGAACATCGTGTAGCCCAACGGGTCATCGCGCTTCAGATCCTCCGTGATGATCCCACCGGCTTTGTCGGAGCCGGGACGGACAACCCCGAGCAGGATCGGGCGGACACCGCCCAACACCGGCACCGTGATGTCGATGCCGGGGACATAGCGTTCAACCAGGACCGACATGCCGCGTTCCATCAACCGCCGGGCAACGCGTTCGGCGCCGGCCCAGTCGTCCTGGATCGAATCCGAACTGATCCCTTCCGAGGCCGCCCCGAACCGGTTCTTGACGAAATAGGGCCCGGAGAAGGGGGGGGCAACCGCCAGGTCGTCTGTCGTCGCAAAAACGGCGCCGTCGGCGACCGGAATACCGATGGCCCGTGCTGCCAGCTTGGAGAGCCATTTGTCCTCGGCCAACGCGCGGATATTGGGGGGTGCCCCGACGCATGGCAATTGCAGAAAGGCACAGGTCGAGGCCACGAAGATCTCGGGGTTGGCGATCGGCATCCTGTTGTACAGCGAAAACACCAGATCGACCCGACCGGCAGCCCCCAGCACGGCCAGGCATTGGTTTGTCGTGGTGACGCGATAACCGATCCCGGTCAGGACCCGCCAAACCCGGTGATAATAGGCCGGATAGCCGCCGTCGCCTGGAAACGAGGCGCAGGTGAAGGCCGGCTCCTGCGGCACATGACGGGCCAGAAAAAGAATGCGTGTCGCGGCAGCGTTGGCGGGGCGGATCAGCTGATCCGCGAGAGAGGGGGCAAGCATCACGGGGCGCCCTTCGCAAAAACATCGACCGACAACCGGTGGCTCCGTCATAGCAAGTGTCGCGCCAACGGTGCGATGCCGGGGTCGGCGACGGTGATGGTTCCCCCAATCGTACCAGGGCGAACAATTTCGACGTCGTGTTGTTCGGGTCGGTGCGGTTTGACAGTGCGTTTGTGGCCGAGCGCGGCGACCCCCCGATGTGGCCCGGGGATTGCTCTTGCGACTCTTGGGTTCGACCCGCGGGAGCGCCACTCCTTCTGAGTACCGGGAGCGAATGCCTATGAACGACATCGTGACGCGCTTGATCCGCAAGACATGCCGGATGTTGAGCCGGGGACATCGAATCCTTCCAGGCGGGATTGGTCGAGAGATCGCACCGCAAGGCGACGCCGCGGTCACTCCCGCCATGCGGCCCCCCCGCCGGTCGAACGACGTCGTCGGTCGGGTCGATGACGAGACCGAAGCGGCATGGCTGCGCCTATCGCGCTCGATCTGGCCATGACCCCAGGCAAACACTTTCGGTACCGAGACGTCGGTCCCGGCATGGCGATGCGGGTCAACCTGGAACCATGATCCTGCCAGAATCGACATGGCCACAGCCGCCATCACCAGCCGCCGTCACCGTGGATCGCCTGACGGTGCTTCGACGAGGACGGGCCGTATTGCACGATGTCTCGCTGTCATTTCCGAATCGAACTATTACGGCCGTCGTCGGTCCATCGGGCGTTGGCAAGACAACCCTGATGCGAACGTTGAATGGCCTGCTCCCACCGGCACAGGGAGTGGTCTCGGTCGCGGAGTTCGGTCCACTGGACAACCCGGTGGCCTGGCAAGAGATGCGCCGCCGAACTGCCACCGTTTTCCAGGACCACGCCCTGATCGATCGTCTGACGGCGATCGACAATGTGCTGCTCGGGCTGGCGGACAGCCGCCATCCGTTGTCGCTGCTGCCCTGGCCGCGATCGTTCCGCATCCGCGCGGCCCAGGCCCTGGACGAGGTCGGCCTTCTGGGCCGTGCGACGGCAAGGGTCGCCCAGCTCTCGGGCGGTGAGCGTCAACGGGTCGGCATTGCCCGCGCCCTGGTCCGACGCCCGCGGCTGCTGCTGGGTGACGAACCCTTCGCCGCGGTCGATCTGGCGCTGGCGCGGCGATTGGGTGACGAATTCCGCCACCTGGTCGCGCGCAGCAACCTGACCGTGATCCTGGTCCTGCACCAACTCCAGATGGCGCGGACCCTGGCCGACCGTATCGTCGGCCTCGCCAACGGGCGCGTCGCCTTTGACGGGTCTGCCACCGAATTCGATGCCAGCGCCGAACACCGCATTTTCGGAACCGCAACGTCAGAGGGGGATTTTCTGTGCCCCGCAAACCAGGAAAGGGAAGCAATATGAGTCTCCGATGGAACCGGATTGTTCCGGCCGTGGCCCTACTGATCGTAGCCGCCCTCGCCCTGTCACCTGTCACGCCCGCAGGAGCCCAGGCCCGCCCTTCCAAATTGGTGGTTGGTTTGTTGCCCGGGGAGTCGGCCCCGACGGTCATGCGCCTGAACGAGCCTCTGCGCGCCTATCTGGAGCAGCGGCTCGGCCTTCCCGTCGAGCTGGTGGTCGGTGCGGACTATGCGGCGACGGGCGAAGCATTGCGCTTTGGTCGTCTCGACATCGCCTATCTGGGACCGGTGACCTATATTCTGCGCTCGCGCAGCGCCACGCTGGAACCCTTCGCGCGTCCGTCCCACGCGGTGGTGGGGCCGACCTTCCAGGCCGTGATTATCGTCCCAACCGACAGTCCGGCCCAAACCATGGCCGATCTCAAGGGAACTGAAATCGCGTTCGGCGATCCCGCTTCGACCTCGGGAACCTGGGTTCCGCGCTACCAGCTGTTGGCCGCCGGCCTGATTTCTGGACGCGATTATACGCTCAGGGTTCTCGGTGCCCATGATTCTGTGGCGTTCGCCGTCGCCAACCACAAGGTTGCCGCCGGAGGGCTGTCGCTGCCAATCTACCAGCGGTTGGTGAAGGATGGTAAGATCCCGGCGGCGTCGACCCGGATTTTGGCCGAATCGCCGGCGATCCCCGAATATATGTGGACATTCCGCGAGGGATTGGATCCGGCGTTCAAGGAGGAACTCCGCAAGGCCTTCATCACCGTCACCGACCCCGAGGCCTTGAATGTGTTTCGCGCCGAAGCCTTCATCCCCTGCGTTGATTCCGATGTCGATCGGGTCCGGTCCTGGATTGCGGCAATCCAGGCCGCCAACCCCGACGCGGTTCCCGCGCCGCAATGAGGGTCGATCCCCGACCAAACGGCATCGCCAGTCCCGCGCTGACGGCCATTCTCGCCGATGGCCGGCGCCGGCAGCGCAACGCCCTCGCCGCGACCATCGGCGGTACCGCCGTCATCGTCGGCGCCTTTGCCTACGCCGGTGCCTTCGAGCTCCACCGCTACGCCGATGCCCTGTCTACGATTGGGCAACTCGCCGCCGACTCGCTACCGCCCGACTTCAGCAGGTTGCCCCATTGGGGCCGACCCTTGCTGGAAACCCTCGCGATGAGCGTCGCCGGCACCGTCCTGGGCGCCGCGGCCGCATTGCCGCTCGGGGCGCTGGCAGCCCGCAACATCGTTCGCCAGGCGATACTCGGGGGCGCGGCGCGGCTTTTTCTCAATGTCTTGCGTTCGATCCCGGGATTGATCTGGGGCGTGATTTTCGTCGCTGCGGTTGGCTTCGGCCCACTGCCCGGCATCCTGGCCCTGGCGACGCATTCCACCGGGATGTTGGGAAAGTTTTTTGCTGAAACCCTGGAACATGTCGACCCGGGTCCCGGGGACGCCCTGCGCAGCATCGGTGTCTCACGCGTTGGTGTCCTGCGCTTTTCGATCCTGCCGCAGATCCTGCCACGGCTGATCGACGTGACCATCTATCGATGGGAACACAATCTGCGCGCGGCCACCACGCTGGGTGTCGTCGGCGTCGGTGGTCTCGGTCTGGAGATCGTCACCGCCTTCCACCTGTTCGAGTATCGCGAAGCGTCGGCATTGATCATCGTGCTGTTGAGCCTGGTCACCCTGATCAACATCGTCGGCGCCCGTGTTCGCGCCCGGTTGCTCGGGGGTCTTTGATCCGACCGGGCGGGTCTCCTCGTTGTTCCGGCACTGCGGCGGAATCCCGGCAGTGCCGGAAGCGCCCGGGAGCGCCCGGGAGCGGACGATCAGGATCGGCGGTTTCAACCCGATCCGGTCAGATTTCCTGTTCGTCGAGTTCCAGGCGGTTGCCATCGGCATCGCGCATGACGCGGCGCAGCCAGAGGGGCGGCACGCCACGCATCAGGCGTTGCAGGGCGGTGATCACATCGTCGATGGCGCGGGTTTGCTCGCTCTTGACCGGAAACACCCGAAGATTGTGAATTCGCACTGCCGCGAGATCGCTGAGACCCAGGGTGAACAGGACCGAGCATCCTTTCAGCGCTTCGACGCGCTCGACCAGCGGATCGCGGCCGCTTCCGTCGTCGTTCTCCATGTCGTCCATGATGCAGCCGCCTCCGGCGCGACCGAGGCCGCCACCCGGACCCTTTCTGCCAGCGCGGCTGAAATGGATGACATCGACGAACGCGGAGGCGTCGCGGGCAACGTCGTAGAATACCACCTGCCTGGCGGCGGCGAAATTTGCGTCGACCTGGAGAAGACTGTTGGAGGTCACGGCGACGCGGAGATGCGGGCTGTCCATGGAGGGTCCTCTGGCAAGGGGCTGGGATGATGTCAGCTCATCGGCTGATTGACCGCGACGGCCTCGCGGCCGAAACGGGACCGGAATGCAGCCGGCAGGGTTTGGCCATCGGGGCTTCGGATCCGCCACCGCTCGAGTGCGGCTCGGGACAGCGTGCCATCGGCCAGGGCCTCGACCGGAATGATGTGCAGCTCGCTGCCGATCATCACGAAGAAGTCGATCGGATAGCGTGCCGGATCCCGATAGGGCGCGGCGATTTCGATCTCGATCAGGTCGTCATCGCCGCGGGTTTCTGACCGCAGTCGCGGATTGTCACAGTCGAAGCGAAAATGTCGATTGAAGACGTATTTCTGCCGAAACTGATAGAGCACGCGGTCCTCGTCAAAGAAACGCCGGACTTCGGCGACGATGTCGCAATAATACTGGGTCAGGACCGCCTCGACATACGCGTCGGGATAGGGTTGTCGCCGCGATTCCAGGGAGTAGACGACGGCGGACTCCAGCAGAACCAGGCCGGCTTCGGTGATCTCCAACGACACCGCGTCCTTGCCGACGGTTGCGTTGATCTTGACGATACCGTTGCGGCATTCGACGTGGCCTTTCGGGTGAAAGGCGACCAGCCGCGCGACCCGAAGGATCCGATAGAGTTCGGCAACCAGTTTTTCGTTCATCGTGGTCCGCGGCAGGGCGCGATAGCGCTGCCAGCTGGTCTCTCCTTCCATCGCCGCATGATGCGCGGCCAGGACGGCATCAAGGATCAGGAACGCCCGGCACGCGCCGGCAATCGCGGGCACCGGTATCGGCGGCCCCGCGTCCGCCTCGGCGAATTTCAGAGCCTTGCGATGGGAATAGAGTTCGATCTGCCGGTATTCCGGCAACGACAGCCGATTGGCCACACCGGCGGCCAAGTCAATGGCGAGATCTTCAAGCAAAGTCATGGTCGTGGGATCTCCGGTGTTCCGCCAGCGGGGTTCCGGGGGGCGCGGTCCCGGGGTGGGTCAGGGGTGGGTCCCAACACCCACCCCGAAAACCGCCTACCAAGTGTTGAGGATCCACTCCTTGTTGCGATTGAATTCCATATGGGCGAACAGGGTATTGGCGATATTTTCCGCCAGTTCCATCGCGCCCTGGTAGCCCATCGTGGGATGGCGGTACAGACCGGCGCGGTCGAAGCTTGGGAAGCCGACCCGAACCATCGGGATGTTGCCGTCGATCGCGACGTAGCGCCCCTTGGAGTGGCCGAGGATCAGGTCGATTTTGGTGTCGGGATCCTTGACCCGCTTTTCCAGCTCCCACAGGTCGGCATTGCAGATCACTTCCATATCCCAGTCGGCTTTTTTCGTCAGGGCCAGGATCCGGGGATCGCGCTTGTATTTGCTGTTGTCGTCGCCGAGAAGCAGCAACACCGGCTTCATTTCAATTTCGAGGCAGAACTCGGCAAGGCCGATCACCAGATCGGGATGACCGAACAGGGCAACCCGCTTGTCCGCGAAGAACATATGGGCCAAATCCTGAAGAGCATCGATCGCGACGCCCCGCTCGGTGATCAGCGAATCCGGGATCGGCCTACCGGTGATTTCGCTGATTTTTTGCAGCAGGGCGTCGGTGTTGGCGATCCCGTAGGGCGTCGCAACGATGTGGGCCGGGACCTCGAAATCGCTCGAAAGCTGTTCGGCGGTACTGGCGCCCTCATAGCGGGCCAAGGCCACCGAGGCGCGGGCGCCGGTCGACGCCATGATGTCCTCGACGGTGGTCCGACCGTGGGTATGGATCGATTTGTCGGGTAACACCGGGGAGTCGAAATCCTGCGTATCCATGAAGAACGTTGCGTCGACGTCCATCTCACGCAGATAGCGCTTCAGCATCACGAGGTCGCCCGGATTGACCCAGCCCGGGAAAATGTTGAGTTTTCCGGTCGCAGTGGCCTTGCGGGTGGCGATCGTCTTGAAGATGGCGCGCAGGCATTCGGAATAGCCGCCAACCTGGCTGCTCTTGAAGCTCGGGGTATGAACCGGGACGACGTAGACTTTGCGGTCCGGGAACGCCTCCTTCAGCATCTTGTTGCAGACATTGATGTTGCCTTCGACGTCGTCGCCGATGACTTCTGACGAGCAGGTGGTGATCAACGGAATCACCCGCAGCGCCGGATAACGGCGGGCCAGGGTCATGACACCGTCGCGGATGCGCTGATGACCCCCGAATACCGCCGAATCCTCGTGGAGCGAGGTCGAGGCGATATCGAAATTCTCTTTGAAATGCTGAGCGAACAGCAGGCGGACGAACATCGTGCAGCCCTGGCCGCCATGGACCAGGGGAATGCAATCCTTGACACCGATACCGGCATACTGGGCGCCGGCCGGCTGGCAGTCATACATCGGGTTGATGACGCCTGCCCGTTCCTTCGTCGTAATATCGCAACCCATGGTGGATTTTTCTCCTTGGAGCGGCGTTGTGCGGTCGAGCGCGAGCGATTGGGGCGGAGCACCGCCCCGATCGCGGCTCAATAGATCGAATGGCTGAGTTCGTGGTTCTGGGATCGGGTGATCGCAAGGTCGACGATCCGTTCCCGCAGCGTGCCCATCAGGGCACGGACCTCGGCCGGCTCGATTGCCGTGATCCAGGGGAAGCGTTCACGGAAATCCGCCACCATGATCTTGGCGTCGGCGTAGAAGAGACGGTCCATCGGCTGATCCCGCTTGGGGTCCACACCCGTCAGAAGATCAGTCGCCGTCCTGATGATGCCATCGATATTCTCCTGGCGGTCCCAGGACCGGGAGAAGAACTGCCAGAGGCACCGCTCCTGAACGTAGTCGAACAGTTGGTCGATCTTGTCGCTACTCATTCCGCCGCCTCCCGGATCGTGGCATTCGCCGGGCCGCGAATATCGGTGGCGGCCAATTTCAGCAGAGGGTTGTGCACCGCGTTGTACATGTCGCGGGCGAGATTGACGAAGCCTTCGAACCCCATATACGGTCCGTTGTGATAGCCGTGACCATTGACATAGGGGATATGGAGTTTCTTGACCAACTCGCCGACCCTTGGTCCCGTGAAGATGACGTCGGGCCGGACCCGGTCGATGATCTCGAAGAACTCCAGTTCGTTGCCGTCATCGATGTAATAGGTTCCGTTGCGACCGCGGGCGATAACCTTTTCAAAATCCTCCTGGTGGCCGAACTTCGAGGACATCGCGACGACTTCGACGCCCAGATCGTCTTCGACGGACTTGGTCCAGTGCCACAGACGCGGCCCCCCGGTCCAGATCGCCATCCGGGTGCCCTTCAGGCGCTCCTTGTACCAATCAAGCCGACCCTTCCATTTGGCGTATTCATCGGCGATCAGGGCCTCGCCGCGGTCCTCAATGCCGAAGAAGGCGCAAATCTTGCGGATGCCCTCGGCCATGTAGTTGAAGCCCCAGGAATCAATGTCGAGGCGGGGAATGCCGTATTGTTTTTTCAGTTCGTTGGCGATATAGCCGCTGGAGCGTGCGCAGTTCACGACGTTGAGTTGCGCGCGGTGCATGCCGCGCAAGGAGTCGTAGGTTCCGTTTCCGGTGAAGTGCGCGATCACCTGGATGCCGAGGCGATCCCAGTACGCTTGCAAGAGCTGGGTGTCGCCCTGGATGTTGAAATCACCGATGAAATTCATCGTGTATTCGCTGGTGATTTCCGGTTCAAGCGTGCCAACCTTGTCGTTGATCCAGCCAATATTGAGTACATGATGACCCTTTGACTGAGACACGCCGGCGAAACCGGGGCATTCGACGGTGAAGATGTCGACGTCGGGACGGGCCGCCATCACTTTTTTGGCCACCGCCTTGATATCATCGCCGATCAGCGCGGTCGGGCAGGTGGTATAGACGAACATGCGCTTGATCTCGGGCATCTCGTCGAACGCCTCGTTGATCGACTTTTCCAGCCGCTTTTCACCGCCGAAAACGATCTGGCTCTCCTTCATGTCGGTCGACCAGACATACTTCATATTGAAGTGGCCATTGTCCGTCGGGTAGCGTTTGGTGTGCCAGGTGTCATAGGCGCAACCGATCGGGCCGTGGATCATCTGGATCGTGTCCTTGAGGACGGCACCGATCACCAGCTTGGCCCCACAAAACGCGCAACCGCGCTCAGACAACGTTCCCGGAATCGTCTGGGCATTTGAAACCGGAAGGAAGTCGCGCGTATCCTCTCCGTCGACCTTCAAATAAATATGCTTCTCGCGTTCGGGAATATCTTTGTCACATTCCAGAAGGACCATAGGCATGGTGGTTTCTCCTTGGATCGTCAGGCGTTGACCGGGTGAGAACCGACCCCGTGACCTGAACCGGCCGTTGGTTTAAGCGGGGTCGGTCGTATCTCCGGTACGAGGATTGCCGCGCTATAGGCACGAAGCGTGCCAACCGCGGCGCGACCGCGGCGCCGCGCTTTCGCGGCACCCGAGCCTTCGCTTTGTCGGCGTGACGGAGAAATCCTGTTCCGGCCGGTACGATAGCCCCGCGAAAGAGTTCCAAACGGTGCGTCCGTCGCGGGGGCGACGGCGGTTTTCCCGGGAAAGCGCTCTGGCATGAAGGTTGCGTTGCACCATCGTGCCTGTGTCCGTTCCCGGAGAGCACGCCATGTCCCACAGCATCCTCGAAGCTCCGCCTGCCGCGCTGCCCTTGGTGCCCGCGGTCAACACGCCGACGCTGCGGATCGCGGTCGCCAGTCGTGACGGAAGCCGGGTCGACCTTCATTTCGGTCAAACCGAGGCCTTCCGGGTCTTCGACGTTAGCGCCCAGGGCGCCCTTGCGGTCGAAAGCCGCGACCTCGCCAGCCACGCCCAGGGAGACGAAAATTCCCGGGACACGATCTGCCGCATGTTATCGGACTGCAAAGTCGTCCTGGTCGCCAAGGTCGGCGTCGCACCACAGGAAAAGCTGGCCAAAGCCGGGATCGACGCGACCGACCGCCATGGCGGTGAGCCGGTCGAAGCCGCTCTGGCCGCCGTTTTCGCCGCCAAGACCGCGCCGGCTTGCGATACACCGGTCGATGCGGCCTCGTTTCAGCTGTCCCACGTGATGTTGCGGGTCACTGATCTCGACCGTTCGGTCGATTTCTACACCCGCATGCTGGGCATGCGGGTTCTGGAACGCCGCGACCACAAGAAGAACCAGTTTTCCCAGGCCTATCTCGGCTATGGCGACGGCTTTGCCCGGATGGTGCTGGAACTGGTGTTCAACTGGACGCGCGAAGAGCCTTATCGCCCCGGCGATACCTTCGGTCACATTGCGGTTCAGGTCACCGGCATCGTGCCGCTCTGCGATCGTCTGGCCGCGGCCGGTGTTGCGATGCCGCGCCCGCCGCGCGCCCAGCAGCATGGCGAGGCCATCGTCGCCTTCATCGAGGACCCCGACGGTCACCGGATCGAACTGATGCAACGATGCGGTCGGGCGTAACGCCGCGGGCCTCGCAACAATTCGCCCTCAACAATTCGATTTGTCGTCTTTCTCTGAAACAAGGAACGTCAAATGCCTCGTCAAATCGCCTTCTATGGCAAAGGTGGTATCGGCAAATCCACCACCTCTCAGAATACGCTCGCGGCGCTGGCCCAGATGAATCAGAAGATCCTGATCGTCGGGTGTGATCCGAAAGCGGACTCGACCCGGCTGATCCTGCACGCCAAGGCCCAGGATACCGTGCTGCACATGGCCGCCGCGGCCGGCAGCGTCGAGGATCTGGAGCTCGAAGCCGTGCTGAAATACGGCTATTCCGGGATCAAATGCGTCGAATCCGGGGGGCCGGAACCCGGCGTCGGCTGTGCCGGTCGCGGGGTTATCACCTCGATCAATTTTCTCGAGGAACATGGCGCCTATGACGACGTCGACTATGTCTCGTACGACGTCCTGGGCGATGTGGTCTGTGGCGGGTTCGCGATGCCGATCCGCGAGAACAAGGCCCAGGAAATCTATATCGTGATGTCCGGTGAAATGATGGCGATGTATGCCGCCAACAACATCTCGCGCGGCATTCTGAAATACGCCAACAGCGGCAGCGTTCGCCTGGGCGGCCTGATCTGCAACGAACGCCAGACCGATCGCGAATACGACCTGGCCGATGCCCTGGCCCGGCGGTTGGGATCAAAGCTGATCCATTTCGTGCCGCGCGATAACATCGTCCAGCACGCCGAATTGCGCCGCATGACCGTGATCGAGTATGCGCCCGACAGCAAGCAGGCCGAGGAGTATCGGACGCTGGCCAACAAGATCCACAATAATATTGGCAAGGGCGTGGTGCCGACCCCGATCACCATGGAAGAACTCGAGGAAATGCTGATCGAATTCGGCATCATGAAGACCGAGGAGCAGCAGTTGGCCGAATTGGCCGCCCGGGAAGCCACCGCTGCCGCCTGACCCGATGAATTCGGCCGATCCGGTTCCGGATCGGCCGGACTCCACCTCATGACACCTGCGGGGGTCTCCGATGTCGGTTGAATCCGCGATCGCCTACATCACGCGCATGCGCGAGGATGCTGCCTTTCGCCGCCTTCTCAATGACAACAGTGAAGACGAAGACGCAAGTTGGGCGCTCGTTCGGGCCCATGGTTATGACTTTACGATGGTCGAGTTCAAGCAGGCGCAGGAACAAATCTATCAGGAACACGGTATTTCACCTCTGTGACACCGCTACAACACCCCGTTCTGGCATCACGACACCATCGTCTGCGCGTTGTTTCATCGTAACAACACCGCCGGTGTCCCCGGGGACATTGTTGGACTGGTGCCAAATCGTTTCACCGAAGGAGCCTTTTTCATGACCACATTCACTTTGCCCGTCATCATGGCCCTGGCCGAGCTGGTTGGTGCCCTCCTGTTCGTCGCCCTCCGCCGCGGCCCGCGGCAAACTCTGCTGACCTGCTTTGGTCTGGGTTTCGCGCTCTGCATCGTGATCATTGATGTGATCCCCGACGCCACCGAGGACTACCTTCCCGGTTGGATCGTTCTGGCGGCGGGGGTTGCCGTCGGCGCCGCGTTGATGTTCCGGAGCGGCGCCCGTGGTGCTGCGGTCGGTAACACGGGGGCGATCGCCGGGATGGGACTGCACAACATCTGCGAGGGCATCGTCCTGGCCGCGGCGGGCCCGGCAATCTCGCCGCTGATCTTCGCCGCCGCCGTCGCTCACAAACTGCCGGAGGGCATGGTGGTGTTCTCGCTGGCCGATCGCCTGTCGATCGGCAAGCGGTGGATCCTGGCCGGTGCGCTCAGCCTGCTGATTCCCCTGGGGACGCAAATCACGGTTCCCGAAGACATCCAGAAGCCGGTCCTGGCGTTCGCGGCCGGCGTGCTGGCGATGGCCCTGGTCAAGGCCCTGGCGGTGATGGTCGCTTCGGGTCGGCCCATCGATGCCGGTGCCAGCCGCGGGACCATCACGGCCGCGGCTGCGGGTGGCGCGGTGCTGGCCGGGATGACCTGCCTGGTGATCTGAACCGGCGTCGTTCGGCACTGGCGACAACCGCCCCTCCGGGCAAACCCGGAGGGGCGGTTGTCGCCGCTTTGGGGAGCCGCTTTGGGGATCGCGGGCGGACGCGCCACCGGTGCCGGTCACCGGCGATAGGTCAGTACCGCGTTGCGCCGATCCGAGAAATGTTCGACCAGCCGCTCGGCTTCGCCGGGTTCCAGCGCGATACCATAGGTCGCGGCGGCCTGGGCCAACTGGGGCGCTGTCAGTCGCTGTAACGAGGCGGCTGCGGCCGACGCCATTGCCGTCACCTTCTGGCGCAACCCGGCATCTTGTGTCCGTGCGATCCAGCGATCGTGGATCCGGCCCGCAACGTAGTCGTCCCCCTCCGCGTCGTAAACGAAGCTGTGGTCATGGGCCGCGATCGCCGCCGCCATCGCGATGTCGGCCAGAACGGCGTGATAATGCTGATGTGGCGTCGGGTGTTCCATGGCATCGTTCCTCAGGTGACGGGTTCGGGTCGACGGAAGGCCTTGTAGGTGATGCCGTGGCGCTCCATCCGCAGGCCGAGAATTCGCCGTGTCAATCCCAGGACCCGGGCGGTTTCGGTCATATTGCCGTGGTTGGTCTTCAACGCCTCGACAATCATCTCGTATTCCACCGCCTGAAGCTTGGCTTCGAGACCGCAGCCGAAGCTGGTGCCGGTCTCGACCGAGGTTTGCAGCGACGGCGGCAGATCGTAACCGTGGATCACGCCATCCTCGGAAAGGATCACGGACCGTTCGATCACGTTTTCCAGTTCGCGGACATTGCCGGGCCAGTGATAGGCCATCATCATGTTCAACGCGGGCGTCGAGATGCGCTTGATCTCTTTGCCGGTCTCATCGGCGTAGCGGGCGGCAAAGAAATCGGCCAACAGGATCACGTCACTGTTGCGGTCGCGCAGCGGCGGAATCGTCATGGGGAAAACGTTGAGACGGTAATAGAGATCCTCACGGAATGTCCCCTTGGCCATCATGTCCGGGAGATTGCGGTTGGTGGCGGCGATGATCCGCAGATCAACCTTGACCGGACGGCTGCCGCCAACGCGCTCGAAGGTCTTTTCCTGCAGGACCCGAAGCAGCTTTGCCTGCATCGGCAGGCTCAATTCACCGACTTCGTCGAGAAAGATCGTGCCACCGTCGGCCATCTCGAAGCGGCCGTTGCGCATCGCGACGGCGCCGGTAAAGGCGCCTTTCTCGTGGCCGAACAATTCGCTTTCGATCAGCGTCTCCGGCAGCGCGGCACAATTGAATTTGATGAACGGACCGTCGGCGGTCAGGCTGTTGTAGTGGATCGCGCTGGCCACCAGCTCCTTGCCGACGCCGCTTTCGCCGAGGATCAGCACGGTGGCCTTGGTCGCGGCGACCTTGCGGATCAGCGCGTAGACCTCCTGCATCGGTTTTGAATTCCCGATGATATTGGACGGTTTGAACCGGGCCTTGAGCTGGTTCTTCAGGTGGCCGTTCTCGGCCTCCAGCCGGACCTTGTCGACATTTTCGAGCAGATAGAGTTCAACGGCCGGTGCGATCATCGAGGCGATCGTCGCCAGCAGTTGAACATCCTGCTTGAGCAGACGGCGATTGTGATAGACCCGTTCGGCGCTGATCGTTCCCAGCACTTTCTTGGCATGCATGATCGGCACGCAAAAGAACGAGGTGTGGGCTTGCGCAACGGCCGCCTCGTCCGTTCCGCGAACCGGCCGGGCACCGGCGGCGCGCTGCGGCGGCACGATGATCGCCTTGCCGGTTTCGACGACCTTGCTGGTCGGGCCCTCGCCCCGGGCGTACATCCCGGTTTGCTTGTCCTGCTCGGAAAGACCGAAGCTCTCATGGATGAAGATGGTCTCGGACTCGCGATCGTACAGCGTGACCATGCCCCGCTGGATCTTCAGGCGCTGCTGCATCACCTGAAAAATCACCGACAGCGACGTCGCCAGATCCTCATTGTCCGTGATGATCTGGCTGATCTGAAACAGCACCGGCAGGACGTTCACCCGGCATTCGCCGGTGAAACAATGGGTGAAGTCCTCGACGAAGTCGTCGACATCGATGATGATCGTGTCGTTCATGTCCATCCTGATCCATCTCCGAGGCCGCCGCTTGCAGGCTTTTGAAATCCGGAGGTGCCCATCCGCTTCTGCAAGTCCGAGTTCTGCAAGTCCGAGGCCATACGACGCATTTCCATCGCCATCGAAGTGTCAGGAATGATCGCGCCCGCCGGGATTTTCACACGGAAGCCCGATTGGCTGCTCCCGGACCGCGCCCGTTGCTCCGCTACGGTCGTTCCATGATGTTCCGATCGGTACGAAAGTCTAGCGTTATTCCCGAAATGTACGAACGCTTTGGTGCAACGCACCGTCGATCGCCGGTCAATCGGACCGGAAGGACCAAGCCGCGGCCGCTGGCCCGCCGCTTGCTTCAGGCCGTCAACAGCCTTGTAGCGACGGAGGCGGGAATGAAGCCCGATGACATTCTGGCCCTGATGAATGAACCGGCTTGCGCCCATAACGCCAAGACCAAGTCCGGCTGCGCCAAACCGCAACCCGGTGCGACCCAAGGCGGTTGCTGTTTTGACGGCGCCCGCAACGCACTGTTGCCGATTGCCGACGTCGCCCACATCGTCCATGGCCCGATCGGCTGTGCCGGCTCCTCCTGGGACAACCGGGGTACCCGCTCCAGCGGCATCGAGACCTACCGCATGGGCATGACCACCGATCTCAGCGAGATGGACGTGATCATGGGGCGCGGTGAACGGTGTCTGTTCCAGGCCATCCGTCAGGCGATCGAAAGCTACCGGCCGCCGGCCGTCTTCGTCTACAACACCTGCGTCCCGGCCCTGCAGGGTGACGATATCGAGGCCGTCGCCCGGACCGCCAGCGCCCGCTTCGGGGTACCGGTCATCCCGGTTGATTGCGCCGGCTTCTACGGCAACAAGAATCTGGGCAACCGGATCGCCGGGGACGTCATCTATCGCCACGTCATCGGCACCCGCGAACCCGACCCGGTCCCGCCCGCGGCACAAAGGCCCGGGATCACAACCCATGACGTCAACCTGATCGGCGAATGGAATGTCGGTGGCGAATTCTGGAATGTCGCCCCGTTGTTCGACGAGCTGGGTCTGCGCCTGCTTTGTACCTTTTCGGGCGATTCCCGGTTCCGTGAGGTGCAGACGATGCACCGCGCCCAGGCCAATATGGTGGTGTGCTCCAAGGCGATGCTTCATGTCGCGCGCAAGCTGGCCGAGGATCACGGTACCCCGTTCTTCGAAGGCAGCTTCTATGGCATCAAAGACACCTCGCAGGCGTTCCGGGACTTTGCCGGCCTGTTGGGCGATCCCGATCTCCGTGACCGCACCGAGGCGATGATCGCCCGGGAGGAGGCGGAGGTCGTGGCGGCGCTGGCCCCGCTCCGCCGCCGCCTCGCCGGCAAACGTGTCCTGGTCTTCACCGGGGGCTACAAGTCCTGGTCCGTGGTCTCGGCAATGCAGGATCTGGACATGATCGTGGTCGCCACCGGAACCGAAAAATCGACCGAGGAGGACAAGGCCCGGATCCGGGCGCTGATGGGGCCCGACGCCCGAATGATCGCGGACAACGATCAGACCGCGCTGATCGCGACCTTTCACGAATGCACGGCCGATATCTTGATCGCCGGTGACCGCTACATCTATCCGGCCCTGAAATCGCGGATCCCCTTCCTCGATATCGATCACGTCCGGCGCATCGGCTATGCCGGCTATAGCGGGATGATCGAACTCGCCCGCAACCTCGATCGCGCCGTCCATTCGCCGGTGTGGGACCAGGTTCGCCGCCGCCCGTCCTGGACCCCGCCGACCGCGTGAAGGAGACAACCCCTTGGCCGAAATCGTTCTGCCCACCAAGGCCCTGACAGTCAACCCGCTGAAGGCCAGTCAGCCGATCGGTGCCGCCCTGGCGTTTCTCGGGCTGGCCGGGACCATGCCGCTCGAACACGGGGCGCGCGGCTGCACCGCGTTCAACAAGCTGTTCTTCATGCGCCATTTCCACGAACCGATCGCGCTGCAGACCACCGCGATGGATCAGGTGACCACCGTGCTTGGCGCCGACGACAATGTCGTCGATGCGTTGGCGACGATCTGTGACAAGAACCACCCGTCTGTGATCGGATTGATCACCACCGGTCTGTCCGAAGCCCAGGGCGCCGACGTGCCGCGCACGATCGCGAATTTCCGGGCTGCGTTTCCGCACCATGATGATGTCGCCGTGATCCCCGTCAGTGCCAGTGACACGCGCGGTTGCCTGGAAACTGGCTTCGCCCTGGCGCTCGATGCGATCATCGCGGCCCTGATTCCGGCAACGCCGGCCACGGTGACGCGGCCGCGTCAGGTCAATGTCCTGGTCTCGGCGATGCTGACGCCGGGCGATATCGATGCGATCCGGACCTGGATCGGTGCCTTCGGGCTGACCCCGATCATCCTGCCGGACATCGGCGACTCCCTGGACGGGCACCTGATCCCGGCCGGGTTCTCGACCCTGACCTATGGTGGGACCCCCCGCGCGGCGATCGCGACAATGGCGGAATCGGTCGCAACGCTGGTGATCGGCCGCTCGATCGAGCCCGCCGCCGATCGGCTGCGCCACCGAACCGGTATTCCGGATTGGCGTTTTCCGGGCCTGATGGGGCTGGAATCTTGTGACCGCTTCACCCAGGCGCTGGCGGAGATCGCCGGATGCCCGATCCCGGCGGCCATCGAACGCGGACGGGGCCGGTTGCAGGATGCCCTGGTCGATTGCCAGTTCCAGATCGGTGGCGCCCGGATTGCGGTGGCGGCCGACGCCGATCTGCTGGCCACGATCACCGGTTTTCTGGGCGGAATCGGTGCCGAAATTGTCGGTGCCGTCGCGTCGGCACGGGCCGGGTTCCTGGCCGCCGTGCCGAGCGATACCGTTGTCATCGGGGATTTGGAAGATCTTGAATGGTTGGCACGCGACCGTGGCGCCGACATGATCGTGACCAATTCCCATGGTGCCCCGATCGCCGACCGTTTGGGGACCGCCCTGCTGCGCGCCGGTTTCCCGATCTATGACTGTTACGGTGCCTATGCGCGCGCCTGGGTCGGTTATGACGGCAGCCGGCGGATCGTGTTCGACATCGCCAATTCGCTGTCCGCCCACTACCGGGAAATCCGTCCTTATCGTTCGCGCTATTGGCAGGGCACGCCGCGCGACGAGGAATTGCGGGGCTGCACGCCATGTTGAAAGTCGCTTTCGCGTCGAATGATCGAACGACTGTTAATCTTCATTTCGGCGGTGCCGACAGCCTGGTCCTCTACGACGTTGCGCCGGGTCGGGCCGATCTCCTGGGCGTTGGCACCTTCGTCAAGGCGGAGCCGGTGGGCGAAAGCGGCCGCGCCGGCCTGACCGGCACGGTCCAGGACAAGGTGTTGGCGAAGCTCGACTTTCTCAAGGATTGCCACGCCGTCTACGCCGCATCGATCGGCACGTCGTCGATCCGCAGGCTGATGGCCGCCGGGATCCAGCCGATCATCGTCGACAATGGCCATGCGATCATTGACCTGCTGAACGAGGTCAGCCTCGGTCTGGTCTATGGCGGGCTTTCGTGGATCGACCGCGCCAAGGCCCAGGCGGGCAGGGTATCGCAACCGGTCCCGGCCTCCGCCCCCGCGGACAGCCGACGCCTGATCGCCTCGATCGATGAATTGGAGTGATATCAATCCGCTTTGCTCGTGGCCGATCAAAGCGAAGCCTTATACCAACGGTCATTAGCCACCCACCGACCTGGGGCCGACCCGCGCCACTGTCTCTTTCAAGAAATGACTGTTGCGTTCAGACGCCGCGCAGGCTTCGGTCCTTGCGGGTATCGGCGATTGTATTAACGAGAAGGTCTATACTCGCAGTTCAAATAGCGCGCGCCATCAGTTCAGATATCGGTGACATCATGAAACCGCCGGCTCGGGGCCGACCATGCGCGACGCCCGCTCACGGAGCGCCTCGGGGAGTGCAAGCGGACGGCGTGCGGCAAGGTCGAAATAGACCGACACGGCGAGAAGCTCGGCACAAGGTGCGCCATCCGCCTTGTTCGTCAGGCGATGCAGCGAGGTGAGCGAGGTGCGGCCGACCTTGACGATCGAGCTGTGGATCTCAAACAAGCCGCCGACCACAATTTCTCTGCGGAAATCGATCTCATAACGGCGATCGGCCCAGCCTTGCCTGCGCTCTTCGATCCAGGCGGCCGAATAACCGAGCGCCGCCATCAGATGCCATAGCGATTGGTCGAAGGCTGCAATGTAAAACTGTACGTTCAGATGCCCCATAGCATCGCATTGCGCCGGGTAGACGACGCCCTGGTATGTCAGAATTGCCAACGCATTCACCCCTTTCCTTTTTGTTTTTCTGGCACGATTGTTGTTGACTCTTCATCACTTCCAGTAACAGGTGTAAAATCATACATTCATCAAGGGAATGATGGCGCATGGCCCGGCCGAGACGGCGTTTCGTTTGGGAGATCGACTGGAACCTGTTGCGCACCTTCATTGTCATCGTGCAGGAAAAGGGATTGACGGCGGCAGGAGACAAGCTCTCCCTCAAGCAGCCGACGATCAGCAACGCGCTGCGACGGCTCGAAACCCACATGGATTGCCGGCTCATCGAGCGCAATGCCTCGCATTTCTCGGTGACTCCGGCGGGACAGCGGCTGTTCAGCGAATGCGTCGCGCTGTTCGACATCGTTTCCGGTCTGCCGCAGCAGATGGAGGAGTTGCCGGGGCATCTCGCCGGCCATATCGAAATTGCGCTTGCCAGCCATGTGGTGTGCCCTTTTTTTGACGAGGTGCTCGCCGCCTTCCATCGCGCCTTTCCCCAGGTCACGCTGTCGATGACGGTCGCAGCCAGTGATGACGTCGCCGAATCTGTGTGGAACCGTGACGCCTGTCTCGGTGTCTGTCTGATGCAGGAACGCCATCCAAAGCTCGAATATGAAGTGCTCTATCGCGAAGGCTTCGGCTATTTCTGCGGCGCCCGGCATCCGCTGTTCGGCCAGGCCGATATTCCGCTTTCGGCCTTGCGGGCGGAATCCTATGTCTCGTTCAAGACCGACCAGATGAACGGCGCGCTGGGGCCCGTCGCGCTTCTGCGCAAGCAGGAGGGGTTCGAGGGCGCGACCATTGGCACCTCCTCCCACCTTGAGGAGGTGAAACGGCTCATCGTCGCCGGCTTCGGCTTCGGTCCTCTGCCGATTCACGTGGTCGAGGACGACCTGCGGGCCGGCCGCCTGTGGCGCCTTCCGCCCTATGACAACGCCCCGATCGTTGATGTCCATCTGGTCTATGACCACGTGGCACGCCGCAGTCGGGCGGAAAGCATCCTGCTTGCCGAATTGCGCCAGGCGATCGCCGCACTGCCGCTGGAAGAGCGCACCTACGCGTAAGCGACCGCGTCACCCGATGCTGGCGCCGAAGCCGGCAAGGAACGACGTCAGATTGGTGCCGAGGTCGTCGCAAAGATAGCCACCCTCCTGGACGATGACGCTCGGCAACCGGAGCGCGGCGATCGCCTCGGCGATGCGGGCGAAGCCTGCGGTGGAGACGCTGAGCCCGCCGAACGGGTCTTTTTCGAAGGCGTCAAGACCGAGCGCCACGACGATCGCGTCCGGCGAATAGGCTTTGACCCGGCGCAGCGCCGCGGAAAGCGCATCCAGATAGATCTTGTCGTCGGATTTGCGGGCAAGCGGCAGGTTGAGATTGTAGCCCAGGCCCAGCCCCTCGCCGCGCTCGTCGGCGTAGCCCCAGAAGAACGGATAAAAGCGTACGGGATCGGCATGGATCGAAACGGTCAGCACGTCGTCGCGCGCATAGAATATCCCTTGCGTGCCGTTGCCATGATGCAGGTCGACATCGACGATCGCGACCCGCTTCGCCTGGCTGAGCAAGTGCTGTGCGGCGATCCCGGAATTATTGAGAAAACAGAAGCCCCCGGCGACATCACGAAAGGCATGGTGTCCCGGCGGCCGGCAAAGGGCATAGGACCACTTGTCGCCGGCCAAAACGGCCTCGGCCGCCGATACCGCCGTCGCGGCGCTCCAGTACACACTTTCCCAGGTGTGCGCCGAGATCGGGCAGGATGTATCGGCCATGTGATAACCGGCCTGACCGACGGCCGAGGCCGGGTAGCCGCCGGCACGGGCGATCGGATGGATATTCGGGATCACCTCCGCGGATGCCCCTTCGATTCGCTGCCATCGCGCGTGGATGCGTTGGAGGAAGTCGATATATTCCGGCGTATGAACGGCCGAAACCCGCCCCAGCCCGTGGTCGTTCGACCGCACCAGTTCCAGGCCTGCGGCCTTCGCACCGGCCAGCAGCCGCTCGACGCGCTCCGGCGTTTCCGGGTTGGGCTGCGGCGCGCCGCTCGACAGGAAAAAGGTCGGATCGTGGCGCTTTTGTTGGTCAGCGAAAAAGGTCTTCATGGGTGTTCCAGCCCGGTTTGCGCGAACGCGTCGAAATCCGCGCCCGTAATCATGTGGATCTGCTCGTCGCAGCAATGGCGTAGGCCAAGGCGATCGTAAAAGGCCTGGGCTCTGGTGTTGTCGATATCGACGGAAAGCCTGAGATGCCGGGCACCGCCCGCCCGACCGCGCCGCGCCACCTCTTTCAGGAGTCGCTCGCCGATGCGATGGCCACGAAAAGCGACATCCACGAACAGGTCCTGGACATAGATGCCGGGCTCGCCGCGCCAGGTGGAAAAAGTCGGAAAGGTCAGGCAGAAGCCAACGAAACCGTCATCGACCTCGGCAATCAGCACCTCGAAGGCCGGACGTTCACCAAAGCCGTGCTTGCGAATGTCGTCCGGGCTCGACGTGACCTTCGCCGGCGATCCCATGCCTGCTGCCAGCGCCTGGAGCGCCGCGTGGATCGTTGCCACATCCGCCGCCCGTGCCGCCCTGATCCTAAGCCGTCCGGTCATCCCAACCTCTCAAAAGGCAACGCGATCACCGCCCTTCAAGCCGAGCGTGTCGCGCGCCTCGCCGGGGGTCGCCACCTCAAGCGACAGGCCCTGGAGGATGGCGCGGATGCGCTTGACCTGTTCGGCGTTGGATTTCGCCAAATCGCGCCCGTCATAGAGGCTGTCCTCCAGCCCGACCCGGACGCTGCCGCCCATGGTCGCCGCCATGGTGGTCATCGGCATCTGGCGCCGCCCGGCAGCCAGCACCGAAAAGCGGTAATCGTCGCCGAACAGCTTGTCGGCGATCCGCTTCATGTGCACGAGGTTTTCCGGATCGGCGCCGATGCCGCCGAGCACGCCGAACACGAACTGGATGAACAGTGTGCCGTCGACAAGACCCCGGTCGCGAAAATGGGCAAGCGTATAAAGGTGCCCGACATCATAGCATTCAAATTCGAAGCGGGTGCCACAGCCTTGGCCCAGGCGCATGAGGATGCTCTCGATGTCCTCGAATGTATTCTTGAAGATCGAGCTGCGGGTGGCTTCGAGCAGTTTCGGCTCCCAGTCGTGCTGCCAGGTGCGTGGCCGGTCGAGCGCCGGGTAGAGGCCGAAATTCATCGAGCCCATATTGAGTGAGCACATTTCCGGCTCGGCCATCAGGGCCGCGGCCAGCCGGTCGTCGAGCGACATCAGTGACGAGCCGCCGGTGGAGATGTTGATGACGGCGGCGCTCACCTGCTTGATGACCGGCAGGAAGCGCATGAACACGGCGGGATCCGCGGTCGGCTGTCCGGTGTCGGGATCCCGGGCGTGGAGATGCAGGATCGAGGCGCCCGCTTCCGCGGCCTCGATCGATTGTGCGGCGATGTCTTCCGGTCTGTAGGGCAGGTAAGGCGACATC
This sequence comes from Azospirillaceae bacterium, assembly GCA_031291675.1. GTDB lineage: Bacteria > Pseudomonadota > Alphaproteobacteria > Azospirillales > Azospirillaceae > JARLIO01. The sequence continues at coordinate 25,549 of JARLIO010000079.1, forward strand.
GATGGCGTATGGACCGAGCCCGTGATGGCGCAGGTGATGATGACTTTCTTCGATTTCATGGCACGGCCCTACTTTCGCGCCGCAAGCGGAATTTCGCCGGCCAGCTGTTCCAGGGTGGCATCAAGGATAGTGACGATTTCCGCCACTTGCTCCGCGGTTGTGATCATCGGCGGGCAGACCAGGAAGTGATCGCCCTCGACGCCGCCGCGCGTCCGCCGCGAATAGATGATAAGGCCCCGGTCGTAGGCGATATCAACGACCCGTTGATACGCCTCGAAATGCCTCGGCAGCGGCGCCATGGTTTCACGATCGGAGACGAATTCCGCGGCCAGCAACAGCCCCTTGCCGCGCACGTCGCCGATGAAGGGATAACGCTCCGCCAGGCCTTCAAGTTCAGTGCGCAACAGGGTGCCGATATGAGTGGCATTGGCGAGCAGATCCTGCCGCTCAATCACGTCGAGCACCGCAAGTCCGGCCGCGCAGGCAAGCGGGTTGCCGGCATAGGTATAGCCATGGGCGAAACCACCGGCGTCGAGCACCGGCTGCACCAGGCGCGACGGGGCGAGCATGGCGCCCAGCGGACAATAGCCGGCGCCCAGGCCCTTGGAGAGGGCGATGATGTCCGGCCGGCACCGCCAATGATCGCCGCCGAGATATTTGCCGGTGCGGCCGGCGCCACTCATCACCTCGTCATGGATCAAGAGGATGCCGTATTTGTCGCAGATCTCGCGAATGCGCGGAAAATAGCTGTCGGGCGCGACCAGCGCACCGGTCGAGGCGCCGCCGATCGGCTCCATGATGAAGCCGAGCACGCTTTCGGGCCCCTCTTCGAGGATCTTTTCCTCCAGCATATCGGCATAGCGGACGCCGCGTTCTTCCATCGAGAGATTGTCCCGATCGAGATAGGCGGTCGGCGCCTTGATCCGCGGCATGTCCTTGATCATCGGCAGGAACGGCCGCTTCAGCGCGTCGTAGCCGGTGACCGCGAGCGCCCCGAGCGTCGATCCGTGATAGGAGGGAAAGCGGGAAATCACCTTCCAGCGGCTGTCCTGCCGGGTGGCCAGCGCCCATTGCCGGGCCAGCTTCAGGCAGGATTCAACGGCTTCCGATCCGCCGGAGACGAAGAACACCTTGTCGAGGCCTTCCGGCATGTAACCGACCAGACGCCGGGCCAGATCCTCGGCCGGTTGGTTTTCGAAATGCAGGCGATAGGCAAAGGTCGCCTTGTCCATCTGCCGCTTCATGGCATCGAGCACGGTGCGGTTCGAATGGCCGATATTGACCACCATGGCGCCGCTCGACCCGTCGATCACCTTCCGGCCGTTCTCGTCCCAGATGTAGATACCTTCTGCCCGTTCGGCGAGCGGCCGGCGCAGGCGCGACTGATAGAAAAGATGCGATGCGGGCCGTTCTCTGGCGGCTTTCTGTTCAATGGTCATGATCGGTCCCTGTGTCCCGCGTTGATGGTGCTTTCAGGTAGCGGTCGAGAATATTGCGGGTGACGCGTTCGATCATCGCGTCCTCCTTCTTGAGGCCGAGGATCCATTCGGTCGAACCGACATGGAACACCTCGCCCTTGCCCTTCGGGAAATGGACGATCATGCCTGAACCGCGCTTGACCTTGTCGAGGTTGTCGTCGCTGCGCGAACCGTAAAGCGTTTCCGCCACAAAGCCGCCGTCCGCGTCGGTCAGGAACTGGTCCTCGATGGCAATATCGGCGCTTTCCTCGACAAGCGAGGTCAGGCCCAGCGCCAGGATCTGCAGTCCTTCGGGCACGATGTCCTCGCCGCCGGGTTCGGGCAGGCCATTGCGGATCACATAGTCCAGCCCGTCGACTTCATAGCCGAAGACATGGGCCTCGGCGCCGAGCAGGTCACCGTAATAGAGGCCCGTGCCGGCAAAGGCCCAGTGTTCCGGACGGTAGACCGGGAAACCGCGCACGCCGCGCGGCGCGCAGCCGCCCCAGCCGGCATAAAGCCCGCGCGTCGCGTTGAGGCCGAAGGTCAGCGCCCCTGGTCGTCCGATTTCCGGCGCCTCCCAGGAATTGGTGGCGCGCGTCACGTCGCCGCCCTGGTAGGCGGGATCCTCGGCTCGCGCGCGGTACTTGTAGCAAACTTGGCTGCGGCCATCGTCTTCCAGACGCGTCTGCCACATGAAATTGCCGGCGAAGCGGGCGACACGCCCACCCCGGTCGACAAAGCGGTCGACCGCGTCGCGCATTTCCCAAGTCCAATATTCGTCATGGCCGACGAAGACGACGCAGTCGTAATCCTCGAGCATTTCCCGGTGGAAATGCAGCTCGTGCTGGCTGGCAAGGTCGATGGCATAACCGGCGCGCTCGGCCCAGCGAAAAAAGTGGCTGTCATAACTCGCCCAGCCGGACGAGGCGTATTTTTTGGAATGCCCGGTTGCGTACGCCCATTCCATATGCGGATAGCGCGGCGCGGTGGCCCGCGGCGTCTCGATTTCGAGCGGTACGCGCGGCGCATCGGGTGGCAGGACGACGAAGCCGCGGCACCATGGACGCTGGGTGCTGACCCGTGTCGCATACTGGTCGCGGTTCGGCCCGGTGATCCCCTGATAATGATTGGACCCACCCCAGGTGTTGTAGGCGGTCCAGGTGCCGGTCGCGGCAACCTGCAGAATCCGGCCCGGCTTTTTGCCACGGCTGGGGCAGAGGATGAAGAGGTGGTGGCAGCGGATGGGCCGGCCGTCGCGACCTTCGGCGGTCAACGTCATGCGATAGGCACCCGAGGCCCACGCGGCCGGGATGCGAAAAACATGACCCGGTTTCCAGCGACAGCCTTCGACCGAGCCCTGATCCGGCGTCTCCTGCCAGAAGGTCGAAACGCCGCGGATCGACAGCAATGGCTGTTCACGGCCGCCGTCGCGGAGAATGTCGATGTCGCAGTTGGACGCGGTGGCGCTGATGAACAGGGTGACCTCATCGCCGGGCGCATAGGAAAACCGGTCGGAATAGCACCAGATCTCGCCGCGCTCACCGTCCATGCCCGGGTATTCGTAATAGTGCCCGAGGACCGCAATACGACGTTCGGCCGCCGTCAAGCCGAAATCGGGAAACCCAGCCTTTGGCCCGGGCTTTGGCATGGTCTGCCTTTCTTCGGTCAGGGATTGAGAAATTTGCGCAGGAACAGGCGCGTGCGTTCCTGCTTCGGACATCGGAACAGCTCATCGGGCGCGCCCTCTTCCACCACGGTGCCATCGGCCATGAACAGCACGCGGTCCGCGACCTCCGCGGCGAAGCGCATCTCGTGGGTGACGATCACCATCGTCATGTGCTCCCGCGCCAGCTGTTTCATCACCAGGTTGACCTCGTCGACGAGTTCCGGATCGAGCGCCGAGGTCGCCTCATCGAACAGCATCACCTTCGGCTGCATGGCAAGCGCGCGGGCGATCGCCACGCGCTGCTTCTGCCCCCCTGAGAGCCGGGCAGGATAGGCGTCGATCTTCTCGGCCAGCCCTACTTTGTCGAGCATGACAAGCGCGAGTTCCCGCGCTTTGGCTTTGTCCATGCCCCTCAGCTTGATCGGGCCGATCGTGATGTTGTCCGAGACGCTCAAATGAGGAAACAGGTTGAAGTGCTGGAAAACCATGCCCATCTGCTGGCGCACTTGATTGATATGGCGCTCGAAAGCGGCTCGACCGAGCTTCTGGTTGACCTTGACGCCGTCCAGCCAGACCTCGCCCGCATTGAGTGTTTCCAGATGATTGATCGAGCGCAACAGGGTGCTCTTGCCCGAGCCACTGGGGCCGATCACGGCGACGATCTGGCCGCGTTGGACACTGAGGTCGATGCCTTTCAACACCTCCAGCGCACCATACGACTTGCGCGCTCCGCGCACATCGATCATCGGGCGGACATCGGTCATCGCGAAAGCCCCACTTTCCGTTCGATCCCGTGCAGACCGGCCTCCAGGATCAGGTTGACGATGTAATAAAGGGCTGCGACCGTCAGGTAGAATTCGAAGGGCCGATAGGTCTCGCTGATGGCAAGCTGGGCGCTATGCACCAGCTCGGTGATGCCGATCATCGAGACGATCGAGGATTCCTTCAAAAGCGCGACCATCATGCTGCCCAAGGCGGGCAACGTACTGCGCAGTGCCTGGGGCACGACGATGTTGAAAAGCGTTTGCCAGCGGCCGAAACCGAGGCTGCGTGCCGCCTCCGTCTGGCCGGTATCGACCGCGACGATGCCGGCCCGAAGGATGTCGGCATTGTAGACGGCGAAATGCAGGCTGAGACCGATGATGCCGGCGCCGACAGCCGGAATGTCGATGCCGATCTGCACCAGGCCAAAATAGATCAGGAAGAGCTGCAAGAGCAGCGGCGTTCCCATGAACAGCCACATGAAGAACCGAACCGGGTATTGCGCGACCGGCACGCCATAAAGCACCAGCAGGGCGAACCCGACGCCGGCGACGACGCTGACCAGCGACGAAACCGAAGAGATCAAAACGGTCCACCACAGACCTTCGCCCAGGAGCGCCCAATAGGGCGGGACGACGCTGAAATCGAGGCCCTGCATCGCCTATCTTTCTTCAGCATAGGCGCGGTCGAGCGCACCGATCAGCAATGTCAGCCCATAGATCATGATCATGTAGAGAACAGCCGTCACCGCGAAGATCTCGAAAGGCTTATAGGTCGAACCGATGAAGCGCTGGGCGGTATAGGTCAGCTCGACCACCGAGATGGTGGCGACCAGCGCGGTGCCTTTGACGAGGGCCACCGCATTGACGCCGAGCGGCCGGATCATCAGCCTGGCGGCCTGCGGCAGGACGATCCAGGCCATGGTCCGCCCGCGGCCGAAGCCGAGCGAACGGGCGGCCTCCATTTGTCCGCGATCGACCGCCAGGATGCCGCCGCGCATCGATTCCGCCATATAGGCTGCGATATTGAGGCCGAGCGCGATGGCGCCGGCCGCGAAAGGCTCAAGCTGGATGCCCACCTGCGGTCCGCCGAAATAGAGAAGGAAGATCTGGATCAGCGCCGGCGTTCCCCGGAAAATGCTGACATAGGCCGCGCCCAGGAACCGCAACGCGACCACCTGCGACAGACGTGCCGTCGTGACGACGGCGGCGACGGCAAGGCCGATCACCAGCGAGATCAGGGAAATCCCGATCGTCGTCCAGGCGGCCGCGACGAAGACCGGCAGAACGCGGAGTATGAGGGCGAAATCCATGGCAATAACTCTGTCGACACGCGATCCTGCGGGGGAATGTGGAGGGGTGGCACATCAGCGGTTTCCGCGCCGGACCAGGGCGAAAGGCGGACGGCATCCGATGATCCCGCCCGATCTTCCGCGATCAGCGGATGTCTGTGCCGATCCACTTCGTCGATATTGCGGCATAGGTGCCGTCGGCCATCATGTCGTCCAGCGCCTTCTGCGTGGCGGCCTTGAGATCCGGATTGCCCTTGCGGATGGCGATCCCGATTTTGTCGGCACCGCCATCGAGGTTCGGCGTGTCGAGCTTGCGGATCTTCTCGCCGGTCTGCTTGATGGCGACGGCCACCGGAATGCTATCGACGACGATCGCCTGGACACGGCCGGTCTTCAACTCAAGAAACAGTTCCGGAAGGCCCTTGTAGGTGCGGATTTCCCAGCCGCCGCGCTCGCGCGCCCATTTTTCATGGGTCTCGCCGAGGGTAACCCCGATCGTCTTGCCCTTCAGATCATCAAGGGATTGGATCGAGGAACCTTCGGCGACGAAGACACCGCGGCCGGAATGGTAATACGGACCGACGAAATCAACGGCCTTTTCGCGTTCCGCCGTGATTGTCATGCTGCCAATGATTGAGTCGTATTTGCTGGCCAGCAGCCCGGCGATAATACCGTCCCAGGCGGTGCTGACGGCGACGCCTTTGACGCCGAGGCGCTTGGCGATCTCGTTGCCGATATCGACGTCGAAGCCGACAACCTCGTTCTTGTCGTTGACGAAGCTGAACGGCGGATAGGCGCCGCTATTGGCGAAGGTGAACACGCCGGCGGATTTGATGGTCTGAAGTTCGTCGGCCGAGGCCAGGGAGGGCAGGGCGATCGCTGCGATCGCGAGACCGGCCGCAAGGGCATAGGACGAAATGGCTTTCAACATGATCGTTCCCCTGTTTCATTGGGTTGAACACCCGGCACGAGCCAGGCTGCGTACCGATTGAGAGGATCCGATCGCGTCAATCATTTTACAAATAGATAGCGATAATATGAAACATTCATCTCATGAATGTATGAGGTTTTGCCGCCCCTGCAGGGAGGGCATCCCCGGCCGTTGCGAGCATGCAGAACCCCGGGCGAGAGTCGGTGTGGGATCGCCGGAGCCGCCGCCCGATCTGTTTGTCCGGTCATGAAAACCTGCCGCGGCGCGGCCGGCGGGGCGTCCCGCCGGATGCGGACCGGACCTGTGGATCGGGCATCAACGGTGATTGGCGGGTGTCAGGGCTGAGCCGTTGTTGCCCCGGCCCCGGCGCGGCGATGAGCCTTGTCCACGACGGCGATTACACCCGCCATGCCCGATTCGAAGTGGCCGGGAATGTTGCAGTCGAATTCAAAGTTGCCGGCGCGACTGAATTTCCAGATCAGAACCTTGCTTTCGTGGGCCTTGACCGTAATGGCGTTGGGGTCGCTGTGGTGCATGTCCCCGCCGTTTTCGATCATTTCGGCCATCTCCTTGCGGTGCGCCGTCTGCGTCGCGACGTCACCAAGGGTGAAGTCGTGATCGATCTCGCTGACATTGGTCACGACGAACCGAATGGTTTCGCCGGTCTTGATGGTCAGCGACGCCGGCTCGAAGCTGATGTCCTTCATCGCAATATTGATCGTGCGGGTGACCTTGCTGGCCTTTCCCGGTTCGCCGAAGCGGAAGGTTTCCGCGTTGTGTGTTCCTTCCATGTTCGCCATGTCGTGCGCACGGGCGCCCGGGACACCCAGGAAGAGCAGAGCCGCGGCGACGGCCGCACTCTTGGCGATTTGCGGCAGGCGGAACGAAACAAGAAGCATCGTCATGACAAGTCCTTTGGAGCATTGGGCGGGAAGGCCAATAACGTCGTCGGCAGCCGGGCGACGCATGCCGGCACTGAACCAGCGCGGGATGTCTACCGGATTTCAGAGCCTGTGAAATCCTATGCCAAGGTGTCGAAAACTGTGACAGCCGCAGCCCCGCTTCCGATGTACCATGGCGATCGGCGGTGACGCTTGAAAAACCTTGTCACAATTTTCGGCACCGCGGACAAACTCGGCCATGCCTGCTGCGCTACGGTCGCCGCATATTGTCGTGCAACGGGGATTGGCGATGTCGAAACGCATGGAAAACCTGCCCAAGGTCCTGGTGATCGGTGTCCTGGTGCTGGGCGCCGGATCGATTGCCAGCCGGATGCTGGTGACGAAGTCCGACGCCGCGGCGGGTGGCGTTCGGGTCATCATACCGGCGCGGCTTTCCGCCAAAGCCCAGGTCGGCAAGGTCGCCTTCGACGCCAATTGTGGCCAATGCCATGGTGCCAACGCCGCCGGCACCGGGAATGGACCACCCTTCGTCCATCCGATTTACAATCCCGGCCACCATCCCGACGCGGCCTTCTTCCAGGCTGCCCACCAGGGCGTGCCCCAGCATCATTGGAACTTCGGCGACATGCCGGCGCAGCCTCAGGTCGGCGATGCCGACCTGGACGCCATTGTCGCCTATGTGCGCGAGCTTCAGCACGCCAACGGCATTTTCTATCAGGAACACCGCATGTGAACCGGCATCACCGCGGCAATTCCACCGTGACGAGGAGCCCGCCTTCGGGGCGGTTCGACAGATGGATTTCGCCACCATGGGCATGGACCACGGCCTGCGCCGTCGCCATGCCGAGCCCAACCCCGCCGGTGTCCCGATTGCGCGACCCCTCCAGCCGATAGAAGGGCTGGAACACCTGGGCGAACTCGGCCTCGGGAATACCCGGACCGTCGTCTTCGATGCTCAGGATCACGACTGTCGGCCGCGCGTCCAGGCGCACACCGGCGCGGCCGCCATAGCGAACGGCATTCTCGACGAGATTGACCACGGCCCGCTTGAGGACCCCGGGGCTGCATTCATAAGACAGTTTATCCGGCACCGCGCAGGTTACCGGCTGGCCGGCGTCGGCCATGTCGTCGCACAGACTGGAGACCAGGGCGGCGAGGTCGACGCGGCGGCGCTTCTCGGCTTCGGCGTCGTCGCGGGCAAAGGCCAGGATGCCGGCGATCATCGCCTCCATCTCGTCGAGCGTCGCCATCGCTTTGGCACGCTCCGCCTCATCCGCGATAAAGTCGGTGCGCAACTTCAGCAGGGTGATCGGCGTGCGCAGATCATGGGAAATCGCCGCCAGCAGCCGGGTGCGGTTTTCCACCAGACGGCGCAGGCGTTGCTGCATGCGATTGAAGGCGATGCTCGCCGAGCGGATCTCGACCGGACCGCTTTCCGGCAAGGGATCCGCGGTGACATCCTTGCCCAATCTCTCGGCGGCGGCGGCGAAATGCTGCAATGGTGCGATCAGGCGCCGCGCCGCCAGGGCGGAGAGCACGACCACGCCCAGCGCCATCAGCATCATCGACAGGATCGCCCGGCTCGACCAGAACGGCTCGGCCGGCAGGATCGGCGTGGTGAAATTGAGCCATTCGCCATCCTGCAATTGCAGCGACGCCCGCAAGGTCTGGCCAACCGGCCAGCCTTCCATCATCTGGCCCATATGAGGGGGCAGCCATCCGGCAGAGGATTGGGCCATGACCCTGGTCGGGCCCGGATCACGGTGATCGAGCATTTCGACCATGATCCGGCTCTGCTCGATCCCCAGGGACAGCGCCAGGCGTCGCCGCATCAGTTCCGCCATCCAGCCGCCGTCACTACGGGGCGCCGTTTGCGCCTGGGCGCTGAGCGTGACCACCAGCGACGGGCTGTCGGTCGCCTTCAACAGCCGCGGTCGCCACTCCGGCGGCGCTTCCTCGAAAAGCCGGGTGATTTCGGCGACACGTTCGGTAACATGCCGGCCGCCGACCTGCGCCAGGACCGCGACGCGGTCGTCGGCATACATCAGCATGCTGACCAGATGCGATCCGATCAGCCCGATCAACAGCAGCAACACGGTCTGACCCAGCAGGCTCCGAGGCAGCAGGCGCCTCATTCGACCGACACCGCCGCCGTGAAGGTATAGCCCTCGCCCCACACCGTCTTGATGATCGCCGGGTCCTTGGGGTCGGCTTCGATCTTGCGGCGCAGCCGGCTGACCAGGGTGTCAATGCTGCGATCAAACGAGGCGGCGCTGCGGCCGCGGGCCAGATCGAGCAGTTGATCGCGGTTGAGCACCCGATGCGGATGGCAAACGAACACCAGCAGCATGTCAAACTCGGCGGAACTGAGTGGCACCAGCATCCCGTCGGGATCGTTGAGCTGTCGCGTCGGAACGTCGAGGATCCAACCCGCGAAGCGATAGGTGGCGCCCTTCTTTTCGGCAGGAACGTCGGCGGCGGCGCCCGCGGCCCGGCGCAGCACGGCCCGGATGCGGGCGAGCAGCTCGCGTGACGAGAACGGCTTGGGCAGATAATCGTCCGCGCCCATCTCGAGGCCGACGATCCGATCCGCCTCGCCACCGATCGCGGTGACCATGATCACGGGGAGGCCCGGTTTCTCGCCCCGCAGCCATCGGCACAGGGAGAGTCCGTCCTCTCCCGGGAGCATCAGGTCGAGCACGACCAGATCGATCCGGGCCGTCTCCAGCACCCGTCGCATGGCCTTGCCGTCGCCGACCGTGCTGACGCGAAAGTCGTATTGGACCAGGAAATGATCGATCAGATCGCGAATTTCGCGGTTGTCGTCGACGACGAGGATGTGCGGCTTGGAGTCCATGGCCGCGACTATAAAACGGGCGGAAAATCGCGGCAGCAGAAAAAGTGTGACTGGATTTGACGGTCCGGAGCGCCGATTCCGCAGCGTGCCACGGTCTTCAGGGCCACGGCGACTGATATTGGAAACACCTTGTCACAGAATTCCCGGTTCTTCGACGAAGTCAGGTGAAAACTTTCTGTTTCACTGATGGCCAACATCAAGCGAGGTCGGAAATGGGCAATTACGAAGGGATGACGGCGATGATGGGATCGGGCGGGACCTGGTTCTGGTTCCCCATGGCACTGCATGGAGTGCTCGCGTTGGCCGTGCTCGCCCTGATCGTCGTTGGCACGGTATTGGCGCTGCGCTCTGTCCGGGCCGGTCCCCGGGCCGCGGTGGAGATCCTTCGGACACGCTATGCCCAGGGGGAGATCAGCCGCGAAGAGTTCATCGAACGGCAAAAGGTGTTGCGGATCTGAGGGCCCGGCACTCCAGAGCGTGAGGGGGGGGTGATCACAGACGATGTCATTCCCCTCTCGATTGTTGTCGTCGGCTTTCTGGTGATACGGCGGTGGCCATGGTCACCAGGACGAGCACACCGGCCCCGACACCGGTATGCCGCCGCGTTCGTTGGGCCAACCCGGTGGACACCCGAAATCACGTTGCCGCGGACGTCCGCGGCAAGATTTCCCTGTGGGCCGTCCAGACAAAATCAAATGTTTGGCCGAAAAGATCTCCACGACATCGTGGATTGGTGCCTTGACGGCGGCAGGGCAAGGGTCATTTGCCGGAGCCGGAGCAACAGTTCGGCTTCAGGCTGTTACACCCTGTGACAATCACGATCGTTGAAAGGGAGACATCTCCATGATTCTCACGATCGAAGATGAAGTGAGAAGGTCGAAGAGATGATGGCTTCGTTGCGCCGTTCGCACAAGTTCGAGATCATATTCATTCAAAATTCTTCATGTTCTTCTTAGTACCATGTAAACCAGAGTCTGGTTGAGCAAGCCGTAGGCGATTTCACCGAACGAAATCGGACCGTGGATTGAACCAAACTGTTGCCAATCGAGATGTCCGTGGACGTAGTTTAAGATACAGCTCACCGCAACCATGGGATCTGTGCCGACATTTTTCATTGTTTTCGCAAAGACATTCTCGTAGTCGTCGACCGGAATGGCAATTTTGTATTCGATGTCGGGGAAAAGCGGTGCATAAAATACCGAATGACCGCGCTCCGGGTCCACGGAACGAATTGAAACATTGACCATGGCCCCCAGATAGTCTGCAACCAACGGCAGTTTCATATCGATATTTTGCTCTTTCAAGTAACGTGCCAAATTGACCAGAACGCCGTTCACATAGGCATGGCCAAAGGTAAAACCGGCCTTATCGACCGTGATCACGTCGCCAGCGCCTTGCGTGAAAGGATTGACGATGCCGATTTCGGCAACCACCCGATTTTCCAGCGTGCCGTGCAGGGCTACCGCCCGTTCCGACGACCATTCACCGGTGCGCCCATCAACCACGTAGGGTTGAATCAAGGCCGGGTCATCGGGGGCGACGCCCGAAACCCACCCCATCAACGGGCGATTGAATATTCCAGGATAATCGCGAACATTCTTCGAAAAACCCTGAAGCAACGAGGAAAATGCCGGAATAATCAGGAACGTAAAACCATGATCGGGCCCCTCCGCAGCGATATTACGAATTTGCTGTTCGTCATAAAGGCGGGTCGTAATCGCCGTAACCGTCCTGGGTAGCGACGAAACCAGGACCTTTTCCCGCGTTACAATACCGCCCTTGTTTCCGATGAAGTACGGCGTGGTTCCGCCAATCCACTGTCCCAGAGGCAGGTGCCTCAAGACAGTCTCATCGCCAGCAAGCAGAAGGCGTTCTCCAGATTCGATATAAGCCGCCGTTTCTTCAAAAGTACAAAGTTTATTCATTTTTTATACTCCTGTCCGAATATCGCCACGATGTCGATCTCGACAAGCCGTTCGTTTTTTTGGAAGAAAGCATAGGATTCATCGATCAAACTTGAAATCGTTTCGGGAGACGGATCGTTCCTGGCCACGCCGGTGACGCGGGTAATGAAGAATTTTGTGGCGAGAAAAGCGAAGGATATTTTCGGTAATTTTCCACAGACAAGCTCTTTCCATCTTGGATGGCTCTTTGGTGGCAACATCAAGGCGTCCTCCGGCTCCACGCGGTGCAAACTCTATGGCACCGCGACGGAGAAGACGACTCCCATGACGTCGCAAGACCCGGCCGCAGGAGGGACGTGAGCCATCCGTGTGGTCGCATCGTCCGGGACGTCCCTCTGCCCGGAATCGCGCCGGGACCGGTGCGTTCGCGCAGCCATGGTTAATATAAAACAGGACCCATGGCGTGTGGGGATGAACCGTCCCGCGAGCCCCGCCTTTTCATCATAGTGACCAAGTGTCAGCCGCATGACGGACGGGGCTCAGCCGAAGGGCCTAGTGTCGGCTCATTCAGTGATGCGTCCCTATCGGGAGTTTGCGGCAGATGCTTACCCACTCGATGATTGATCCCCAGCAACTCGTTTGGTTGAGCGTGGCGCTGTTCCTTGGCGGCGAGGTGGCGGCGCTCTGTTGCATGCGCGATTTACGCCGATTGATCGCCGTCTCGACCGTGGCAGAGATCGGCTATGTCGTGCTTGGCCTGAGTGTTGGGGGCCCTGCCGGAGACGCCGGCGCCATCATGCATATCGGTTATCAGCTGGTGATGCGCGGCCTCGTGGTCGCGATGGCCTGGTGGTTGATCCGTCGCACCGGGTCGGCAAATCTGGATGAGCTCACGGGAAGCGGACGGCGGATGCCGGTTGCGGCCACGCTGTTCGGCTTCGGCATGTTCTCGGTGATGGGGCTTTCGCCGTTCAAGGGATCGTACAGCAAGTTTCTGGTGCTTTACGCCGCCATCGAACAAGGGCACTGGGCGCTTGCCGCGATGGCGACGCTGGCCAACATCATTGCGGCCGTCTATTCGATGATTGTGATCCAGCGCGTTTGCCTGGCGGCCCCGCGTCATGACATCGTTCTCGCGGAATCGCCGCGATGGCTGGCACCGTTCATCGCCCTGTTGGCCGGCGCAACGGTGCTGATCAGTCTTTGGCCGGCGCCGGTCCTGGAATGGGCCGAGGGATTGGCGGGGGTCTTCGATCGGGCCGCGGTGCCGCAGTTTGAGTCGCCCTGGTCTTCAATCGCCCTGGTGCCGTATCTCACGGGCTTCGTGCTCTATGGCCTCGGCCGGGTCTCGAAACCGGGCCGCGACGCCGTTGCCCTGCTGGTGGCGGCCGCGACGGTTCTGCTGGTTTGGTTTGATCCCGGTCTTGATCCGGCATCGCGGTTGTTCGGGCTGGTTTTTGCCGGGATCGCCTTCACGGTCGTTCTGTATTCCATCGGTTACATGGCGCATTCCGCTCATTCCGATCGGTACTGGTTCTTCCTGTTCCTGATGATCGGCTCGCTGCTCGGGCTGGTTACCGCTCACGAGTTCGGCAATTTCTATGTCTTCTGGGAGCTGATGACATGGACGTCCTATCTGCTGGTCGTTCATGAGCAGACCGAAAAGGCCCTGAAAGCCGGCCTGGTCTATTTCCTGATGTGCAGTTCCGGCGCCTATATCATGCATTTCGGCATTCTGCTGGTGCATGCCCAACTGGGCACCTTCGATATGGCCGCGGTGTCCGCGCATATCGGCGACATGACCCCGGTGGCCGGCGCCCTGGCCGCAGGCTGTTTCCTGGTGGGCTTCCTCGTCAAAGCCGGTTTCGTGCCGCTCCATTCCTGGCTTCCGATGGCTCACCCGGTGGCGCCGTCGTCGATCTCCGCACCGCTGTCCGGTGTGCTGACCAAAGCGGGCATCTTCGGATTGGTCAAGGTGCTCTATGTGGTGTTCGGCGCCACGGCGCTGGCACGCTGGTTCCCGGCCGCGTCATTCTGGCCCGATCCGGGTGTTGTGGTCACGGTACTGGGTTGCGTGACGTTGCTCTACGGCGAGGTCATGGCGCTGTACCAGACCGAAATCAAACGGATGCTGGCCTTCTCCACATTGGCGCAGATCGGCGAAATCGGCGCGGTGTTGGGACTTGGTTCGGCCTTGGCCACGACGGGGGCGTTGCTGCATGTGACGAACCATGCGGTCATGAAAAGCCTGCTGTTCTTTGCCGCCGGCGCCTTCATTCTGCGCAGCGGACGCCGCCAGATCGCCGATTTGGCGGGGCTGGGGCGGGTCATGCCGTTCACCGCGGGCTGCTATGCCATCGCGACCATCGCCATCATGGGCCTGCCGCCCTTCAGCGGTTTTGTCAGCAAATTTCTGTTGATTGCCGGCGCGGCGGGCGCCGGGCGGATCGACGTCGCCGCCGCGCTGCTGTTGGGAAGCGTGATCGCCGCTTTCTATTACCTGCGTGTGGTCCGTCTGCTGTTTTTCCACCCGTATCGTGGTCCCACGGTGCAGGAGGCTCCGGCCTCGATGCTGGCGGCCATGGGACTTCTGGCTGCGGCCATCATTGCCGGCGGCCTGCTTCCCGGATGGCAGCTCGGGCTGGTCAAACCGCTGGCCGATGCGGTCGCCCAGCGGGCCGGCCTGATCCCGGCAATCGTCCCGGATGTGGTGATGGTCTGGCCGGTGGCGGCGGCTCTGCTGGCGGCGGGCGCGGTTGCGGTGTGGCTGGTGGGGCGACGCTCCCTGGTGTGGTCCGGCCGTCTCGCCGTGGCGCTGCCGCTGGCGGCCGTCGTCGCGGTGGTGGCCGAGGCCGGACGCTTCGACGCCCTGTCCTTCGCCTTTGCCTTGCTGGTCGCCGGTGTGGGAACCGGCAACATGCTCTATTCCGTGGGCTATATGGCGCATGGCCATGCCCAGCCGCGCTTCTATGCCGCCTTCGCGCTCATGATGGCCGGTTTGATCGGCATGGCGGCGAGCCACGACGCGTTCAACTTCTTCGCGTTCTGGGAATTGATGAGCAGTTGGACGCTCTATGTCGCCATCATCCACGACGAAACCGAAGACGCACGGCGGGAAGGCTTCAAGTATTTCATTTTCAATACCGTGGGCGCCTGCTTCATGTTCCTCGGTATCACGATGCTGGGGACGAAGGCCGGCAGCTTCGACTTCGGTGCCATCAGGCAGGCGCTGCCGGCGATGTCCACCGCCTGGATGGGGGCATCTCTGGTCCTGGTGTTGGCCGGTCTGGTGATGAAGGCGGCGATGCTGCCCATTCGCATCGACTATCAGATGCACCCGGCGACCGCGCCGACGCCGATCAGTGGCTATATTTCAGCGGTCCTGCTGAAAAGCGGACCCTGGGGCGTGCTGAAGCTGTTCATCCTGGCCGGTGGCGCGGCAACGATGGCCCGGCTGGGACAGGTCGAAGGCATGCCCCTGGTGATGACTGTCATCGCGGTCATCGCCGCGATCACCATCCTCTATGCCGGTGCCATGGCGATGATCCAGACCGGGATCAAGCGCCTGCTGATCTACAGCACGGTCTGCCAGTTGGGTTACGTCCTGATGGCGGTATCGCTGGGGACCCCGCTGGCGGTGGCCGGTGGGCTGATGCATCTCGTCAACCACATGTTGTTGAAGGATCTGCTGTTCCTGGCGGCCGGCTGCATCATGGTGCGCAGTCATGCGACAAGTCTGAATGAACTGGGCGGGCTGGGACGGCGCATGCCGATCACCTTCGGCATCTTCCTGTTCGCGGGTCTATCGCTGTCGGGTCTTCCGCCCTTGAACGGTTTTGCCTCGAAATGGTTGATCTTCCAGGCGGCTTTTCAGTCCGGTCACGTCCTGCTGGCGATCGCGGCCATGGTCTCCAGCCTGTTCACCCTGGCGGCAATCCTGAAATTCGCCCACGTCGCCTTCATGGGCGCACCGTCGGCCCTGGCGCTGAAGGCTGAAGAGGCGCCGGCCACGATGCTGGCGCCGATGGGCGCGATGGTCGTCGCTTGTGTCGCTATCGGGCTGATGCCGGGTCTGCTGCTGGTGCCGATCGCCGCTATCGAAGAACAGCTCGGCATGACACCGATTGTCGTCAGCCTGACCGGCGGGTTGCCGGGCCTGGGCGGCTGGCATCCCGGGATCCTGTCGCTGCTGTTGCTGGCGGTGGTGCCCATGGTTGCAGCCTATCTGCGCCGGGGCCGTGTCGGCCAGGGTGTGGTCAGGGGACATATTCATCAATGCGGTGTCGGGGATCTGCTTCCCGCAGCCTTGCATGTTAACGCGTCGAACCTGTTCGAGGCGCCCACCAGGGCACTCCGCACCGTTCTGCATGCCAAAACCAGCGTCTGACGCTCCGGGGGAAGATACAACGATCATGGTCGATACCATTATCCTACTCGCGGCGGTTCTGGTGTTCCCGGGCGGACTGTTCGTTCTGGCCTTGGGGCTCGGGTTGAAAGGCGTGGATCGCCGTATCGCCGCCCGCTTGCAACGCCGGGTCGGTCCGCCGCTGCTCCAGCCTTTTTTTGATCTGGTGAAGCTGGCGGGCAAGCGGACCCTCGTGCCGGAGGATGCCTGCGCCCCGGTATTCCTGGGCGCTCCCCTGGTTGGGGTGGTCGCGATGATGGTTGCCGCCGCGCTGATCCCGATCCAGGGCGTCTACACGCCGTCACCGATACTGGGCGATCTGCTGGTGCTGTTCTACCTGATGGTCGTTCCGGCGGTCGTTCTGATGGTGGCGGGTTCGTCCTCCGGTTCCCCTTACGGTGCGATCGGCTTTTCGCGCGAGATGACCATGATGCTGTCCTACGAGGTTCCCATCGTCCTTGTCGTGGTCGCCGTGGCGCTGCGGACCGGGATGGGGCAGGGGGACGGCATCACCTTTTCGTTGACGGAAATCGTCCATTATCAACAAATCCACGGTGCCTTTCTTCTCGATCCTGCGATGTGGCCCGCCTTTCTTGCCTTTCTGGCGTTCCTGCCGGCCAATCTGGGCATCGCCCCGTTCGACATTCCCGAAGCCGAGACCGAGGTGCTCGAAGGCCCGTTGCTGGAATATTCGGGGCCGGCACTGGGGTTGTTCAAGGCGATGGCGGCAATCAAGACCGTGGTCGTTCTGAGCCTGGGCATCTGCTTGTTCCTGCCCAACGCGCCCGATGGCCTGGCCGGGCTGGCGGTACAGATCCTGAAGCTACTGGTGGTCATGACAATCGGCATGACACTCCTGCGCGTGTCGCTGGGCCGAATGCGGATCGACCAGGGCTTCGCCTTTTTCCTCAAATTGCCCATGGCGCTGTCGATCGCCGGCCTGGCTGCCGCAGCCCTGGTCTAGGAGGAAACACGATGTCGCTGACCCGCTCCCAAATCGTTCGTTCGCTGTCTGCCCGTTCGCCCTGGCTCTATCGAATCAATGCCGGATCGTGCAATGGCTGCGATGTCGAATTGGCGACGACCGCCTGTATTCCGCGCTATGACGTCGAGCGACTGGGTTGCCAATATTGCGGCAGTCCCAAACATGCCGACATCGTTCTGATCACGGGTCCCATGACGGTTCGCGTCAAGGACAAGGTGCTGCGTCTCTACGAGGAAATACCCGATCCGAAGGTCACGGTTGCCGTCGGCATTTGCCCGATCTCGGGCGGTGTGTTCCGCGAAAGCTATGCGGTGTGCGGCGCCATGGACCAGTTCCTGCCGATCGATGTGAATGTTCCGGGCTGCCCGCCGCGGCCCCAGGCCATCCTCGAAGGGGTCGCCAAAGCCATCGCCGTCTGGAAAGAACGGCTGTGAGGAGAACCGCGCGATGAACTTCCTCAAGATCCTTGCCCGCAATCTGGCCCTGGGGCCGTCGACGGATCCGTTTCCGTTCGGCGAAACCTTCACGCCGAAAGGATTGCGCGGGCGGGTGGAATTCGATGCAGAAAACTGCACGGCGTGTCGGTATTGCGAGCAGGTTTGCATCGGTGGTGCCATCCGCTTCAGCAAAACCCCTGAGGGCATGCGCTTTCTGCTGTGGCACAACACCTGTACGTTCTGTGGGTTGTGTGAATTTTACTGTCCGACCCATGCCATTCATTTGACCGAAGATTGGCATCTCGCGCACGGCAACGAAGACAAGTACGCCATGGTGGAAAACGGTCTGCTGCCGACCATCGTCTGCACGCAGTGCGGCGCCGAAGCCATCGCCATCGCCCCCAATCCCACCGCGTTCAAAGAGCCGGCGACGGAAGGCCAGAAAGAGCAATACCGCCACCTGTGCGCCCGATGTCGGCGCAAGTTCCTTCAGGGAGCCCTATGATGACCGAGCTGCCCGTCGATCTGGAAGCCCGATTGACCGCCGCCGCACCTGCCGGTTTGCGGCTGATCCAGAACACCGATGCCAAAGGCGTGACCGTTCTGTGGTGTGAACTGGCCGACAAGAATGACCTTTTGGGCGTCGCCCAGGAGATCAAGGCCGTGAAGGGTCGACTGATGACCATCAGCGTCTTTCAGCCGACACCGCCAGAGTCCGATGATGATGAGGAGGAGGATGGCGATGAAAAAAGCGACGATGGCGAAGCCGTGCCGCCCGCGTCGCTGGGCGGGATTGCGATCGACGGCAAGTCCTATGAATTGGCCTATCACTTCGATCTCGACGGCGCCACGCTGACGATCCAGGTGTTTCTTGCCGCGGATGCCGCGGAAGTGATTTCGCTGACACCCTTGTTCCGCAATGCGGACTGGTGTGAACGCGATTACATGGAAAATTATTCGATCCACGTCATCGGCCATCCCGACCCGCGCCGTCTGTTCCTCGATCCGTCGATCGAGCCGATGGCCCTGGAACGATTGATCCCGCTTTCGACCCTGGTCAATGCCGCGAGCACCAAGGCGCTGTGGGAAAAAATCATCTCTCACCAAAGCGACACCCCGTCATGAGCACCTACACCATCCCGGTCGGACCGCTGCATGTGGCTCTCGAAGAGCCGATGTACTTCAAGGTTGAGGTATCCGGTGAGACTGTCGTCAGTGTCGATATTACGGCCGGCCATGTCCATCGTGGTGTGGAATATTTGCTGAGCAAACGAACAATATTCCAGAATATAACGCTGACGGAACGGATATGTTCTCTCTGTTCAAACAGCCATCCCGAAGCCTATTGCATGGCCATCGAGCAAATTGCCGGTGTTGTCGTCTCTCCCCGGGGTGAGTATTTGCGGGCGGTTGCCGATGAGATCAAGCGCATCGCCTCGCATTTGTTCAATGTCGGGATCATGGCGCATTTGATCGGTTTCGAGTCGCTGTTCATGCACGCGATGGAAATCCGCGAAATCATGCAGGACGTCAAGGAGACGGTGTTCGGCAATCGGATGGATATCGGCGCCAATTGTATTGGTGGTGTGCGGTATGATCTCGATGACGATCAACGGTCCTGGCTGCTTGGACAGCTTGATCGCCTGGAACCGCAAATCGACGAGCTCGTCGGTATCTACACGACAAATCGTTCCATTCTGAACCGCACCCAGGGCATTGGCGTGCTCAGTCCCGCCGAAGCGATTGAGTACGCAGTCGCCGGTCCCGTGGCCCGGGCGTCGGGTGTCGCTTATGACGTGCGCGTCAAGTCGCCCTATACCGCCTATGACAAACTGACGGTCGAGGTTCCGACGCGGACGGCCGGCGATGTCTGGTCACGCGCGATGATCCGTCTCAGCGAGGTGAAGATTTCGATCGGCCTCTTGCGCCGGCTGATTGAGGATCTGCCCGATGGGCCGACGGCGCCAGCCGAGAGGCCGGAGATTCCCGCCGGCGAAGCCATCGCCAAATGCGAGGCCCCGCGCGGGGAGCTTATCTATTACGTCAGGACGAACGGAACAAATAAACCGGAACGTGTGAAGTGGCGGGTTCCCAGCTTCATGAACTGGGACGCGCTGTGCACGATGCTGAAAGGCGCCCGGATTTCCGACATCGCCTTGATCGTCAACAGTATCGACCCGTGCATTTCGTGCACGGAACGATGAAATCAACAGAAGAAACGGAGAGAAATCATGGCCTACCAGATCGACCCGGAAGTCTGCAGCGCCTGCGGCGCGTGCGAAGCCGAATGCCCCAACACCGCGATTTCACACAAGAAGAAAGTCTACAAGATCAATCCCGACAAATGCCAGGAGTGCGTCGGCAGCTATGACTCGCCGATGTGCGTGTCGCTGTGTCCGAACGGCGCGATCTCACAGATCGCCGGATGAACCGTCGCCTTCCTCTCCGGTGATCCGGAGAGGAAGGCGGAGGGGTGACGCGAATTCGTCGGAGGTCGGCAGGAAACGAGGTTGTCATGGGCGGTTTCGAAGAACGGGGTCGTCGACACGATCGGCGATTCTCCCTTGAAGGACGTTGGCGTCATCACCGTTGTCGCGATCATCGCTGTCCGCCATCGCGGCGTGGCGGCACCAACCTGGACCGGTTCCCAGGACGTCATGGCCGGGGGCATCCTCGTGCGAAATCATCGATCGAATTCGCGCGAAAGTAACAAATAAGAACATATTTGCCGTGGAGAGGCCAGCATGCAACGCGTAATTCTCAACATCAATGGCGTGGACCGTCCCCTTATCGTCAACGTCAATGCCAAGCTCGCCGACGTCCTGCGTGAGAATCTGTTGCTGACAGGCTGCAAGGTCTGTTGCAGCGACGGACAATGCGGGACCTGCACCGTCATCGTCAACGACAAGCCGGTCAAGGCGTGCCGCTCCTCGATCAAGCAGCTTCCCGCCGACGCCAAAATCACCACGATCGAAGGGATCGGCACGCCCGACAATCTCCATCCGCTGCAGGTCGCCTGGATGGCGCACGGTGCCGCCCAATGCGGCATCTGCTCGCCGGGATTCATCATGTCGGCCAAGGTGTTGCTCGATCAGAACGCCAGTCCGACGCGGGAAGAGGTTCGCACCTGGTTTAATCGCAATCGCAATGCCTGCCGCTGTACCGGGTATAAACCCCTGGTCGATGCGGTGATGGATGCCGCGGCGGTCCTGCGCGGCGAGAAGAAGAAGGAAGACCTGCTGTTCCGACCGGCCGAAAATGGCAGCATCCTGGGGTCGACCTATCACCGCCCATCGGCCATGGCCAAGGTTACCGGCACCTGGGATTTCGGTGCCGACATCGCGATGCACATGCCACCGGACACCCTGCGGCTGGCGCTGGTCCAGGCCACGGTATCGCATGCCAATATCATGGGGATCGACACCGCCGAAGCCGAAGCGATGCCCGGGGTCGTCAAGGTTGTCACTCATAAAGACGTTACCGGAAAGAATGCGATCACCGGCCTGATCACCTTCCCGTCGAACAAGGGCGATGGCTGGGATCGGCCGATCCTTTGCGACAAGAAGATTTTCCAGTTCGGCGATGCCATCGCGATTGTTTGCGCCGACACCGAAGCCCACGCGCGCGCCGCCGCGGAGAAGGTGAAGGTGGATCTCGAGATTCTGCCCGCCTATATGAGCGGCTTTGCCGCCCTGGCACCCGATGCCATGGAAATCCATCCCGGCGTGCCGAACGCCTACTACGAACAAGGCGTGGTCAAGGGCGAAGATACCAAACCGCTGATCGCGGCCGCGCCCTATGTCGTCGATATCGAGACCTACTGCAGTCGTCAGCCGCATCTGCATCTCGAGCCCGATTGTGGCAGCGCCTTTCTCGACGATGATGGCGTGTTGACGATCCAGTCCAAGAGCATCGGCCTGCATCTGCACCATGCGATGATCTGCCCGGGACTGGGGTTGGAGCCCGACAAGCTGCGCCTGGTCCAGAACGCCACCGGTGGAACATTCGGCTACAAGTTCAGCCCGACCATGGAGGCGCTGCTGGGCGTCGCCTGCCTGGCGACCCGGAGACCGGTTTCGTTAGCCTACAACCAGTTCCAGAACATCACCTACACCGGCAAGCGGTCGCCGGCCAATATCAAGATCAAGATGGCGGCCGACAAGGACGGCAAACTGGTCGCGATGGAAACCGACTGGTGGCTCGATCACGGCCCCTATTCAGAGTTTGGCGATCTCGTGACGGTGCGCCAGGGACAGTTTACCGGTGCCGGCTACGAACTGAAGAATATCCGGGGCAAAGGTCAGACGGTTTGCACCAACCATGCCTGGGGATCGGCGTTCCGCGGCTACGGTTCGCCCCAGGCGTTCCTGGCCTCGGAAATCGCGATGGATATGCTGGCCGAGAAGATTGGCGAGGATCCCTTCGAATTTCGCTACAAGAATCTCTATCGCCCCGGGTCGACAACGCCAACCGGGCAAGTCCCTGACGTCTATGTGTTGCCTCAGTTGTTCGACATGCTGCGGTCGAAATACCAGGAGGCGAAGCAACGGTGCGCGGCGCTGTCGACGCCGAAGAAACGCCGTGGCGTCGGTGTCGCGCTCGGTATCTATGGCTGTGGTCTGGATGGCCCCGACAGTTCGGAGGCGGCGGTCGAGCTGACGCCGACCGGCGTCACCACGTTCAATTCCTGGCAGGATCATGGCCAGGGATCGGATTTGGGCACACTGACCTTCGCCCACGAGTTTCTCCGCCCGCTGGGGCTCCGGCCCGACCAGTTCAAACTGGAGATGAACGACACCCGCCTGCCCAACAGCGGCCCCTCAGGTGGCAGCCGGTCGAACGTCTTCTGCGGCCAGGCGCTTCGGGTGTCCTGCGAGATGCTCCTCAACGCGATGCGCAAGCCGGACGGCAGCTATCGGACCTACCAGGAGATGAAGGACGAGAAGATCCCGCTGCGTTATGACGGCAAATGGGTGGCTCAGGCCTGTACCGAATGCAACCCGGACACCTGCCAGGGCGATCCCTTCCCGATCTATATGTACGAAGTCTTCATGCCAGAAGTTGAAGTCAACATGGATACCGGAAAGGTAACGGTCGTCAAGTATACGACGGCGATCGATGTCGGCACGATCATCAACAAGACGACGGTCGATGGCCAGATCTACGGCGGTTTGGCGCAGGGGATCGGGTTGGCGTTGACCGAGGACTTCGACGATCTGGAGACCCATACCACGTTGCTGGATTGCGGGCTTCCTTATCCGCGCGATATCCCCGATGACATGGAGATCCTCTATCTGGAAACGCCGCGTCCGCTGGGACCGTTGGGGGCCGCGGGGTGTGGCGAGGCGCCGTTGACCGCGGGGCATCCGGCGATCTTGAACGCCATCTACAATGCCTGCGGCGTGCGGATCTTCAAGGTGCCGGCCCTGGCGGAGTTGGTCAAGGAGGCGCTCGACGCCAAGGCGGTCAAGGACGCCGCTGAGTAAGGCGTCGGTCTGACGGCCGCGGAGAAGAACCGGGGCGACCCATGTCGCAATCGCTCCGGAACTTCCGAACCGGGGGGCCCGTCCAGGCCCCTCATTGGCCCGTCCATGCAGAGGCGTGGCTTGGCGTGGAGCCCTTGAAGCAGGAAATCAGCAATGGATCGCCAACGCGTCCAGGAACGGGAAGCACAGTGTATTCAGGAGCAGCCACCGGCCTGCAATACCGGCTGTCCGTTGCATGTGGATGTCCGGGGTATGATGGCGCACCTGCGTCTGGGCGAGTTTTCCGCCGCTTTCGGTCTGTTTGCCCGATCGGTTCCCTTCCCGGCGATTATCGGTCGCATTTGTGACCATCCGTGCGAACGCGGCTGCAAGCGGTCCGAGGCCGGCATGGCGATTACCATCAGTGCCTTGGAACGGGCCGCCGTCGCTTATGGTTACGGAGCGATCGGCTTGCCCAAGCGCCAGAAGGTGACGAAAAAGAAGCGTGTCGCGATCATCGGCGCCGGATTGAGCGGCCTGACGGTGGCCTATGATCTGGCGCTCAAGGGCCGCGACGTCGTCGTTTTCGAGGCCGGCGAACGCCCGTTGGCGCGGTTGCGCGCGATGGCGCCGGCGATTTTGCCGGAGGCCGCGATCGATGCGGATCTGGCGGCGTTGCACGCTCTCGGGGTCGATATCCGGTGCCGAACCCCGGTCGGGGAAGCGGCCGGGTCAATGCCCGACATCGCGGCGTTGCTCACCGAATTCGACGCGCTTTATCTGGGACCCGGGCCGGTGCCGTTCGCGGTGGCGTTCCCCGGTCTCGACTGTGCGCCGGATGGCCGGATCGCGATCGTATCGGCGACCGGTGCCACCAGCCATCCGAGGATCTTCGCCGGGGGTGGCCAACGCTACGGCGCGGTCTTTTCGCCGATTTCCTCGGTCCAGGACGGCCGCTTTGCCGCATTGTCGATCGATCGCGTCCTGCAAGGCGCCTCGCTGACCGCCAGTCGCGACAATCAGGGGGCCTATCCGACCCTTCTTTATACCGATACATCAGCTTATAGCCCACTCCCGGCGGTGATCCCCACCGATCCTGCGGCGGGATTGAGCCGTGACGAGGCGATCCGCGAGGCGTCGCGCTGTTTTCCCTGTCAGTGCCTGGAATGCGTCAAGCGCTGCGAATATCTGGCTCATTACGGCGCGTATCCGAAGCGATACGTGCGTGAAATCTATAATAATGATAGTATTGTCCTTGGGACTCACAAGTCCAATCGGATGGTTAATTCCTGCAGCCTGTGCGGGGTTTGCACCGCGGTCTGCCCCCAACATCTTGATATGGCGGCTGTTTGTCTTGAGGCGCGTCGAAGCATGGTGGACAAGGGCAAGATGCCGCCATCGCTGCATGACTTCGCGCTGCGCGATATGGCTTTCAGCACGGGCCCGGCGTTTGCCCTGGCCCGTCACCAACCGGGTCGCGACGCCAGCGCCGCTGTGTTCTTCCCCGGTTGCCAATTGAGCGCTTCATCGCCGGACCATGTGATCCGGGGCTATGCCTATTTGCGCGAGACGATCGCCGATGGTGTCGGGCTGATCCTGGGCTGTTGCGGTGCACCGGCGCAATGGGCCGGACGCTCGGACTTGTATGAGCAAACCCATGCCGACCTGGCCGCGGGGTGGGAGCGACTGGGGCGGCCAATGATCATTACCGCCTGTGCGAATTGCCAGCGGATGTTGCAGGATCGACTGCCGGAGGCCCCCGTCGTTTCGATTTGGACGGTGTTCGAACAATATGGGCTGCCCGCGCCGCGTCCCGCCCTGGCGGCGTCGACTTTCGCCCTGCACGATCCCTGTACCACCCATGACGCGCCGGACATCCAGAAAAGCGTGCGCCATCTGCTGACCGAACTGGGGGTGCCGGTCGTCGAACTCAACGAGCCTGGCCTCTCGCCTTGTTGCGGGTTCGGTGGACTGATGTCGTTCGCCAATCCTGACATTGCCGACAAGGTGGTTGACCGGCGGATCGGTGAAAACGATGCCGACTACCTGACCTATTGCGCCATGTGCCGCGACAACTTTGCCCGCCGCGGCAAGCGTTCGGTTCATTTGCTCGATCTGATATTCGGAACCCGGGACGTCGATCCGGCGGGCCGACCCGATCCGGGCTTCTCCGGGCGTCAGGAAAACCGGGCCCGATTGAAAACGCGGCTCTTGAAAGAGGTCTGGGGCGAGCCGGTCGACGCCACGGGCCTTGATGTTCGTCTGTTCCTGTCGCCCGAGGTGGCGGCGTTGGCCGAACGTCGCTTGATCCTGCGCGACGAGATCCGCGCGGTCATCGCATCGGCCGAGAAGACCGGAGAGAAAATTGTGGATACGGCGACCGGTCACCTGTTTGCCTCGCGTCGGCTGGCCAGCGTGACCTATTGGGTCGAGTACACCGCCGACCGCGGCGGCTTCACCGTCTATTCACTCTACAGCCATCGCATGCAGCTGGGAATGGAGCCATCGCCATGACCGACGATAAGCCCGGAACCGGTCCGTTGCTGTGCGGCAAATGCAATCTGCCATTGGAAACCGGCAAGGTGATGGTTTCCTACATGGGGCAGAGCTTTCCGGTCGAGTTGGCGCGTTGTTCCGCTTGCGGCCTGGTCTTCGTGCCCGAGGATCTTGCGATCGGCAAGATGCTGAAGGTCGAGCAGGCGTTGGAGGACAAATGATGGTCCATCCGATGGCGCCGTTCGCTTCGCCCTACGAACGCGGTGTCATGCCGGCTCCGGCCAAAGCGCCGCTGTGCGGCCCGGCATTGCGACCCGGGGGGCGGGCTTTGACCGGGCGCGCCGTCGGGCTGGGCGGATGGCAGCCGGGGGCTCGCGTCCTGGATCTCGGTTGTGGCCGCGGCGATGGGCTCGCGGTTCTGCAGGAGCAGGGAATCGAGACCTTCGGCCTTGATGTCCGCTCCGACGCGTTGGCCGCGGCGCGGCGGACCAAACCCGGCTGCCGGGTGGTTAACGGCCGAGGTGAGGCCTTGCCGTTCGCGTCGGCATCGCTTGATGGGGTTCTCGCCGAATGCAGCCTTTCGGTGACGGCGACGCCTCAAGCCGTCCTGGCGGAAATCTTCCGGGTTCTGAAACCCGGCGGCCGTCTGGTGGCGACCGACGTCTACGCGCGCAGCCCCCGGGTCGCTGTCCCGCAATCCCTGCCGCGTTGTCTCGCCGGAATGGTCGGGTACGACATGTGGTGCGCGACGTTGCAGCGGGCGGGCCTCGTGCTCGACACGGTGGAGGACCATTCCGCGGTCCTCAAGGAACTTCTGGGACGCATCATCTTCGAACACGGGTCGTTGTCGCCCCTCTGGGGTGAGGCGGTTGCCCGCGACACCGCCGATGATCCGAGCATCGATGTGGTGCGCCGGTTGCGTCCCGGCTTCCTGTTGTTGGTCGCGGTCAAGCAAGACAGAAACCAGGGCCGTGCCGTGCCAGGGGCCGGCCCGTCATCAGGGGACGACGGCGGTGAATGACATCGAGTTCCGCGCAATGGAGTTGTCGCTGCAAGGCTTTGGCTGTAGCCAGGTCCTGGCGCTGATGGGATTGGAAGCGCAGGGCAAAACCGCCCCCGACCTGGTGCGCGCCATGGCCGGTCTGCAGAACGGGCTGGGCTGCGGCAAAGTCTGCGGAACCTTGTCGGGTGCCTGTTGCGTCCTCGGCCTTTATGCCGGCCGTGGTGCTCCGGAGGAGACCGGCGACAGCACTCTTGCCCCGATGCTGACCGAACTGGTGACGTGGTTCGAGGACACGTTTGGCCGTCGCTACGGCGGCATCGATTGCAAAGACATTGTCGGGCAGGACCCCCGGCTACGTCTGGAACGGTGTCCGGAAATCGTCATCGCGACTATTCGCAAAGTGACCGAGATCCTGGAAGCCAACAACTGTGCCGTCGGTGGGCAAGCCG
The DNA here is from genome assembly GCA_031291675.1 of Azospirillaceae bacterium. GTDB lineage: Bacteria > Pseudomonadota > Alphaproteobacteria > Azospirillales > Azospirillaceae > JARLIO01. Next base: position 52,562 of record JARLIO010000079.1, read on the forward strand.
TGGTGGGGTTCCCATGATCGGGCCTTTCAAGGCCGCTGCCCGCGGGGAAACTCTGGGGGCGCTGATCGTCGCCGCCGGCTATTCCTCACGGATGGGGGCGTTCAAGCCATTGCTGCCCCTGGACGGCAAAGCCATCCTGGAACATGCGGTCGAGCTGTTTCGCCAGGGCGGCATCCCCGACATTACCGTCGTGGTCGGCCATCGGTCGGATGAGTTGATGCCGCTGCTCGATCGTCTGGCGGTGCGTCCGGTCGTCAATCCTTCTTACGACCAGGGCATGTATTCGTCGGCGGTTGCGGGTTTCGCAGCACTGCCGCCGACATTGACCGGCTGCTTTTTTCTGCCTGCCGACATTCCGCTGGTCCGGCCGCACACGATCGCGGATCTCGCGGCCGGGACGGTCCACGGGGCACCGGTGATTTATCCGACTTTCGGCGGCCAGCGCGGCCATCCCCCGTTGGTGGCGCGGGCGTTGTTTGCGGAAATCCTGGCGAGCGACGGGAACGGTGGCGTCAAGGCGGTGCTGGACCGACACGATCACGAAGCGTCCGAGATTGCGGTGTTCGATCAGGGCATCCACCTCGATATCGACCGGCCGGCCGATTATCAGGCGGTGCAGACCCGGCGTCACTGGATCGACGTGCCAAACAGGATCGAATGCTGGGCGATTTTGGCGGATCGCTCGGTCCCTCGTGGCGTGTTCCGTCATGTCCGGGCGGTTGCCGACGTGGCCGAAATCATTGCCGGAGCGGCGGCGATACGGGGCGTGCCGCTGGACATTGATCTGGTTCTGGCCGGTGCCCTGTTGCACGATGTGGCCAAGGGGATGACCAACCATGCCGCGATCGGGGCCGCGATCGTGGAGCGGCTGGGTTTCCCGCGGGTTGCACGGCTGGTTGCCGATCATTCCAACCCGGCGGTTGCCGATGGCGATCTGGACGAGCGGGGTATCGTCTATCTGGCCGACAAGTTGGTATGTGGTGACCGGGTGGTCAGCATCGCCGAAAGATTCCAGCGGGGCATGGCGCGGTTCGCCGACGATCGCGCGGCCTTGTGCGGCGCGGCGCAACGGATGCAGGCCGCCGAACGGATCGCTTCGATTATCGAAGCCCGGCTCGGTGTGCCCTTGGCCGATCTCTTGAAGCCGGGTGGTGATGAGGATCGCTCATCGTCGCGGCACCGTCAGGACACCGGCGCGAAGGTCTGTTGCGCCACGTCGTCGCGGCTGGCGCCGCGCTTGCTGGACGAAACGGAAAGTGTTTGTCCGGTCTGCCTCGATCGGATCGCGGCGCGCCATGTCGGCGAGGGTGATACGGTCTATCTGCGCAAGACCTGTCCGACCCATGGCGACTTCTCAACCGTGGTCTGGCGCGGGCCGCCCTCCTACGAAAACTGGGGACAGTCGCTGGCGCCGTTTTCGCCGCCGCCGGGGATCGCAACGAAAGCCGCCGGGCGCGGCTGCCCGTTCGATTGCGGACTGTGCGCCGGGCATCGTCAACGCAGCTGTTGCGTACTGCTGGAGGTCACGGCGCGTTGCAACCTGTCTTGTCCGATTTGCTTCGCCGCGGCGGGATCGGCGGTCGCCGATCCCGGTCTTGCGGAGATCGCGGGGTGGCTCGACATGCTGCGGGCTTCGGCACCGTCGGTGAATATCCAGCTTTCCGGTGGCGAGCCGACCCTGCGCGACGACCTTCCGGAAATCGTGGCGCTGTGCCGCGACCGCGGGTTCACGTTCGTCCAGGTCAACACGAACGGCATTCGGATTGCGAAGGATCCGGCCTATCTGCGTCGTCTCAAGCAGGCCGGGCTTGATTGCGTGTTCCTCCAGTTCGACGGGATGACCGACGCGATCTATCGGCAAATTCGCGGTGCCGATCTGCTGGCGGACAAATTGGCGGCCATCCGTCACTGTGCCGAAATGCGGCTGGGCGTTGTGCTGGTTCCAGTCCTGGTGCCCGGCGTCAATACCGCGCAGATCGGCGAGATTCTTCGTTTCGCGATCAGCCAGGTGCCGGTGGTGCGGACCGTCCACTTTCAACCGGTGAGCTATTTCGGCCGCTATCCCGAAACCCCGGACGATAGCGGGCGGGTCACGCTGCCGGAGGTGCTGCGGCTGATTGAAGAGCAGACGGCAGGCGCCATCCGGATTGCCGATTTCCAGGCGGGAACCGCGGAGAATCCGTACTGCTCCTTCAATGGCCAGTTCACCATCGGCCGTGACGGCACGCTGGCCACGTCGCGTCCGGGGCGTCAGGCCGGGTGCTGCGCGTCCAGCGCGGCGATCGCCCCGGCGTTGGCCGCGGACCCGGCGGGGGAGGAGGTCCGGCGGGCCCGGCAATTCGTGGCCCGGCGCTGGGCGGCGGAACCCGATGAGCCGTCGTCGGCGATGGCGTCCGCTTGTGGCTCCGACGCCGCAACGGCCAGTCTGGATGCTTTTCTGGCGGAACGACGTCGCACGCTGTGCATCTCCGGCATGGTTTTTCAGGATGCCTGGACCCTGGACCTTGCCCGGTTGCGTCAATGCTACATCCATGTCGTCAGTCCGGATCACCGGCTGGTGCCGCTTTGTGCCTACAACTTGTCGTCGCGCAGCGGCGGGACGTTGTATCGGGGGAACCGTCGATGAAACCCGGCAATGTTCTGGACCGATGGATCGCCGGGAAGATCGGGTTTGCCGGCCAGACCCTCCGTCGCGACGATATCGAGGACTATCAACGGCGCTGCCTGGGTGAAACCCTGGCCTGGGTGCGCCAGCGCAGTCCGTTCTATCGCCACCATCTCGGTGCGGCGGCGGATACCCTGCCAAACGTGGCGGCCCTGGCGAGCCTGCCGTTCACCACGGCCGGGGATCTGCAGGTCGATGCGCTGCGGTTTCTCTGTGTTTCGCAGAGCGCGGTTCAGCGTGTCGTGACCAGCGAAAGCTCGGGGACCACGGGACAACCAAAGCGTCTGTTCTTCACCGCCGCGGATCAGGAAATCACCATCGATTTCTTTCATCACGGGCTGTCCTTGATGGCTGGCGCCGGCGATTCCATCCTGATCATGTTGCCGGGGGCGTCGCCGGGCAGTGTCGGTGACTTGTTGGTGACGGCCGCGCGGCGCCTCGGGGCCAAACCGGTGGTCTTCGGTTTCGTCCGCGATCCGTGTGCCGCGGTCGAGGCCGTGATGCGCTGCCGGGCTCATCTCGTGATTGGTCTGCCGGTGCAGATGCTGGCGGTGGCGCGGCAAGGGCGGGCCCTGGGCCGGCGGATCGACACGTTGAAAACGGTCCTGCTCTGTTCCGATTTTGTGGCCGAGAGCGTCGTGGGCGAATTGGAACGGGAATGGGGCGCGGATGTCTTCCAGCATTGGGGAATGACCGAACTGGGCTATGGCGGCGGCGTCGAATGCGCGGCCCATCGCGGCTACCATCTTCAGGAGTTGGATTTCCTGTTCGAAATCGTCGATCCGCGAACCGGACAATCGATCACCAATGGCGGTCTCGGCGAAATCGTTGTCACAACGCTGACCCGGCGCGGCATGCCGTTGATCCGTTATCGGACCGGCGATCTGTCGCGCTTTTTGCCGGAACCTTGCCCGTGTGGCTCACCGTTGCGGCGGTTCGAACGGATCGCCGCGCGCAAATCCGGGCGGGTGGCTCTCGGTGGCGATCTTGAAATCACCATCGGGGACCTTGACGAGGTGCTGCTGGGACGTGCCGGCCTCGCTGATTTCTCGGTGCGCCTGTCGCCGGGTGAGCCGGCATGCCTCTCGATCACGGCGTCGCAGGCCTTGGCGAACGGTTTCGGCCGCAGGGACGGGGCGGCGCTCAAGCTGGCGATCTACGCCGCTCTTGAGGCTGTTCCGGCGATCCGCCAGGCCCGGTATGCGGGGCTGCTGACCGTGCAGATCCAGGTTCAGCCGGAACCGCTGCCGCCATCCAGGGGTAAACGGGTGATCACCGTGGATGCCGCGGCATGACGGACGGCGACACCGCAAGGTTCACGCCCCATGGCGTCGCCGGCCTGCGGCCCGGTCGGGAGATTGAGATGCATGAAGCGACGATTATCGAGAGTTTGATGAGCATTCTGGTCCGGCAGGCCAGGACGCATGGCGTCGACCATATTCAGCGGGTTCGTCTTAAAGTCGGTGCGCTCAAGGCGGTTGAACCCCAGGCCCTGCGTGGCTGTTTTGAGATCTTCGCCGAAGGCACGGTGGCCGAGGGTGCCGAACTGGCGATCGAAACCGTCGCCGCACGGGTCCTGTGCCGGACTTGCGGTGTCGAGAGCTTGATCCAGCGATTCCGCTTTCGTTGTTCCCAATGCGATGGCGATGACCTGAGTGTGGTCGGTGGTGAAGAGCTTTATATCGAGAGTATCGAAGTCTAAGAGGCTGACCGAAAAAGAGTTGAGTGATTCCAGTCCCTTGTGATTCAATCGTGGTTGCGAGCAACGAGGAGATCACAAGATGGTTTGGACTGAAACCACCCGGGCGAAGTATCGGCGAGATAAGCTTCGGTATTCA